>NZ_JACHDS010000001.1:4428080-5904107 GCF_014201195.1 Nocardiopsis mwathae | reverse complement strand
CAGGACCCGGGCGTCGTGAGACGCGTGAGCACGTAGTCCAGGTACTCCGCGGTCGGACGCCCCGGCCGGATACCCGGGATGAACCCACCGTACTTCTTCATGTTGTCGGCGACTTCAGTGGGGTTGAAGGTGATCGCCACGTAGAAGAACGCGAAACCCACGATGAGGACGAAGAACGTGGCCATGTAGACCGGGTGGGCACCGGTGACGAAGTAGTCGGAGAGGAACCTCACAACCCGGCTGTCGGAGTCCTGGCCCATCAGGCCGATCGCCAGCTGCGGCAGGTACAGCAGCGAGGAGGCGAAGATGACCGGGATGATGCCCGCCTGGTTGACCTTGAGCGGGATGTAGGTGGAGCTGCCGCCGTACATCCGCCGCCCGACCATCCGCTTGGCGTACTGCACGGGGATGCGGCGCTGCGCCTGCTCGATGAAGACCACACCGGTGATCAGCACCAGGCCCGCGACGCAGATCAGGGCGAAGAGCCACTGCTCCTGCTCCTGGAACATCGTCATGAGCGCCGACGGGAAGGTCGCGATCACCTGGGTGAAGATCAGCAGCGACATGCCGTTGCCGACGCCGCGCTCGGTGATCAGCTCGCCGAACCACATGATGACGCCGGTGCCGGCGGTCATCACGAAGACGATGGTGACCAGGGTCAGCAGGTCCTGGTTGGGCATGTAGGTGTGCACCGGGATCTGCCCCTGGAAGAGCTGCCCGGTCCGTGCCATGGCGATGATGCTGGTGGACTGCAGGACCGCCAGGGCGAGCGTCAGATAGCGCGTGTACTGCGTGATCTTCGTCTGCCCGGACTGGCCCTCCTTCTTCAGCGTCTCCAGCCGCGGGATGACCACCGTGAGCAGGTTGATGATGATGCTCGCGGTGATGTACGGCATGATGCCCAGCGCGAACACGGCCAGCTGCAGCAGCGCGCCACCGCTGAAGAGGTTGATGAGCGCGTAGACGCCGGCGGCGTCCGTCTGCTGGACGGCCTCAAGCTGGTCTCTGATCGCCGCCGAGTTGATGCCCGGTGCGGGCAGCACCGACCCCAGGCGGAAGATGGTCAGGATGAACAGTGTGAACAGCAGCTTGTTACGCAGGTCAGGCGTGCGGAACGCACGGACGAACGCACCTAGCACGTCTCCTCCTGCGAGGCTTCGGCGGCGGAACCGGTTCGAGACATCGCGGCCGATCCTGAATCGTCGTTGAGCGTCAGCCCCGAGCGTCTGCCCGGAACTCTTCAATTCCTCGAATAAAGCGGTTGAGCAGTGCCGATCCACGCCATTTCGATCTTCATCGAAGCCGATCTCCGACGGGATGGACCGCAGGCAATGCAATAGGGAACTGTAACAGTCATCGCACGGTCGAGCGGGATCGGGATGCTAACGATCGGCGGCCGCCCATCGTTCCGCACCCCCCATGTGTCCGCATATGACGTGCGATATCCCCCTGCGAAACGAGCGAGGGCGCCCGCCGCTCCCAACGGAGTGGGATGGCGGACGCCCGATTCGCACGCACGTGGGAGTGATCCCTACACCTCGGTGACGCTGCCACCGGCGGCGGTGATCTTCTCCTTGGCGGACGTGGAGAACGCGTTCGCGCTCACCGTGACGGCCACCGAGATCTCACCGGTCCCCAGCACCTTGACGGGCTGGTTCTTGCGAACCGCACCCTTGGCGACCAGGCCGTCGATGGTGACCTCGCCACCCTCCGGGTACAGCTCGCTCAGCCTGTCCAGGTTCACGACCTGATAGGTCTTCTTGAACCTGGCGTTACTGAAGCCCTTGAGCTTCGGCACCCGGCGGATGAGCGGCATCTGGCCACCCTCGAAGCCGACGGGGACGGTGGAACGGGCCTTCGTGCCCTTGGTACCACGACCGGCCGTCTTGCCCTTGGACGCCTCACCGCGACCCTTGCGGGTCTTGGCCTTGTTGGCGCCCGGAGCCGGACGGAGGTGGTGGAGCTTGAGCAGCTCGCCGGAGTCACTCATTCGCTGACCTCCTCGATACTGACGAGGTGCGCAACGACGTTGATCTGCCCACGAACCTCGGGACGGTCCTCACGGATAACGGACTTGCCGATCCGACCGAGACCCAGCGACTGCAGGCTTTCGTGCTGCTTGCGCTTGCCGCCGATCTTGGAGCGGACCTGCGTGATCTTGATCTTCGCCATCGTCAGGCCCCCGCCTTCGCTTCCGCACGGGCGCGCAGCATGGCGGCCGGAGCGACGTCCTCGATCGGTAGACCGCGGCGGGCCGCGATCTCCTCGGGACGGCTCAGGTCCTTGAGAGCCGCGACCGTGGCGTGGACGATGTTCAGCGGGTTGGACGACCCGAGCGACTTGCTCAGGATGTCGTGGATGCCGGCGCACTCCAGCACCGCGCGGACCGGACCACCGGCGATGACACCGGTACCCGGGGCCGCCGGACGCAGGAGGACGACGCCGGCGGCGTCCTCGCCCTGGACCCGGTGCGTGATCGTGCCGGCGATGCGCGGGACGCGGAAGAAGTTCTTCTTCGCCTCCTCGACACCCTTGGCGATGGCGGCCGGAACTTCCTTCGCCTTGCCGTAACCCACACCGACCATGCCGTTGCCGTCACCGACGACGACCAGGGCGGTGAAGCTGAAGCGCCGACCACCCTTGACCACCTTGGCGACCCGGTTGATGGTCACAACTTTTTCGATGTAGGAGACACCCTTGTCTGCGGCGCCGCCGCGGCGATCGTCACGGCGGTCACGCCGCTCGCCACCGGCGCCGCGCCGCGGAGCTGCAGCCATCAGTGGTTCCTCTTCCCGTCGTTGATTTCGAGCTGCGAGTTCATCACCTTAGAACTCCAGCCCGCCGGAACGCGCGCCCTCGGCAAGCGCCGCGATCCTGCCCGTGTACTGGTTGCCGCCACGGTCGAAGACGACCGTGGAGATGCCGGCCTCCTTGGCGCGCTGCGCCAGGAGCTCGCCGACCTTCTGCGACTTCTCGGTCTTCTTGCCCTCGCCGCCACGGATGGTCGCGTCCATGGTGGAGGCGGACACCAGGGTGTTGCCCACGGTGTCGTCCACGATCTGGGCGACCATGTGCTTGGAGGAGCGGGTGACGACCAGACGCGGACGCTCGGCCGTACCCGTGACCTTCTTGCGGATCCGCAGGTGGCGCCGCGCACGGGAAGCCGCACGCTTGCTCGTGCCCTTGCGGGTCAGCGTGATTGCCTTACCCATGCTTACTTACCAGCCTTTCCGGCCTTGCGGCGGATGTACTCACCCTGGTACCGCACGCCCTTGGCCTTGTACGGGTCAGGCTTGCGCAGGCTGCGGATGTTGGCTGCGACCTGGCCCACCAGCTGCTTGTCGATGCCCTCGACATGCAGGAGGGTCGGCTTCTCGACTCGGAAGGAGATGCCCTCCGGCGGCTCGACCACGACGGGGTGGCTGTAGCCCAGCGAGAACTCCAGGTTGGAGCCCTTGGCCTGGACGCGGTAGCCGACGCCGTGAATCTCCAGCGTCTTTGCGAAGCCCTTGGACACGCCCTCGATGAGGTTCGCGAGCAGCGCACGGGTCAGACCGTGCAGCGAGCGGTTCTCGGGCTTGTCGTCGGGACGCGCCACCGTGATCGTGCCGTCTTCCTGAGAGACGGTGATCGGCTCGGCGACGGTGTGGCTCAGTTCGCCCTTCGGCCCCTTGACTTTGACGTCTTGCCCGTCAATCGTGACTTCGACGCCCTTCGGGACCGAGATCGGCAGTCGACCGATACGCGACATGCTGAAATCTCTCCCTTTACCAGACGTAGGCGAGGACTTCGCCGCCCACGCCACGCTTCTTGGCCTGCTTGTCGGTCATCAGGCCGCCGGACGTCGAAATGATGGCTACACCGAGACCACCCAGGACACGCGGAAGGTTCTCCTTCTTCGCGTAGACCCGAAGGCCCGGCTTGGAAACCCGGCGCACGCCGGCGATGGAACGCTCACGCGTGGGGCCGTACTTCAGCTCCACCACGAGGTTCTGGCCGACGGGGGCTTCCTCGGTACGCCAGCCCTGGACGTAGCCCTCCTGCTGGAGGATCTCGGCGATGTGCGCCTTGATCTTGGAATACGGCATCGACACGCTGTCGTGGTATGCCGAATTCGCGTTACGCAGACGCGTCAGCATGTCTGCGATCGGGTCGGTCATCGTCATGGCCGATAGGCCCTTCCTCACCGCGGTTTCCCCAAGGACAGGACTGTCCCTTGCAGCCTGATGCGCCGCGCCCGTGCAGGACGCGCCGCTTCCTCTAGGACCTACAGCGTGGTCATGGGCACCGCGCCGCCGACATCGTCGGTCGACACCGTGCCCTGTCGGTTCATTTCTTGTCACCCCGGTCGGCCACGACGCCGTCACAACGCATGCGCTCCGACGGCGTCGGCACAGACCCGGTGTTCTTCGCGGCGTCTTCCACCGCGCTCGGACCAGTGCCCGCACGCGGTGTCCTACCGTCCGCTTCGTTTTGAGAGGCCCGGTGTGATCCGGGCGGGTCCCCGGGCCGACCACGGGGGGTCGGCCCGATGGGGACTACCAGCTCGACTTGGTGATGCCCGGGAGCTCGCCCCGGTGCGCCATCTCGCGGAAGCAGATACGGCACAGGCCGAACTTCCGGAAGACCGCGCGCGGACGACCGCACCGCGAGCAACGAGTATACGCGCGAACAGCGAACTTCGGCTTCCGGTTCGCCTTGGCGATCAGCGCCTTCTTAGCCATCCCAGATCCCCCTAGGCTTCCTTGAAGGGGAAGCCGAGCCGCTTGAGCAGGCTGCGTCCCTCTTCGTCGTTGGTCGCCGTGGTCACGACAGTGATGTCCATCCCACGCTGGCGGTCGACCTTGTCCGGGTCGACCTCGTGGAACATGACCTGCTCGGTCAGTCCGAAGGTGTAGTTCCCGCGGCCGTCGAACTGCTTCGGGGAGAGCCCGCGGAAGTCCCGGATCCGGGGCAGAGCCAGCGAGAGCAGCCGGTCGAGGAACTCCCACATCCGGTCGCCGCGCAGCGTGACGCTGGCACCGATCGGCATGCCCTCGCGCAGCTTGAACTGCGCGATCGAGTTCTTCGCACGGTTGATCTTCGGCTTCTGGCCGGTGATCGCCGTGAGGTCGGCGATCGCGCCCTGGATCAGCTTCGCGTCGCGAGCGGCCTCGCCGACACCCATGTTGACCACGATCTTGGTGAGACCGGGGACCTGCATGATGTTGGCGATCTCGAACTCTTCGCGAAGAGCAGGGACGATCTCCGAGCGGTACTTGTCCTTCAGGCGGGGAATCGCCGGAGCGGCGCTCGCCGTCTCATTGGTGACCGTCATCAGATGTCCTTACCGGTACGGCGGGAGATCCGAACCTTCGTGCCGTCGTCCTCGAAGCGGTACCCGACGCGGGTGGCCTTGCCGTCCTCGACGAGCGCGACGTTGCTCACGTGGATCGGCGCCTCCTTGGTCACGACCTCGCCCTGCTGGCCGGCCGCCGGGTTCGCCTTCTTGTGCTTCTTGATGAGGTTGACGCCCTCGACGACGACACGCTGCTCCTTGGGAAGCGCCTTGACGACCTTCCCGGTGGCACCCTTGTCCTTGCCGGCGATGACGATGACCTCGTCGCCTGAT
Organism: Nocardiopsis mwathae; assembly: GCF_014201195.1. Lineage (NCBI taxonomy): Bacteria > Bacillati > Actinomycetota > Actinomycetes > Streptosporangiales > Nocardiopsidaceae > Nocardiopsis > Nocardiopsis mwathae. The sequence goes on along the minus strand of NZ_JACHDS010000001.1, from coordinate 5,898,496 downwards.
TTGATCTTCATCGCCTAGAGCACCTCCGGCGCCAGCGAAATGATGCGCATGTACTTCTTGTCCCGCAGCTCGCGGCCGACCGGGCCGAAGATACGAGTGCCTCGCGGGTCCCCACCGTCCTTGATGAGGACGGCGGCGTTCTCATCGAAGCGGATGTAGGAGCCGTCGGGCCGGCGGCGCTCCTTGGTGGTGCGCACGATAACGGCCTTGACGACATCGCCCTTCTTCACGCCGGCGCCGGGAAGGGCGTCCTTCACCGTCGCGACGATGGTGTCGCCGATGCCCGCGTAGCGCCGACCCGAGCCACCGAGGACACGGATGGTCAAGATCTCCTTGGCCCCCGTGTTGTCGGCGACCTTGAGTCGCGACTCCTGCTGAATCACGTCTGCTCCTGATATTGGCAGGCGGGTTCCGACCCGCGCTGCTAGGTGGTCTCACCCCTTGGGGCGGCCGATCTCCACGAACCGGCCGCCGCAGCAGGGGTTTACTTGGCCTTCTCCAGGATCTCCACGACGCGCCAGCGCTTGGTCGCGGACAGCGGCCGGGTCTCCATCAGGCGGACCCGGTCACCGACACCGCAGGTGTTCGCCTCGTCGTGGGCCTTGTACTTGGTGGTGCGGCGGATGATCTTGCCGTACAGCGCGTGCTTGACGCGGTCCTCGACCTCGACGACCACGGTCTTCTGCATCTTGTCGCTGACGACGTAGCCCTCGCGCACCTTGCGGTAGTTGCGCTCGGAGCCGGTCTGCCCCACCTTCTCGGTGTTCTCGCTCATTCGGCTGCTTCCTTCGTCTTCTCAGCCGACTCGCCGGCCAGAGGCACAATGCCGAGCTCGTGCTCCCGCATGACCGTGTAGATCCGAGCGATCTCACGCTTCACGGTGCGCAGCCGCCCGTGGTTGTCCAGCTGCCCGGTAGCGGCCTGGAAGCGGAGGTTGAACAGCTCTTCCTTCGCCTCCTTGAGCTTCGCGGCCAGGTCATCCTTGGTCTGGCCGCGCAGCTCCTGGGCGGTCAGGGACTTCGCCATCACGCCTCCACTTCGCGCTTCACGAACTTGCACTTCATCGGGAGCTTGTGCATCGCCCGACGCATGGCTTCCTTGGCCACGTCTTCCGGCACACCCGACAGCTCGAACATCACGCGCCCGGGCTTCACCGGGGCCACCCACCACTCGGGGGAGCCCTTACCGGAACCCATGCGGGTCTCGGCCGGCTTCTTCGTGAGCGGACGGTCCGGGAAGATGTTGATCCAGACCTTGCCGCCACGCTTGATGTGGCGCGTCATGGCGATACGAGCGGCCTCGATCTGCCGGTTGGTGACGTAGGCGGACTCCAGAGCCTGGATGCCGTACTCACCGAAGTGAACCTTCGTCCCGCCCTTGGCACGACCCCTGAGGTCCGGGTGGTGCTGCTTGCGGTACTTGACCTTACGGGGAATGAGCACTGGTCAGCTCCCCTCGTTCCCGGACTTCTCGGCCGAACCGGCCGACTCGGCGGACGCGCCGGACTTGGCCTCGGCCTGCTGGCCCTGGCCGCCCTGCTGACCGCCACGACGACGACGCTGCGGACGCTCACGGCGCTGGCCGCCGCCACCACCGCCGCCGCCCGGCGTGCGCTGCGCGGCCTGGGCCGCCTCGCGCTCGGCCCGGGTGGCCGGGGCGTCGCCCTTGTAGATCCACACCTTCACACCGATGCGACCGAACGTCGTACGGGCCTCGAAGAAGCCGTAGTCGATGTCGGCGCGCAGCGTGTGCAGCGGCACGCGGCCCTCGCGGTAGAACTCCGACCGCGACATCTCGGCGCCGCCCAGACGACCACCGCACTGGATGCGGATGCCCTTGGCGCCGCCCTTCATCGCACTCTGGATCGCCTTGCGCATGGCACGGCGGAACGCGACTCGGCTCGACAGCTGCTCCGCGACACCCTGAGCGACGAGCTGAGCGTCGGTCTCGGGGTTCTTGACCTCGAAGACGTTGAGCTGGACCTGCTTCTTGGTCAGCTTCTCCAGGTCGGCGCGGATGCGGTCGGCCTCCGAACCGCGGCGGCCGATGACGATGCCCGGCCGGGCGGTGTAGACGTCGACGCGGACACGGTCACGGGTGCGCTCGATCTCGACCTTGGAGATCCCGGCACGCTCCATGCCGCGGGTCAGCATCCGGCGGATGGCCACGTCTTCCTTGACGTAGTCCTTGTACAGCTTGTCGGCGTACCAGCGGCTCTTGAAGTCGGTGGTGATGCCGAGTCGGAACCCGTGCGGGTTGACCTTCTGCCCCACTATCGGGTCCTTTCCTTCGTCTTGTTCGACGAGGCGCCGGCGCTGTCGCGCGACTCAACGACCACGGTGATGTGGCTCGTCCGCTTGGTGACCCGGAAGGCGCGGCCGAAGCCCCGCGGCCGGATGCGCTTCAGGGTCGGACCTTCGTCCACCCAGGCGCGCCCGACGACCAGCGTCTCGCGGTCCAGCTTGTCGTTGTGCTCGGCGTTGGCGATGGCGCTCGCGAGCACCTTGCCCACAGGTTCGCTTGCCGCCTGGGGCGCGAACTTGAGCACCGCCACTGCCTCGTCAGCGGGCAACCCGCGAATAAGGTCCACCACCCGGCGGGCCTTCCGGGGCGTCACACGGACGAACCGTGCCTGTGCCCTCGTTCCCATCGCTTTTCCCTCGCTCACGGAAATCACCCCCACGCGCCGCGTTTCCTTCTATCGGCACTGTGGGGTATCTATGGCTCTTACTCCTGCTGCAACCGCTAGCGACGGCTGCGGCGGTCTTCCTTGACGTGGCTCCGGAAAGTGCGCGTGGGAGCGAACTCGCCGAGCTTGTGGCCGACCATCGACTCGGACACGAACACCGGAACGTGCTTGCGACCGTCGTGGACGGCGATGGTGTGCCCGATCATCTCGGGGACGATCATGGAACGCCGCGACCACGTCTTGATGACGTTCTTGGTGCCCTTGTCGTTCTGGTCCACCACCTTATTGATCAGGTGGTGGTCGACGAAGGGACCCTTCTTAAGGCTACGTGGCATCAGACGTGCTCCTTACCGCTTCTTCTTGCTACGACGACGCACGATGAGCCGGTCGCTGGCCTTGTTCTTCGCCCGAGTCCGGCCTTCCTTCTTGCCCCACGGGCTGACCGGGTGGCGGCCACCGGAGGTCTTACCCTCACCACCACCGTGGGGGTGGTCGATCGGGTTCATGACCACACCGCGGACGGTCGGGCGCTTGCCCTTCCACCGCATGCGGCCGGCCTTGCCCCAGTTGATGTTGGACTGCTCGGCGTTGCCGACCTGTCCGACCGTGGCGCGGCAGGAGATCTCGACCTGGCGCATCTCACCGGACGGCATACGCAGCGTGGCGTACGCGCCCTCCTTGGCCAGCAGCTGGATCTGGGTACCGGCGGAACGGCCCAGCTTGGCACCGCCACCCGGCTTCAGCTCGACCGCGTGCACGAACGTACCCGTGGGGATGTTGCGCAGCGGGAGGCAGTTGCCCGGCTTGATGTCCGAGGTGGGGCCGTTCTCGACCTTGTCACCCTGCTTGAGTCCGGCCGGAGCGAGGATGTAGCGCTTCTCGCCGTCGACGTAGTGGAGCAGAGCGATCCGCGCGGTGCGGTTCGGGTCGTACTCGATGTGTGCGACCTTGGCCGGGACGCCGTCCTTGTCATGGCGACGGAAGTCGATGACGCGGTAGGCCCGCTTGTGCCCGCCGCCCTGGTGGCGCGCGGTGATACGGCCGTGGCCGTTCCGCCCGCCCTTGGAGTGCAGCGGACGCACAAGGGACTTCTCCGGCTCCGAGCGCGTGATCTCGACGAAGTCGCTCACGCTGGAACCGCGACGACCCGGTGTCGTCGGCTTGTACTTACGAATGCCCATCTTCTTCGTGCATTCCTTTGCGTGTTACTTGAGATGAAGCGGTCAGGCGAGCGTGATCAGACGCCGAAGATGTCGATCCTGTCGCCCTCACGCAGGCTCACGATCGCGCGCTTGGTGTCGGGACGCTTCCCGTACCCGAACCGCGTGCGCTTCCGCTTGCCCTGACGGCTGATCGTGTTCACGGAGGTGACCTTCACGTCGAAGATCTTCTCGACCGCGATCTTGATCTGCGTCTTGTTGGCGTCGGGCTTGACCACGAACGTGTACTGGTTCTGGTCCATCAAGCCGTAGCTCTTCTCGGAAATCACCGGCTCGATGATGATGTCCCGAGGGTCGGGGATCCTCACTGGTCGTCCTCCTGAGACGTCGCTGCCTTCGCGGCACCGGAGGCGTGAGCCAGGAACTCCTCGTAGCCGGCCTCGGTGAAGACGACGTCGTCGGAGTAGAGGACGTCGTAGGTGTTCACCTGGTCGGAGTCGAGGATGTGGACCTCGCGCAGGTTCCCCAGCGCCAGACGGTTGTGCTCGTCGGAGCGGGCCAGCACCACCAGCACCTTGTCGGAGTCGGTGACCTGGCGCAGCGCCTTCAGAGCGGCCTGGGTGCGCTTGGTGGTGACGTCCTCGGCGACGAATTCGCTGATGACGTGCACGCGCCCGTTGCGCGCCCGGTCCGACAGGGCGCCGCGGACGGCGGCGGCCTTCATCTTCTTGGGCGTCCGCTGGGAGTAGTCGCGCGGCTGCGGCCCGTGGACCGTTCCACCGCCGGCGTACTGGGGCGCACGGATGGAGCCCTGGCGGGCCCGGCCGGTGCCCTTCTGGCGGTAGGGCTTCCTGCCACCGCCGCGGACCTCGCCGCGGGTCTTGGTGGCGTGGGTGCCCTGACGCCCGGCGGCCAGCTGCGCGTTCACGACCTGGTGCATCAGCGGGATGTTGGCCTGCTGATCGAAGATCGCGTCCGGAAGCTCGACGCTCCGGCCGGCCGCGCCGTCGGGGTTCTTGACCTCGATCGTCGCCATGTCTAGTTGTCCCCCTTCGCGGCGGTACGGACGAGCACCAGCCCGCCGTTGGGGCCGGGGACCGCACCCTTGACCAGGATGAGGCCCTTCTCCGCGTCCACCGACTGCACGGTCAGGTTCTGCACGGTCTTGCGCACGTTGCCCATGCGCCCGGCCATCCGCAGGCCCTTGAACACGCGGCCCGGCGTGGCGCAGCCGCCGATGGAGCCCGGCGAGCGGTGCTTGCGCTGGGTGCCGTGCGAGGCGCTCAGACCGGCGAAGCCGTGGCGCTTCATGACACCCGCGAAGCCCTTGCCCTTGCTCTTGCCCGTGACGTCGACCTTCTGGCCGACCTCGAAGACGTCGGCGGTGACTTCCTGGCCGAGCTGGTACTCGGTGGCGTCGGAGGTGCGGACCTCGACGTAGTGGCGGCGCGGAGTGATCTCGTGCTTGCGCAGGTAGTCGCCGAGCGGCTTGTTCACCTTGCGCGGGTTGATCTGCCCGAAGCCGAGCTGGACGGCGGAGTAACCGTCGGTCTCCGGGGTGCGGACGCGCGTCACGACGCACGGACCGGCCTTCACAACGGTCACGGGCACGATCTTGCCCGACTCGTCGAAGACCTGGGTCATGCCGAGCTTCTCGCCCAGAACTCCCTTGATCTGCTTGGTGGCCATGTCTGTGCGTCCCTTAAAGCTTGATCTCGATGTCGACGCCGGCCGGAAGGTCGAGCCGCATGAGCGAGTCGACGGTCTTCGGCGTCGGGTCGATGATGTCGATCAGCCGCTTGTGCGTGCGCATCTCGAAGTGCTCGCGCGAGTCCTTGTACTTGTGCGGCGAGCGGATGACACAGTAAACGTTCTTTTCCGTCGGCAACGGCACCGGGCCAGCGACGCTCGCGCCAGTCCGCGTCACGGTCTCGACGATCTTTCGAGCCGAGCTGTCGATGACCTCGTGGTCATAGGCCTTGAGCCGAATGCGGATCTTCTGTCCCGCCATGGTGGCCTTTTCGTCCTTCGCTTAGTGTCCGTAGAGGCGCGGTGCCAGATGACCGGCCCTGTGCCCTGCAGAGGCTGCCCTTTAGTCGTTGAGGCTCTATTCACCTGAGAAACTGCTACAGGGCTGTCCCCTGGAGGTGCATCACCGCTACAGAGCCCGATGACGTCGTTCATGGTGTGGCGGCCGGGCCGGCCCCTGGGGGCCGTATCCGGCCCGGCCGCCACACAGGGGCGGACGGTGCCGCCCCTGCGCGTTGCTGCTACTTGATGATCTTGGTCACGCGGCCCGCGCCGACGGTCCGGCCACCCTCACGGATGGCGAACTTCAGACCGTCCTCCATGGCGACCGGCTGGATCAGCTGGACGGTCATGGCGGTGTTGTCGCCCGGCATGACCATCTCGGTGCCCTCGGGCAGCGTGACGACGCCGGTGACGTCCGTGGTACGGAAGTAGAACTGCGGGCGGTAGTTGTTGAAGAACGGCGTGTGGCGGCCACCCTCGTCCTTGGAGAGGATGACGACCTGCGCCTCGAACTCCGTGTGCGGGGTGGTCGTGCCCGGCTTGATGACGACCTGGCCGCGCTCGACGTCCTCGCGCTTGATGCCGCGCAGCAGCAGACCGACGTTGTCACCGGCCTGGCCCTGGTCGAGCAGCTTGCGGAACATCTCGACGCCCGTGACGGTCGTCGTCTGCTTCTCTTCCTTGATGCCGACGATGTCGACCGTCTCGTTGACGTTGACGACACCGCGCTCGATGCGGCCGGTGACGACGGTGCCGCGACCGGTGATCGAGAAGACGTCCTCGATCGGCATCAGGAACGGCTTGTCGGTGTCACGCTCCGGCTCGGGGATGTTCTCGTCCACGGCCTTCATGAGCTCCAGGACGGAGTTGCCCCACTCGGAGTCACCCTCCAGCGCCTTGAGCGCGGAGACCTTGACGACCGGGACGTCGTCGCCCGGGAACTCGTACTCGGTGAGCAGCTCACGGATCTCCAGCTCGACGAGCTCGAAGATCTCCTCGTCGTCCACCATGTCGGCCTTGTTCAGGGCGACGACGATGTACGGAACGCCGACCTGGCGGGCCAGGAGCACGTGCTCCTTGGTCTGCGGCATCGGGCCGTCGGTGGCGGCGACGACGAGGATCGCGCCGTCCATCTGCGCGGCACCGGTGATCATGTTCTTCACGTAGTCCGCGTGACCCGGGCAGTCGACGTGGGCGTAGTGGCGCGCCTCGGTCTGGTACTCGACGTGAGCGACGGAGATGGTGATACCGCGCTCGCGCTCCTCCGGAGCGTTGTCGATGTCCTCGAACGGCGTGAACGGGTTGAGGTCCGGGTACGCGTCGTGCAGGACCTTGGTGATGGCGGCGGTAAGCGTGGTCTTACCGTGGTCGATGTGACCGATGGTGCCGATGTTTACGTGCGGCTTGGTCCGCTCGAACTTGGCCTTCGCCACTGGATTTCTCCTAGACGTACAGGGTTGCTGGCTGACTGGTTACGTGTCCGCGGTTATTCGCCGCGCGCCTTCGCAACGATCTCTTCTTGGACGTTGGTCGGGACCTCGACGTAGGAGTCGAACACCATCGTGTAGTTGGCTCGACCCTGGGTCCGGCTGCGCAGGTCACCCACGTAGCCGAACATTTCCGACAGAGGCACCAAGGCCTTGACGACCCGGACCCCGGCGCGCTCGTCCATCGACTGGATCTGACCGCGTCGGCTGTTCAGGTCACCGATCACGTCGCCCATGTACTCCTCGGGCGTCGTGACCTCGACCGCCATGACCGGTTCGAGAATGACCGGCTTGGCCTTGCGCGCCGCCTCCTTGAACGCCATGGAGCCGGCGACCTTGAAGGCGAGTTCGGAGGAGTCGACGTCGTGGTAGGCGCCGTCCTGCAGGGTGACCTTGATCCCGACGAGCGGGTACCCGGCGAGGACACCGAACTCGGCGGCTTCCTGGCAGCCCGCGTCCACGGACGGGATGTACTCCCGCGGGATGCGGCCACCGGTGATGCTGTTGACGAACTCGTAACCGCCGCTGTCACCGTCGCCATCGGCCGCGAGGGGCTCCAGGTCGATGATGACGCGACCGAACTGGCCGGAACCACCCGTCTGCTTCTTGTGGGTGTATTCGACCTTCTCGACCTTCTTGCGAATGGTCTCGCGGTAGGCCACCTGCGGCTTACCGATGTTCGCCTCGACCTTGAACTCGTCGCGCATGCGGTTGACGAGCACTTCAAGGTGCAGCTCGCCCATACCGGCGATGATGGTCTGGCCGGTCTCCTCGTCCGTGGAGACCTGGAAGGACGGGTCCTCCTCGGCCAGACGCTGGATCGCGACGCCCAGCTTCTCCTGGTCGCTCTTGGTCTTCGGCTCGACGGCGACGCGAATGACCGGGGCGGGGAAGGTCATCGACTCCAGGACGATCGGCTGCGCGGGGTCGCACAGCGTCTCACCCGTGGTCGTGTCCTTCAGGCCCATGACGGCGACGATGTCACCGGCACCGACGCGCGCGATCTCCTCGCGCTTGTTGGAGTGCATCCGGTAGATCTTGCCGATGCGCTCCTTGCGCCCCTTGACGCTGTTCAGCACCTGCGTGCCGGCCTCCAGGACACCGGAGTAGACGCGCAGGTACGAAAGCTTGCCCAGGTGCGGGTCGCTCATGATCTTGAAGACCAAAGCGGACAGGGGCTCCTGCTCGCTCGGCTTGCGGGCGAGGCTGGCCTCCTCGGACTCGTCCTTGGGGTCGTGGCCGGTGACGGCCTCGACGTCCAGGGGCGAGGGCAGGTAGGCGGTGACCGCGTCGAGCAGGGGCTGCACGCCCTTGTTCTTGAAGGCGGTACCGCACAGCACCGGAATCGCGGTACCGGCGATGGTCGCGCGCCGGATGGCGGGCACGACCTGCTCCACGGTCGGCTCGACGCCGTCCAGGTAGAGCTCCATGATCTCGTCGTCGGCCTCGGCCAGCGTCTCGATCATCTTGTCGTGCGCCTCACGGGCGGCCTCGGCGTGCGACTCGGGGATCTCGACCGTGTCGTACATCTCGCCCAGCTTGGCTTCCTCGTTCCAGACGAGGGCCTTCATGCGGACGAGGTCGATGACGCCCTTGAAGTCGGACTCGGCACCGATCGGCAGCTGGATGGCGAGCGGGTTGGCGCCGAGGCGGTCGGCGAACATGTCCACGCAGCGCTGGAACTCCGCGCCGATCTTGTCCATCTTGTTGACGAAACAGATGCGCGGGACGCCGTACCGGTCGGCCTGCCGCCAGACCTGCTCGGACTGCGGCTCGACGCCTTCCTTGGCGTCGAACACCGCGACCGCACCGTCGAGCACACGCAGCGACCGCTCGACCTCGACCGTGAAGTCGACGTGGCCGGGCGTGTCGATGATGTTGATGGTGTGGTCGTCCCAGTGGGTGGTGGTAGCGGCCGAGGTGATCGTGATCCCTCGCTCCTGCTCCTCCTTCATCCAGTCCATGGTGGCGGCGCCATCGTGGACCTCACCGACCTTGTATGTCACGCCGGTGTAGTAGAGGATCCGCTCGGTCGTCGTGGTCTTACCCGCGTCGATGTGCGCCATGATCCCGATGTTGCGGACCTTGGCTAGGTCAAGAGCAGTGGTAGCCATGTGGCTCGTCTTCTCTCGGTCTCTCGTATCGATTCGGCCGCGGGGATTACCAGCGGTAGTGGGCGAAGGCCTTGTTCGACTCCGCCATCTTGTGCGTGTCCTCGCGGCGCTTGACGCTCGCGCCAAGACCGTTGCTGGCGTCGACCAGCTCGTTCATCAGACGCTCGGTCATCGTCTTCTCACGGCGCTGACGCGCGTAGGAGACGAGCCAGCGGAGAGCGAGCGTGGTGCTCCGGGACGCACGGACCTCGACCGGCACCTGGTAGGTCGCGCCACCGACACGGCGGCTGCGCACCTCAAGGGCGGGCTTCACGTTGTCCAGAGCACGCTTCAGCACCACGAGCGGGTCCTGACCGGTCTTCTCACGGGCACCCTCAAGGGCGTCGTAGACGATCCCCTGGGCGATGGAGCGCTTGCCGTCCAGCAGCACCTTGTTGATGAGTGCGGTGACCAGCGGCGACCCGTAGACGGGGTCGGTGATCAGCTGGCGCTTCGGCGCCGGGCCCTTGCGCGGCATGCTTACTTCTCCTTCTTAACGCCGTAACGGCTACGCGCTTGCTTGCGGTTACGGACGCCCTGAGTGTCCAGCGAACCGCGGATGACCTTGTACCGGACACCCGGCAGGTCCTTCACACGGCCACCGCGCACGAGCACGATGGAGTGCTCCTGCAGGTTGTGCCCGACACCGGGAATGTAGGCAGTGACCTCGATACCGCTGCTCAACTTCACACGGGCGACCTTGCGCAGCGCGGAGTTCGGCTTTCGGGGCGTGGTGGTGTAAACACGCGTGCACACACCACGACGCTGCGGACTCCCCTTCAGCGCCGGGGTCTGGCTCTTTGTGAGCTTGTCCTGTCGGCCCTTACGGACCAGCTGCTGGATGGTGGGCACCGCGTCTCCGTCTTCCTCGTGACCTACGCCGGTTCTCTTAGCCGATATCGCTATTGACCTGCTGAATTTCCCGTTCCCCCCGACCCCCGCATCCGGGCGTGTCGCGCTCTACCCCAAGCATGGCGGATGTCGATACGCCCGACCTGGTGGTCGAATCACGTGGGAGGAGGTGTCACGTGGCACTCTTCCTCGCCGCCCACATGCGGGACCGGCGAAAAAGCACACACGTGTGACCCGTTGACTCACGGGCACGAAGTTAGAGAGTACCGAATCGGTTGTGCCTGGTCAAAACGTAAGACCGGCACGTGGCGGTACTCGTACTCCGGAGCCGCATGCTGCCGTAGGCCACTACCAGTGTACGACGTCGCGGCAGTGCTCAGGTTGCCCGATGACCGTGCCCCGGCGCGCGGCCGCGATATCACGTGGAAGGCGGCGCGGCCCCCACCTCGCTGACCTCGGCGTGTCGCGGGAGGCCGCGCGTGGGGACCGTCACGCGGCGGGCGTCGCCAGCTCCCCCAGCCGTGCGGTGAACTCTCCGAAGACCGCGTGCATGCGCTCCTCCTCCGACCGAGTGAGGCCGCGCCACCCGGCGGTGATCACCGCCTCGTCCTCGTCGAACTCGGCGGTGACCTCGCAGCCGTCCTGCTCGTCCATGGGCGAGACCACGTCGGTGAGGACGCCGCCGGCCAGGTCGTCCTCGTCGTCGTCGGCCCCGTCCTCCACCTCCAGGGCGAAGAAGGGGGTCTGCCGGTCGGCGCGCGCGGCCTGCGCCGAACTCCATAGCTCGGCGAGCGCCGCTTCGAAGGACAGGGGCAGCAACGCGATCGCGTCCAGCATGCGCCGGTTCGCCGCCACCGTGAGGTCGCCGAGATCCCGGTCGGCGTGGGCGTCGCCGGCGGAGAACAGGACGGGAACCTGGGTGCTCAGGTTGCCGATGACGTCCAATGCCCCGGGATGGTGCCGGTTGGCGAAGGGGACACGGACCGCCGCCGCGGCTCCGTGCTCGGCCACCAGAGCGCGGCCGAGCAGGGTGACCAGCAGCACCGTGGGCGAGCAGCGCAGGCGGCGGGCGGTGGACCGCACCGCGGTCGGCAGGCCCTCCGGGGCCCGCCAGCGGACCGTGCCGGAGCGATCGCCCGGGGTGCCGGGCACGGGGGCCGGCGCGAGCGGCCCCGCTTCGAGCAGGCGCCGCCACCCGTCCAGCCGTTCGTCGCGCGTCGCCTTCAGGATGTCCCATTGGGCGGCGGCCCAGTCACGCATCTGCGGCGCAGGGCGGGCGTCGACGGGCGCGCCGACGGCCAGCCGCTCGTAGGTCTCGGCCAGCTCCCGCAGCAGCAGGTCCATCGACCAGCCGTCCAGGACGGCGTGGCTGATCTGGAGGCAGAAGCGCGCGGGGGCGGAACGCCGGTCCAGCACGGCCCGGAGCATGGGACCCGTGAACGGGTCGAGCTCGCCGAGGGTCTCCGCCTCCCCGGCGTTCCCGACGGCGATGCCGGTGCGCAGGTGCCGGATCTCGGGTTCGGCCGCACCGGGGCGGCAGTGGATCCGGTCGCCGCGGCGTTCGATCCGGCTCGTCAGCATGTCGTGCCGGGACGCGACCAGGCGCACCGCCTCGAACAGCAGGTCCGGGACCGCATCGGCGGGCAGCTCCCACCAGCAGTGGGTGGACAGGGTCGGCCGGGCTTGGCCGTGAGGTGGGGCGAACCACATCTCGTCGTCGTTCCAGACGCGGAACGCGCTGCCGGCGTCCACCGCAGCGGGTTCGATCTCCGGAGGTTCGGTCGGTGCCGCGGTCATGTCGGGTACTCCTCACCCCCGCCCCTTTCGCCGATCCCGGGAGGGCGGTGGGAGTTCTCGCCGGGGCACGAACCGTTCTCCCGGGATCGGCGAAAGGGGCGGGGGCATCGTCGGTGGAAGGTGGGGGAAGGCGGTGGGACGTCAGTCCCGGACGGCGAGGTGGTCGCCGATGACGACGGCGTCCGCCCCGCTCTTGAGGTAGGTGGAGAGGATGTCGTCGGCGGAGGAGGCCATGGGCTCCTCCGCGACGTTGAGGGACGTATTGACCAGGACGGGGACACCCGTCTGAGCGTCGAAGGACGACAGCAGGGCGTGGTAGGCGGGATTGTCCTCGCGCCGCACGGCCTGGGGTCGGGCGGAGTGGTCGACGTGCACCACGGCGGGGATCCTCCGCCGCGCCTCCTCGCGGACCCGGGCCGCCACGATCATGAACGCGTTCGGTGTCCCCTCGAAGAACTCCGCGAAGCGCTCCTCTTGCACGCTGGGCGCGAGCGGCCGCCACATCTCCCGGTTCTTCGCGAGGTTGAGCCGGGTCAGAGTCTCGCGGTCGCGCGGGTCGCCGAGCAGGCTGCGCGCGCCGAGCGCCCGGGGTCCCACCTCGGCGCGCCCCTGTCCCCAGGCGACGATGCCGCCCGCGGTGAGGATGCGGACCACGCGGGGCAGCAGCTCCTCAAGGCCGAACCGTTCGGCCCGGACTCCGGCGGCGGCGAAGGCGGCAGCGGTGTCCTCCGCCGTGAGGTCGGGCCCCCAGTAGGCGTGGGACATGCGGGACACGCCCTGCAGGCCGGGCCGGTGCTCGGCGGCGACCGCGAGGGCCGCGCCCAGGGCGACGCCGGCGTCGTGGGCCATCGGCTGGACGTAGACCTCGTCGAAGATGCCGCTGTCGGCGAGCCGCCCGTTGGCCGTGCAGTTCAGTCCGACGCCCCCGGCCACGGCGAGCCGGTTGAGGCCGGTCAGCTCGCGGGCGCGCCGGGCCAGGCCGAGGATGGTCTCCTCCAGGGCGGCCTGTGCCGAGGCGGCGAAGTCGGCGTAGGCCATGACCGACTCGCCGCGGCGGCGTGAGTAGGGGTAGGTGTGGTCGGCGAAGTAGCGCTGGAGCTCTTCGGAACGCTCCTCGATCAGTGCGCGACCGCGCCGGGTGCTCTCGGGGACACCGTCCCAGACGATGGCGCCGTCCCGGTAGGCGAGCGCGGCGGGGTGGACGGGGCGGCCGTAGGAGGCGAGCCCCATGAGCTTGCCGCCGTCCTGGCGGCCCAGCCCGGCGAACTCCGACGCGGCCTCGTAGAAGAAGCCGAGCGAGGTCTCCACCCCGTAGCTCTCCAGGATCTCCACGCCGCCGTCCCGGGCGACGGCGATCGATGTGCCGGTGTTCTCCCCCATCGCGTCGATCACCAGCACGGCGCACTCCCCGAACCCGCTGGGCCAGTACCCACTGGCCGCGTGGGCGAGGTGATGCGGCACGGCCCGGACCGCGCGGGGGCGTGCTCCGTGGAAGACCTCGTCGGGGAAGAGCCACCCGGGGCGGTCGTAGGGCAGGGCCCGTTCCCGTTCCTCCCCCTCCACGCCGAGCCATGCGGCCAGCCCGTCGTGGTCCGACCCCAAGGCGAGGCAGTCGACCTCGGTGAGGTCGATCCCCGCGAAGTCGAGGCAGTAGCGCAGTGCCCGGGCGGGTGACTGGTCCACCGCGCGTTTGCGGCGCGACAGGCGCTCCTGCTCGACGGCGACCACGAGTTCACCGTGGTGGAGCAGTGCGCAGGACGCGTCGTGCGCGCCGTGGTTGACCCCGGCGACCCAACCTGACCGACCGTTCATCTCTCTTCCCCGCTATCCGATCCGTGTGCTGTGGTTGTGTGCTCTTGCCACCGCCGCGGCCCCGGCCCGACCTCCCCCGCCGAGCAGATCCCGCTCGATCGCGGCCACGCCGTCGCGCAGCCCCCGTTCCGGGAGAGCGCCGCACACGACGGTGACGGTGGCGAACCCGTCGCGCAGCAGCGCGATGTCGCTTCCGGGGTCGGGGGGCTCGTCGATGTCGATACCGGGCCTCACCGCGCCGTGGGCGTCCAGCCGGGCTGCGGGCAGCGCCCGGGCCGGAACCGCGATCCGGATCCCGGCCACCTGCTCGGCGGGGAGGTTGGGGACGTTCACGTTGAGCGCGATCCCCTCCCCTTCTCGCCGCCGCAGCCGTTCCACCAGGGACACCAGTCGCACCGCGAGGGCCGCGGCGAGCCCGTGGTGCGGGGGGCCGTCCTCCGCGCCGTGGGTGGCGTGGACGTCGTCGCTGCTGACCGCCACCGCCGGGAGGCCGTGGGCGGCCGCGGTCAGTGCGGCGCCGACGGTTCCGGAGTGCGCGGCCATGCCGCCGACGTTGGGCCCGTGGTTCACTCCGACGAGGGCGGCGTCCGGCGCGGGGCCGAGTGCACCGGAGCAGGCCGCTGCGGCCAGGAGGGCCGGCGGGGTGTCGGCGAAGGTCCAGCGGTCGCCGTCCCGGATGATGCGTCGGGCGTCTCCGCCCGGGAAGCGCAGTGAGGTGCCGGCCGCCGTCCAGCCGATGTCGTTGGCGAGGACCAAGGGCGGACCGAGCGCGGCCGCCGCCGCGGTGAGGACGGACAGCCCGTGCGCGTCGGCGCCGTCGTCATTGGCCACCAGGACCCGTCGGAACGGGGGCGTGGAGGGGGTGGGTGGTCCGCTCCCCGTCGTCTCCCGATTCACCCGGTGTCCCGAACCGCTCGGTACCCGCGTCCGATCACGGCCACCGCATGGTCGATGTCGGCCGTGGTCATCGCGGCGCAGGTGAACCAGTGGTGGGAGCGATGCAGCAGGAGCCCGTCCGACCAGACCGTGTCGTAGAAGACCTCCTCGGCGCGGCGGAGTTCCTCACCGGTGAGGTCGAACCGGTGGAACGGCATCGGGGGGAGGCCGACGACGCGCACCGGCACCCCGGCGTCGCGCGCCTCGGCGGCCATTCCCTCCTGCAGTCGGCGGCCGTGTCGCCACACGTCGGCGATGGCGGCCGTGTCGCGCAGCCGCCGGATGGTGGCCAGTGCGGCTGCCATGCCGTCGGTGCTGCGGAAGAACACCGAGGACATCGACACCGACGCCAGGGTGCGCAGGACGTCGCGGCGGCCGAGCAGCGCGGAGACCGGGTGGCCGTTGGCCATCGCCTTGCTGACGGTGACGAGGTCGGCGGTGACTCCGAAGTACTCCTGCGCTCCGCCGAGGGCGAGCCGGAAGCCGGTGCGGATCTCGTCGAGGACGAACAGGCTGCCGTGGTGGTGTGCCAATCGCCGGCACTCCAGCAGGTACTCGCGGCTCACGGGCTCGTCGCCGGCGGGCATGACCACGACCGCCGCGATCCGGTCGCCGTGGTCGCGGAACCGGGCCCGCAGGGCCTCGACATCGTCGAAGGGCAGGGTGTCGGTGAGCTCCCGGCAGGCGCGCGGGACACCGGCACCGCGCGGTGCGCACCAGTCGTGCCAGCCCTGGTAGCCCCAGCGCAGGACGCGCTCGCGGCCGGTGTGGGCGCGCGCCACGCGGACGGCGGCCGAGGTGGCGTCCGACCCGGTCTTCAGGAGCATCGCCATCTCGGCCCCGGGCACTGTCGCGGTGAGGAGCTCGGCCAGTTCGAGCTCGGCCTCCTTGCGCAGGGTCGCCGAGACGCCGCGCCGGATGTCGGCGACGACGGCCTCGGTGACCTCCGGGTCGGCGTGGCCGAGGATCACCGACCCGAAACCCAGGACCATGTCGAGGTAGCGGTGGCCCGCCGCGTCCCACAGGTGGGCGCCCTCGGCGCGCTCCACCCAGCGAGGTTCCGCCGCTGTGCCCGTGCCGCCGAGAAGGCTCGGCTTGGCCAGGATCGACCCGTCGACGTCGGCCGCGGCGGAGCGGCGGGCACGCCCGTCCGTGACCGGTCCGGTGGTGTCCATGTCAGCCGAAGTAGCTCTGCAGCTCGCCCTGGCGCCGGATGTCCAGGGTGCAGCAGTGGAAACTGCCGCCGAATCGGAAGACCGCGTCGAACTCGCATTCGATGACGTCGATGCCCAGGGAGCGGAAGAGGTCCGTGAGGGGCTCCTCGGCGGCCTCCACCACGGCGGTCTCGGGGTTGAGCATGAGGATGTTGGTGGAGATCCAGTTGCTGACGTCGCGTGTGGACGGCGGGCCGGTGCGCACCGACGGCACCGCGTCGACCAGCCGCCAGCCGCTCTCGGTGAAGAAGTCGGCCATGTCGTCCTTGAACGGCCGCTCGGGGTTGGTGAGGGCGAGTCCCGGCCGCAACGGGACCAGAGTGGTGTCGATGTGCTGGGGGTAGCGGTCGGAGAACTGCACGATGTGCACGTTGAACTCGGGGCCGAGGTAGCGGCGCAGCCAGTCGATGCCGAACCGGTTGGTGACCACGTCGGGCTGGCAGAAGATGTCGCGGCCGCACCGGGTGAAGGAGGCCGCGTCGAAGAGCGGCTCGAACTCGGTCAGCGCGGGGTGGTCGGCGAAGTCGTAGTAGGTGTCCTCGGTGGTGTAACCGGGGACGTAGGTCTCCTCGGCGAGTTGCGGCCTGGGCGCGGCCACCCACTGTGCTCCGGCCGCGAAGTACTCCTTTACCAGCCTGCGGTAGGCGCGGTACTCGAAGAAGCGGCCGCGCTGGGCCATGGGCACCTCGATGATCCGGTCGCCGATGACGAGCAGGACGTCGCGGGGGCAGGTCTGGGCATGCCCGTTGGCGGCCGCGAAGTCGGGGGTGGTGTAGCCCTCGTGGTGCATGACGGGTTCGGGGCGCCGGACGGTCACACCCTCCTTCTCCAGGCGCAGCGCGAACGCGTCGAGCTGGCGCTCGGCCCGGTCGATGTCCTCTTGGGGGAAGGGGGCGCCGCCGAAGTTCCGCTCCGGGTCGCCCAGGGGGTAGTACGCGGCCAGCGCGGGTTCGAACGCGACTCGGGCGGCGCCGCGGGCGGTACCGACGATGACCTCTTCCAGGGGGTCCCACTCGTTGTAGGAGGCGACGGTGGGCCGCGCCGTGGCGGGGGCGGCCCCCGGGGACGCGGTCTGCGGGCTGGGTCGAACGGGCACGGTGGTTCTCCTCGGTGTCGGTCGGACGCGCCGGTCGCGCGGGTGGGTGGGGAATGGAGCCGGTCGGGCTCAGCCTGCGGCCGGGGTGCGCATCTCCGTCCACGCGCGGTGCATCCGGTCGGTGGCTTCGTCCCAGGTGGGCAGGGTGTGGATGGCGTCACGGACCAGGGAGCGCTGTTTGTCGAGCAGGGTGCCGTCTCGGAGGAGCCGGACGATGCCGAACACCAGCTCGTCGGTGCTGTCTCCGGTCAGCAGGGCCTCCTGGACCACGGGGCCCACCCCCTGCGCCCCGAAGGAGGTGCTCACCACCGCGCACCCGGCGTGGAGCGCCTCCAGGATCTTGGCCTTGACCCCGCCGCCGAAGCGGTTGGGGCAGACGAAGACGTCGGTGGCGGCAAGGACCGGCGCAAGGCTGGGCACCACGCCCAGCAGGTGGACGGAGGGGTCGACCGCGGTGAGCCCGAGGCCGTCGGGGTCCTGTCCGCTGCCTGCCACGAGCAGTCGCGCGTCGGGCACCTCGGCCAGGACCTGCGGCCATACCTCGCCGAGGAGGTACAGGGCGGCGTCCCGGCTCGGCCCCCAGGTCGAGTTGCCGACGTAGGTGACGGTGCGGCCGCGGGGCGTGGGCGGGACGAGGCCGGCCGACTCCGCGGCGAGCGGGTCGTCGGCGGAGATGTGGTCGCAGCCGGACGGGAGCCAGCGGATGCGCGCGGTGGGCAGGTCGTGGCGGAGGACGGCCGCGTCGTCCACGCTGACCGTTCCGCACAGGTCGGCGCGGCGCCATGCGGCCTGTTCGACCTCGCGGGTGCGGGTCCAGGCGACGGGCTCGGCACCGACGACCTCCTGGCGTGCCCGGTCCAGGGCGTACTCGATGTTCTCGGCGAGCAGCAGGATCGGGGTGCCCGGGGTGTCGGGGACGTGCCGCATGAGGAAGTAGCCCTCGACGTGGATGAAGTCGACGGAGTGGGTGGCGAGGAAGCGCGAGATGTGGTCGGCCACGCGGTCGCAGCGGTACTGCAGGACGCGGTCGGGCAGATCCGGTTCGTCGCCGGGGCCGGGGGCGGCCTCGAAGAAGGTCGCCGAGGCGCAGTGGCCGAGCAGTGCGTCCACGGTGCGCACGTCGCGGTCGTAGTGGGGGGTGATGGCCAGGAAGTGGATGTCGTACCGGTCGCCGAGGCGGGAGAGGAACTGCCACTCCCGCATCTGCCCGCCGCTGTGGGGTGGGTAGGCGGACTGATTGGTCAGATAGAGCACGGTGCCCGCGCTCGTCACGGCGCGTGTGCGACCGCTGTGTGCCGTGGCCGTTCTGGCCCGCCCGGCCCGTAGCGTGTCCGCCACGCCCCCGCCCGGCGGACGCCTGCTCGCCGACATCGTCTCCTTCGCCCCCTGCCCGTCGTCGTCCTGGTGGTGTGGTGAGTGCGTCGTCCCGACCGCGGCCGCCTACTCCGGGAAGATGCCGTCGGCGTTGGTGGGCCCGCTGCGGTCCTTGCGGTGGGCCCAGTCCCGCGGGAGGCCGTTGACCACGCCCAAGCCCGACCAGATGTCGTAGCCGAAGAGCCTGCGCTGGGACGGGGTGAGCCGGCGGCGCAGGTCGGGGTCGATGGACCGGAAGATGTTCTCCTGCTGGCGGATGAACGGCGCGCAGTAGTGGGACAGGATGGCCACACGCAGCTCCGACTCGGTGCGGTTGGCGCCGGCGGCGTGCCAGACGCGGCCGTCGAGCACGACGGCGCTGCCGGCGGGGCCGGTGATCGGCACGAGCGGTCCGGCGTCCGGCCGCGGCGCGGTGCCCTGCCGGTGGCTGCCGGGCACGACCACGGTGGCCCCGTTCTCCTCGGTGAAGTCGTCCAGCGCCCAGACCACGTTCATCGACGACACGTAGGGCCAGGGTTCGGGCACGTACTGCTGGTCGGCATGGAGCTGCTGCTGGACGTTGCCGGGCCGTGCCGTGTTGGCGGTGATGCTGGACAGCAGCAGGTCCGGCCCGAGCAGTGCGGCGGAGAAGTCGAGGGCGACGGGGTTCTCCACGAGGTCGAGGAACTCCCTGCCGTGGTTGATCAGCATGAACGACTTCTGGTTGCCGTTGGACGACCAGTGGGTGCCGGAGTCGCGTTCACGCTCGGCGATGCGCAGGACGCTGCCGCGCAGCGTGTCGATCTCGTCGGCGTCCAACACCCCGGCGAGCACGCAGTACCCGTGTTCACGCAGGTCCGCGCGGGCCTGGTCGTGGTCGGCGGTCGGCTTGGGCAGGTCGGCGGTGGCGTGCGCGTCGACGGTCATGGTGGGTGACTCGCTCTCAGGCCTGAGGTGGAGGGAAAAGCGAAAGGGACGTGGGGAGAAGACGGTGGGGCGCGCCATGCCGGGGACGGCTCAGCGGCTGCCGGGGACCACGCGGACGAGCCGGTCGTTCCAGAGCGCGTGGACCTCACAGAGCAGGTCGCGTTCGGCTTCCGGGGGCAGTGCACGGTCGGCGATCCTCCCGCCGCCGGTCAGCAGTTCCTGGGCGCCGGGGCTGATGGGTGTGGGGCGCATGGGATGGGCGGTCCGGACGATGCTCCTGTGCTCGCCGAGCCGCCCGACGCTGTGCCGGATCTCGCAGAACGGCATCAGTTCGAGGGTCGACGAGCGCAGGGCGCGGAGCACCCCGTCGCCGCCCTCGGGGTCCGCGGCCGTGGTCCTGCGGCGCACGAGGTAGGGGCCTACCACCAGGAGGGACAGGCCGGTGGTGAGGAAGGTGGCCACGGCGTCGTCGACGGACTGGACGATCGGTTCGGCGTGGTTGTTGAAAGAGGTGTTCAGCAGCACGGGCACGTCGGTGACCCGCTCGAACTCCTTGAGCAGCCGCCACACCAGGGGGTTGTCCTGCTCACGCAGCGTCTGCACCCGGGCGGTGCCGTCGACGTGGGTGACGGCGCCGAGGTACGCGCGGTGTTCGGGGCGCACGGGGACGACGAACCCCATGTAGCTGTGGTCGGCCGATGTCGTCGACAGGTCGAAGAACCGGGCCGCGTCGGGTTCGGTCACGACCGGAGCGAAGGGCCGGTAGTCCTCGCGCTGCTTGATCAGCAGGTTGACGCGGTCGCGGTTGGCGCTCGGGCGAGGGTCGGCGAAGATGCTGCGGTTGCCGAGCGCGCGCGGGCCGAACTCGGCGCGCCCCTGCGCCCATCCGATGACGGCGCCGTCGGCCAGTTCCTTGGCGATCGTCGTCTCGATCGCGGCCGGGCGGTCGACCTCGATGAAGTCGCTCCAGAGGGCGAGCCGCGCGGCGATCTCCGTCTCGGTCCCCAGAGCCGCGCCGAGGTAGGCGTTGGCGCTGTAGCGGTGACCGGGGGACGGGGTGGCCCGCCCACGGGTCTCCCGGTCGACCACCATGGCGGCGCCCAGGGCGCCGCCGGCGTCGTGGGCCGCGGCCGGGACGTAGACATGGTCGAGGGTGGGCAGGCCGAGCAGGCGGCCGTTGAGCGAGGTGTTCTGGGCGACGCCGCCGGCCAGGCACAGGTCGCGCAGCCCGGTCCGGTTCAGCCAGTGCCCGATGAGGTGCAGGCTGACACGCTCGACGAGGTCCTGGGCGGCGGCCGCGAGGTCGCGGTGCTCATCGCGCAGGGGCTCGTGGGCGCGGCGGGGGCGCAGTCCGGCGTCGAACAGGGCGCCGAGGAGGTCGTCGAGCCGCAGGTCGTATTCGCCGTCCGGGCCCAGGGTGCACAGCGGCGCGAGCACGTCGCGGTAGCGGGCGGGATCGCCGAACGACGCCAGGCCCATGACCTTGTACTCGTCGAAGTCGCGGTAACCGACCATCCGGGTGATGGCGGTGTAGAAGTGGCCCAGCGACCGGTCGCGCGGGTAGCCGCGCAGCCGCCGGAGGTCCCCGTCGGCGCCGTGGAAGACGCTCAGGCCGTCGCGTTCGCCGTTGCCGTCGCAGACGAAGACGAGAGCGGAGGACAGTCCGGAGTCGTGGTAGGCGGATGCCGCGTGGGTGCGGTGGTGGCTGACGAAGGTGATGGGCAGGTCGCGGACGGCCGCGGAGCCGAGGGCGGCGGCGAGGCGGTCGTGGACGAGGCCGCGTGCGCCGCGCAGCGGCATCCGCGGGTCCTGCAGGCCCACCCGGGCCACGTCGCGGTCGGTGAACTCCTCTTCGAAGAAGTAGGCGACGTGCGAAATGTCCTGGGGCCGGAGGCCCGCCACCTCCAGGCAGGCCCGCGCGGCGCGAGCCGGGAAGCGGTTGGTGTGCTTGTCGCGGTTGAGCCGCTCCTCCTCGATCGCGGCCAGCGTCTGCGAGTTCTCGACGAGGCACGCGGCGGCGTCGTGGTAAAAGCCGTGGAACGTCGCCGGGTCATAATCCTGTTCTTCGGTGGAGAACAGTCCGGACAGGCCGAGAACTGCCATGAATGCGGTCCTTTCAAAAGGAAACCAGCGCAACACCCTCTGTCCGCCGGTGATCCTGACACAGCACCCCACCGACCGCAAGCATGAGTTCGACCTGCAATCATTCAGCGGTCGGCCGCACATCTTTCCTGATCAACCATTGAGCCGAAGGCAATTCGACCCCGAAACCGATCGGTGTAACGTGGATCACATTTTTCCAAGGTGTGGGCGAATCCGCTTCCACTACATTCGCCTGTGCCCGAATGACGCTGATGACATTGGCTTTCTCCGGCCGAACACAGGCGTTGAAGTTTCATCTTTTTTTTCCTGTTGAGGAGCCCTCGTGATCGACGTGCCCGCGGGTTTTCACGCACGCATCACCGCCGCACACGGCGCGGCAGGACGGCGCTGGCTCTCCGCGCTTCCGGCGGCGGTGGACCGGATCTGCCGGGAGTGGGGGCTGCGCCCCGATGACGGCCCGGTCCTGCACGGGAACTGCGGAATCGTGGTTCCCGTTCGCGGGACGGACGGGCCACTGGCCCTGAAGGTGTCCTGGCGCGACGACAAGACGCGCTGGGAGGCCTGGGCACTGGCCGCATGGGCCGGCAACGGCGCCGCCCGGCTTCTGGCGCACCGGGAGTCCGCCGGTGCCCTGCTCCTGGAGCGCCTCGATCCCCAGGCCAGCCTCGAACGAGTGCCGCTCGACACGGCCGCGGCGGCCGCCGGCCGGCTGCTGCGCCGCCTGAGTGTGCCGGTCACGCCGCCGCGGGACGGGCCCCCGCGGCTGGCGGCCCTCGCCGAGGAGTACGCCCGGCAGTGGCACGGCGCGCCTCGGGTGCCCATCCCCTCCGCCGTGCTCGACGCCGCCCGCCAGACCTGCCGGGAACTGGGCCCCGACGCCGGTGACCTGTTGGTCGACCAGGACCTGCATTACGCCAACGTGCTGCGGGCGCGGCGCGAACCCTGGCTGGCGATCGACCCCAAGGTGGTGCTGGGCGACCCGGAGTTCGGCGTCGCCCCGCTGCTGTGGAACCGATTCGACCCGCGTCTGGGGCCCGGGGAGCTGCGGCGTCGCCTCGAAGTCATCGTCGAAGCGGGGGAACTGGACCCCGTCTTGGCGCGCCGCTGGTCGTTGGTACGGGTGGTGGAGTTCTGGATGTGGGCCCTTGACACCGGATCCACCTGGGGAAACCGGGCCGCCGCAGCGTTGGCGGACTGGTTGGGCGACTGACCCGCGGGACCGTCCGGACTATCGGGCGGCCGAGGGGCGCGCCGTCGGCCGGGCCTCGGCCACGGCGAACTTCGCACAGCCGACGGCCGCACGCGCCGCGGCCAGCGCCTCCAGCAGGTCGGCCTCGCAAGCGGATTGGCCGCGCGACGTCGCGCGCGCTGCGTGTGCCGCGCACTCCACGAGACACAGCACGGTCTCGACACCGGGGTCACTGCGGTCCGCGTACTCCCGCAGCCGAGCGGCGACGTCCTCCAGGATTTCCGCGGTCGGCTGCGCAAAGGGCACGCCGTTTTCGCGTATCCGCACTTCCGTACCGACATTCACGGAATCCGGGGCAGGGATGCTGGACACATCAACTCCTTGAACTTTGGGTGGGCCCGCATGTTAGCCACCGCACGACCGGATTGGCCATCATGGGCGAAAAGGACGAGGTGAACACGGGCCACCCCTATTCAAACCCCCTATCGACAACGGATTCCGACACACATCCGTCGGCTTGCCGCCACGATCCGGAGCGTGCTAGCGTCCCGGCGGTGTCACGGATTCCTGTCCAATTCCGCGACACGGCGTGGGTTCTTCGCGTACCCGTTCGCCGTTGGTGTTCGACTCACGGAAACGTTCGTCAGCGCATCTCACCCTCATTTCCCGCTGCCGGAGGCGTGCCCACGTTCCGCCGCTGCGGGCCGTCCAACGGTCCTGGTCCGTTCGGGGCCGGAGTGCCGTCCAAGGATGAGAGACCGGGGCCTCGGGGGAGGCCCTCCTGACGCTGCGCGCGCATGTGTGACGAGCTGGGAGTCGCAACTTTGAGGACATCGACCGGGGGGCCGGAGCACGACGCGGGCACCCCCTTCACGCACATCATCGACGCGTTCTTCGCGACGGCACGCCGATACGCGGACGGCACCGCCGTGATCGACAACGGCCGCCCCACCACCTACCGCGAACTGGCCGACATGGTGAGCCTGGTCGCCCACCGGGTGCAAGAGCTCCCCAGCGACCCCGAACTGCCCGTCGGCCTGTACGAGTGCTTCTCCACCGCATCCATCGCCGCGGCGTTGGGCATCATGGCCGCCGGCCGGTACTACTGCCCGATCGACCCTGCCATGGTCGGGGAACGGCTCTCCGCGTTCGTCGACGGCGCCGGGTTCGCGGAGGTCCTGGTCGTCACGGCGCACGAGGCCCCGCTGCCCGAACCGGTCCACCGGGTCCGGCTGGACCTCTCCTCCGTCCCGTCCCACGAGCCACCCGAGGTGCCGCATTCGCCGGACCGGACCGCCTACCTGCTGTTCACCTCCGGAAGCACCGGAACGCCCAAGGGAGCGCTGCTCACCCATCGCGTCCTGGCGGTGACGGTGCCCGCGCTGACCGAGCTCTACGACATCGGCCCCGCCGACCGCGTTCTGCACTTCACGCCGCTGTTCTGGGACACCAGCCTGGAGGAGCTGCTGCCCACGCTGAGCCAGGGCGGGTGCGTCGTCATGGACGCCGCCGCCGACATCGACCTGCACGGCATCGTCACCGACTACGGCATCACGACCCTCAATCTGCCCACGGCGTTCTGGAACGAATTCGTCGTCTACCTGCTCGAAGAGGACACGGCCCTGCCGCCCTGCCTGCGCACCGTCGTCATCGGCGGCGAGCCCGTCCGCGCGGACATGCTCGAACGCTGGCGGCGGCTCGACGGGGCGGACCGCATCCGGCTGCTCAACACCTACGGAGCCACGGAGACCGGGATGGTCACCCACGCCATCGACCTGCGCGACCTGCTCGCGTTACCCGAACCCGCGGGCCATGTCCCCATCGGACACCCCCTCCCCCACGTGGACGCCAGGATCCTCGACGAGCGGGGCGAACCCGTGACCGCGGCGGGCGTCGAGGGCGAGCTGCTCGTCGGCGGCGACGGCATCGCGCTCCGCTACCACCGCCAACCCGAGATGACCGCGGAAAGGTTCACCGACCTCGACCTCGGTGCCGGCCCCACCCGCTACTTCCGGACCCGCGACATGGTCCGGGCCGACGCGTCGGGCGCCCTGGAGTTCGTCGGAAGGAAGGACCACGTCGTCAAGATCCGCGGGGTCCGGCTCGACCTCGGCGAAGTCGAGTTCTGGATCGGCCGCCACCCGGGGGTGCGCGCCGTACTCGTCGTCGACCGGCCGAAAGGGCGGCACAACGCGCTCGCCGCCTACGTACTGCCCGGCCCCGGTGCCGACACCGCCGCGCTCCCCACTGGCATCAGGGCCTACCTGCGGGCCAACGTCCCGCCCTACCTCGTCCCGTCCACGATCACCGTGGTCCCCGAGTTCGTCTACACCCGCAGCCGCAAGATCGACCGGGAGGCGACGCGCTCCCGCTACGAGAACGAGGCGCCGTGACCGGCACAGCGACCACCCGGACCCCCCGACCCGCCCTCGCACCGGACGTCTCGGGCCCCTGGCCGTTCCTGGGCTGGCTCGCCCGGCTGCGCCCCGGCCTGGTCGCCGCCACCGGCGGCATCGGCGCGCTATGGATCCTCCCCGGTGCGCTGCTGCCGTTCGTGATCGGCCGCGCCATCGACGAGGGCATCCGCCCTGGCTCCATGCCCGACCTGCTCGCGTGGTCCGGCGTGACGCTGGGGCTCGTCGTGCTGCAGGCGGTGGCCGGCACCTCGCTCAACCGGGCCGCCTCGCTCAGCGGTCTCAACGCGCAGGTGACCACGCAGCGGCTGGTCACCACGCGGGTGGCCGAGCTGGGCGGCGCCCTGCCCCGCAAGGCGCGCCTGGGCGAGGTGATGACCGTCGGCACCTCCGACGTGGAGAACGTCGGCGACGCCTTCGAGAGCGCGGGGCGCGCCTTCGGCTCCGTCTTCGGCTTCCTGGTGGTGTCGGTTCTTCTGCTGCTGGTATCACCCCTGCTGGGCATCGCGGTCATCGTCGGGGTCCCGCTCGCGGTCCTGGCCATCGGGCCGCTGCTGCGCCCGCTGCGGGAGCGCAACGAGGAGCAGCGCGACACTCTCGACGGAGCGACGGCGCGCTCCGTCGACATCATCTTCGGGCTGCGCATCCTGCGGGGGGTCGGCGGCGAACGGAAGTTCACCGCACAGTTCGACGACCTGAACGAGCGCGTCCGCCGCGCCGGCGTCGCGGCAGGGAGCAGCGCGGCATGGATCACCGCGGCGGGCATCCTGTTCCCCGGCCTGGTCACGATCGCCATCACCTGGCTGGGCGCCCGTCTCGCGCTGACCGGGGCGATCTCCCCCGGCGAGCTGTTCACCTTCTACGGGCTGTCCACGTTCCTGTGGATCGCCGTCGGCAACGTGACCAACGCCGTCGACTCACTGAGCGCCGGCTACGTCGCGGCCGGGCGGGTCTGCCGCCTGTTGCGCCTGGAGGGGCCGCGTCCCCCCGAGGGCGCGGAGCCGGCCGCCCTCGACGGCGCGCCGCTGGCCCTGCACGACGTGCAGACCGGGATCACGGTCGCCCCCGGAGCACTGACCGTCGTGAACGCCCCGGGCGACCTCGGCCGACTCCTCGGGGCCCGGTTGGCCGGGCATGCGGACCTGCCCCCGGAGGACCCCGGCGGCGCGGACGAAGGAGAAGACGGCACAGCCGCCCCTGACGTCGGCGCCACGGACCCGGGTGGAACCGACGATGGCCCGATCGAACACGACACGCCCCCCGTGGACGTCGGCGGCGAGGTATCGGCCAACGGTGTCCCGCTGCACGGCGTGGACCCGGCCGCGGTGCGTCGCCGGATCCTGAGGGTGGGCCAGAACGACGTCCTGTTCTCCGGCGTGCTGCGCGAGGAGCTCACCGCTGCGCGGTTCGGTCCGGACGGCCCCGACTTCGAGGGGGCGGTGTCCGCCGCCGGTGCGCAGGACGTCCTCGACGCCCTCCCGCGCGGGGCCGACGAAGTGGTCACCAACGCCGGCCGCTTCCTCTCCGGGGGGCAACGCCAGCGGTTGGTCCTCGCCCGCGCCCTCTACGCCGCCCCGGAGGTACTGATTCTGGACGAGCCCACCTCCGCGGTGGACTCGCCGACCGAAGCGGCCATCGCCCGCGCGGTGGCACGCACGCGCCGGGGCCGCACCACCGTGGTGATCAGCCAGAGCGCGCTGTGGTGGGCGGTCGCCGACGCACTGCACCACATCGGCGATCCGCCCGCTCCCCCCGACACCGCCCCCGCCTCCCCGACCGACCCCGCGGCCCTCGCCGGCCGCTCGTCCGTGGAAGCAGAGTCGTGAACACGAACCGCCTGCCCCTGGCCGAACGCCGCCAGGTCCGCCTGTGGACCAGGGACTTCCTCTCCGCATCCAAGGGGCAGGTCGCGACCATGGTCGTGCTGTTCCTGCTGGCGCTGGTCGCCGACCTGCTCGGCCCGCAGCTGCTCGGCCACCTCGTCGAATCGGTCGAGGACGGCACGACCGCCACCCGGGTCGACCTCATCGCGCTCGCCTTCGTCGGGGTGCTCCTGGCCCAGACCCTCCTGGGCCGACTGGCGCGGATGCGCGCCGTGGTGCTCGGGGAGAAGGCGCTCGCCCACGCACGCGGCGGCTACGTCCGCAAGGTCGTCGGCCTCCCCATGTCGACGGTGGAGTCCGTGGATCCCGGGGACCTCCTCAGCCGCTCCACCGCGGACGTGGAGAAGCTCGGCGAGAGCGTCCGCTTCGCCCTTCCCGAGATCCTGATGGCGCTGCTGACCGCCGCGCTGACGATCGTGGCGATGGTACTGACCTCGCCGCTGCTCGCCCTGGTCATGCTCATCTCACTGCCACCACTCGTGATCGGCGTGCGCTGGTACCGACGCCGGGCGGCGCGCGCCTACGAGCGGCTGCTCGCCGACTGGGCCGAAGTCCAGGCGAGCATGCACGAGACGGCGCACGGCGCCGAGACGGTCGAGGCGCTCGGCCTGGCCGAGCGCCGGATCGCCCACGGCGCGCGGGCGCTGGCCCGGGCCGAGCGGACGCAGCGCCACACCGTCAACCTGCAGACGTGGTTCCTGCCGGTCCTCGATCTGTCCACCTTCGTGCCGTTGGCGGCGATGCTCCTGATCGGCGGCGTCGCCTACATCAACGGCCTGGTCGGGCTGGCCGCGCTGACCGCGATGGTGCTCTACGTCGAACGGCTCGCCGACCCCCTCGCCGAGCTGGTGGAGTGGATGGACGAGCTGCAGTTGGGCAACGCCGCGCTGCGCCGCATCCTGGGCGTCGAGCAGGTGCCGACCGAGAGCGGCACGGGGGCCCCGCTGCCGGAGGGCAGTGCGCTGGCGCTGCGCGACATCCACTTCGGCTACCGGCCCGGGGCAGAGGTACTACACGGCGTCGACCTCGACGTCGCCGAGGGCGAGTTCCTGGTCGTCGTCGGCCCGTCCGGCAGCGGCAAGTCGACGCTGGCGAAGCTCATCACCGGCACCTATGCCCCCGGCTCGGGCACGGCGACCGTCGGCGGCGTGCCGATCGCCGACATCCCGGCCGAGCGGCTGCGGTCAAGGATCGCCATGGTCACCCAGGAGCAGCACATCTTCGCCGGCACGATCAGGGACAACCTGACGCTGGGCGACGAACTTGACGGCGCACAGGCGGAGTCCGACGAACGGCTGTGGGACGTGCTACGCGCCGTCGAAGCCGACGGGTGGGTGCGCTCGTGCCGCAATGGTCTGGACACCGAGGTGGGGTCGGGCCGCACCCAGGTGCCGCCTGCGGTGGCCCAGCAGCTGGCGCTTGCCCGCATCCTGCTCGTGGACCCGCGGGTGCTCGTACTCGACGAGGCGACCTCGGAGATGGACCTCTCCGCCTCGCGCCGGATCGAGCGCTCGTTCGCCGCCCTGCTCGGCGGGCGCACGGTGATCGCGATCGCCCACCGCATGGACATCGCCCTCCTCGGCGACCGCGTGCTGGTGCTCGACGACGGCCGTGTCGCAGAGCACGGCCGTCACGACGACCTCCTCGCGGCCGACGGCCGCTACGCCGACCTCTGGAAGTCATGGACCACGGCCGCCGACCGCAGCGCGGTCGGCGGCTGACCGCCCCGGGCCGCCACCGCCGGCCCGTCGCGCGCCTCCACGGACCGTCCGTGGGGAACCCACATGGAGTGAGTCGATGTCCGACGTTCGGGATGAACACGCCCAGAACCCCCCTCCCGACGACCGCACCGAGGACTCCGTCCTCGCCTACGTCGTGCAGCAGACCGCCCGCCACCTCGGCGAGCCGGGCGGAGCGGTCGACCCTGCGCTCTCCTTCTACGAGCTCGGGGTCGACTCGCTCGACCTGATCATCATCGGCCGCCGGGTCGGCAAGCGCTTCGGGGTCCGACTCGAAATGCGCGACCTGCTCACCGAGAACAGCGGGCCCAAGGAGCTGTGCCGGATCGTCGTGCGGCGGCTTCCGCAGCCGGCGCCCGACGTATGACTCGCGGCGGCCGGCGACCAGAGCGAAGAAACCCGGGGGAAAGACGACCATGAACTTCGACGACACGCGCGCGCCAGGCCCACCTCAGGGCACGGAACCGGACATCGGGCGGTTGCCGCTCGACCGCGCCTTCGACTTCGTTCCGGCCTCGGCACGTGCCCGGGCCGGGATGCGCCGCCCGGAGCAGCCCTACACCTACCGCCGCACACCGCTGGTCGAACCGGACTGGAGCCGGTTCCCCGGGTGGGCGGACGTCACCGAGGCGCAGTGGCGGAACGCGCAATGGCAGCGCGTCAACTGTGTCCGCAACATCAAGCAGCTCCGCACGCTCATGGGGAACCTGCTCACCGACGCCTTCTACACCGATCTGCTCGCCGACCAGCGCGAGCTGTCGACCATGTCGATGCTGCTGCCGCCGCAGATGATCAACACCATGGTTCCGCACGCCCGTCCCGCGCCCGCGGACTTCACCGACGCCTTCTACGCCGACCCGATCCGCCGCTACATGCTTCCGGTGCGCTCGGACCGGCACCCCTATCACCCCTCCCACCCCTTCGCCCAGCGCGACTCCCTGCACGAAGCCGACATGTGGGTGGTGGAGGGCCTGACCCACCGCTACCCCACCAAGGTCTTGGCCGAGCTCATCTCCACCTGCCCGCAGTACTGCGGGCACTGCACGCGCATGGACCTCGTCGGGAACTCCACCGAGCAGATCAAGAAGGAGAAACTGCGGCTCACGCCGACCGACCGGCAGGACGCGATCATCGACTACCTGCAGCGCACACCGACCGTGCGCGACGTCGTCGTCTCCGGCGGCGACGTCGCCAACATTCCCTGGACGCGGCTCGAAACGTTCCTGCTGCGGCTGCTGGAGCTGGACAGCGTGCGGGACATCCGGCTGGCGAGCAAGGCCCTCGCCGGGCTGCCGCAGTACTGGATCCAGGAATCGGTCCTGGACGGGCTGGCCCGGGTGGCCCGGGCCGCCCGGGACCGCGGGGTCAGCCTCGCCCTGCACACACACATCAACCACGCCCAGTCGGTCACCCCGCTGGTCGCCGAGGCGACGCACCTGCTCCTGGAGAGCGGGCTGCGGGACGTGCGCAACCAGGGAGTGCTGATGCGCGGCGTCAACGACAGCCCCGACCAGCTGCTGGACCTGTGCTTCGCGATGCACGGCGAGGCGCAGCTGGTGCCCTACTACTTCTACATGTGCGACATGATCCCCAACTCCGAGCACTGGCGGGTGTCCCTGAACCGCGCCCAGGAACTCCAGCACGCGATCATGGGCTACCTGCCGGGCTACGCGACCCCGCGCATCGTGTGCGATGTCCCGTTCGTCGGGAAGCGGTGGGTGCACCAGGTATCCGCCTACGACCGGGAACGCGGTATCTCGTACTGGACCAAGAACTACCGGACGGCGATCGAAGGCGATGCCACCGACGCCCTCGACCGCCACCACGTCTACTACGACCCCATCGACACCCTGCCGGAAAGCGGACGCCGATGGTGGCGCGAGACCTACCCGGCATGACCGGCCAGGTGCATGCGAAACGGCGGCGCCCCATCCGCCTCCCGTGGTGATCGGGAGTCGGGCGGGGCGCCGCCGTTCTGCGACCGGTGTCGGCCGCGGTGGAACCGGTGGAGCTACAGCAGCGTCAGGACGACCACGACGGCCTCGACGACGAACAGCGCGATGCCGGCCGCCGCGAGGATGGTCCCGGTCTTGACCAGGTTGAGACCCTCCAGTTCGCCCTCGGACGCCTGGATGTCGCGCTTGGCCTTCGACCCGGTGACGAACGCCGCGATCGCGGTGAACAGACCGATCACCGGAACCAGGCCGACGATGCCGAGCCACAGGGTGGTCGTGGCACCCGGTGCGGTCTCCGGCCAGTAGTCGATGTTGTCGTACCCCGGGTAGGGATCGGCGACAGCGCCGGGCGGGTGCTCGTCGAAGCCGGGGAAGTCGTCGGTGATCGGGTCGCGGCCGCCGCGGCCACGGCCCCCGCGCCGGTCCTCCCCATCGGCTCCGGGGCGGTCCTCGTAGGTGTCGTCATAGGCGTCCGACCCCTCGTAGGCGTCATAGCCCTGGTCCCCGTACCGGTCCGCCTCGGCGCCGTACCCCTGGTAGGGGCCGCCGTCCGGACCATGGTCGTACCGCTCGTCATACCCCTCGTCGTAGGAGCCGTCGTAGCGGTCGCCGTACCGCTCGCCGCGGCCGTCGGCCGCGTGACCTTCGCCGTAGCCGTACCGGTCGTCCGGGCCACCGTCGTAGCCGTGCTCCACCGGGAAACCGGTGGCCCCGTGGTCGGGGTAGCCCTCGCCGCGGCCGTCCGGGACGAAGCCGTCCGGGAGCGCGGGCATCGCCTGCGTTCCCTCCATGGCGTCGGCGTAGCTGGTCTTCTGCGCCCAATTGTGCGACGGGGCCGGACCGCCCGTGTCGGCACCCGGCTGCGGGGCAAGGCCCTCGGGGCCGGGCTGCTGCGGCGACCAGGAGTCGGGGCCCGCATGGTGCGGGTCGTGCTGCGGCACCCACGGCTCGGCTGCGTATCCCTGCGGCACCTCGGCCTCAGGGCCGCGAGCGGCGGGGTCGGCCCAGTGGTCGTGCTCGGCCTCCCCGCGCCCGTCCGGGCCGAGCTCGTCCTCGACCGCCCGCTGCGGCGACGTCATCGGGCTCAGCCGCGCTCCCCAGTCCTCCAGCGGCAGACCGCCGGTGGCCTCCGGCGCCGCCGCCTCCTGGGCGCGCGCCTGGGCCTGCTGTGCGGCGATGGCCGCCAGCGGGTCGTCGGCCGCGGGGATGCCCTCCGGCGCCGGGGGCTCCTCCGACGCGGGCCCGGTGCCGGGCGCGGCCCCGAAGAACTGCGTGGTGTGGTCGGGCGAGCCGTCGCGCCGCTTCTGCTCCGCCTGCAGGGCGGTCTCCCGGACGGAGTCGGGCAGCCGGGGGTCGTCCCGACTGAACGCCCACGTGTTGCCGCTGCCGGTCCCCAGGTCGCCGCCCGGCTCGGCGGCGGGGCGGGCCGGCTCAGCGGGCAGGCCACCGGTGGTGGTCTCCTCCCCGCTGCTCAGCGGGTCCGCCGCGCCCGGTGCCGGTGCCGCCGGGTCGATCCCGGCGAACGGCCCGGTGGTCGGCGGCGGCACGTCGGACGCGGCCCACGGGCTCTCCCACTGCCCGGTGGTGCTCCCGGGTGCGGGCTCCTCGGCGGCGGGGCGGCCGAGGTAGGGCCGCGAGAGCTCATCGGCGTAGGCGTCGTCCGACGGCCGCGCGTCCGCCGGTTCGGCGGGCCGGTCGCCGCCGCCCGGCCGCGCGTCGTAGTGGCCCGGCCGCTCCCAGGAGCCCCCTGTCGCCAGCGGGTCCTCCCACCGGGTGTCGCGGTGGCCGTCGCCGCGCTGGTCGTCCGGATGGGCGCCCGGATGGCCCGGGGCGCCCGGCACCGCGGGGTCAGGTGCCAGGGACGGGTAGCCGCCGGTCGGGGCCGCAAGATCGGACGTGAGGGACGGATAGCCTCCGGTATGCGTCGCGGCATCCGGAGCGAGGGACGGATAACCGCCGGTCGGGGCCGCCTGCGGGGTTCCGAAGGGTTCGCCGTAGGTCGGCCGGACGGGCTCGTCGTGGGTCGGTGGAGGGCTGCTCTGGGGGCCGGTTCCGGGCAGGCTCGGCACCCCCTGAGGCGCGGCGTCGCCGTAGCCGGTGCCCTGTGGTGGGCCGTAGGGGGCGGCGTCGGCGTGGTCTCGGTACTCGGGGCGGCCGGAGTGGGTCGTGCGCTCCGAGGGGGTCGAGAAGTCCGCAGGGGCCGAAGGGGCTGCTGGGGGTGTGCCGATGGGGTGGTGCGGGTCGGCACCCCACCCGGTCTCGGAGGTGGGGGTGGGGGCTCCGAACGCGGGGGCTGCGGTGTGGTGCGGGCGGTCGGGCTCCGGCTGCGGGAGGTTCGGGGACCCGCCGGCGGGGTAGCCGTCGGGGGCGCCCCCCCAGGTGTGACCGGGTTCCGTGCCCGCTGCCGCCTGCTCCGGCCCACTCTCGTCCCGGGTCGCGGGAGAGCCGAGGGCGGAGACCCCGTCGTCGGCCGGTGCCACCGGGTCCGCGGGCTGCGCGGCGTCGCGGCGCACGCTGGAGCCGAAGCCGGGGTAGCCACCGGACACGTTGAGCGGCAGGCCGCTCAGCTCGCCCTGGGGAGTCCAGGACGGCTGAGCGCCGGTGGGCACCCGGTACACACCGCCGGCCCGATTCTCCTCGGCGCCACCCGCCTCCGACTGCGCCGGTCGCGCAGGAGGTCCGGTGGACGGCGGTGCCGGGCGCTCGGGCGCCTCTCCGGTGCGGTCGGCGCCGGAGGGGGCGTCCGACGGCATCGGGTCGGCGGTCCGGGGCGCCGCGAAGGGGTTGGGCACACCGGGCACACCGGGCGCACCCGGCGCGGCGGCACCGGAGGCGTAGGGCGGCAGACCGGCCCGGTGGTCGTAGGCCGGGCTGGATCCGGTGCCCAGGTCGTACTGGGCGGGCGGCTGCTGTCCGCCGGTCGGGGCCGCCCCGCGAAGGGAGGGCTGGGCGCCGGTGGCCGGAGTGCCGACGGTCGACGTCGGCCCATCCGCGGGTTCGGTGCCGCCGACCGGTGACGGTCCGCCTGTCGCCCCGGAGTGGCCGGGGACGCCGGGATAGCTCGGCGTCCCGGGGAGCCGCGGCAGCGACCCGGTGAGGTCGTTCCCGGGCCGGGGTGCGGCCTGCGGGCCGCCGGGGGCCGGGTGCGGGGCCGCCGGCTCACCCGGCTCCGTGCCGAGCCCGCCGAGTGCCGACGGGTAGGGCTCGGCCATGCCGGGGCGCGCTGCGCTCATCCCCGGGTAGCCACCGGTGTTCGGGAAGCCGACGAAGGAGCCGGTCCCGTGTTCGTGGTCCGGTGCGGGCGCGGCATCCCCCGCCGTCCCCTCACCGGTGCTCTCCCCCTCGTAAGGGTCCTGGTAATGCGACTGTGTGCGGTACCGGTCTCCGGTCGGCGTGAACCAGGAGCCCGGCTGCTGCCGCGGCTCCTGCTCCTCACCGGATGACCCGTACCGCCCTCCCCCGTTGTCCGTCACTGTCTTCGATCTCCAGACCGCGCCTGCGCGCTTGAGTCCCCATCCGAATCCGAGTATGCCGACCGGGAACGACGAACGGCGGTAGTTCCACCCCTTCCGGGGTGGACTACCGCCGCCACCAGATCAATCAATCGATCTCACCGGTCGTCTCTCGACGTCACCTGTTGTAGGGGCCGAAGTCGTACTCCTCCAGCGGAACGGCTTCACCCGATCCCTGCCCGAAGGTGTACTCACTGGGCTCGTCATAGCCCGACACAGAGTACATCGACGCCTTCGCCTCCTCGGTGGGCTCCACCCGGATGTTCCGGTACTTCGGAAGGCCGGTACCGGCCGGGATGAGCTTACCGATGATGACGTTCTCCTTGAGACCGACCAGGGGGTCGCTCTTGCCGTGAATCGCGTTCTCGGTGAGCACCCGGGTCGTCTCCTGGAAGGAGGCCGCCGACAGCCACGACTCCGTGGCCAGCGAGGCCTTGGTGATGCCCAGGAGGACCGGACGACCGGCCGCCGGCTGGCCACCTTCGGCCACGACCTCGCGGTTGATCGCCTCGAACTTCGGGCGCTCGACCATCTCGCCGGGCAGCAGCGAGG
Source organism: Nocardiopsis mwathae (assembly GCF_014201195.1). Lineage (NCBI taxonomy): Bacteria > Bacillati > Actinomycetota > Actinomycetes > Streptosporangiales > Nocardiopsidaceae > Nocardiopsis > Nocardiopsis mwathae. Next base: position 5,863,642 of record NZ_JACHDS010000001.1, on the reverse strand, counting down.
TGTCGCCCGACTCCAGGATGTTCACCCGCTTGAGCATCTGCCGCACGATGATCTCGATGTGCTTGTCGTGGATCGAGACACCCTGCGACTTGTAGACCTCCTGGACCTCCGACACGAGGTGCTGCTGCACCGCGCGCGGGCCCTGGATGCGCAGGACCTCGTGCGGGTTGATCGCACCCTGGATCAGCTGCTGGCCGACGTCGACGTGATCGCCGTCGCTGACCAGGAGCTGCGCCCGCATGGGCACCGGGTAGGCGATCTCGTCGGAGCCGTCGTCCGGGATGAGGACGATCTTGCGGCTCTTCTCGGTGTCGTCGATCCGGATCCGGCCGGGGAGCTCGGAGATCGGTGCCACACCCTTGGGGATGCGGGCCTCGAAGAGCTCCTGGACACGGGGCAGACCGTGGGTGATGTCCTGACCGGCCGAACCACCCATGTGGAAGGTCCGCATGGTCAGCTGGGTACCCGGCTCACCGATGGACTGCGCGGCGATGATGCCGATGGCCTCACCGACATCGACCGCCTTGCCGGTCGCCATGGAGCGGCCGTAGCAGGTCGAGCAGACGCCGATCTTGGCCTCGCAGGTCAGCGAGCTGCGCACGCGCACCCGCTCGGCCCCGGCCGCGACCAGCTTGTCGATGTTGGACTCCGACGTGTCGCCGCCCGCCGGCACGATGATCTCACCGTTGACCACGACGTCCTCGGCGAGCGTGCGGCCGAAGCCGGTGTTCTCGACGTTGTGCTTGCGCACGACGACGCCGGCGGCGTTCTTCTCGCCGATCTCCTGCCACAGGGAGCGGTCGGTGCCGCAGTCGACCTCGCGGACGATGACGTCCTGGGCGACGTCCACCAGACGCCGGGTGAGGTACCCGGAGTCGGCGGTCCGCAGGGCGGTGTCGGCCAGACCCTTGCGCTGACCGTGCGTGGAGATGAAGTACTCCAGGACGGACAGGCCCTCGCGGTAGGACGACTTGATCGGACGCGGGATGGTCTCACCCTTGGTGTTGGAGACCAGGCCACGGATACCGGCGATCTGGCGGACCTGCATCGGGTTACCGCGCGCGCCGGACTGGACCATCATCCACACCGGGTTGTCGACGGGGAAGTTGTCCTCCATCGCCTGGGCGACCTCGTTGGTGGCCTTGGTCCAGATCTCGGTGAGCTCCTGGCGGCGCTCGTCGTCGGTGATCAGACCGCGGTCGTACTCCCGCTGGATCTTGTCGGCCTGGTTCTCGTAGCCGTCCAGGATCTCCTTCTTGCCGGGAGGCGCGAGGACGTCGCCGATACCGATGGTCAGACCCGAGCGGGTCGCCCAGTGGTAGCCGGCGTCCTTCAGGGCGTCCAGCGTGGTGGCGACCTGGACCTTGTCGTAGCCCTCGGCCAGGTCGTTCACCAGGACGGAGATCTGCTTCTTGCCCATCTGGTGGTTGACGTACGGGTAGTCGAGCGGCGTGGTCTCGTTGAAGAGGTACCGCCCGAGCGTCGTCTCCAGCAGGTAGGGCTCACCCGGCTCGCGGCCCTCGGGGAACTCCCAGTCGCGCGGCGTCGGGACGTCGCCCTCAAGCCGGATCCGGATCTTGGCCTGCAGGTCCAGCTCGCCGTTGTCGTAGGCCATGATCGCCTCGCCCGGCGTGCGGAACGAGCGGCCCTCGCCCTTCGCACCCTCCTTGAGGGTGGTCAGGTAGTACAGGCCGATGATCATGTCCTGCGTCGGCATGGTGACCGGCTTGCCGTCGGACGGCTTGAGGATGTTGTTGGTCGCCAGCATGAGCAGGCGCGCCTCGGCCTGGGCCTCCGCCGACAGCGGCAGGTGCACGGCCATCTGGTCACCGTCGAAGTCCGCGTTGAACGCGGTGCAGACGAGCGGGTGGATCTGGATGGCCTTGCCCTCGACCAGCTGCGGTTCGAAGGCCTGGATGCCCAGGCGGTGCAGGGTCGGCGCACGGTTCAGCAGCACCGGGTGCTCGGTGATGACCTCTTCGAGGACGTCCCACACCACGGGGCGGGACCGCTCGACCATCCGCTTGGCGCTCTTGATGTTCTGCGCGTGGTTCAGGTCGACCAGGCGCTTCATCACGAACGGCTTGAACAGCTCCAGCGCCATCTGCTTGGGCAGACCGCACTGGTGCAGCTTGAGCGTCGGGCCGACGACGATGACCGAACGGCCGGAGTAGTCGACGCGCTTACCGAGCAGGTTCTGCCGGAAGCGGCCCTGCTTGCCCTTGAGCATGTCGGACAGCGACTTCAGCGGGCGGTTGCCCGGCCCGGTGACCGGGCGGCCGCGGCGGCCGTTGTCGAACAGCGCGTCGACGGCCTCCTGGAGCATCCGCTTCTCGTTGTTGACGATGATCTCGGGCGCGCCGAGGTCCAGCAGCCGCTTGAGGCGGTTGTTCCGGTTGATCACCCGGCGGTACAGGTCGTTGAGGTCGGAGGTCGCGAAGCGGCCACCGTCGAGCTGCACCATCGGACGCAGGTCCGGCGGGATGACCGGGACGCAGTCCAGGACCATGCCCATCGGGCTGTTGCGCGTGTTGAGGAACGCCGCGACGACCTTGAGCCGCTTCAGCGCGCGGGCCTTCTTCTGGCCCTTGCCGCTGCGGATGGTCTCGCGCAGCTTCTCGGCCTCGGCGTCGAGGTCGAAGTTGGCCAGACGCTCCTGGATGGCCTGGGCGCCCATGCCGCCGCGGAAGTACTTGCCGAAGCGGTCCCGCATCTCGCGGTACAGCATCTCGTCGCCCTCAAGGTCCTGGACCTTGAGGTTCTTGAAGCGGTTCCAGACCTCTTCGAGGCGGTCGATCTCGCGCTGCACGCGGTCGCGGATCTGGCGCATCTCGCGCTCGGCGGACTCGCGCACCTTGCGGCGCGCGTCGCCCTTGGCGCCCTGCTCCTCCAGCTCGGCGAGGTCGGCCTCCAGCTTGCGGTGACGCTCCTCGACCGAGGAGTCGCGCCGCTGCTCAAGGTGCTGGCGCTCGACCGAGATGTGCGCTTCCAGCGACTGCAGGTCGCGCTCACGGGCCTCGGTGTCGACCCACGTGACCATGTACGCCGCGAAGTAGATGATCTTTTCGAGATCCTTCGGGGCGAGGTCGAGCAGGTACCCCAGGCGGCTGGGGACGCCCTTGAAGTACCAGATGTGGGTCACCGGCGCGGCGAGCTCGATGTGGCCCATGCGCTCACGCCGGACCTTCGCCCGGGTGACCTCGACACCGCAGCGCTCACAGATGATGCCCTTGAAGCGGACGCGCTTGTACTTACCGCAGTAGCACTCCCAGTCGCGCGTGGGACCGAAGATCTTCTCGCAGAAGAGCCCGTCCTTCTCCGGCTTCAGGGTTCGGTAGTTGATGGTTTCCGGCTTCTTGACCTCGCCGTGCGACCACTGGCGGATGTCGTCGGCGGTCGCGAGGCCAATACGCAGCTCGTCGAAGAAATTGACGTCGAGCACTTAATTCGTCCCCTGCTCTTGAAGATCGCGGAAGTTAGACCTCTTCGACACTGCTCGGCTCACGCCGACCAAGGTCGATCCCCAGTTCTTCCGCTGCACGGAAGACGTCTTCGTCGGTGTCCCGCATCTCGATGGACATACCGTCACTGGACAGCACCTCCACGTTCAGACAGAGCGACTGCATCTCCTTGATGAGCACCTTGAAGGACTCGGGGATGCCCGGCTCGGGGATGTTCTCGCCCTTGACGATCGCCTCGTAGACCTTCACACGGCCCAGGACGTCGTCCGACTTGATCGTGAGCAGCTCCTGCAGGGCGTAGGCGGCGCCGTAGGCCTCCAGCGCCCAGACCTCCATCTCGCCGAACCGCTGGCCGCCGAACTGCGCCTTACCACCCAGCGGCTGCTGGGTGATCATCGAGTACGGACCGGTGGAGCGCGCGTGGATCTTGTCGTCCACCAGGTGGTGCAGCTTGAGGATGTACTTGTAGCCGACGGAGATCGGGTGCGCGAACGGCTCTCCGGTGCGGCCGTCGAACAGCTGCGTCTTGCCGTCGGTACCGATCAGGCGCTCACCGTCGTCGTTCGGACGGGTGGAGGCCAGCAGGCCGCCGATCTCGTCCTCGCGCAGGCCGTCGAACACCGGGGTGGCGACGTTGGTGCCGGGCTCCACGGTGGCCGCGCCGATCTCGCGGAGCGACTCCTTCCAGGGCTCGTCACCCTCGCCGATCTCCCAGCCGTTCTTGGCCAGCCAGCCCAGGTGGACCTCCAGCACCTGGCCGACGTTCATCCGGCCCGGCACACCCAGCGGGTTCAGGATGATGTCGACCGGCGTACCGTCGGCCATGAACGGCATGTCCTCCTGCGGAAGGATCTTGGCGATCACACCCTTGTTGCCGTGCCGGCCGGCCAGCTTGTCACCATCGGTGATCTTGCGCTTCTGCGCCACATACACACGCACCAGCTCGTTGACACCCGGCGGCAGCTCGTCGCCCTCGTCCCGGCTGAACACCCGAACACCGATGACCTTGCCCGACTCACCGTGCGGCACCTTCAGCGAGGTGTCGCGCACCTCCCGCGCCTTCTCCCCGAAGATCGCCCGCAGCAGCCGCTCCTCCGGCGTCAGCTCGGTCTCGCCCTTCGGCGTCACCTTCCCCACCAGGATGTCGCCGTCCACGACCTCCGCGCCGATCCGGATGATCCCCCGGTCGTCCAGATCCGCCAGCACCTCGTCGGAGACGTTGGGGATCTCCCGGGTGATCTCCTCGGGACCCAGCTTGGTGTCCCGCGCGTCGACCTCGTGCTCCTCGATGTGGATCGAGGACAGCACGTCGTCCTGCACGAGCCGCTGGGAGAGGATGATCGCGTCCTCGTAGTTGTGGCCCTCCCAGGACATGTAGGCCACCAGCAGGTTCTTGCCCAGCGACATCTCGCCCTGGTCGGTCGAGGGGCCGTCGGCCAGCACCTGGCGCTCCTCCACCCGCTGGCCCTCGGCCACGATCGGGCGCTGGTTGAAGCACGTGCCCTGGTTGGACCGCTTGAACTTGCCCAGCCGGTAGGTCTTGCGCGTACCGTCGTCGGCCAGCACCGTCACATAGTCGGCCGTCACGTCCTCCACGACGCCCGCCTGGTCGGCGAGGACGACCTCACCGGCGTCGGTGGCCGCGCGGTACTCCATGCCGGTACCCACGACCGGGGCCTCGGCGCGCAGCAGCGGCACGGCCTGGCGCTGCATGTTGGAGCCCATCAGCGCGCGGTTGGCGTCGTCGTGCTCCAGGAACGGGATCATGGAGGTCGCGACCGACACCATCTGGCGCGGCGAGACGTCCATGTAGTCGACCTCGTCCACGGAGGCGAGCTCGAACTCCCCGCCCTTGCGGCGGACCAGGATGCGGTTGGTCTCGAACGTTCCGTCGGCGCTGACCGGGGTGTTGGCCTGCGCGATGACGTAGCGGTCCTCCTCGTCGGCGGTGAGGTAGACGACCTCGTCGCTCAGGCGGCCGTCGACGACCCTGCGGTAGGGCGTCTCGACGAAGCCGAAGGAGTTGACCCGGCCATACCCGGCCAGCGAGCCGATCAGACCGATGTTCGGGCCTTCCGGCGTCTCGATCGGGCACATGCGGCCGTAGTGCGACGGGTGGACGTCGCGCACCTCGAAGCCGGCGCGTTCACGGGACAGACCGCCCGGACCCAGGGCGGACAGCCGCCGCTTGTGGGTCAGACCGGCCAGCGGGTTGGTCTGGTCCATGAACTGCGACAGCTGGCTGGTGCCGAAGAACTCCTTGATGGAGGCGACGACCGGCCGGATGTTGATCAGGGTCTGCGGCGTGATCGCCTCGACGTCCTGGGTGGTCATGCGCTCGCGCACGACCCGCTCCATCCGCGCCAGGCCCAGCCGGACCTGGTTCTGGATGAGCTCACCGACGGTACGCAGCCGGCGGTTGCCGAAGTGGTCGATGTCGTCGGTCTCGATCGGGATGGAGCCCTCGGAGGTCTCCAGCTCCTCCTCGCCGGCGTGCAGCCGCACCAGGTAGTCGATCGTCGCGACGATATCGTCCTCGGTCAGCGTCCCCTGCGTGAACTCCGCCTCCACCCCGAGCTTCTTGTTGATCTTGTACCGGCCCACCTTGGCCAGGTCATAGCGCTTCGGGTTGAAGTACAGGTTCTCCAGCAGCGCCTGGGCCGACTCCTTGGTCGGCGGCTCCCCCGGACGCAGCTTGCGGTAGATGTCCAGCAGCGCGTCGTCGGTCCCCGCCGTCGGGTCCTTCTCCAGCGTGTTGCGGATCGACTCATAGGCGCCGAACCGCTCCAGGATCTGGTCGGTCGTCCACCCCAGCGCCTTGAGCAGGACCGTCACACCCTGCTTGCGCTTGCGGTCGATGCGCACACCGACGAAGTCGCGCTTGTCGACCTCGAACTCCAGCCACGCACCCCGCGACGGGATGACCTTGCAGCCGTACAGGTCCTTGTCGGAGGACTTGTCGACCTGGCGATCGAAGTACACGCCCGGGGAGCGGACCAGCTGCGACACCACGACACGCTCGGTGCCGTTGATGATGAACGTGCCCTTGACCGTCATGAGCGGGAAATCACCCATGAACACCGTCTGGCTCTTGATCTCACCGGTGTCGTTGTTGATGAACTCCGCCGTGACGAACATCGGGGCGGAGTAGGTCATGTCCTTGTCCTTGCACTCCTCTTCGGAGTACTTGGGCGGCTCGAACCGATGGTCGCGGAACGACAGCGACATCGTGCCCGAGAAGTCCTCGATGGGACTGATCTCCTCGAAGATCTCTTCGAGACCGGACTGCTCCGGAACGTCCTTGCGGCCGGCGTTACGGGCCGCCTCGACTCGGGCACGCCACTTCTCATTGCCCAGCAGCCAGTCGAACGAGTCGGTCTGCAGAGCGAGAAGGTTCGGGACCTCGAGTGGTTCCTGAATGCGAGCGAAAGAAACGCGGTTCGGACCAAGGGCGTTAGCGGAGGCGTTGCGCGAGGCTGCCAACAGGGGTCCTTCCGAAGGCTTGTGGCGGTTGATGCGCGCGCACGCCGGACGACCCATAGGTGTCGGAGGAGAACCGCCGAGGTCGGAGGCTCCCGTCTGGAGCACGTACGATGGGCGCCGAGATCACGAAGAATCGGACACAACGCACGGACACCGGCACACGGATCGTCAAAGGGCAGCGCAAAAGGGCAGTGTAGCCGAATACTACACCGCTGTCCAACCGTGGCCCCCGGAGTCATTCACGACACCACGCAGCATCGCCGCAACCGGCGAATCCGTCAAGCCCGAAGCCCGTCCCGAGGGGCCTCGGACGGCCGTGAGAGGTCCCACAGCGCGCCGGGAGTGTGAAGGGCCCGACAACCGGGAAGGACCCTTAGGTCCAGGCCTCGGTGGCGGTGTCCGGTTCTCCCGCCCGATGTCCCCTCCCTCACCGGAATCCCCGGAGCGGGGTCGGACGGGTCGGCCGCGCCGACGGCGGGATCGGCGTCACAGGCGATGACGGCAGCGCGCTCGGGACGACCCGCGCCCCATCGCGGCACACGCGCCGTGCGGCGCTTCGCGGCCGCCGCGCCCATCCGGCGCCCCGGCGGGACCGATCGGCCGGATCCGGCCACCGGGCTGCCAGGTCCGGCCGAGTCGGCGCCCCTGGCCGCAACGGCCGGGCGCACAGCACCCCCCGTGCCCGCGTCGCCACGCATGAACGGCGAAGGGCGGCCACCCCGCGGGGTGGCCGCCCCTACCTGCTGTTCGGAACAGCGGTGCAGTCCGATGGACTACTTGAGGGTGACCGTGGCGCCGGCGCCCTCCAGGGCAGCCTTGGCCTTCTCGGCGGCCTCCTTGTTGACACCCTCCAGCAGCGGCTTCGGGGCGTTGTCGACCAGGTCCTTGGCCTCCTTGAGGCCCAGGCTCGTGAGGCCACGGACCTCCTTGATGACCTGGATCTTCTTGTCGCCGGCGGACTCCAGGACGACGTCGAACTCGTCCTTCTCCTCCTCGGCGGCCTCGCCACCACCGGCAGCACCCGGGGCGGCGACGGCGACCGCGGCCGGGGCGGCGGCGGTGACGTCGAACTTCTCCTCGAACTGCTTCACGAAGTCGGCCAGCTCGAGAAGGGTCATCCCCTCGAACTGCTCCAGCAGCTCTTCGGTGCTGAGCTTCGCCATGATTGCGATCTCTCTTTCTCTAGCAACACGCGCGTCCGGCGACGCCGTGCCGAGCCTTGCCATACCGGCGCGTTCGCACCGGCAAGGTTCGTGGGTTTCTTAGGCTTCGTCCGCACGCTTGTCGTGCAGCGCCTGAGCGAGCCGCACGGTCTTCGACGGCAGCGCCTGGAACAGCGCGGCGGCATGGCCCTGCTTGGCCTTGAGCGCGCCGGCCAGCTTCGCGAGGAGAACCTCGCGGGACTCAAGATCGGCCAGCTTGGTGATCTCGTCGGACGTCATCGCCTTGCCGTCGATGACGCCGCCCTTGATCACGAGCGCCTTGTTCGCCTTCGAGAAGTCACGCAGCCCCTTGGCGGCCTCGACCACGTCACCGTGGACGAAAGCGATGGCGGAGGGACCCTCGAACAGGTCGTTGACCTGCTCGCCAAGACCGGCCTCGTTGGCCGCGATCTTGCTCAGCGTGTTCTTCGCGATGCGGAAGCGCGCGTTCTGGCCGAGGCTACGACGCAGCTCACCGAGCTGCGCCACAGTGAGCCCCCGGTACTCGGTCAGCACAGCGCCCTGCGAGTCACGGAACTCCTCCGTGAGCTCGGCGACCGCGGCTGCCTTATCCGGCCTCGCCATGGGACTCCTTCCAACAGTGAACGCCGGTGTTTCCCAAGGGGCCAGGTGACAGGGCAGCGAGGGCAATGAAAAAAGCCCCGGCGCAGGCGCACGGGGCCAGTGGATCCACACGGCTCGCGGACACATGGGCGCAAGAGCGCACACATCCCGCTGCGACGGGGATCGACACAGCTCACATCACACCTGCGCAGGCCGCCCCAGTTCACTTGGGACCTTAGGTCACCCGTTGGGTGACGACCGGCGGTCTTCGGCAGTCCCCCATGCTAGCCGATGACCAGGAGTGCCGCGAACCCTCCCGCGGATGTTCCTGGGAACGGGACGGTGAACGGGGACGCCGTCGACCCGGCACGGACGGCGGTGCGCCGGGCCCGCAACCGGACCCGGCGCACACGGCCGCCTCTGCCACCTCTCCCCCCGCCCCCTGCGGGGCGTCCGGGGACTCAGGCGGTCAGGGCCACATCGAAACCGCTGCCCCTAGTACACCCCGAGGTCACCCATGTCCCCCATCTCGCCGAGGTCACCCAGGTCACCCAGGTCGCCACCGGGCATGGGGAAGTCACCGATCCGGTCCTCCGCCGGGTAGTCGATCTCCATCGGCTCATTGAAGGAGCGGAAGTCCACCGTCGACGTGAAGGCGTCGCCCAGCTTGCTGATCACGCGGCGCGGCTGTTCGTCGCCGTCGACATAGACCTCGAAGTCCACGGTGTCGACACCGGCCTTCTCGAACGTCTCACGCGCCGCCTGCCGCGCCTCGGGGTCGTCGACCTCCCGCAGCGCCTCCTCGGTGCTGTAGGAGCCGACGTACTTGGTGGTGGCGACGCCGTTGACGTCCTCGCTCCCGGCCTCCTCGGCCTCCTTGGCGGCGATCAGCCGCTGCACCTCGGAGAGCGGGTCCTGGTTGGCGACTTCGACCCCCGCCTGGCCCATCTCCATGCGGATCCACTCGGGCATGTCGCCGCCCATGTCGCCCACGCCCGGGATGTCGGTCTTGGTCAGCATCTCGCTGCCGCGCATGAGGACCGTCACCTGCTGGCCGTCGACGCCCATCTCCATCCGCATCGTCGGCTCCGGCTCACGCACGTAGTCGACGTCCCCGGACATCTCCATGCTCTCGCCGCCCAGGGCGCCGGTCATGGAGATCGTGGCCGAGTAGGTGTCGGCCTGCTCGGCATTGCTCGCCATGTTCCGGACGATTTCGAGCGGGCTCGGACCACCCAGTCCCGGCAGCGGCAGCGCCGAACAGCCCGCGACGGCCACCATCAGCCCCGCACCCGCCGCGGCCGCGGCGATCTTCTTCAGCATCGAGAAAAGCCCCCACATCTGACATCAGCTGGAATCAACCGGTTCGAACCGTACGCCGCATCAGACGCCCCACCAGCCGCCCGGGTTCCGGGGCTGCGCAGGGAGACTCGGCGACGGGTCGGGCGCGGCTGGGTCACAGGCCAGCGAGCCACCGCTAGAAACCCCAACATCGCCGCACGGGCGGGCCCGGGACGGGAGGGTGGGGCCAGGTCCGCTGTGCGGCCTTGTCGGCGTCTGCGTGCGGGGTTTCCGGTGGAGACGAGCAGCAGCGACGAGGGCGGTGGGGGTCTGGGGTGGCCGGTCGTCGCCCGGGTGGGCACGGGCGCGGGCCAGCGGCGGGAGTCACCGCCCACACCACCCCCGGGTCCCGTACCGGGAGGCAGCGACGACGAGGAAGGGGAGGGGCGCCCCACTCCGCCCCCGACCCGATCGGTGGCCGCCTCTTTCGTCTCTCTCGGAGATATTGGGGTGAAAAACGCCCGCGAAACCCCCAATATCTCCGAGATCAACGGAAGAAAGGGCGGGAAAGCGCTCTCCCAAGGGGAGGAGCCAGGCGCATGCGGGTTCGGGCGCCCGGATCGGGGGCCGCGGTACGGCCGGAACCCCCTCCCGCGATGAGCATGGGAAATGATCGGGCGAAATGGACACCATCGGATGCCAGCCCGTGATCATCGCCAGGGAGACGGAACGGCTCGCGGATCGCGGAAACAGCTGCACGCGAAGCGGAAACCCGCACTTCCGGCCAGCCCCCACACGGCCAGACACGCACCCGCAACCGCCCACCGGGCCCGAAACACCACCCGACAGCGCTCCCCCGCCCCTGTCTCCGATGATCTCGGGAAAACGGTTCGAATTCCGGCGCGAGTTCCAACCGCCCTCCCGAGATCATCGGAAGGGTCGAGCCCGAGCAGGGCCGGGGCCGGTCCGGGTCGGGGGCGGAGTGGGGCGCCCCTCCCCTTCCTCGTCGTCGCTGCCTCCCGGTACGGGACCCGGGGGTGGTGTGGGCGGTGACTCCCGCCGCTGGCCCGCGCCCGTGCCCACCCGGGCGACGACCGGCCACCCCAGACCCCCACCGCCCTCGTCGCTGCTGCTCGTCTCCACCGGAAACCCCGCACGCAGACGCCGACAAGGCCGCACAGCGGACCTGGCCCCACCCCAGCGCCACCCCCACCCCGCTCCAACTCCCGACACGACGAAGAACGGCGGCGGCCGGGGGTGGACCCCCGGCCGCCGCCGTTCGCTACGTCTGTGCCCGATCCGTGCTCGGGCGTTGGTGACCTCAGACTTCGAGCGGGATGCCCGGGCCCATGGTCGTGGTCAGGGTGGCCTTCTTGATGTAGCGACCCTTCGCGGCGGACGGCTTGAGGCGGTTGACCTCGTCGAGCGCCGCGGTGAAGTTCTCCACCAGCTTCTCGTCGTCGAACGAGATCTTGCCGACGATGAAGTGCAGGTTCCCGTGGCGGTCCACGCGGAACTCGATCTTGCCGCCCTTGATGTCGGTGACGGCCTTGGCGACGTCCGGCGTGACGGTGCCGGTCTTCGGGTTCGGCATCAGGCCACGCGGACCGAGCACGCGGCCCAGGCGGCCGACCTTGCCCATGAGGTCCGGGGTGGCGACGACCGCGTCGAAGTCGAGGAAACCGTTCTGGACCTCCTGGACGAGGTCGTCGTCGCCGACGAAGTCGGCGCCGGCGGCCCGCGCCGCCTCCGCACGCTCACCGGTGGCGAAGACCAGGACCCGAGCGGTCTTGCCGGTGCCGTGCGGCAGGTTGACGGTGCCGCGGACCATCTGGTCGGCCTTGCGCGGGTCGACGCCCAGGCGCAGGGCGACCTCGACGGTCGCGTCGAACTTGACGGTGCTGGTCTCCTTGGCCAGCTTCACCGCGTCGGCCGGAGCGTAGGTCTTGCTGCGGTCGACCAGCTCGCTGCTCTTGCGGTGGCTCTTGCTGCGCTTCACGGAAATCTCCTGATTGAGACGTGTGGTCACGGGCCAGCGCCTGGCCCTGCCACGGTTCGGTCCGGACGGCGGGAGGGCTACTTGACCTCGATGCCCATGGAACGGGCGGTGCCGGCGACGATCTTCGACGCCTGGTCCAGGTCATCGGTGTTGAGGTCGGGCAGCTTGGTCTGCGCGATCTCACGCACCTGGTCGCCGGTGATGGAGCCCGCCGTGGTGCGGCTGGGGTCCGTGGAGCCCTTGTCCAGGCCGGCGGCCTTGAGGATCAGCTTCGGCGCCGGGGGCGTCTTGGTGATGAAGCTGAAGGAGCGGTCCTCGTAGATGGTGATCTCGACGGGGATGACGCTGCCGCGCTGGGCTTCCGTCGCAGCGTTGTACTGCTTGCAGAAGTCCATGATGTTGACGCCGTGCGGACCGAGAGCGGTACCGACGGGCGGGGCCGGCGTGGCCTGGCCAGCGGGAAGCTGAACCTTGACGAGCGCCGCGACCTTTTTCTTCGGAGGCATTTCGGGTCCTTTGCCTGATCTGCTGAGTTTGCCTGGGCCGATCCTCACCGCTCGCACGGAGCGGCGGGGACCGAACGCGGCTGAACGCGTCGGTCCGGCGGTTCCGCGGTCCGTGGACGCGAAACCGGACGGACGACGCTTCCCGTCCGCGTGGGATTGCACGCGCCCGCCCTGCCCGGGGCGGGGCGCTGAAAAGCCCCGCATGAGCGGGGCGCGATGGGCCCGCCCCGACAGGGCGGACCCATCAAGTCTACGCGCCGTCCACGGCTGAACGCGCCGGAGGCGTCCGGAGCGGGCTCCGGACGGCCCGGCCGACGGCGTGTGGACAGCGGTCGGCGGTACTCGAAGAGCCGTCAGATCTTGGAGACCTGGTTGAACGCGAGCTCGACCGGGGTCTCGCGGCCGAAGATCGACACCAGCACCTTGAGCTTCTGGGTGTCGGGGTTGATCTCGCTCACGGTCGCCGGAAGCGTGGCGAACGGGCCCTCCATGACGGTGACCGACTCGCCGATCTCGTAGGCGACGTCCGAGCGGACCTCGGCCTTCTCCTTCTTGGTCTCCTCCGGCTCCTCCTCCGCCTCGGGCGCCAGCAGGTCGGCGACCTCCTGGAGGCTGAGCGGGGCGGGCTTGTTGGACAGGCCCACGAAGCCGGTGACGCCCGGGGTGTTGCGGATGGCCGACCAGGACTCGTCGGTCAGCTCCATGCGGACCAGGACGTAGCCGGGCAGCACCTTCTCGGTGACCTGCTGCCGCTTGCCGCTCTTGACCTCGGTGACCTCCTGCGTGGGCACCTCGACCTGGAAGATGTAGTCCTCCATGTTGAGCGACTGGGTGCGACTCTCGACGTTGGCCTTCACCCGGTTCTCGTAGCCGGCGTACGTGTGCACGACGTACCAGTCGCCGGGAAGCAGCCGGAGTTCCATCTTGAACTCCTCGACCGGGTCGAGCTTGGGCAGCTCGGGCGCTGCCGCCTCCCCGGGCTCCTCACCCTCGGCGGCGGCACCGTCCTCGTTGGAGTCGGCGGCTTCGCCGGTCGTACCGGCGTCGGCGGCCTCGTGCGCCTCGGCGTCGGACGCCTCGGGCTCCACCTGCTCGGCGGGCTGACCGGTCGCTTCCTCCGACGACTGATCAGTTTCCTCAGCGGGGAGGTCGCCAGAGGTCAGTGGGGACTCGGACACGGCTGCTCTTTCTCTCGTCGGTTACGCGCTCGCGGATCGGCGCATCGTCGATGGCGCCGGTGCCGGTTTCTGCCAGCTTACGGTCTCATCGGCCGCGATGGGACCAGGCCGGACTCAACCGAGCACGGCGCGCCGAGAAGAAGCCGGACGACGGAGCCGGTAGGGCCCGGAGCGGAGTGCGGTCAGGCCTGCGGGCTGCCGAGGGTGCTGTAGAGCCATGTGACGGCTTCACCGAAGCCGAAGTCGATCAGGGAGATGTAGCCGACCATGATGAGGACGAACACGATGACGACGATCGTGTACGTGATCAGTTCGCGTCGGGTAGGCCAGCGAACTTTGCGGAGCTCACCGACGACCTGCTTGGTGAAGGTCACCGGACCCGTGCGAGGCTTGCGCTCCTTCTCGGGCTTCGCGTCGGCGTCGGTCTGTGTCACCTGAAGTCCTTAGGAGTCGACGGTCCGTCCGGCACCTTCTCGGCATGGCCCCTGCCGTGGCGGGGGTCCCGCCGCGCCCGCTGGCGATGCGCCGCGTTGAGGGAGGCGTTTGCAGGGCAGGAGGGACTCGAACCCCCAACCGCCGGTTTTGGAGACCGGTGCTCTACCAATTGAGCCACTGCCCTTCGGGTACCGCGTGCTGAGCCAAGATAGCCGCGTTCCCACGATAGCCGCAACAACAGGGCGGGGCACACCGGTTCCGGTCGACCCGTCCCGCCTGCTGTGGCCTTCGGTTGCCAGAGTCTATGCCCATCGGCGGCCCGGGGCCAACCCGGGAGCCCGCGCGTCCGCCGGGCGGCGGGCGGACAGGGGCGGACCAGCACCTTCCGGGGAACCACTCCGCCCCTCGTGAAAGCATGGGACACATGACTGACCGAGCTCGCATCTCCGAACGTATCGGCGGCATCTCCGAGTCGGCGACTCTGGCGGTGGACGCCAAGGCCAAGGCCATGAAGGCGGCCGGGCGCCCCGTCATCGGTTTCGGCGCCGGGGAGCCCGACTTCCCCACCCCCGACTACATCGTCGAAGCGGCCGTCAAGGCGTGCCGCGAACCGCGCTTCCACCGCTACACCCCGGCGGGGGGGCTGCCCGAACTCAAGGAGGCGGTGGCCGCCAAGACCCTGCGTGATTCCGGTCTCAAGGTCGACCCGGCGCAGGTCCTGGTGACCAACGGCGGCAAGCAGGCGATCTACGAGGCGTTCGCCACGCTGCTCGACCCGGGCGACGAGGTCATCGTCATCGCCCCGTACTGGACCACCTATCCGGAGTCCATCAAGCTGGCCGGCGGTGTGCCCCGCTACGTGGTCACCGATGAGACCACCGGCTACCTGGCCTCGGTGGAGCAGCTGGAGGCGGCGCGCACCGAGCGCACCAAGGTGCTGCTGTTCGTATCGCCGTCCAACCCGACCGGCGCGATCTACGCGCCGGAGCAGGTCCGCGAGATCGGCCGGTGGGCGGCCCGCAACGGGCTGTGGGTCCTCACCGACGAGATCTACGAGCACCTCGTCTACGGCGAGGCGCGCTTCAGCTCGATGCCGGTCGAGGTGCCCGAACTGGTGGACCGCACCGTCATCGTCAACGGGGTCGCCAAGACGTATGCGATGACGGGCTGGCGCGTGGGGTGGGTCGTCGGCCCCAAGGACGTGGTGAAGGCGGCGAGCAACCTGCAGTCGCACGCCACCTCGAACGTCGCCAACGTCTCGCAGGCCGCCGCGCTGGCCGCCGTCTCCGGCGGACTGGACGCGGTCGCCGAGATGCGCACCGCCTTCGACCGGCGCCGCCGCACCATCGTCCGGATGCTCAACGAGATCCCGGGCGTGGTGTGCCCCGAGCCGCAGGGCGCGTTCTACGCCTACCCGTCGGTCAAGGAAGTTCTGGGCAAGGAGATCCGCGGTAAGCGCCCGCAGAGCTCCTCGGAACTCGCCGAGCTGATCCTGGAGCAGGCCGAGGTGGCCGTCGTTCCGGGCGAGGCCTTCGGCACCCCCGGCTACCTGCGGCTCTCCTACGCTCTGGGCGACGCCGACCTGGCCGAGGGCGTCGGCCGCGTACAGAAGCTGCTGAGTGAGGCCGAGTAGTCGAGCAGCCGTGTGATCGACCGCCGCGGTCCGATCACGGCGCACCGGCACCGCACCCGGGCCCCGGAACCACGGTGGTTCCGGGGCCCGGGTACGTTTTCGGCCGCCTCTCTCCGGGCAACGCGCGGAAAGCCGCTTTCCCGGGGGACCTTGTGACGGCACCCGCCGTCATACGGCACCCTTGTTCCATGGAACGCCCGATCACCCAGTTGCCCAAGGCCCACCTGCATCTGCACTTCACCGGTTCCATGCGCCATTCGACGCTGGTGGACCTGGCCGGGGCACGGGGGGTCCACCTGCCCCAGGCCCTGGTCGAGGACTGGCCGCCCAAGCTGCGGGCCACCGACGAGCGGGGCTGGTTCCGCTTCCAGCGGCTCTACGACATCGCCCGCTCCGTGCTGCAGCGCCCCGAGGACATCCACCGGCTGCTGCGCGAGGCCGCGGAGGACGAGCGCGCGGCCGGTTCGGGGTGGTTGGAGATCCAGGTCGACCCCAGCGGCTACGCGTCGCGCTTCGACGGCCTCACCGCGACCCTGGAGCTGGTCCTGGACGCCGCGCGCGCCGCGGAGCACCGGACCGGGGTGGGGATCGGCATCATGGTGGCCGCCAACCGCACCAAGCACCCGCTGGACGCCAAGGCGCTGGCCCGGCTGGCCGCCCAGTACCAGGGCCGCGGAGTGGTGTCCTTCGGACTCAACAACGACGAGCGGCGCGGCCGCGCTCTGGACTTCGAGGGGGCGTTCCGGATCGCGCGGCGGGCCGGGCTCGTGTCGGCCCCGCACGGCGGCGAGCTCGGGGGGCCGCGCAGCGTCCGGGAGTGCCTGGACGACCTGTCCGCCGACCGGATCGGCCACGGCGTGCGCGCGGTCGAGGACCCCTACCTGGTGGAGCGCATCGCCACCCAGGAGGTCACGTTGGAGGTGTGCCCCACCTCCAACGGCGCGCTGGGTGTGGTCGAGGACGTCGCGCACGTGCCGCTGCGGCGCCTGTTCGACGCCGGTGCGCCGATCGCGCTCGGCGCCGACGACCCCCTGCTCTTCGGCCCGCGCCTGACCGAGCAGTACGAGATCGCCCGCACGGTGTTCGGTTTCTCCGACGCCGAGCTGGCCGAGCTGGCCCGGATGTCCATCCGCGGGTCGGCCGCCCCCGACGCGCTGAAGAAGGAGCTGTCGGCCGGCGTGGACGCCTGGCTGGCCACGCCCCCGCCCACCGACACCTGAGTCCCGCGTTTCCAGTGATCTCGAAGGTGTCAGAAGGCGAGCATGCGCACACCCTGGAACAGCATGGCACCGCCGGCGAGGAAGAAGAGTGCGGCCGCGCCGATCTGGATGGCGCGCTCGGGCAGCTTCTTGCCGAGGACGGCACCCAGGACGATCGCGATCGCGTCGGCCGCGACCATGCCGATGGTGGACCCGATCCACACCGGCAGCCAGTGGTACTGCGTGCCGACGGCGATGGTGGCGAGCATGGTCTTGTCGCCGAGTTCGGCGATGAAGAACACGACCATGACGGTGACGAAACCGGAGCGGATCCGGCGCGAGGACGCGCGCTCCTCGTCCTTGTCGGTGAGCTCGTCCCCCTTGAGCGTCCACAGGCCGAAGACGATGAACGAGATGCCCGCGATCAGCGTGACCCAGTCGGTGGGGATGGCCAGGCCCAGCCCCTCGGCGATGAGGACGCTCAGGCCGTGGACGGCGAGGGTGGCGACGGTGATGCCGAGCAGTACGGTCCACGCCCGGTAACGCGTCGCCAGGGACATCGCGACGAGCTGGGTCTTGTCCCCCATTTCCGCGATGAAGACGGCGACGGTCGCGACGGCGAGTGCGGCGGCGAACTCCATGGTCGTCCCGCTTCCCTTTCTCCTCGTGCTGCGCGCACCGGGAGGAAGCGAAAAAGCGGACGCCACGCTTCGACCCGGCACACCTGACCGGCCCGAAGGTCTCGTCCGCCTGTCGCTGTGAAGGCTCATGCGACCGGGCCCGCACGGGCCAGCATGTCGATCGCACGGATTCGAGGACTACTCCCCTTCGATGAATCGGACTTTATACGTCGAATTCGGGGAATGCAATTTCTCGGCATGCCGGAAAAAGACCCGAAGAATACCGAATATAAGAGTTGGGTCCGCCGAAGAAAATCGGTGGGAACGGCTGTGGCGCGTCCTGCGGATCAGGACACTAGAGACCGACGCCGACCATCACGGGCTCGTTGACCAGGGTCACGCCGAACGCCTCGTCCACCCCGCTGCGTACCTCGCGGGCCAGCCGCAGCAGATCCTCGGTGGTGGCGCCGCCGGGGTTGGTGAGCGCGAGCGTGTGCTTGCTGGAGATACGGGCCGGACCGGCGCCGTAGCCCTTGTGGAACCCCGCCCGGTCGATGAGCCAGGCCGCCGAGAGCTTCATGTTGCCCGCACCGTCGGGGTGGGCGGGGGCCGTGGTGTCCGGGCCGAGGCGCGCGGCGACGCGCTCGGTGAAGGCGGTGAACTCCTCGCCGCCGAGAACGGGGTTGGTGAAGAAGGAGCCGGCGCTGCGGGTGTCGGGGTCGGTGGGGTCGAGCACCATGCCCTTGCCGCGGCGCAGCTTGAGGACGGTGGCGCGCGCCTCGGCCAGCGAGACCCGGTCTCCGGCGGCCACGCCCATGGTGCGGGCGACCTCGGCGTAGCGGATGGGGCGGCTCATCTCGGAGCGGGTGAGTTCGAACACGACCTCGCAGACGACGTAACGGTCGCTGCCCTTGAAGACGCTGTCGCGGTAGGTGAAGCCGCACTCGGCGTTGCCCATCACCCGCCGCTCACCGAGGCGGCGGTCCCAGACCAGCACCTCGGTGATGGTCTGGCTGACGTCCTGGCCGTAGGCGCCGACGTTCTGGATGGGGGTGGAGCCGACCCGGCCGGGGATGCCGGAGAGGCACTCGATACCGCTGAGCCCCTCGGCCACGGTCCGCTCGACGAGCGGCTCCCACTCCACCCCGGCATCCGCGCGCAGCCGTACCGTGTCGTCCCGGCCGCCGGGTTCCAGGGTGACGCCCTGGGTGTCCACGTGCACCACGGTTCCGGCGAACCCGGCGTCGGCGACGACCAGGTTGCTGCCGCCGCCCAGGATGAGCAGTGGGTCGCCGGCGGCGTCGGCGGCCCGCACGGCGTCCACCAGCGCGCCGGTGTCGCGCGCGGTGACGAACCGCACGGCGGGGCCGCCGAGGCCGAGGGTGGTGTAGTCGGCCAGCCGGACGTCGGACTGGGTGTGAACGGACACGTGCTACCTCTGCTGGGACGGTGGACGGGGCCGGTGGCACCCCGTGGGGCGGGGCAGGGTCAGGGGAGCCGGACGACCGCGTTGGCGCGGGCCAGAACCTTGGCCCCGCCGGAGCGGGCGGTCAGGGCGATGACGACCCGGTTGTCGTCGCGCTTCTCCTTGACGACGCCGCTGACGCTGATCCGGGCGCCGGCGTCGTCGTCCGGCACCACGACGGGCGCGGAGAACTTCACGCCGTACTCGACCAGGGCGCCCGGGTCGCCGGCCCAGTCGGTGACCAGCCGTCCGGCCTCGGCCATGGTGAACATGCCGTGCGCGATGACGTTGGGGAGCCCCACCGACTTGGCGACGCGCTCGTTCCAGTGGATGGGGTTGAAATCGCCCGAGGCCCCGGCGTAGCGGACCAGGTCGAGGCGGGTGACCGGGTAGACCTGTTCGGGCAGCTCGGTGCCGACCTCGACATCGGCGTAGCGGACGTTGGCGGTCATTGCGGTGATCCCTGCTCCCTACGCTCGGTCCTTGGCGGCGTCGCCGCGCACCACGAGCATGTTGACGGACGTGACGACGTGTTCTCCCTCGACGGTCGAGATGTCGGTCTCCAGTGTGATCATCTCGGTGGCGCCGAGGTTCTTCACCTCGGTGATGCGCGTCACGTTGTCGACGACATCGCCGGCCTGCAGGGGGCGGCTGTAGCGGAAGCTCTGCTGGCCGTGGACCACGAGGGAGAAGTCGAGGCCGAGTTCGGGGTCGACGGCGGCCTGGGCCGCGGCGTCCATGCCCATGATGATGGGGAAGGTCGGCGGGGCCACGACGTCGCGGTGGCCGGCGGCCTTGGCCGCGTCGACGTCGGTGTAGAGCGGGTTGGGGTCGTTGATCGCCCCGGCGAACTCCCGGATTTTGCCGCGGGTCACCTCGTAGGGCTGTGCCGCCCGGTACTCCCGCCCCAGACAGTCGCGGTTGATCGCCATGGACTCCCTCTCACAAGCCGATGATTCGCCGCGTCGCGTCCGCGGCGGCCGAGGCACCACACCGATCGGCGCCCCGGGCGCCGACCCCCACTCACACTAATAGCCCAGTGAGCTGCGACGCTCACTGGGCTATCTGCGCATATACGACCGCGCGACCGCCGCGTTCCCGATCGCCGCACGCGGACCTCACCGCCCGTGTCGGGCACGGCCGGGTGCGGACGGCAGCGCCCCCGGAGCGACCGGGGGAACGGGGCGCGCGGCGCTCCGCAGGAAGGCGGGACTAGCGGGTCTCGCGGTGCTCGGAGTGCTGCCGGCAGTTCGGGCAGAACTTCTTCAGCGAAAGACGGTCGGGGTTGTTCCGACGGTTCTTGCGCGTGATGTAGTTACGGTGCTTGCACTCCTGGCAGGCCAGGGTGATCTTCGGCCTCACGTCGGTGGCAGCCACGTCGGAGTGCCTTTCTCGCTGGAATACGACTGACAACTACTGCTTGCACAGCACACTGCAAAAGACCCGCGTCGACCCCTGGCGTAGGCACAGGGGTCACGCAGGTGGTAGCGGAGGCCGGACTTGAACCGACGACACAGCGATTATGAGCCGCTTGCTCTACCGACTGAGCTACTCCGCCTGGAAGGCCGGGAGCCCCCGGATCCGCAGTGAAAGGATACCGGAGCCCGGCTTGACCGGCGAATGAGATTCCGCCGGTCACCCACCTGAGTGGACAGGAAGCTCAAACAAGTGGTGGAGCCCCTTTACGGAATCGAACCGTAGACCTTCTCCTTACCATGGAGACGCTCTGCCGACTGAGCTAAAGGGGCATGCTCCTGCGGCTTCCCCCCGGCCTTCCGGGGTTCCGCCTTGGCGCTGATGAAGACTATACAGGGGTTTCGGGGTGCTATGCCAAATCGAGCCGGAGAGGCCCCCGTCACCCCCCGTACTGCCCGGGAGCGTCCACCCACACGTTGGACGTGGCATCGCGGTGGATGGTCCGGATGGCGGCCGGCAGGCCCAGTCGGATCAGGGCGTCGGGCAGCCGGGTGTCGTGTGTGAACACGATGATCTGGCGGTGCCGGCCGACCTCCGCGAGCACGGCCGACAGCCCCTCCACGGTCTCCGTGTCCATCGCCTGCACGGGATCGTCCAGAACGAGGAAGCCGAAGGGGTTGCCCGGGATCAGCGTGCGGGGCAGGCACACCGACAGCGCCAGCGCCTGGAACTCGCCCTGGCTGAGCAGACCCGGCGCGTTGCCCTCGTTGTCCACACCGTCCACGGCGACGTCGACCGCCATGCGCCGCTGCATGCCCCGGCCCACCAGGCGCAGCCGCTCCAGGTCGATGTGGCGTTCCTGGCGCAACCGCTGCCACACGTGCTCGGCCTGGGCCGCCAGCGGGCGCAGCCGCTCGTTGCGGATCTCCCCGGCCAGGCCGGTGAGCCAGTCGAGTGCCTGTTCGGCGGGGATGAGCGTCTCGTGGGCGCGGGTGGCCGACCGGGCGTCGTCGATCCACGCGGCCAGCTGCTCGGCCAGGGCCGCCCAGCCGTCGGTGGGGTCGTCGAGCCGTTCCCCGGCGTTCCGGCGGGCCGTCGTGGCCGCGGAGCGGAAGCGGCGGCCCACCGTCTCGATGTGGTCGGCCAGCTCCCCCAGGTCGCTGATCTTCGCCCCCGCCTCCCACTGCGCCCAGACCTGTCCCAGCTCGCTGTCGACCGGCAACCAGGAGGGCATGGGGGCGAGCAGGAAGCGGGCCTTGTCGCGCGCCTCCTCGGCCCGCTCGTAGGCGGCCGCGGCACTGGCCGCCACGGGGTCCAGCCGGGCGATCTCCGCGCGCGCCCGCTGCGCCCAGTCCGCCCCGAGAACGCCCTCGGCGTGGCAGGTGGGACAGTCGGACTCCTGGGGGTGGCGCTGGTGGTGCTCCAGCGCCTGGCGGAGCAGCGTCACGACGCCGCGCGCGCGGTCGCCCTTGGTCCCGGCCGCCATCGCCAGCTCCATGGCGGCGCCGCGCAGCTCGTTGACGACGTCGCCCATCAACGATCGCTCGGGCACCGACATACGGCGCAGCCGCCGCATCACCAGCTGCCGGGCGGGGTCGGCCGGGCCGTCGTCGGCGGCGATGACGGCGAGCCGCTCCAGGTCGATGGACTCGGCTGTGAGCAGCTCCGCGGCCCGCTCGGCCCGCGGATCGGTGGCGCCCTTGAACCGGGAGACCAGGTAGGACAGGTCGCGGCCGGGCCGGTCGCGCAGCTTGGCCAGCCGGTCGCAGGCCTTGGCCAGGCGGCGCTCGGCCTCGGCGAGCCCGGTCAGTCCGAGGAGCGCGGTGATGGTGTCGTACAGCTCGACGGCGCGGCCGGTGACGGTGCGGCCGAGCTCGTCATAGGAAAGGAACGGCCGGTAGCGGGCGAGCTCCGGGTCCAAGCCGAGGCTGCGCAGCGGGGCGGTCATCCCCGAGGGCGACACCACCTCGCCGCGGGCCGAGCGCACGCTGTCGCCGGTCCACACGCGGGTGACGCGCGTGGGGCCGACGTCGCCGTCCATGTGCAGGTCGACGCTGACCTCGGTGCTGTCGTCGAAGTGCAGGTTGCGCCAGCCGTCGCGCCACGCCGCGGGCATGGCGTCCCAACGGGGGTTGCGCCCGGTCAGCGCCGCCTGGGCGGCCTCGGCGAAGCTGGACTTGCCCGACCCGTTGCGCCCGACGATGACGGTGAGGCCGGGGCCGGGCGGGAAGTCCAGTACGGCCGGGCGACCGATCCCGCGGAACCCCTGCACCTCGATCCGGCCCAGGTAGCCCCGCCCGAACTGCGGCCGCGGCGGCGGGGTCCGCACGTCCTCGGCGATTCCGTCGACCGTCTCGCCGCGGGCGAGGGCCGCGACGGCGTCGTCGCCGTGCAGGGCGGCGAGGACCCACTGCCGGGCCGTGGCGCCCAGCACGGAGTCGGCCAGCCGCTCCATGACCTCCTGGGCGGACTCGCCACCGTCGTCCTGTCCGGCGTCCTCATCGGAGACCGTCGCAGGGATTGACGCCACCGCCGATCACCCCACCCGTCCCATCGCTTTACCGTTCCTTTGCAGGTTAGGACTCCGGGCGGGGAAAGCAACAGCCGGGCGTCGGCGGAGGTCAGACACCGACGAGCCGCCTTCGCCGACCGTCCCAGCTGAAGTGCAGGGTGGCGATCCCCGGAACGGCGGGGTCGCGCAGGCACTCGTAGATGTGCAGGCTCGGCACGCTCGGGAAGCAGCCCCAGACCCGCTCCGAGGTGAGCACGAAGTCGAGGTCGAGCTCGACCAGCAACCCCAGCAGGCGCCCGTGGGTGGGCTCGTCGACCTTGGCGAACGCATCGTCGAGAAGGATGAGCCGGGGCGCGGCCGGGGCGTGCTCGGCCAGGGCGTCGAACTGCGCCGCGGCGGCGGCGAACAGCACGAGGTAGGCGATGACGCGCTGCTCGCCCTGGCTGAGCGCGGTGCGATGGCTGAGGCGCCGCTCCCGCTCGGGGTGTGCCGCGTTGGTGACGTACACCGTGAACGCGAACCAGGAGCGGTAGTCGAGGGCCGCCCGCAGCTGCGCACCACCGGTGGCGGTCGGGTCCAGTCGCCGGATGGCCTCGATGCAGCGGCGCAACGCGTCGCGCAGCCGGGTGCTCTCCACCCGGGTCCGCTGGGCGGCCGGGCGGGCGAGCAGCGGCACCACGGCCTGGATGTCCTCGTCGGCGTCGGGGGCGAGGTCCCACTCCAGGCGCACGCCCAGGCCCTGGGAGGTGGTGACATCGCCGAGCACGCCGTTCATCGAGGAGATGAGCGCACGGGCGGCGTCGATCTGCTGGGCGAGGTGTCCGGCGAGCTCGCCGAGCAGGTGCCGTTCGAACGCCTCCTCCTCGCGCAGCAGCACCTCCTCCTCGGCATGGGCGATGGCCTCGTCGAGGCGCCGGGCGTAGTGGGTGATGTCGTGGGAGCCGCCGTCGTCGTGAACGGTGACGCGCTTGAGGCCGAGCGGTTCGGTGAGTTCGGTGCGGGCGCCGACCGCGCCACTGGAGGCCAGCAGGCGGTGCAGCTCTTCGCGGCGGCGCAGGATGCCGCTGTCATCGATCCGGGGGTCGTCGTCCCCGCCGTCGCCCAGTTCGGCCTCGATGGCGGTCACGAGGGCGTCCAGCTCGCGCACGCGCGCGGCCAGGGCGTCGTCCTCGGCGTGGGCCGCGGCCGCGGCGTCGGTGTCCTGCCCCTCCTCTGCGCCCCCGGCCGCGTCGGCGCGCTCCGGCCCGCCCGGGCCCTCCGCGTCGTCCGCCGCGTCCGCGACGTCCGTTCCGGCGAGCACGGCGACGTCGGCGAGTCCGGCGGCCGCCAGCAGGGTGGTGTCGGGGCTGCCGTCGGCGTCCTCGATCATCCGGTGCAGGGCGGCCCCGGCGGTGTGGGCGCGGCGCGCCTGGCCGGCCCGTTCGAAGACGGCGGTATCGAGGCGGGTCTCGGCGGCGACGCGGTCGTCGCGGGCCTGCTGGGCCGCGCGCTCGGCCTCGGGGAGGCGCTCCTCGGCCTCCTCCATGCGACCGCGGACCTCGCCCACCGCGGTGTCGATCTGCTCGGGGGCGGCCACGCGGGCGCGGTCGGTCAGCTCGATCTGGCGGCGCACGGTGATCATGTCGCCGATGGCCGCGGTCCGCGCGTCCTCGGCGATGATCCGGTCGTTGCGGGTGTGCTCCCAGTCGGCGGTATGCCGCTGGTACTCCTCCAGTTGGACGGCGAGCGCCTCCAGGTCGCGGTAGGCGGCGGCGATCTGCACGCGCAGCCGGTCCAGCACCGTGAGGGCGGCGGTGAGGCGGTCGGGCGCGGTGGGAAGGGCGTGCTCGGCGGAGGGGTCGGCCATCTCCGAGCGCAGCGCGAGCGCTCGGCTCCGGGCCTCCGCGGCGGCCTCGGTGGCGGCCGCGTGGTCGCGCTTGGCGGCGGCGAGCCAGGAGCGGGCATTGTCGAGGGCGGCCCACGCGGCGGCCAGTTGGCCCGGGCCGGGCAGGTCGCGGACGGTCGCCACCAGGGCGGCGTGCCGCTGCTCGACGTCGCTGCGCCGCTCCCCCACCTCGGCCAGCAGCGCCTCGGCGATGTCGATGCGCCTGTCGATGTTGGCGAGGTGGCGGCTGTCGGTCTCGGCGCGGACGTCGGCGCCGATGTACTCCGGGGACGACTTGAAGTGGGCGCCGGAGGCGACGCCGAGGCGCCACCGCCCGTCGAGGGAGACCGCGCTGGCCGGCGGGGACGCGCTGTCGCGGCGGTGCCGGGGTCGGACGTCGATGACCTCCTCCCCGGGGGCGGGCAGCAGCCCGATGGAGCACAGCAGCGCCTCGACCGTCCGCGGGGCGACGCCGGAGTCGCCCATGTCGCCCGGGGTCAGCGCGTCGAGCAGGGTGCGGCCGTTGGCCTGGCGCGAGGGGGTGAGGATCAGGTCGCGGGTGCCGGGGTCGACGACGGCGCCGTCGGCGGTGATCCACCCGGACAGCAGTCCGGCGGCCTCCAGGGCGGCCTCCAGGCCGGCGCGCTCGGCGGTGGTGAGTTCGGGGGCGAACTCGACGGCCCGGTGGAAGGCGATGCCCACGCCGGGCCGGCGTGGGGCGGTCGCCCACTGCGGGCGGTCCACGGCGAGGTGGTCGGTACCGCTGCGCTTGCGCTCGGACAGGTCGTCGAGTTCACCGGCGAGCTCGCGCTCTTCGCCGACCGCGGTGTCGCGACGGGTGCGCAGGTCGCGCAGGAGCGGGTCGACGACGGCGTGGACGCGGGCGGCGAGGGAGGCCGGGACGTCGGCGTCGAGGACGCGGCGCGCGTCGTCGAGGGGCAGTTCGACGTGTTCTTCGAGGGCGGCCACGGCCTCGGTGAGGTCGGCGTCGGGGGCGACCTCGCGCAGGCGCGCGGTCCAGGCGCGGACGCGGTCGGCGTAGTCGGCGCTCGCGGTGCGGACACCCTCGATGGCGGACAGCTCCCGCTCGGCGGCGCGTTCGAGGGCGGCCTCCGCGGCTTCGGCTTCGCCGTCGAGGGCGGCCTCGCGCCGCTCGGCGGCGGCGCGTTCGACGGCGCGTTCGCGCAGCCCGGCGGCGGCCTCGGAACGGGACAGGGCGGCGGCGTCGAGGTAGCCGAGCCGGTCGTGGAGCTCGGCGAGGCGACCGCGCAGTTCGGGGAGGTCGATGCCGGGGACCGGCTCCCGCTCCACGGCCTGTTCGAGGCCTTCGAGGTCGACGTGGGTGACGCTCTCCCGGGGGGCGAGGATCGTGGGCACGGGCTGGGGAACCTCGCCGAGGGCGGCGGGGTCGATGCCGCCGGTGCGGGCGGTCTCGGCCATCTCGGTGTGCAGGCGCTGCAGCCCGGCCAGGGAGCGTTCGATGGCGGAGATGTCGAAGGCCATGCGCTCCTTGGCGCGCTCCTCCGACACCAGGGCGTAGCCGGCGGCGGTCCAGGCGGCTTCGGCGGCGCGGATGTAGGCGTTGACGGCGGCCTGGCGGGCCTCGTGCTCCTGGGGGGTGATCCCGGCCTCGGCGATGGCTCCGGCGCTGAGGGTGTCGGCGTCGGAAGCGGCGGTGTCGCGGGTGCGGCGCAGCCGGTCGCGCTCCTCCTGCACCGTGCTCTCTGCGGCGACGAGCCGGTCGAGCTCGTCGGTGAGGCGGACGACCTCGGCGTCGCGGCGCCGGTACTCGCCGATCTGCTCGCGCACGGCGCGCGCCTCGGTGCGCAGGGCACCGCGCAGGTAGCCGCGGTAATCGTCGAGGAAGTCGGCGACCTGCTCCCGGGCGGTGCCGAGCGAGGCCAGCCGCTCGCGCGCCTCCTCCAAGTCGGCGATGTTGCGGGCGACCTCGTCCAGGACGGTCTCGTCCATGGGGGGCAGGGCCTCGGCGAGGACGGATACGAGCTCGCCAGCCTCCAGCCGCTCGCCGATGGTGGGGCGGCGGAGCCTGTAGAGGAGGTGGATGAGGTTGCGGTACCGGACGGGGTCGTCGATCCCGAACAGTTCGCGCATCACCCGCGACCGGTAGGCGACCGGGGTGTCGTAGCAGTTGTCCGGGCCGACCTCGGTGCGCAGCCGGTCGACGGGCATGGGGCGGTCGTCGACGATCAAGGAGAGGTCGTCGGCGCCGATGCGGCGGTCGGTGACGAAGAAGACGCTGCGGGCACCGGCGTCGGCGGAGGCGGTGATGGCGGCGCCGAGTGTGAGGTGGGCCGGGAGGGGGTCCCCGGCGGGGGTCGCGGGCGCCGCTGCACCGCCGGGGGCCTCGCCGTCGAGGGCGAACTCCACCCACAGGTAACCCAGCAGTGAGGTTGCGGGGTCGGCGTCGTCGTCGGTGCCGGCGTCGGGGCCGGTATCGGCGTCGGCCTCGCCGTCGCCCCCGACGGGGGTGCGGCCGTCCAGCATGAGCCAGCGCAGGCTGGTCCGGCTGGTGCCGGTGGTGTCGAGGCGTCGGGCGTCGCCGTCGAGCAGGAACGGCAGCAGCATCTCCAGCGCCTTGGACTTGCCGGTACCGTTGCGGCCGCGCAGCAGCAGGCGGCCGTCGGCGAAGTCGAAGGTGTGGTCGTCGTACTGCCAGACGTTGCGGATTCCGGCCCGCTTGAGCCGGTAGCGGCAGGCCGGGTCGGCATCGCGGCCGTCGGCCGCCCGGGAGCCCTCGGCGGCGCCGGAGGGCGGGGACGCCGAGGCGGTGTCGGTGCCGGGCTCGCCCCCGGTGGGTTCGTCGGTGTCCTCCGCCGTCCCGGTTTCGACCGTGGGGGTCGCGGCCCGGCCCGGCGCGGGCCCGTCGAGCACGCCGGTCGCTGCGGCGGGGTCCGACGTGTCACCCGCCGGAAGGGGCTCCCCGGGTTCCGCGAGCAGGTCGGCTCCGGTGCCCTCCGCCGCCGCGGATCCGCCGGCCGCGTTCACGGCCGCCGGGGTGGTCGCCTCGTCATCGCCGCCCTTGGCCGGACCCATGCTGCGCACCTGGCGCATCACCGAGGCGATGGGGTCATCCGTGTCGGACATCGACGCCTCCGCTTGCTCGATCGCGCTCGTGGAGGGGCTCTCGCCACCGCTCACGCTCACCGATCGTCCTCCGCTCCGTGTCCTACCGCGGCCCTGGCCGGGGTAGGCCCGCCCGCCGATGGTGCTGACATTGTCCCGGATCCCGACCGGTGGCCGGACGTCATTCGCCCAGAAGGCGCTGCCGTGCTCGTCACGTCCCCGCTCCCGGTTCCACGTCGTCCTCCGCCGTGTCCTCGGCATCCCGCGGCCGCTCGCCGCGCCGACCGCCGTAGCGCGCGGCTGCGGCGAGCAGGTTCCAGCCGTCGAGGCCGACGGCGCCCGGTGCGGGGCGGCCCATGAGTCCGGCGTCCCGGAGCAGCAGCAGCGCCCGGGCGGTGAGATCGTCCTGGTCGGGGATGTGCGACAGGGCGGTGCGGGCCCAGCGGCGACGCGGTTCCGCGCCGGGGCCGACCACCGCGGCGAGCTCCTCGCGCAGCACGTCGGGCGGGACCGGGACCGCGCCGCACGGGAGGTGTTCCGGGCGCAGCCGTGTCACCAGGCGTTCCAGGAGGAGCAGCGCGGCCTGGCCGATCGGGTCGCCGCTGGGGAAGCAGCAGGCACCGCCGCGCTCCTCCTCGGCGTCGTCGGGCATGATCAGCGCGACCCCCTCGGCGCGGATCTCGGCGTCGCAGCCGAGCAGGTCGCCGAGTTCGGCGACCGCACGCCACTGATGGTGGGCGAGGCGCTCGCGCTGCCGGTCGGCGAGATCGCCGCGGTAGACGACGGCGGTCTCGGCGAGCAGTCGGCGCAGTGCGACCTCGCCCGCCTCGTCGCCGGACGGGTCGGCGCCCTCCATGCTCTCCAGGTAACCGGAGGGGTCGGGGGCGGAGTGCGGCGGGTGGGCGACCACGCGGCGGGCGAGCTCGACGCTGACGTCGAGCCACACCTCCCGGGTTCCGTCGGCGGCGTACTCCGCGAGGCTTCCCTCGCGCTCGGTCAGCACCCCCCAGGTGGCCAGGTGGCGCAGTGCGGCGGTGAAGACGCGGCGCTCGGCCATCCGGTCGCGCGGGTCCAGGTCGAGCCCGGCCTCCTCGGCCGCCGAATGCACGTCGGCGGCCAGGCGCGCGACCGGGAGCTTGGCCGGCGCCTCGACCAGCGCGGCCAGGGTGAGGGCGAGGTAGGTGTAGGCGCGGGGGGAGAAGAACGCGCCGCCGGCGCGGGTGAGCGGAGTGGCGACGGACCGGACGAGGCCGGTCTTGGCGAGGCGCGCGTGGTCGGCCGCGACCGTCAGGCGGTAGCCCAGGATGCGCTGGAACCGCTGGGTCAGCCAGTCGGAGTGGGTGCGGATGACCGCGAAGTCCTCAGGGTGGGTGCGGGCGGTGACGATCGGGGTGGCCAGTAGCAGCCGCGCGGCCGCCTGGCGTTCCCCGGTGAGTGCGATGTCCTCGCTGGACTCCACTGGTGTCCGTCACCTCCTGCGCCTCGTTGTGCGGTGGCCGGAGCCGTGCGGGCTCCGGTCCCTCCCGATCGGTGTCGGCCGGCCGCGCGGTCGGGGGCTCCCGAACGTGCCGCCGCCGCGGTTCACGCCTGGCGGACCAGCCGTGCCGCAGCCTCCGGCTCCGGCACGCCGCGGTCGCACGCGCCGTCGGCTGCATCATCGGTGCCCGTTTCGACGGCATAGGCCGTGACCTGCATGCGCAGCCCTTCGAGGGTAAGGTCGCCGTCCGCTCCGCGCAGGATGATCCGCGCATCGGGGACGCTGCGGACGTGCAGCCGGATACCGAGTTCGAGGTCACCCGCGCAGACCGGGGACAGGGTGGCGTCACCGGCGCCCAAAGCGGCGGTGAGCAGTTCCATGAGCACGTCCAGCGCGAGACCGGACAGGTGCGGTCGGGCGTCGTCGCCCGTGGGCTCGGCCAGCACCCGGCGCAGCTCCTGGGCGGCGGTGCGGCGCCAGTGCGCGGAGGACTCGGCGGCGTCGCGCAGCCGCGCCTGCTGGTCGCCGTGGTCGGGGACGGGGGCGGCCGGCAGGGCGCCGGCCAGGCGGAGCGCGGCGGTGCGCGCCAGCGGGGCGTCCCACCAGCTCGTCGTCGCGGCCACCGCGTCCTCACCGGTGCCGCCGAGGTGGCGGGCGGGGTGGGCGCCGAAGGCGGCGGTGAAGAGCTCGTGGGCGGTATCGGACTCGGCGGCTTCGAACCAGGTGGCGAGGCGGAGCAGCGCTGCGCGGCCGTGCCTGGGCACGGGAGCGCCTGTGTCGCCGTCGCCCCCGCCGGCGCGCACGCCACCGTCGGCGGCGGCCGCCGTCGCCTGGTTCGCTGAGTCACCCACAACTCAGCAGACTAAAGACCCTGGGCCACCGCCGCGGCCGAATCCCGGGCTCCAACCGACCTGAAGGGACCCGAATTTACGCCTTGACCTGCAAAGAAACCGACCCCTGTAAATCTTTGAGGAGTCTGCGGGATGCTCTCCCCGCTGTACGTGGCGGCTGGGACATGATCCGCAGAGCACGCCCTAGCTAGTAGCCGGAGGGGACCATCAGCCGGCCTCCGTCGGACTCCTCCATCAGCTTCCTCATGTCATCGGGTATCTCGGAGTCCTCGGTGACCCAGTAGGTGGTGTAGTAGGCGTCGCCGTCGAAGAGCTCGGGTTCGCCGAGCTCGACGGTGACCGGGTAGGGGTCGTCCTGGCACTCGGGGAGGCACCAGGTACCCAGCACGTAGCCGTCGCCTGAGGCGGGCACCGACCCCCAGGCGGACCAGGTGAGCCCGTTGAAGGTGGTGAATTCCGAGGCGACGAGGACCTCGGGGCGCTGGTCGGGGTAGCCCTGCTCGTCGCCGTAGGTGTTGAAGACGTAGATCTCGTCGTACTCGTCGCCGCCCTGGGCGTTCTCCTCGGCCGTGGGGTCGGCCGGGGTCGGCGACGGCCCGCCGTCCTGGTCACCTCCGGCGCCCCCGTTTCGGTCGCCGCAGCCGGTGAGGGCCATGAGGGCGCAGATCGCCCCGATGACGGCCAGACGTGTCGTTCCCATGCGTTTTCCTCCCGCCGTTGCGCAAGCCGCGCAATCGGGTGATCCCCGGTGCTGCGGTGGCTCTCACTTCCGGGTGGCCTGCCTGGAGACGTCCACAACGGCCGGGGCCCACGTCCACACCCGCGGCCTGGCACACCACTTACCAAACAAGCGCTTGACTGCTATACGTAGGTGATGGGAACGAGACGTGTCTCCGCCGCCGAGGGATGGTTCACGGTCGACGCCGACGGACCGCACCTGCTCGGGACGCGCTGTGCCGCGTGCGGCACCGTGCACTTTCCCCCGGAGCACGGCTTCTGCCGCAACCCGCGCTGCACCGGCGAGGACCTCCCCGGCATCCGGCTGTCGCGGCGCGGCCGCGTCTGGTCCTACACCGACAGCCGGTACCCGCCGCCGGCCCCCTACATCGCGCGGAGCGATCCCTACGAGCCGTTCACCCTGGCCGCGGTGGAGCTCGCGGCCGAGCGCATCATCGTGCTGGGCCAGACGGTGCCCGGGGTGACCGTGGACGACCTGGAGATCGGCCGGGAGATGGAGCTGGCCGCGGACGTGCTCCACACCGACGGCGAGCACGAGTACCTGATCTGGAAGTGGCGCCCCCGCGCATGGGGCGCGGGCGGGGTCGAGCGGTGAGCGGCGGGGAGGTCGCCGTCGTCGGCACCGGGATGCACCCCTGGGGCAAGTGGGGGCGCGGTTTCGTGGAGTACGGCGTGGCCGCGGCGCGCGCCGCGCTCACCGACGCCGGGATCGACCACACCGATGTGGGCTTCATCTCCGGCGCGTGCACTATTCGCAACGGCTACCCGGGCTTCGTGGCCGGGGCCGCCTTCGCCCGGGCCCTCGGCTGGAGCGGCGCCCGGATCGCCAGCTGCTACGCGGCCTGCGCGAGCGGGACCCAGGCCATCGCGGTGGCCCGCGCGCAGATCCTGGCCGGGTTGTGCGACGCCGCCCTGGTGGTCGGGGCGGACGCCGCGCCCAAGGGCTTCTTCGCCCCGGTCGCGGGCGACCGGCCGGACGACCCCGACTGGCTCCGCTTCCGGTTGCTCGGCGCCACCAACCCGACCTACTTCGCGCTGGCGGCACGGCGCCGCATCGAGCTGTACGGCAGCACGCCCGCCGACTTCGCCCGGGTGAAGGTGAAGAACGCGCGCCACGGGGCGGCCAACCCCCACGCGCGTTACCGCGCGAAGGTCACCGAGGCCGAGGTCCTGGCGTCCCCCGTGGTGGCCGACCCGCTGCGGTTGCTGGACATCTGCGCGACCAGCGACGGCGCGGCCGCACTCGTGCTGATGCGCATGGAGAAGGCGCGGCGCCTCCGGGGGCCTTTGGTGCGTCTCTGCGCGGCGGCCACGGTCACACCGCGATTCCCCGATCCCGTGCTGGAGATACCGGACGTCGCCACCGATTCCCGCCTCGCCGCCGAACCTCCCGAGACGCCGTTCCGCGCCTCCATCGCGCGAGCCGCCTACGAGGAGGCGGGGGTGGGCCCCGGCGATCTCGATCTGGCCGAGGTCTATGACCTGTCGACCGCGCTGGAGCTGGACTGGTACGAGGACATCGGACTGTGCCCGCCGGGTACGGCCGAGGGGTTGCTGCGCGAGGGCGCCACGGAGATCGGCGGACGCATTCCGGTGAATCCCAGCGGCGGTCTGGCGAGTTTCGGGGAGGCGGTCCCGGCGCAGGCGATCGCCCAGGTCTGCGAGATCACCCGGCAGTTGCAGGGCCGCGCGTCCGGGCGGCAGGTGGAATCGGCGCGGGTCGGACTCGCGGTGAACCAGGGGCTTTTCGGGCACGGCTCCGCGGTCGTCGTCCGGCGGTGACGGAAAGGAAAAAAAGGGGGAGGATCCCCCGGCCCGTTGCGGCGGGCGCGGGGAATCCTCCCTTTCTCGCAGAAGCTCGGTTCCGACGGCGGCAGGGTCTGGGCCACCGTGTCGACCGCTGCCGGCCTAGTAGTAGCCGTGGTGCTTCTTGTGGTGGTGGTGCTTCTGGATGTTGGTGTTGACCGGGCCGTTGGTGCAGTTCTTGGTCGTCTGCGGCGAGAAGACCGGGATGGCCGCACCGAGGACGCCGACATTGGCGTTGCAGAGCTGGATCGGGACCAGCTGCAGGTTGTTGTTGACGCCGTTGGCCTGGGCGGGCGCGGCCATCATGACGGTGCCCATCGTCACACCGGCCATGAGAGCGCCCGCAGCGAACTTGCGAAGCATATTGGGATTCCTTCCCTGATCAGTAGTGGCCGTGGTGCTTCTTCTTGTGGTGCACGTCAACGTTGGTGTTGACCGGCCCGTTGGTGCAGTTCTTCGTCGTCTGCGGCGACGCGATCGGAACGGCGAAGCCGATGACCGCGCCGACGTTGGCGTTGCAGAACTGAATCGGGAGCACCTGCAGGTTGTTGTTGGCCTGCGTGCTCGCGTGCGCGGGCACAGTGGACAGAACCGCACTCAGGGCGGCGCCGGCGGCGAGGCCGGTGATGGCCAGCTTGCGAAGCATGGCGCTTCCTTCCTTTGGGTCAGTGGTGGTGGCCGTGGTGCTTCTTGTGGTGGTGGTGGCTGATGCTCGTGTTGACCGGGCCGTTGGTGCAGTTCTTCGCCGTCTGCGGCGAGAAGATCGGAACGGCCGCGCCGAGCACGCCGACGTTGGCGTTACACACCTGCAAAGGAATCAGCTGCAGGTTGTTGTTGGCCTGCACATCCGCGTTGGCGGGCGTGGCGGCCAAGACTGCGCCCATCGCAGCGCCGACGGCGAGGCCGGCGATTCCCAGCTTGCGAAGCATGGGGTTCCCTCTTTCGTGGTCAGTGGTGGTGGCCGTGGTGCTTCTTGTGGTGGTGGTGGCCCACGTTCTTGCTGACAGGACCATTCGTGCAGTGGCCGGTCTTCTGTGGCGAAGCGAGCGGCAGCGCCAGACCCAGCACGCCGACATTGGCGTTGCACACCTGGACGGGCAGCACTTGGAAGTTGTTGTTGGCCTGACCGTTTGCGTGAGCGGGCGCAGCCATGAGCGTTGCGCCCAAGAGCGCGCTAGCTGCGGCTCCCGCAGCTACGAGCTTTTTCATGACGGATCCCCCGATGATAAAGACGAGGTTACTGAGAATGAGGACGCCAAGACAGGCATCCCTGATGCGGTGGACGTGGGCAATCATCTTCCGGCGCCAATAGTTTTGTCAACGACAAAACACCTGACTCCAAATGTCCAGTTCATCCCTTCGGGGATGATTGGAGATAAAAACGGCTTGCAATGCAAGGACCATTGGCGAATCTTTTGGAAAAACATTTACCGCACGCGATGAAATCAGCTTGAATCACGGCGGAGTCGGGCGTCGCGGACGCTTCCGAGCGAAGGATTTCCACCATGTCGGGATAGCTCCACCGGAGAATCGCCGCGGGAACACGGCGTGTCGCGTGTCGCTCCGCCCTAGGTGTACTGCCCTGAGAGGTTGGGGATGTGTTCGACGGATCATTCCCGGCTCGCGGCCACCGGAACGACGCTCGCTCAGGAGGAAAGCATCCGCCGAACACGCCCTAGCGGACCGGCCGGCGCCGGGGCAGGACCGCGGCGGGGAAGCACGGCGCCGCTCGGAAGAACCACCCGCCCGGCCCGGTCGGTGTCGCCCCTGCCGAACAACGGCCGACCGCGCCCCCGGTCCGACACACCGGCATCGCACCGCGACAAATCCCCGGATCGGGGCCCACGGACACGAAAGCGCCCCCTGACCGGCACAAGCGCGGTCAGAGGGCGTTCTCCTCGGGTGGCAGGTGCAGGGTTCGAACCTGCGTAGGCTGAGCCGGCGGTTTTACAGACCGCTCCCTTTGGCCACTCGGGCAACCTGCCTGGGATGCGGCGACGTGGTCGTCGCGGCGCATGAATGAGGATAGCGGACATGTGGCGCGGACACGAAATCGATTGCCTCCCGGGCGATTGAGGCCGCGTTCGGCATGCTGTCCGGGCACGGCGGCCACCGCACGACTAAGCTCTGTCTCTGCCGCAGCCGGACGAACGCGGACCTGCCCGTCGCGGACCGGCTGCGTCGACACCACCCCTCGGGCCGCCCTGCGGGGCGGTCCCGAAGGTCGTCTGCCAACCGTCTGTCAAAGGTGTGAACACACGTGGCCGCTGAGTCCAGTTTCGACGTCGTATCCAAGCTCGACCGCCAGGAGGTCGACAACGCGCTGAACCAGACCGGCAAGGAACTCTCCCAGCGCTTCGACTTCAAGGGGACCGGCGCCTCCATCAGCTGGTCGGGCGACCAGGGCGTGGAGGTCCGCGCCAACTCCGAGGAGCGCGTCAAGGCCGCATACGACGTGTTCAAGGAGAAGCTGATCAAGCGCAGCGTCTCGCTGAAGGTCCTCGACCCGGCCGACGAGCCGAAGATCTCCGGCAAGGAGTACCGCCTGCCGGTCGCCCTCAAGGAGGGCATCTCCACCGAGGACGGCAAGAAGATCTCCAAGATCATCCGCGAAGAGGGCCCCAAGGGCGTCAAAGCCCAGATCCAGGGCGAGGAGCTGCGTGTCAGCTCCAAGAAGAAGGACGATCTGCAGTCGGTCATCAACCTGCTCAAGGAGAAGGACCTCGACCTGGCCCTCCAGTTCGTCAACTACCGCTGACCGCTAGCCGCCCGGTTCTCTGACCAGCAGTTTCATGCTCCGGCCACTGCCGTAGGGCACACCCGGGGCACATGTCTCCGAGTTCGGGGCGGAGAGTGGACGCCATCGTGCCCGTACACGCCAAGGGTGGGCGCTTCCCGAACAGCACGAACCCCGCCGTCCCCTGTAACGGCGGGGTTCTGTTCAGGCGGTTGCGGGGATCTGGCTACTCGAAGGGCGACCTCCACACGATCGGCGGGTAGAGGCTCTTCTCCGACGTGGTGGCGACGATGGTCAGCCGCTCGCAGTGGGGACAGGTCGCGCTGAGGACGACGCGGCCGTCCAGGGTGTAGCCGGAGCGGACGATCGGGGCGCCCATGGCGTTGGCCCATGCTCGCAGCCGGATCGGGTCGCCGACGTCCTTGATCTCACACCAGGTGGTCATCGTCGGCCCCTGTCCACCTGGTTGAGCAGGCGGGCGGCCTGGTCGCGGGTGAGTCCGCACTCGCGCACCAGCGCGCGGAAGACGTCGCCGCGGGAGGTGCGCAGGCGGATCGTGAACCCGAGGTAGCGGGCGGTGTAGCGCTGCGGGAACGGAAGCTCGGACTCGCGGAACACGGTGATGTCGCCGAGGACGACACGGATAGCGGAGGTCATCGCGCGACCTCCATCGCCTTCAGCGCGACCAGTCCGGCGAACTGCCGGAACCGGCGGGCCTCGATGGCCCGCCGGTGTTCCAGCGCGGTGATGTACGGGCGGATGCGGCGGCTCCGCCGCGATGGCAGGATGGACATCGTCATCAGCTCCTGACAGCTGGTGGCCGTGCCCCGGGGCGCCCCACGCCGCCGGGGTCTTCTGTGTCTACCGACCTTACACAACCGAACTACAGTGTGCTATAGCAAGCGTGTCATGCTATCGCTCGCCCAACCATGGGATGACTCTCTACTGTGTGCTTCGTGGTAGAGCTAGCTGACAATCGCCCCAGGTGGCGCCAGGTTCACGAGATCATCAAGGAACGCATCCGCTCTGGGACTTATGCGCCTGGAACGCGGATTCCTTCGGTCATCCAGCTGCACGAGGAGTTCGGCATAGCAACCGCTACCGGCCAGAAGGTCATGCGGGCGTTGCGGGCGGATGGCCTGGTGTACACGGAGCCCGGCATGGGTTCGTTCGTTGTGATGCAGCCGGATGCCAAGCCCGACTCCGACCAGTAGCCAGCGGTATAGGAATGATCATCTGGAGCTATGGCGGCAGGCCGGACGAATTGGGGGAGCGTGGCGTGGTCGGTTCCCATGACGGCAGCATGGTGGCCGCCCCTTGTCCGGCGGAAGTTGACCGGTGTTGACTACCGTGACAGTCAACGGTCAACCCGGGAGTGCCCGTGACCGACTTCGCCTCTCGCGTCCGCCACGCGCTACGCGCACGCGGTATGTCGATGAGCCAAGCCGCGCGGACGCTCAACTACGACCGCGCCTACCTGTCGCGCGTGCTCAACGGCAAGCAACGCCCCTCATCCCAGCTCGCCCACGCCCTTGACGAACTCCTCGGCGCCGAGGGCGCGCTGGTGGAACTCGCCGACGCCCTGACCCCCGACGACCGCGCCCGCATCGCCCGCACCCTCGCCGCACCCTCGCGGCTCGACAGGGGCACCGTGGACGCACTCGCCGGAGCCCTGGCCGCACAACGGCGACTCGACGACGTGTTCCCCGCCGTGGCGATGCTGCCCGCGACCACCGCGCAATGGGACAGCATCGACAAGCTGGCGCGCGATGCGCGCGGCCCGCACGCGGAGGACTTCCACAAGGTCGCCGCCGAATGGGCCCAGTTCATCGGGTGGCTGCACGCCGAAGCCCGCAACGACGCCGACGCGGTCCGCTGGCTCACCGCCGCCGAAGAACGCGCCGACGACGTCGGAAGCGGGGAGCTGGCCGCGCAAGCCGCGAACTTCAAGGGGTACCTAGCGCGCCAGCAGCAACGCCCCCGGGCGGTCGTGCGGTGGTTCCTCGCCGCTTACCACACGCCCGGCGCCACGCCCCTACAGCGCGTCGGCGACGCCGTCCAAGCCGCCCACGGCTACGCCTGGCTCGGGCAGCGGGACGACGCCCGCCGGTTGCTCGACGAGGCGGCCGACCTTGCCGACGCGTCGGCCGACCAGGCGCCCCCGGACACGGCCTACTGGCTCTCGCCCACCTTCTCCCGGATGGGCATCGGGTTGGCGCTGCTGGCACTCGGCGACCACGCCGACGCCGCCGAGAACCTCCGGGTGGGACTCGACGGTCTACCCGACGACCAGCGGGGCGCCGAGTGGGCGCGTGAATACCGGGACGCGCTCGACGAGGCGCACGCCGACGCCTAGACGCTCCTGGTGTGTGCCTGGAGGAGGGCACATCCAGGGCACACAGGGTTGGAATCGAGCGAGATTCGACGCGACGCGATGAGACATGAAATGCCAGGTCAGAGAGGCTTAAGGGGGGTGGAGCCCCTGGTGGCTCCACCCCCGTTTCCAGTTCGTGAACTACCGCTAGCCGATTCCGCCGGACGGGTCGCCCGCCGACGGCATCCGCGCCTCGCCGGCTCGGCGCGCGAGGGCGAGGGCGAGGGCGAGGGCGGCGGCCCGGTTCACCGCAGGCCCCAGCCTTCGTCCTCGGCCAGGCGGCGCAGGCGGCGGATGCGCTCGCGCGTGGGCGGATGCACGGCGAAGATCCGGCTCATCCCTTGCGGCGGGAACGGGTGGGTGATCATCAGGTGGCCGGACGCCAGCAGCCGCCCCTCGGTCGGCAGCGGGTGGGTCCGCGCGCCGACCTCGATCTTGCGCAGCGCGCTGGCCAGGCCCACCGGGTCGCCGGTGAGGCGGGCCGCGGCCGCGTCCGCACGGTACTCCCGCCCGCGGGAGACGGCGACCCGGACCACCATGGCCGCGGCCGGGCCGAGCACCAGGAAGAGCAGCCCGCCCAGCAGACTCGGCACGTCCTCGTCCTCGGAGTCGCCGAGCGGCAGCAGCAGCGCCAGGGCGGTCAGCGACGTGATGATGGCGGCCAGCGTCGCGGCGACCGAGCAGACCAGGGTGTCGCGGCTGCGCACGTGCGCCAGCTCGTGGGCGATGACACCGCGCAGCTCGCGCTCGTTGAGCAGGCGCAGCAGCCCGGTGGTGCAGCAGATGGCGGCCCGGCGCGGCCCCCTCCCGGTGGCGAAGGCGTTGGGTGCCGGTGTCGGCGACAGGTAGAGCCTCGGCATCGGCTGGCGCGCCTCGGTGGCCAGCTCACGCACGATCCGGTAGAGCTCGGGCTGCTCGATCTCGCTGATGGGCCGTGCCCGCATGGCGCGCAAGGCCATGGAGTCGCCGAAGAACAGCACGAGGCCGTTCATCACGATCACCAGGACGATCCCGAGTTGCAGCCCCTGGGCACCGGCGATCGTCCAGCCGCCCAGGACGACCAGCGCCGAGAGACCGGCGAGCAGGCACGCTGCGCGGATCGTATTGCGGTGCACGACGACTGCGCCCTCCTCACTCTCCGGCCCCTCTCCAGGCCATCCACCCTTACGAACGCGCGGATCGTGGCCGTGCGTTCCCGTCACCGGGGGATGAACCACACCGCAGGGTGGGCGGAAGGCAACAGAAAAGTACGCAGCGCCGCAAAATCTCCCATCTCGGCAACAACCGGGCCACCAGGACGCGGTGCGGTCGGCCGGTGTCGGCCGCACCGGCACACGGCCGTGCGGCCTCACGCGCGGCCTCCCGCCGGCGCGCCGCCGTAAGAAGCGCAGGACAGCGCGGGCCACCCCGCCCTTCCCACCGACGCAGCCCCTACCGACCCCGGAGCGCCGCACCGCACCCAGGGGTGTGATCTAGCACACCACGCACCACTCCCCCGACAAGGACGACCTATAGTGCAAGAGTGGTTCTCATCACGTTGATCGCCCAGCCGGGGGCGCCGCGCGTCGGCCGTCCGCTCCTGGACACCGTCCGCACCGCCGGGGTGATGTGTCGACCCTGAACCCCCCGCGGCCCGTCCCGTGCCCAGTCCCGAGGAGGCGCGGCGCAACGGTCCGCCACCGCACGCGGCTCCGCCCCCGCTTCCGGCGGCGACGGTGACGCGACCGCGGCCGTGAAATCCACCCGGTTCCGCCCCGCTCCGGCGAGGTCTCAGGCGAACGCCCGGGCGAACGCACCATCCGCCACGGGTCGGCCGAGCGGGCGAGGACCGAGTCACCGCATCGAGCCGCCGTCCCCGTGCCCGGCGGCTCCCCCAAGGAGGTCGGCGATCTCAGTGACCAAGCAGGTCCGACAACTCGACCGTGTCATCATCCGGTTCGCAGGGGACTCCGGCGACGGGATGCAGCTCACGGGTGACCGCTTCACCCAGGAAACCGCGTCGTTCGGCAACGACCTGTCCACCCTGCCGAACTTCCCCGCGGAGATCCGCGCCCCCGCGGGGACGCTCCCCGGCGTGTCCAGTTTCCAGCTGCACTTCGCCGACCACGACATCATGACCCCGGGCGACGCCCCCGACGTGCTGGTGGCGATGAACCCGGCCGCGCTCAAGGCCAATGTCGACGATCTTCCCGACGGCGCCGTCGTCATCGTCAACACCGACGAGTTCACCAAGCGCAACCTCGCCAAGGTCGGCTACGGCGGCGACCCCGTGGAGGACGGCAGCCTCTCCCGCCTCAAGGTGAGCCCGGTCCCCCTGACCTCGATGACGGTCAAGGCGCTGGAGGACTTCGACATCTCCAAGAAGGACGCCCAGCGCGCGAAGAACATGTTCGCGCTCGGGCTGCTGTCCTGGATGTACAACCGGCCGACGGAGGGCACCCACGGCTTTCTGAAGTCGAAGTTCGCGCAGAAGCCGGAGATCCTCGCGGCCAACCTCGCCGCCTTCCAGGCGGGGTGGAACTTCGGCGAGACCACCGAGGACTTCGCGGTGTCCTACGAGGTCAAGCCGGCCCGGCTGGCACCGGGGACCTACCGCAACATCACCGGCAACGTGGCGATCTCCTACGGCCTGATCGCCGGGGCCCGGTTGTCGGGGCTGCCGCTGTTCCTGGGCTCCTACCCGATCACGCCGGCCTCCGACATTCTGCACGAGCTGTCCAAGCACAAGCGGTTCGGTGTGCGCACGTTCCAGGCCGAGGACGAGATCGCGGGGGTCGGCGCGGCGCTGGGTGCGTCGTTCGGCGGTTCCCTCGGCGTGACGACGACGTCCGGGCCGGGCATGGTGCTGAAGGCCGAGACCCTGGGGCTGGCCGTGATGACCGAGCTGCCGCTGATCGTCATCGACGTGCAGCGGGCCGGACCCAGCACCGGCATGCCCACCAAGACCGAGCAGGCCGACCTGCTGATGGCGATGTTCGGGCGCAACGGCGAGTCGCCGCTGCCGGTGCTGGCACCGCGCTCGCCCTCGGACTGCTTCGACATCGCGATCGAGGCCACCCGGATCGCCGTCACGTACCGGACCCCGGTGATCGTGCTCTCCGACGGCTACCTCGCCAACGGGTCCGAACCCTGGCGCATCCCCGACGTCGGCGGGCTGCCCGACCTGTCGGTGGAGTTCACCACCGCGCCCAACGGGCCCGACGGCGGGTTCCTCCCCTACCACCGCGATCCCGAGACACTGGCCCGCCCGTGGGCGGTGCCGGGTACGCCGGGGCTGGAGCACCGCATCGGCGGCATCGAGAAGAGCTCCGGCAGCGGCGACATCTCCTACAGCCCGGCCAACCACGACCTGATGGTGCGCACCCGCCAGGCCAAGGTCGACGGGATCGCGCGGGACATCCCGCCGCTGGAGGTCGACGACCCGACGGGCGACGCGCGCGTGCTCGTGCTCGGGTGGGGCGGCACCTACGGTTCGATCGGGGCGGCCGTGCGGCGCGTACGCCGTGCGGGCGGCCATGTCGCCCAGGCCCACCTGCGCCACCTCAGCCCCTTCCCGGCCAACCTGGGCGAGGTGCTGCGGGCCTACGACCGGGTGCTGGTCCCGGAGATCAACCTCGGCCAGCTCGCGCTGCTGCTGCGCGGGAGGTTCCTGGTCGACGTCATCGGATACACGAAGGTCCGCGGCCTGCCGTTCAAGGCCGAAGAGCTGGCGGGCGTGCTTCAGGAGGTCATCGACCGTGGCGAGTGAGAGTGTGCGCGGCCCCGGCGGCGGCGATGGCAGCGCCCCGGGCTCCGGGGCGTCACCGGCGCAGGGCGGGTGGTCCCCCAAGGGGCTGAAGCTCGTCCCGCGTGCCGACGTCTCCTACAAGATGAAGGACTTCAAGTCCGACCAGGAGGTGCGCTGGTGCCCGGGCTGCGGTGACTACGCGATCCTGGCGGCGTTCCAGGGGTTCCTTCCGGAGCTGGGGGTGCCCCGGGAGAACATCGTGATCGTGTCGGGCATCGGCTGCTCCTCGCGCTTCCCCTACTACCTGAGCACCTACGGCATGCACTCGATCCACGGGCGCGCCCCGGCGATCGCCACCGGCCTGGCGGCCAGCCGCCCGGACCTGTCGGTGTGGGTGATCACCGGCGACGGCGACGGGCTGTCGATCGGCGGCAACCACCTCATCCACGCGCTGCGCCGCAACGTCAACATCAACGTGCTGCTGTTCAACAACCGCATCTACGGGCTGACGAAGGGGCAGTACTCGCCGACCTCGGAGCCGGGGAAGGTCACCAAGTCCTCGCCCATGGGGTCGCTGGACTCCCCGTTCAACCCGGTGTCGCTGGCGCTCGGTGCCGAGGCGGGGTTCGTGGCGCGCACCGTCGACTCCGACCGCAAGCACCTGACCGGTGTGCTGCGCGCCGCCGCCGACCACGAGGGTGCGTCGTTCGTGGAGATCTACCAGAACTGCCCGATCTTCAACGACGACGCGTTCGAGCCGCTGAAGGACCCGGCCGAGCGGGACACCCGGCTGCTGCGGCTGGAGCACGGCGAGCCGCTGCTCGTCGGTGCGGACCGGGGCGTGGTGCTCGGCGAGTACGGCGAGCTGGGCGTCGCCGACGTCGCGGAGGTCGGCGAGGAGCGGATCCTCCGCCATGACGCGCACCGCGCCGACCCGGGGTACGCGTTCGCGCTGTCGCGGCTGGACTACCCGGCCTTCGACCACGTCCCGGTGGGGATCTTCCGCGATGTCGCGCGGCCGACCTACGACGAGCTCATGGCCGAGCAACTGGGCGAGGCCCAGGCGGTGCAGGGCCGCGGCGAGCTGGCCGGGCTGCTGGCCAGCGGAGACACCTGGACAGTGGACTGACCCGACCTCCGCCTGCCCGCTCGCCCACGGGGCGCCGCCGGAGGCGTGTGGGGCGGGTCACCGGCGACCCGGTGCCCCGCCCCACACGTGTTCGCGGCCCCAGGGGGCGTATTCGGGCCCGCGCACCCGGCCGGAATCCTTACCCTGGACTCGATTCGACGCTTCCGTCGGCATGCCCCGGTGTCCTCGCCGCGGTCCCGGGCGGAGAGCCGCATACCGGCGCGCCCGAGGTACACGCGTAGGTGAGGGAGGCGCGGCGCTGCGGATCCGCTACCCGATGGCCGGTTTCACTCCACTTTGATCCCCCTGATTGTTAGTCTTTCGCCCCTATGAGCGCACATTCCACAACCCCTACCCCCGACCGCACCGGGCCGTCCCCGGCCCCCCGGACCCCACAGGACGGTGACCGCCACGTGGCTCCCGGCCCGCTGCCCGCCCGACGCGGCGTCCTCGCCACGACGATGGCCATCGGTGTCATCCCGCTGCTGGTCCTGCTCCCGCTCGTCGCCGCGCGGTGGGATCCGCTGATCTCCTTCGACCTGTCGGTGGCGCGGGTGCTGTACGACGCCGTCTCCCCCTCTCCCGCCCTCGCCCACGGCCTGGAGCTGTGGACGGAGGCCTTCGGGACCTGGGCGATGCGGATCGTGTCCCTCCTGGCCGCCCTGTGGCTGCTGATCCGGCGTCAGTTCAGCACCGCGGTCTGGGCGGGTGCGACCGTCTTCCTGGCCAACCTCTTCGGGCTGATCATCAAGGTGGGCGTCGACCGGCCGCGCCCGGAGTTCACCGACCCGATCGCCACCGGCGTCGGCCCGTCCTTCCCGTCCGGGCACGCGCTCATGGCCGTCACCGGCATGGCCATCCTGCTCTTCGCCGTCCTGCCGCTGCTGCGCGGCGGCTGGCGGACGTTCGCCTGGGTCGTCGCCGTCGGCATCGCGGCCAGCACGGCGTTCAGCCGCCCCCTCCTGGGCGTGCACTGGACTACCGACATCGTCGCCGGGATCAGCCTCGG
Source organism: Nocardiopsis mwathae (assembly GCF_014201195.1). NCBI lineage: Bacteria > Bacillati > Actinomycetota > Actinomycetes > Streptosporangiales > Nocardiopsidaceae > Nocardiopsis > Nocardiopsis mwathae. Next base: position 5,819,892 of record NZ_JACHDS010000001.1, on the reverse strand, counting down.
CGTGTTCACGGTCGCGCTGACACTGCTGCTGTGGACGTTCCTGCCGCCGATCGCGCGCCGCTGGGACCGGCCGATTCCCGCCCCGGCGACGAAGGCGTAGCCTGCGACCATGCGAATCGTCATCGCCGGAGGGCACGGAAAGATCGCGCTGCGACTCGAACGGCTGCTGGCCGACCGCGGCGACACCCCCGTCGGCCTCATCCGCAACCCCGACCACGCCGCAGACGTCACGGCCGCGGGCGCCGAACCCGTCGTGATCGACCTGGAGGCCGCGACCGCCACCGAGCTGACCGAGAAGGTCATGGGCGCCGACGCGGTGGTGTTCGCCGCCGGCGCCGGGCCGGGCAGCGGGGCGGCGCGCAAGGACACGGTCGACCGCGCGGCGGCGCGCCTGCTGGCCGACGCCGCGTCACTGGCCGGGGTGCGCCGCTACATCATGGTCTCGGCGATCGGCGTCGACGACGGCCCCGCTCCCGACGCCGAGCCGGTGTGGGCGGCCTACGTGGAGGCCAAGCGGGCGGCCGACGCCGACCTTCGGGAGCGCAGCCTGGAGACCGACTGGACCATCCTGCGTCCGGGGCGGCTGACCGACGAGCCGGGCAGCGGGAAGGTCCGGCTGGCCGAGAAGACCGGGCGCGCTGCGGTGAGCCGGGACGACGTCGCCGCCGTGATCGTCGCGCTGCTCGACGAACCGGCCACGATCGGCCGGGTCCTGGAACTCGTGGACGGGGAGACCCCGGTCGCCGATGCCGTGGCCGCCCTGGCGGAGTAGCACGGGCGCGGGGAGCCGGGGTCGGCGGCCGGAACCTTGTGGTCAGATGGGCGCATAGAGGGCATCATGGGTGCGGTGCGGCCCGGCTGCGGCCTCTCCGGGCGGACCGCGAGGTTCACCGGTGCCGTAGCCGCCGGAAGCGGCGCGCCGGCGGTGCTTCCCGCGCCCGCGGGGAGGATCCGCGCCCAATCGAGCGGATAGGTACGGTTGACACATGAGCGTCACGCAGGTCGTGAGGGACAGCACCGTCGTCGAGCATGCCAAGGTCGCCGCGCAGCAGAAGCGCAGGATGTTCATCATCCAGCTGGATGTGAACAGCTACGACGACGGCACCAGCAAGGTGCGGCCGGGCCTCACCCGCATCCTCGAAGGCATCGAGGAGGCCGGATGGCGGCTGGACATGATCACGCCCACGGAGGACTCCGAGGGCAAGTCCATGCGGCTGTTCATCTTCCGTCTCGACCCGCAGCAGGACGCCGGCCGGCCAGGGAAGGACCAGGCGGCCCAGGAGGGCACGGGCGCCCAGCAGGCCTACCAGCAGCATCCGACCGGTGCCCAGCAGCAGGATGCCTACTCCGGCTACCAGCAGACCGGCGGCCACCCCCAGCAGGCGTACGGCCAGCAGCACCCGGGCTACGGCCAGCAGTACCCCGGCTATGACCAGCAGCAGGGCTACGGCTACGACCAGCAGCAGTACCCGGGCTACGGTCAACAGCCCGGCTACGGCCAGCAGTACCCGGGCTACGGCCAGCAGCAGGGCTGGTAACCGCCCTCCCCACTCCACCCGAACGGCCCGCGCGCGTCAGCACGCGGGCCGTTCGGCGTGGACACCGTGGGAAGCGTGCGTCACTCCATCGGCTGGACGAGGAAGAACTGGTTGCCGGACGGGTCGTTGAACCAGGTGGCCTTGTCGCCCCAGGGCATCGTCTCCGGCTCCTGGGTGAAGTCGACGCCCTTGGCGCGCAGCGAGGCGTACTCGGCGTCGATGTCATCGGTGACCACCGAGATGCCGCAGCCCTTGGCCTCGCCCGGAGCCGGGGGCTTCCGGTCGTAGACCTCCGGCTGCCCGAGGACGACGGCGGTCTGTGCCCCGCGCGGCGCCACGGTGAGCCAGCGCATCTCGCCCATGGTGTTGTCCTCCCGCTTCTCCCAGCCGAGCGTGTCGACGTAGAAGCGCAGGGCCTCTTCCTGATCGGCGACGATGATGGTGGTGGAGTGCAGTTTGGTGATCATTGATCCAACCTAGGTTCGGATGCCTCTGCCGTCTTCCCCGCTCCGAGGCGTTTGCCCAGCCTTTGCGTGGGCTGGCCGAGGGCGACGACAAATCGTCCCCAGCCCGAGGAATGTATCCCGCTCGTACGACACTTCGACGTCGTCGATCCCGCACACCTCAGAGAATCTGACACAGCGGCTCCGCGAATTTCCTCGCACTCACCCGTAGCCGAACACAGATCCGAATACTGGTCTCCATGCGAGAAGGGGGGCAGTATGTCTGTCATGAGCATCGGGAAGCCGGAACCTCCCACGCGGCCGTTGACCGTCGACGACCTCGAACGGATGCCCGACGACGGGCGCCGCTACGAGCTGGTCGACGGGAGGCTTGACGTGTCTCCGGCACCGGTCTTCAACCACACGACCATCGACACAAGGTTGACCGCCTACCTGGCATTCGCCGTTGCGCCCGAGGGATTCACCGTGGCCAGCGGCCCGGGAATCAACTTCAACGCCGACCGGACGCACCACCGCATCCCCGATATCGCGGTCATCCGTACGGAGGAACGAGAGCACCCTTATCTCACCCGCCCTCCTCTACTGGCGGTCGAGATCGTCTCCCCGGAGAGTGTGATCCGCGATACCCACACCAAGCGGCGGGAGTACGCGGAGTTCGGCATCGAGTCCTACTGGATCATCAACCCTGCGCCGGACAAGATCGGCCTGGTCGAGCTCCGGCTCGACAGCGGTCAGTACACCGAAGTGACGCAGGTTTACGGGGAAGAGGTCTTCGAGACCGATACCCCCTTCCCGATCAAGCTTGTGCCGTATTGGCTCGCCGCTGAAGGCGATGAATGGAGAGAGCGCATCAGCGGCGAATGAGGCGTGACGCATAGGTTGGGCGACGCGCGTTGCGCGTGTCGCCCAACCTGTGAACGGTCAGTTCAGCAAGTGCTCACTCGCCGGTGCGGGCGATCCCCACCGGGCAGGACTCGCCGGTGCCGCCGATACCGCAGTAGCCGCCGGGGTTCTTGGTGTCCGCGAGGTACTGCTGGTGGTAGGCCTCGGCGAAGTAGAAGTCGCCCGCGGGGAGGATTTCCGTCGTGATCGGGCCGAAGCCGGAGCGGGTGAGGACGGACTGGAAGGCGTCCCGGGTGGATTCGGCGGCGGCCTTCTGGGCGTCGTCGTGGTAGAGGACGGCCGAGCGGTACTGGGTACCGACGTCGTTGCCCTGGCGCATGCCCTGGGTGGGGTCGTGGTTCTCCCAGAACACCTTGAGCAGGTCGGCATAGGAGATCCGGCGCGGGTCGAAGACGACGCGGACCGCCTCGGTGTGGCCGGTGCGGCCGGTGCAGACCTCGTCGTAGGTGGGGTTGGGCGTGTAGCCGCCCGCGTAGCCCACGGCGGTGGTGATGATGCCGTTCTCGGCGCCGATCCGCCAGAACCTGCGTTCGGCGCCCCAGAAGCAGCCCATGCCGAAGTCGGCGATCTCGCTACCCGCCGGGTAGGTCGGGGTCAGCGACGTGCCGAGGACCTCGTGGGGCGGCGGCGCGGGGATCGGAGTGTCGCGGCCGGGCAGTGCCTCGGCCCGGTCGACCATGGTGGTTCTCTGCCCGAACATGGGCCCAGCCTAGTCCGTGTGCGATGTCCCGACCCGATGCGGAACCCGACCGCTCCCGCGTACCCACGGTGATCGGCGCTGCGCACCGGTGGCCGCACCGGCCAGGGGCCGAGGCTTTCCGCTCGCTTCAGCGATCGCATAAGCAGAATTAACTATTCATCCGATGATACTTCCAATAATCTGAACCGCGTGTCGGAATCCAAGCGCGGCGTGCTCTTCGGAGCGAGCGCCTACCTCATCTGGAGTTTCTCCACCCTCTACTGGCCCCTGCTCGACGCCGCCGGGTCCGTCGAGATCCTGGCCCACCGGATGGTCTGGGCGCTGCTCGCCGTCGCCGTCATCCTCGCGGCGCGCGGACGCTGGAACGGACTGCTCGCCGCGTTCCGCGACCGCCGGAAGCTGCTCATCCTCGCCGGGGCGGCCGCCGCGATCTCCGTCAACTGGGGTGTCTTCATCTATGCCGTGAACTCGGGGCAGACCTCCCAGGCCGCGCTCGGCTACTTCATCAACCCACTGGTCAGCATCGTGTTCGGGGTGCTGTTCTTCGCCGAACGGCTGCGCCGCGCCCAGTGGATCGCCGTCGCGCTGGGCGCGCTCGCGGTCGCCGTCCTCACCTACGCCTACGGCGCCCTCCCGTGGATGTCGATCACCGTCGCGCTCACGTTCGCGACCTACGGGGCGCTGAAGAAGCTGGTCAGCCTCGACGGTCTGGACAGCCTCGCCGTCGAGACACTGCTGATATTCCTGCCGGCGCTCGGCTACCTGCTCTTCCTGGGGCATTCGGGCACCGGGACGTTCACCGGCGTGTCCACCCAGCACACGCTCCTGCTCATCGGTTCGGGCGTCGTCACCGCCGTCCCCCTGCTCTGCTTCGGCGCGGCGGCGCGGCGCATCCCGCTCAGCATGATCGGTCTCCTGCAGTTCATGGTGCCGGTGATGCAGTTCCTCTTCGCCTGGCTGGTCTTCGCCGAGGAGTTGCCGCTCAGCCGGTGGGTCGGGTTCGGCATCGTGTGGGTCGCACTGGTGGTGTTCGTGGTCGATATGCTGCGCCACACCGGCCCGCGCCCGCCCGCCGCCGGTCGCGAGGACCGTGCGGTGGCAACCGGCTCCGAGACCCCGCTGTCTCCGAGGCCGGTGGCAGCGGTCGGGGACGCGGGGTGTGCCGACGCCCCGGGTCAGGCCGCGTCTCCGCCGCGGCTGTCGCGGTAGCGCTCCTCCTGTGCGGGGACGTCGGGGCGCCGGGCGTGCTTGCCCTTGGGTCTCCAGATCGGCTCGGCCGCGCGTTGACCGGGGGCCTCGGGTTCCAGGCCGTAGTGCTCGTAGACGAGGTCTTCCTGCTTCATGGAGATGTGCGCCTCGACCTGGAAGCCGGGGGCGGACTTGATCACGGACTTCGCGTAGGGCACCTGCAGGTCGCCCTCGGACAGCCGCGCGCCGCGGAGCGGAACGAAGTTCTCGCGTGTGCCGAACAGCCCGGAGCGGACCGTCACCCATTTCGGCGCGTCGGTCCGGTCGTCGTAGAAGATCTGGCCGATCTTGCCGACGCATGCGCCGTCCCGGTCCAGCAGCCGATGCCCGATGAGGTGCTGAACGCCTAGCTGTGCTGTCACACCGATTCACTCCCCCGTGTCGCCTGCCCCCGGACGCCGTGGTGCCCGACTCCCGGATCCGCGCAGCTCACAGCGCCGCCGCGGGACAACCAGTGTGCAATGTGCCGATTCCCCCGACCCTCCACCGCCATGCCGGACTTACTGCGCCGTTACCTTTTTCAGGACCTCACATGACCCGTTCGAACAGTGCGAACGGCCCGCGCCCCGATCGGGGCGCGGGCCGTTCCTCGGCGTTCGTGGGCGGGGTGGCGCCGTCAGCCGGTGCGCTCCACCACGTAGTCGCACAGCGCCTCGAACGCGTCGCGCGGCGCGCCCGTCGGCAGGGTGGCGAGCTCGGCACGCGCCCGGTCCGCCCAGGAGAGCAGGTCGGCGCGGGCCGCGTCCATAGCCGGGTGGGCGCGCAGCAGGCGCAGCGCCTCCTCGGTCTCGGCGTCGTCGAGTTCGCGGCCGAGCAGGTCGCGCAGCCGCGCGTCGGCCGGGTCGGTGCCCCGCAGCACGTGGAACATGGGCAGGGTCAGCACGCCCTCACGCAGGTCGGTGCCGGGTACCTTGCCGGACTCGACGGACTCGCTGTCGATGTCGAGGATGTCGTCGGAGAGCTGGAATGCCGTGCCGAGCGCCTCACACGCGCGGGCGATGGTGTCCTGGACCTTGGGGTCGGCCTTGCCGAACATGGCGCCCATCTCGGCCGAGGCGGCGATGAGCGAGGCGGTCTTGTCGGCGACGACCTGCAGGTAGTGGTCCATGGCCTCGGTGCCCTCGCGCGGCCCGGAGGTCTCCAGGATCTGCCCCTGAACCAGCCGGGCGAAGGTGCGCGCCTGCATCCGCACGGCGTCGGTGCCCAGGTCCGCGAGCATCAACGAGGCCTGGGCGAACACGTAGTCGCCGGTGAGGATGGCGATCGTGTTGCCCCACCGCTGGTTGGCGCTGGGCTCGCCGCGGCGCAGCTCGGCCTCGTCCATCACGTCGTCGTGGTAGAGGGTGGCGACGTGGGTGAGCTCGACCACGGCGGCGGCCTTGATGAGGTCGGTGGAGGTCGGGTCGCCGAAGCGGGCCGCGAGCAGGACGAGGGTGGCCCGGAAACGCTTGCCGCCGGCGGCGAGCAGGTGGCTGGCGGCCTCGTACAGCATCGGTTCGCTGGAGGTCACCGACTCCCGCAGCACCTCCTCGACCTGTTCCAGGCCTTCCTGGACCTCCCGAGCGAGGGTCGCGTCGATCGACGGCAAAGCGAGGAAACCGCTCGGGACAGCACCGCTCACCTGAAAGCTCCACATGTCAACGGGCGCGCGATACCCAACCGGACGTATCGCGCGCTCTCGGGATGAACACAGACCGGATAGCCAAGTTATCCGACGGCGAATGAACAGCCAAAGCCACCCACCGAGCTCTCTCGGCTACCGAGCGAACCCGCTGGCCTGCACAACGGCCTGCACTTCCATGCCCGCCCCGTCCGGCGGGTAGAGGTGGTCGAGCAGCGGCGCCGGAAAGACGCCCAGCACCAGGGTGGCGGCGACCCCGACGGCGATGGCCGAACCGGTGAAGGCCCCGGCCCGGATCACGGTGGGCGCTTCGGCCGCCGGTTCGGCGAAGAACATCAGCACGATGATCCGCACATAGAAGAACGCGGTCACGGCGCTGCTCAGCACACCGACGACCACCAGCGGGGTGGCGCCGGCCGCCATGGCCGCCTGGAACACCGCGAACTTGCCGATGAACCCGCTGGTCAGCGGGATGCCGGCGAAGGCCAGCAGGAACAGCGCAAGCGACCCGGCCAGCAGCGGAGAGGTGCGGCCGAGCCCGGCCCACCGGGTCAGCTCCCCGGCCTCGGGCCCGTTCTCGTGCGTGCGCACCAGGGTCACCACGGCGAACGCGCCGATGGTGGTGAAGCCGTAGGCGGCGAGGTAGAACATGGCGCCGGCCATGCCTTCGGGGCTGGCCGCCACGACGGCGGTCAGCACGAACCCGGCGTGCACCACCGAGGAGTAGGCCAGCAGCCGCTTGATGTCCCGCTGGGTGACCGCGATGACGGCGGCCAGCACCATGGTGAGGATCGCCACGACCCACAGCATCGGGCGCCAGTCGGCCACCGACGCGCCGAACGCCACGAGGAACACCCGCAGCAGCGCACCGAAGGCGGCGACCAGGGTGCAGGAGGCCATGAGTGCGGTGACCGGTGTGGGCGCGCCCTGGTAGACGTCGGGCTTCCAGCTGTGGAACGGTACCGCGCCGACCTTGAAGAGCAGCCCGACGGCGATCAGCGCGATGCCGGCGAGCAGCAGCGGCTGGGCGGACTCGGGGTCGGCGAACACGTCGGCGCCGCCCGCTTCGATGGCGGCGTGCACATCGGCGAAGTTGACCGCGCCCGCGTAGCCGTACACCAGCGCGATGCCGAACAGGAAGAACGCCGAGGAGAACGCCCCGAGCAGGAAGTACTTGACCGCCGCCTCCTGGGAGAACAGGCGGCGGGTGCGCGCCAGTCCGCACAGCAGGTACAGCGGGAGGCTCATGACCTCCAGCGCGACGAACAGGGTGAGGAAGTCGTTGGCCGAGGTGAACAGCATCATGCCCAGGACCGCGAACAGCACCAGGGGGTAGACCTCGGTGTGCCGGGACCCGGCGAGGATGTGCCCGCGCTCCTCCTCGCTGCCGGGCACCGCGGCGGCCTGGGCGGCGAACGCGGCCTCGGAGTGCCGGTTCTCGGCGATGAGCAGCAGGCTGACGAACGCGAGCACCAGGATCGTGCCCTGCAGGAACAGCGAGACGCGGTCGATGGCCACGCTGCCCAGCGCCACCGTGGTTCCGGCCTCCCCGGCCGGTATCTCCCCGATCAGCAGGACGGCCAGCACGAACGCGCCCAGCACCGAGGCCATGGTGAGGCCGAGCTGGATCGCCCTGCGCCGCTCCTTGGGGGCGAACGCCTCGACCAGCACGCCGATCACCCCCGCGGCGAAGATCACCAGCATCGGGGAGAGCAGCCAGTAGTCGATTCTTGGGGCCTCTTCGGTGATGACCGGTGCGGCGAGGACCGCAGCGGGCGCCGAGACCATCGGGGCGATCACTCGTCGGCTCCTTCCTGCCCACCGGGCACCTCACCGGCGGTGTCCAGCGCCGGTGCGGGGTCGGTGGCGTCGATCTGTTGCATGGTCTGCTCCACGGCGGGGTTGATGGCGTCCAGCAGCGGCTGGGGGTAGAGGCCGAAGAGCACGATGACCGCGATGAGCGGTCCGACCACCCACACCTCGCGGAGGGACAGGTCGGGCAGGCGGCCGTGCGACTCGGGCAGGGGGCCGGTCATGGTCCGCTGGTACATCCACAGGATGTAGAGGGCGGCCAGCACGGTTCCGGCCGTGGCGATGACGGCCGGGACGGGGTGGAACATGAACGTGCCGATGAAGACCAGGAACTCGCTGACGAACGGGGCCAGGCCGGGCAGGGAGAGCCCGGCGAGCCCGGCCACCAGGAACGTCCCCGCCAGCAGCGGCGCGGTGGTGCGCACCCCGCGGTAGTCGGCGATGGCCGAGGACCCCCGCCGGGCGATGAGGAACCCGACGATGAGGAAGAGCGCGCCGGTGGCGAACCCGTGGTTGACCATGTACAGCGCCGCCCCGGACTGCGCCTGCGTGGTCATCGCGAAGATGCCCAGGGTGATGAACCCGAAGTGGGAGATCGAGGTGTAGGCGATCAGGCGCATCATGTCGCTCTGCGCGACCGCGAGGATCGCGCCGTAGACGATGCTGATCAGGCTGAGCGCCACCACCGGCCAGACGAACCAGGAGGCCGCACCGGGGAACAGCTCCAGGCAGTAGCGCAGCATGCCGTAGGTGCCGACCTTGTCCAGCACGCCCACCAGCAGCACCGCGGTCCCCGGCCGGGAGGACCCGGCCGCGGCGGGCAGCCAGGTGTGCACCGGCCACATCGGCGCCTTGATGGCGAAGGCGACGAAGAAGCCGAGGAACAGCCAGCGCGCCACATCCGTGTCGACGGCGGCCAGCCCGCTGCCCGGCTCGACCAGGTCGCTCCAGAGGAAGGTGCCGCCGTAGACGTAGACGCCGATGACCGCGACCAGCATCAGCAGCCCGCCCAGCAGGCTGTAGAGCAGGAATTTCACCGCGGCGCGGCGCCGGTCCGCGCCGCGCCCGTAGCGTCCGATCATGAAGTAGACCGGGATGAGCATGGCCTCGAAGAAGACGTAGAAGAGGAAGACGTCGGTGGCGGCGAAGACCCCGATCATCATCGCTTCGAGGAGCAGGATCAGCGCGAAGTAGCCCTTGCCTCCGTCGTCCCTGTCGTCGTTCTCGCGCCAGGCGGCCAGCACGACCAGCGGGACCAGCAGCGCCGACATCAGGATGAGCACCAGCGCGATGCCGTCGACGCCCACCGCATAGGAGACCCCGAACTGCGGGATCCACGGGTGGACCTCGGTGAACTGCAGCCGCTGCGTGCTCGACACGTCGAACCGGGAGGCCATCGCCACCAGCAGCAGCAGCGTGGCGAGCGCGACGCCGAGCGCCACCCGCTTGGCGGTCTCGGTCCGCTCACGCGGCAGCAGCGCGATGGCCAGGCCGCCCAGGGCGGGCAGCGCGATGGCCAGGGTGAGCCAGGGGATATCGGTCATTTAGATCCTCACAGCCAGCATTGCGACGACGATGGCGGCACCGAGCAGCATCGTCAGCGCGTAGGTGCGGGCGAACCCGGTCTGTGTGGTGCGCAGCCCCGTGGAGCTGTCGCGGACGGTCGTGCCGACACCGTTGACCGTTCCGTCGACGACCGCCCGGTCGAAGACGTCGAGCCCGGCGGCCAACACCCGGCCGGGACGCATGAACAGCCCCTCGTTGATGGTGTTGCCGTAGAGCTCGTTGCGTGCGGCGACGGTCAGTACGTTGCCGCGCGGGGCGGTGAGCGGGACCGGGGCCTTGACGTAGCGCCACCAGGCCAGGGCGACACCGGCGGCCAGCACCGCCAGGGCGATCAGCGAGTAGGGGCTGAGCACCATGTGGGCGAAGTCGAAGGCGTGCACCTCCGCGCCGATGGCGGGGGCGAGGAAGTCGGCGAAGGTGTGGCCGACGACCAGCAGCGCGCCCAGGGCCACGGACCCGACGGCCAGCACGATCATCGGCGCGGTCATGGACATCGGCGACTCGTGCGGGTGGGCGTCCTCCGCCCAGCGCTTCTCCCCGAGGAAGGTCATGAACATGATCCGCGACATGTAGAACGCGGTCAGCCCGGCACCGAGCAGGGTGGCCGTGCCCAGCAGCTGCCCGGCCACGCCGGGGTACTCGAACGCGGCCTGGATGATCCCCTCCTTGGTCCACCACCCCGACAGCAGCGGGACCCCGATGATGGCGAGGTAGCCCAGACCGAACGTGACGAAGGTGATCGGCATGTGCCGCCGCAATCCGCCGTAGCGGCGCATGTCGACCTCGTCGTTCATGCCGTGCATGACCGACCCGGCGCCGAGGAACAGCCCGGCCTTGAAGAAGCCGTGCGTCATCAGGTGGGCGATGGCCGCGGCATAGCCGATCGGGCCGAGTCCGGCGGCCAGCGTCATGTAGCCGATCTGGCTCATGGTGGATCCGGCCAGCGCCTTCTTGATGTCGTCCTTGGCACACCCGATGATCGCGCCGGCGAGCAGGGTGGCGGCGCCGACGATGGCGACGGCCAGCTGTGCGGTCGGCGCGGCCTCGAAGATCGGCCCGGCCCGGACGATGAGGTAGACGCCGGCGGTCACCATGGTCGCGGCGTGGATGAGCGCGGAGACCGGGGTGGGGCCCTCCATCGCGTCCAGCAGCCAGGACTGCAGCGGGAGCTGGGCCGACTTGCCGCATGCCCCGAGCAGCAGGAGCAGTCCGATGGCGGTGAGCACGCCCTGCCCGGCCTGGTCGGCGGCGCCGAGGACCCCGCTGAAGGCGACCGTGCCGAACGTGGCGAACATCAGCATGATCGCGATGAGCAGCCCGAGGTCGCCGACACGGTTGACCAGGAACGCCTTCTTGGCCGCGACGGCCGCCGACGGCTTGTGCTGCCAGAACCCGATGAGCAGGTAGGACGCCAGGCCGACGCCCTCCCAGCCGAGGAAGAGCAGCACGAAGTTGTCGGCCAGGACCAGCACCAGCATGGCCGCGACGAACAGGTTCAGGTAGGCGAAGAACAGCCGCCGGTTCTCGTCGTGGGCCATGTAGCCCACGGAGTAGATGTGGATGAGGGAGCCGACGCCGGTCACCAGCAGGGCGAAGCTGACCGACAGCGGGTCGATCAGGAGGGTCACGTCCGCGCTGAACCCGCCGGCCGAGAACCACGTGTACACCGGCACCGAGACGCTGCGCTCGTGGGGCGCCATCCCCAGCAGCTCGACGAGGAGAAGGACGGCCCACGCGAAGGCCGCCAGGGGCAGCACGACCGCGACCCCGTGGCCCCAGCCGTTGGTGCGCCGCCCGCCGAGCAGTAGGACGGCCGCCCCCAGCAGGGGCAGGGCGATGAGCAGCCAGGCGTTGGACATGATCGCCCCGCCGGCCTCCGTTGTGACCACCGGTTCGGCGGCGAGGAAGATGTCGGACACAGCCACGTCGCCTTCTAGTTCTTGAGCAGGTTGGCGTCGTCGACCGATGCCGACCTGCGGGTCCGGAAGATCTGCATGATGATGGCCAGCCCGACGACGACCTCGGCCGCTGCCACGACCATCACGAAGAACGCGATGACCTGGCCGCCGATGTCGCCGTGCAGCCGCGCGAAGGCGACGAACGCCAGGTTGCAGGCGTTGAGCATGAGCTCGACGCACATGAAGAGGATGATCGCGTTGCGTCGGATGAGGACCCCGACGGCGCCGATCGTGAAGACGATCGCCGCGAGGGCGATGTAGTTCATCGGGTCCATCAGCGGTTGGCCCCCTGCCCGTCCTGGCCGTCCTCGTCGCGGTCGGCCTCGGCGTCCTCGGCCCCGGCATCGGGGCCCGCCTCACCCGGCTCGTGGCTCTCCTTGGCCCAGGCCGTCGACGACGCCCCGCCGGGCTCCGGCTCGATGCCCATCCGCACGTCCGTGGGCACCCCCGACTGGAGTTCGGGGTCGCGCGCCAGCAGCACGGGGTTGAGGGAGAGCCGGGCCACCGACCCGTCGGGCAGCAGCGCCGGCATGTCGATCGCGTTGTGCCGGGCGTAGGTGCCGGGGCCGGGCAGCGGCGTGGGGTGGTCGCCCCGGATCCGCTCCCGGGAGATCTCCTTCTGGGTGCGGCGCTTCCTCAACTTGGTGACGTGCGCCAGGACCAGGGCGCCGAGCACCGAGGTGATGAGCAGCGCCCCGGTGGCCTCGAAGGCGATGATGTAGCGGTAGATGACCTCTCCGGCGATCCACGGGATGCTGCCGCCCGCGGCGGCGACCCCCTCGTCCATGCCGACGGGGTCGCCGGTGACGATGCGGGTCAGCCCCAGGGACAGCGAGCCGAGGAAGCCGAGTGCGACGAACGCGGTCAGCAGCCGCTGCCCGCGGATCGTCTCGACGAGGGAGTCGGCCGAGCTGACGCCGACGAGCATCAGCACGAACAGGAACAGCATCAGCACCGCGCCGGTGTAGACGACGATCTGCACCACCATCAGGAACGGCGCCTGGTTGATGCCGTAGAAGACGGCCAGCCCCAGCATGACGACGGCCATCATCACCGCGGAGTGGACGGCCTTGCGGCAGAACACCACGCCGAGCGCGCCGAGCACCACCACGGCGCCCAGCAGCCAGAACGTCGTGGCCTCCGCGGTGGAGATGGGGGCGGCCAGGGTGAGCGCGTCGACGGGGGTCGCGGGGGTCGCGGGCTGCGGTGTCACCGGACCGCCTCGCCGTCGTTCTCGACCTCGATGTCGCGGGACACGCTGTTTCCGGACCGGTAGTAGTCCTCCTCGGTGTCACCGAGCCGCATGGGGTGCGGCGGCGCCTCCATTCCCTCGCGCAGCGGCGCCAGCAGCTGCTCCTTGGTCCAGATGAGGCTCTCGCGGTTGTCGTCGGCGAGCTCGTACTCGTTGGTCATGGTCAGTGCCCGGGTGGGGCACGCTTCGACGCACAGACCGCACAGGATGCACCGCAGATAGTTGATCTGGTACACCTTGCCGTACCGCTCGCCGGGCGAGTACCTGGCGTCCTCGGTGTTGTCGCCGCCCTCCACGTAGATCGCATCGGCCGGGCAGGCCCAGGCACACAGCTCGCAGCCGATGCACTTCTCCAGCCCGTCGGGCCAGCGGTTCAGCTGGTGCCGCCCGTGGAAGCGGGGCGCCGTCGGGCGCTTCACCTCGGGATACTCGATGGTCGGCACCTTCGTGAACATGGTGTGGAAGGTGACGCCGAACCCCTTGACGGGGTTGAGGAAATCAAGCACCGGTAACCTCCTCACGCTTCTCGGCTCGGTTCGGTGGAGTCGGGGCGGTCCGCGGCCCCTCCGCGGGCACGCTGCTGCCGTAGTGCGGCAGGTTCTGCGGGGGCACGGGGAACCCGCCGTAGGAGGCGTCCTCGCGCATCCGCCGCACCTCCTCGTGGTGTTCGGCTTCCTCTTCGGCGCGCCGCCGCCTCGCGGACCGCACCATGGCGTAGGCCGAGGCGGTGAACAGTGCGGCGAAGGCGACGCCCACACCGACGGTCGCCCACAGCGGGGCGCCCTCGTTGTCCATGACGCGGATGACGGCGAGCGCGGTGATCCAGACCAGCTGCACGGGGATGAGGATCTTCCAGCCGAGCTGCATGAGCTGGTCGTAGCGGATGCGGGGCAGGGTGCCGCGGATCCAGATGAAGAGGAACATGACGCCCATGAACTTCAGCAGCCACCACAGCGCCGGCCACCAGCCCTCGTTGGCGCCGGGCCAGAAGGCGGTGATGGGCCAGGGTGCGAGGTAGCCACCGAGGAAGAAGGTCACCGAGATCGCGGCGACGGTCACCATGTTCACGTACTCGGCCAGGAAGAACATGATGAACTTCATCGACCCGTACTCGGTCATGAAGCCGCCGACCAGCTCGCCCTCGCCCTCCGCGAGGTCGAAGGGCAGCCGGTTGGTCTCGCCGACCATGGTGACCAGGTAGATGAGGAACGACGGGAGCAGGATGACCGCGAACCACACCGGCCGCTGCGCGTCGACGATGCCCGAGGTGGTCAGCGTCCCGGCGTACATGAACACCGCCACGAACGACAGGGCCATCGCGATCTCGTAGCTGATGACCTGGGCCGAGGCACGCAGGCCGCCGAGCAGGGCGTAGGGCGACTGGGAGGCCCAGCCGCCGAGCACGATGCCGTAGACGCCGACGGCGGCGGTCGCCAGCACCACCAGCGCCGCGATCGGAAGGTCGGTGAGCTGCAGTTGGGTCTGGACGCCGAACATGGTGACCTCGCCACCGACCGGGATCACCGAGAAGGCGATGAAGGCGGGGACGGCGGCGATCATCGGCGCGGCGATGTAGAGGGCCCGGTCCACGCCCCGGGGGATCAGATCCTCCTTGAGGGAGAGCTTGATGCCGTCGGCCAGGGACTGCAGCAGCCCCCAAGGGCCGAACCGGTTGGGACCGTGACGCTGCTGCATGCGGCCCATGACCTTGCGGTCGGCCATGATCATCATCAGCACGCAGACCATCAGGAACACGAAGATGGCGAGCGCCTTGATCAGGATGATCCACCAGGGATCACCGCCGAACGCGTCCAGCCCGGGCTCGGCGGCCAGCACCGCGCCGACGCCCGCGGCTTCCGGCGGGATGGCCATCACGTCTCGCTCCCTGCACTCGTGTCGGCGGCCTCGCGGGCCTGCTTGTCGACTTCCAGGTCCACCAGGGCACCGTTGGCGGCGCCGAGTTCGCGGCGGATGTCGCGACCCTCGCCGTTGGCGGGCAGCCACACCACACGGTCGGGCATCTCGGTGACGACCGCGGGCAGGCTGACCGACCCGCCGGAGCCGGTGGCCCGCAGCACCCCGCCGTCGGGCAGCCCGATCTCCGCGGCGGTGGCGGCCGAGATCCGGGCCAGGGCGGGCCGCGCGGTGCCGGCGAGGTAGGGCTCGCCGTCCTCCATCCGGCCGCCGCCCAACAGCTGCCGCCAGGTGGACAGCACCGCCTGGCCGGGGCCCGGCTCGGGCCGCTGCTCGGCGGCGGTGACGGGGTCGGGGACCCGTTCGCCGGCCCAGCGGCCCAGCCGGCTCAGCTCACCGTGCGCGGCCTCGGCGGAGGGAAGGCCGAGGTGGACGTCCATCTCGTCGGCGATCGCGGCCAGCACCCGCAGGTCGGAGAGGATCCCGGGGACCTTCAGCGCGTCCCCGAAGGGGCGTTCGCGGCCCTCCCAGTCGACGAACGTCCCGGCCTTCTCGGCGACGGCGGCGACGGGGAACACCACGTCGGCGCGGTCGGTGACCGCACTGGCCCGCAGTTCCAGGCTGACCAGGAAGGGCACCCGGGCCAGGGCGGCACGGGCGAGTTCCGGGTCGGGCAGATCGTCCAGGTCGACCCCGGCGATGACCAGCGCGTCGAGTTCTCCGGCGGCGGCCGCGCGGAGGATCGCGTCGGTGTCGCGGCCCTCCTGCTCGGGCAGCGCCCCGACCGCCCAGGCACGCGCGGTTTCGGCGCGGGCGGCGGCGTCGGCCGCGGGGCGTCCGCCGGGCAGCAGGTTGGGCAGGGCACCGGCCTCGATTGCACCGCGCTCGCCGGCCCGCCGGGGGACCCAGGCGATCCGGGCGCCGGTGCGGTCGGCGAGCCGGGCCGCGGCCGACAGGGCACCGGGGGTCTCGGCGAGGCGTTCGCCCACGAGGATGAGCGCGCCGTCGGCACCGAGCGCTTCGACCTCTTCGGGGTGGGTACCCGCTAGCCGCTGGATGGCCCGCGCCTCGTCGCCGGGCGCGGTGGCGATGAGCGAGCCGTCCATCCGGTCCAGTGCCCGGTCGCCGTACGCGGCGATCGAGTACACCTTCAGGCCCTTCTTCCGGGCGGCCTTACGCAGCCGCAGGAAGACGATGGGCGACTCGTTCTCCGGTTCCAACCCGGCGAGCAGGACGGCGGGGGCGGCCTCGATGTCGTCGTAGCTCACCCGGATGCCGGTCCCGGCGACGCGGGCGGCCAGGAAGTCGGTCTCCTCGGCGGAGTGGGCGCGGGCCCGCATGTCGATGTCGTTGGTGTGCAGCGCCACCCGGGCGAACTTCGCGTACGCGTAGGCGTCTTCGAGGGTGAGGCGGCCCCCAGTGAGGACGGCGGCGCGCCCGCGCGCCGACTCCAGTCCGCGCGCGGCCGTGGACACCGCTTCGGGCCAGGAGGCGACCTCCAGCGCCCGGCTCTCCTCGTCGCGGACCAGGGGGCGCTTGAGCCGGTCGGGCTGGGTGGCGTACGTGAACGCCCACCGGCCCTTGTCGCAGTTCCACTCCTCGTTGACCTGCGGGTCGTCCCCGGCCAGGCGGCGGGTCACCTTGCCGCGCCGGTGGTCGGTGCGCTGGGCGCAGCCCGAGGCGCAGTGCTCGCACACGCTGGGCGTGCTGACCAGGTCGAAGGGGCGGGAGCGGAACCGGTAGGCGGCGCCGGTGAGCGCGCCCACCGGGCAGATCTGCACGGTGTTGCCGGAGAAGTAGGACTGGAAGGGCTCGCCCTCGGCGATGCCGACCTGCTCCCGTGCGCCGCGCTCCAGCAGCTCGATGAAGGGGTCGCCGGCGATCTGCGCGGAGAAGCGGGTGCAGCGGGCGCACTGGATGCAGCGCTCGCGGTCGAGCAGCACCTGGCTGGAGAGCGCGATGGGCTTGGGGAAGGTCCGCTTGGTGTCGAGGAAGCGGGTCTCCCCCTGCCCGCTGGACATCGCCTGGTTCTGCAGCGGGCACTCGCCGCCCTTGTCGCAGACCGGGCAGTCCAGCGGGTGGTTGATCAGCAGGAACTCCATGATCCCGCGCTGTGCCTTCTCCGCCACCGGCGAGGTGAGGTGGGTCTGGACGACCATCCCCTCCATGACGGTGATGGTGCACGACGCCTGCGGCTTGGGCATGGCGCGCCCGTTCCCGGCGTCGGGGATCTCGACCAGGCACTGGCGGCAGGCCCCGGCCGGGTCGAGCAGCGGGTGGTCGCAGAACCGGGGGATCTGGATCCCCAGCAACTCGGCCGCACGGATCACCAGGGTGCCCTTGGGCACTTTGATCTGGAACCCGTCGATGGTGACGGTGACAAGGTCCTCGGGCGGCACGGCGGGGGTGCCCCCGGACGTCGTGTTGGCCGTGACGGTCATCACGCACCTCCCCAGAGGGTCGACTTCGCATGATCGAACGGGCATCCCCGCTGCTCGACGTGGTCTATGTACTCCTGGCGGAAGTACTTGATCGACGACATGACCGGGCTGGCGGCGCCGTCGCCCAGGGCGCAGAAGGAGCGGCCGAGCAGGTTGTCGCAGATGTCCAGCAGCTTGTCGAGGTCGGCCTCGCTCCCCTCGCCACGCTCGATGCGGTCGAGCACCTGCACCATCCAGTAGTTGCCCTCACGGCAGGGGGTGCACTTGCCGCAGGACTCGTGTTCGTAGAAGGCGATCCAGCGCCCGGCGGCGCGGACCACGCACGTGGTCTCGTCGAAGATCTGCAGGGCGCGGGTGCCGAGCATCGACCCGGCGGCGCCGACCGATTCGAAGTCGAGCGGGGTGTCGAGGTGCTCGGCGGTGAAGATCGGGGTGGACGACCCGCCGGGGGTCCAGAACTTCAGTTCGTGTCCGGATCGGATCCCCCCGGCCATGTCGAGGAGTTCGCGCAGGGTGATGCCGAGCGGTGCCTCGTACTGGCCGGGCCGGGTGACGTGCCCGGACAGGGAGAAGAACCCGTACCCGGAGGACTTCTCGGTGCCCATGGCGGTGAACCACTCGGCACCGTTGGCGACGATGCTGGGGACACTGGCGATGGACTCGACGTTGTTGACCACGGTCGGCGAGGCGTACAGCCCGGCGACGGCGGGGAACGGCGGCTTGAGCCGGGGCTGGCCGCGGTAGCCCTCCAGGGAGTCGAGCAGCGCGGTCTCCTCGCCGCAGATGTAGGCGCCGGCCCCGGCGTGCATCACCACGTCGAGGTCGAAACCGCTGCCGAGGATGTCCTTGCCGAGCAGCCCTGCGGTGTAGGCGTCGGCGACGGCCTGGCGGAGCCGCCGGATGACGTGCAGGACCTCCCCGCGGACGTAGATGAAGGCCAGGTTGCTCCGGATGGCGTAGGAGGAGATCGCCACGCCCTCCAGCAGCACGTGCGGGTTGGCGAGCATGAGCGGGATGTCCTTGCAGGTGCCCGGCTCGGACTCATCCGCGTTGACGACGAGGTAGCGGGGCTTGGGGTTGTCCTTGGGAAGGAACCCCCACTTCATCCCGGTAGGGAACCCGGCGCCGCCGCGCCCGCGCAGGCCGGAGGCCTTCACGAGGTCCACCAGGGTGTCGGGCTCCATGTCCAGGGCGGTGCGCAGCGCCTCGTAACCGCCGGTGGCCCGGTAGCCGTCGAGGGTGAACAGGTCGGGTCGGTCCCAGTCCTTGGACAGGACGGGGGTGAGCGGCGCGGGTGTGGTCGGCGTGGTCACTTCGCCTCCCCCTCTCCGGTCTCGGCGGGGCGGTGCGGGAGGGCCGCGGGGTCGGGCGCGCTCCAGCCGCGTTCGCGGGCCAGGCGCAGGCCTTCCAGGGAGGGCTCGCCGGCCTGGGTGCCCTCGCCGGCGCGCCCGTCGGAGAAGCCGGCGAGCACCCGGGAGGCCTGCTTCCAGGTGCACAGAGTGTCGGGGCCGCGGGTGGGGGCGACGTCCCTGCCGAGCCGCAGGTCGTCGACGAGGCGGCGGGCCGACTCGGGGGTCTGGTTGTCGAAGAACTCCCAGTTGACCATCACGACGGGGGCGAAGTCGCAGGCCGCGTTGCACTCGACGTGTTCGAGGGTGACCGAGCCGTCCTCGGTGGTCTCGCCGTTGCCGAGGTCGAGGTGCTCCTTGAGCGCGGCGAAGATCTCGTCGCCGCCCATGACCGCGCACAGGGTGTTGGTGCAGACGCCGACGTTGTAGTCGCCGCCGGGCCGCCTCCGGTACATGGTGTAGAAGGTGACCACCGCGGTGACCTCGGCCTTGGTCAGGCCGAGCCGGTCGGCGCAGAACGCGATCCCGGCCATGCTCACGTAGCCCTCCTCCGCCTGCACGAGGTGCAGCAGCGGCAGCAGGGCGGAGCGCTCCCGGGGGTACTTCGCGATGATCTCCTTGGCGTCGACCTCCAGCCGGGCCCGTACCTCTTCGGTGAATCCGCCGGTCGTCGTGCTCACCTGTCCACCCCTCCCATCACTGGGTCGATGCTGGCCACCGCCGCGATGACGTCGGCCACGGTTCCGCCCTCGCACATCGCCGCGACCGCCTGCAGGTGGGTGAAGGACGGGTCGCGGAAGTGCACGCGGTAGGGGCGGGTGCCGCCGTCGCTGACCGCGTGGCAGCCGAGTTCGCCCTTGGCGCTCTCCACGGCCGCGTATGCCTGCCCGGCCGGGACCCGGAAGCCCTCGGTGACGAGCTTGAAGTGGTGGATGAGCGCCTCCATGGAGCCGCCCATGATGTGCGCGATGTGGTCGGGTGAGTTGCCCAGGCCGTCGGCGCCCAGCGAGAGCTTGGCCGGCCAGCCGATCTTGGCGTCCTCGATCATCACCGGGCCGGGTTCGAGCCGGTCGAGGCACTGCTCGATGATCCGCAGGCTCTGCTCCAGTTCGGCGACGCGGACCCGGTAGCGGGCGTAGACGTCGCAGCCGTCGGAGACGGGGACGTCGAACTCGTAGTTCTCGTAACCGCAGTAGGGCTTGGCCTTGCGCAGGTCCCAGGCCAGCCCGGAGGCGCGCACCAGCGGGCCGGTGATACCCAGCGCCATGCAGCCGGCCAGGTCCAGGTAGGCGATGTCGCGGGTGCGGGCGAGGAACAGCGGGTTGGCGTCCAGCAGCTTGCGCATGATGGTGATGCGCCTGGGCATCTCCGCGAGCAGTTCCCGGATCTTGCCGGTCGCGCCGGGCGGCAGGTCCTGGGCCACCCCGCCGGGGCGGATGTAGGCGTGGTTCATCCGCAGGCCGGTGATGAGCTCGAAGATGTCGAGCACCATCTCCCGCTCGCGGAAGCCGTTGGTCATGATCGTGGTGGCGCCGATCTCCATGCCGAACGTCGCCATCGCCACGAAGTGCGACGCCATCCGGTTGAGCTCCATCATCAGCACGCGGATGACGTTGGCGCGCTCGGGGATGCGGTCGGTGATGTCGAGGAGCTTCTCCACGGCCAGGCAGTAGGCGGCCTCGTTGAACAGCGGCGTCAGGTAGTCCATCCGGGTGACGAACGTGGTGCCCTGGGTCCACGTCCGGTACTCGGTGTTCTTCTCGATGCCGGTGTGCAGGTAGCCGATGCCGACACGGGCGTCGGTGACGGTCTCGCCGTCCAGGGTGAGGATGAGCCGCAGCACGCCGTGGGTGGAGGGGTGCTGCGGACCCATGTTGACGACGAGCCTCTCGGCGCCGCTGGACTGGGCGCGCTGGATGACCTCGTCCCAGTCGCCGCCGGTGGCGTCGATGTAGTCCTCGGTGATGTTGGTGCTCATGAGTAGGACCTCCGCTGCTCGGGCGGGGGGATCTTGGCGCCGCGGTACTCCACCGGGATCCCGCCGAGCGGGTAATCCTTGCGCTGCGGGTGGCCGTGCCAGTCGTCGGGCATCTGGATGCGGGTCAGCGCGGGGTGGCCGTCGAAGACGATCCCGAAGAAGTCCCACGCCTCGCGCTCGTGCCAGTCGTTGGTCGGGTAGGTGGCCACGATCGAGGGGATGTGCGGGTCGGCGTCGGGGCAGGTGGTCTCGACGCGGATCTCGGTGTTGTGGGTGATCGAACGCATTTGGTAGACGGCGTGCAGCTCGCGGCCGGTGTCCTCGGGGTAGTGCACGCCGCTGACACCCAGGCACAGCTCGAAGCGGAGCCGCGGGTCGTCGCGCAGTCTCCGCATCACCTCGGGCAGCGCTTCGCGGCGCACCTGGAAGGTGATCTCGCCGTGGTCGACGGCGACCCGCTCCACCGCATCGGCGTAGGAGACGGGGGCGTCGGCGAGGGCGCTCTCCAGGGCGTCGGCGACCGTGTCGAAGTCGGCGGTGCGCGGGTCGTCCGGGTCGGTGTAGGGCCGCACGGCGTCGGGGACGGCCGGTCGGCGCACCAGCAGTCCGCCGTAGCCGGAGGTGTCTCCGGTGGTGCGGGTGCCGAACATGCCCCGGCGGGCGATGGGCGAGGCGAGGCGGTCCTCCCCGGCCTTGGCGGGCAGGTTCTCCTCGCCGTCGTCGCCTCCGGGAGCGGCGGTCGCGTCGTCCGTCATCGCGTCACCTCCTCGGGGCGCTCGATCAGCGGGAGGGAGCGGCGCATCCGGCGCGCCTCCTCTTCCTCGATCTCCTGGCGGCGGTGCGCGCCGAGCTTGGTGTTCTGGACCTTGTCGTGCAGCTTGAGCACGGCGTCGAGGAGCATCTCCGGGCGCGGCGGGCAGCCGGGCAGGTAGATGTCGACGGGGACGATGTGGTCGACGCCCTGGACGACGGCGTAGTTGTTGAACATGCCGCCGCTGGAGGCGCAGACGCCCATGGCGATGACCCACTTGGGTTCGGGCATCTGGTCGTAGATCTGCCGGAGGACGGGGGCCATCTTCTGGCTCACGCGCCCCGCCACGATCATCAGGTCGGCCTGGCGCGGGGTCGCCCCGAACTTCTCCATGCCGAACCTGGCGAGGTCGTAGTGCGGGCCGCCGACCGACATCATCTCGATGGCGCAGCAGGCCAGGCCGAACGTCGCGGGCCACATCGAGGTCTTGCGGACGAACCCGGCGACCTGTTCGACGGTCGTCAGCATGACGCCGCTCGGCAGCTTCTCTTCAAGCCCCATCCGGCGAACCCCCCTTCCCGTTGCTGGAGTTGCTGGAGTTGCTGGAACTGCTGGAGTCGTTGGCGTGGCCGGGCCGTCGGTCGTCGGCCGCAGGTGCGTGCGTGCGCGGTCCGAGCGGGGTCCCGGGTGCCGTTCCGGCGCGGATCACTCCCATTCCAGGCCTCCGCGCTTCCACTCGTAGGCATAGGCGATCGACACGTTGACCAGGAAGAGCAGGACCGCGATGACACCGAAGACACCGAGGGCGTCGAAGTGGACCGCCCAGGGGATGAGGAAGATGATCTCGATGTCGAAGACGATGAAGAGCATCGCCGTCAAGTAGTACTTCACGGTGAAGCGGCCGCCGCCGGCCGGCTGCGGCGTGGGCTCGATGCCGCACTCGTAGGCCTGCAGCTTGGCGCGGTTGTACCGCTTCGGCCCGACGACGGCGCCGACGACCATCGAGACCACGACGAACGCGGCGCCGATCGCACCGAGAACGAATACGGGTGTGTACAGCTCCATTACCAGCCGTTCCCCTTCATGCCCATGGAGTGCGCGGGTGTGCGGGTCGGGTGTGCGGACGGCATGGCGGCGGACCCGCTTGTGATCGTGTTCACGAGCGGGGTCGGGCGGTGGTGTGCGCTCGCCATGGCTTCGCGTCCTGTGCCGGTTCCCTGCGCTACGCCGCGGGCGCCATCTTGGATATCCCGTTGATCACGCGGTCCATCGCGTCCCCCCGGCTGGGCTCGGTGAGATTGGCCAGCATCTTCAGCATGAATTTCATGAGGGTGCGCTGGGGGAGGCCGTGCTTGGTCGCCAGCCGCATGAAGTCCGGATTGCCGATCATCTTCACGAAGTAGCGGCCGAGCGTGTAGTAGCCGCCGTAGGTGTCGGAGAGGATCTGCGGGTAGCGGTGCAGGGTGCGTTCGCGCGTCTGGACGGTGGGGCGGCTGAGCGCCTGCACCACGACGTCGGCGGCGATGTGTCCGGCCTCCATGGCGTAGGCGATGCCCTCGCCGTTGAAGGGGTTGACCATGCCCCCGGCGTCGCCGACGAGCATCAGCCCGCGCGCGTAGTGGGGGGTGCGGTTGAACCCCATGGGCAGGGCGGCGCCGCGGATGGGACCGCACTGCCGTTCCTCGGTGAAGCCCCACTCCTCGGGCATGCTCGCGGTCCAGCGGCGCAGCAGCTTGCGGTAGTCGATGTCGCGGAACCCGGCCGAGGAGTCGAGGATGCCCAGGCCGACGTTGCTGGTGCCGTCTCCGACGCCGAAGATCCAGCCGTAGCCCGGGAGTAGTACGTCCTTGCCGCCGCTTGAGTCCCACAGCTCCAGCCAGGACTCCAGGTAGTCGTCGTCGTGGCGGTGGCTGGTGAAGTAGGTGCGCACGGCCACACCCATGGGGCGGTCGTCGCGCTTGCGGACGCCCATGGACACGGCGAGCCGCGAGGAGTTGCCGTCGGCGGCGATGACGAGCGGCGCGCGGTAGGTGAGCGGCTCGCGGTCGGGGCCCTTGGCGCGGACGCCGGCGACGCGGCCGGTGCGCTCGTCGAGAAGCGGTCCGGTGACGGTGGTGTTCTCGCACAGCCGCGCGCCGGCCGCGACCGCCTGGTCGGCGAGGATGCGGTCGAAGTCGTAGCGGGTGCGGACCAGGCCGAAGGAGGGGTACTCCGCGAGCTCCGGCCAGGGGAGTTCGAGCCGGACGCCGCCACCGATGATGCGCAGGCCGCGATTGCGGATCCACCCCTTGTCGTCGAAGGAGATACCCATGGCTGCCAGCTGCTTGACGGCGCGCGGGGTCAGTCCGTCGCCGCAGACCTTCTCACGCGGGAAGGAGGTCTTCTCCAACAGGAGGACGTCGAGCCCGGCCTGGGCCAGGTGGTAAGCCGTCGTGGAGCCGGCGGGTCCGGCGCCGACGACGATCACGTCGGCCTCGATCGCGGGGTGGCCCCGGACGGACAGTGGGGTGGCTGCTGTCTCGCTCACGAGTTCGGTCCTTGACGTACGTGTCGAGCGGTGTGCCGCTCTGCGGGGGTGCGCCTGCGGGGCGGCGCTTCATTCGCGGATGTGTCCTACGTCTACATGCGCTGTTACCAATGACTCGTTAGCTTGTGAAGGACTTCACAAGGCCTCGGTCCAGAGTCTAGACCCATCGACGCCCCCAAGGCGAGTCCCAGATGACCTTCTTCTTGATGACTCACGAATCATGACAAAAGCGCCATCTTGCCTGTGACCTGCGTGCATGAAGTGAAACACGCCCGGTTTGTCGCCCAAAATCACCAAAGAGCCGTCCATACCAAAAAGACCCTGAAGCGCATTGCTTCAGGGTCTTTGTCGGAAAACCGTTCGCGGCCCGGCGTCGGGCGCCGCCGCCCGGGGGCCGCGTCGGCCGTCAGGACTCGCGCACCCCGCGGTGAAGTGCGACGACGCCCATGGTGAGGTTGCGCCACGCCACCCGGGACCACCCGGCGCGCTGCAGCCGCGCGGCCATCGCGGCCTGGTCCGGCCAGTGCATGATCGACTCGGAGAGGTACTCGTAGGCCTCGGCGTTCGAGGTGAAGCACTTGGCGATCTTCGGCAGCGCGGCCATGAGATAGGTGGAATAGAACCGGTCGACCAATTCGACCGGGATATGGCTGAATTCGCAGATGACCATTCGGCCGCCGACCTTGGTGACCCGGCGCAGCTCGCTCAGCGCCTGGTCGACGTCGTTGACGTTGCGCAGCCCGAAGGAGATCGTCACGGCATCGAAGGTCTCGTCGGCGAACGGGAGCCGCAGCGCGTCCCCGGCCACGAAGGTCACCCCGCCGCGCGAGGCCCCGCCCCGGCGCTCGGCGCCGACCCGCAGCATGCCCTGGGAGAAGTCGCAGGCGATGACCCGCGCCCCCTTCGACACGAACGACTCGGCGGAGGTCCCGGTCCCGGCGGCCAGGTCGAGGACGAGCTCACCGCTGTAGGCCTCGACCGCCTTCACCACGGCGCGCCGCCAGACGCGGTCCTGTCCGAGCGAGATGACGTCGTTCACCAGGTCGTAGCGGCTGGCGATGCCGTCGAACATCGTGGCGACGTCGGACGGCTGCTTGTCGAGTTCGGCGCGGGTCATGCCCACCAGATTACGGCGGCCCCCGGCCCGATCGGACCCGGTTCGCACAGCGTGCCGCCGCACGCCTCCGGCATCGAAGGCAGGAATGGTTACGGTAAGCGAACAGCAATCACCCGGAGTCGCACCTCGGTGAACCGGCGGTCCCCCCGCACAGTGGTCTCGTGGTTCCGCCCGACGAGACCGGAGAACACCGCCCGTGGGACTGAAGAAACACCGCGAACACCGGGGACACCGCGGCCTTGCGGGGCGCCCCCGGCACAGCCGCCCGATGCTGACCGCGGCGCTGAGCACGCTCACCCTCCTCGCCTCGGCGCTGACCGCGGGGCCCGCCGACGCCGCCCCCGCGGCGACCCCGCACACGCGGGTCGTCGGCGAACGGCCCGTGTCCTGGACGCCGCACGTCCTGGACGGCAGCGTCAAGACGATCGCGCAGGTCGGCGACGTGGTCGTCGTGGGCGGCGACTTCACCAGGGTCACCGACCCGCGACGGCAGCGGACCCACACCCGCGAGAACATCTTCGCGTTCGACTACGGAACCGGACGGATTCGCCCCGACTTCGCCCCGCGGGTCAAGGGGACGGTCCGCTCCCTGGCGGCCGGTCCCGGCGACACCGTCTACGTCGGCGGATCCTTCACCGGGATCGACGGCGACGGCCGCCGCGGGGTGGCCCGCCTGTCCGTCTTCACCGGACGGCCGGTCGACGGGTTCAGCGCGAGCCTGGGCAACGGCTCGGTCTACCGGCTGGCCTCCTACGACGACGAGCTCTACATCGGCGGCACCTTCCACTCCGTCAACGGCGTCTCCCGCGCCGCCCTGGCCCTGCTCGACGCCTACACGGGGGAGGTCGACACCGGCTTCGACATGCGGCTGAGCAACTCCCGCCGCGGGTCGCTGCGCGTCCAGGAGCTGGCCCTCAGCCCGGGCGGCACCCGACTGGTGGTCGGCGGCACCTTCACCCGGGTGCTCGGGCAGCGGCGCTACCAGGTCGCCATGGTCGACACCGGCGTCGAGCCGGCCCGGCTCAGCCGCTGGTCCACGGAGGCCTACAGCGCACCGTGCGACTACAACCGGATCCACACCTACATCCGCCAGATCGACTTCGCCCCGGACGGCTCCTACTTCGTGATCGTCACGGCCGGCGGCCCGTACCTGAAACCGGGGCTGTGCAAGACCGCGGCCCGCTGGGAGACGGGCGACATCCCCAACGCCCGGTACACCTGGGTCAACCACACGGGCGGCGACTCCCTCTACTCGGTCGCCGCGACCGGCCCCGCCGTCTACGTGGGCGGCCACCAGCGGTGGATGGACAACCCCCGCGGCCACCTCAACGCCGGCCCGGGCGCCGTCCACCGCGAGGGCGTCGCCGCCCTCGACCCCAGAACCGGCGCGTCCCTCCCCTGGAACCCCGGCCGCCAACGCGGCCACGGAGCCGAGGCCCTGACCGCCACCCCCACCGGCCTCTTCATCGGCAGCGACACCGAACGCCTCGCCGGCTACAAACGCGACCGCATCGGCATGTTCCCCCTCCGCTGAGAGGGGCCGCGGCGGGGAAAGCGATTTCCAACCCTCTTTCTTCGTTGAGCTCGTAGATATTGGGGTATCAGCGTCGATTTTTACCCCAGTATCCCCGAGATCAACGAAGAAAGAGGGCCCCGGTGTCGGGGGGCCGTCTTCGCTCTAAGGCTCAGAGTCGGCCGGCCTTGACGTCGGTGAGGACGGCACACCACTCGTTGCCGGTGAAGGCGAGGTGCCCGAGGGAAGGGTCCTTGGAGTCGCGGACATCCACGTTGTTCAAGGCTCCCCTGACCTCGACGCACTCAAACTGTGCTCCCGAGTAGGAGGACTTCTCCCGGTCGCCCTCGATCATCGTTCTCAGCATCTCCACTGACTTCTCGGGGGTGTCCGCCCCCACAAGGGCGGAACGAAACAAGGCCTCATGGCGTCGGACCTCCACCTCGGCGTCGATCACGGGGGACCCGGCACTGTGATCCACCCGAAGCACGGTGCCCTGATCGCGGAGCTCTAGGAACCGGAACGACCCGCTGGAGAGCGCTGCACACCGCGACCCGTCCGAAATGATGCCGATCGTAATCGGCCCACCCTCGGCCAGGTCCACGAGATGTCGGACCTGTGCTTGGTGTACTGCCGGACCTCCCACTGGCCGACGAATAGCCGACTCGTAGGCAACTATCGACAGGATCGGGGGATCATCCCTGGTCAGCTCGGTCAGTCGCTCTGTACGGACGCGCACGAGGCCTTCGATCACTTCTGCCGATTCCCCGGGGCGCCCCTGCTTGAAGATGTGACGCGCGTAGTCAGGCACCTGGAGCAGCCCAGGTACGAGCATGGGGGCCGCCATCGCAATGGACCGTGCCTTCGATTCAAGCTCCGTTACGCGTTCGTGCCAGGCGGGGCTGGTCGATCGGCGTACGGCACGTGGCCAGGCCCTCGTGCTGGCCCCATCCGCGGCGAGGGCCTGGTCCACCGCCTCGGTCAGCTCCTTGCGGGCGGTCCGGACACCCTGTTCGACCGCCGAGGTCGTGTGCGATGACGGCACCCGGCACCGGTGCGTCCACCGCGAGCGCTTCCCTCTGTGCAGCGCGCTCAAGCGGCGGGCCAACTCCTTCACGGTCACGCTCTTCCACGAACCCGCCGGGGCGTTCTGCTACCACGTGCGGCAGGTCATCCCCCGCCTGAGCGGCGCCGAGACCGAAACGCGGCGGCTGGCCGAGTTCGTCGCCGCTGTCAGGGTCCAGCGGCAGCGGCGGGCCGTGTGCGGTGCCACCGCGGAGAACCTCGCCGTGCACACCGTGCGGCGGACCTTCGGGCTCGACGGGCTTATACCCGACGACCCCTGGGGCACGCTGCGCTGAGGTGCGCGCAAAGCGGCCGCCCGGTCCTGCGGAGGGGGCAGGGCCGGGCGGCCTTCACGTGTGTCCGTTGATCTCGGCGAGGTGCACCGAGGCCCGCGGGCCTCGGTGCACCTCGCCGAGATCAACGGGGGCTGACGACGCTGTGGGTGCGTCAGTGGGTGCGGTCGGCGGCGGTGGTGGCCGACGTGGCGTCGTCCGCTTTGGTGTCGGCGCTCGCGTCGGCGGCGGGCTCGGCCGACTCGGTCGCCGCAGCGGCCGCCGCACGCTGGGCGGCGTCTTCCTTGGACGCGCCCTCTTCGAGGCGGTCACCCATGCCGCGCATCTTGGCGAGGCCGTCGGCGACGACGGTGGACATGGCGTCGCGCTGCTGGGACAGCAGGACGTAGCTCACCAGTCCGCTGATCAGGAAGGCCAGCGCCAGAGCGAGGAAATCACGGGCGCCCAGGAGATACAGCACACCGAGCGCGACCGCGAAGAGGAGGAGCCGGGACGCGGTGTAGACGAGGACGCTACGCACGAAAACTGCCTCACAACGGGTGAAGATCGGAATAGATTGGTCTTGTGGGAGAAATCACCGGCGCGGTGACGTCGGCGGCTTCGGCACCGGCCCCATGCCTCCTCGGCATGCCCACCGGAGCATCCCCTACCTCACCAGGGTAAGGGCAGGTCCATGGGGTCCGTCATCGACCCCGCGTGGGCGCCGGAGCACGACCAGCCCCATAAAGAACGCGGATCATCGGACGTATCGAAACCGACAGGCAGGAATAAAGGTTACGTTCCGATCACATATCGCGCACTCGCCCCCTGTTCCACTCAATCTTTACGAAAACTAGGGAGGAAACGGACTAACTCGTGCAGACTAGGGGATCAAACGCCCGCCTCCCCCAGACATCGACGGCGGGCCCGAAGGGGGATTGTGAAGGTGGAAAGAGGAAGCGAACGCTTGCTGACCCCCGGAGAGGTGGCCTCGCTCTTCCGGGTCGACCCCAAGACGGTGACCCGCTGGGCTGCCTCAGGCCGGATCAGCAGTATCCGAACACCCGGCGGACACCGCCGGTTCCGTGAGTCCGAAGTCCGCGCGTTGCTGCACGGGGAGCCCACAGAGACGACCACCTGACGAGCTCCGAGACCTCATCCCCAGCCCGTCACGCGGAGAACGGCGAGTTGGATCTCCCCCTCGACCACCGAGTCAGCGTCTCCCCATGCAGGTGGGGTGGATCGAAGATAGGCTTTCACCATGGTGTGGCTCGCTGGTCTGATCACGCTCATCTCGATCGTGCTCTGGGTGTACGCGTTCTTCGACGCGCTCACCTGCCCTGCGGATGAGGCACGTAACCTGCCCAAACTCCTCTGGCTGGTCATCATCGCGCTCTTCGTTCCGGTCGGTGCCCTGCTCTGGCTCTTTCTCGGACGCCCCCAGGCGGCGACCGCGAGCGCCACGTCGACCGGGCCCCATCCCGCGTCGACCGAGCACATGGACCCATCCGACCCGCAGCCACCGTCCGGGCGATCCCATCCGCTCGGCCCGGACGACGACCCGGAGTTCCTGCGCCGCCTGAACAAGCGGATCAACCCCGAGGACTGAGACGTCGCACGTGCGTGTGGGGCCCACCCGGCATCCGGGTGGGCCCCACACTTTCGTCGTCCGGTCGGTGCCGACTGTCCGGCCTACCGTCACGCGTAGCTGTGCAGGCCGCTGAACATGTAGTTGACACCGAAGAAGTTGAACAGCAGGCACGCGAAGCCGATCAGGCCGATCCAGGTGGCCTTGGAGCCGCGCCACCCGGCCGTCGCCCGCGCGTGCAGGTAGGCGGCGTACACGACCCAGGTGATGAAGGACCAGACCTCCTTGGGGTCCCAGCCCCAGTAGCGGCCCCACGCCTCGTCGGCCCAGATGGCGCCGGCGATGACGCCGAACGTCCACAGCGGGAACGCGAACAGGATGAACCGGTGCGACACCCTGTCGAGCAGTTCGGAGCTGGGCAGTCGGCCGGCGATGCCGGCGACCTTCTCGCCCGCGGCGCGCTTCAGCTCGGTGCGGTTCGCCACCAGGTAGGTGATGGCCGCCGCACCCGAGACCATGAACCCGCCGGTGGCCAGGATCAGCGCCGACACGTGGATCGGGATCCAGTAGGAGTCCAGCGCCGGGATCAGCGGACCGGCCTCCGTGTAGAGCCACTTCACGCCGATACCGAGCAGCAGCACCACCGGGATCAGAACGAACATCCCCAGGTAGCGCGCCTGGTAGCGGACCGCGGCGAACAGGAACGCGGCCACCGCGCACAGGCTGATCGCGACGACGAACTCGAACATGTTGCCCCACGGCCAGCGATCGGCCGCCAGCCCGCGGGCCACGATCTGGGCGAGGTTGACCAGGAACCCGGCGGTGGTGACGGCCAGCGCCACCTTGCCCAGGAAGTGCTGGGAGGCCGTGGCCGCGGGTTCCTCGTCGCGCACATTGACCGTCATGTCGTCGTCGAGGTCGTGCGGGGCCGACCGGCCATCGGCGCCCGCACTCGCGTGAACGGGCACGAGCCGGTTGCCGCGCAGGGTCTCGCGGCGCCCGTAGGCGGCCTCGACCACGAACAGGAACAGGGCGATCGAGTACAACACGATCATGGCCAGGATCAGGTTGTCGCTGATCGATGCCAGATTCTGGTTCACCGCCGTCTCAGCGGCGAGCATCTGCATCACCGGTTACTCCTTCGTCCCTGCGTCATGTTTGGCGGTTGTGGGTGTGGATGCGGGCGCATCCCGCAGTCGGTCCCTGAGTCCCGTGGCGATCCGGTGGAACTCCGCGGTCGCCCACGCGGCGTCGGTCTTGCTGAGCCCGGCGACCTCGACCACGGTACGCCCGTCGTCGCCCCGCTTCGCACGCACCCAGGCGCGGCGTGGGCGGACGAACAGTGTGGCCAGCAGCCCGAGCACCGCCAGTGTCGACGCCAGCAGCGCGGGGATCCGCGCCGGGTCGCTGTTCACCTGCATGCTCAGGTAGTCGCGGTAGCCCTTGAAGGTGATCGTCCCAGAGCCGTCCGGCAGCTCCCAGGTGTCGCCCGGCCGCAGCTCGGGCGAGTCGCCGATCTCCTCCATGTCCTCCGTGTAGAGCTGGTAGACCGACTGCGGGCTGCGCATGCCGAGGTCGCCCTTGAACGCCTGGAGGGTGACGACGGGGTTGCGCGCGTCGGGGAAGTCGGAGATCAGCTCGCCCTCGGAGTTCTGCGCCTCCGACGGATAGAAGACCGCGCTGAAGCCCAGCTGGTCCTCGTCACCGGTGTCCGGGACCTTGACGACACCGTCGGAGGTGAAGCTGAACGTGTCCCGGAAGAGGAACGGAACGGCCTGGTCGAACACGACGTCGCCGTCGGAGTTGGTCACCTGGAACTCCGGCGCGTAACCGTGGCCCAGCAGGTACACCTGGGCGCCGTCCACCGACAGCGGCTTGTTGACCTCCAGTCGGTGCTTCTCCTCGGGGGCGTCGGGCGCCTCCTTGTAGGTGAGGTCGGCGACGTAGGACTCGGCCTGGCCGCTGAGGTTGCCGTCCTCGATGAAGCTGGCCCGGAACTCGTCCACGGTGAACGAGAACGGCTGCAGGTCCTCGGCGTCCACGAGGTGGCCCGGGTAGAACGCGTCGTAGGAGGGCACACCGTTGGCGAAGCCGGTGCCCTCGACCACGAGCATGTTGCCGCGGTAGCCGAAGAAGGACCCGGCGGCGACCGCGAGGAGGATGGCCAGCAGCGCGAGGTGGAAGACGACGTTTCCGCTCTCCCGCAGGTAGCCCCTTTCCGCGGCAACGGAGCCGCCACCGGGGGTTCCCGTGGCGTCGGCCCCGGGTCCGGACTCGGCGTCGGTCTCCGTCCGGTACCCCTTGAGCACGGTGCGCGCCTGCTTCAGCACCTCGTCGGGCGCGGCGTCGGTCGTGAAGCGCGCGGAGTAGGGCATCCGCTCAAGGTTGCGCGGCGTCTTGGGCGGGCGGGCCCGCATCGCGCGGTAGTGCGCCATGGCCCGGGGCAGCACGCACCCGGTCAGTGACACGAACAGAAGCAGGTAGATCGCCGCGTACCAGGGCGAGGAGTACACGTCGAAGAGATAGAACCGGTCCAACCACGGCGAGATGTCGGGGTTGTCCAGGTAGTAGTTGGTCACCTGGTCGACGCTGACCTCGCGCTGCGGCAGCACGGAGCCGGGGATGGCGCCGATGGCCAGCAGGAAGAGCAGGATGAGCGCGGTTCGCATCGACGTGAGGATGCGCCAGGCCCAACGCGCCCAACCGAGCGCGGACAGCCGGGGGACGGCGACGTCGTCGCGGCCGCCCGGCGTCGGGGCGGGGGGCGTCGCCTCACCGTCTGCGGCCCCGACGGCACCCGTCCCATCGGAGTCCTTGGTTCCACCGGGTTCGCCGGTCGTCACTGAGGTCACTTCTCAAATCACCGTAGTAAAGCCTTGGGTCCAGCCCTGCATGATGGCTGTGATGTCGGTCCAGACGCCGCTGACCAGGAGCAGGCCGACGAGCACCAGCATCAGCCCGCCCGCGGCCGTCACGACCCGGTGGTGGCGCTTGATCCAGTCGAAGGTGCTCAGGGCGCGGCGGTAGAGCAGGGACGCGCCGATGAACGGCAGGCCCAGCCCCACGCAGTAGGCGAGTGACAGCAGGGCCCCGCGGCCCGCGCTGCCCTCGGTGAAGGCGAGGGTCTGCACGGCGGCGAGGGTCGGGCCGATACACGGGGTCCAGCCGAGGCCGAAGAGCACGCCGAGCAGCGGGGCTCCGGCCAGACCGGCCTTGGGCAGCCGGGTGAAGCGGATGTCCCGGTTGAGGCCGGGGATCACGCCCATGAACGCGAGCCCGAGCAGGATCGTCAGGACGCCCAGGACCCGGGTGATGGGGTCGGCGTAGTCGAGCAGCAGCCCGCCGACGCTCCCCACGAACGCGCCCACGGACACGAACACGACGCTGAACCCGGCGATGAAGAGGATGCTGCCGGCGAGCATGGTCCAGCGGCGCGACTCCAGCTCCTCATCGACGCTCGGCACGGTGGCGGTGCCGGTCGCGGAGCCGGGAGCAGCGCCATGACGGGTACCGTCGGCGGCCGCGCCGCCTCCGCAGTGCCCCTCTCCGCTGGTCTGCGCGCCGTCCTGCTCGGCGGCACGGCGCGCGCGGCGGGCAGCCGCCATGTCGGCGCCGCTCATCCCGGTGACGTAGGAGAGGTAGCCGGGGACCAGCGGCAGGATGCACGGTGAGAGGAAGGACACGAGCCCCGCGGCGACGGCGAGCGGGATGGCGAACAGCAGGGAGCCCTGCAGGATGGTCTCGGCGATCATCCCGTACCAGCGTCCCCGCTGTCTCCGCCGTCCCCGCCACTCTCGGCGACGACGGTCTCGACGAGTCCCTTGAGCTGCCGGTAGTCGGTCTCACCGATGACGCGCGCGGCGATGCGCCCCTCGCGGTCGATGACCAGCGTGCTGGGGATCGCCTTGGGCGGAACGGTCTCGCGGAACGCCTGGACGACCTCGCCGGGCTGGTCGTAGATGCTCGGGTAGCCGACCCCCTGGCTCTGCTCGAAGGCCTTGGCTGCGGTCTTGTCGTCCTTGATGTTGACGCCGAGGAATTCCACCCCGTCGTCGGCGAACTCGCTGTGGACCTCCTCCAGGACCGGGGTCTCGGACCGGCACGGCCCGCACCAGCTCGCCCAGAAGTTCACCACGACGATGTCGCCCCGGTAGTCGGCCAGCGCGATGGCGTCGCCGTCGAGGCTCTCGCCGCCGACCTCGGGCGCGTCCTTGCGCTCGTCGGGCTCATAGGAGGTGCTGGAGCCGTCCCCGGCGATGTAGCGGTTGTCGGAGCTCCCGGTCTCGGCGGTCCCGCCTCCGGCGCATCCGGCCAGCGCCGTCAGGGCCGCGAGCGCGGCTGCGGCACTCAGGAGGGCCGGGCGCAGGCGAGCGCCGGTTCGGTTACAGGGCATCGGTGGGACCTCGGAAACGGGAGGTGAAGGCGGGCACGACGTCAACAACGACAAAGTGTAGTAGATGCGTCGGCGCCTGCTTCGATGCCCCTGTTGTCCGCTTCTCCGCCGGCCGCCGACCTCGGTCTCACGCCACACCCGCGCCGGGTGTGGGTCGGACCGGGCCGTACCGGTGACGGGCCCGTATCAGGCCCGCGCCGGAGCCGTCGGTGGTCGGCTCACACAGAAATGCGATCGTGGTGTACCGCGGCCCACCCTAGGGGCGATGGGCGGGGCTGCACCGCCCCCATGGGTGACACGCCGCTTGCTCAACCGGCCTCGACGAACGCTTCGCGGAGGTAGTCGTGGACAGCGCGTTCCGGCACTCGGTACGAGCGGCCCACACGGATCGCGGGAAGCACACCGGAGTGGACCATTCGGTAGACGGTCATCTTGGAGACACGCATGATCGTGGCGACCTCGGCCACGGTGAGGAACCTGACCTCTTCCAGAGGTGCCTTACTCCCGTTCATGTTCTGCAACGCCCTCGCTTCCGGACGTGCGCGTAGGTGTCACTGCTTCTGTCTGCCGACGCGATGACCCCGTACGGCAGTGAGGGGATGGCTCCCGGCCGCTACGCCCCATCGCCGCGCCGGCGTGCCGTTCGGTAACTGCTGACACGTCCGGTTTCAGGGTAGATCCGCGTGCACGGCTTTGAAAGGCCGGTTTTGCTGTCTCTGCAGCTACATGAGGGCTGGGGGTCGCGTGAGGTTTAGCGGATGGGTATAAACGGCTCCCCTGTCACCTGAACCCCGCCCTGTGCAGGACGTAGTCGGACAGCGGGCGGTAGTCGTCGGTGGAGTATCCGTCGTCCAAGGGGACCGTGGTGAGGAGTTTTCCCTCGTGTTCGGCGAGGAAGAGCGCCGGATCGTTACAGTCCGCGAACCCGATGGTGGGGATACCCGCTTCGCCGGCGGCACCCGCGAAACCATGATCGGCGATGACCACCTGCGGCCACTCTTCGCCCCGCTCAGTAAGGGAGTTCAGGGCTGCCCGCATTCCGAAGGGATGGTGGCTGTGCCGCGGTGCCTCACCGTCCATCACCAGTCCGACCCCGTCGCGCCACACCAGGATGCGGCGGTGGGGCGGCTGTTCGGTCGTCACCTCATAGGAGTATCCGCCCGCCGCGGTGACGACCTCGCAACCGCGCTTCTCCAGCTCGCTCTTCCACAGCTGGTAGGTCTCCAGCAGATTGCGCGGGTGGCCGGTCGCGAACATGACCCGCTCCCGGTAGCGCGCCGCCTCGGCGAGGCGGTCGCCCACGGCCTCCAGCGCGTCCACGGTCAGATCGGGGTCGATGGTGTCGATCCCCCACTGGTGCGACTCGTCGGCCACCACCCCGCAGCGCTTCACCATCAGGGCCAGAACCTCCGAGAACGACCACTCATGGGCGAAGGTGAGGCCGAACTGGTAGTAGGGGTCCTTGTGGCACAGCCGCCGGTAGTGCCTGAGGTTGCTCTGCCGGGGTGTGTCCACGTGCCCGGCGATACCGGTGCGCACCAAGTGCTGGATGAGTTCTGCACGCGAAGGCGGCGCCACCAAAAGATCCCCCTCCCACTGCCGGACCCGTCGATCCGGCTCGTTCCCGGCCGACGACCCGCCGCACGCGCCACGCGCAGCGGCGGGTCCCGCTCCATTCCCCACGGCGCGGCCGATCCCGATCCGCCCGGGGACGGGCAGCACGCGTCGTCATACCCTGTCCGCCCCGCATTCAACTTCACCCACCGCTGCGGTGGGCGAATCGGACCCGGGAGTCGTGGCCGCGCTCACAGGCTCGGATCGATCCCGTGGCTGGGGAAGACCGCCTTCCGCGTCTCCTGGATCGCCTGGTCGACCGGGTCATCCGGGTCGAAGCCCTCGTCGAAGGGGGTGAACCGGGGGGCGCGCCCGTCCGTCATGTACAGCGGAGGGGCCTCGCCGGTGCGCTCGCGGACGAAACCCCGCCAGGCCTCCGGTGTCTCGATGCCGGGGTCGATCTCGACCCCCGCGACCTCGGCCAGCAGGTGCGTCCACGCGCGCGGCACGACCTGCACCAGCTCATACCCGCCACCGCCGAGGACCACCCAGCGCCCGCCCGCGGTCTCCTTGGCCAGTTTGTGCATGGCGGAGTAGATCCGACGCTGGCCGTCGAGGCTCAGCGTGAGGTTGGCCAGCGGGTCCAGCAGGTGGGTGTCGGCACCCTGCTGGGTGACCAGCACCTCCGGCTGGAACTCGCGCAGCAGCGGCGGGACGGTGGCCTCGAAGGCGCGCAGCCAGCGGGTGTCATCGGTCCCGGCCGGCAGGGCGACGTTGACGGAGTAGCCCTCGGCACTGGGGCCGCCGACCTCGGTGGGGCGGCCGGTGCCGGGGAAGAGGGTCAGCGGCGACTCGTGCAGGCTGATCGTCAGCACGCGCGGATCGTCGTAGAACATGGCCTGCACGCCGTCACCGTGGTGCACGTCCACGTCGACGTAGGCGACGCGCTTGGCGCCCTGTTCGAGCAGCCAGGCGATGGCCAGGGCGGCGTCGTTGTAGACGCAGAAGCCCCAGGCGTGCTTGGGCATGGCGTGGTGCAGCCCGCCCGCGATGTTGGCGGCGTGCTCGGTCTCGCCGCTCCACACCGCGCGGGCGGCGGCGACGGACGCCCCGCCCACGAGGGCGGCGGCCTCGTGCATCTGCGGGAAGACGGGGTTGTCGGGGGTGCCGAGGCAGTACTGCTCGTCCCCGACGAGCGTGTCCCCGGCGCGCTTCACCGCTTCGATGTAGCCGGGATCGTGGATGAGCTTGAGCAGGTCGTCCGAGGCCGGCTCCGCGCCGATGAACGACACCCCGGGCGCGTCGAAGACGCCCAGCTCACGGCTGAGGGCCATGGTCAGCTCCACCCGGACGGGCGCGAGCGGATGCTCCGGCCCGAAGTTGTAGGCGGTCAACCCATCATCCCAGGCCAGGTGAAGCGAACAGCCCATGCGCCCTCCCAGCGGTCCCGACATCGCGGCCTGTGCCGAACAACACAGTAGTCAACCGGTACAAACCAATGGACGACCGGGGTCATTCCCCCGCCCGCACCCCTCCGTCGCCCTCGGGGCCGTCGACCGGATGCCCGCCGGTATCCGGCCCGCGGCACCGAGATCGACGGAGGAGACGGATGCGTCCAGAGCGTCCGGCGGGGGTTCAGCCCTCCGACAGGGCGCGGCTGCGGTCGCGCGCCGCCTCGATGGCGTCGGCGAACGCGGTCCGCACTCCGTGGCGGTCCAGTTCCCGGACCGCGGCGGCGGTCGTTCCGCCCGGCGAGGTGACCGCCTCGCGCAGGACCACCGGGTGCTCCCCGGACTCGTTCAGCATGGCCGACGCCCCGGCGATGGTCTGCCCGACGAGCCGCTGCGCGGTGTCACGCGGCATGCCCATCGCGACGCCCGCCTCGACCATCGTTTCGGCGATGAAGTAGAAGTAGGCCGGACCGCTCCCGGACAGCGCGGTGACCGTGTCCATGTGCTTCTCGGGCACCTGCACCACCTCGCCGACCGAGCGCAGCAGCCGCTCGGCGTGGTCGAGCTGCTCGGGCGTGGTGTGCGTGCCCGCCGCGATCGCCGTCATGCCCTTGCCCACCAGTGCGGGGGTGTTGGGCATGGCGCGGACGACGGCGACGTCGGCGCTCAGGTGCTTCTCCAGCACCGCGGTGGTGATCCCGGCCGCCACGGAGATGACCAGGCGCCGACCGCCGCCCAGGTGCGGGGCGAGGTCGTCGAGCAGGTCGACCATGTCCTGCGGCTTGATCGCGAGCAGCAGCGTCGCGGCGCGCTGCGCCGCCTCGCGCGGCGACACGGTCTCCACCCCGTACTGCTGCCGCAGCCGGGCGGCGTGCGGCGCGCGCGGCTCCACGACGAGGACGTCGGCCGGGTCGTACCCGGTCCCCAGCAGCCCGGCGAGCAGGGCCTCGCCCATTTTCCCGGCACCGATGATCGCGATCATTCACTCCACCTTTCGAACGCTTTCAACGGTATCGGCGCTCGGCTGCCCCGCGCGTCGCCTTTCTCACTTCCTGGACACCGCCGACCGCGCGGCGAACATCAGGTTGGCGGGTCGCTCGGCGAGGCGGCGGGCCAGATAGCCGTACCAGTTGTCGCCATAGGGGATGTAGACGCGTACCTTGTGGCCCTCGTCGGCCAGTCGTCGCTGCTCGTCGGGGCGCACGCCGTAGAGCATCTGGTACTCGAAGTCGCCCGGCGCCTTGCCGTAGCGGCGGGCGAGCGTCCCGGCGATGTCGATCAGCCGCGGGTCGTGCGTCGCGACCATGGGGTAGGCCTCGCTCGCCATCAGCAGGCGCAGCGAGCGCACGTAGGAGGCGTCCACGTCGCGCCGCGCGGTGAATCCGGTGACGGGGTCGGGAGCGTAGGCACCCTTGCACAGCCGGATCCGGGCCTTGGGCAGTGCCAGCGCGGCGGTGTCGGCGTCGGTGCGGTACAGGTACGACTGCAGCACGCAGCCCAGCCAGGGGAACCGGTCGCGGAGCGAGGTGGCGATGCGCAGCGTGGCGTCGACGGTGTCGGGCGCCTCCATATCGACGGTGACGGTGGTCCCGACGTCGCCGGCGGCCGCGCAGATGCGCCCGACGTTCTCGGCGGCCAGTGCCTCCCCCTCTGCCCCGAGCGCGAGGCCGACGGCGGTCGCCTTGACGGACACCTCCGCCCACCCGGACAGCCCGGCGTCGTCGAGCCGCTCCAGCAGCCGCAGGTACCCGCGGGTGATCTCCTCGGCCTGCGCAGGGTGCGCGGTGTCCTCCCCCAGCAGGTCGACCGAGGAGTAGATACCGCGTTCGGCGAGCTCCCCCGCCGCCCGCACCGCGTCGACGGCGCTCTCCCCGGCGACGAACCGGTCGATGACCCCCCGCGTCACCCGCGACGACGAGACGAACGACCGCAACCGCTCGTTCCCGGAGACCGCCAGGAAAGCGTTCCGCCAGACCATCCGCCGCTCCTCCATCCACACCACGACACCAGGGGGTCTTTCGAGCCTACGCCGCCCGACGCCCCGATCCCTGTCGAGGGCACGCAGCCGCGGACGCCGGGAAACGGGTCCGGTGCACGATGCCCCCGCGACGAACCTCCGGCGCCCGGTCGGCCCGTGGGCGGGCCGAGGGTCCGCCGGCCGGAGCCACCGAGGGCACCTCGGGGAGGCGAAGGGATGCGCGTTCAACAGGCAGGGCGGGACGAACCCGGGTTCCCGATGCTCCCGATCACCGGGCGGGGACTGCGAGTGGCGGTCACGCATCGCCCCCCTCGATGACGGCGCGGATGGCGGGGGCGTAGATGGCGACGATCTGTTCGGCGTCCGCTGTGCGGACCACCTCGACGCCCACCACGTAGCGCATCAGGACCAGGCCGAACAGCTGGGATCCGATCATCGCCGCACGCAGCGGCGCGAAGCCGAACTCCTCGGCGATGCGGTGCACGATGACATCGTTCATGAAGCCCTGCACGACCGCCGCCGCGTCTTCGTGGCCGGCCGCGGAGCGGATCAGGGCCAGCAGCGGTTCGCGGGTCTCGGGGGCGTCCCAGACGCCGAGGAAGAACCGGATGATCGCCTCGGCGGGGTCGTCCCTGTGTTCGGCGATGATCGCGGGGATCTTCTCGGCCGGGTTGAAGGGCAGCCGCATCGCCGCGACGAACACCTGCTCCTTCGCCCCGAAGTAGTGGTGCACGAGTGCGGGGTCGACCCCTGCCGCCCGGGCGATGCCGCGGATCGTGGCGCCGTCGTAGCCGAACTCGGCGAACTGTTCGCGGGCCGCCCGCAGGATCTCCTCCCGGGTCTGCGTGGCGCCCGGCCGTCGTCCTGTTCTCGCCATGGCGACCAGGGTGTCAGGTCTCGTCCGTGACCGTGCCGTCGGTGTCCACGACGAAGTGGCGCGGTGGAGCGGGCTCGGCCCGACGCTGCAGGGCGATGCGCTCGCGGCGGTCGCGGGGGCGGGGCGCCTCCGCGTCCCGGGATACCGGGGAACCTGGGGACGACCCCCGCACCCCCGCTGCACCGTGCTCCCCGGGGGACGACCCCCGCACCCCCGCTGCACCGTGCTCCCCGGGGGACGACCCCCGCACCCCCGCTGCGAAGTGCAGCCGCGTGAAGGCCAGCGCCTCGGCCAGCTCCAGCTGGCGGGCTTCGCGG
Source organism: Nocardiopsis mwathae (assembly GCF_014201195.1). Taxonomy (NCBI): domain Bacteria; kingdom Bacillati; phylum Actinomycetota; class Actinomycetes; order Streptosporangiales; family Nocardiopsidaceae; genus Nocardiopsis; species Nocardiopsis mwathae. The sequence goes on along the minus strand of NZ_JACHDS010000001.1, from coordinate 5,779,745 downwards.
TCGGCGGCCTTTCGGGTGTTCACCTCCAGCACGAGCTGACCCTCGTAGCCGGTGGTGGCCAGGTGTTCCAGCAGTTCGGCGCAGGGCTGGGTGCCGCGTCCCGGGATCAGGTGCTCGTCGAAGTTCTGCTTGCCCGTGCCGTCCGCGAGGTGGACGTGGGAGAGCCGGTCGCCCAGCTGCTTGGCCATGTCCATCGCGTCGGAGCGCGACATGGCCGTGTGCGAGAGGTCCAGGGTGACGTCGGGGTAGTCGCGGTCCAGCGGGTTCCAGCTCGGCGCGTAGGGCACGGCCTCCTTGCCCCGCATGTGCACCGGGTACATGTTCTCGACCGCGAAGACGACGTCGGTCTCCTCCTGCATCCGCTCGATACCGGTCTCGAACTCCCGGGCATAGTCCCGCTGCCAGCGGAACGCCGGGTGCACCACGATGGTCTTGGCCCCCAGCTTCTCGGCCATCTCCTTGGAGCGCACGAGCTTGCCCCACGGGTCGCGGCCCCAGACGGCCTGCGTGAAGATCAGGCAGGGGGCGTGGACGGCGAGGATCGGCACCCCGTGGTAGTCGGAGAGGCGGCGGAGCATGTCGATGTCCTGGCTCACCCGGTCCGTGGACACCAGAACTTCAACGCCGTCGTAGCCGAGCTTGGCGGCGAGCTCGAAGGCCACCGGCGTCTTCTCCGGGTAGACCGACGCCGACGAGAGCACAACGGGCGCGTCTGGAACCTGGATAGCGCTCACCTTGACAAGGGTATGCGGTGCGGCCTCCGATTGGCTCGGATCCGCCGCCGATCGCTATCGTCCTACGGGTGAGCGCAGCGCTGGAGGGGGCGATCCCGAGCCCCAACATCTGGAACAGCCCCCGGGTGTACGAGCTGGAGAACCGTGCGGTCGACCCCGATGGTGTCATCGACGCCGCAATGGGCCGCATCCGCGGCATGGACGGCGCCGACGTGCTCGACATCGGGTGTGGCACCGGTTTCCACCTCCCCCGGTTCGCCCGGCGGGCGGCCCGGGTGACCGGGGTGGAGCCGCACGCCGGGCTGGCGAGCGCGGCGCGCGCCCGGGTGGCGGGGGTGGAGAACGCCGCGGTGCGCACCGGACTCGCCCAGCGGCTGCCCGTCCCCGACTCCTCCGCGGACGTCGCGCACGCCCGCTGGGCGTACTTCTTCGGTCCGGGTTGCGAACCGGGCCTGGCGGAACTGCGCCGGGTGATGCGGCGCGGCGGCGTCGCGTTCATCATCGACAACGATGCGACCCGCAGCACGTTCGGCACCTGGTTCCGGCGCTTCCTCCCCTCCTACGACCCGGTGGCCGTCGAACGCTTCTGGGCCCGTCAGGGCTTCGAGCGCGAACGGCTGACCATCCGCTGGCTGTTCGAGGACCGCGCCGACTTCGAGGCTGTCGTCCGCATCGAGTTCACCCCCGCCGTCGCCGACGAGGTCATCGCCACCCACCCGGGCCTGGAGGTCGACTACGCGATCAACCTCTGGTGGCGCGACTACTGAGGCGTGCCCTGAACGATGCGCCCTTCCCCCGAGTCCGTGGACAACCTGCGCGGGATGTCGGTGGTGGGCGCTAGCGTGCTTGGCATGGCCAAGGCTCCCAAGACCACGTTCCGTTGTGCCGAGTGCGGCTGGACCACCCTCAAGTGGGTCGGGCGCTGCGGCGAGTGCCAGGCGTGGGGCACGGTCGACGAGGCCGGTACCGCCTCGACGGAGGTGATCGCGCCGTCGCGTGTCTCGTCCCCGGCCCTGCCCATCACCGAGATCGACGTCGAGGCCGCACACGCCGCGCCCACCGGGCTCGACGAGCTGGACCGGGTGCTGGGCGGAGGCGTGGTCCCGGGCGGGGTCATGCTGCTGGCCGGTGAGCCCGGTGTCGGCAAGTCCACGCTGCTTCTGGAGGTCGCCGCGCTGGCCGCCGACAGCGGTCCCGTGCTGTACGTGACCGGCGAGGAGTCGACCGGGCAGGTGCGGCTGCGCGCCGAGCGGCTCGGCGCGCTCTCGTCCAAGCTGTTCCTCGCGGCCGAGACATCGGTGGCCGCCGTGGTGAGCCATGTCGACGCGGTGGCACCGCGGCTGCTGATCGTCGACTCGGTGCAGACCATGATCTCGCCCGAGGTCTCCGGAGTTCCGGGCGGGGTCACCCAGGTGCGCGAGGTCACCGGTGCGCTGATCCGGCTGGCCAAGGAGCGCGGCATCGCCACGGTGCTGGTCGGGCACGTGACCAAGGACGGGTCCATCGCCGGGCCGCGGCTGCTGGAGCACCTGGTCGACGTCGTCCTGCAGTTCGAGGGCGACCGCCACTCGCAGCTGCGCATGCTGCGCGCGGTGAAGAACCGGTACGGCCCCACCGACGAGATCGGCTGCTTCGAGCTCACCGACTCCGGCATCATCGGCCTGCCCGACCCCAGCGGCCTGTTCCTCACCCGGCGCAACGAGCCGGTGCCGGGCACGTGTGTCACGGTGACCCTGGAGGGGCGCCGTCCGCTCATCGCCGAGGTGCAGGCACTGGTCTCGCACTCCAACCTGCCGGCCCCGCGCCGCGCCACCTCCGGACTGGACACCGGCCGGGTCAACATGGTGATGGCCGTCCTGGAGCGGCGGGCCGGTGTGCGCATCGCCAACGCCGACGTCTTCTCATCCACCGTGGGCGGCGTCCGACTGGGCGAGCCCGCGGTCGACCTCGCGCTGGCGCTGGCCACGGCCGGTTCGGTGAAGGACGTCGCGCTCCCGCGCGGGCTCATCGCCATCGGCGAGGTGGGTCTGGCCGGCGATGTGCGGGCCGTCAGCGGCGTGCAGCGGCGGCTGATGGAGGCGCAGCGGCTCGGCTTCACCCAGGCGGTCGTACCCCGGCACAGCGAGGAACCGGTCGAGGGCATCGAGACCATCGGCATCGACGACCTCGCCGAGGGGCTGCGGCTGGCGCTGCCGTCCCGGCGCCGGTCCCAGGGCACCGCATGACGCGGCCCCGCCCGGCGCCGCACCGAGTGGAGCGGTGCGGCACCGGGCGGGGCCGGGCGACCCACGGGGACGCGTGCGGACGCCGTCAGTTCAGGCGGAACACCTGGCGCTCGGCGCCCTCGTCGTAGTCGCTTTCCAACACGGCCACATACGTGCCGGGACGGGGCGCGTTGACGTCGGCGTCACGGCAGTTCTTCCAGGACCGCTTGCGGTCCCAGCTGATCGTGCGGGTCTCGGGGACTCCGCGCTCCAACTCCTTCTTGACCGTGGCCTTGTCGCCCTTGGCACAGTCGGCCGTGGAGAAGACCCGGTCGTCACCGGACCTGATCAGCACCTCCATGTTCTTCGGCCCCATGTCCACGGTGCAGGCCTGCTCGCCGGTGTTCACTGCGGTGATCTTGATCTTGGGCTTGGCGTCCCAGGCGTAGTCGGACTTGTCGACTTCGAAGGTGACCACGACATCCTGCGGGCGGCACGGGTCGCTCGCCTTCGTGGGCATCGGCACCGACTCCTTGGCGCCGGACCGGCCCGACCCGCCCGAGCCTCCGGACCCCGACCCGGTCCCCGATCCGGCCGCCGACCCTGCGGCGCCGGTGTCGGCACCCCCGCCCGAGCCGCCGCCGTCGGCGCCCCCGGCCTCACCGTCGCCGTCGCCGGTGTCGGCATCCACGTCCCCGTCGGGATTCGGGCTCTCCTCGGTACCGGGAGACCGCTCGGGTGAGACACTGGGCGAGGCCGCCTCCGGTGACGCGTCGGCGTCGGTACCCGCCGCCGCTCTGTCCTCGTCGGAGGACGAGGGGCGGGAACACGCGTAGGCGATCAGCGCCACAACGAGGAGGAGCCCCGCCAGGACGAACACACGTCGCTTCCAATACGTTTCCGGACTAACAGGTCCAGGATGCCCAGCACTTGCCGCCATGGGGCGTAGTATTCCGGGTTTCCCCGCGTGTCACCTACTCAACCCGCCGAACTCTCCACTGATTGCGCATGTTCGACAACCCCTACAGCACCACCGTTCTCACCTGGTACCAGGCCAACGCCCGCGATCTGCCATGGCGCCGCCCGGATGCCTCACCTTGGTCCATCCTGGTCAGCGAGATCATGCTGCAGCAGACGCCGGTCGTGCGGGTACGGCCCGCGTGGGAGGCGTGGATGGAGCGCTGGCCCACCCCCGCCGACCTCGCCGCCGAACCGTCGGGTGAGGCCGTCCGGATGTGGAACCGCCTCGGGTACCCGCGCCGGGCGCTCAACCTGCACGCCTGCGCCCGCGAGATCGTGAACCGCCACGGCGGCCAGGTGCCCGACTCACACGCCGACCTGCTGGCGCTGCCCGGCGTCGGCCCCTACACGGCCGCGGCGGTTGCGAGCTTCGCGTTCGGGCAGCGGCACGCCATCCTCGACACGAACGTCCGCCGGGTCCTGGCGCGTGCCGACACCGGCATCGAGTACCCGCCCAAGGCGCAGAGCAAGGCCGAGGTGCGGCTCGCCGAATCGCTGCTCCCGCCCGAACCCGATGTCGCGGCCCGGTGGGGGGTGGCCATCATGGAGCTCGGCGCCCTGGTCTGCACGGCCCGCTCCCCCGCGTGCGCCGACTGCCCGATCGCCGACAAGTGCGCCTGGCGCCTGGCCGGAAAACCCGCCCACGACGGCCCGCCGCGCCGTGGCCAGACCTACGCGGGCACCGACCGGCAGGTCCGCGGCCGCCTGCTGGCCGTCCTGCGCGACGCCCCCGGCCCGGTGGAGAAGCCGGCCCTGGACGGCGTGTGGGACGAACCCGTCCAGCGCGAGCGCGCCCTGGACGCCCTGGTCGCCGACGGCCTGGTCGACCCCCTCGACGACGGCCGCTACGCCCTCCCGAGCTGACCGGTGTGAGCCGGCCGCCGGCCCACACCGGTCAGGCGCTCACACGCGCCGGATGCTGATGCCCGGGGCCAGCAGCTTCAGGTCCTCCACGTCCGAGGTGAAGATCGTGACATCACCCTTCAACCGGCGGGCGATGACAGCCAAGACAGCGTCCACCGCATACTGGTGTCCATGGAGCTTGGTCTCTGCGAGTAGTCGGCGAGCAGCACGGGCCTCTTCTTTGCCGATCTTGTTGACCTGGATCCGGGAGAGCGCCCAGTCCCAACGCCGTTCGGTGATCTTCCCGTCGTAGGCCTCGACGAGTGTCATCGGGGAGGTGACCATGTCGGCGTGGCCTCCGACCGCTATCTCGACGAATGCCATCATCCGCTCATCGCCGTGCACTATCAGCGACAGTGCTTCAGAGTCGAGAACGAAGTAGCGCAGTGGCTTGAGATTGGCGTACCGCCTCGTCACGCGGCGTCCTCCGATTCGCGAGCAGAAGCACGCCGTGTCTCGTGCTCGGCGTCGATTTCCGCCAACTCAGCCCACGCGGCGGCGCGTGCACTCTCGCTGACCGGACCGTACTCCTCCTGGAGCCAGTCGAACAGTTCAGCGAGCAGGTCACGGTCCCGCTTCTGGCGCACGGCCTCAGTGAAGTACGCCGATATGCCCCGCTCGTCCACCTCGGCACGGATCTCTTCGAGTAGATCCTCTGGGATGGTGATGGTCACTTTCTTTGTTGCCATACTCACGACCATACTCCTCGCGGTCGTCTTCGCGCAGGGATTCCATAGAAGTTCCTCAGGCGACCACTATCACCCCACCTATGCGAAAGCGGGCCCACGCCGTGGTGGCGTGGGCCCGCTTCGGTCAGGCCGGGTGCGGTGGAGCGGGTGCGGCTACTCGCTCTTGCCCGCGGCGGTCTCCTCGACCGCCGGGGTGTCCGGAACCGAGTCCGGCTTGGGCACACCGTGGAAGGTGAACTTGGCGTCCGTGCCCTCGCCCTCGGCGTCGATGACGACGATCTGGCCGGGCTGGACCTCGCCGTAGAGGATCTTCTCCGAGAGCTGGTCCTCGATCTCCCGCTGGATCGTCCGGCGCAGGGGCCGGGCGCCCAGGACGGGGTCGTAGCCGCGCTCGGCGAGGACCGTCTTGGCCTTCGGACGCAGCTCCAGGCCCATGTCGCGGTCCTTGAGGCGCTCGTCGAGCTGGTTGACCATCAGGTCGACGATGCTGATGATCTCCTTCTCGGTGAGCTGGTGGAAGACGATGACGTCGTCCACACGGTTCAGGAACTCGGGCCGGAAGTTGGTCTTCAGCTCCTCGCTGACCTTCGCCTTCATCCGGTCGTAGTTGGTCTTGGCGTCGTCCTCCTTGGCGAAGCCCATGGCCGCGCCCTTGGAGATGTCCCGCGTACCGAGGTTCGTCGTCATGATGATGACGGTGTTCTTGAAGTCGACCGTGCGCCCCTGGGCGTCGGTGAGCCGACCCTCCTCCAGAACCTGCAGCAGCGAGTTGAAGATGTCGTTGTGGGCCTTCTCGATCTCGTCGAAGAGGACCACGGAGAACGGCTTGCGGCGCACCTTCTCGGTGAGCTGGCCGCCCTCCTCGTAGCCGACGTAGCCGGGAGGCGAGCCGAACAGGCGCGAGACGGTGTGCTTCTCCATGAACTCGCTCATGTCGAGCTGGATCAGCGCGTCCTCGTCACCGAACAGGAACTCGGCGAGCGTCTTGGACAGCTCGGTCTTACCGACACCCGACGGGCCGGCGAAGATGAACGAGCCACCGGGGCGCTTCGGGTCCTTGAGCCCGGCCCGGGTGCGGCGGATCGCCTGGGAGAGCGCCTTGATGGCGTCCTCCTGGCCGATGACCCGCTTGTGCAGCTCGTCCTCCATGCGCAGCAGCCGGGAGCTCTCCTCCTCGGTGAGCTTGAAGACCGGGATGCCGGTGGCGGTGGCCAGGACCTCGGCGATGAGCTCCTCGTTCACCTCGGCGACGACGTCCATGTCGCCGGCCTTCCACTCCTTCTCCCGCTGCGCCTTCTTGTTCAGCAGCTGCTTCTCGTCGTCGCGCAGCGACGCCGCCTTCTCGAAGTCCTGCGCGTCGATCGCGGACTCCTTGTCCTTGCGGACCTCGGCGATCTTGTCGTCGTACTCGCGCAGGTCCGGCGGGGCGGTCATGCGGCGGATGCGCATGCGCGAGCCGGCCTCGTCGATGAGGTCGATGGCCTTGTCCGGCAGGAAGCGGTCGCTGATGTAGCGGTCGGCGAGCTGTGCCGCGGCCACCAGCGCGCTGTCGGTGATGGACACCCGGTGGTGCGCCTCGTAGCGGTCGCGCAGGCCCTTGAGGATCTCGATCGTGTGCGAGATCGTCGGCTCGTCGACCTGGATCGGCTGGAAGCGGCGCTCCAGCGCGGCGTCCTTCTCCAGGTGCTTGCGGTACTCGTCCAGGGTGGTGGCGCCGATGGTCTGCAGCTCACCTCGGGCCAGCATGGGCTTGAGGATGGAGGCGGCGTCTATGGCGCCCTCCGCCGCGCCCGCTCCGACCAGCGTGTGCAGCTCGTCGATGAACAGGATGATGTCACCGCGCGTGCGGATCTCCTTGAGCACCTTCTTCAAGCGCTCTTCGAAGTCGCCGCGGTACCGGCTGCCGGCGACCAGCGCGCCCAGGTCGAGCGTGTAGAGCTGCTTGTCCTTGAGCGTCTCGGGGATCTCCCCCTTGACGATCTTCTGCGCCAGGCCCTCGACCACGGCGGTCTTGCCGACGCCGGGCTCACCGATCAGGACCGGGTTGTTCTTGGTCCGGCGCGACAGCACCTGCATGACGCGCTCGATCTCCTTGTCCCGGCCGATGACCGGGTCCAGCTTGCTCTCGCGCGCCGCCTGCGTCAGGTTGCGGCCGAACTGGTCGAGCACCAGGGACGTGGACGGAGTGGACTCCGAGGAGGCACCCGTGGCCTGGGGCTCCTTGCCCTGGTAGCCGTGCAGCAGCTGGATGACCTGCTGGCGCACACGGTTGAGGTCGGCACCGAGCTTGACCAGGACCTGCGCGGCCACGCCCTCGCCCTCGCGGATGAGGCCGAGCAGGATGTGCTCCGTACCGATGTAGTTGTGCCCGAGCTGCAAGGCCTCCCTGAGGGAGAGCTCCAGGACCTTCTTCGCGCGCGGGGTAAAGGGGATGTGACCGGAAGGAGCCTGTTGACCCTGCCCGATGATCTCCTCGACCTGCTGGCGGACCGCCTCCAGGCTGATCCCCAGGCTCTCCAGGGCCTTCGCGGCGACGCCCTCACCCTCGTGGATGAGGCCGAGCAGGATGTGCTCCGTACCGATGTAGTTGTGGTTGAGCATCCTGGCCTCTTCTTGCGCCAGGACCACCACGCGCCGTGCGCGGTCGGTAAACCTCTCGAACATGTCTCGTCGCTCCTCACAGAGCGGTCCGGCAGGGACGGAAGCTCCGGCCCTCACTTTTCCGCATTCCGGCCCCGCCGGGGAGTGAGCCCCTGCAGGGCGCTACCGCACCCGTCCACCAAGCCGTCCGGTCCACCCGGACCGACCCGACAAACACATCCCGCACGGTGGCCGTCCCAGACCATCCGTGCCAGAGACTTTCCCCGACGATAGGGCGTTCACCCTCATCCAACTACCAATCGGGCCTTCAGTGTTCCAAGTACGCCGCAAGCGAACGGCCCGCGCGCCCCCGGATGGCGGGGGCACGCGGGCCGTCCTGTGAATACTGCGGTGGTTTGCTCTCAGCGAACAGAGAGCGGCAGGCCGCGAACACCGCCTCGCGGGACTCGGGGTCCTCCGGACCGGGTGATCCGGCGGTGATCCCCGTGCGGGTCCGGAAGGGGGCCCGGTTCGCCGCGAACGGCGCAGCCCCGCACCGCCGCGGGCCCAGGGCGCGTTGTGCGGATCGCTTCCTCACGCGCGGCCGCCGCAAGGGCGCTCGCTCACCGGAAAGCATCCGCTCGACACGTGTCGGCCCGCGGCCGTGTTCCACGACGCGATGCACGCTAGGCCCGCATGGCGCGGGGTCAGCGCTGGGCGGCCTCGTACTCGGCCACGATCGCGGCCGGGATGCGGCCACGCTCGTTCACCTGCTTGCCGGCGGCCTTCGCCCAGGCGCGGATCTCCGCGCTGCGCTCACGGCTGGGGGCGCTGCGCGCGGCGCGGCGTCCGCCGCGGCCCTGCTTGGCCGGGGCCTTGCGGGCGGCCTCGACGAACGGGGCGATCGCTTCGCGCAGCTTCGAGGCGTTGTCCGAGCTGAGGTCGATTTCGTAGCTAGTACCGTCGACCCCGAACGAAACGGTCTCCTCCGCTTCGCCGCCGTCGAGATCGTCGACGAGAAGCACCTGAACCTTTTGTGCCATAGATACAAACCTTTCAAGAGTGCGGTGCGACGGCACCTTAATATAAAGCTATCCGGAAAGAACGCGGAAGACAATTCTCCGCGCGGCAAAAAATCGTGCGGTCCGCGCCGGAGCCTCCCCGGCGAAAAGCTCGGCGCGACGCTCGATACCCCTGCCGCACCCCTGGGCGGGCGGCAAGGGTTAACACGAGGGGCCTGACCCCATTCCCATACCTTGTCGGTTAGCGGTCAGCGGCATCGCCACGGTCGGCGGGAACTTCCGGAGAAGCCCCCTCCGCACCCTTTGCCCCGTCTTCCGGCGCAACGGCGGCGGCCCCGGCCGGGCTCGCCGCCGCGGCGTCGCCCTGCGCGGAACCCGTTGCGTCGTCGACTTCACTGACGAGCCGGCCGTCCGACGTTCTCGGAGCCATCTCCTTACGGAGCAGCTTGACGACGAACGTGCAGAAGACCGCCGCGACAACGGCAGGGGGGATCAGCGCCGACAAAATATCACCCATCGAACGCACTCCCCTTCCTTGTCGTTACTTTATGCAGCAATTACCCCACGGAGGGGCGTGTTCGGGTCACGCGGACACTCTGACCGCATCCCCAACCGTGTGGGAAGGGGGACCCCGACATCATAGACACCTTCGGCCCCTTTCCAAGACCCCCTACGTGCGAGGAGTCCCAGAACCTCGACCCGGGCGGCAGCCGGGGCCGCAATAGGGGGGACGGCGTCCCGAGGACTTCGCGATCTCCCATAAGCGCGGGGGGTCGCGACCGAATCACCGGTGAACTGACAACGCTTCGTAGCCACATGCGAGCGGAATCACCCCCGAGAGGGTTGGGGATATGAAACCGGCCCCACTCGCCCGGCTCGGCACGTCCGGAAGGAAGCCTCCCGCGGCCTCTCGATCACAATCCATAGATTACCTGCCTCTATACCCCACTCTCACCCCGGTTGACGCGAACGCGCAAACGACCTCGGCAAGTTGTGGGATCGTGACTCTGGCGGTACCTAACGGGACACCATCTAAGAAGAGCGTAAGTCCTACGGGCACGCTACAAGAGGACTTTGGGAGGTAGGGCGCCGGGTTCCGACCTGAACTGCATATTCGCACCAAGTACTCACGGGCTCACTGTGGGATTCGGCCGTGAACGCTCCACCCGTGCGCCTACCGCCCCGGCATTGCCCTACCGGGTCGCGGTGATTTCACTCACCCCCACCCGGTATGGGGATGTGCGTGCCAATCCGACCCGTCCAGCCCGCCCCCGGTGTTCCGGGCGGGGACGAAAACGGTGCCGGGGACCTGCGCACCCTCCCCACCAGTTGTCAGAAACCACCGGGATTCGTGCACTCTGCGGAGAAACCCGCCGTCGGCAATGCAATCGGACGTACCCGAAGGGGTGGCGCCATTTGATCCACGCCCCGGCGCCTGCGCGGCCGTCCGGGCGTGCTCAGTCATCCAGATACACGAGCATGCGGGTGTTGCCGAGGGTGTTGGGTTTGACCCGCTCCAGGTCGAGGAATTCGGCTACGCCCTCGTCATAGGACCTCAGCAGCTCCTCGTACACGCGGGGGGACACGGGAGTGCCCTGGATGGGCTCGAAGCCGTGCCTGCCGAAGAAGGCGGTCTCGAAGGTGAGGCAGAAGACGCGCCGCACCCCCACATCCCGGGCGTGCACCAGGAGCTCGCGGACGATGCGGTGGCCGACGCCGTGCCCCTGCAGGGCGGGGTCGACCGCGACGGTGCGGACCTCGGCGAGGTCCTCCCACAGAACGTGCAGGGCACCGCAGCCGACGACGGTCCGCCGTTCGCCATCGTCGGCCTCGGCCACCCAGAACTCCTGGATGTCCTCGTACAGGTTGACCGTGCTCTTGGAGAGGACACGGCGTTCCCCGCTGAACATATCCATGAGTCGGCGGATGTGGATGACGTCTTGGGTCCGCGCGCGGCGGACGGCGACCTGCGTTATGGGCATGACCGAATAAGGTTACCTACCCGTGTCACCCGCGCGGAGTCGGCACCACAGAAGTCCCACCCGGGATGCCTCGTTCTCCCGGGCGGAACTTCACACGGTTCGGTGTTCGGTCAGATCAGCTGCTTGCGGGCGGCCCACACCACCGCTTCTATCGGGGTGTTGACGCCCAATTGGTCGCATATGGCCCGGAGACGGCGGCGCAGGGTGCGCGCGCTGAGTTCGAGACGCCGCGCGGCGACGTCCGTGGTCACGCCGGTGGCGATCTCCGCCAGCAGCTGGAGCTCATCGTCGGTCAGCTCGACCGGCAGGCTCGGCCCGCCATCGCGCGAAGGCGCGGGGGCCGGCACCATTGCCTCGCCGAACGGCGGGACACCGGGATCGTTTACGGCACGACGTACGAGTGTGGCCTGTTCCACTCCGTCCTCCCTCATCCATGGTGAGTGCGGAACAACAACTCGTCGCCGCAGGAACCTTGGGTGAGGTGAGGTACGAACCTCCGGACATATGCGCTCGGGCGCTGATGCGGACCGACGGCAGGCCACCGACGTACTCGTTCCCCTGGCACAGAAACGAGAGCTCGGTGTAGGCCATGATCCGCGGACCCGATGACCTCGGTCTGGGACGGACAGACCGGGCGAGTGCACACACGGCGAGAGATGGGCGAACCTGCCGGAGCCGCGCTCAGCCATCCTCACTCGCCGTCACCTCAGATCCACTACGGCAAACAGGCGGAAAATCTCCGCTCGCTTCGAAACGCTAAGCGGCTGGGAACAGGGCGTCAAGGTCAATCATCTTACTCAGAGTGATTATAAACAGACGTATCGTCACATCCGTAGAGAACAAGAACCTACGAAGACGGCAGTGACCTGCGAAAATAATCTTCAGCGCGCAGGCGCGGCACGGACCGTGATCGGCCGAAGAGTATTGAAGAAAGTGACCATGAAGACAGTGCGATGGCCTGGGGCTTTACACAGTGAACGAATATCACGATTCGGCAACGCGAACCGGATGCCCCCGGCGATCGTCTCACCCCAGGACCGGCGTTCGCGCACCGCGCGCCGACCCCGCCGCGCTCACTCCGGCTTGACGAGTGGAAAGAGCACGGTCTCCCGGATGTTCTTGCCGGTGAAGGCCATCAGCAGGCGGTCGATGCCCATGCCGACGCCGCCCGAGGGCGGCATACCGTACTCCAGGGCGCGCAGGAAGTCCTCGTCGAGCTGCATGGCCTCGGGGTCGCCCCCCGCCGCGAGCAGCGACTGCTCGGTCAGCCGCCGCCGCTGCTCGACCGGGTCGACCAGCTCGGAGTACCCGGTGCCCAGCTCCATGCCGAACCCGATGAGGTCCCACTTCTCGGTGAGCAACGGGTCCTCGCGGTGCACCCTGGTCAGCGGACTGGTCTCCAGCGGGTAGTCCCGCACGAAGGTGGGCTGCACGAGGGTGTGCTCCACCAGCTCCTCGAACAGGTGCTCGACCAGCTTGCCCTGGCCCCAGTCGGGGCTCCACTCGATCTCCCGGGCGTCCGCGTGCTTGCGCACCGTGTCGATCGGCGTCCGCGGGGTGATCTCCTCGCCGAGCGCCTCGGACACCGCGCCGAACAGGGTGACCGACGGCCACTCTCCGCCGAGGTCGAACTCCTCGCCGTCGCGCTCCACGACCGGCGAGCCGAAGACCGACCGCGCCGCGTCCTGGATCAGGGTGCGCGTGATGTCGGCCATCACGTTGTAGTCGGCGTAGGCCTGGTAGAACTCCAGCATCGTGAACTCGGGGTTGTGCGTGGAGTCCGCACCCTCGTTCCGGAAGTTCCGGTTGATCTCGAAGACCTTCTCCATGCCGCCGACGGCGAGCCGCTTGAGGTAGAGCTCCGGCGCGATGCGCAGGTACAGGTCGAGGTCGTAGGCGTTGATGTGCGTGGTGAACGGGCGCGCCGTGGCGCCGCCGTGCACGGGCTGCAGCATCGGGGTCTCGACCTCGATATAGCCCAGCCCGTCCAGGGTCGAGCGCAGCGACCGGATCGCGGCCGACCGGCGGCGCACCATCTCCCGCGACTCGGGGTTCACGATGAGGTCGACGTAGCGCTGGCGCACGCGCGCCTCGGGGTCGGTCAGCCCCTTGTGCTTCTCGGGCAGAGGGCGCAGGCACTTGGCGGTCAGCCGCCACGCGTCGACCATGATCGAGAGCTCGCCGCGCCGCGACGTGATGACCTCGCCCTCGACGCCGACGTGGTCGCCCAGGTCGATGTCGCTCTTCCACGCTGCCAGTGCCTCGGCACCCAGCTTGTCCAGGGACATCATCACCTGGAGGTCGCCGGACTCGTCGCGCAGCGTGGCGAAGCAGAGCTTGCCCCCGGTGCGGTAGAGCATGACCCGGCCGGCGATCCCGACGCGCTCGCCCGTCGCCGTGTCGGGCTCCAGCCCGGCGTGCTTCTCCCGCACCGCACCGATGGCGGTGGTCCGGGGGAAGGTGACGGGGAAGGGGTCGATCCCCTCGCCCCGCAGCCGGTCCAGCTTCTCCCGCCGGACCCGCATCTGCTCGGGCAGCTCATCGTAGGATTCGTCCAGCACATCGCTCACAGGCCCGATCCTATCGGCCCGATCCGTGTGCCCGGGGCGCCTGTCCACAACCGCCGCACCCCTTCTCACCCCGCGTTGCGGGCGAAGACGAGGCGCAGCCCGACCAGGGTGAGCCACGGCTCGTGGACGTCCACGGTCTCGCACTCCTCCACCACCAGGGGCGCCAGCCCGCCGGTGGCCACCACCGTGACGTCGTCGACGTCGTCGACGTCGTCGGTGAGGTCCTGGGCCATCCGGTCGACGATGCCGTCGACCTGGCCGGAGAAGCCGTAGACGATGCCCGAGCGCAGTGCCTCGGTGGTGTTCTTGGCGATGACGCTGCGCGGTTTGACGATCTCCACCATGTGCAGCTGCGCACCGCGCTGCGACAGCGCCTCCACCGAGATGTCGATCCCCGGGGCGATGGCACCGCCGACGTATTCGCCCTTGACGCTCACCGCGTCGAACGTGGTGGCGGTGCCGAAGTCCACGACGATGCACGGGCCGCCGTAAAGCTGCACGGCCGCCAGTGCGTTGATGATGCGGTCGCTGCCGACCTCCTTGGGGTTGTCCATCCGGACCGGGACGCCGGTCTTCACACCCGGTTCGACGATCACCGCCGGGACGTCCCCGAACTGCCGTCGGAACATCTCGCGCATCTCGTGCTGCACGGAGGGCACCGAGCAGCACAGCGCGATCCCGTCGATGTCGGCGATGGTCAGCAGCTCGCTGGAGCCCACGAGTCCGCGCAGCACGACCGACCACTCGTCAGCGGTGCGCCGGGCCTCCGTCCCGACACGCCATTGCTCCATCAGGTCGTCCCCGTCGAAGAGGCCGAGGACGGTGTGCGAGTTACCGACGTCGATAGCGAGCAGCATCTGGGCCTTATCCGAGGTCGTGGAACGGATCAGTGACTTTCGCGCAGATCGAGCGCGATGTCCAGCGCCGGGCTGGAATGCGTGAGGGCACCCACCGCAAGATAGTCCACCCCGGTCTCCGCCACCCGTGAAGCGGCGGAAAGAGTCAGCCCTCCGCTGGACTCCAGCCGCGCGCGGCCGTCCACGAGGGCCACGGCCGCGCGCAACTCCTCCACGGTGAAGTTGTCGAGCAGGATCTCCTCCGCACCGGCCCGCAGCGCCGGTTCGATCTGGTCGATCCGGTCGACCTCGACCTCCAGCGGGATGTCGGGGAAGGCGCCGCGGACGGCCGCGACCGCCTCGGCCACTCCGCCGGCGGCCACCACATGGTTGTCCTTGATGAGCGCGGCGTCGCACAGCCCGAAGCGGTGGTTGGTCCCGCCCCCGCAGCGCACCGCGTACTTCTCCACCGCACGCAGGCCGAGGTGGGTCTTGCGGCTGTCACGGATCCTCGCCCGCGTCCCGGCCACGGCGTCGGCCCAGGCGCGGGTGGCGGTGGCGATACCGGAGAGGTGGGTGAGCAGGTTGAGCGCGGTGCGCTCGGCGGTGAGCAGGTGGCGGGTGCGGGCGGTCACCGTCATCAGGACATCGCCGCGGCGCACCCGGTCGCCGTCGGCGGCGTGCCGCTCCACGTCGAGGATCCCGTCGGCGACCGCCCAGAAGACGTACTCGGCCAAGGGCAGCCCGGCGACGACACCGTCGGCGCGGGCCACCACGTCGGCGGTGCGAAGCTGCGCGGCGGGGATGGTGGCGGCGGTGGTGACATCCGGGCCGTCCTGGTCGGGGCCGAGGTCTTCGTCGAGGGCGTCGGCGACGAGCCGCTCGACACCCAGGGTGCCGGACCCGCGGACATCGCCCCGGGTGATCTCGGCGAGCTCGGCGGCGAGGTGCTCGGGCAGCCGGACCTCGCCGCGGGACCGGTCCACGGACATGGCATTCCCTTCGATTCGGACCGCGACGTTGGTCGGCCCGCGCCTCGGTGCGGGGCCGCCCGGCGCGGTCAGGTGCCGGGCGCGGTGCAGGGCGGCGGCGGTGAGCGTGCGCGCCACGGTCAGCAGGTTGGCGGCCTCCCAGGCGGGGGTGCCGGGCTCGGCGTCGGCGTTGGCCGGGTCGGCGGCCAGCGCGTCGAGCTCGCGCAGGGCACGTTCCAGGCCCTGCGCGTCGCGGCCGACGCCCACGTGGCGGGACATGGTGGCGCGGATGCGCGGCACGACGCTCGGCGCGACCAGCCCCGCCGACAGGTCGGCGGTCCGGTCGGCGACGGCGTCGGGCCGGGGGGCGGGGCGTCGAATCAGCCGTTCGGCCACCCGGTGCGCGAACACGACGCTCTCCAGCAGCGAGTTGGACGCCAGCCGGTTGGCGCCGTGCACACCGGTGCAGGCGACCTCGCCGACGGCGAACAGCCCGGGGACGTCGGTCTCCCCGTTGAGGTCGGTGGTGAGCCCACCGGAGGCGTAGTGGGCGGCGGGGGCCACCGGGATCAGGTCGGTGACCGGGTCGATGCCGTGTTTGCGGCACGAGGCGAGGATGGTGGGGAACCGCTCCTCCCACATCGCTGCGCCGAAGTGCCGGGCGTCGAGGTGGACGTGGTCGGCACCGGTGGCGGCCATGGCCGCGGCGATCCCCTGGGCGACGACGTCGCGCGGGGCGAGGTCGGCGAGGTCGTGCAGGTCTTGCATGAAGCGGCGGCCGGCGGCATCGACGAGGAAGGCACCCTCTCCGCGCACCGCCTCGGAGATGAGCGGCTGCTGGCCGCGGGCGTCGGCGCCCAGCCACAGCACCGTCGGATGGAACTGCACGAACTCCAGGTCGCGCGCGGTGGCTCCGGCGCGCAGGCCCAGCGCCACCCCGTCGCCGGTGGACACCTCGGGGTTGGTGGTAGCGGCGAAGGCCTGCCCGATGCCGCCCGTGGCCAGCACGACCGCCCCGGCGCGCACGGCACCCACGCCGTCGCGCTCGCCCTCGCCCATGACGTGCACGGTGACGCCGCGCACCGCTCCCCCGACCCCCGCGCCGATGAGCAGGTCGGGGACGAAGGCGTGCTCGATGAGCTCGATGCGGGACGCGGCCCGGACCGCGTCGCTCAGCGCACGCTGGATCTCGGCGCCGGTGGCGTCGCCCCCGGCGTGCGCGATGCGTCGGGCCCGGTGGCCGCCCTCGCGGGTCAGCGCGAGCTCCCCGGCGCCGGTGCGGTCGAAGGCGGTGCCGCGTTCGATCAGCCAGCGCAGCGCATCGGGGCCTTCGGTGACCAGGGCGCGCACGGCCTCGGGGGCGCACAGTTCGCGCCCGGCGATCACGGTGTCGACCATGTGCGCGACGGGGGCGTCGGAGGGGTCGATGACGGCGGCGATGCCGCCCTGGGCCCAGCGCGTGGACCCGGTGGACAACAGGTCCTTGGTGACGAGGACGACCCGGCCCGCCGGGGAGCGCTCGACGTAGCGCAGAGCGGTGCTCAGCCCGGCGATACCCGAGCCGACGACGACCACGTCGGCCTCGACGGACCAGCCGGGCGCGGGCGCCGTGAGCCGGCGGGGCAGCGGCGCCTGTCTCTCGCTCACCCGTGTGACCTCCTCGATGTCCACGTCGTTCGCCCTCGTCACGGCAGACACGGCCGGTGGTGCCGCGTCCCGCCGGGATGACTCGTGCGCTACAGGGTCAGCGGCACGTTGTCGATCAGTCGGGTCTTGCCGACCCAGGCGGCGACGGCGAGCACCGCCTCGCCCCGGAAGTCGTTGGGGACCTCGTCGAACGTGTGCGCGTCGACCAGGGCGAGGTAGTCCACGGCGACCGGCGGGGTCGCGCGGGCGGCTTCGTCCAGAACGTCACGAGCTGCGCTGAGGATACCGACCGGCCCGGTCACGGACGCGTCCGCCCCGGACAGCAGGGCGCGGGACAGTGCCAGCGCGCTGGTGCGCTCCTCGGCTCCGAGGTAGACGTTGCGGCTGGAGGTGGCCAGGCCGTCACTGTCGCGGACGGTCGGCGCGCCCATGACGGTGATGGGCATGCACAGGTCGCGCACCATGCGTCGCACGACGGCCAGCTGCTGGGCGTCCTTCTGGCCGAAGACGGCGATGTCCGGCCGGACCAGGTTGAAGAGCTTGTTGACGACGGTGAGCACCCCGTCGAAGAACCCGGGGCGGAACTCGCCCTCCAGCACCTGGCCCATCCGGCCGGGGCTGACCGTGACCACCTGTTCCCCTGGGTACATGACCTCGACCGGCGGGGCGAAGACCGCGTCGACGCCGTCCTCGGCGCAGATCGCGAGGTCGGCCTCGAAGGTGCGGGGGTAGCGGTCGTAGTCCTCGTTCGGCCCGAACTGGAGGGGGTTGACGAAGATGCTGACGACCACGGCGTCGGCCTGCTCGCGCGCGGCGGCGACCAGGCTGCGGTGTCCGGTGTGCAGGGCGCCCATGGTGGGGACGAGCGCGATGCGGCCGAGGTCGGGGCGCAGCCGGTCGAGTTCTTCGGGGGTCCGGGCCACGACCGGGGCGGTGCGGGGAGGAGTGGTTGCCGGTTCTGTCATGTCGGGTGTCCTCAATGGTCGGGCGGGGTGGCGACTCACGCCTGGAGGACGTCCAGCAGGCGTTCGGCGTCGTGGGGCTTGAGCAGACCTGCGGCAAGGGCGCGGTCGGCGGTGAGGCGGGCCAGCGCCACGTAGCTGGTGACGCTCTCCGGGGCGTGGGCGCGCAGTTCGGCGATGTGGGCGGCGACGGTCTCGGAGTCGCCGCGCAGCACCGGGCCGCTGAGGCCGTCGATACCGAGCCGCAGCGCGTTGTCGAGGGCGGCGCCCAGCAGGGGGCCGAGCATGCGGCCGGGCTGCTCCACCCCGGCTGCGGTGAGCAGGCCGGCGCTTTCGGCGACGAGGGTGACCAGGTGGTTGGCGCCGCCGGCCAGGGCGGCGTGGTAGAGCGTGCGGTGCTCCTCGGCGATCCACACGGGATCGGCCCCCATCTCCACGACCAGCGCCTCGGCGATGGGTCGCAGCTGCTCGGGGGCGGTGACCCCGAAGGAGCAGCTGGCCAGGCGATCCAGGTCCTCGTCGCGACCGGTGAACGTCATCACCGGGTGCAGGGCCAGCGGGAGGGCGCCCCTGGCGGTGGCGTCGTCGAGGACCCCGTAGCCGTGCGCGCCGCTGGTGTGCACGAGGATGCGGCCCTCGACCTGGGCACCGGTCTCCACGAGGCCGTGCACCAGGGGGCGCAGGGCGTCGTCGGGGACGGTCAGCAGCACCAGGTCGCACGCGGCGACGACGTCGGCCGGTTCGCACACGCGCGCGTTGGGCAGCCGCTGCTCGACCCGCTCACGCGAAGGGGCCGAGACCGCGGACGCGGCGGCCACGGTGTGCCCGGCGCGCTCCAGCGCCGCCCCGACCACCGACCCGACGCGGCCGGGGCCGATCACCCCGACCGTGAGCCGTGCCGGTCGCTGCTGTGTGGTTTCCATCGGATCGCTGCCCCTCGTTCCAGTCCACGGACGGGTACCGGACGTCGTGCGCACAGCCTACTGTCCGTAGTCTGCTGCATGACCTTCGTGCGACCGACGGATGCCGAGGTGGCTGGCACGCTATCACCGACCGTCGTGCTACGAGTAGTGTTTGCCAAATCTTCCGTGGCCAGCACGTACTACTAGAGCGCCTGGCCTGCCGCGCCTCCCGTCATTCCCCGGCGGCCCGTGCACCCCAGGGCCTACGCTCCCCCTCAACGCCTCCGCCGGCCCCTGCCGGTGCCGCGGTTGGCGACTCCGGCTCCCGCTCCGCCGGACCCATTCACCCCCCCACGATCCACGGGAGCAAGCATGCGCAGCACCATGCCCCTGACCGCTGTCGCCCTGGCCGCCCTGCTCGGCCTGACCGCATGCGGCAGCGGCGGCGCCGAGGACCGGACCACCGAACTGGACGCCGTCGAGGAGGAGGGCGCCGCGGCCGAGGAGGCCAAGGACGACGCGGAAGGCGCGGAGGCTGACACCGTCGAGGTCAAGCTCGGCGGCACCTACGAGTTCGACGACGGCCTGGCCGTCGAGCTCTCCGGCGTCGAGCGGGGCGTGTCCGGCAAGTGGGCGTTCCCGGAGAACGCGCCCATGGTGCAGTTCACCATCCAGCTTCAGAACGACAGCGGCAGCTCTATCGACACCGCCCTGACCCACGTCGAGTGCCAGGTAGGCGACGAAGGCCGCCGCGGGGAGTTCGTCGCCGATGCCGATCAGGGCTTGGGCGACGGCTTCACCAGCACGCTTATGGACGGGCGCCAGGCCACCGCCGACTACGGGTGCGCGATGCCGGAGGACGAGACGTACCTGCAGATCGAGGTGTCGGTGAACGACGATGTGTGGGAGCGCCCCACGATCTTCTTCGTGGGCGAGGTCGACTAGCCGAGGCCTTTCCGGAGTCCCTCCGATCTCATCAGCCCTCCCTGAGGCAGCGAACGGTCTCCGGGAGGGCTTCCTCGTGCACTGGAGGTGGGAGGGTGTTCGGAATCGGCCTCGTGTGGGGTGAACAGCAGTCGCAGCGGTAGGCTCTCCCTAGCCCATTGGGTTGCTTTCAGGTATGCGTCGGCCCCCGGTTCCTTCGACCGGGGGCCGCGTGTTTGTTGCGCGGAGGGCGCTAGATGTGGCCTGCCCTGAGATCGTGGAGGAAGGCGCGCCACTCGGCCGCGGCGAACAAGAGGTGACCATGGTGTGGTTGCTTCGAGTCGCGCACAGCGGCGCCGTTGTCAGTGGCGGCGACCTCCACGCAGTTGGCGCTATTGGCGCTGTAGCTGCTCTTGTGGAACAGCAGCGGGCGCGGGTTGGTCTCGCTCATTGTGGATCATCACTCTCTTGGGTCAGTAGCTGTCTGATGAAACTGACCGACTCTGACGCGCGGAGCGCCGCGGCCTGCACGTGTCCGAAGATCGTCACGTACTGCGCGACGCCTTCGCCCTCGCTGATCACGTGCCCGGTCGCGGTCTCGGTGTACACGATCGAGGGGTCTATCTCTGCCGGGAAGTCCATGATGACAAACGGGCCGGTTGTCGCAGCATGCGGACCAGCGCTGAACGGTAACACCTGTATGTCTATGTTGTGCCGTGTAGCCATGTTCAGCAGGTGCTGAAGTTGGTCGCGCATGACGCCCGGTTCCAGAACATGCCTGCGCAGGGCCGCCTCGTCGATCACCACCGAGAAGTGTGGTGGCTTGTGCCGGTTGAGGATCTGCTGGCGTTCGAGCCGTGCCGAGACGTGTCGCTCGACGACGTCGTCGGGGTGTGCCTGCCCTCCGCGAAAGACCGCTTCTGTGTACTCGGCCGTTTGCAGTAGTCCCGGGATGACCAGAGCTTCATAGGCGCGGATCATCGACGCCTCTGCTTCGAAGTCGGGCAGGACGTTGTCGCCGAAGACGTCCTTGTACTCCGACCACCAGCCGCGTTCGCGTGCCTCACGGGCCAGAGCGTGGAGGGCCGTGCGGGCTTCCCCGTCCTTGATCCCGTACAGGTCGCAAAGCCGGTCGATGTCGTCGGGCTTGATGAAGCGGGTCTTGCCGTCCTCGATCCGACTCAGCTTCGGCCCGGACCACCCGAGCGCCTTCGCGGCGTCGCCGAGTTGCGTGTAGTTGGCGTTCAGGCGTGCGCGCCGCATCTCGGCGGCAAGTCGCCGTAGCCGCACGGTTGGGCTGTGGATAGTACGGGGGCGAGTCGGCATGCCCCCAGTCTAGGGCGATCTCGCACTATGAATCTTTCGCAGAACCCCTTGCGATTCTGTTGATTGCATATAAGCATGGCGGTACCTGATAGCAACACAGTGGCAGGATCCCCCATGAAATCTGTATGCAAGATCTGGTGTGTGGGGTACGTCGTATCCCTCCTCATCCCTCTAGCGGCTCTGCTGCTGCGTGTGACTGGTCAGCAGCCATCCCCTGCTGGTCGACATGCGGCCACCGCCCGCGCCCCTGAGGCGCCCCACTCCCCCGCCTCCTCGAAGCGCCAGGCGGAACAGCGAACGTCGGCGCGGTCGCGCCCGTATGCGGCCGACAGCCGCACCGCCGCCGCACCAGCGCCGCGGCCGGCGCGCATCCGCGACCGGGACGCGTTCTACCGGCTCGCCGAGCTGTCGAGGCACGCCGGTCTCTGGAGCTTCACCTACGACCACGACGCCCTGGCCCCCTACACCGCGCGCCACCGGGTCGATCCGACGATCGTGTTCGCCGCGTCCAACGTGGCCGGACTGGAGGCCACGCTCGACATGCTCGACCCCCCCGCCATGCTCCGGCCATACGCGGCCGCCAGGTCAGCGCCGTCGCCGGGCGACGCCGCTCGCGCAGCCGCCGAGCGCGCCGACCTCGACCAGCACGCCCGCACGGAGGTAGCCCGGTGACCCCCGCCCCCCGCAGCTACTACCGGGCCAAGCCGACCCCCGCCGACGAGCGGCGGCTCCGCGCCGCACACACGATGGTGCGCCAAGCTGAGGGCATCCTCGGCGACATCATCGACCACCTTCGCGACCCTGACGCGATCGACCCCGACACCGGCGACCACCCGCTTACTCCGTCCGGCAGAGAGCTGATGGGGGTCTGGGGTGACGTCCGTGAGCTGACGCGCCGCATGGAGGGCGCCATCGCCGATGAGGGGGTGGCCCGGTGACCGCCGCCTACCTCGCGCGCTATGGGGCTGCTGGTGAGCCCCGGTGCTCACAGCGGCGCCCCGGCTACCAGGCCTCCACTCCCGGCGTCGCATGGCCCCCGTGTGCCCGCCCGCTCGACCACGCCGGGCCGCACATGGACGTCACCGGCGAGACCTGGTCGACCACGATCGACGTCGCCGACCTCGACCCCCATCAGATGAACATCGTCGACTCGGCCGACGGGCGCCATGTGCACATTGTGCTCGGCGATGCGCGCGTCATCGTGCCGACCACCGGTGACGGCGCCGACCTTGCGGCCGAGGCCATGTGGCGGCTGTCGGAGCTCGCCCATGAGGCGGCGCACCGTGCCGCGTGGCGGGTAGCCGCCCGCGCAACCCGGCCGCGATCGCCCCGTTGAACCGCCGTCCGGCCTCGGTTCTTCCCCCGGGGGCCGGGCGGCCACCACCCCGCGACCGGGAGGCTACGGACCCCAACATCCCGGCCGCGGAGGCGGGCCGCCGACGTCGAGGGGACACGGCGGCCCGCCGCTGCCCCCGAGGGCCGGACCGGAGCCCTCGGGGGTGGTACCTCGGCTGGTCGCGCCCCGACCGGGGGCGGGGCGCGACCAACCGTCGAGGGGATGTGGAAGAGGCTGATGACCACCGTGGCCTTGGGGGTTCGGATCCTGGGCGCACGGGGCACCACCACCAACGTTACGAGCGATCGGAAGGAACCCGATGCACGAATTGATCGTCGCCCCGTTCCTCGACACCTACCTGTTGATGCACCCCGGTCACACCGCGGGCGCCAAGCTCCCCCGACGCCGCTACGACGAACTGGCCTCCACGCCCGGCGACGCCCCGGTGCCTACCTGGCTGGTCGACACCGCAGCCGGGGTGTACGGCCTCGACCTGATGGGGCGTCCGCTGACTCCCACGGTGTTGGTGCGCGACCGATCCCCGTATGGGTACGTGCGGGCCTCCTACGAGCTGAACCTGGGCTGTAACTACGACTGCGAACACTGCTACCTGGGCGACCGCCCGTTCGACGGGCTCGACTGGGCGGGGCGCGAACGGCTGCTGCACATCATGCGCGACGCCGGCGTGGTGTGGGTGCAGCTCACCGGCGGGGAACCGCTGATCGACAGGCACTTCCCCGACGTGCATCGGCTCGCCTACGAGCTGGGCATGATGATCAGCATCAGCTCGAACGGGTCCCGCCTGTCGAACCCGCGCATCCTGGAGTTGCTGACCACCTACCGGCCCTACCGGATCACCCTGTCGGTGTATGGAGCGACCGAAGAGTCATATGACGGCATGACCCGCCGCCGCGGCTCCTACCGGAAGTTCGTCAAGGGCCTCGACGCTGCCGTCGAGGCTGGTCTCCCGGTCAACATCAACGTGGTGGTGTCCAACCACAACGAGCACGAGGTCGACGCCATGTGCGCCATGGCCGAGAGCAGGGGCCTACCGCATCACGTGTTCGTGAACATGGTCCCGACCATCCAGGGCGACGGCCGGGTGTTGGTCACCCAGTCAGCCGAGTACCTGCGCGAGCGTAAGCCATTCGGCGGATGCAACGCCGGACACACCTTCTTCCACTCCGACCCGCACGGGCGCGCCTCGATCTGCAAAGTCGGCCGAGACGACGCCATCGACCTCATGGCCGAGGGCGTTGAGGGCCTGTCACGGCTCGGTGAGATCGCCGACCGCCTCATGCTGCGCACCGGCGGGTGCTCCGGATGTGCCCTGTCCGGGTCCTGCACGGTGTGTCGCCCGCTGGCCAAGCAGTACCAGCAGGCCAAGGCCCCCTTGGGGACGTACTGCCAGCACGGAAAGCCGAAGGAGGTGAATGCGTAATGGCCCCTGTGACGGTCGCTGTGCCGACCCTGCCCAGTCAGGAAGCGGTCGAGGTGGTCGAGGACCTGGACACGGTCCTCGAATCCGAGAAGTGCAGCTGCGACGCCGGTGACGACAACCCGTTCTAGTGTCGGGTGACGCGGGCCCTGGTGGACTTCCCACCGGTGCCCGTGTCGTGTGAGTAGCATGTCGCCATGCGCGACACCAGCGGGCCCGCGGGGCTCGTGTTCTCGGTGCCCTACGTTCCCACCCTGGGTCCGATGCACCCGGACACGGTCACCTCCGATCTGTGGGGCCAGGTCGTCGAGAACTCCGGTACCGGCCGCTTCCTAGCCCACGACAAGGACGCACGCTGGGGCGGACCCAAGGGCGAGCACGTCTTGGTCGACCAGGTCCGCACCGGCGACGAGCAGACTGCGGTGCCGACGCTGCTCCAGCGTGGGAAACGGCGCACGGTCCGCGTCCACCTGTACGGCGACGTCAACCTCGACCAGGAGGCCGAGCACGCGGCCAAGCTCGCAGCCGACCTCGGCGCCGAGCATGCCCGCCTCGTGCGACTCACCCCTACCCCGCAGGCTGGACGATGCTGCCGGATCCAACTGCGCACCTTCGGACCCGGCACCGAGGCGCCCGCTGTCGACGGGATCACCGAGCTCGACCGCCTCCCCTCGGAGGTGCGAGCTACGTGGCCGGATTTCGCCGAGGAACTAGCGGGCGAGGGTTTCGCCTTCCTCGCTGCCCATGAGCGGGCGGGCACTCTCGACGGGCCCGTCTTGACGGTGACCGAGACCGGTCGGATCGTTGGCGCCATCGGACCCATGGCGACCCGTCCCGACCCCCTCGGACACGCCCGGCTACTGCCCCAGTATTTCGGAGTCCTGCCCGAGTACCGCGGACGTGGCCATGGGCGCACGCTGTGGCGCGCGGCCATGGCCTGGGGGTACCGGTCCGGTGCTGACTACCAGCTACTGCAGACCGAAGTCGGTGGGACGTCCGACCGGCTGTGCCGCGCCGAGGGCCTCGTGGCGCTCGGGATGGTCACCACCATCACCGTCTGAGCCAAGGCCGAGCTGAGTCGACGGGCAGCAGCAGAAGCACCGCACCTGGTGTCCGATTGGACCATCCGCCGCAGACAGCGAAAGCGCCCCCGCCGCCAAAGTGGCGGCGGGGGCGCTGCGTTCGATGCTGGTCTTCCCCCACCCACACCGAACATGAGTACGGATAGTATTAGGTCATCCCTGGTCAGGCCGTGGGGTGTGTGGCGTTAGGTACCCGACAACCGCGCCGAGGACGACCACGACAGCGGCGGCGACCTCGGCGGGAACCTCGTCCCGCGGCGAAGCGGGAAGGCCGGTGCCTTGGTGCCAGGAGTCGCGCCATCCCCGCTCGATGACGGCGGGGTGGTGTTGTTGACCGGCATGCCCGCCTTCACCCAGGCGTAGAGGTCGTCACCGGGGCACGCCGTGCTGTTGATGTCCCGGTGCCCGCGCGGGGCTTTCCCCTGAGTAGTGGACACCTTCTGATCAGGCAGCGAGCTCTAGGCTCGCCGCCTGCTGCTCGTAGACGAGCGGGCTGAGCTGCCCGTTCGCGGAATGGCGGCGCTTGGTGTTGTAGCGGGCGATCCAGGAGAACACCGCCAACCTGGCCGCCCTCGTGCTCTCCCACCGCTTCAACCCCCGCCCCTGCAACGTCTCCCGTTACAACGTGGCGTTGAGCGCCTCGGCCGCCGCGTTGTCCGCGCTGGACCCCACCGCGCCCATCGAGCGGGCCACCCCGAACTGCTCACACACAGAAGCGAACTCCGCCGAGGTGTACTGGGCTCCGTGATCGGATTGGAACACCGCGCCGGCCAGGCTCCCGCGCTCGCGTCGCGCGGCCGCAAGCGCGTCGACCACAAGGGACGTGCGCATGTGCTCGGCGATCGACCACCCCACCAAGCGCCGCGAGTACAGGTCGATCACACTGGCCAGATAGCAGAAGCGGCCCCCTTCCACAGGCAGGTAGGGGGCCCCTCCTGCCCGATGGCGGGCAAGGAGGGCATGTCGCCGACATAGCGGCTGTTGGGAGCATCAGCGGTGAAGTCCCGGCCGAGCAGGTCGGGGACCGGCTGATCGGACGGTTCGGGCACGGTGGTACGGATCTTTCGGCGCAGGTGGATGCCCTGCAGGCCGACGGCCCGCATGAGGCGCTCGACGCGCTTGTGGTTGACCCGGTGCCCCTGATCGTGGCTCAGCGGTGGACGCTTGATCTGGGGCTCGTAGGGGGCGGGCACTTCGAGCATCGGGTTCTTGCCGGGCGGGACCATCTTCTCCACCTTGACGACCCACGCCCAAAATGCAACGAGATTGCGGTAGTGGTGGCCCGCATTGGCGGCGGACGTCCGGTCAGTGATGAGAGTGATCCAGTCGTCGAGGTCGCCGACACGCATCGTCTTTACGGTGGCGGGCAGCTCGTGCTCGTCGAGGTGCGCCGCGAGGAGACTGAGGGTCTTGAGGTAGTTGTGGATCGTGTGCTTGCTCGCGGACTTCCGTTCCTTCCTCGTCGGGCTGATCCCGGCCCGGAGGGCTCGCTCCCAGCTCTTGGCTAGCGCCGGGAGCTCGTTCTTCCGCTTCTTTTTTGCCATCTACTACTCCTGCGGTCGCGGCACGAGGGCATGAGCAGATAGTGCGTGCTTCAACCTTCGTGCTACGGGGGTGGATGTTGACCACCTGGCAAATCCGCAGGTCACACGGCCAAATTTGGTCAGATTGGCGCAGAAATCAGCAAGCCCTACTGTCCGTAGCGGATCACGAGCACCGGGATCCAGACTACGCCGGACGTGCACAGACAAGGAGAATCGAGGGGCGGGACGCGATCGGGGGCCGGGGCGCTGAGACCGGGCGAGGTGAGGAGGACTCAGAAGGTTCCGTTCACGTTGTCGAGCCAGAACCGGGCTCCCCTCGGTCCTCGGAAGCACATCGCTGTGCCTCCGAGGACCGCGATGGTGTTACCGCACGCGTTGACAGCCGCAGAGGTCGGGGCGTCGACCTGGTTTCCTCCGAGGGAAACGGCGTGGGCAGGGGCGGTGGTAGGGACCACACCCGCGACGACGGCAGCGACTTCTCGTGAACCGTATGACTCCTTGTTCAGGCCGGTCGGGGGACCCGGCCCACAGGGGTACAGCCCGGAGACCGCACGGGCTCAGCCCTCATTGTCGGCATTGCCGATCCCGACCGAGACGTCGGCTTCGGCTTCGATCGCGACCTCGGCCGACACCGGCCCTGCGTCGTTGCCGGCATTGCCGAGCTCGGCCAAGGCAGCGGCTTCGGCTTCGATCGCGACCCCGACCTCGGCCGACACCGGCCCTGCGTCGTTGTTGTACGCGTGTGCCGGGGCCGCGGCCAACAGCACGCCTGCAGCGGCGACACCGAGGGTCGCGAGGGTCTTCTTCGGCATTCTCTGACTCCATCCATACGGGCCGACCGGGGAACCGGCCCTTAGGGGGTACAGCCCGGGGACCACACGGGCTCATTTCCGATGTGCCCGGCCATGGGCCGCAATAGCCCCCAAACCTCGAAGAATGATCACAGAGCCTGATCATCAGCGGCGCATGAATGCTGACGTATCCGGATTTAGTGGACCAAACAGACCAGGGCCGCCATAGTCAATACCCCGCGAACACCCCCCGCATCGGCCCCCTTCTGCCGCTCCCTATCCAGGGTTGCGGACCGACCGGCGCCCAGGCACCGGGACAGAGCCCGGACATGCGAACGGCGCCGCCCCTGAGGGGAAGGGGTCGGCGCCGTCGATCGGGTCGTGGTGCGCGGTCACGCCCGAGGTTCTGCTGAGGGGATTCCTACCGTCCGGCTGCGAGGTGGTGTGCCCGGACACCGCCCGCCTATTCGCCGAGGTACACGCCGAAGGGCTTCAGGGCGGCGATGACCGCCCCGGTCTCGGAGGGCGCGCCACCGGGCACCGCGGTGCCGACCTTGTTGCCCTCGGCGATGCCGGGGGTGGGGGCGTTGCCGATGACGGTGTTCACCGGGGGGACGGCGGCGGTGACACCGGTGACGGCGCTGGCCGGGGCGGCGGAGAGGAGGACGCCCGCGGAGGCAGCGACGACGGCACCGGCGGCGAGGGACTTCTTCAGCACTGCATGACTCCTTGTACGGGCCGGCCCGGGGAATCCGACCGGCCATCGGGGGGTGTGATTGCGTGAGCACTGTCCGTGCCCAAGTGCCATTTAGCCAGACATCGTCACCCGATCGCAGCCGTTCGACCTCGAAAAATGACACGGAGGAACGGCATCATCACGTCAAGCGACGGGACATATCCGGATTTCGCACAGGGAATCGCCGCGACGCGTGAGGTGCATGTGACGCAAGACACAGGCGGTGCCCGTGATTCCGCCGTCCACCGATACGCCTTTTCAGCGCTGACGGTTCCGAGCACACGTGGCCGACGCGTCGCCGGATGCGGCAACGACCGGCCACGATCCACCGGCCTGGCACTGCCCCAAGGCCACCGCCACGCCCGGAAACCTCCGAACCGGCCACACGAAAAAGAGGACTGGTGCCGTCCTGGGGGAAGGACGGCACCAGTCCTCTGGCGTCGGGTCGTGCGCACGGGGGGTGCGCACGACCCGACCGATCAGTTCTGGTTGTTCTTGGCCACGCCCTTGCAGAAGGCGTTCTGGCTGCCGATGACGTTGACGGCGTTGATGCCGCAGATGGAGGCGGCGACACCGATGGGGACCACGACCTGGTTGCCACCCGCGACGCTGCCCGCGCCGGAGGTCTTGTTGCTGTGGGCGTGAGCGGGGGCGCCGGCCAGCAGCACGGCGGAAGCGGCGGCGGCGACGGCGGTGGCGGCGAAGGTCTTCTTCAGCACTCTCGGATCTCCTCATTCGAACCGGGCGACCGTGCCACCCGGAAAGTTTGCTTTGAGTGGGTTCGTGAACACATCGCGTGTTCGGTCTCCATGTAGCCACACTTCGCCGGGTCACAGCAGCAAAACCAGGAACATGAGTAACAGCCGGGAGTCTTTCATTGACCGGGAGTAAGGGCAGAAGTCAGGAAATGCCGACAGGAATCTCCCCAACACACGGCATCGCACGTGACGCACGTCACATTTACGGCGTGACGCACCGAGGCCTTTTCGGCCGCAAACTCACCCACACGACAGGCCGGTTCCCTGCTGCGGCGGGGGTCGGGGCAGGCCGCTTCGCCCCCCTCCGAGGCCACACACCCGCAGGGCTTTCCGGGGGCTGACGTACTCGTCCCCCGAACAAACGTGGCTCACACCTGCGAAACGGGACTCATCCGGCTCGACCGGGCATCTCGCTCCGCGTCGCCCAGCGCTCCGGACCCGCCATCGTGGTCCGGGCCGAGTGCCCGCGCTCCGCGACCCCGTCGACCACTCGGCGTGCCTCCGCCAGGTCCCGGCCGACGGCCCGTGCCCGGATCGGTCCGGGCGGTGTGTCCGCGTCCACGTCGGCCACGCCCCGCCACCGGCTGATCGGGCCCGCCGTCAACCGGATGCTCTGCACCCGCGCATGCGGGACGATCTCGGTGATCCGGCACAGGACACCGCGCTGGGTGACGAACAGGCGCTCGTCGAGGCCCAGCGCGTCGTGCCCGGCCCCGACACCGACCCCGGCCCGGCTTGACGGGTGCAGCGGGACCCGCGTCGCGTCCGCCCCGGCGAGGACCTCGCCGACGACCGCATAGGCCACAGCGCGCGGGACCACCGGCAGCAGCGTTGAGGAGTCCATCTGGCGCTCCCCCACATACCCGGCGACATTGGCCTCGACCCGGACCACGCCCAGCGCCCGCCACAGCAGCGGCTCGACGATGCGGACCGCCTGCACCCGGCCCGGCGGGACCGTCTGCATACGCGCCTGGAAGATCCCGTAGCGCAGGCGCAACCCGTCCGGGGAGCGTGAGGCGTAGAAGTCCGTGTAGCGCAGCAGCGGACCGATGAACCCCTGCATCAGGCCCAGTAGGAGCGGCACGGCGGCACCCAGCACCCCCGGCTCACCGCGCCAGATGCCCGCCACCATCAACGCGAGGAACAGCACGAACGCACCCAGCACCGGCAGCCGGAACGCCAGCGCACCGAGTAACAGCCCGAAGGGCAGCCGGTACAGCGGCCACTCCGGTGCCTCCGGTGTCGTCCCGGACAGCCCGGCGGCGTGGGCCAGCAGCGCCGCGCGCAGGCGTTCGGCCGTCCGGCGGCTCAGGTAGCGCAGCCGGATCCCGCTGGAGTCGCCCCCGGCCAGCTCGATACGCAGCTCCGCCAGACCGAGGATCTGCATCAGTAGCGGGCGCACCACGTCGACCGCCTGCAGGCGGCTCAGCGGTACCTCGCGGGACACGCGCCGGAACACGCCGCTGTGCACGACGAGGTGGTCGTCGCGCAGTCCGAAGGAGGAGTTCCACCAGGACAGCAGGGCATAGACGGTGGTGCCGAGGGCGACGGCGAGCGTACTCGTCATCAGCCACCCCGGCCCGAACCCGATCAGCAGCGGCCCCGGCACCGCGATGAAGACCAGTGAGACCAGCAGCACCTGGAAGGGGACCGTCGCCCAGTGCGGCTGGTGGGAGCCGCGGGTGACGTCGTCCTCATCCTCCTGTGGCGGCCGGACCGGCGCGGGCGGCGGTTGCTGCGGACGTGCCGCGACCTGCCCGCCCACCGGCGCCATCGGTGGCAGGAAACGCACGTTGCCGCCCGGGGAGGCCCCGGCCACCGGGTACGCGTGCTGAGGGGGAGGCGGCGCAGGGGAGCCGCCCCCGTTGTACCCCGGATAGCCCGTGCTCGCGGGGTACAACGGGTATCCGGGACGGTGCCCCGCCGCCCGCACCCCGTGGTACGGGTAGCCGGTCGGCGCGTGGGGAGGGGCGACGTGCGGCGGGTGGTGGACCGGCGGCTGCCCAGAACCACCGGGGGCGGCCTGCGGCCCCGGGGTGGGGGTGGCGGCCGATCGCGGCCCGTAGGGCACCGACGCCGACGGAAGCGCGGGCGGCGAGAAGCGCGGCATGCCCCGACCCGTATCGCCACCCTCCGGCCCGGCGGAAGGCCCGTGTTCACCCGGACCACCAGGGTCCGCCGCGTCGGCCTCCGCCCGCACCCCCGGCCCGCCGGGTCCTGAAACCGGTCGCCCCTCGTCCTCCCGCGACCGCCCCCGCGGCCACAGAGGCCCGGCCACCCCGGCACCGTCCATATCGCCCGCGGCGGGTTCGGTGGCCCCAACGGGAGGGGCATGCCCGGCAGGGCCGGCGGAGTCGACGCCCCGCGTCGGGTCCGCCCCCAGGTCGGCCGGGAGCGGCGGCGCCACCTGCTCCACGAAATTCGCGTCGGTCGGCGCGGTCACCTCCCGCAGCGCCGGAGGGTCGGCGGGCGGCAGCGGCTCGGGGAAGAACCAGTCGTCCTCATCGCCCGCGCGGCCCCCCGTCCCCCGGCCGGAACCGGCCGATCCGGACGGTTCGGACGGTTCGGACGGTTCGGACGGTTCGGACGGTTCGCCCGCCACGTCGGCCCGCCACTCGGCACCCGGGTGTCCCGGCGGGTCGGGCGGCGGTTCCGCGCTCGCGTGGTCGTGCGGCTCGGCCTGCGGGTCGGCTTTCACCCCGGTCTGCGGGGTCGACCGGTCGTGGGCCGTGTCCTGGTCGGTCTCGGGGTGGTCCCGATCGGCTTCGCTCACGCGTCACAGTCCCGTGGAGAAGGTTTCGCTGCGCGCGGCCAGGCGGTCGCGCAGTTCGACGGCGTCGTCCAAGGGCATACCGGGGATCCGCGTGGCGGCGGTGGTGGCGGCGGTCCGCACCTGCACCGTCGCGATCCCGAGGGCCTGCTCCAGCAGATTGGAGGTCACGTCCACGACCTGCATCCGGCCGTAGGGCACGACCACCAGCTGCCGCACGACGACCCCGTAGGTCAGGTAGAGGTCCGTGCGTCCTTCCGCGTACCCCCAGGAGCGGCGCGCGGGTTCGGCCGCCACCCACCCGGCGGCCATGCCCAGGACACACAGCACCACCCAGGCGAGCGCCCAGCCCCAGCCGGACCAGACCCAGATCACCGTGCCGCCGACGACGGCGGCGGGCACCAGCGCCGCGAGCACGACCAGCCGCCGGTACCAGTCCAGTTCCGGGGCGACCCGGTTCCACGACGTGCCCCCCGGAGCCGCGAACGCCGCCTCGACCCCGGACCGCGCTGCTTCGGGCACCGCGGGTGGCGCCCCCTCCGCAGAGGTTCCGGCGCCTTCCTCGGCCGACCCCCCTTCCGGAGCCGATCCGCCCCCGTCGCGCTCGACCGTGCCGTCGGATCCCTCCGGTGCGACCGCGCTTCCGGCCCCCTCGGGCGCGGCCGCCCCCTCCGCCCGATCGGCGGACGCCGACACCGGTTCGCCCGCGGGATGCTCGGTGTCCTCGGCCGACGTCGGCACGTCAGCACCGGGTTCGGCGACTCTCGGCGCACCGCCGTCGGGCTCCGGGTGCTCCCCGGGACCCGCATCGCCATCGGATTGCTGTGACTTCGCGTCAGACGCGGCAAAATCCACGATTCCAGTCAATCATCCCCACGCCAATCCGCAGTGACATGCCGCGCCCCCACACGACCGAGCACGGACTGGGGCGAAGTTCCGCTGTGCGGCCTTGCCGCCCGGCGGACCCCGGTGGGACGCGGTGGGATGCCGCGGGACCCGGTGGAATCCGGTGGGAAGCGGAGGACCGCGCCTACGCCGTCGGGGTCACCGGACCGCTGGAGTCGTCGCCGTCCTCGGGGACGCGGCAGGCGTGTTCCAGCCAGAGGGACACCGCGAGCAGGACGATGCCCGCCAGCATGGTGCCGAAGGCCGTGAGGGCGTCGGCTCGCGGGGTCGGCACGTCGAGGCGGTCGGCCAGGGACAGGGCGGTGCCGCCGAAGACGCCGATCACCAGGGCGGCGATGATCACGCTGGCCTTGGCCAGGGCCACGAGCCGCGCCGCGCTCAGCGGATCGACCGGCTCGGTGCCGGGCACCCTGCGGATCCGGCGGCGGGTGTGCCAGGCCGCGATGCCCTCCCCCGCCGCGAGCAGCAGCAGGGTGGGGATGGCGGTCCAGGGCAGGATCGGGAGCCGGCCGTACACGGCCTCGACCACCACGTAGGCGAGGGCGCCGCTGACGAGGATGATCCCCAGGGGCAGCTGCCACCCGGTCAGCCGCATCCCGCCCTCGCGGGGTTTCCCGTTCCTCTCGTCGTCCATGGGCTCACCTACTCCGGCGGTCGCAGTGCGAGGTCGGGGCGGCGCCGCAGTTCCTGGTCGGCGACCGCGCCGAGCAGGTCCCGCACGGCGCCCCGGCCGGCGACGGCGGCGTCGGGGTCGATATCGGACCACGGCCGCAGCACGAAGGCGCGCTCGTGTGCGCGGGGGTGCGGCAGGGTGAGCACCGGGTCGTCGTCCCTCTCCCCCTCGACGTCGATGATGTCGATGTCCAGGGTCCGCGGCCCCCACCGCACCTCGCGCACCCGGTGAAACTCCTGTTCCACTCCCTGGGTGCGCTTGAGCACGGCCGCGGGCGCGAGCGCGCACTCGGCGGCGATGACCGCGTTCAGGTAGGCGCCCTGCTCGGGGCCGCCCACGGGCGCGGTCTCGTACACCGGCGAGACGGCCGTGATCCGCAGCGCGGGGTCGCGGGACAGGGCGTCGACGGCCCCCTGCAGGGTCGCCATCCGGTCACCGAGGTTGCTGCCCAGTGCCAGGATGACGCGGCGCGCCTGCAGGGGGCCGGCCGCGCCGGCATCCTGTGCCGACGTGGCCGCCTCCCCCGCCTGCGGCGGCTCGCCCGGGCGCTCCGCGCTCATCCGCGTCTCCGCAGGATCGTGACGGCGACGTCGTCGAAGCGGTGCGGAACGGGCGCGTCCGGTTTGTGGACGGTGACCTCGGCCTCCTGCACCAGCGGCTCGTCGAGGCAGGCCGCGGCCAGGCGCTCGGCCAGGGTCTCGATGAGGTTCACCGGTTCCCCTTCGACCACCGCGACGAGGCGGCCGCTGAGCTCGCCGTAGTGAACGGTGTCGGCGACGTCGTCACTCTTCGCCGCGGCCCGGGTGTCGAGCCCGAGGACGACGTCGACCACGAAGTCCTGGCCCTCGCGCCGCTCCTCGGGGTACACCCCGTGGTAGCCGAAGGCACGCAGCCCCCGTACGGCGATGCGGTCCGGCTCCCCGCTCATCGCTCCTGCGGTCACTGGTCGTCCTCTTCCCCGTCCTCCTCGTCCATCAGCACCGGTGAGGCGTGGTGCGACCACAGTCGCCAACCGTGCTCGGTGTTGACGAACATGTTGGTGGTCACCACCTGGCCGCCCGCGACGAAGCCGGGGCTGTCGTCCTCGGCGGTGAGCACGTTCTCCTCACAGGTGACCATGGCGACGTCGCCGCTCACACCGATGTGGGTGTCGGTCAGCACGTACTGGATGTAGGGGACGTTGGCCATGATCAGCGACCAGGCCCGCATGATCTCGGCTCGGCCGCGCAGCAGCGGCCAGCCGGGGTTCACGCAGACGAGGTCGGGCGCCTCGTCCTCCTCCGCCCAGACGCGGCGCATCAGGTCGATGTCGCCGTTCTCGATGGCTCCGTAGAACTGCGCGTTGGCCTCGGCCACGCGCTCCATGACCTCGTGGCGGGACCTCACTGGCCGCCCCGGCCGATCACGTCGGCCCGACCTTCGTCGAGGTCGGCGCCCCCGCTGCGCCAGGCCGCCGCGACCCGTACCGCGTCGGCGTTGGGCCGGACGTCGTGCACGCGGACACACCAGGCGCCCCGGTCCGCCGCCAGCGTGGTGAGCGCCACGGTGGCGGCGTCGCACTCGACGGCCGGCCGCGCGCCGCCCTCGGCGTCGCTCAGCAGGCGACCGAGGAAGCGTTTGCGGGAACCTGCGATCAGGAGGGGCCGGCCCATGTCGTGGAACTCGTTCATGGCGCTCAGCAGCGCCCAGTTGTGACTGCGATCGGGCCGTTTGGCGAAGCCCAGCCCGGGGTCGAGGATGATCTGGTCGGGTGCGACCCCCTCGTCGACCATGGCCTCCATGCGCTGCCTCAGCTCATTGTGGACTTCTCGGACGACGTCGTCGTACATGGCGCGGTGCTGCATGTCGTGGCTGTGCCCGCGCCAGTGCATCAACACGTAGGCGACACCGGTCTTGGCGACCAGTCGGGCCATCGACGGGTCGGCGAGGCCGCCGCTGACGTCGTTGACCAGGCGCGCACCGGCCTCGACCGCGTGCTCGGCGACCTCGGCGCGCATGGTGTCGATGCTGACGGCCACCCCCTGGCGACTCAGCTCCCGGACCACCGGGGCCACCCGGCGGAGTTCCTCGTCGCGCGAGATGCGCTGGGCGCCGGGGCGGGTGGACTCGCCACCGACATCGACGATGTCGGCGCCTTCCTCGGCCAGCCGCAGACCGTGCTCGATGGCTCTCTTGGGATCGAACCAGGCGCCACCGTCGGAGAAGGAATCCGGGGTGACGTTGACGACCCCCATGACCAGGCAGCGCCCGTGCTGGGGCAACCCTGGAAGCTTGTACGTCGACGCCATGCCAACACCCTACGAGACTCGCGACGCGCGACGGCGCCCGTCGCGGCCTCTCGGTCGCGACGGGCGCCGTCGGGAGTATGACTCGTCCCGCTTCGCGGTGTTCAGCTCCGGCCGATGATGAGGCTCATCGCCTCGGCGCGGGTACGGTCGCGCTTTGCGAACACGCCGCGCACCGCGGAGGTGACGGTCTTGGCGCCGGGCTTGCGCACGCCGCGCATGGTCATGCACAGGTGCTCGGCCTCGATGACCACGATCACGCCGCGCGGGTCGAGGATACCCATCACCGCGTCGGCGATCTCGGTGGTCAGGCGCTCCTGAACCTGCGGGCGGCGGGCGTAGACGTCGACCAGCCGGGCGAGCTTGGACAGGCCGGTGATCTGCCCCTGGGTGTTCGGTATGTAGCCGATGTGGGCACTGCCGTAGAACGGCACCAGGTGGTGTTCGCAGGTCGAGAACATCTCGATGTCCTTGACCAGCACCATTTCGTCGTGCCCGGCCTCGAACACGGTGGTCAGGACTTCCTCGGGCCGCTGTGACAGCCCGGCGAACTGCTCCTGATACGCCCGCGCGACGCGCGCGGGGGTGTCCACGAGGCCGTCGCGGTCCGGGTCCTCCCCGATGGCGAGGAGGATCTCCCGGACGGCCTTCTCGATCCGCGGCTGGTCGACACCCGTGACGGGAGGTTCCGTCGCGAAGACGTCGCCGCCGGCCCCGGTGCTCACGCGTGCTCCCCTGGTTCGGCGTCACCGCCGCGACGCTGCGCGTCCGGCGTCCCGTTGACGCGCCCGGACGGGTCGGCCTCGGGGCCGCCCTGCCACGACTCGGTGCCGGTCCAGGAGGTCTGGCCGTTGCCGGTGGTCAGTTGCTCGACCTCCTGGGGACCCATGAGCGCGAGCTCCTTGGGCGTCAGCACGGGCGGCTGCTTGGAGGGCTGGCGCTTGCCGTATCCGGTGAAGGAACCGCGCCCGGGGCGCTTGTTCACCGGGGCGAAGATCTCCAGGACCTCCTCCTTGGAGAGGGTCTCCTTCTCCAGCAGGTGCAGCACCAGGTCGTCGAGGACCTCACGGTTCTCGACCAGGACCTCGTAGGCCTCGTCGTGCGCGGACTCGATGAGGCGGCGCACCTCCTCGTCGATCAGGGAGGCGATCTCCTCGGAGTACTCGCGGGCGTGCGACATCTCGCGGCCCAGGAACGGCTCGGTGCTGGCCGAACCGAACTTGCGCGCGCCGAGCCGCTCGCTCATGCCGTACTCGGTGACCATGTTGCGGGCCAGGGAGGTGGCCTTGTCGATGTCGTTGGCGGCGCCTGTGGTGGGCTCGTGGAACACGAGCTCCTCGGCGGCGCGCCCGCCGAGCATCATCGCGAGCTGGTCCATCATCTGCGAGCGCGAGGTGAGGAACTTGTCCTCCATCGGCACCGACATGGTGTAACCCAGCGCGCGGCCGCGCGGCAGGATGGTGATCTTGTGCACCGGGTCGGAGTTGGGCAGCGCGTGCCCGACGAGCGCGTGGCCGCCCTCGTGGTAGGCGATGACCTTCTTCTCGGCGTCCGACATGACCCGGGTCTTGCGCTCCGGGCCGGCCATGACGCGGTCGATGGCCTCCTCCAGGGTGGCCATGTCGATCTCGGTGCGCCCGGCGCGGGCGGTCAGCAGGGCGCCCTCGTTGACGACGTTGTTCAGGTCGGCGCCGGTCATACCGGAGGTGCGCCGCGCGATGACGGCGAAGTCGACGTCGCTCGCGATCGGCTTGCCCTTGGCGTGGACCTCCAGGATGCCCTTGCGGCCCTCCATGTCGGGCCGGTCGACGACGATCTGCCGGTCGAAGCGGCCCGGGCGCAGCAGCGCGGGGTCGAGGATGTCGGGGCGGTTGGTGGCGGCGATGAGGATGACGCCGCCCTTGACATCGAAGCCGTCCATCTCGACGAGCATCTGGTTGAGCGTCTGCTCGCGCTCGTCGTGGCCGCCGCCCATGCCGGCGCCGCGGTGGCGGCCGACGGCGTCGATCTCGTCGATGAAGATGATCGCCGGGGCGTTCGCCTTGGCCTGTTCGAACAGGTCGCGCACCCGGGAGGCGCCGACACCGACGAACATCTCGACGAAGTCGGAACCGGAGATGGAGTAGAACGGCACTCCGGCCTCGCCCGCGACGGCGCGCGCCAGCAGCGTCTTACCGGTGCCGGGGGGGCCGAAGAGCAGCACGCCCTTGGGGATCTTGGCGCCGATGGCCTGGAACTTGGCGGGGTTCTGCAGGAACTCCTTGATCTCCTGGAGCTCCTCGATGGCCTCGTCCGAACCGGCCACGTCGGCGAACGTGTTCTTGGGGGTGTCCTTGGTGATCAGCTTGGCCTTGGACTTCCCGAAGTTCATCACCCGGGAGCCGCCACCCTGCATCTGGTTCATGATGAACAGGAAGATGGCGATCAGGATGATCAGCGGCAAGAAGCTGAACAGCAGGGACACGAACATGCTGTCCTTGGGGACCTCGACGTCGTAGGACTTGAGGTTCTCGCCCTCGATCTCCTGCTTGCCGAGTTCCTGCGCGAGCTCGTAGCCCTGACCCTCGACCCAGTAGGCTTCGTAGACCTTGTCGTCGGTGGTCGTCAGCTCGATCCGCTGGTCCTTGTCGATGAGCTTCGCGTTGTCGACCTGGTCCTTGGAGATGAGGTCGAAGACCTTGGAGGTGTCGACCTTCTCCGGCTCAGGGCCGGACCCGAAATTGGTGAACTGGAAGAACGCGAAGAGCAAGAGGCCAATGGCCAGGATCCAAAGCCACGGCCCGCGGTACAAACGCTTGAGATTCATCTATACGGAACCCCGCTGGGTCCGTCCCTCCTGACCAGGCGGCCTGCCCCCAGTACCGCAGAGGCGCCCGACCGGGCGGGCGGGTGGTGCGGGACGACGCGGCGGTGCGCCGCACCCGAGTTGCTCCACCGTTCTGCCGGAGGGCCTCGTGTGGCCGCCGGAAGCGGGACCTATCGGACACGTACTCCCGAATAATGATGCCGGGATAATTGACGGTACACCCCAGCTGTCGGCGAACGCACTCCTGCGGCGAGGTGTGCGCTCCGCTGAGCACCCGTCATGACGGCAACGCATGATGGGCACGATCTGTTCCCGTCCTCCCCGGCGCACCCGGTGATCGGACGGTGCCGCGTTCGCGCGGCTCCTGCGGCGCGGTCGCCGCGGTACCGCACGGTGAGCTCGCTCACTCCTGGTAGACGTGCGGCGCCAGGGTACCGATGAAGGGGAGGTTCCGGTACTTCTCCGCGTAGTCCAGGCCGTAGCCGATGATGAACTCGTTGGGCAGGTCGAACCCGATGTACCTGACGTCGAGGTCGACGCTGAAGGCCAGCGGCTTGCGCACCATCGTGCAGATCTCCACCGAGGCCGGGCCGCGCGACTTGAGGTTGCCGACCAGCCAGGACAGGGTCAGGCCGGAGTCGATGACGTCCTCGACGATCAGGACGTGGCGGTCCTTGATGTCGGTGTCGAGGTCCTTGAGGATGCGCACCACACCGGAGGAGGTCGTGCCGGCGCCGTAGGAGGACACCGCCATCCAGTCCATCTCGGCATCGTGGTGCAGCTCCCGGGCGAGGTCGGCCATCACCATGACGGCGCCCTTGAGGACACCGACGAGCAGCAGCTCCTTACCTGCGTAGTCGGCGTCGATCTCGGCGGCCATCCCGCGCAGCCGTGCCTTGATCTCGTCCTCGGTGACCAGGACCTTCTCCAGATCCTCGCCCATGTCTTTCGCGTCCACGCTTCACTGCCTCGCTGCTCCGTCGGACTGATGCGCAACCAGGATAAAGGTGCAGAAGGTGCCACGCGGGCCATATACACCCCGCTCACCGTCAAAAGCTCTCCCCATCCCCACCCCTTCCGTCGACCTCACGGCCATCGACCCGAGAGCGGCGAGGACACCGGTCGGTGTCCCCGCGATCAGCGGGGGGAGGGGGTGACGGCGATCATTCCGCCGGTGCGGTGGCCGCGCATGCCGCCGGGGAGGTCGACGTGTGCCTGGCCACGCCAGTGGGTGACCAACCGGTCGAGTTCGGCCACGTGCCCTGCGGTCAGGGCGCCCGCCGGGCACCCGGCCGCGAGCGCGGCACGCCGCAGCAGCCGGGTCCGCACCGCGCGCGGCAGCGCCTCCAGCGCGCCGACGTCGAGCCCGCCCTCCGGGCCGCGGACCTCCGTCTCGACCCGTCCCGCCCACGCGTCCAGCGCCTCGGCATCGTCCCGCAGCAGGTCGGCGGTGCGTGCGAGGGCCTTGGCGATGCCCGGCCCGAGGACATCCTCCAGCACCGGCAGTGCCGCGGCGCGCACGCGCGAACGCGCATAGGCGGGGTCGGTGTTGTGCGGGTCGTCCCACGCCGCCAAGCCCATCAGGGCGCAGGCCGAGCGGACGGCGGCACGGTCCAGTCCGAGGAAGGGGCGCAGGTAGCGGCCGATGCGCGGGGCCATCCCGGAGAGCGACCGGGCCCCGGACCCGCGGGCGAGCCCCAGCAGCACGGTCTCGGCCTGGTCGTCGCGGGTGTGCCCGAGCAGGACGGCGGCGGCGCCGTGCCGCTCGGCCGCCGCGTCGAGTGCGGCGTACCGGGCGGTGCGGGCGGCGCCCTCGGGGCCGCCCGCGCTTCCGACGTCGACGCGCACCTGCTCGACGGGGTCGAGGCCGAGCCCGCGCAGGGTGCCGGCGACGGCGGTGGCTCGCTCGGCCGATCCGTCCTGCAGCCCGTGGTCCACGGTGATCCCGCCGATACGCAGCCCGCTGCGCGGGGCGACGAACGCCGCCGCCCCGGCCAGGGCGAGGGAGTCGGCCCCACCGCTGCACGCGACGAGGACGAGGTCACCGGCCTGCGGCCCGCCGGGCGCGGCCAGCGCCCGCCACACCGCGCGGCGCGCGGTCGCGACGGCCGGCGGAGGCTGGGCCGGGCGGCGCCGCGGGGCGCCGCCGGCGGGACCGCCGGGGCCAGTGGGGCCGGTGGCTGACGGGTCGGGCACGGTCATGGCCTCCACCGGATGATCACGGGAACCGATCGGACGGCATCGGCCGGACGAAACCGACCGGGCGCGATCGACCGGACAGGGCGGGCATCCTCCGATGCGTGCCCATGATCATCGACGCGGGCGCGGCGGCTCACTCCTCCCCGGGGCCGTCCCCCGAGCGCTGCTGTGGCGGCGCAGGCACCTGACCGTTGCCCTCAGGCGACGGGGGCAGCTCGGCCCCGCGCACGACGCGGTTGATCCACAGTTCCGGCGCGCGGATCTCCGTCATCGTCGGCAGGGTCTCGGGCGACTCCCACACCCGGTTGAAGTCGGCCATGCCCACCTGCGTGACGACCTGGCGGACGAACGCCGCGCCCTCCTCGTACTGCTTCATCTTGAGGTCGAGGCCGAGCAGCTGGCGGATGATCTTGTCGATCCGGTTGGCCCCCTCGCGGCGGCGCTGGAAACGGCGGCGGATCTCCGCGACCGAGGGCACGACCTCAGGGCCGACCGCGTCCATCACGTAGTCGCCGTGGCCCTCGGCCAGCGTCATGACCGCGGTGATGCGCTCCAGGATCTCGCCCTGCTCGTCGGTCTGGAAGACCTCGATGAGGTTGCCCTCGCCGCCGCGCACGACCTCGGCGACGGCCTCGCCCGCGGCGCGCAGCCGGTCGAGGAACTCGGCCGCGTCCACGTTGGAGGCGAGCAGCAGCTCCTGCATCTGCTTCTGTACGTACTCGCGCAGCCAGGGGGTGGAGGTGAACTGGGTGCGGTGGGTCTCCTCGTGCAGGCAGACCCAGAGCCGGAAGTCGCGCGGGTCGACGTCGAGCTCCCGCTCGGTGTGCACGATGTTGGGGGCGACCAGGGTGAGGCGGCCGGTCGGGGCGGTGCCGTCGGGGTCCGGCGGCAGGAAGAGCTCGTACTGGCCGAGCACGCGCCCGGCGAGGTAGGACAGCACGGCACCGAGCTGGACCCCGGTGACCCGGGATCCCACCGCCGAGGTGATGGAGGCGGCCGTGTTGTTGCCCAGCTTCTCCGAGCCGAGGCGGTCGAGCATGGGTTCCAGCACGACGCGGAACCCCTCGACGTTGGCCTTGATCCAACCGGGACGGTCGACGATGACCGCCGGCCCGGCCGGTTCAAGGGGCTGCATTCCGGTGAAGTCGCGCACATGGCCCTGGGCGGTCACGGACAGCTCGCGCAGCTGCGCCACCGCTTGGCGGGCGTCGGCGAGGTCCACTTGCGGGCCGGGGCGCACGAGGCGGATTCCGGTGTTGACGGCTACGTCCCAGTCGATCAGGCTCACGCTCTCACCGTACCCATTGCTCTACCGCCGAAGGCGGGCCCCGCTTCGATTTCGGGGTTTCCTCAGGGCTACCCCCTACGTGCAGCCGCACTCCGCGATCGCCGAGGTGAAGGTGTCCAGCGTTCGGCCCGCGGCCGCTTCGTCGTTGGCGACGAAGGCGTAGAGCACCAGGCGGCCGTCGCGCGCGTGCACGGTCCCCGCCAGCGCGCTCACGCCGTTGAGCGTGCCGGTCTTGCCGCGGACCAGCCCGGCGCCGGCCGCCGAGCCGCTGTCGGCGGAGTAGCGGTCGTGCAGCGACCCGCTGAAGTGCGCGGTGGGCAGGCCGGTGATCGTGGCGCGCAACTCCGGGTGCTGCGGGTCGGCCGCGATCTCCAGCAGCTCGACCAGGGCCTTGGGGCTGATCCTGTTGTTGCGGGTCAGGCCGCTGCCGTCCTCGACGTGCACACCCGACACGCCGAAGTCCGCCATCACCCGACCGACGGCCCGCGAGGCCCCGGAGAACGAGACCTCCTCCCCCTTGGCCAGCGCGACCTGCCGGAACAGAGCCTCGGCGATGTTGTTGTCGCTGTCCAGCATCATCCGCTCGACCAGCGCCGAGATCGACGCGGAGCCGACGGCGGCCAGCTCCTCGGCGTCGGCGGGGGCCTCGGCCGGGGAGGGGCGGCCTTCGACCCGCACCCCGGCGTCGCGCAGGCGGCG
The DNA here is from genome assembly GCF_014201195.1 of Nocardiopsis mwathae. Lineage (NCBI taxonomy): Bacteria > Bacillati > Actinomycetota > Actinomycetes > Streptosporangiales > Nocardiopsidaceae > Nocardiopsis > Nocardiopsis mwathae. The sequence goes on along the minus strand of NZ_JACHDS010000001.1, from coordinate 5,737,162 downwards.
GGCGAACGCGTCGGCGGCGGCGCGCGGCGGGTCGTCGACCCGCTCGCTGTAGTTCACCTGCTTCTTGGTGCGGCCGCCGTCCACCATCAGCGCGGTGACCTTGGCGACATTGCCGTCCCAGATGTAGCTCGGCTTCCAGTCCGGGCCCTCGGCGGGGCCGGTGTAGAGCGAGTCGTCGTAGGCGAGGCGCACGCTGTCGACGCCGTCGCCGCGCAGCGCCTCGGCGGTGCGGTCGGCCAGCTCTTCCAGGCTCGCCATCTGCGGGTAGTCATCGGGCGCGTTGCGCTCGGTGAGCATGGGGTCGCCGGCGCCGACGAGGATGACGGTCCCGCCGTCGCGGACGGCGGTGGTGCGCAGGTGCGCGTCGGGGCCGAGCACGTCGAGTGCGGTGATCGCGGTGACGATCTTGGTGGTGGACGCGGGAATTCTCGCCTCGCCCGCGTCCTTCTGGAAGAGAACGGTGCCTGTGGCCGCATCCGTGACGAAAGCGGAGAGTCCGTCACTCAGGTCGGAGTCGGACATGCGATCATCGAGCTTGTCCGCGAGCCGATCAGGGCTGATCGGGTCGGCGTCCGACCCGGCCGATGCGGGGGCCTCCTCCGCGAGGGCCACAGGGTAAGGCATGGTCGCCGATGGCCGGGACTTGAGCACATCCACCGCGACCACGCCTGCCACCAGCACGAATATGTTGAGCATGGCCAAGGCAAGGAGAGCTCGGGCCCGTACCTGCCGCACCCCGGCACCGCCTTCCTTCGGCATCGCGAAAAACGTGTACTGACATAACGACACTAGTCGTAAGGGAAGCCGAGATCAGCATGGAATTCGACGTCACCATCGAGATCCCCAAGGGCGAGCGCAACAAGTATGAGATGGATCACGAAACGGGCCGGATCCGTCTCGACCGGATGCTGTTCACCTCGACGAGTTACCCGGCCGATTACGGCTTCATCGACGGCACTCTGGGTGAGGACGGCGACCCGCTGGACGCTCTCGTCCTGCTGAAGCAGCCGACGTTCCCGGGCTGCCTGATCAAGTGCCGCGCCATCGGTATGTTCCGGATGCGCGACGAGGCCGGCGGCGACGACAAGGTGCTGTGTGTGCCCTCCACGGACCCGCGCATGGAGCACCTCCGTGACATTCACCACGTGAACGAGTTCGAGCGCCTTGAGATCGAGCACTTCTTCACGGTCTACAAGGACCTGGAGCCCGGGAAGTCCGTCGAGGGCTCGACGTGGGTGGGCCGCCACGAGGCCGAGCAGGAGGTGCTGGCCTCGGTGAAGCGCGCCGAGGAGCACGGTGCGCACGGCGGCACCGCGCACGGCGGCGAGTAGTCCTCCGGCAGGGCGAGCCTCGGAGGGGTTTCGACGTGCCGATCGCGGCCCGGTGGGGGTGCCCCCACCGGGCCGCGGCATGTTCGCGGTGTTCTGTCGGGTGATTATCCGGGCATCCCGGACACCCGGGCGTGTCGCCGCGCGCCGTCGATCGGGGTTCGGGGGAACCGGGTCAGCCCGACATCGTCACGAGGGGGTCGAGCGGCCAGGGCATGGGAGCCGGGGTCGTCCGGACACAGACGTAGACGACCAGTACGAGGATGAGCAGCGCGCAGGCGGCGAGGATGAGGCCCGGGACCAACCGGGAGGACAGGGTGTCGGGGCACTGCTGCGAGGGCGGGACGGGGAATCCGCCGCGGTCGAAGGAGTCGGCGCGTTCGGCGATATGCGCGCGGTAGCCGGAGAGGTCCGGCCCGGTGACGCCGCTCAGGACTCGCAGGCGCAGGCACGGCGGGCGGCGGCAGGAATCGGTTTCGGTGCCGAAGCCGTCGTCGCATTCGTCGCCGAGTGGCCCGGCCACGGGCGCGGGCGCCGTGCCGGATGCCCTCGATGAGGCGACCGCGGCCGCATGCGCACGGGCGGTGCGCGGATGCCGCGCACATTCCGCGCGGGCGATGGCGATCAGCCATTCCCGCAGGCGCGTGGTATCGGAAAGCCGGTCGATATGCGCCCTGGCCACGATGAACGTGTCGCGAAGAACCGTATGCGCCATGTCGGTGTCACGCAGCGACACCCAGCATTCGCGATAAAGCTCCTCACCGTAGGCGTCATAGAGCCGAGCGTAGGCGTCGGACGGTTGAATCCTGTTGGATCGCAGGGCGTGGACAAGGTCCTGGTCCGTCATATTCCTAGAATCTAGGCCTCTCTTCGCGGGCCGGTAACCGCCTCTGCCAAAATTCGTAGCGATTCACGACCTTTACCACGAACCGCAGCTGGCCACCACGCAGTGGTACAAAAACCCCGCCCTACGTGGAATCGGTGCAGGTCCTCCCGTACCCGCCGGGAGGCGGCCCATGCTCGGGAACGGCCGGAAGGGCCGATGTCGACCTCTGCGACGCTCGTCTCCTCTCCCGCAGAGGTAAGGATTTTCGGTCGCTTACGGAGGGGGTGCCTTGTGCCGCCGCGCCAGCAGCACGGCCGTGATCGCGGTCAACACCGCCACCAGCAGTCCGGCCCGCCAATGGAAGAAGCCGGTCGCCATGATTCCCGCGGCGGCCACGACCAGGGCACGCACGAGTATCCGGACCAGGCGCGCCTCGGGCACATCGGCGGAACCCCCGGCTCCGCCGGGGCGGATCGGACGATGTCCGTCCCGCACTGGCCACCTCCGACAGCCGTCCGCTCACCGCTTCGTCCGCAGCACCGCTTCCCGGCCGTTTCGGCCGGACGAAAACGCATTCCCGAACCTACGCCGCGGCACCCGCCCCACCGCACCGCACCCGCCGATTTCCGGGACATCGCCACCGCCGCCGGAGGCGGCGAGCCCCGGGGGCGAGCGCGGTTCCGTTCCCGGGGCGCGATCCGGACGAAGTCCGCACAGGTGACAGACCCGACACCCCGATATCGGCGAACCGCTTGACACCGTCACCCGCGACTTGGTCTCCTTTGTCACATGTATCCGCGCACCCACCTGGTTCGACAGGTCGAGGCCCGTCCGGCCCCCACGGCCCTCCGCCGTGCGACCGGTGCGCGCTGTCTGTGTCCGACGTGTCGCCGCTGACCACCGGCAGCTGACGACGATCGGGGCTCATCCGACGCCCCTGCCGTGACGCGCCCCGCGCCGTCCCGCGCGTCCGCCATCCCACCGCCGATCCGCGCACTCGTGCGCCGACCCGTGCCGGATGGGGACCGCCCGCACTCTTTGGCTTCTTTCGCCGCCAGGCCCGCGTCGCCCGGCGGCCGCGCAACGAAGGACCGACTTCCGGTGTCGCACAGTGTTTCCGTCTCCGTTTCCGCCGCCGCTTCGGCCACCGTCTCCGCGCCCGCCGTACCCGACCGGCATACCGCGATCGGCGACGGGCAGCCTCCGCTGCTGACCGCGGTCGCACCCGCTCCCGCCGTACCCGGTGGGCGGCCGGCCGTCCCGGCCGACGTGTCCCACCCACCTGCGGTGCGGCGGGCGGGGAGCGCGAGCACGGCGAAGGAGGGTGTCGACGGCATCGGGGACATCGCCCTTGCCGGGCGCCCCTCCGGCTACCCGCACCTCAGCCCGCGCCCGCTCGTGACGGCCGGGCGCCTGGTGGCCGCGGCGCGGGCCGCGGCGGCGGCGCTGGCGCTCGCCCCTTCCTCGACGTCCCGCCGTTTCCGGCGGCACCGCGGCCACTGGTACCCGGCTCCCCGCCCGGCCCGCCGCGCGGCGCCCCGCGGGCTGCGGGTGGAGGTCGCCGCCCTGGGGCCGGGCGAATCCGCGGAGCTCCCCGGCCGCCCCCACCGCCCGGCCGCCCGCCGCGCTGTCGCCCTCCACCTGGTCCACGGTGAGGCCGAACTGGTCACGCACGGCCCCGATGAACCGGGGGTCCGCCCCCTGCCGGGCGGAACCACCCGCCTCCTGGGCGCCCCGCACGGCCACCGGCTGGTCAACACGGGTTCCGTTCCGGTCCTGGCCGTCCGCGTCCTCGCCTGAACCGGCGCCCGCGGCCGCTCTCACCCGGCCTCAGGGGCGGCGGTGGCGGCGCGCAGTGCGTCGTCGACGACTTCGATCGAGCGGAGCAGGGCGGCCATCCGCTGGCCTTCGGAGCGGTAGGCGTTCATCACCTGGTCGATGGCGTGCGGCGGGAGGTGGTCGCGCAGGTCGACCCGGGCGGTGCGGTAGCCCTGGCGGGCCCCTTCGAGGGACGCTGCGACATGCCGCCGGGCCAGGCGGGAGAGCGCCACCGGGTGGCGGCGCAGGACTCCGTGCAGGCGGTAGTCGGCCGGGACATGATCGAACAGCCACACGACCGCCGTCTGTTCGAACGACTCCGATCCCGGCGGGTGCACGCTCGCCGGCCAGTCCGCGGACAACTGCTGGTCGGTCATACCTCCAGCATACCCAAGGTGCGAACACCTGTTCGATTTTCTCCCCCGCCCCGGCGAAGCCCCCGTCCATTGACCTCGGGTGCACGGACGGGGGCTTCGCCGGGGCGGGTAGGGGTCAGTGGTCGGTGGTGGGGGATCCGGCGTCCTGCCCCTCCTGGCGGTCCCCTCGTTCCTCCTCGGCCTGCTGCCGCTCGACCGCGACCCTGATCGCGTATTCGGCCGCATCGACCGCGGCGCGGGCGGTGATGGCACTGGTGTGCGCCCGCTCCAGTTCGTCCAGTGCGATGCAGTCGAACGACACACGGGCGTCGTGGATGGCCGCCTCCAACTGGCGCCCTGCCTCCTCCAGGCTCATGTTCTCCCCTTCCCTCGGCGGTCGGGCACGCGCGCCCGGTGTGCCCCGTGGGGCCACCGGTGCGCGCTCCTTGACGCGTTACAGGTGCTTACCCGCGTGAACAGGGCCCCATGTCAGGGCCGCGTCAACGAATTCCCGGTGGACCGTCGCAGCCCGCGGCTAGGATTGCCGTGATCCGCCCGGCGGCAAGGCGATCGGACGGCCGCGCGGCGCGGGCCCACCCGCGATTCGGCACGGACGGAGAAGACCATGCGCAACCGCTACCCCGGCACCTGCACCACCTGCGGGGCGGGTGTCGCCGTGGGGGACGGCGTCGTCCTCAAGGAGGGCGGGCGGTGGCGCACCTACTGCACCGAGCACGAGCCGCGTCCCACCCCGCCCCCGCGCGGCGACCACCTGGGCTGGCACAGCGGCGAGCTGGCCGGCTACGACTGCGAGACCTCCTCCAACGACCCGCGGGCGGCGTTCCTGGTGTCCGCGGCGCTGATGCCGCCCTCCGGAGCCGCCCGCACCTGGCTGGCCGACCCCGGGGAACGGGAGATCCCGCAGGACGCCATCGATGTGCACGGAATCACCAACGAGCGCGCGCGGGCCGAGGGCGCCCCAGCCGAGGAGGTGCTGGCCGAGATCGCCGAGTGCCTCACCGAGCACCTGCTCGCCGGACGCGGCCTGGTGATCTTCAACGCCCCCTACGACCTCGGTGTACTCACCGCCGAACTGCGGCGGCACGGCCTGAAATCGCTGGCCGAGCGGCTGTCCGGGGAACCCTGCCCGATCATCGACCCGCTGGTCATCGACCGCGGCATCGACCCCTACCGCCGGGGTCCGCGCAACCTCGCCGCGATGTGCGCGTACTACGGCGTGGACCAGGGCGACGCGCACACCGCCCAGGACGACGCCGCCGCGTGCCTGGCCCTGGCCCGCGAGATCGGCGCCCGCCACCCCGACGTCGCCGCGCTGAGCCTGGCCGACCTGCACGCCCGGCAGGTCGAGTGGGCCGCCGCCTATGCGCGCAGCCGCCAGGAGTGGCTCGACCGGACCAAGCCCGGCCACGGCCGGGTGATCGACGGCGCCTGGCCCTCCGCGCCCGAGTGATCGCGGCCGCGGGTGCCCCGTAGCTGCGCGGACACGGCCTGGGCACCCCCTCTGTCACCCCTTTACTTATTCACCCCTTAGTCTGAAATGTGGCCCGCCCGGAGCGCTGCTCCGGGCTTAGCCGTGTGTCCGCGGAGTCGACGTGCCCCGCGGGCGCACACCGGGGCCGTTCGCCCCCGCCTCGACCGAGGCACCGAGCGCACCCGCTCTGCGCCCTCCCCCCTCGCGCGCACGGCCGAGGATCGCGTTCGGTTGCAAGCCGACGAAAAGGAGGAGGCGCGCCTGAACGGGGCGTCGTTTCACAGTGGCGTTAGAGAACGGAAGCAACTCCCAAACCACCACCGGCGAGATCACCACCGAGGACCTGCTCTGGGAACCCCCGGAGACCTCCAAGGCGGACCGCGCCCCCAAGACCGACCGCATCGTGTTCGGTGTCTCGGCGGTGCTCGCCCTCGCCTTCCTCGCCTGGGGTGTGACCGCCCGCGACTCGCTGGGAAAGCTGTCGGCGAGCGCCATGGAAGCCCTCATCCACAACGCCGGCTGGGGGTTCGTCCTGGCGGCCTCCGGGTTCGTGGTCTTCGCGCTGTGGCTGGCCTTCAGTAGGTACGGCAACATCCGCCTGGGCCGCGACGACGAGGCACCGGAGTTCCGCACCCTGTCCTGGATCGCCATGATGTTCGGCGCCGGAATGGGCATCGGCCTGGTCTTCTACGGCGTCAGCGAGCCGATCTCGCACTACCTCACGGCCCCTCCGGGCACCGAGCCCGTCACCTACTTCACGGGCGCCTCCGCCCCGGAGGCCGAGGCCGCGGTCCAGGGCCAGGCCCTGGAGCACGCCATGGCCACGACGCTGTTCCACTGGACCCTGCACCCGTGGTCGATCTACGCGGTCGTCGGCCTGGCGATCGCCTACGGCGCCTTCCGGCGCGGCCGCGGCCAGCTCATCAGCGCCGCGTTCACCCCGCTCATCGGTGAGCGGCACGCCAACGGGGCCGTGGGTCGGGTCATCGACATCTTCGCCCTGTTCGCGACCCTGTTCGGGACCGCGGCGTCGCTCGGCATCGGCACCCTGCAGATCGCCGGGGGCCTCACCGAGCTCGGCCTTGTCGACGGCATCAGCAACCCGGTGCTGATCAGCGTCATCGGTGTGCTGATGGTCTGCTTCCTGCTCTCGGCGGTCTCGGGTGTCGCCAAGGGCATCCAGTGGCTGTCCAACACCAACCTCATCCTGGCGTTCCTGCTGCTGTTCTTCCTGCTCATCGCCGGGTCGACGGTCTTCATCTTCAACCTGTTCCCGACCGCCATCGGCTCCTACATCAACGAGCTGTTCTCCATGTCGTCGCGGACCGCCGACGTGGGCGGCGCCGACACCGAGGCGTGGCTGTCGGGCTGGACGATCTTCTACTGGGCGTGGTGGATCTCCTGGTCGCCGTTCGTCGGCATGTTCATCGCGCGCATCAGCCGCGGCCGGACCATCCGCCAGTTCATCGGCGGCGTCATCCTGGTGCCGAGCGCGCTCAGCCTGACCTGGTTCTGCGTCATGGGCGGCTCCGCGCTGAGCATGGAGCAGAACGGCACCGGGGTCTCCGGTGCGGACGGTGCCGAGGCGCAGCTGTTCGCCCTGCTGCAGCAGTACCCGGCGCCCACGTTCATGATGCTGCTCACGATCGTGCTCATCGGGATCTTCTTCATCACCGGGGCCGACTCGGCGTCCATCGTCATGGGCACGATGTCGCAGCGCGGTGCGATCCGCCCGCAGCGCAAGGTCACGGTGTTCTGGGGCCTGATGATGGGCGGTGTCGCGGCGATCATGATGCTGCTCGGCGGCAGTGACGCGCTGACCGGCCTGCAGAACCTCACGATCATCGTGGCGGCGCCGTTCACCGTGATCATCGTGCTGATGTGCGTCGCGCTCGTCCGCGACCTGCGCCGCGACCCGATGGTGCTGCGCTCGGCCAAGGGCGAGGAGGTCGTGACCGCGGCGGTCATCGCCGGTGCGCAGGACCACGACGGCGAGTTCCAGCTGGAGATCTCCGCCACGGAGGAGACCCCCGAGACTACGGAGGCCGCGCCGGGCGGCGGGCCTTCCCCGGACGGCCGCGCCCCCGCCTACACGGCGACGGGCGGCTGACCGGCACGTCGGGTTCCCACTGCGCGCGCCTCCCGCCGCGCCCCTTCCCTGGGGCCGGCGGGAGGCGCGCGCCGTTCGTCCGGGCTCAGGGGCGCCGACCGATGGTGGCGCTGGCCCTCCGCTGGTCGGTGGGCAGCCAGCCGCGGGGCACCAGGTCGGCGAGGAAGCCGTAGTCCCGGGCCAGCTTCCGGTCGGCCTCGCTGTGCCCGGCGCTCACCCGCACCCACCAGGCGGCGATGTCCGCCCAGCCCGGCGCCGAGAGCGACCCCCCGGTGTGCTGCACCGACAGCGCCGCCGAGAGGTTCGCGAACCGCAGCCGCTGCTCCAGCGGCCAGCCCGCCAGCGTGCCGACGATGAACGCCGAGCCGAACACGTCGCCCGCGCCGGTGGTGTCGATCGCCTCGATCACCACACCCTCCACCTCGGCGCTCTCGCCCGTGGTCTGGTCGACGGCGTAGGCGCCGCGCGGGCCGTCGGTCACCACCGCCACCGGAACGTGCTCGGCCAGTGCCGCCAGTGCCGAGGCCGGGCTGCCGGTGCGGGTGTAGGACATCGCCTCGATGGCGTTGGGCACGAACGCGTGGCAGTGCTCCAGCTGCCGCAGTACCGAGGAGCACCACGACTGGCTGTCATCCCACCCGACGTCGGCGAAGAGCTTGGCGCCGTGCGCGGCCTGCCGCAGCGCCCACTCGGGCACGCTGCTGCCCGCCTCCAGGCTGACGAACGCCCCGCGGGCCGGGGGCAGGGCGCGGGCCATGTCGGCCAGCGGGATCGGCGAGGGGTGCTCGTGGGTGACCAGGCTGCGGTCGCCTCCGAAGGCGAGCGACACCGTGAACGGCGAGTGCCAGTCGGGGATGCGCCGTGACGCCGTCAGGTCCACCTTCTCCTGCTCCTGCAGGATGTCCCAGGAGAAGTCGCCGTAGACGTCCTCCCCGAACGCGGCCGCGACCGCCGTGCGCAGGCCCAGACGCGAGGCGGCCACGGCCAGGTTGGCCACCCCGCCGGGGCACGAGCCCATGCCGTCGGCGGCGACCTCGGTTCCCGACGCCGGCGGGGCGGCCAGCCCGGTCAGCACGATGTCGAAGAAGACGGTGCCGCTGAGGGCGAGATCCACCGCGGGGCTGTCGGGCTCCCGCTCCGCGGCGAGCACGTCGTGCCGCTCGCCGACCAGCGGCGCGGACTCCAACCGGCCGTAAGCCGTCTCCCGCCGTGCCTCCTGCTCTTCCCGCGTCGCCATCGCCGGTCCCTCGCCCTGATCAGTGTCGTTAACTGTGCAGCGTACGCAGCCCGTCAACCTCCCCGCACCCCTACCGTTGATCTCGGGGACATCGACCGGATAATGGCCGGTATCCGATCGCCATCCCCGAGGTCGACGGGGGCGAGAGGGAGGTATGTGTGCGGTTGACGATCCTCGGCGGGGGCGGGTTCCGGGTCCCGCTCGTGCACCGGGCGCTGCTCGACGACGCGGCCCTCGGGACGGCGGTCATCTCCGAGCTGGTGCTGTTCGACACCGACGAGCAGCGGCTGCGTGCCATCGGCGCGGTCCTGGAGCGGCAGCGCGACGCCCACCCCGCGGAGCACGGCGCACCCGCGCCGGTCCTGCGCGCCGAGACCGACCCGGTGGCCGCGGTGCGCGGCGCCGACATGGTGTTCTCCGCGATCCGGGTGGGCGGCATGGCCGGGCGGGTGCTCGACGAACGCGTCGCGCTGGACGCGGGCGTGATCGGCCAGGAGACCGTCGGGGCCGGGGGCATCAGCTACGGGCTGCGCACCCTGCCGGTGGCGCTGCGGTTCGCCCGGACCGTCGCCGAGCATGCCCCGGACGCCTGGGTGGTCAACTTCACCAACCCGGCCGGGCTGGTCACCGAGGCGATGGCCGGGGTGCTGGGCGACCGTGTCATCGGGATCTGCGACTCCCCCGTCGGGCTGGCCCGCCGGGCGGCGCGGGCCCTGGGGCTGGACCCGGCCCGGGTGCATGCCGACTACGCGGGCCTCAACCACCTGGGCTGGCTGCGCGGACTGCGGGCCGACGGCCGGGACCGGATGCCCGGGCTGCTGGCCGACGACGGCGCGCTGGCCTCCTTCGAGGAGGGGCGGCTGTTCGGTGCGCGGTGGCTGCGCGCCCTGGGTTGTGTGCCCAACGAGTACCTGCACTACTACTACATGGCACGCGAGGCCCATGCCGCGATGGCCCGGACGCTCGCGGAGGGCGGACGGACCCGCGGCGAGGAGCTCGTCGGGCAGCAGACGGCGTTCTACCGCGAGGCGGCCGCACGCCCGGCGGACGCGCTGGCGCTGTGGGAGGCGGCCCGGCTGGAGCGGGAGGCCGGCTACATGGCCGACAACCGCCGCGCGGCCGGGGGCGTGGAGCGCGACGCGGAGGATCTCGACGGCGGCGGATACGAGCGGGTGGCCCTGGCGGTGATGCGGGCGGTGGCCCGCGACGAGCCGGCGCGGCTGATCGTCAACGTCCCGAACCGGGGCGCGCTGGCCTGTGTGGACGCCGATGCCGTGGTGGAGGTGCCGTGCCTCGTCGACGCGAGCGGGGCGCGCCCGCTGGCGGCGGCGCCCTTGACCGGGCACCAGGCGGGGCTGGTGCAGGCGGTGAAGGCGGTGGAGCGCGAGGTGGTCGAGGCGGTCCGCACGGGCTCCCGCACCCCGGCCCTGCGCGCGTTCGCCACCCACCCCCTGGTGGACTCGGTCACCACCGCACGTGCCCTGCTCGACGGGTACACGGAGGCGTTTCCAGAACTGGGAAGTGTGCTGGTCCGGGCGTGACGGTGCCCGGTCGGCCGGGCCCCTCGGGCGGGCCCGGCCGACCGGCGGCGTGTGCGGGGCGGTGCGCCCGCCCCGGGCCTCAGGTCCGATGCGCGCCACCGCAGCCGTCACCGTCGCGGCGCGGCACGGGTCCGGCGCTGCGGCGGTCGAGGTAGTCGAGGATCGCGCTCATGGCGACGCGTCGGCAGCGGCGAATCTGGACGGAGGCGAGTTCGCCGCGGGTGATGAGCTCGTAGACGGTCCTGCGGGACACGTTGAGCTCGCGCGCGGTGTCGTCGACGGTGAGAAGCCACTGCGACCCTTTGCCCTCACTGTGCACGTAGACCGGTGCGTGCCGCCCCGGACCGAAGAAGTGGTAGCTGCGGCCGTCGACACGGACGACACCGAAATAGGGTTTCTCGGCTTGGGCACGGCGGCTTCCCCCGGCGTGACCCGGAATGCTATCGTTCAAGGCGAACGCTCCTGTTCTGCAGATTTTCTCGGCTGAATTCTCTGGTGCAACGGATCGTTCCGCGCCCCGATGTCGGCCGGTGTTGGCGCACCGGCAGCGAGTCGGGGCCTTTTTCATCGTGTTCGACCGCGATCCTACTAAGCAGTTTAGATATCGTCTGCGCGATACCAGGATTCCCTCAAGTTCGCCCAAAAGCGGCAGATCTTCCTCGCCTGCGATGGGGAGGGCCATCCTCGGGCCGGTGGCCGACCGCCTCTCGATGTCGGAGGATCCCTCGGCCACATCCGGCATGTCCCGGCCCGGTGCTCAGCAAACTATCGCACCCATCGGCCGGGTTGCAATCACATCTCGGCCCGAGCAAGGCGATATCAGGAAATCCGCGCAATCCGCACGTCCGCGCACGAGCTGGTCGTTGAACCGTCAACGGCACAGCCGAACCCGAGGGATTTCCAAGTGAAATCTCAGATCACCAAAAATGGGACGAATGGCGCCTCTTGTCTAGATAGCCGGACGATGCACCCGGGATTCGGAGAACCGAAAACAAGGTAACCGGAAAAGACATCGGCGGACGACCGCTACGGCCGCCCCTCCCACCCCCCGCGTCCGACTCACGGGCGCCCGAGCCCGCGCAGCCGCGCGACCGTGTCGTGGGCCTGGCGGTCGTCCAGCCCCGCCGCGTCACGCAGCACTCGCACGGCTTCGGCCTCCCGGCCCAGCGCCAGCAGCTCACGCGCCCGCTCCAGGGCCGCCGCCTCGTCGGCGCCGTCCACCAGCGTGTAGCCGCCGACCGGAGGCCGCGGGCGCGGGACCGCCGGGCGGCCCGGCTCACACGCGGCCTCCCGGCCGCCCGGCGCCAGGCGGCCCAGCAAGAAGGCTCCCATTCCGAGCACGGCCACCGCCGCAAGCAGCGCCGCGATCATCAGCGCAAAGCTCATGACCGGGGCTTACCCAGGACACGCCGGACTCAGGCACACCACCCCGAACACGACGAAAAGGCTTCGGCCCCCCTGCCGGGCAGGGGGGCCGAAGCCTTTCGAACCGGAGCCGCCTGTCGGAATCGAACCGACGACCTATTCATTACGAGTGAATCGCTCTACCGACTGAGCTAAGGCGGCCGATGCCCAGCGCCGCGCGCGAGGCAGGGACCAGTCTAGCGTGCCCCGAGACTGCTCCGGCACGCGTTTCCGCCACCCCGCATCCGCCGCCCCACGGCCGTCCTCCGGCCGCGGCTCACCGCACGCACACCGTGCCATCGGGAGGGACCTCCTCCGTCAGCAGGTAGGCGTCGACCGCGTCGTCGACGCACACGCTGCCCCTCCGGTAGGCCGTGTGCCCGTCGCCCTCACGCGTGAGCAGCACACCCGACTCCAGGCGCTCGGCCAACCGCTCCGCCCACGCATAGGGGGTCGCCGAGTCGCGGGTGGTCCCGACCACCAGGATCGGCGCCGCGCCCGGTGCGTCCAGCCGCCCCGGTTCGGCCACCGCCTCCTCGGGCCAGTACGCGCAGGGCAGCGCGCCCCACGTCAGCGTCGGGCCGAACACCGGGGCCTCCTCCGCGGCCCGCTCCACCGCCTCCTCGAAGTCGCCGATGTCGCGCGGGCTCGGATGGTCGGAGCAGTTCACCGCCACCAGCGCGGCCGAGGAGTTCTCGTAGCTCTCCCGGTCGTCCCGGTCGTACAGGTCGTCGCCGAGCATCAGCAGGCCGGTGCCGTCGCCCTCGAAGGCGTCGGCCAGGGCCGAGCGCACCCGCGGCCAGAAGCTCTCGCTGTACAGGGCCGCCATCACCCCCAGCTCGACGCGGGTACGGTTCACCTCGCGGCCATCGCCGGTCGTGCTGCGCAGCGGCTCGTCCCCCGCCTCCGCCATCAGTCCGACGATCTTCTCGACGCCGTCGTCCACACTCGTCTCGTCGTCGCCCAGGGGGCAGCCCGACGTGCCCAGGCAGTCCTCGACGAACGCGCGCAGCGCCGTCTCGAACCCCGCCGCCTGCTGCGCGCTCAGCTGCAGCTGGTCGATACCCGGGTCGATCGCGCCGTCCAGCACCAGCGCGCGCACCCGCTCTGGGAACAGGTCGGCGTAACGCGTGCCGATGTAGGTGCCGTACGACTTGCCCAGATAGGTGAGCCCCTCGTCGCCCAGCACGGCGCGCAGCACGTCCATGTCCCGCGCCACGTTCACCGTCCCCAGGTGCAGCATCAGGTCGCCGGACCGCTCCCGGCAGCCCTCCACGAAGCCGCGGTTGACCTCCTCCAGCTCGCGCAGCCCGTCGGGGGTGACGTCGGTGGGGTCGGCCCCGCCGCCCCGGCCGTCGTAGCCGACCGCGATGAAGTCGTCCAGCTCGTCGGAGTCCAGGCAGGTCAGCGGGGAGCTGCGGCCCACACCGCGCGGGTCGAAGCCCACGACGTCGAAGCGCTCCCGGACCGCCCGGCTGACCACGCCCGTGGCCGCGCCCACGTAGTCGTACCCGGACCCGCCCGGCCCGCCGGGATTGATCACCAGCGACCCCAGCACATCCGCCCCCGACGCCGGCAGGCGCCGGACCGCGATCTCCAGGCGCTCGCCGTCGGGGGTGCCGTAGTCGAGCGGGACCTCGTAGCTACCGCACTCGAAGCCGTCGCCGCACTCCCGCCAGTCGACCTCCTGGCCGTAGAAGGCGGACAGCCGGTCACCGTCGTCGCCGCCGCTCTCGCCGGCCGTCTCCGTGCCCCCGGTGCAACCCGCCGCCATGACCAGCGCGAGCACCCCGCCCACCCAACCGGTTGTCCTCACTGGGCTCCGTTCCCGTCCGAGGCGCCTTCGCGCCGTGCCTGGTCGTACGCCTGCCGCGGCCCGCAGACCGAGGCACGGTCGCAGGAGCACCGCCGACCGCCGTCGTCGAGCCGGACCACGACCTTATCGGCGGGCGGGTCGTGCCCGACCACCACACCGTCGCCCTCGGGCGTGCCCACCGGGGTGCCCGTCCGAGGGGCGTCGGAGTGGAACCCGGTGTACAGGGGGTGTTCGAACTTCAGGCAGCACATCAGCCGACCGCACGCGCCGGAGATCCGCATGGGATTCACCGGCAGGTCCTGGTCCTTGGCCATCCGCAGCGACACCGGTTCGAAGCCGGTCAGGAAGGTGGCGCAGCACAGGTCGCGGCCGCACGAGCCGATCCCGCCCTGCAGCCGGGCCTCGTCCCGAGCACCGACGTGGCGCAGCTCCACGCGGGCGCCCAGCGTCCGCGAGAGCGCCCGGGGCAGGCCGCGGAAGTCGACCCGGCGCGCCGCGGTGAAGTAGACGAGGTAGGCGGAGTCGACGTAGTCGATGCCGACGACCTTGATGGGCACCCGCCTCTCCCGCAGCAGCCGTTTGGCCGCCGACCGGGCTTCGGCGCGGCGGCGCCGGTTGCGCTCGTCGCGCGCGAGGTCGGCGGCGGTGGCGAGCCCCGCGCACACCGGCAGGCCCGCGACGTCCTCGCCGACCCGCTGCGGCGCCCAGACGCACTCGGCCACCTCCGGCCCGGCGTCCGTGGGCACCAGCACCTTGTCGCCGACCGACGGCTCCAGGCCCCCGGGGTCGAGGTAGTAGAGCCGCCCGTACCGCTCGAAGCTCACCGCCATCATCATGCCCACGCGGCCAACCCTAGGGGCGCGGTCACATCGCGGGGGCGGCTTTCGCGCGGTCACGGCCGCTTCCCGCCACGCGGCGTCGCTCAGCCGGTGTAGAGCGCGGCCGTCATCGCCTCCATGGCGATCTGCGGGTGCACGTTGGAGGCGATGCGCTCCCGGCACTCCATGATGGCGTCGATGCGGCGCAGGGTCGCCTCGGGCGAGGAAGCGCGGGCGACCCGCGCCAGATCGGCGTGCTGGCTCGCGGTCGACAGCTCGACCTGGGCACCCAGCTGGACGGCCAGCACGTCGCGGTAGAACGCGACCAGGTCCATCAGGGCGACGTCGTAGGTGTCGCGCTTGATCCTGGTGGCGCGGCGCTTCTGCCGCTCCTCCAGGTCCTTGAGGGCGCCGGCGGCGCCGCGCACCGCCTTGGCCACGCCCTTGCCCGTGGACCCCTCACCGTAGGCGGCCTTGAGGTCGGCCTTCTCTGCCTCGTCCAGGGCGCTGGTGGTGGCCTTGGCCGCCGCCTCGGCCAGCTCGTAGAGGCGCGCGGCGGCCGACACGCACGCGCCCAGCCCGTCCAGGCGGGCCGGCAGGGCCAGCACCTCCGAGCGGTGCCGACGCGCCTCCTCGTCCGTGGCCAGGCGGCGCGCCCGCTCGATCTGCCCGGCCGACGCCCGCGCCGCCTCGGCGGCGGTGGCCGGGTCCACCCCGTCGCGGTGGACCAGAGCGTCGACGACCGCCTGGGTGGTGGGCGTGCGCAGGGTCACCAGGCGGCAGCGCGACCGGATGGTGACGAGCATGTCCTCGGCGGTGGGCGTGCACAGCAGCCACACCGTGCGCGGGGAGGGCTCCTCGACGGCCTTCAGAAGGGCGTTGGAGGCGGCCTCGGTGGCCCGGTCGGCGTCTTCGAACAGCACGACGCGGAAGCGGCCGCCCGAGGCGCTGGACGCCGCCTGCAGCACCAGCTCGCGGGTCGAGGCGACGCCGAAGCTGAGCCCGCTGGGCTTGACGTAGAGCACGTCGGCGTGGGTCCCGGTGAGGACCTGGTGGCAGGAGTCGCAGTGCCCGCAGCCGCCCTCGGGGCACTGCAGCGCCGCGGCGAAGGCCCGCGCGGCCTCGGCACGGCCGGAGCCGGGCGGGCCGGTGAACAGCCAGGCGTGCGTCATGCCGGCGCCCGCCCCGCCCGCCAGCTGCTCCTCGGCTGCGCTCACGGCCGACCGCAGCTGCTCGACCACCGCGTCCTGGCCCACCAGGTCATCGAAGACACTCATCAGCTCCACAGCATAGGGACCGCCACCGACGGGTTGTGCCCCGACGGGAAAACCCCGGGGCGCGTCCGCCGTCCGCGGTTGCGCCCCGGGGCCGCGGGATCGCCCGTTGCCGCGGCGTTCCTACTGCTCCTTGATGATCGGCATCATGCCGGTGATGGCCTCGGCGTCCTGCGGGACCGGGTCGGGCAGGATCGGCCGGATGCGGCGCTGGATCTGCCGGGTGACCTCCTCCTGCGGGGACCGGCCGTCGACGACCAGGTAGCGCTCGGGCTCGCTCTCGGCCAGCTCGCGGAACCCGGAGCGGACCCGGTCGTGGAAGTCCTCGGACTCCGCCTCGATGCGGTCGGTGGTTCCGCCGAGCCGGGCCAGCCCGGCCGACGGCGGTACGTCGAGCAGCACCGTGAGGTCCGGCACCAGCTCGTCGGTGGCCCACTCGTTGATCCGGCGGATCTCCCCCACGTGCAGCTCGCGCCCGGCGCCCTGGTAGGCGAGCGTGGAGTCGACGTAGCGGTCGCTGATGACGATCGCGCCGCGGCGCAGTGCCGGACGGATCACCCGGGAGACGTGGTCGGCCCGGTCGGCCGCGTACAGCAGCGCCTCGGCCCGCGGGGACATGCCCGTCTGCTCCTTGTCGAGCAGCAGCGCGCGCAGCCGCATCCCGAGCTTGGTGGAGCCCGGTTCGCGGGTGGTGACCACCTCGAAGCCCTCGTCGCGCAGCCAGATCGACAGCTGGCGGGCCTGCGTGGACTTCCCTGCGCCCTCGCCGCCCTCCAGGACGATGAAGGTGCCCGGGAGCTTCTCCTCGGCCTTCACCGGCCCGACCGGGACCCCGCGCAGCACCGCGATGAGCTCGGTGAGCAGCGGCACCTCCGCGCCCTCGTCGATCTGCCGGTAGGAGACCACCGCGACCAGGAGGACCGCCAGGCCGGCGAGCACCAGCACCATGCCGGTGCCCAGGACGTCGTAGCCGAGATCACGGACGTCGAGGCGGTGGTCCCCGATGAGGCCGGCCACCAGCGGCGCCACGACGAGCACGATCGCCAGCAGCACGTGCGCGGCGGTGCGCAGGTAGGCCAGGGTGCGCTCGCGGACCTCTCCTTCGATCTCCTGGCCGAGCAGCGAGGTGCCGATGACCCAGGCGATGCCGACACCCGTTCCGACGACGGTGCTCAGCACGGCCGCCAGCACCATGTTCGGGACGAGGCCGGTGAGGACCAGTGCGGCGCCGGCGAGGCCGACGCTCAGGCCGAACAGCCGCCGGCGGCTGAAGGCGCGCAGCACCCGCGGGCCGACGTACACGCCCAGTGCGATGCCTGCGGTGACGGCGGCGAACAGGAGGGCGAACCCGGCGTTGCCCGCGGACAGGCGGTCGGTGAAGATCCGGCCGACACCGAGCACGGCGGCGCTCGCCGCGAACACACCGAGCATGCCCAGCAGCAGCCCGCGCACCAGCGGGGTGGTTCCGGCGAACCGGACGCCGTCGGCGAACGTGCGCAGCAGGTTCTCCGGGGCGCGGCCGGGGGCGGCCGCCGACCGCGGCGGCGCCTGCGGGGACCGCGCGGGTCCGGACGGTCCCGGCCCACCCGGGCGGCCGGGCTGCGGGCCGGCCGCGGGCGTGGGGGCCTGCGGCGGCGGGGCCTGGGGGGGCAGGGCCTGCCCGCCCGCAGCGGCCGCCCCCGCCGCCGGGATCCGCTCCGTGGCCTCCTCGCCGGCACCGGTGTGCGGGATGCGTTCGGTGGTCTCCTCGCCCGCGCCGACCTGCGGAACCTGTTCGGTGGCCCGCTCCCCCGCGCCGACGTGCGGGATCTGCTCGGTGGTCTCCTCGCCGGCGCCGAGGGGGGTGATCTCCTCGGTGCGCTCGTCGTCCGTGGAGAGCGGGGCGATCTGCTCGGTCTTCTCCTCGCCTCCGGGGATCTCGACGGCCGCGGTCGGGGGTGTCCGCGGCGGCTGCGGTGTCCGCGGGGCCTGAGGGGCCGCAGCGGGCGCACTCGGCGGCTGCGCCGGGGCGCCGGGCAGGACCGGGCCGCCCGACCCGTGAGCGGACACGCCCGGCTTCGCGCCCGGCAGGCCCCAGTCGACGACGGCCGCCGCAAGGTAGGCGGCACCGGCGGCATAGAGCGCGATGTCGGCCGCCGGGGCGCCCAGGACGGGGAACAGCCCGGCGAGCACCGCGCTGACGGCCGCCAGCAGCGCGAACAGCGCCGCGGCCACCGGCGCGGTCCCGTACAGGGTGATCCGGCCGACCCGGTCGGCCTGCCGCAGCTTGGCCGTGGGCACCATGTCGGCGGCCAGCGCGTCCTTGGCCGGGGTCCACAGCAGAGCGGCGATCGCGGTCGCGAAGGCGGCGGCGAGCAGCCAGTCGACGCGGCCGACGATGGGGACGGACACGAGCAGCAGGGCGCGCAGCGCGTCGCCGACCACCATGGTCAGGCGGCGATCGGCGCGGTCGACCAGCACTCCGGCGAACGGGCTGAGCAGGATCGGCGGCGCCAGTCTGAGCGCGGCGACGCCGCTGACCGCCGCGTACTGCGCGAACGGGCCGCTGTCGCGGGTCAGGATGGCGGCCAGGGACATCAGTGCCAGCAGGCCGAGCCAGTCGCCGAGTCCGGACAGCGAAAGCGAGACCCACAACCGGCGGAAGGGTGTGATCGAGAGGACGTCGGGGACACCGTGCGCCTCGTCCGGCGCTCCGGGGGGTGCAGATCTGCTCATATCGATTAAGGGTAGCGACGCTTCCGGTCGGGAACAGGTGATCAGGCCGTCGTCACACGTGGGCCGGGGGAGGCCGGAGCGACGATGCGGCGGGCGTGGCCGCCCGGTCGCGAACGGGGGCGCGACGCTGGGGCGGGGGGTGCTGCGCGGCGGGGGATCCGGGCCCTGTGTGCGCGGCCCCGAACACACGAGTGCCGCGGACGGGCCGGATCGGCCGTCCGCGGCACTGTACTGCCGGGCGGGGGTGGGCGGCTACCCCGCGGGGAACTCCGCGCCCCGGCCCGGGGCGCCCGCGCGCTCGGCGCCGACCCGGGCGGGGGCGGCTCAGGACGCCTGGTCGGCGCCGCTGCGGGCGCTGCTCCCGTTCGTCTTCGCCGTCGTCTTCTTGGCGGTCGCGGTCTTCTTGGCCGGCGCCTTCTTGGCGGTGGTCTTCTTGGCGGTGGTCTTCTTCGCCGGGGCCTTGGCGCGGCGGTCGGCGAGGAGTTCGGCGGCGCGCTCCACGGTGATCGACTCGACCTCGTCGCCCTTGCGCAGGGAGGCGTTGGTCTCGCCGTCGGTCACGTACGGGCCGAACCGGCCGTCCTTGACCACCATCGGCTTTCCGGTCTCCGGGTCCTCGCCGAGCTCACGCAGCGGCGGCGCGGCGGCGCGGCGGCCCCGCTGCTTCGGCTTGGCGAAGATCTCCGTGGCCTCCTCGATGGTGACCGTGAACATCTGCTCCTCGGTCTCCAGCGAGCGGCTGTCGGTGCCCTTCTTCAGGTAGGGGCCGAAGCGGCCGTTCTGCGCGGTGACCTCCTCGCCCTCGATCTCGCCGACGACGCGCGGCAGGGACAGCAGCTTCAGCGCGTCCTCAAGCGTGACGGTCTCCAGCGACATCGACTTGAGCAGGGAGGACGTGCGCGGTTTGGGGGCGGAGGCCTTCGACTTCGCCTTGCCCTTCGGCTTGGCCTCGCCCTCGGCGGGTGCCTCGGGCTCCTCCAGGACCTCGGTCACGTACGGGCCGAACCGGCCGCTCTTGGCGACGATGGTGCGCCCGGTCTCCGGGTCGGTGCCCAGTTCGCGGTCGCCGCTGGGCTGGGCGAACAGCTCCTCGGCCTTCTCCCGGGTGAGTTCGTCGGGCGCCATGTCCTCCGGCACGTTGACGCGGCGGCCCTCCCACTCCATGTAGGGGCCGTAGCGGCCGACGCGCATGACGATGTCGCTGTCGGGCACCGGGAAGGAGCTGACCTCCTTGGGGTCGATCTCCCCGAGCTGGTCGCCGACCAGCTCCTTGAGCCCGGCCTCCTGCTCCTCACCGAAGTAGAAGCGGCGCAGCCAGGGCACGCGCTCGGCCTCGCCGCGGGCGATGGCGTCGAGCGCGTCCTCCATGCGGGCGGTGAACTCGTAGTCGACCAGGTGGCCGAAGTGCCGCTCCAGCAGCTGCACGACCGCGAACGCCAGGAAGGACGGCACCAGGGCCGAGCCCTTCTTGAACACGTAACCGCGGTCGAGGATGGTGCCGATGGTCGGCGTGTAGGTGGAGGGGCGGCCGATCTCGCGGTCTTCGAGCTCCTTGACCAGCGTCGCCTCGGTGTAGCGCGCCGGCGGACGGGTGCTGTGGCCCTCGGCTTCGATGCCCAGCGCCTTGAGGGGGTCGCCCTCGTCGACCGGCGGGAGGCGCCGCTCGCGGTCGTCGAGCTCGGCGTCGGGGTCGTCGGAACCCTCGACGTAGGCCTTGAGGAAGCCGTGGAAGGTGATGATCTTTCCGGTGGCGCTGAACTCGGCCAGCTCACCGGCGGTGGAGGTGCCGTGGATCTTCACGGTCACCGACTCGCCCACGGCGTCCTTCATCTGGGAGGCGACGGTGCGCTTCCAGATGAGCTCGTACAGCCGGAACTCCGCGCCGGTCAGCCCGGTCTCGGCCGGGGTCCGGAAGGTGTCCCCGGCCGGACGGATGGCCTCGTGCGCCTCCTGGGCGTTCTTCACCTTGCCCGCGTACAGCCGAGGCTTCGGCGGCAGGTAGTCGGCACCGTAGAGGCGGGTGACCTGGTCACGGGCGGCCGCGATGGCGCTGTCCGACAGCGTGGTGCTGTCGGTACGCATGTAGGTGATGAAGCCGTTCTCGTACAGGCGCTGTGCCACCTGCATGGCCTGCTTCGAGGAGAAGCCCAGCTTGCGCGAGGCCTCCTGCTGCATGGTGGTGGTGCGGAACGGGGCGTAGGGGGAGCGCTTGTAGGGCTTGCGTTCCACCGAGCCGACCGAGAAGTCGGCGCTGGCCAGGCGTTCGGCCAGGCCGCGCGCTGCCGCCTCGTCGAGGTGCAGCACGCCCTTGTCGGTGCGCAGCTCACCGGTGGAGGTGAAGTCGCGGCCCACGGCCACGCGCGCGCCGTCGACCGAGGCGAGGTTGGCGGTGAAGGTGGAGGGGTCGGCGCCCCCTGCGGTACCGGCAGCGTCGAAGACCGACTTCAGTCCCCAGTACTCGGCCGAGGTGAAGGCGATGCGCTCGCGCTCGCGCTCGACCACCAGCCGGGCCGCCACCGACTGGACGCGGCCCGCCGACAGCTTCGGCATGACCTTCTTCCACAGCACCGGGGACACCTCGTAGCCGTAGAGGCGGTCGAGGATGCGGCGGGTCTCCTGCGCGTCGACGAGCCGCAGGTTGAGGTCGCGGGTGTTCTCGGCGGCGTTGCGGATGGCGTCGCGGGTGATCTCGTTGAACACCATGCGCTTGACCGGGATCTTCGGCTTGAGCTCTTCGAGCAGGTGCCAGGCGATGGCCTCGCCCTCGCGGTCCTCGTCTGTGGCGAGGAGGAGTTCGTCGGCCTCGGCCACCAGTTCCTTGAGCCGCTTGAGGTGCGACTTCTTCTCCGTGTGCACCACGTAGAGCGGCTCGAACTCGTGGTCGACGTTCACGCCGAGCTTGGCCCACGGCTCACCCTTGTAGCGGGCCGGGATCTCGGCCGCCTTGGTCGGCAGGTCGCGGATGTGGCCGATGCTGGACTCGACGACGTACCCCGGGCCCAGATAACCGGCGATGGTCTTGACCTTGGCCGGCGACTCGACGATGACGAGCCGGTTACCGCCGCCGTGGCGTCCAGTGTCCTTCGAGCCGTTCTTACCGGCGCTGCCCTTCGTGGGTGGCACGCTTTTCCCCTACATCTAGCCTGGCGCTGTCGTGTGCGATCGCTGTTCGAATCGGACCGCGAGCCATAGGTTCCCAGCCACCGACGGTAACCGACGGCTGCAAGGTTTGCTTCCCGAGGCGGCGTGACCGTGCGGTCGCGTGTCGGCGCGCAGCGTCCGCCGTCGGGCCTCGGGATCCGGCGTCCCGGTCGACCACGGGTACGAACGCTATGGCACGAACCCGGCCGAGAGCCGCAGAATAGGCGCAATGTTCGAGTACGAATACCGCGAACTCCGCTTCCCGCGCGGCACGTCGCGCGGCGCGGCCCGGCAGGCCCTGTCCGAGCACGCCGAGTACGGGAGGTGGGAACTGGCCCGGGTGCGGCTGTATTCCGATGGCAGCAGGCGTGTCACGTTGCGGCGGAGGATCATCCGGCAGATCCGCACCATGTGATTCCCCTCACACTCGACGCGGCCCGATGGTGATCCGCGGCCGTGCCGGGCTCCCCGGGCGGCCTTCCGACCTCCTCCGGCAGGCCGCGCCCACCTTCGGCCCTCACCCACGGCAAGCGGCGAGTCCCCCTGGGATATTCCAGGACGACTCGCCGCTTCGACGTTGCGGTCGTCACGCCCGCCTCCCCGTTTGTCCACCGCATCACGTACGGAACAGGGAGGCGGCCGCCTCGACTCGGCGGCCGTCGCGCCCGGTTCTCCTGCCTTGTCCACCGCATCGATCACGGAAACAGCAGAACGGCCGCTCCGACTCGCGGTCGCCACTCCCGGTCCTCCTGCCTGTCCACCGCATCGTCTACGGAAACAGGAGGGCGGGTGGTGACCACCGCACGCCGGTCATGCCTCCACGAGCGCGCATCCGCGCGCCGGGAGAGTCGTTTACAACCCCAGGTTCAGACCCAGGACGCTGGCCAGCTCGTTGAGCGGGTCCGCTTCCTGGGGCCGTTGGTCGACCTGCGGTGTGTCGGAGTTCTGCCCCGAGGCGATTCCGTCCGCCGAGGCGGCGCCCTCGACCGGGACGGCCCTTTCGGCGGCCACGAGACCGGGCACCGATGCGCCGGGGACCTGACTGTCGCTCCACATAGCGCCGTCGCCCAGGGTGACGGGGTCGCTTCCGGCGAAGGAGACGCCCGTCCCCATCGCCGCGAAGGCCGCGGCGATGAGCATGGCCGAGGCGGATGTCGAAACCCACCTACGCATTTGGGTTGTCCTTTCGAAACGGCTGAACGCTGATGGAATGGAATCTTCAGTTGAATCCGCCGACCTCGGTGTCCGTGGGCTCCTGGCTTGGAGCACGGCCGCCGTGGCCTGGTTATTCGTCCGGTGCCGGCGCACCTGGCGGGCACGCCTGCTGTCGGCCGGACGCTGGGCGCGCGACGCGTTCGATGTATCCACGTTCACGAAGCGGCGCTGCGCGCACCCGGTCGGCTCCGCTCTGGCTGAGCGGGGGCTGACGTGAACCCCGCGGCCGCTGCCGCGGGACTCGCGTCAACCTCCTGCCCCACCGGCGCCGTGATCGGGCTCGGGTCGGGGCGCTGCGGGAGTCGGCCGGCGAACCGGGCCGCGGGTGCTCGGGACGGCGGGCCGACGGGGACGGCGGCGGGAGTGCGCACCATCACAGACCTCCTCGAAGAAACGGTTTCGGAGCAGAGCCGGACGTGGAACCGCATGGTCACCGCGCCGTTCGCGCGGGACCGCGGGAAGGCGTTCGCCCAGGCGGCGGCGCGCACGCGGCGGCGTCATCGGCAGTGGGCGGGCGAAGGCTCCGGCAGGGCACACGGTCGGATCACGTGGCCGGATCGGCACCTCGACGTACGCCTCGACGGGCGGTGGTGACAGGGACGCGGGCGCGGACGTCGGCCGACGCGGACACTGTGCGGCCGCGGGCCTGGTCCGGGCGTCCGGACCGCCGGTCGTCAGTGGCCGCTAGTCAGGCGAGAAGGACGGATCGTCCGCGATGTCGCGCACGACCAGCGTCGGATCACCGGGCAGCGCGACACGCTGGCCGGGCGAGCGCAGCGCGTCGCCGCGCTGCACCAGGAATCCCGGCGTCGCCGGGGTGGGCGTCCAGGAAGAAGAGGACGCGGTACCGGTGGAACCGGAGTCGGAGGCGCCGTGCCAGGTCGGCGCGTCGAACGGAGTGTCGTCGGCCCGGCTGTCGTCGGCGCCCGCCGCCTCCGGAACTCCGGCGGCGAACGTGGCGACGTGCTCGGCCGCGTCCGCTGTCGCGGTGTAGGAGAGCAGCGGGTGATCGGCCGGTGCGTCCCCATCGGGCGCGCGGCCGTCCTCGCGGTCGTTGCGCGGCTCTTGGTCGAGGCCCCGGGCGGGGGCATCGGTCGCGGGGCGGGGCTGGGGTGCGGCGTGGCCGTCGCCGTGCGGGAGCGGCAGACCACCGCCCGAGCCGGACGTGCCGTTGAGGGTCGTGCCGAGCTTGCCCTGCAGGTTCCGGGTCGCCTTGCCCAATCCGGCCTTGCCGACCAGGCTCTTCTCGCCGACCAGGCCGCTTTCGCCGGTGAGGGTCTTGGAGACGGTGGAGGTGACCGAGGCGGAGGAGCCGCGCACCGACTTGTCGGCGTAGCCCGCGATCCCCTGGCCGGTGCGTACCGTCCCGGAGAGGGCGCCGCCGGTCTCACGCGCCGCGGTCCCCACCACGTTGCGGGCGGTGGAGCCGACCGCTTCGGTGGTCTCCGTGACCGGAGTCGTCAGGGTCGAGGCCGTGGACTCGACCTGCAGGTCCACGGGGAGGTCGACCGGCAGGACCTCATCGGTCACCACACTGGTGGCGGCGGTGCCGGTCTGCACGATGCGCTCCACGGAGTCGGTGATGTCCGCGGCGACGTACCCCACCTCGTGCGGGTCCTCGGGCAGGGAGTCCTCGGCGTAGGAGGCGGCGCTGCCGACCAGCAGCCACCCGGCCGCGGCCATCCCGGCGACGGCTCCCAGGCGGGCCAGCGGCCGCCACAGGTGTGCGCAGACCGCATGAGCGGGGTCGCCCCGCCGCATCCAGTCCGCGAGCACCATGCATGCTCCTTCGTTCGAGTACGCGTGGCGGTCGTCCTGTGGAGACCGCCAGCCCGGTGTCTGCGCTCCCGAACCCGAAACTCGGGAACTGACAGTAACCGTAACATCACATAGGGCGATGGGTGTCGAGTAAAGCGGGGGACACGCCGGATTTTTTCACCGGCGTGCCCGTGTGTCCGGCTACGCCCGCTGTACGACCGGTACGTGCCGGACACGACCGACCCGCGCACAATGCGTGTCGACACCGGATTCGGCAGGAGGCCGATGGCCCCGCCGGCCACCGGAAGGACCGGAGGCGCCGCGGCTCCCGCGCCGGCTCAACTCGCCTCGATGAACCGGTCCAGCACCCGGACGCCGAAGCGCAGCCCGTCCACCGGCACGCGCTCGTCGACGCCGTGGAACATTCCGGCGAAGTTCAGTTCGGGGGGCAGCCTCAGCGGCGCGAACCCGTAGTTGCGGATGCCGAGCCGCTGGAAGCTCTTGGCGTCGGTGCCGCCGGACAGGCAGTAGGGGACGGCCCTGGCACCGGGGTCCTCGGCGAGGAGGGAGTCCGCCATGGCACTGACGATGCCGCCCTCGAACTCCGTCTCCACGGCCGGGAGGTGGTGGATGAACTCGCGGTCGACCTTGGGGCCGAGGAGCCGGTCGATCTCGGCGAAGTACTCCTCTTCCATCCCGGGGAGGAAGCGGCCGTCCACCTCGGCGGTGGCGGTGCCGGGGATGACGTTGGCCTTGTAGCCGCCGCTGAGAACCGTGGGGTTGAGCGTGTGGCGGAGGGTGGCCCCGATCATGCTGGCGATGGGGCCGAGGCGGGCCACGGTGGCCTCGACGTCGTTCTCGTCGAACTCGATACCGAACGCCTCGCACACTTCCTCCAGGAAGGTGCGGACCGTCTTGGTCAACCGGATCGGGAACTCGTGCCGCCCGAGGCGCGCGACGGCTTCGGCGAGCTCGGTGACGGCGTTGTCGTCATTGACCATCGACCCGTGCCCGGCGGTCCCGCGCGCGGTCAACCGCATCCACGCGATGCCCTTCTCCGCGGTCTCGATCAGGTACAGCCGCCGGTCGCCGTCGACGGTGAAGCTGAAACCGCCCACCTCACTGATCGCCTCACTGCAGTCGGCGAAAAGATCGGGGTGCTCGTCCACCAGCCACTGCGCGCCCCACGAACCCCCGGCCTCCTCGTCGGCCAGGAACGCGAGCACGATGTCCCGCGGCGGGAGGCGCCCTTCGCGCATGCGCTGCCGCAGCACGGAGAGCACCATCGCGTCCATGTCCTTCATGTCCACGGCCCCGCGGCCCCAGACACAGCCGTCGGCGATCTCCCCGGAGAAGGGGTGGTGCGTCCAGTCGGCGGCGTCGGCCGGCACCACATCCAGGTGCCCGTGGATCAGCAGCGGCGGCCGTGTGGAATCGGTCCCGGAGATCCGCGCCACCACACTGCTCCGGCCCGGATGCTTCTCATAGATCCTGGACTCGACCCCGACCTCGTCCAACTTCTCGGCCACATACTCCGCCGCCGCCCGCTCCCCCGGCCCGGAGTGGTCCCCGTAGTTGGAGGTGTCGATGGCGATGAGCTCCCGGCAGAGGTCAACGACCTCCACCTCGGCCGGACTCAGGCCCTCCCTGTCTCCCGTCACCTTCCACCAGCTCCCTTCAAGGGGGTCGTCGCATCCGTCAACCGACCCTCCCATGGTCCCGCCCGAGCTTTCCGCGTGTACGTCGGACCCCCAGACCTTTGCTATGGTTGACCATGTCCGGCGCGGCAAGCGCCGACTCCCCTTGTCCGGGTGGCGGAATAGGTAGACGCGCTAGCTTGAGGTGCTAGTGGCCAGTGATGGCTGTGGGGGTTCAAGTCCCCCCTCGGACACGACCCTTTGTACATGTCGTGCGGGTTGAGGTTTCCCTCAACCCGCACGATGCGTTTTGCAGGGTGGTAGGTCAGTCGCAGTTCCAGCCCCGCGTACAGAGCGGATTTCGCTTCACGTTCGGCTTGCCTGATCACGGTGGAGATATCTCCCAGGGCTTCGAGGTGGGCGGCGATCTCACGCTCACTCAATCGATGAGGAACGTTCTTCCGCTCGGCTAGTTGCACGTTCGCCAGCGCCCGATCGGCTTGCACTTCCCGAATCCATTCCGCCACGGTCGCCGGATCGGTTCCGGCCTCCAGCGCCGCGCGGTAGCGCTCAAGCTTGCGGTCGCAATCGGCGATCTTCTCCTCCACCGCGCGCCGAGCTTCCGCGTCTGTGTCGTCTTCGGCCTGCGACTCGGCGAGCAGGCGGACGGTTGACTCACGCCACGCTGGGTCGAAGAGCTTGCCCAGCCACCCATCGAGCACCGGAAGCACGTCGGCCTCCCTGAGGTAAACCGAGCGCGGGTGGGTGACGTGGTTGGCCGCCGCATACTCGTTGGGGAACGTGCAGCGGTAGTACGGTTCCTGGTTGTTCCAGCTGCCCTGCATCCGGCGGCTGCACAGACCGCAGTGCAGCCTGCTGCGCAGCGGATAGACCCGTCCCGTGCTGCGGGGCCGACGCACCACGGCCCGGCGCCCCTTGACCTCCAGCAGCCGCTGTACGCGCTCGAAGTCCTCTTCCGACACCAGTGGTTCGTGCACGATCCTCTCGGAGACGACCCACTGGTCCTTGTCGTTCCAGCGCTGCTTGGTGGTATATCCCAGCGCGACATCATGCACATCGAGCAGCACCTCGTCCTTGCGCTGCTTGTTCCACACCTGACGGCCCGTGTAGCGGGGGTTCTTCAGGATCGCCCGGATCGCGTTCTTCGACCAGGCCAGTCCGGAGCGGTGCGGGTTGCGGCGGCGGTCATAGGCCGAGGGTGAGGGAATGCCGTCGCGGGTGAGCATCTCGGCTATGGCCCGGAGTCCCAACCCGGCCAAGAAGTCAGCGAAGATCCGGCGTACGACATGGCTGGTCACAGGATCGGGAACCAGACGATGAAGCCGCTTTCCGTCAGCCGCCTTCGCCGGATTGGGGTGCGGCCCGGCGTCTTCCAGCCTGTAGCCGTACGGCGGCCGACCACCCAGCCAGCGCCCCTCCAGTTGGGCCTGCGCCGACATCGCGGCCTGTACCCGGATCTGGATACGCGTGCGCTCACCCTTGCTCGTGCCGCCGAACACGCTCATGATCATCGTGTGGGCTTCGTTCCGCGGGTCGATCGCGCCCCCGACCTCCGGTACCCATAGAGGGACCCCGAAGTGGTGGAACAGCGGGAACGTCTCGTTGAACTGCGCGTCGTAGAACACCCGCTGGGGCTCGCCGACCACGACCGCGTCGAATCCACGCCCAGGATCCTCCAGGAGACGCAGCAGCCGGGAGGCCTGCGGCCGTCGACGGGGAGGTACCGAACGCGACTTGTCCACATCGAAGAACTCGGTGACGATCCGTCCACGAGGGCCGATCAGCGCCTCGCTACGCTTGCGCTGCCATGAGCGCGACGTCTCCGGGTCCTGGAGGTCATCGGTGGAGACCCGCGCCCACAGGGCGAACCGGAGCGCCTCATCATCCGTATCGTTCTTCACCTGAGTCTGTGTCATGGGATCCGCTCCCTCCTTCGCAGAATGGCGTGTGCTCACCTGCTGCGAACCGTTGTGCGTGCGCTTTACGGATGATCCGCAGCAAGGCCTGTGCGGCTTCCGGTGTGAGCACAGGCGGCTCATCAGGGACCGCGACGCTGACTTTGTCCTGGTCAGCCCCCGAGTCCCTGGCGGGCCCTGCAGAGTACGCGCTCTGCACCCTGTTTTCACGCCCTTCGGGCTGTTGGGAGGCCCTTTCTATCCGTTTGGTCACCTCCCACTTCCCTTCTCGGCACGCGCCCGGCGCAGTCGGGCGATCGCCAGATCGGCATAGGCAGGGTTGATCTCGATGCCGACGGCATGCCGACCATGCTGCTCGGCGGCGAGCAGGGTGGTACCGGCGCCTGCGAAGGGATCGAGCACGGTGCCGTGCTCACGGCAACCCGCTGCGATGGCGCGCAGCGGGATATCGATGGGGAAGACAGCGAAATGCGCGTGGCGGAACGGACGGGTGGAGATGGACCACACGTCCCCCGGGTTCCTCCCTTTGGGATGCGCCGCGGCATGCCGGGCCCCGCTCGGCAGCATCCGGACGCCATGGGGCTTACCGCCGAACGCCGCATCAGCACCGGTGTACTTACCGCAGTACTCCGTGCCCCGTCGCGCACTGGAACCACCGCGTTCTTCCGTCATCCGCTCCGCCCCGTTGGGCGGCCACGGGGTGGAGATCGAGGTGGGCCGGCTTCCGCCGCGACGGCTTCGTCGGGACAGCTCTCGCTCGCCGGTGTAGGGCTGGCGAATCGCATCGAGGTCGAAGCGGTACCTTCTCTGCTTGACGAGGAGAAAGATGTGTTCGTAGCGGCAGGAGAGCCGGTCCGTCACCGATTCGGGCATGGCGTTGGGCTTGTGCCAGATGATGGCGTTGCGAAGGATCCAGCCCCGGGCTTGCAGGGTCAACGCGAGTCTCCACGGCAGGCCGAGGAGGTTCTTCGGTGCCACGTCCGAGGCGGGACGGATGAGGGGTTGCCGATCGTGGAAGTCCGGCCCGCGCTGGAAGCCGTCAGAGTTGGCGGCGTAACGGTCGCCGACGTTGATCCACAGGGTGCCGTCGTCGGCGAGTACTCGGTGGACCTCGGAGAACACTTCGCAGAGTGTCGCGAGGTACTCCTGTGGCGTTGGTTCGGCTCCGTACTGTTCGGGATGCCCGTAGTCGCGCAGTCCCCAGTAGGGCGGCGAGGTCACCACGCAGTCCACCGAGCTGTCGGGCATATCGGCGAGCACGTCCAAGGCGTCACCCACCAGGATCGTGGTGGTCGCATCCGCGTAGTAGGGGGAGTTCACGCAGCACCACCCCCGGGCCGGTTTTCGCCGCTCGCCGAGTCGTCACCCACCCAGAGCGTGCAGGTCCCTCCTTCGAGCCCGACGTCTCGATCAAGGTCGGCATCAGGCAAGGGCACTCGGCTGGGGTGCAGGTAGCAGGTGGAGCCGGGCGGCATGCCGGGTGTTGCCGCTGAGAAGCCACCGTGCCGAATCGCGGCATCGATGGCGACCGCCTGCTCCCAGGCGGCAGGATCAGTCGCCTTCAGCTCTCGCCAGGACGCTCCGCTCCGGTTGGGGCAGGCGATACACAGCGGCTCGCGAACGTCGGCGATGCCGTGCGAGAAGAGGTAGGCGCGGCAGTCGCGAGCGCTCCATCCGATGCCCTGAAGGGGAAGAGTGACATCGAGGCTCCCCAGCTCGGCGTTGGAAGTGTGGACGGTGCGCTCGCTCCCTAGTCCGATGGCGCACTGAGCAACGGGCACATGAGGGCGCACACTGCGTCCGTTGTCGCCATGCAGCCGCTGCGCTTCGGACTCGACGGCTCGCGCTCTGGCCCAGGCGCAGCTGTTCGGCAAACGCCCAAGGGAACCATCGATGCCGCGCGTGAACAGGGGCAACCAGGACACCGGAATCCGCCGAGACGCCGATCCTTCGCAACTGCCGATGGCCGAGCGGATGATGCCGATACCGGCGTCGGCAGCGACGTTCTCCAGCCTCCGCACATGGGCGTAGACCGCTGCCGGATACCAGCCAGGGTCGGGGAAGATCGCGTGGTCGAAGCGGTGGATAGCACCTTGGGCCGAGAGCAGCAACAGCGCGCTGGAGCCGACGTCGGCGTCAAGGTAGAGCAGCCGCAGGCGGGGCTTCTCACATGGCGGAAAGAACCGGGCTGAGCTCATCTGGATGTGTCGGCATCGGCCGGGGCGTCCTACTCTCCATATGCAGAACTCGAACACCGTTTGCGCTCAGTATCCCGGGCCGACGGCGCCCGATTGTGCGCACGCACCGCGTACGCACGCTCCGGGAACTACATCCAGGGCATGACCCCCGAATCGAGGCCCCGGATTTACTTCGAACGCAAAGCGTGAGCGCCGATTCCGCATCTCATTCCCGCGAGAATTCGGCACATCTTCTGCGCATGGGGATGTGTCTCCATGGACTCCCCGAAGTGCAAGGGAGTTCGTGATGGCATATTCCACACTTCCGTTTCACACCCTGCGCCGTTCGGTCGACCTGTTGACCTCCGGCCCCGGTGAGCCTGTGCTCGACGTTCACGGCCTGGCCGGCACTGCGTACCACGCGATCGGAGCCGGGAAGCTGGGGCAGTGGTTGCGCCAGCTGCCGCTCGCGGATGCCGACGAGGTGTGGCGGCGCATGATCAGCCGCGTGCGGGGAGGAGACGCCACCTGGACGGTGGTCGCCGCAGGCCTGGCACTGCCCGGGCTGTATGCCGCACGCAGGTCACTGAGCCGTGGGCTGGAGCATGAACTGGCCGACCTGGAGGCCGAGATGCTGGCCGCGCTGGTCCAGCACATGCGGACCATGGACCTCCGTGAGGAGGCCGTGTGCGGTCGGCTGGTGTATGCGGCGCGCAAGGCCGGCATGCGCTACCGCTACGCACAGCTGCGTTCCCAGCAACGCGAACTCCGCTTGGAACCCGTCGCCCACAAGGCCTCGACCGCCTCTTCGCGGGGGCCGGTGTCGGTCCTGGCCGAGGCCATCGAGTCCGGAGTCGTCAGCACTACGGAAGCCGAGCTGATCGCACGGACCCACCTGGAGGGCCAGACCCTGGGCTGCGCCGCCAAGGAGATGGGCCTGACCTACATCACTGCGCGCCGCTACCGCCGTCGCGCCCAGACGCAGCTGGCGGCAGCGGTGGGCGGAGAAAAGCCTTCCGCATAGGTGAGCGCAAACAGCTCTCCGGTTCTGCATCTAAGAGTGAGGGAACCTGAGGGGGTTCTTTCCCGGATGGGGCGGGGTGCGGTCGGGGGAGCGTCCGAAGAAAAGTATCCGTCTCGCAGAAAGGAGCGATCGGCACCCCGCCCCCTCCATTTCAGATTCTTCCCCCCTTCTTGAGGTGACAGTTATGCGAGCTCCGGGAAAATACGTCATGGCCCTTGCTGTCCTCGCTATCGCTGTGAGCGTTCTCGTTGGCGATGGCACCCCGGCACTGGCCGATGGGGTTGAGGAGCCCGGCGTTGATGACCTGGACTCGGTCATCACCAACATCAGGAACTGGCTCGTAGGGCTCCTCGTCGCGCTCGCCACCCTGCTTCTGACCATCGGTGGTCTGCGCTACCTGCTGGCAGGCGGCGACCCGGGGGAGGTCAGCAAAGCGAAGGACACGCTCAAGTTCTCGGCACTGGGCTACGGCGTAGCGATTCTGGCACCGCTCCTGGTGCAGATCCTCCGCGGCTTCGTCGGACTGGACAGCTAGCCGATGACGGCCCGACGCCGTCTCGGCATCCTCGCCGCCGCGGTCGCCCTCGGTATCTCCTTGCCGATGCTTGCCGGAACGGCAATGACGGCATCCGCCGCCACGGTCCCGCATGCCGCCGGTATCGCCCCCACCGATGCCATGCCGCCCGCTCCTTCGCCCGGACCGGCACCCGAGCCTCCTACGGAGGAGCCGTCCGTGCCGGAGCCGCGTCCGGCACCCTCCCCTGAACCCGCGCCATCACCAGGCCCGGCTCCCAGCCCTCCACCCGAGGACGGCGGCGGGGTGCAGGATCCCGCGCCCGAGGGCGAGGAGTGCGGGATGCTCGATTACGGCTGCAAGGTCGCCCAGGCGTTCAACGGCTGGCTTGTCTCGTTCGTCAGCGAGATGGTCAACGCGGGGCTGATGCCCGCCGCCATCGGAATGCTGTACACACCCCCGCCCACCTCGGGCATCCGGCAGGGCTGGTCGATCTCTCTGGCCGTGACCAACACCGTCTACGTGCTGGTGGTCACTCTCGCCGGAGTCCTGGTGATGACGAATCCGACCGTGCAGGCCTCGGCTGGGATCAAGGAGAACCTGCCGCGCCTGCTGCTGGGCTTCATCGGCGCCAACGCGAGCTGGTTCCTGTGTCGGCTGATGGCCGACGTGGGCAACGGGGTCGCACTGAGCATGCTGGGCGACACCGCCACCCCGGACAGCGTCGCTGCGGCGATCGGCCGGTTCCTGAAGGACCCTGTCGGCGAGCTGGTGATCGTGGTGATCCTGATCGCGGTCGCCAACTTCCTCATGATCTTCTTTTTCTTCGCGACGCTGATCCGGGTCATGATGTGGCTCCTGCTCACCGCCGTCGCCCCGCTCGCGCTCGCCTGTCACGCCCTGCCGCAGACCGATGGGCTGGCGCGGATGTGGTGGCGGGCGATGAGCGCGCTCCTGGTCATCCAGGTCGCCCAGGCACTGGTTCTGCGGATCACGGTGACGGTGTTCCTGTCCCGCGAGGACATGGACTTCGTCGACGTTGGGGGCACCGCGAGCTCGTTCATGGACGTCGGCCTGCTGATCTGCTGCATCTACGTGTTGGCCAGGATCCCGTTCTGGGCCTTCAAGCGGGTCTTCAACTACCAGGCCAGTCCCGTGGTGCGGGCGGCGAAGTTCGCGATCAGCCTGCTGGTGTTCCGCAACATCGGTAAGGCCCTGGCCAGCCAGAAGGCCGCCAAGGCGGCGCAGACGACCGCGCAGCACGCCACCCGGCACCCGCCCCGAGTCCAGGGCCGCCTGACGCGGGCCGCGCCGCCGCGTCGGCCACGCTGGACCCAGCCTGAGCTGCCGATCAAACTTCCTGCCTCGCGCTCGAAGCAGCAGCCGATCCCGGGAATCGACCGCGACATCGATCCCAAGGCGCAGCGGCGCCTGTCCGAGCGCCGACGCTGGGTGCAGCCCACGCTTCCCGACAGCCCGCAAGGGCAGCGCAGCAAGGCCTCCGCGTGGCGCCAGGAGACGCTGCCCGGCTTCTCCACGCCGCGGTGGCGTCAGGACCCGATTCCGAACCTGAAGCCTCCGCCGCGGACGCGCCAAGACGCGCTGTTCGAGGCCACCCCTCAGATGCGGCGTCCCCGGTCACGCCCGGCCCCGCCCTCCCATCCCCGCCAGACGGCGGCACCGCTTCGACCGACGCAGCACCCGCCGCCGTCGACACCGGCGCCACCGCCGCCCTCGAACGCCGAACCATCCCAGCGTCGCCCGGTCCGGCCCACGCCACGCCACAACCGCCACCAGCCCACTCGCCAGCGTCGAAGGAGGTCCTGAATGCGCGTGCGGATGCCCGCTGACGTCGAGCGCGAGGACAAGATCCTCGCGGATCTCACCGCTCGTCAGCTCCTGATCATCGGCGTCCCGGGAATCGCCACCTGGGTCCTGCTGACCGGGCTGAAGGACGTCATGCCGCTGCCTGCACTGGTGGCGATCGCCGTCCCCATCATGGGAGCGGCCATCGCCGCCGCCCTGG
This sequence comes from Nocardiopsis mwathae, assembly GCF_014201195.1. Lineage (NCBI taxonomy): Bacteria > Bacillati > Actinomycetota > Actinomycetes > Streptosporangiales > Nocardiopsidaceae > Nocardiopsis > Nocardiopsis mwathae. The sequence continues at coordinate 5,702,998 of NZ_JACHDS010000001.1, read as the reverse complement.
TGCGGCGCGACGGACTCGGGCTCGACCAGCTCCTCATGGCCGCTCTCCGGTTTCACCGCTTCCCGAAGCGCCGTGCCACCGGAACCCCTACCGCACCGCAGATCCCCTCTTGGATCGGCGCTGAGACCGAACCGCTTCCCGCTCCCCTGGAGCTGCCGCTGTCGGCCATCGGCGACGATGGTGTGATCGACCTCGGTGAGCACGGCGCCGCCGTCGTCCTGTCCTGTTCGACGGTGAACTTCGGGCTACGGACGCCTGAGGAGCAGGCCGCGCTCGTCTCCGGGTTCGCCGGCTACCTCAACTCGCTGGCCGCTCCCGCGCAGATCCTGGTGCGCGCCGAATCGGTGCGATTGGATCCGCTGATTGCCGCCCTCGACCGTGCGGCACCCGCGTTGCCGCACCCGGCACTGGAGACCGCCGCCAAGGACCATGCGGACTACCTCGCGGCTCTGGCCGAGACACACGATCTCCTCTACCGGCACGTGCTGCTGGTGCTGCGCGAGCCCAGCGGTCAAGGACGGCACGCAGCGGCAACCGTGAAGCGGCGCGCCGACGATGCCATCCGCGCGCTGGCTGCCGCCGGCAGCAGCGCCAGCGTGCTGAGTGCTCCTCAGGTCGCTGCCGCACTCGCCTCTGCGACCAACCCGACGAGCGGCACTGCCGCGCCACCTGAGGGGCTGGCTGCGCCCGATGCCGTCATCACCGGCCCTGAACCGCTTCGGGAGGGGTAGTGTCTCGGCTTTTCGCGACCAGGGCCGAGCCGACCTCGGCCGCCACGGATGCAGTGGCTGCCGAGGTCGACATCGCGCCGCGTCGCATGCGCGTCGGTGACGGTGTCGCCACTTCGTTCGTGATCACCGGCTACCCGGCCGAGGTGGGGTACGGGTGGCTGGAACCGCTGCTGACCTATCCCGGCCGGTTGGACGTGTCTCTGCATGTCCAACCCGTCCCGCCGAACGTCGCCGCTGACAAGCTGCGCCGCCAGATGGCACGGCTGGAGGCCTCCTCTCGCACGGGAGCTGAGAAGGGGAAGCTGGAGGACTTCGAAGCCGAGGTCGCCGCCGAGGACGCCCGCGAGATGGCCGCCTCCCTCGCCCGCGGGGAGGGGAAACTGTTCCGGGTCGGCCTGTATGTCACGGTCCACGCCGTCGATGAGGAGGCCTTGGAGGACGAGGTCGGCCATGTCCAGAGCCTCGCCTCCTCGATGCTGCTGGACGCGCGGCCCGCGACCTACCGCCAGCTCCACGGATGGACGTCATGCCTTCCGCTCGGGGTCGACTTGGTGGAGCAGCGCCGCAGCATGGACACCGCCGCACTGAGCGCGTCCTACCCCTTCGCCAGCCCCGACCTGGCTGTGGAGACCTCCCCCACCGCGGTCCTCTACGGCCTCAACGCCGACTCCTCCGGTGTGGTGGTCTGGGACCGCTGGGCACTGGACACCTACAACGCCGTCATCCTCGCCCGTTCCGGAGCAGGCAAGAGCTACTTCTGCAAGCTCGACCTCCTGCGCAACATGTACGCGGGGGTGAGCGCCGCGGTCATCGACCCCGAGGACGAGTACTCCCGCCTCACCGAGGCCGTCGGCGGCACCGTGATCCGGCTCGGCGCACCCGGCGTCCACCTCAACCCCCTCGATCTCTCCCTCGACAGGAACGCCAAGCGTGACGCGCTGAGCCGACGCGCCCTCTTCCTCCACACCCTGCTGGCGGTGATGCTCGACGGGGCGCCCGACCCACGCCAGCGCGCCGCCCTCGACCGCGCACTCATCGCCACCTACCGCAGTGCGGGAATCACCGCCGATGAACGCACCTGGAATCGGCCGTCGCCACTGCTCAGCGACCTGGTGGCCACCCTGCAGGGCGAGGCCGACGAGCACGCCCAGGATCTCGCGGTGCAGCTCGCGCCGTTCGTCACCGGCTCCTACCGCGAGCTGTTCGCGGCCCCGACCAGCCACCATCCTGGCGGCCACCTCGTCTCATGGTCGCTGCGCGACCTTCCCGACGAACTGAAAGCCGTCGGCACCCTGCTGGCGCTGGACTCGATCTGGCGCACCGTCGCCGAGACCACCCCCGATCACCCGCGCATGGTCCTGGTCGATGAGGGCTGGCTGCTCATGGCCGAGCCCGAAGGCGCCAAGTTCCTGTTCCGGCTGGCCAAGGCCGCCCGCAAGCGGTGGGTTGGGCTGACCGTGGCCACGCAGGACGCCGCCGACGTGCTCGGCTCCGATCTCGGCAAGGCCGTCGTCGCGAACAGCGCGACGCAGGTCCTCATGCGCCAGGCTCCGCAGGCGATCGACCGGATCACCGCAGCCTTCGGGTTGTCCGACGGCGAGCAGCAGCACCTGCTCACCGCGAGCCCTGGCGACGCGCTGCTGTGCAGCGGCGAACGGCGGGTCGCCTTTCACGTGGTGGCCAGCGACTACGAGCACCAGCTCGTCACGACGAACCCGGCCGAACTCACCACCACCGCTCGCCGTGACGAGTCCGCAGACCCACCCCTGGACCTCGACGGGCTCGACGAGGAGGACGACCCGCTGTGAACTTCGACCTGACCGACCTCGGCAACCTTCCTACCGCGCTCGCCCACTTCGTCTTCGCGCTCATAGCAGTGCACGGCTGGGCGCTCCTCTGGGTCGCGGCCAGCTGTGTCGCCATCCTCCTGACGGTCCGGGCTGTCGCGAGAGTGGTGCGGCACCTTTTCTGGGCCCGGCAGGCGCGGCTGGTGGAGATCCTGCCGCCGCCCGACAGCGAGCTCTCCGGCGCCGAGGCGCTGTGGACAGGGATGCTCGGCCTCCTGCGGCCCGCCTGGAAGCGGCTCCTCTTCGGCCAACCGCATGTGGTCTGGGAGTACGTCATGGACACCCACGGAGTCCGCGTCCGGATGTGGGTGCCTGGACCCACCCCTCCCGGGCTAGTCGAGCGCGCCATCGAGGCCGCCTGGCCCGGCGCCTCCGCCACGTCCCGCCCCGTCCCTCCACGCGACACGTCGACACGAGCCCACGGCGGGCACCTGCGCCTGGCCCGCCCCGACCACTACCCGATCGCCACCGGGCACGACGACGACCCGATCCGCTCACTGATCGGCGCAGCCGGATCTCCCTCTGCAGGAGAGCAGGTGCTCGTCCAAGTCGCGGCCCGCCCGGTGACCGGGCGGCGGCTGCGCCACGCCAACCGTGCCGCCGCCCAGCTCCGCCAGGTGCACAGCGCGAACTCCAGTGTGTTCGACACCCTCACCCCCGGCGGCAACCAACGAAGCGCCTCCCTGATGGCCCTGCGACCCGAGGTCAGCGGTGAAGTCCGCGCCATCCTGACCAAATCGACCGCGCCCCGGCTGGAGACCTGCGTCCGCTACGTCGTCACCCACCCTGGTGAGGGCGCCAAGGGGCGGGAGCGGCGCCGAGGCCGCGCCCACGCGGTCGCCGCATCATTCGCCGTCTTCACGCACTTCAACCACTACAGGCGACAGTGGGTGCCGCTGATCGCCGACCGGCTGGCCCATGCACGTTGGCTCGGCCATGGCGACCTGCTCTCCGCCAAGGAACTGGCCGCGGTGGCGCACCTGCCGGTCGATGAGACCGTGCCCGGCCTGGAACGGGCTCCGGCCCGCCCCACGGCGCCGCCGCCCGGAATCGCCTCGGACACTGACGACACCCGCCTGCTCGGGGTCGCGGACGCCGCCAAGGCGCGCCCGATCGGCCTGCGCGTCGCCGATGCCCGCCACCACATGCACGTCATCGGCGGCACCGGGACCGGAAAGACGACGTTCCTGCTCAACATGATCCTCGACGACATCAAGAAGCACCGGGGCCTGGTGTTCATCGAGCCCAAGGGCGAGTCCAACCTGCTGCTGTCACGCCTGCCCGAGGAGGCCGCTGAGCGGGTCGTGCTGATCGACCCCGACGACAACGCGCCCCCACCTGCGCTCAACGTGCTCTCCGGCGGCCGGGGCGAGCGGGACCGCGCCGCGGACATGGTGACCGGGATCTTTCGCAGGATCTTCGCCGACTCCTGGGGGCCGCGTACCGAGGACATCCTGCGCTCGGCCTGCCTCACGCTGGCCGGGACACCGCACGCCGGCCTGGCCAATATCCCCCGCCTGCTGGAGAACACCGCGTTCCGCCGCCGCGCCATCGCCCACGTCGACGACCCCGTCCTGCGCGGATTCTGGGCCTGGTACGACGAACTGTCCGAACCGGCGCGGGCGCACGCCACCGCACCGCTGGCCAACAAGCTCCGCAGCGTCCTGCTGCGCGGATTCGCCCGTGACCTGCTCGCCACCACCGACCGCGGGCTCAACCTGCGTGCCCTGCTCGACAGCGGCTCGGTCATCATCGCCCGCCTCCCCAAAGGCGTGCTCGGTGAAGACACCTCGTCCCTGCTCGGCTCGCTGCTGCTCGCCCAGGTGTGGAACGCGGTGCTCTCCCGCGCACGGCAGACCGCGGCCGAGCGCCAGGACGTCGGTATCTACCTGGACGAGTGCCAGAACTTCTTGACACTGCCCTATGGCATCGACGACATGCTCGCCGAAGCACGTGCCTACCGGGCCGGGCTGGTGCTGGCCCACCAAGACCTCGCCCAGCTACCCCGCGACCTCCAGAACGCCGTCGCGGCCAACGCCCGCTCCAAGGTGTTCTTCGACGTGAGCCCGCAGGACGCGCGCGACCTTGCGCGCCACGTCCGCCCGAACCTCGCCGAACACGACCTCTCCCATCTGGCCGCCTACCAGGCGGCCGCCCGCCTCGTCTCCAACGGCGCCCTCAGCCCGTCCTTCACCCTCCGCACCCGCCCGCTGCCACCGCCGGTCAAAGGCCGCGCAACAGCCGTACGCAAGGCGGCCCGCCAACACACCCCGTCCTCCGCCTAGAAGGGAGCCGACACCATGCGCATGCCCACCCGCCCCGACCACCGCGACGTCGTCCGTCCCCGTACCACCCCCGAGGCCATCCGCCAGCTCATCGCCCGCCTGACCCCGCGCGACCTGCGCATCATGTCCCTGGTCTGGGAACACCGTGTCTTCACTACCGACCAGATCGCCCGGCTGGAGTTCGGGTCCTACCACACCGCCAAGAAGCGCCTCCCGATCCTCTACCGGCTTCGCGCCCTGGACCGCTTCCGCCCCTGGACACCGGTGGGCACCGCACCCTGGCACTACATCCTCGACACGCCCGGCGCTGAGATCCTCGCCGCCGAACACGGCCAGACCGCGCGCGAGCTCGGGTACCGACGCGACCGCGTCCTGACCATCGCCTACCGCTCCTCGCTGTCCCACACTCTCGGCGTCAACGAGTTCTTCGTCGACCTGCAGGCCCACACCCGGACCCACGACACCCACCTGGTGTGGCGCACCGCCCGCGAGTGCGAGCGCCAGTTCGGCGACATCATCCGCCCCGACGCCGCCGGTCGCTGGACCGCGGGAAACCGGTCGATCGACTTCTTCCTCGAATACGACACCGGCACCGAACCGCTGCGCCGCCTGGCGGGCAAGCTCGACGCCTACCATGAGCTGAACAGGATCACCGGCAACCGCGGCGTCGTGCTGTTCTACCTGCCGTCGGCCAAGCGCGAGGAGCACCTGCGCCACCGTGTCCCGAACGCGCCGGTAGCGACCGCCACCGCCGTCCATGGCGCCCACCCTGCCGAACGGGTGTGGACTCTCCTGAACGCCTCCGCGCCCCGCCGACTCGTCGACCTCCGCACCAGGGGGCTGGTGCAGCCCTCCATCCCCGGCTGGGAGGACATCGACGGTGGCTAGCCCCGGCTGCCTCCTCATCGCCGTCACCGCGGTCCTGATGCTCGTCGGGCTGGTGTTCTCCGGATTCACCGCCGTCCTCGACCATGGCGCCGCGAACGCCGCGCCCGCCCGGGTCGAGGGAATCCCCGACATCCTGCTGGACGCCTATGTCCGCGCCGCACAGGCGCTCGAAGGCATGGAGCCGCAATGCACCGGGATGCGCTGGCAGATCCTGGCCGGCATCGGCAAGATCGAGTCAAACCTGCTGGCCGGCCGCGAGATCTCGCCCAACGGCGACGTCACGCCGCCGGTCATCGGCCCCCGACTCGACGGCTCCGGAGTCGGCGGCAACCTCACCCCGCACTACGACACCGACAACGGGCGCTGGGACGGCGACACCGAATACGACCGCGCCGTCGGCCCGAACCAGCACCTCCCCTCCGGGTGGCCGATCTACGGTGCCGACGGCAACGGCGACGGCGTGGCCGACCCCCACAACGTCTACGACAGCGCCCTGGCGAGCGCCCGAGAACTCTGCCTCAGCGCAGGCGGCGCAGCGGTCGACTTCACCGACCGCGCCCAGCTCGACGCCGCGCTGTACCGCTACAACCGCAGCCGGAACTACGTCGCCGACGTCCGCGCCGAGATCGACGCCTTCGACGCGATACCGCCCATCGTCGATGGAGGTGCGGGCAGCGAACAGGGCCGCGCCGCCGTCGAATGGGCGTTGAAGCAGGTCGGCAAACCCTATGTATGGGGTGGCGAGGGCCCCGGCGGCTTCGACTGCTCCGGACTCACTATGAAGGCGTGGCAGGCCGCCGGAGTCACCATCCCCCGGGTCACCACGGATCAGTACCGGATCGGCCAGCGCGTCAGCCTGGACGAGCTCCAACCCGGAGACCTGCTCTTCTACGACACCACCGACCTCGGCGCCCCCGGCCCGGCCCCGAGCCACGTCACCATGTACATCGGCGACGGCCAGATGGTCAACGCCCCCAGCAGCGGCCAAACCGTCCGCACCGAGCCCATCCAGTCCAGCACCTACAGCCCCCGCTTCATGGCCGCGGTCCGGCCCGGATAGCCCGCGACACAGGGCCTGGCGCACGATAGCCTGAATGCGGCCGTGGTTGCTTGTTGTCTTGCTTGGTCGCTAGGCACACGACCGGCCCGAGGGCCGACCGGGCTTTGCCCCGTCGGCCCTTCGTCTGCTCACAGGTCTGCTGAGCCGTGGTGTTACCCGCCGCTGTCGTGATCGCTTGCGAACGCTTCGGCGGCGTCCGCTGCGCTGAGCATCTGCGATGCCCAGTAGCGGGCAAGGTCCGGAGGTAGGGGGATGAGGTGGGCGAGCTGTCCGGGAGCGCTCGTCCACACCATGACCTGGTGGGTGGCCGGGTCCACGGCCGCACCTACCGATGGTGAGACGTCGGTGGTTACTCTGGGCACAGCCTCTCCTTTTCGGTTCTTGTGAGGGACTGGAGTGAGGTGTTGTGCGGGGCCGGTCCTGTCCGATCGGCCCCGTCATCGTGGTCAGCGTTGAAGTACTTGGCCAGCGGGCAGGGTCAGCTCACGCACCCTCCCCTTGGGGTCGTTCTCAGCTCGGGCAGGCACCGTCTTGTCGTCGATGCGGTACCCGCTGCTCGTCGGCGGGCTTGCGACGATCCAGCGCCGCCCGTGGGCAATGAAAGAGTCACCGACACACAGCTCATCGGCACGCACTTCCGTGATCTCCTGCTCGGTGAAGGCGGGGCGCTCGCCTCGGATACGCAAGACGGCGTCGCGCCCCTTCCCGGTGAGGCGGGAGTGCGCTCCGTCGTTGCGCCCCTGGTTTTCGATGAAGCCAGCGGCAGCGAGCCGCTTGAACGTCGCCGCGTTGACCGAGAGGACGGAACCGGCCCGGTCAGCGTTACGGCCGTCGAACAAGGCGCACAGCACGGAGCGCTGCACTGAGGTGAGCCGCTGCCAGGTCAGTGCGCCGGTTTCGTCACCGGCGTTGGCCGCGCGTCCGGCCCGGGTGATGCGGTGCGGCTGGCCGAATGCCTTGGGCATGGCGAAGCCGAGACCGATCAGAGCGACGATGGTGTTGGTCGGGACGTCGTGACGGAAGAGACCGCCGGGAGTGGTGGCAGCGTGGGCGAGTTCGATGCGCTGTCGGTCGGTCAGTCGGATGCGCACGAAGGTCTCCTTTTCGACATGGGTGAGGGACTGGGGGTGTCGAGATGGTGGGGGCAAGCTCTGTCCAACCCGCTCCCACCACGCGGAGTACTAGTTGTCGCTCATCTGGACGTGGGTCTGTCCGGCATGCAGGTGCCAACCGTCGAAGGCATCGGGGTGGTCCTGCATGGTCGCTTCGAGTCGAGCAGCAATGACGTCCATCGCTTCGGTTCCGGACCGGGTGACGCAGTGGGCTTCGATCAGGGCCGCGTTCTCGTAGGGGGTGACGGTGTATCCGAGGAGCGGCAGCGCTCCATCCGGGTCATGCAGCAAGGGAGCGATCGCATACCTGAGCTGCTCACCCACCCATCCTTGGTCGGGAAGCGTGGCCGAGTCAGTGTCCGAGGGAGCCTGAGCGAAGATCTCGACCGTGATCACGGCCATGACGAATCTCCTCTCCTGAGGTGTGAGGGACTGGAGATTGAGGGGGCCGATCGCTGTCCCGACCGGCCCCGTCTCGTAAGTTTTCGCTGCCCGGTGTGAGGTGGAGGGACTGTTACTGATCGCTGTGCCGACGAAGGAACTCGACCCAGCCCTTGGCGGCGCCCATCCACAGTTCGGCGCGACGAATCGGCTCGCTCAGTGAGAGGCGGTGGGCGGCCCGGAGCGCCTCCGCATAGTCCATGGCCTTGCCAGGCCTGAGCGTGAACGTGAGGATTTCCGGGACGTCGAGCTTGTCGTAGGTCCGCACCACGTAGGCGTGCTCACGCTCGGCCATCGCGACCGTTCTGGCGTACTGGTATTCGTCCGCGAGGGCTTCACTGACGAACTCTTCGGTGAGCGGTTCACCGTCCGGCGCACGGCATTGGGCAACGAAATCGTTCATGACCCGCTGTCCCGTGTCCGTGCAGGGGTGGAACTGCGCGCCGGAGCCGCGCCCGTCGTCAGCGATAGTGCCGAGTTTGACGATGCCGTCGCGGAGGACGGCTGACCAGGCGATAGCGCTTCCTTGGTCGACGTGCTTCATGCTGGTGACACGGATCCGGCCGGTGGGGACCCGCATCCCGGTATGCACAAGTGTGATCACGGTGATGGCTCCTTCATCCGGTTGAGGGACTGGAGTGGGGGTGAGGGGGCTGGTCGCTGTCCCGACCAGCCCCATGAGCGCTATGTGGTGTTCGTGGGCATCCCGTCGACGAAGACCAACCGCCACTCGGGAAGCGCGGCCCTGAGCAGTGACAGGGCGAGGAATTCAGTTGCCTTGCCGCCCTGGTCGAGGTCGTTTGCGCACATCACGGCCGTGAGAGTGGCGCCGTGGGGATGCACGTCGATGCGGAATTCTCGGGCCCACGAGGCTCCGTCCGGGCCCGTGAGGATTGCGCCAGCGGCCAGGTAGGCGCTCATCGCGCGTTCGATGGCGGTCGTTTCCTCGTGGCTCATTGGGCACCCATCTACGCGTCGGACGAGATGTGCGCGGTAGGTGAAGTCCTGCATTGCCGTCTCTCCTCTTGGGGGACGAGGGCCGCTCACGCGGCACTTACAGCACGAGCAGCGGGTGAGGGGGCTGCTTCCCCTAGAGCGCTGATGATCTGGTCGGCCACCTGCACGACGCGCTCAGCGCTGGCGTGTGCCGTCTCAGAGTCGCCAGCCCATCCCGCGACGTAGGGCACCGAATAGGCCAGCGAATCCAGTCCGGCCACATGGGTGACGATGCAGGCGACCGACTCCGCTTCCACTTCCAGGAGCGCGCGGGGCGTGGTTGTCTGGCGCTCTTCGTGCTCGCAGGCGATATGCGCCAGCTCGTGAACCAAGGTCTTGACGGCTTGGGCGTCCTCGACAGCGGAGCGGACGCGTACCGTACGTGTCGCCCAGCGTGTGAAGCCGTAGGCGCTTCCGCAGTCGCCGCGTTCCACGGTGAAGCCACGCTTGTTGATATGTGCGGCGATGCCGTCCCACAGCTGTTCGGGCGCCATTCCTGTCAGTTCTTGCGGTGCAGAGCCGTCCGCGCTGAGCAGGGGGTCGCCGTCGGTCTGGGAGACATCGAACACTGAGACCACCGTGAAGCCCCGTACCTGATAGCGCGGGTTGCCGCTGGCGTCGGTCTCTTCGTTGCCGTCCTCATCACGCGCCTTGTATCGGCACGGGGCGAAGATCCGGATGCCCTTCTCCCCCTTGCGAACGTGACGACCCGCCTCCTTCCATTGCGAGTAGGGACGGACATCCGTTGCGTCGGGGAACTGGGAGGTGATCAGCATCATGTTGTTCAGGGAGTAGCGCCGCAGCCACGCGCGAGAGGTGACCATCGCCTGCCACCCCTCGGAGGTGAGCAGTCCGTCTACGGCGCCCGACAGCTTGTCGTGTGCGGCTTTGATCCGTTCCCGCCGCTGCTCGGGGGTCAGCTTCGGTTTCCGCGAACGCATATGATCAATCCTCCTCATTTTGTATGGCGCAGAAAACACACGTGAATGCGTCTTCGCAGTGGCATTCCGCTTCGCAGGCGGAGCAGTCGTACAGGGTTCCGGGGAAGTGCGGATAGTCCGCGTGCAAGACTGGAGTATCAATCACTTTTGATCACCACACCTAGGGTTGAACTCCTATGCGGTTACCGATCACGGCTGGCATCGGAACATCTGCCAACCATGAACAGGAATCGCGAATCTGAGGCCAGGGAGACCGGGGTGAGAAACTGTCCGGCTTCACCCCGACTACTCCCGTCGGTGATTAACTGGGCTCACACCAGATCAGCCACGATTTGCGTTCCACTCAGGAACAGCGACTTACGTTGAAGGTCCGATTTCCAGGCATCGACCACGTCGCTTTTCGCGGTAGCCGGATCAGGAGCGACGCAAACGGCTTCGACCCAGACACCTTTCTCACTCGAAGCCACCAGGAACTCACGGATTCCTACGCCCCCGGTTCCCTTGGGCTCAGAGCATCGAAGAGAGCGCGCGGACTCGATAACGGCGTCGGACGCCGTTTCCGCCTCTGACACAGAGACCGGAAATGAATCGTCCATGGGGAGCAGGAGCAGGCGAGCGCGATAGACAGTCATGAGAGATCTCCTAAGAGCCATGAGGGGCCATCGGGGACGCCGCAACCGGCGCCCCCTCGGACATGGCTAGGGGTCGATACGGTAAGCAGAGAGGTCCGTCACGCAGTTGCCGTTTTCGTCGAACAGGCAGCACGCGAGGTATTCCGCGTGGTCGTTACACCATTCGATCTGTTCCGGCGTGTAGGCAGAGAAATACTCGTCGTCGGTGTCACCAGGTCGCACGGTGAGGAAACCCAAAGTTGCGGCGGCAACTTCGTCTTCCCTGGCACCGATGGGGCTACCGACATCGGTTCCGGAGAAGATCAATTGATCGCCGCTGAACAGCTCATACGACCAGTTCTCTCGCTGGGGATACGCTCCGGCGGGCTCAATGATCAGCGTGTGGGACTTGGGGGTGAATCCGTCAATGAAGAACGTGGACATAACACACCTACGGAACTACCGAGGGGCCAGTTCTGGACTACTCGAATCGAACGCCGCCACGCGGGCCAAACACCGCGCGTCGCTCAATGCATGACAGGTCGGGGTCAGCAGAGCTGTAGAGATCGATGTAGCTTTCTTCGGTCACGCAGGGTGTGCAGACGCTGCAGGGCTCACGAGACACGTACTCGAAATCCTGCAGCCACATCCCACCAGAGTCGTAGCGGGACCTCAGCGCACGAGCGGCATTATCGAGTGACCCGAAATACTCAAGATCCTCTTCACCGCTCGGAGAGTAGCCAGCGCCACCGTGCCAGATTCCATACCAGGACATGAATGCCCCTAATGGTTGCTTACGCTTGCTTGGTCACTTTTATTCATACCCCTACCGCAAGATCGCCTAACGCCAAAACAGAGGAATTCCCATGATTTTTTGGCGCATCACCATTGAAGGGGACGCGCAATCGGAGTCGCTGAAAGCCAGAGCGGACAACTGGAAACCCCGCACAAGTCACCCGCAACCCCACCAACCGCAAAGGAGGGAATGCCCAGGGAGTCGAAGTTGCATTAAACCAAAGACACACGTTCTATCCGCACGATAAATGGGGCGATAGAACCAGCCAGGGTTTCACGCACAGAAAAGGTCGATCAATCCGATCCACCCATCGCCACAGAGAGAGTTTGCCTAGGTGCTCCGCACCTGTCGGGAGGGGCACCGACCGACTCTGCGAGCCGCTGACCAGAGGCTCCGCAGCCGGATGGGTGGCCGCTCAAACAGATGGAGGAACCGGCCACCGAGACGAGAGTCCGACAGGTGGAGTCAGGGGAATGATTAGCAACCTCGGTTCGAGCGATTTTGCACTTGCAAATCTCGGATAATTCATTCCACGCGAGGACTCACACGCGAGAATTCGCGAGAGAAGCACCGCGATTCCTCTAATATTAGACTCTCCAACGAATAATAAACAAGCCCTATTTCGTGCTCTTGCTGACGTCTTCGATCAGGGCACGGATTTCGTCGGCTGGATCGGCCTCGATCGTTCGCAGCGCCGATTCATATTCACGATACGCCTTGATGGCGGCGTGGGTGTCGCCCTGGTCAAAGTGCAGTCGAATCAGAGCGTGGTGGACGTCGTCGTTGTAGGGGTCGATATCCACGGCACGCGTCAGCAACGTCCGCGCGGTGCCATAGCCGCTGCTGGCACAGCAGTGCAGCACAGCGTCAATGACACGTCGGCGCAAGCGGAGGCGGTACTCCTCGGCCCAGGCGTAGGCGCCCTCGGCGGCGAAGTCCTCATAGGACGCGATACGGCGCAGCACGTGCTGCGCCGCTGGTTGAGCGCTGTTCTCGACCTCGCTGAGGGCGGTCTCCAGCTCCCACAGATCCAGGCCGACCAACTGCGGGTTGAGCCGGTAGCGAGCGTTTTCGTGCAGGATGACGTGAGCGTCGGCGTCTCCGAGGGCGTCGCGGAGAGAGGTGCGCAGAGCGCTGGATGCGTCGTGGAAGCGCCTCGTGGCTCGGGCGGTGTTCTCGCCAGGCCACATGTCGTCGATGGCGCGTTCCAGCATCACGCCCTCGGGGTGGACGGCCAGGTAGGCGGTGACCTCGAAAGCGGTGTGGCGGCGCAACGTCAACGGTTCGCCGCGGACGACGATGCTGACCCGGCCGAGTACCTGGACGGCAACCGGAGGCAGGCCCTCGTCAGCCTGTGGTGACACTTCGCCCGCTGCAGGAGGCTGGTAAGGACGAGGTGCTGCAGCGGACGCGCTGCTCCCTCTCGGCACGTCGACGCCGTCGTCGCGAGGACGGTCTGGTGTCCGCGGCGGCAGAGCCGCGATCATCCGAAGAACGCTGTCCTGGCCCGTCCCGGGCCAATGGGCACCTTGGAGATAGTCCAGGTCCCGGCTCGTCGCGACGACCGTGTGTTCGCGGCTGATGGTGCACGAACCCGCAGGCCAGGGCCCGAGCAGGACCGCCGTCATATCGCTGTCCTGACGGAGCAGCGTTTCTATCTCAGACGTGCGCCCGGAGTCCGGGGTGGCGAGGAGGAGCAACGGCATCTGCGAACGCTCTTCTGTCTCATCACCGGAGGGCGCGAGTATGTCGTCGTCCGGATGACGTGCCAGGAAGTCGGCATGCATGAGCGTGATGGCGTCCTCCACGGATTCAGCGACCGTGACAGCGGGCGCCGCGCGCTCGGCGAGGAGGTCGGCCCCTTCCCCACCGAGCAGCAGGTTCAGATCCTCTACAGGGACGATGAGGCGAAGTGACGGTGTTCCGCCCATCGGCTGAAGAGCAGCGGAAAGGAGGCTGCGGGCGGCATCATGGGTTCCGGCACCGGTGATGCCGATGCCTCTGCCCAGATCGACCACGCTCCGCGTGTCCATCCTGAGCGCTGGACCAGCCGCTGTGCCCGGCGTCGGTGGTTCCGCGGTTGCTGCAGGGACGTCGTCGGCGACCTCCTCGGGCACTTCTGCGGGCTGAGCGCGACCTGATGTGGGCGATGCGGTGCGTCGGCGACGGCCGAAGGCGAAGCCGGCGGCGACGCCTCCCGCTGCCGTCGACACGAGCAGCAGGCCGGACGGTAGCTCCAGGACGACGACTGCACCGTCCTCTCGCTCGTTAGCCGCGGCGCCGCCCTGCTCGCTATCCGGCGCCCTGCTCTCGGGTTCAGGTGCCTCCGCTGCTGGACGGGTCGTGACGGTGTAGGCGATCTCGACTCGGCGCTGAGCCGCGTCTGGGACGTCGTCCAGAAGCCGATCAGTGCCGACTCCACGGGCCTCCACAGCGGGACCTCCGTCCCCGAGTTGCGTCCGCAGAACTTGCGCGACCGCCTCCGCGCGGCGCTGGGAGAGCTCACGGTTGTAGTCGGGGTCACCCGAAGCATCGGTGTGGCCGGTGATGACGATCGGCGCGGTGGCAGCGCCGTGAGTGCTGATCATGTCCACGACCGGGGTGAGATCGTCCTGCATCTCCTCGCTCAGACGGTCAGAGTCGTAGGCGAACCCGTCGACGACGCGCTTCCGCTCGACCAACCCTTGAACTGACTCGCCTACCGCAGGTTCGCCGCTGTCCTCCGCCGTTGGCTCTTGAGGAACGGGAGTCTCCGCGGCGCTGGCCTCAGCCACTACCGCTGACTCCGAGGGAGCGGCGTGGGCGGTTGAGGTGGAGAGAGTAGCGCCGATCGCGGTGGCTGCCACGATCTGCAGCGGGCCGAGCCTCCACGCAAGCGGTCGGCCTCGGAGCCGTCCGGCGACTTCGACAAGGAGCGCGAGCAGGTAGAGGCCCCACACCGTCCACAGTGCGATGATCAGCAGCGCGGTACCCAGGCCGGGCGGAAGCGATCCCCCGCGCAGGTGCGCCATCACGGAGACGTAGGAGAGGTCAAGCTCGGGCCACGCCAGGAGGACGATGGCCGCATACGGCAACCCGACTAGCAGAGCGAAGGTGACCACCAGGGCACTGAGCTGGCGGATTCCTCGGACCATGGCGACCTCACCTCATAGCCGGGATGTTCATGCGCTGGTGTGCGGACTGGCGCTGGCGCTCCCTCGCAGAGCGCGGGTGCCCAGCGGGAGCAGGACGAAGTCGTAGTTCAAGCTGGCGATCACGGTGACGGTGTTGCCGTCGACCCGCACGGTCCCATCGGCGCCGGCTTCACGTAGGAAGTTCTGCGCAGCCCCGGCCGCGGCGCTCGCGTCGAGGGTGACGGTCGTGCCCGCGCGGTAGGCGGCCAGATCGATCTGCTGCGCGCCGACGCGGGCCGCCTCCTGAGCCAGGCCAATGGCGCGGCTACGGGTGCTCAGGGCCGAGCCGCCTTCCAGGACCACGGCGAACAGCAGGACGAGGGCCAGCGTGATGATGACGACGAAGGCCGTGACCTGCCCACGGTCATCTCTCCCGATCACGGCTGGCCCCGGTAGGTGTCGACAACCGCTGTGGCGGTGCCGTGAGTGACATAGGAGCCGGGAACGCGCAGGCCCGTCAGGTCGCCGAGCTCGGCGCGGCAGGTCAACCGTGCGCTGACCGTCGATCCGGGTTGCAGGCCGGATGTGTCGAGTTCGAGGCTGTAGGACGCGCAGCTCAGATCGTGCGTACGAAGTGCGTCCGCTGCCGTCCGATGCGCGGCGCTCTGTGCCGCTTCCGGGGTGCGTTGCAGGGTTGCGGCGCGCGCGGCGGCATGGGCGACGGTGTTCGCGGTGAAGTCGGCGGAGACGGTGCGGTAGGCGAGCACGACCAGGAGGGCGAACAGGACCAGGAGCGGGGTGAGCAGCGCCAGCTCGACCGATGCTCCGCCGACATCCCGCCGTTTCATGGCGCACCGACGAAATGTTCGACGGGGGCCGATCGCTCCTGCCGCACGGGCCATGTCAACCCAGGAAGCAGGGATGGGACCTCAGCCTGCACGGTAACGTGCGCGGTCGAATCAGTGCGCTCCACTTTCACCTCCAGGTCGGTGAGCAGGTCACCGCCGAGCTGGTTGGCGACCAGTTCGGCCTCGGCCTGTCCGCTCGCCTCGGTGGCGTCGAGGACTCGGGTGGCGGCCAGCGCGCGGTGAGCGATGGTCTCGGCCACGTGTCCGGCATGCGCCCACAGTGCGGTCTGGACGACGAACAGGACCAGGAGCAGGAGGAGCGGTGTGGCGATCGCGAGTTCGATGCTTCCCTGGTCGTCACGTGGGCAGGTTCGGGCCCGCATGTCAGTTCAGGGAGATGGATTCGGCCTTGTTCATGACGGCCTCGGTGATGAGGGCGAGCGCGCCCAAGGCCAGGATCGCGAGCAAGGCGATGACGACGACGGCTTCGGTGGAGTAGCCCGCCTCCGAGCGCGTGACAGCGAGGCGGGCGGCGAGTCGATGCATCATTGCTTATCCCCTCCGGAGGGCTTCAGAGGCTGGTCAGGATGAGGCTGACCGCGGGGTATCCGATCAGGATGAGGAACCCCGCGAACAGCACGACGACGGGCAGGCTCATGCGCTCGGTGGCGGATTGGGCTTCGGCGTCCATCTCGGCAAGGTGCTGAGCCCGTAGGGTCTTCGCCTTGGCGGCGAGGCTCGCTCGGACGCGGGCGCCGTCGGTTCCGGCGAGCTGGAGGCTGGCGGCCAGCTCACCGAACTCGGCAACGCCGTATCGTTCGCCGAGCTCGTGGAGGGCTTGCCATGGTGACTCACGTCTGACGGCCGCCGCGCGCAGTGCCGTTCGAATGCGCGTCATGGCTGGGGTGGAACTGGACCGGGTCGCGTCCTCAAGCGCGCCGGTCACCCCTGCGCCGCCGGCCAAGGCGACGACCACCAGGTCGGCGAACGCGACAAGAGTGTGCCGCATCTCCTCCCGGCGCTTCGCCGCCTCGTCACGCAGCGACAAGTCTGGAGCGAACCACATCACCAGCGCAAACGTGGCCCAGACGGCTATCGCGTAGGGCGAGAAGACGTCCACACCGACCAGCACGAGAACGGCGCCGAGTGACGGCGGGGCGGCCAGGCCGATGAACCCGGTCGTGGCCTTCTCCGCCAGGTAGCCGGGAACGTCGCGCTCACACACCGCGAGCCGCGCCCGCGTGCGCATGGTGGGCAGCCCCGTCGCCAGGAGCACGGGAACTCCGGCCCCGCCAAGCCGGGTGACCCACCCTCCTGCAGGTGCGGTGTCCTTCCGGGGAAGCGGCGCGGGCGGGTCGGCCAACAGCTCGGCCAGGCTGGGCCGGGCGAAGCGGACCATGATCAACACCCACACCCCTGCAGCGGCGAGTGCTCCGCCGACCGCGGCGATGATGAACGGGCTCATGACGCCGTCTCCGCGTGTGCTTGAGGGTGCAGAACACGGGGCCCGAGGTCCGTTCGGGCCAGCCGGGAGAGCCACACCAGCGCGATCGCCCACAGTCCGCCGATCAACGTGAGCACCAGCTGGCCGACAAGGCTGTCGTAGGGGGCGAGGTAGGCGGGGTTGAAGGCGAGCAGCACGATCGCGATGGAGAGCGTGACCGCGACGATGATGCGCATAGCGGTGCGGACGCGCGCCCGGCTCGCCGACACCCGTACCAGCATCGCCGCCTGCTCGCGCGTCGCCTCCGCCAAGCTCGACAGCAACGTTCCAAGGTCGGCGGCGTGCCGGCTCGCCGCGCTGGACAGCGCTGCCGCGACCAGATCCGCCGTCGGGATGTCGACGTCCCTGGCGAACTCCGCGAGCGCGGCCTCCGGAGCACGGGCGGTTCGCAGCTGCTCGGCCAGCTGTGCCACCTCGTCTCGGATCGGCGCCGGCGCGATGGGCGCGGTGGCGGCGATGGCGTGCTGCAGCCCCGAGGCTCCCGCCATCAGGTCGCGGATCTGTTCGGTCCACGAGGCCACCGCCTCGATCCGCGCGACCCGCTCCGCATGGCCGCGGTCAGGCCCCAGCAGGGATGGGAGCCACCATGCTCCTGCTGCGACGAGCAGGACCGCCACCGGCCACCCGGTCAGCACCCATCCGGCGATACCCGCGCCGATCGCACCGGCTAGCCGCACGACGCGGCTCCGATCCTGGGCCCACCCCTGCAGTCGTCGCCCGAGTCCAAGCCCGGGAGCGGCCGAGACACTGAGCATCATGAGCCAGAGCCCGAGGCCGAGAACAGCCCCTCCGGCCACTCCGAGCACCAAGCCGACGCTGTTCACGACGCCCACCCCTGGAGCTCTCCGCCCACGAGACGGTGGATGTCGAAGCCATGCTCAGCCAGCACGTCGACCGTTCCGGGGCTGGGTGGAGCAGCGGCAAGCAGGCTGCCGTCACGGGCACGGCGGTAGATCTCGTTGGAGACCACCCGCTGCCCTTCACCGCCCACGACTTCTCGGACGCTGGACACCATCCGATCGCCCGTAGGAGAAGCGGAGATGTGTACCACCAAGTGCACGGCCGCCGCGATCAGCAGCGTGGTCGCTTCCAAAGGCAGCCGCTCGGCGGACTGAGCCGCGTACGCGCCGAGCTTGGAGAATGCTCCCTCCGATGAGGCGGCGTGCAGGGTTGTGAGAGAGCCGTCGTTGCCCTGGCTCATGGCGTTGAGCAGGGGAACGGTCTCGCTGCCGCGGGTCTCTCCGACGATCACCCGGTCCGGGCTCATGCGCAGAGCTGCCCGGACGAGTTCGGCGACGGTGACCTCACCGGCGCCCTCCACGTTGGGCGGCCGGGCGTGCAGCGCCACGGCGTCCGGATGGGCGGTGGCGTCACGTTCGAGCCCCAGCTCGGCGACGTCCTCAATGGTGACGATGCGCTCGGACGCCGGGATCTCCGCGGCGAGCCCGCGCAGCAGCGTCGTCTTGCCCGCGCCGGTTCCCCCGGTGATAACGATGTTGCGACGCGCGCGCACCGCAGCTCGCAGCAGCGACACGAGGGCATCGTCGAGTGTCCCCAGATCCCGGAGTTTTTTCAGGGTGGTCGTGCGATACCGATGCCGCCGGATCGAGACGACCGGGACGTGGGAGACCTCCATGATGGCGTTCAACCGGGAGCCATCGGACAGCGGCATGTCCAGTATCGGCGCGGCGGGGTCGAAACGGCGCTCTCCGGCGGGGGATTCCGCGGCGATCCGACGCACCAGGGCGACCAGCTCCTCGGGGCTGGCCACCACGGGTGGGCGCTGTTCACGTCGACCGTCGGCGTGACGGACCCACACGGTGGTGCCGGTGAGATTGATGTTCTCGATCTCGGGGTCGTCCAGGAGTTCCTGAAGCGGACCTAATCCGCAGACCTGCGCTAACGCGCGGCGCGTCACGGCCTGTTCGGTGGCGGCATCGAGGACGGGGCGCCCTTGGGAGAGAGCGCGCTGAGCCGCTTCGTCGAGCACGTGGCGGATCACGCGCTCGGCGCGGTGCCGATACTCGTCTCCCACCAGGGCTTCGCCGTTGGCGACGGCCCCGCTCAATCGCCGCATCGCCTCGGCGGAGACGTACTGGGCCCATTGGAGGACGGTCTGGCCGTGATCGCCCGACAGAGCCGGACGCTCATGCAGTTGATCGCTCATGAGGCACTCGCAGGGGCGACGTCGTGACCGGTGCTGTCGGCCGTGGCGATGCCACTTGCGAGAAGGCGTACCGCGGTCAGCAGAGGGCGCCGATGCGGTCGGGCTGGGGACGCGGCACCCCGCAGGAACTTCGCCGCGGGTGTGTCCGTCGGGATCCGAGCCCAGACGGGGGCGCCGAGGGCCGCGGCGATCTGCTCGCTGCCGTCCGCACCGCCGGTGACCACGAGGCCGAGCCGCTGTACGCCAGTGCGGAGGGCCTCAATGGTGTCCCTGGCTCGCTTGAGCTGAGCGAGGTCGTCCTCGACGACCAAGAGCGCGACGTCGGCGAAGGCGGCCAGATGTGCCGCAGGGGATCGTGGCGTCAGCCGCCCCAAGTCGAGCACGCTGACCGAATCGCCCGCCGGGAGGAGGACAGAGGGGTTCTGGGCGAGCAGAGTCAGCGCGCCGGCAACACGGTCAGCGGTCGCGGGGGCCAGGCAGACACGTTGCCCGCCGGAGAGGGTCTGGGTGCAGTGGAGCAGTTCATCCCCGCGTTCAGTACCGACGGACGTGGAGCCGGAGCGGGCCGTAGCCGCCAACTCCAGGAGACCCGGCGAGGTCGGCATCCTCCGCCAAGCCGCGATGTCTCCGCCGGAGGAGTCCGCCTCCACCATCACGGTCGACGCGGCGGTCGGCCAGACAGCGGCCAGCGCCACAGCGAGGGTTGTGACCCCGGGGGCGCCACCGAGCGAGAACACCGCGATCGTACGGCTGTTCATCAGCGCCCCCTGCTTGAGACCGCCACCACGGTGAGCGCACCGGCCGACGCGGCACGGGCAACGTCCGCGGCATCAGACCGGTCGACCACCAGCTCCACGAGCGTGACGTCACCACCGCCCTGAACCGTGGGAGTGATCGACTGGACCTGACCCGAGATCGCCCGCCCTCCGGCGGGCGCCGAGACAGTGGTGCCGTCGTCGGCGCCATCGGTGCGGGCGTTGTCCTGGCCCTGCTCCGTGCTGATCAGAGAGACGTGGGCACCGTTACGCAACGACGAGGGAAACTGTGCCGAGGAGAGGCTGGCGCCGACGATCGCTTCATCGTCCTTCGGGTGATCCTCTCTGCTCCCCAGTGCTTCCTCGGTGATCAGGGCACGGTCACTGATCAGTGTGAGCACCGTCTGGCCGACCAGGGCGTCGAGCTGCGCAGCAGGGATGGCGGCGAGGTCCTCCGCCCCGGCGATCTGGGCGACTCTCAGGTCCCCCTGGGCCACAACATGGCCCGCGGGCAGAGTCCGCGCTGCCACTACCACCCCGCTGCGCTGATCCACCTGATCCAGGGCTGTGGCCATCGCCATCGCGCCGACGACCACCAGAGCGGCCCCGACAGCGAGCCATCGCCAGCGCCGCGGTCCCGCTCCCAGGAGCCGCATCGGCGTCCGGTCGTCGTTCGTCCGCTGTCTGGAATGAGTTCTGTCCGAAGCTCCTGTCATCTGACCTGAACTCCCTCTCTGCAGTTCAGGGTCCCCCGGTCACCCCGTGGATTCCACCAACCCCTGAGACTCGACAACTTCCAACTCCGCGGCGGTGGAAGTAACGAGCGGGTCCAGCTCGCCACCGCCGCCCTCCGATGACTCCCACGTCACGGTCCACGTGACGGCCAACCTCACGGCGTACACACCCTGGGATGCGCCGACGGACGCGCGCCTATAGGTGTGGCCGCACTCCGGAGATTCGCCGGCGGGATCGTCGCGGCCGAGGTCGAACGGGACGCCCGGTCCATCGCATGTCACGGTCGTACCGTCGCCCATCGACCAGCGCGCGGTGCGCGGCGCGGCGGTCACCGAAACCGATCCGCCGGGGACCGACGCCTGCGCCGATACGGGACGCCAGGTGCCGTCATCGACCCACAGCCACACCGGAACTTGCACCAGTACGGGCCCCGAGCTGGGGGAGGTCGAGATCTCCGCTGTGGGCAGTACCAGCGAGTCCCGCGCCTGGTTCGCCACGGTCACCGGATCCACTGGAGCCGTGTCTCCGCCTGGTCCGGCCTGGCTGAAGCTGGTCGTGCATTCCTGCTCCCGGGGCCCGAGCTCTTCGCAGTTCGGCTCGGCTTCAGCAGCTGCCTGGGCGCCACCATGATCGCCCTGGCCGCTGGTGTTCGCACCGCTTCCGCCACCTGAACCACCGCGCCCGGAAGAACTCTGCCCCGATTCCGCACCGACCTCGCAGCCTGGCCCGGAGGAACCGGTGCCGCACTCGGTGTGCCCGGAGAAATAGTCAGGATCGGCCCACACGATCGCCGGGCTGGCGACGATCGCGGTGGCTGCCGCCGCGATGACGCAAGGTCGCCTTGCTGCCTTCAGCATGTTCCCTGCTCGAAGATCCGCAGACTGGAAACCCGCCATGCGAGCCCGTCGTAATCGGCCGTCGCCTCGATCTTTCGCAGGATCGGACCATCCGGAGCCTCTTCGGCCAGCTCACCTGTGTCCGCGTCCTCGCGCAGCCATTCGCTGGAGTCCATGCAGTCCTCGATCTCAGCGGACTCCTCGCGCTCATCGAGCGAGACGACTTCAGGTGAGAACGTCGGCGCACCGCGTGCCACGACGTTTTCGTCCGACTCCGCGCCCAGGCCATGCTGGGCAAGCTCCAACGCCTGGCCTTCGGCGAAGCGATCGAGATCAGAAGAGTCCGCCTCGGTGGTCCGCGAGATCTCCACCACCACGCTCCACATCCCTTCATACGCCTCCAGCGCAGCCTCCTCCGCACTCGGCTCTGCTTCAGACGGCGCCGGAGACGGCTCGGAAGTCGGCAGCGGTTCGTCCTCGGTGCCCAGCGCACAGGCATTCAGCGTGACCACCAGCACCACGCCGCCGATCAGTACGGGACCACGAAAGGGAAAGATCATCGGCTCCCTCACAACGCGACTCAAGCCCCCGGGCACACTCGCGCATGGGGAACGGACACTAATCCACATAGGCACATCTGCCAATAGAAAATACGCCCAAGTGATACATCCCTTACCAGAAGGCAAGGCGACACGAGAGGTTTGATTGAACATTGAACGTTCAGTCGACTTCTCTAGAGAGGGGCTTCATTCCAGGCGGTATACCAACTTTGAGATCATCGTTGCAACCCGACTCCTCGCGAGTGGTTTTCAATGATCATGCTGGACAGGCACCAAATCGGAACACAATGCAGCCAGCCGGGGTGCAATGAACTGCACCACCACAGTTGAAATCCATGATTCAGATGACTTGGCCACCATCAAGCAGATCAGAATTGATGCGATGGCTGAACACCCCGCCAGGTCGAATAACGAAAATAGACTTGACGTATTGAATTGACCAGGGGTGGCTGGCCGACCGGAACCCCGGCCGCACACAGTCGATGCGCAGGCTGCAATTTCCAAAGGCGCGCCAATAAAATACTTTCCAATTCATTCGGACGGTGCAAACAGTCGCGCAATGAATTATCTCCGCGCCTACACTTTTATTGCCAAGCGCGACGTGGGGCGCGAGAGCGCTACTAGCTGCACTCCCGCGCCCCTGCCAGCTGACCTCCCCCGCTACGGGTGGCCAGACGAACAGCGTGCGAGGTAGCCGGTTCAAGCAACCCAGAGACGCCAATGACCACAAACAACATCAATAGTAAGATCTTGTCCATTGGTCACTATTGCCGAGAACCTTGAAATAACACCCAGATTCCGACATCCGGGATGAACTGGATGATGTTCTCCGCTTGGGGAACAGTCTGCCGCATTCTGCATTCGCAACAAACCAAGATCAACAAACTCCGAACAGTAGACGCGCCCGGTCGAACAGGCGGCGATGCTCTCCATTG
Organism: Nocardiopsis mwathae; assembly: GCF_014201195.1. Lineage (NCBI taxonomy): Bacteria > Bacillati > Actinomycetota > Actinomycetes > Streptosporangiales > Nocardiopsidaceae > Nocardiopsis > Nocardiopsis mwathae. Next base: position 5,679,837 of record NZ_JACHDS010000001.1, on the reverse strand, counting down.
CGCCTGAGATCCGCGTTTTTCCAGTTCACAGCAGATCGTCAGATCTAAACCATCTACATCGCTGCAGCGTCGAACAGAGTGCAGTATGAACCGAACGAGTAAAGTTGCCAATCTCGTCCCCTTCTTCCGGTTCCGCATGGCAGCCTAGGTTCTGCCTGATGGGCCGCTACCCCAACGGCAGCATGCGAAAGTCCGGTTCGGTCTGCCTCTTTCCCATAAGGGCTGGCCATTGCGACACATAGGAGACGACAATGACGTGTGTTGATGGGCCTCAGTGCCTCTGCTACCCGAGCCGTGAGAGCTGGCCGTACTGTGCTCTGGCCTTCCTGACGGTATCAACGTTCGCCACGATCGGGCTCGGCTATGACCTCGCCACCGTGCTGGTCATCGTGCTGGTGGTCTTGACCATAGGCCCCCGGGCGATCTCCCGCCTTCACCGGAGGTGAGGTCCACAGCCGTATGGAAGGCCGCACAGGCTGAGTCGCCCGCCTTCAGAGACCTCAGGGCGATAACCGATCCGGAAGAATTTGACGCTCTGCCGCCGGAAACCTTCCTCCGGCACCTTGTAGTCGTGCTGTTCCTGCGTAGCCGATACCGTATAGAGCAACTGGAGCAGAAGGCACCCGAGGCTGTTGGATTCCTTCGCGGCGACTTCCATACGCGGCATACGAGCCGAAAGACAACGAGACGCCGTCCGCAGTCATCCACTCCTAGGAGAAGACCATCCCCTGAGAAAGAGTCTGCTGATTTTCGGTTCGCTCCATGGGGCGCTGTACTGCGGACATTGCAAGCCCTCGGAGCACGCGAGGAGGACATTTACCTCGCAGTCGAGCTCTACGACAAGATGGCCGGGAACGTAAAAGTGCGTGGAAAGCCAGAGAATGTGCACACCATCGATGCCCTCATCGAGGGCGTATTAAAACTCCGCGACGCTAGCAACGACAAGCGCTTCAGAACAATGGCCGAGCGGTCATGGATACGCCTGCCTGACGGTCGGAGAAAGGGAGGATACAGCGCCAGCAGACTATGTGAGATGGTCCGCCGCAACCGGGCAACCGGAGCGTACCGTGTTCCGACCGAAGACCTGTTTCGCGCCTTCCTGCGCGCGTGTGACTGCAGCGACCGTGAAATCGACGCCTGGTCGGAAGCCCTACATCGGGTAAGCGCACAGAATCAGGCACAATAACCGTGTGCCCGGCGACCCCTGTCGGGCACACGGCCAGCTAATAGCATGCAAGGTCTCTTGAATGTTCGTTTCCTAATGGAGATCTAGTTGTTGCTCCTCGTAGGAGCGATGAGGACCACCCGGCCCAGCGACACCGGCAGGCAGTGCTCCGGTTGTTGCTCCTCGTAGGAGCGATGAGGACCGGCGGCCGCGCACCGCTCCCCCCGCTGTCCTCCGAGTTGTTGCTCCTCGTAGGAGCGATGAGGACCTGGACGAATTCAAAGACCGCCTAGGCGTGGCCATGTTGTTGCTCCTCGTAGGAGCGATGAGGACGAGATCACTGGGGCCTTCCACGCCTGATGAGTAGCCGGTTGTTGCTCCTCGTAGGAGCGATGAGGACTGGCGCCGGATTCTCGGCGTGCTTGTAGAGCAGTGGTTGTTGCTCCTCGTAGGAGCGATGAGGACCTGTCGCCAGTCTCAAGGCCCGCCTGGAGGATGCGTTGTTGCTCCTCGTAGGAGCGATGAGGACAACCGGACGAACCCCCCACCGCGCCCGCAGCTACGTGTTGTTGCTCCTCGTAGGAGCGATGAGGACCCAGTCCTCGCGTTCCTTCCTCGCGTACTGGGAGGCGTTGTTGCTCCTCGTAGGAGCGATGAGGACCGCTGTGTCAGTGGACGTCGTCGTCCTCTGAGAAGAGTTGTTGCTCCTCGTAGGAGCGATGAGGACCGTGACATCCACCGTGGTACGCGTAGTACCACCACCGTTGTTGCTCCTCGTAGGAGCGATGAGGACCCAAGGGTAAAGCCGCAGCTGGGAGGCGGTCCAAGTGGCCATTGACGCCCAATGATTTCAGCGATCCTCCGGTAGTGCAGCCGGCCCCGGCGCGGCGCTGAAATCTGGGGTGTCGGGCCCACGCGAACCCTTGCTTCACAGGATGTCGCTCGGCGCGTCTCGCTCCTGGCCCCAGGTCACCCGTTGGGGCACAGCACCAGGAGGCAATGTATAGGCGATCACGTGGTCGTATTCATCGTCGATAAGATCCTTCACGTCTCTTTGAAAACGCGTGAACTGTGCTGGGCTGAGCTGCCCCTCGAAGACGCTGCGCTGGACATGGTGCAGGTAGCGGCGGCAGGTCCGCAGGATCTTCGGGTTGCGTTCGGCAGCCGTGTCGTACACGACGATGATGTGCACCCGGACCTCACCACCAAATCCGAAACGGCTTGTAGCTCTCGCCCTCCAGGCAGGTACGTGTCAGACGTAGCGCTTCCAAGTACAGCAGTTCGTCATAGGCCACCTTCCGATTTAGCTCACGATGAGTGACGGTAGCTGCGAGCTCGTCCCGGACCGCTGCCACGACGATCTTGCGTCCCGTATCGCTGAGCATCGCCTGGTTGCTATCGGTGTCGAAGTGATGTTCCTTGAGCTGGTTGCGCGAGGCCATTCGCAGCAGCAGCCGCTCAGCGAATAGCGGTTTGAACATCTCCGCGAGATCCAACACCAGGGAGTGGCGCTGGCGCTCCATGGTGCTGTGGAGGAACGCGACCCCGCTATAAAGCGGTGTCAGCCGCACTGCGGTCAGCACGCGGGCGTAGACGATGCCGTTGACGTAGCTGATGAACGCGTTCCCCGCGTTCCTGGGTGGGCGACGACTGCGGCCGTGCATCTGCAGCCAATCGGGAAGCTTGGTGTCCAAGACCTCCCACGCGGATCGGCGGAAGGTACCTTCGGCGCCCATGAGCTCGTCCGAGCTGGTCGCGTTCTTGATGCTGGCGGTCAGGGTTTTGTAGGGAGCCGCGAGCAGGTCGCGGTCGATGACCCGACGGACGTTGAACGCCGTAGCGTGCACGATGTCACGGGCGATTCTGGTGCGTGCTTCTGGATCTGTGGCCAGCTGTACCTGTGCGATGACCGTCTCGCCGGACGTCGCGTTGTCGGCAGCGGCCAGCGATCCCGCGTAGTCACCGTAGTAGCTGAGCATGTGCACGTTGATGCTGTGCTGGTTGAGCAGGCTCACCACCGCAGTGTTGACGTCGATTGGCTTACAGGCGATCACGTCGCGGACGTCGGTGATGGGGATATGGACGTCATCGCCGTGCTCGCGTTCGATGAGCAAGGACTGGTCCTTGCGCCGGATCCGGCAGCTCGATGTCAGCCAGTAGGTGCGGGCAGCGGTCGGCATCACAGGCTCCAGCAGTAGTCGTAGTAGCTGCATCCTCGGCAAGCCGACCGCCGAAGCCGCTCGGGGGCGGTGGGGGCGGCGACTGTGTCGAGAACAGCGGCGATATCGTCCTGGGCCCGCTGATCCCATTCTTCGGCGTAGGGAAGCCGTCGGGTGCGGCGGGTCTTGGGGTAATGCAGGACCGCCCCTTGAGCCTGGACTCCTACCTTGCGTAGCCGGTAGCAGTAGTGGATGGCCTGGGCTTCATCCGCCGACGAGGGCCGGCTGGAGGACTTGATCTCGTGTACCCACAGCTCACCATCGAGGTCGTCGAGCCGGGCGGAGCCGAGATCAATGGGGCTCGCTCGGCGGTAGGAGGTGGCGTGGACGGCTTCCCCGAGCTGGACCGTGGTGCTGAGAGCTTCGGGTCGCAAGCCTCTCGCGTACAACCAGAGCTGGCGGCGGCAGTGGTGGAGGTACTTGATGTGGACGCCACCGACGTCCCCGTTCGTAATCACACCAGTTCCCCCGGCACGTAGGTCGGTCGGCGCGGATCAGTCGCCCTTTGCATCGACCGCAGGCCATACTCGCTGTCGTATGTGGCGTCGATGACCAGCACGTCGAGGTCCTTGGCCCATCGTCCGCACGAACGGGCGTAGTCCGGTAGCGGAATCAGGAGCTGGGAGGCCAGCAGGCGACCGGTGCCCGGCTGCTCGCCGGGGGTGCGCTCCGCTCGGCTGAGAGCTCGGCGGTACTCCGCCTCGTCGCCTTCGAGAATCCCGTCGATTCCGTTGAACATGCCGTCGAAAGCCCGAGCCAGTTCGGCGTTGTCGTCGAAGGGCTGAAGGAAGGTGAGGAAGCTGTCATGGAAGAGCTTCCGCGCGTCCTCCACCTGGGCGCGCCATTCGCTGCCCCAGTCGCTGGAGTACACCTCATTGAGCCAGTGGGTGAACAGCCGCTCGTCCAGGCATCGGCCGTCGTGGCGGGTGAGGATCTCCCAGCCCAGCTGTGTGGGGGCCTTCGGGTAGACCTTGTCTGCGAACTCGTCAGGACCGTTGTGTCGGGGAGCGTAGTGGGGGTGGTGCACGATCACCGGCGCAGGCTCATTCAGCCACCCGAGGCGGTTGGTGCGTCCGAAACGTTGGATGAGCGCTTCTAAAGTCGCCGCGGACGTGTGCAGGAGGTCGAAGTCGACGTTGAGCGAGACCTCGACCACCTGGGTGGCGACCAGCAGCCCTGGTCGGCGGGGACAGGCCCCCGCCCCATAACGCCCCTGCAGCTTCCTCTCGATCTCTGCGCGGTCCTGGTTCTTGAAGCGCGCATGCAGCAGCAACGCCGCATCAGGCCCGAACAGGTCCCGAGCCACGGGCGCGAGCTGCTCATACAGGAAGCTGGCGTCGGCGACGTTGTTGGCGATGACCGCGACGCTCTTCCCCGACCGCAGGGACTGTTCGATTTCCTGGAGCGATTTCGGGTCGGTCAGGTGAGGTTCGCGCAAGGCGAGGCGGTGCCGGACCGGCCACGGATGCGCGTCATCGGGCTCCACGCAGTGCAGTGTGCCCTCAAGGACCTCACCAATGGCTTCCTCCAGGGCTTCGGGGATGGTCGCTGAGATGATGCCGATCCGGCCGCCCAACTGCTCCCACTGGCGCATCATCGCCAGGACCATTCCGAGGCGCTGGGGGTCATAGGCGTGGAGTTCATCGAAGATGAACACCGAGTTCGCGGCGTCGAGCAGGGTGGCGGAGTGCGTGGTGCCGCCCAGTGCCCCGCGCAGCAGCGGGTAGGGGGTGGTCACGCGCAGCAGCTCTCGATACAGCCGGCTGGCGTTGGCTTTGGCGATCGCCCGTGAAGCACGACGGCGCTGTGCCGTGCCCTTTCGGCTGTGGCCGGCGCGGTCCTCGCCGTGGTCGCCATCGGGTTCGTCGTGCTCGTCGCACGAGGCGTGGGTCATGTGGAAGGCGGCCGCGCGGGAGTGGGTAATGCCGATCCGTTCGAGGCGGGGATCGTCGAGGTCCTCACCGAGGCGGGTGGACATGGCGTTGATGGAGGCCAGGTAGGGCAGCGTGTAGAAGAGTCTGGGAAGTCCGCGGCCGTCATCAGTCAGGTCGGTGATCTGGGTGGCGGCCCACAGCAGGCCCGCTTCGGTCTTGCCGCGCCCGGTCGGGGCGCGTAGCAGGGTGTGGCCGTGGACGTGTTCAGCCTTCCACTGGTGGGAGAACAGGGTGCGGCCTTGGGCGAGGAAGCTCCACCGGATCATGTCGGGGTAGTCGGGCGGGAGCGGGTGGTCGATCAGGAGTTCGCTGTGTGCGGAGGCCACGTGGTCGGCGAGGGTGACGGCTCCCTGGAGGAGGACCGCCGCCATGCCGGCGGCATCATCCGGGCTTTCGTCTTCCCATTCGTCCCTGACCCGGTGCAGCAGGCGGTATGTGTCGTGCGCGAGCTGCTCTGCGGTAAGCGGGCCTTGTGGAGGGGCCACACCCGCCTGATCGGCGAGCCAGACGGCCAGCTCGGTGGCCGCGCGCTCGTTGATCGGTCCGAAGTGCTGCTGCACCTGCTCTGGGCTGAGCAGGGCAGTGCACTCCTTGCGGATCGACCGTTCACCGCCCGTCAGTGGGCGGTGGTGGGTCAGGGCGCCGAGGCCGACCCAGATCCGCTCTTCTTCAGAGACTTGCGCGAGGACGTGTTCGATGAACCCGAGGGAATAGATCTCATGGCGCCTCCCCCACGGCTGCTTCGGGGGCGGGTTGCCGACCATGCGCTGGAACCCGTCGGGGATCTTTCCAGGGTCGTGGAAGAGACAGGCGAGCAGCGCCCACGTCCAGAAGCGTTCGGGCGCTGAGGGGATCCGGCCCAGGCGGGTGCGGACCGTCTCCAAGGCGTCTCGGGTCAGGCTCAGGTGCTCGGTGAGCAGCTCACCCCGGCCGCTTCCCTGTTCGGGGCTCTTGGCCCAGACACGTTCCAGCTCGCTCATCGCGCGCTCTGTGCGATCGTGTCGGGGTGCAGCCCGTCGAGCAGCACCACTGCCTGGCCGGTCTCGGTGCTGTAGGTCGACTCCACCACCGTCGAGCTGCCCGATGTGGCGTAGCGGTAGGTGCCCCACCGGGTCCGGGCCCGATCGCGGCTGATCGCCTGCGGCATGCGCAGCAGCGGCCCGGACCTGGACACCGGGGCCGGCAGTAGCGCGTGTCCTTGTCGACCGGACTCTTCCTGGAGGCTGACGCAGCGGGCCCGGCCGGATGCCAGGTCCTGGCTGCGCCCGAACCGCAGCGGCCACACGGGCCGACGGATGGCCTTCTCCCACATCTCCAGGTGATCGATGAACCACAGGGTGAGCGTGGCGTCGGCCAGGAACTCCCGGTCCTTCGGATTCGGGGTGGTCTTGGCGCCCTTGGCGTCCAGCGGGTGGTAGGTCTCCAGGTCGGTGCCCTGCCCGCGCGCGTGAAACGCCACACCGACCCTGGTGTCGAGCGGCATGGCGTCCCATCCGCCGACCGTCGAAGCCAGCAGCCCAGCGACGGTGGAGGGGGCGGGACACGGGAGGGTGACCTGCACACCTGCGTACAGCGGGTTGCGGAACGAGACCACCGGGGCGGTGATCGTGATCTCCAGTGCAGGGATCACGCCGACTCGTCCTCGAACCAGGAGTCGAGCTGCCCGGCCTCGATCTGCTTGGCCAGAGCCTGCAGGACCACCCGGGGGTGGTCGATGACGACTTCGCCAGCGGCGATGTCCTCGGCCAGCTCGCGGCGCACACTCTCACGCTGATCACCGAGGAAACCCGGTGCCCATCCGATGGTGATGGGCCCATCGAGCTCCTCGTGCCAGGCGCGCTTCTCCTCGATGAAGGTGGTCAGGTCGAACCGGGCGCTCTTGTCACCCATGGTCAGAACCCGGGTGAAGGGGTTGTTGCCGCCCTTGAGAGGTGCGAGCAGCACCAGTGCCGGCGAGCGGTCGCCGTAGTGCAGGGCGCGATTGGCCCCGCCCTGCATCTGGGCGAATGTGCGCAGGAGAACTCCGGTACGGCGACGTCGCTCCTCGATGGGCAGGCGCAGACACTCCACGCCGCGCAGCGTCGTCGCGACCGCACCCGCCGAGGTCTTGGCCTCCGCGGCGGCTTTCTCTCCCAGGGCGCGGCGCAGTCCACCGCCGTTCTGTTCGAACGTCCCCACCCGAGGCAGATCGAAGAGGACGTCGGCGGCCAGCTCGGCGGTGTAGTGCTCATGTTCGTGGATCACCGGGTCCTCACCCGAGGAGAACCCGCGGCTCATCGTGCCGAAGTCCTGGGTGATCCGCTTCGACGCCAGCGAGACGAACGTCCCGGTCGCCAGCACGGTGTCGCGCTGATAGCTCTCCTTCTTGACCGCGACCATGTAGCCGAACAGGTCGTCGTCGAGGTACTTGTCCGGGCGCCCGTCGGTGTAGGCCTGCTGCTTCTTACCCGTCCCGGAGCGGGTCACCTTCGAGCGTTCCTCGGTCGCGGGCAACGAGTCGCGCAGCCAGCGCCGGAAAGCCTGGGCCGACACGTAGGGGAAGCGCTCCCTGCCCACCAACAGGGACTTGACCCTGGCGACGTTGTCCTCGCCGCGGCCGTTGTTGGGGGCACCTGCGGTGATGTCCAGGGCGATCTTGCCCACCAGGTAGGTCACTGGTTGTTCTCCGCATCCAGGTCGTCGTCGAGCAGGTGGTCTTCGTCGGCAAGGGGTTCGGGCTCGGCTGCCCGCCACTTGGGGTCGAGTTCGTGGAGGTGGTTCAGTACGCCGATGACGAGCAGGTCCCTGTGGAAGAACACCTGGTCATCGGCGTCGAACAGCAGTCGCCACTGGTACTCTGTGATGAACGGCTCGGCCTCATCGGTCCGCAGCGTTCGGTGAATCGCCTGGTTCTGCAACCACGTCCGTAGGGTGGAGAGCTTTCGGCGGGCCTGCAGGAACTTCTTGAATTCCGTGTTGTCGTCCGCGCGGTTCACATGGTGGGCGATGCGCTGGGCAAGCCCATCGATATGGCGGAGGTCGGCATCGGGGACCATGAGCACCTTCTCTGCGTAGGAAGAACACACCTCGGCTAGCTCTGGTGTGGAGGCCGGAGGCATGCCGGAGTCATCAGCACAAGCCATCAAGTGGCGGGCCGTCGTCTGCAGGACACGGTCGGGGTAGTCAAAGAGGTTGCGGGCCAGCACCGACCGGCCAGGGACCTTCTCCCAACGATGGGCACGGCCCAGCAGCCCCGTCTGCTTTCTCGTCAGCGTACGGATCCACTCCGACGAGGGCTGGTTCATCGTGTGCGACCGAAGGTCCTGCTCCTTGTTGCTGTTGGTGAAGACCAGCAGCTCGACGCCCTCGGTGACCGTTTCCTCGTAGCCGCGTAGACGGGAGAGCCCCGCGAGTTGGCGGGCATAGGCGTACATCGTCGTGCCGGAGAAAGGAGTCAGTGCCCGCTTCCGCGTCCGTCGGACCTGGAACGTCGTCACGGCACGCAGGAAGTCGTCGTCCCAGCTGTGAAGCGCCGTAGCCCGACCGCCGCCGATCTCGCACCCGTAAGGCAGCGCATACAGGCTCAGCAGGCAACCGCGGCACAGCGCCATCCCGTCGTGCCCGGGGATCGTGGTGTTTCGGTACGACGCGCTCTCCGCCAATGGGACACCGGTCTTGCCGAAGTACCCGCATGCAGCGTGGTCGCAGAGCACGCAGTGAGCACCGATGGGAACATCACGTTCGGGAATGCGACGCCACTCATGGAGCTTTTCCTGCAGCTGAGCGCCCACCAGGCTCTTGCGATTGGTGGTGTTGATCGGACAATTGGGCCAGAACAGGTAGCTGACCCCAAGCCAGAAGCCTCCCGGCGCCTTGGAGTCGGCGACGCGCGTCGTGCGTTCGAGATCCGCGGTCATGTTCTCGTTCGCCGCGCGCAGCTCATCGGGGGTCAGCTGCTCGGGATGCTTGAGGTGTTTGGTTCGCACCGAGCGCTGATGTGCCAGAGATGTCAGGGCGAAGGCACCGATCCGCTGCATCGGGTGAGCTGTCAACCGCACTGACAGCTCCGGTTGGCCAGCGCTCATGCGGCCACCCACCCGAAACCAGCGGAATTCGCCTGCCCGAGCCCCCAGCTCCAGACCGCGCGCAGAGTGTCCGGGGCTCCGCGTAGCTCCGCTTCCAGAGGCGCCCCTGGGTAGAGGCCGTTTCCGACGGCGAAAGAACGCTTCGCCCCCACCCAGGTGATCGCGTCGACGCTCACATCAGGGTCCAGCCCGAGTGTGAGGGCTTTACGCCTCAGGTTGTTCTCGAAGTAGGCGGCGAACTCCGGCTCGGTCGGCAGCAGCCACGCTTGCCGGGTCGTCCGCACGCCTTCGTCATCGCGGCCGGAGCCCTTCATCACCACGGGGGTCTTGGTCCGCAGCCGGGCTATACCCGATTCGAACTCAGGCGGCTCGACAGGGTCCACCGAGAGGACCCGCAGTGCGGTCCCACCCCAGTCCATCACCGTCTGCTCCGAGAGGCCCTTCGCGAGGCCTTCCACCACCTCCAACAGGGGGCTGCCGAACTCCAGGAGCCCGACCCCACCCACCGCGTAGCTGCCGCGTCTGCGCTTAGCGGCGGGAAAAACCGGAGAGCTGTGCCCGAACGGCACCATCCCGGTATCGCCCCACCCCTCCTCGTGAAGACGCGCCCCCAACTCCGGAGCGCCGCGAGCAAGCAGCTCATACACCAGGCCCCGGCCGGGCTTGAGCACGTGCTCCCACGGCAGCGACGATGCCGTCGTCCGCACCGTGAGCTGTAGCCGCATGACGGACCTTTCGTATCTCCGATATTTCGTAACGGCGATCACGCTACGACCGACAAGAGACACTCTGAACCAGCTAGGGCACACGCGACCGGATCAGGCCAGTTTCCGAATTTCCACTCCAGAATCTTGCTAAATGCGGTAGCGGCAATGAACTCCGCTAGCCATTTCGTACGGTCATCCGATGTACCCGAGAACAGATTCCGGTCTCAGATGCCGTGCCAAGCAGCGCACAGCAATGGCCCCTGACGTAACGAATGCTGCTCCTCGTAGGAGCGATGAGGACTGGTGGGTGGGTCGTAGGCGTCCAGGGCGTCAAGGAGTTGTTGCTCCTCGTAGGAGCAATGAGGACTGCGGGCCATGGGCTTGCCGCCCGCCGAGTCCATGTTGTTGCTCCTCGTAGGAGCGATGAGGACAAGACCTCTCTCCGCGTCGCCGCTGTGGTGATCATCCGTTGTTGCTCCTCGTAGGAGCGATGAGGACCTTGGACTCATCACCACGCGGTGCGTCCCGCTTCGGTTGTTGTTCCTCGTAGGAGCGATGAGGACCCGGGCAGCAAACCGCCCGCCCCGATGGACGCCAGGTTGTTGCTCCTCGTAGGAGCGATGAGGACGACTTTTCTTGTGCGCGTTCTCATCTCGGCTACCCAGTTGTTGCTCCTCGTAGGAGCGATGAGGACCTGGCCTCGGTGCGTGCGCAGACGCTGCAGCCTACGTTGTTGCTCCTCGTAGGAGCGATGAGGACCTCGATCTGGGACCTGCAGGACGGCATGGACCACGCGTTGTTGCTCCTCGTAGGAGCGATGAGGACGATATCCGCGTCCGTGCGCCGCCGCACGAATCGTTCAGTTGTTGCTCCTCGTAGGAGCGATGAGGACCACGGACGTGCTCCCACGCCGCCTCCACCGCAGTGGTTGTTGCTCCTCGTAGGAGCGATGAGGACCGTGTGATCACGCGAATGCGGCACTGTATCCGCACGTTGTTGCTCCTCGTAGGAGCGATGAGGACGGCGCGACAGCACCTCCTGGACCGCCTGACGCTCACGTTGTTGCTCCTCGTAGGAGCGATGAGGACGCTCATCGTCGACCTGGAGGCGCAGTACCAGTACAGTTGTTGCTCCTCGTAGGAGCGATGAGGACCGTCTGGCCGGTGGTGGGTGCGGGGTCGGCTTCCAGTTGTTGCTCCTCGTAGGAGCGATGAGGACCCAAAGGTAAAGCCGCAGCTGGGGGAGCCCACGAGTGGCCATCCTGGCTCAGGAATTTCAGCAATCCCCCAGTCACGCAACCGACCCCGGCGTGTCGCTGAAACCGACGCTACCGCAAGGAAGCGGATCCCGCGCCGACGGCCCCTCCAGCCATTACGCGTAGTCAAGCAGGCCCTGCCGCCCCCACTGCTTGACCAGACGCCCCCACCGTTCCTTCCGAGCGAACCGCTCAGCGATCTCCCTCCCGCTGGGCAGCGAACCGTCGCCACGACGGTGGGCAAGAGCCCACCGCCACGCCTCCGCTTGAACCGGAGAAACCGAGTCGGAGAACGGCCCAATCCGAGCCTCGACCACATCCCGCCCGTCCGCTGACGAAACGACCCGCAACTGCGCACGCGCGGCGTCATCGCGCTCTTCCGCTTCGCCGGGTTCTTCAGCATTCGCCGGCGTTTGAATGTCGGTCGGGACGGCCGACTGGTCGCGCCGATCCTGCTCATCTTCTGCGATCGCATTGCGAACGCCATGGGCGTGCGCACGGAACTCGCGCATGAGCAGTTCGTAGGCACCGATGAGCGCGAACGACGGCCAGGCATGAATTATGCGCGACCACACGGTCGGGTCGGCCACCGCGATGTTGGCGGCCAGCGACGCGACACTGCCCAGGACCAGCAACGTCCACGGCAACAACCCACCCCGCCGACCCTGGCGCGCATCGGCCAACAGCGCCATCGAGGAGGCCACGATCATTCCGTCGACCGACAGAGGGAACAGGGCCGCGCGCCACTCGGGCTCGCCGTGGCGCTGGGCCAGCTCGTACATGTGGGAGTAGGAGACCACCGCGGCGATCGCCGCTAGCATCAGGACGGTGGCGATGGTGATCCAGCGGGACCAGCGAGAGGAGTCCATCTCGGGTCACCGCCCGTCCAGCGCAAGGTCCGCGGAGAGGGTCAATGGCATGTACGAAAGGGTCGACTCCCCCCTCGGACACTCTCAGAGTCCCACGTTTTCCCCAGTGAAGACGGTGGGACTTTGTCGTTTCCGGTAGTGGGAGCCGTGGAGTGCGGGAGATCGAGGCGAAGTACCGGGTCGGCGACATCGAAGCGCTCCTGGCCGCCCTGAAACAGCGAGGACTGGAGTTCTCCGACCCGGTCCGCCAAGACGACCAGGCCTACGCCCAACCCGGCTGGGACTACGGCATGCCCAAGACAGGCTCGGTCTTCGCCCGGCTACGCACCCAAGACGGCCGCCACACCTTCACCGTCAAACGACCCCTCTCCAACGAGATGGAGTGCGTCGAACACGAGACACCCGTCGCCGACCGCGACCAGATGCACGCCGCCGTGATGGAAATGGGCTTCCGGCCCACCGTGCGCATCACCAAGACCCGCCGCACCGCCACCACGGCCGGAATGACACTCTGCCTCGACGAGGTCGAGCACGCCGGCTACTTCCTCGAAGTCGAGATGACCGTCGACGACGACCGCGACGGCGCGGACGCCCAAGCCCACCTCGACACCTTCGTCCAAGAACTCGGCATCCACACCGAGCGGACCACCGACACCTACGACTCCCTCATCCGCGCCGCCACCACCGGCTAGAACAACATCGGCGTCACGGACACAGCCAGGTCTCGCGTGTCCCACAGGCGTCCCACCTCCAGGCTCAGGGCCAGCGTGACCGCGGAGTGGTCGGTGATCCGGCCCCCGTTGCGAGGCTCGTCGAGGCACTCCGACGCTGTGATGCGGTCGGCCAAGTCGGGACCGACATGGAAGTAGTCAGACCGATAGCCGTCCCCCGTCCGGCCGACCAGGAATAGGCCCGGCCGCCCGGGTGGAGGCGCTCGTAGGCATCCAAGAACCCAAGGCGCTCCAGCTCCTCCAAGAAACCGACGAGGACGAGGGAGCCTTCGCCTTGGTGGTCTGCGGAGGCGACCTGCCCTCGCCGGGGGTGCACATCCGGTGCGCGCGTACCGACGCGGACCTGCTCACGGGTGTGCACGTCATCCCTAACACCAGGCTGGCCGCTCCCTTCACGCTGAGCGCCTGGGAGCCCCTCCCTGGCCAGGATCGAGGGGCGCTGGCACGTGTTGTACGCCGACGTCGTGCGATTCTCACCCGAACTGGAGTTCCGTCCCGTGCTCGCCGTTTCCGAGGCCGGGGCGGACCTCTTCGAGCCCATGACCGTGGCCGCCGTGGACCCGGGTGCCCGGCGCACGGAGGGGGTGTGTGCTGCGGCGCGCGGGCGGTTGGTGGGCGCTGGCCACCGACGACGCCGAGCGCGTGTACAAGGTCTACGACCTGGGCCTGCGGAGGCTGGGGAAACTCGACGCCGTCTACGTCTCGGGGCCCGCATCCCCAGGTGTTCCCCGTCTCCTCCCATCCCGGTGCCGACTGGGTCATGGTGACCTTCGACGACGACCAGTACGCTCCAGACGTCCTGGGCTACGGCACGGAGGGGCACGTCGTCATCATGCACGCTCCTGGAGTTCGCTGATTCGTTCCTGGAGCCTGGTGTTGACCCGCCGGTTGAACTCCAGGAGCAGGTCCCGCTCCTCCTTGGTGTGGCCGCCGATGACGTCGGCGTACGCGTGTCCAAGCGAGTCGAAGGTCTCGGCCAGCCGCGCGTACGCGCCGTCGCGGAGGAGTTCGACGATGACCTTCCGACGGTCCCGCGAGTCGCGGCGGCGCTGGACGAACCCCGCCCGCTCCAGACGGTCGACGACCGCGGTGATGGCCCCGCCGCGGGAGAGCCCCGTGTGATCGGCCAGTTCTCCCGGGGTCATGGGGCCGTTCTTGTCCAGGGCGCCGAGGCAGGTGACGTCGGTGATGTTGACACCGGCGTGGGCGGCGAGCGCCGCGTGGAACCGGACGGCCAGCGACGCTCCCACACGGAGTTCCTCATAGAGGGCCCGGACGTCGTCCTGGGACATTGACACTGCGCTCACCCCCTCCTAGTCTCTCTGAAATAGAGAGACACTCTATTGGTGAATCTCTTTATGCGTCCTTTCGCTGATCATACCTTTCCGCACCGGAGACCACCATGACGGAAGTCCACGCCCTCTCCTCGGACCGCGGCCGCAGGAAGTGGGGCGTCCTGGGAGTGGTCCTCCTCGCCCTGTTCATGGACCTCGCGGACGCGACGATCGTCAACATCGTCCTGCCCCGGATGCAGAGCAGCCTCGGTGCCGAGTACGCGGCGGCGCAGTGGGTCCTGGCGGGCTACTCGCTGACCTTCGCCCTGGCCCTCATCACCGGCGGCCGGCTGGGCGACATCTTCGGCCGCAAACGGATGTTCATCATCGGCATGGCCGGGTTCACCTTGGCCTCGGTGCTGTGCGGCGCGGCACCGACCGCCGAGATCCTGATCGCCGGACGGCTTCTCCAGGGCGCCACGGCGGCCCTGATGGTGCCCCAGGTGATGTCGATCATCGTCGTACTCTTCGACCATGCCGACCGCGCCAAGGCCTTCGTCTTCTACGGCATCACGCTCAGCCTGGCCAACGTCAGCGGCCCACTCCTGGGCGCGGTCCTCACGGAGGCGAACCTCTTCGGCCTGGAGTGGCGGACCATCTTCTACGTCAACATCCCGCTCGGCGTGCTCGCCATCGTCCTCGCCCTGTGGCTCATGCCCGAGAGCAAGGCGGTCGACCCGCTGCGCCCCGACCTGGTCGGTATCGTCTTCATCAGCCTGGCGATGTTAGCGATCATGTTCCCCCTCATCCAGGGACGCGAACGCGGCTGGGACTCCTGGACGATCGTCCCTCTCGTCGCCTCCGTGCCCCTCCTGCTCCTGTTCGTCGTGCATCAGCGGCACCGCGACCGCACCACCGGATCGGCCCTGGTACCGCCGTCGCTCTTCGCCCACCGCTCCTTCACGGCCGGGGCCGTCGTCATGTTCGTGCTCTTCTCCGGCCTGGCATCGCTCTTCCTCGTCCTGACCTACAACTTCCAGCTCGGTCAGGGCTGGTCGCCCATGCTCACCGCGGTGGCCATCGTCAGCTGGCCCATCGGCATCACCCTGATGTCCGGAGTCGCCCAGCGCTACGCCACCACCCACGGACGCCGAGTCATCGGCATCGGCCTGGCCGTTATGCTCGCCGGCGTGCTCTCCCTGATCGCCGTCCTGTCCACCATCGGCCCCGCGGCCACCTGGTGGCAGGCCGCCCTCCCGGTGCTTGTCGCCGGCCTGGGCATGGGCATGTGCGTGCCCATCCTGACCAGCGTGGTCCTGGCCGACGTCTCCGAGGACAGCGCGGGAGCGGCCTCGGGCGTGGCCAACGCCGTCATGCAGCTGGGCACGGCCATGGGCGTGGCTGTGGTCGGCATGCTCTTCTTCTGGCTCGCCACCGGCGACGCCGCGGGAGCGGAGCGCGGGCAGGTGTTCTCCGACGCCGCCGCGACCACCCTCTGGTACAACGCGGCCGCCTTCCTGATCGCACTGGTCATGGTGCCCCTGCTGCCGCGGGCCGCCCAGCCGGAGCCGGGGGCCCGGCCCGAGGAAGAGGCTCTCCCCGAGCCCGCGGCCGACCGCCCCTGACCGCCGCCACGACACCCGGCGAAGTCACGCGAAGACGTCGGAGACCATGCCCCGGTAGGCATCGTTGCCGCGCAGGTAGCAGGTGAGGTGCAGATGCCCGCCGCGCAGGAAGAACTGGGCGGCGAAGGTGCAGGACACGTCAGGGTGGGACGGGTCGCGTGGTTCGTCCGCGTCCAGGATCGAGAGCACGGCGCGCTTGCTGTCGGGATCCGAGCGCAGAAGGGAGAGGACGCATTCCCACTGCGTCCGGCCAGCGGCGTCACGAGCGAACAACTTGCTGCCGTACGCGGTGCCGGTCAGGGTTCGGCCGTCGGCCGACGACGTCGCCATACCGGCCGCGTAGTAGCCGATCATGTCGAGATCCCGCCTGCCCGCGAGGTACCAGAGGACCTCGGCCACATTGAACACCACGTTGACCGGCCGGGCCTCCACGTAGGGGAGACGGCGTCGCGGGTCGGTGATGCGGAAGGAGACGTCGAGGGACTCGCCCGCGGCGTTGCCCCGGCTTGAAATGGAGTGGTCGGGCTCTGTAGTGAGGCGGGTGAGGACGGCGGCGTAGGCGTCGTGGAATGAGGGAAACGATGCCGGGATCATGTGAGCACGAGTCCTTTCCTCAGCTCCCTGGACGTGGCGTCGGGATAGCGCTGTACCGTCTCGGCAGGCCGAACGGGGGGTTGGAGCCCGACCTCGAAGCGGTCAAGAGGCCGGGCCGGGTAGCCCCGAACTGTGGGCGCCCGGACCCCTCGCCCGGGTACACGCCGCTCGGGGCCAGGGGATGGCCCGGGAAGCCAACGGACTCCGTAGGGGCCAGCCCTTTCCAACGGCCCTAGCGAAGCCGTTGGAAGCCGGTGCCCGTCCGCGAAAGCGTGCAGTCTCGGCGGTTCCGGGAAACAACGGCCGCAGCGGTCAGCGAGCGCACCGTGCATTCCAGCGCCTCCACCGTCGGTGCCTCGACGAGGCCCGTGGCGGTGATCGCGAACCACGCCCCGGTGTACTCGCCGTGCCAGATGACGAACTGCGGAAAGCGGGCTTGCAGCCGCGCGGCTTGCGCATGGCGTTCGGCGTGAGCCGGGGTGCGCCCCCATCGGGCATCGGCAACTGCGGTCACAGAAGCTCACCCCTCCGACGCGCGACGGCGTCGGCGTGCGCGAGTCCGTGTGCGTAGCCGGGGTTCTTCAACTGCGCTTCGAGCTTCTCGGCGGTGTCGGCGTGCAGCGTCGGCGCGATGTCCGACCCTGCCGTCTTGTTGGTCGCCACCCATGCGGCCGGACGGCCGCGCTCGTCGAACGAGCGCCACACCTTCCAGTCCGGGTACTTGTCGTTCAGCCGCACCAGGGCGAGCACGTCGGGGTCGGGGGGTGTTGGATGAGCCATGCCGCGAAGTTACGGCCGGTCACAGAGCCGGAACAGGCACGGAACGTGTCCGTTTGCTCCGGCGTCCGGGCAAGGGTGTACGGGGCGTGCCCTCTATTCTTCGACGGCCAGGAATCCGGCCAGTTCTCGCTGATCCCGGGTCAACGTGCGCTTCCTGGTCTTCAACACGTCCCGGAACGTTGCTGCGGCTTGCCGTTGGTGCCTGAGCCACTCGGGCGCCGCCGACCTCAGGTCGACCAGGACGCGTGTCGCCTCGTCTCCGTGGCGGAGCATCGCGTGTGCGCGGGCGACGTCGAGCCGGTGCCGATTCCAGTTGTCGGATGTGGAGCGGCCGACGCCGTCAGGAAGGCGGTCGGCCATGGCCAGGACCTTGGTCGGCCGGTCGGCGATCATCTGGTTCTCGATCGCCTTCAAGCGCACGGTGAGCGGGCCGAAGGTGCCCCAGCCGCGAAGGTGGTCGGTGACTTCGGTGCCGACCGCGCTACCGGCTGTCTGTGCCAGTCGAACGAGTTCCCTTGCCTCGTCGGGGCGGTTGTTGCGCGCGGCTGCCGCCGACGCCCGGAGCAGCAACCAGCCCCACGCGGCCAGTTCCTCACGCGACGCGCGCGACATGCGCGGTTCGACCTGGTCGGCCGTTTCACTGGCGAGCTGTTCGGCCTCGTCAAGACGCCCCTGGCGAAGCAGGATCCATGCCTGGCCGATGATCGCCGACGCCGCGTTGAGCCGGTCGCCTACGGTCACCGCGTCGCGGACGGCGTCCCGTAACGCCATATGGGCGAGGTCGTAAGCGCGCACCTGGGTGAGGTAGCGCCCGGCCATCTGGAGGACTTCGGACCGAACGGTGAGCGCCGTCGTCCGCTCGGTCCCCGTCGCGAAATGGTCGACGGCGGCATGGGTCGAGCGGACGAGTTCGGGCAGCAGCTCGCCCATGGCCGGGTACTTGTCCCGGTGGTAGGCGACAGCAACCGATTCGGCCGAGGTGCGGAGCCGGTCGAGGTCGGGTTCCTCGTCGACGGTGTCCAGACCCAACCGCCCGGTGATGGTCACCGGCGGCGAGATGGCCTGTCGCAAGGCCAGCAGGTCGAGCTTGTCGGCGTCGGCATTCGTGTTCCGCCGGGGACCGGTCGAGTCGAACAGGGCCGACGTCTTGACCTCCATCGCCCGGGCAAGGGCGTGGTAGGTCTCCAGCCGGGCGTTCCCGCCGCGCTCGATCTTCTTGACCACGCCGGGGCTGAGCCCGGCCAGTTCGGCAAGACGCTCCTGAGTCAGTCCCCGGCTACGCCGGATGCCCCGGAGCCGGTCCCCGATCGCGCCGCCATTGTGCACAAGAATCCCTGCCCCTTGCGGTCTGCCCATCTTCGGCCAGCATATGGCGGCGATATCCCGGCTGTCAGAAATCCCTGATCACTCCACCGACGGACCGGTTGAATCCGTCAAACACCCCACGCGGCCGACCGGTCTCCCAGCGCGAACGACGTGGACAGACCCACGACATGTGCCAATAGTCCGTCTACCCCCTCGGACACTCTCAGAGTCCCACGTTTTCCCAGGTTGAAGACGTGGGACTTTGTCGTCTGCGCGGCCGGAGCGGGCTCGTGGCCCCGGGCTGAGGCTTCTGCGCCAGATGCACCGCTCGACGGTATTGCGGCTCCCTAAACAGCGCGTCGCCGTGCGAGACCGGCCGCCCGCCGGTGCTGCCGCGCTTCTTGCGGTCTGGTCGACCTTCTCCGGGATCACCGCCCGGATTCCGCGCCGCCGCAGGTAGCGGCGGTTGTGCCGGGACGAGTACGCCTTGTCGGCGGCCACCGCGTCCGGTCGGGGCCCAGGGGGCCGATCGGTCCGCGCACCTTCACCCGCTCAAGGACGGGGACGAACTGCGGGCTGCCGCCAGCCTGTCCAGGGGTGAGGACGAATGAGAGCGGGCGGCGGCGCCGGTCTGCCGCCAGATGGATCTTGCTGGTCAGTCCGCCTCGGGAACGCCCCCGTTCAGCAGCCGCCAGCCGGACCTGGCGCTCGGCGGGTGTGCACGGGGGCGCGTCCATGCGTCGGATCCGGGCAATGCGGCCGGCGAGGTCACGGCGCGTTCCTCGCGGCCGCGGCGTAGCCCTCCAGCAGGTCCGCCACAGCAGCGGGTCGGCTCAGAGCGACACAGTGGCCGCCGGTGATCTCGTCGGGGACGATCCCGAGCCGCTCCGGCACCAGACGGCGGAAGAACGCGGGCGGGAAGAAGCGATCCTCGCTGCAGAGCACGAACCTCGTCGGCACGTCCGGCCACGCATCCAACGGCCACGGCGCGGCCATCGCAGCCGCCGACGGGTGCACCCGCTCCCTGCTCACGGCCTCCTCGGCCAGCTCGCGCGGTACGTCGTGAAGGAAACTGATGTACGGGTCCGCGTTTCCTGTCAAGCCGCCATCGGTTTCGGCCTGCTCGTCGACCGCTTTGCGGTAACCGGTGTTGTCCCACCACTCGCCAGGTGGCTCACCCGGCGATGGGATCATCCCCGCCAACAGGACCAGCTGGTCGACGTGGAGTCGATCGGCGACCAGCGGCGCGGTGAATCCGCCGAACGAGTGGCCCACGACGATCAGGTTCTGCTCTTCGCCGACGGATTCAACGACGGCGTCGGCGTAGTCGGTCAGGGTCAACGAGTCGTCATCGGCCGGCAGGTCGGGCGCTATCACGTCGTGTCCCCGATCGCGTAGCTCGGCCTCCACCAGGTGCCAGCCCCACCCGCCGTCTCCCCCACCGTGGATCAACACGAAAGTGCTCATGATCGGTTCATCTCATTCTCCGTCGGTATTCGGCGAGGACCGGCCAGTCCGGGCTTACGGCCACCAGTGGGTCGACGTCGGCGTACGTGGCGGCCGGTGACACGGTCGTCGTGTACAGCGGCCGGATGCGGACAGTAGAGGAACCGCCGTGGTCGGCAATGCTAATGACCCCGACGGCGCTCCGCCATGCTCGGCGACCGTCACCCCCTGCCCCAGGACGGGCGGCAGCAGCCCGAGCAGCCCGAGCATCCCGCACCCCAGCGGTTGCCGACGGGGCACGGCCAGGCGACCGCATCCATCTCGCATCCGTGAGAGGGACGGCCTTGTCGATACTTGTCCGATACTTGGGTCCCGCGATCAGCTGCTCGTTCCCTGTCCGGTTCGGCCGGGGGCTCGGGTGGTCAGAGGAGCTCGGGTTGCCGATCGCGGCCGGTGGGTGGGGCGATGGCGATGACGCGGTCGCAGCGCGCGAGGGTTTCGGGGCGGTGGGACGCGATGAGGACGGTGCCGTCGAAGTCGGCGATGACGTCGGAGATCGCCTGTTCGGTGCCCGCGTCGAGGCTCGCGGTCACCTCGTCGACGAGGAGTACGCGGGGGCGTCGGATGAGGGCGCGGGCGAGGCACAGCCGTGCTTGCTGTCCGCCGGAGAGCCGTACGCCGTCTTCACCGAGGTCGTCGTCGAGGTCGATCCAGCCGGTGGCCCCGACGTGGTCGAGCACGGCGGCCAGTTCGCCGTCGGAGCGCGGTTCGCTGCCCCGCAGGAGGTTGTCGCGCACGGTCCCGTGGAACAGCGTCGCGTCCTGGTCGACCAGGGCGACCGCGCTGCGCAGGGCCGAGTCGTCGACTTCGGTGACGGGGATGCCCGCACCGTCCGCGGTGACGAGTTCGATGGTTCCGGCCGAGGGGTCCCAGAGGCGGGCGGCGAGCGCGATGACGGTGCTCTTGCCCGCTCCGGAGGGACCGGCGAGTCCGACGTGCTCGCCGGGTGCGATCGCGGTGGACCAGGACGTGAGTGTCGGCCGACGGTCGTCATAGGCGAAGGACACGCCCCGGAACCGGAGTCCGAGCGGCCCGTCGGGCAGCTGCCGTGGGGCGTGCGGGGTGGTCACGACCGGGGGGCGGTTGATGCCGGCGGCGACACGGTCGGCACCGGCGATGAGGGGGTGGAGTTGGGTGAGCGTGGTGGTGGCGTCCGTGGTCGCCGCGACCCCGGCGACGGCCAGTGCCACGAGGGCGGGCAGGAGCTGCGGGGACAGCCGCGCTTCGGCGCCGTCGGCGAGCACCCCTGCGGCGGCGGCACTCACGGCGATGACGCCGATGACCACGGCGGTGACGATGAGTTCTCGGATGGCGGTGACCAGTTGCGACAGCAGTTCCCGTCGGCGCGTGATCGCGGTGGCGCGCCGGGTCGCGGCATCGGTGTCGGCGATGATGCGGGGGGCGAGTTCGTAGGCGAGCACTTCGCGGAGGGCACCGAGTGCGTCGACGACCTGTGCGGACAGGGCCGACCGCTCGTGCTGCTCCTGTTCGCCCAGCCGTCGTGCCGTTCGCGCCCGGCACAGGGCCGTCGTCGCGACGATCGCGCTGCCGGCGAGCATGACGGCCCCGGCCTCCGGCAGCAGGATGCCCGCGGTGATCAGGGTCGCGAGGAACACGGTGATCGAGGCGCCGAGCTGGGCGATGGTGTGGGCGTAGAAGAATTCGAGCTTCTCGATGTCGCCCATGGCGACGGAGGCCGCACGCCCGGAGTGCTCGCGTCGGCGTCCGGGGACGCTGCGGGCGTAGGCGTCGAACAGGGCCATCCGCAACCGGGCCAGGACGCGGTAGGCCAGGGCGTGGGAGACGTCCATCTCCCGCCAGGTCAGGACGGTGCGCAGCAGAACGAGCCCGAGCACGAGGATCCACCAGGTCACCCCGGGCGGTGTCCGGTCGACGACGGCGTGGCCGACCGCCCACGCGGTGAGCACGGTGAGGGCGGCCAGCGCGAGTGCGCTCGCGGTGCCGACCAGGTAGCTGTGGAGCATTCCGCGCCACTCGGGGCGCAGGGCGGGCAGCAGGCCGCGGAAGGTCCGGAGCGCGGCGACGGTGTTCACGGGGCGCTCCTGACCAGGTGGCCGGCGTCCAGGCGCAGCACGTCGGGGACGTCGGCGAGTGTCTCGGGGCGGTGGCTGATCATGATGACGATGTGGTCGCGGGCGACGCGGTGGAGTGTCTCGATGACCTCTGCGGCGCGGGTGGCGTCCAGTGCGCTGGTCGGTTCGTCGACGAGGAGGACGGGGCGGTGTGCGAGGAGGGCCCGGGCGAGAGCGAGGCGCTGACGTTGCCCGCCCGACAGGTTCGTGCCCGCTTCGGCGACCTCGGTGTCGAACCGACGCGGAAGGTTCTGGATCTCGTCGAGGATTCCGGCCGCTCGGCAGGCGGCGACGATGTCGGATTCCTTCGGGGTGCCGGTGGCGGTGAGGTTGTCGCGGATGGTTCCGGCGAAGAGCACCGGACGCTGGGAGACCACCGCGATGTCATCGGAACGCACGGGCCGACCGTCGAGGGTGATGTGGCCGGCGCCCGGGGAGAGGAAGCCGAGAAGGAGGTCGAACAGGGTGGATTTCCCCGCTCCGGACTCCCCGACGATCGCGGTGAGCGATCCGCGCCGGGCGGTCAGACCGAGGTCGCGGATGACGTCGTCGTGGGCATCGGGATAGCGGAAGCTCAAGCCCGCGACACGCAGCACCTCCGCTCGGCCGCCCCTGGTTCCCTCGCGCCGCGCGGCGCCTCCGGGGGCGGACGTCGGGTCGCCCTGTGCCATGTCGCGGTCAGGGGTGAAGGCACCGAGCCGGGCGAGGCCGGGGATGGCGGTGAGTCCGAGGAATCCGGCGTGCCAGTGCCGGGAGAGGTCGCGGATCGGGCGGAACGCTTCGGAGGCGAGCAGGAGGATCAGGTAGGTCTCGATCGCGGGGGCCTGTCCGGTGGCGGCGTGGGTGAGGGCGACGGTCGCCGCGGCGACGATGCCGCCCTGAACCGCGAAGTCGATCACGGCGGTTTCGGCCAGGGAGACCCGCATGACGCGTTCGGTGGCGCGGCGCAGCGCCTCGGAGCGTGTGTTCAGCCGCCGCCGGGTGCCGGGCACGTCGCCGAGTGTGCGCAGGGTCGCCATGCCACGGAGGGATTCGAGCATGTCGGCGCTGAGTGCCTCGTAGCTGTCCCAGTGGTCGAGTCCGCGCCGGGCCATCATCCGTTTCCACGCCATCGGCCCCACGAGCGCCAGCACGATCCCCGCCGCGACGCAGAGCCCCGCCGCCGGTGAGAGCAGAAGGAGTGCGGCGACGACGACGGGGCAGGCGAGGAACACCTGCGCGACGGCGGGGATGTACTTCGCGACGTAGGCGTCGGTGCCGTCGATTCCGTCACCCAGGCCGGCCCGCATCGCGCCGTCCCGGGTAGCGGTGTCGTGCAGCCGTTCGGGCACCAGCGCGGCCCGCATCGCACGGCGGCGCAGGGCCTGTCGGACATCGCCGCCCAGCCGGGCGGCGGCGGAGGTCTGGACGAGCGAGAGTCCCGTTCGCGCCAGTGCGATGCCGACGATCAGGGAGAGCGCGGCGACCACGTCCTGCGGGTGTCCGCGCAGCACCGCGGACATCGACCAGGCGATGGCCACGGCTTGGGCGAGGTGGGTGAGGAAGACGAGCAGCAGCAGTGCGGTACTCCACGTCAGGGCTGCGGGGAACCGGGCCGCCTCCCGCCAGAGCTCGCGGACGATCATCATGGTGCGGTCTCCTCGGCCACGTTCGGGTCACCGGGCAGCATCGCCAGGGCATGCACGATCCAGCGGCCGCGGACCGCGCGGAAACCGGACACCGGCCGACAGCGCCATCGCCCTGACAGAGCGCCCGAGTAGCACAGGCCGGCCGCGGCCCGGTGGGCGCGCCACAGAATGTCGGCGACGGCGGCGACCGGGGCGTCCGTCGCGACGGACCATGTCTCCAGGCGGTGGGCGCCGAGGACCCACGCCTGCCCGCATGCCGCCGCGACGTGCTCGGCTCCGGCCGCGTGTGGCCGGTGCCGCGCCGCACCGGCGAACTCGTCGATCGCCGGCGATCGGCGGGCGGCCAGGGCAGCACGGCGCCAGGGGATCGGCGTCCATGAGGCCGGCAGCTCGATGGCCGCGAGTGGGATCTCCGGGGCGAGCCCGTGCCCGAGCCACCGGTCGTGCTCGGCCGCGCGGGGCACGCCGAGCAGCCCGCGCAACGGTGTGCTCGGGCCGAGCCGTATCCGGGCGGGATCCGCGTGGATCAGGAACTCCACGGCGGCGAGCGCGTAGGCGGTGTCCGCGACCCACAGCGGCCAGGCCCGGTGGCGGTAGCGGCCGAAGCCGCGGCCCGGCTGGACGGTGAGGACCACATGGGTTCCCGTCACCCGATCGCGCGCGCCATCGGTGTTCCAACCCGCCGCCCGCTCGGCACCGCCGTCACGCCGCAGCAGCGTGTCCTGCTCGTGATCGTAGACATACCGACCCGGTTCCAGGGTGCCGCCGGGGGCGCCGACGACCAGGTGGGTCTGCACCGGGTAGGCCCCGCCGGCCGAGGGAACCGGGCGCTTGCGGATGCCGGTCACGGTCCCGTCGGCCGCGCGGTGGAACCCCTCACCGGTCCACAGGCCGTGGAACAGGCCCCGTTCACGGCCGGGAACGGCCACCGGCGCGGCGCCGACGCCGCGCCAGCGGTTGACCCGCGGCCCGGGCGGAAGCGCCGGGCCCGGGGGATCGGCGGCGAACGCGCGCGCCAGGAGAGGGGGGAGGCCGGGCGAGCCCGCCGGGCGATGCGCGCGGCGTGCCCGGCCGGGCGGATGATCTGTGGAGAACACGGGGGCCTTACATGTGCGGGGGCGGGACGAGGGTGAAGTCCTCCGGGCCTTCGTTCCAGGTCGTGCGCCATCGCCGTTCGATGGCCGCGTCCCTGAAGCGGGGCATGCCGAGGTAGGCGAAGGCGGCGGGGGCGTTGGGGGCGAGTCCGGTGATGAAGGTCCGCACCACGCGCAGCGGCGTCCGGCGGATGTCGGTCGTGGTCAGGTCGCGGGTGAGGATCCGGTGGCCGCGACGGGCCAGCCGCCGGTACACCTCGCCCATCGCCACCGGCTCCAGCGCGGTGATCGGTCGGGTTCCGAGGGCCGGTGCCGTGAAGCGTCGGGCTTCCTCGTGGACGCGCGGGTCGAGCCAGAGCTGGACGTGGGCGCCCAGGTCGATGATGTTCTCGCACTGTTCGCCGGCGGCGTCGCGGTAGGTGGCGTCGGCGCGGAAGTCCAGGTAGAGGCCGCGGGCCAGCAGCCCGTGCTCGACGGCGCGGAACACCCACCCGTCGGCGGTGGTGCATCCTTGGGTGTACACCCAGGTGTGGACCGCTTCGAGGACCGCTTTTCGGGCGGCGCGGACCGGGTCGCACGATGCGGAGAAGCCCGCCGCGTACAGGCCGCGCTCCTCGTCGTGCACGAGTGCCGCGACGGCGGGGGCGAACTCCGACGGCATGGCCACCAGGAAGACGCGAAGGGAACCGCCGCGGAGGTCCGATTCGAGGCCCGGGACGCTCGCTGGGTCGATGCCGAAGGCGGGGCCGTCGAGGTGCCACCACAGTTCGAGGGCGTCCCGTTCGATGATCTCCAGAACCCCGCGGTCCCGGGCGTCATCGGTTCCCTGTCCGGTGGCGATGCCGGCGTAGTTGAGGTGGTGGGTGCGGGGAAGGTGCCGGAAGCGCGACTGCCGCCAGTTCAGGTAGATCAGCGAGGCGGGTACCCATGTCCGGGCGCCGTCGAGACCGGTGCACCGTGCCCACAGGGTCGGCGTTTCCTCGGTGAGCCGCTGGTAGGGGAATCCGCCCCGGGCGTACTGCCACGGGGCGTACACCGGCAGGTCCGCCGGGTCGATCGGGTCGGCACCCGCGGCCGTGAGTTCGGCACGGGAGGCGATGCGCAGTTCGTCGTCGGGCAGATCGGCGGGGAGCCAGTTCCCGCAGTAGCGTTCGGCCCCCTCGGCGATCGCGGCGATCCTCGCCTGGCCGGCGTCGTCGAAGGAGGTGCCCAGTGAGACGCGGTCGGCGGGCCACTCTCCGAGTCGGCGCGCGTCGGAGACGGCCGCGGTCATCGCCAGGTAGGACGCCGGTGCCCCGGCGGGGTGCGGCACCGCCCGAACCGACCGGATGATTCCGCATTCGGGATCGACCAGTGCTTCCACGGGCAGCGGGTGTTCATCGGCGCGCGGCGTGCGGGCGGCCTCGGCGACCTGCCGTGGCGAGGGGTCGGCGGTTCCGGTCGGGGTCATGGGGAGGTCCTTTCGTGGCGCCAGGTCCCTGACGCGGGGTCGAGGATCGACCGCGTGCGCGACGCGGCTGTGGGAACGAGGACGTCGGTCCACGCCGCCGCGGCACCGGGCAGCCCCTGGGCGGACAGCCAGGGGTCGATGATGTGGGCCAGTCCGCCGGCCGCGGTGATGCGGGCCCGCAGGGTCTCGTCGCGGATCCCCCCGATGAGGCGGTGCCCCCACGGGCCGCTGACGACGTGGCTCGCGGCGTTCCAGTCGCGTGCGAGGCCCAAGGCGTCATGGTGGAAGAAGTCGTCGTCGCCGCTGATCACCAGCAGCGGCACGGTGATGTGGCCGTAGCGCGACCGCGGGTCGATCCGCCGGGCGGTCCACAGCCGCTGCCAGCCCGCGCGTGCTTCCGGTGACCATCCCCAGCCTTCGGCGGCCTCGATCACGCCGTGCTCTCGCGCGTGCCCGACGCGCCGGTCCAGCTCCGCGGGGGGCAGCGGAGGTTCGGGGTGCCGTGTCCGTCCATGCTGGTGCCACCATCCGATCCGGTGCCGGATCTGCGGGACTCCGTCGGCGCCCCACGCGGTCTCGGCCGGACCCAGCGCGGGGACGAGCGCGATGATCGCCGCCACGGCGCTGGGAACGGTGGAGTCGTCGGCCGCTTCGGTTCGCGCGGCGGCGCGTGCGGCTTCCAGAGCGGTGTGAGCGGCGTACGAGGCTCCGAAGAGGACCACCGGGAGACCCGGATGGTCCGCGGCCAGCCGCGCCAGGACCTCACCGCCGTCGTCCTGCTCACGGGTGTAGGGGGACCAGTGTCCCTCCGACCGGTACCGTCCGCGCACGTCCTGCACGAGGCAGTGGTATCCGCGCTCGTTCCACGAGCGTGCGGTCGACGCGTGCCGGTCCGCGTCATAGGGGGTGCGGATCAGCACGATGCCCTCCGACCGCGCGCATTCCCACCATCGTCCGCGCAGGACGGCGCCGTCCGGCATCCGGCAGTGGTGGTCGCGTCCGTGATCCGCCGTCATGACGGCCGAGCCACCCCGCCGTCGATGACCGGTGGCGCGTCGTAGGCCAGCACCGGGTGCTCGCTGAGCGTCCCGGTCGTCGCGACGAGTTTCCACAGCGTGCTGCGGTAGCCCGCCAGCGTGTCCGCCTGTTGTGCCCACGCGAGGGCGACGGTGAGCATCCGGCCGGTCAGCAGCGTGCGCGCAGCGAACGAGAGTTCCTCGGGGGAGGCGGCGGTGGCGCGTTGCCAGGCGTCGAGTTCGCGGGGCACGGGACTCGCCGCCAGGCGGCGCCGGCGCACCTGCTCCGCGGCGGGATCACCGCTGGAGACGCCGATGGGGTCGACATAGCAGATCTCGCCCTCCCGGTAGCCGCGCAACCAGGCGACACCGTCCCCTGGCAGCGTGTCGAGCTCATCCCACCGTGCACGTTGGGCGGGTGAGTCCGCGTAGGCGATCACGAGGTCCCAGGGCCGAGCGGTCGGTCCGTGGCCGCCCACCGCCGCCGCATCCCGCCGGTCGTCACCGGTCGGCTCCCCGCCCGCGGTGGCGAGCAGCGCCGCGCCGTCGGGGAAGCGGGTGGGGGACACCCCCCATTCGGCCAGCGCATCGGCCAGGACCTCGACCTGCGTGCCCTCCCCTACCAGCGCCACGTTTCGTCGCGCGGTCGGCCAGCGACGCTCGGCGTCGCCGTCCTCGCGAGCGGCCATCTCCGCGGTGAGCTTCTCGGCGTACGCACCGGTCTCCTCGTCATCGGTCGGCGAGCCGGTCAACGCGTCGATGAGACCGGCCGGCGGGTGTCGCAGGCGGAGGAACGTCCCTGAGGACGTCCGCACGACTCCGGTGCCGTCGCGCTCGATGAGCACATGGGCGCCGCTCCCCGGCACACGGGCGATGGGTGGTGGTGGGGTCATCTGTGCCTCTCGAACGGCCCGGTCGGGCGGCACGGAGGCCACCCGACCGGGGATCAGGTCCGAACTGACGGCGTCGTGGGCGACGTGGTCAGTCGAAGGGGTTCTCGACGAGGGCGTTGGAGTGCGAGGCCGACAGATGCGCCAGCTGCTCGGACTCCTCGATCTCGGCGACGATCTGCTGGTCCATGGAGATGTCCTCTCTGCATGACGGGACGCGTCGACCCGTGTGGACCGACACGTGCTCTCGGGGAGCACCGCGCACTGTACTTGATAATGGTTATCATTTCCAATAATGTCCCCATATGACCGCTGAGCAGCTCTTCGTGGCCGACTACCGTGCGGGCCGCACCTACTCCGTCGACGGCGCCGAGGTCCGCGTACTCGGCCGCGGAGTCCTCGCCGAGCACGCCGGTGTCCTGGCGCTCCCCGGCGACGGTGCGACCGACGCGCAGTGGGCGTTCCTCGACGACCGGTCCGGGGCGCTCGTGGCGCTCGGGCCCGACGGTGAGCAGCGCGTTCCCGTGGCGATTCCGGGCGAGCACCTTGCCTGCGATGCCTCGGGGCGCTACGTGCTGGTGACGACCGGTGTCGGCGCGAACGGGTCCGCATGGAGTGACGTCGTCACCGTCGTCGACCTGTCGGCCGGCGAGTCCGTGCGATTCCGTTCGCGGACGGGTGAGCCCGGGGCGCTGGTGGTCCCCGACCAGGCCGACGGCGAGCCGACGGCCGTGCTCCGCCATCGCGAGCCCGGAGCCGTCGAGGTGCTCCCCCTCGCCCGCTGCCTCGACGTCGGTGCCCATGTACCGGCGATCAGCGGCACCGCCGTCGACGGGATCGCCGATGACGGCCACGGCGATGTCGTCGACCAGCGCACCGGCATCGCGGCGACGGCGACGAGCAGAGGCCTGGAGCGGTTCGTCGTCGACAACGGGGTGCCGCGGACGGTCGGTGTCGTTCCCTGGCCGGTGCCCGGACGCGCCTTCTACCTGCGCTTCGACCCGGCCACCGGCCGTGCTGTGGGCGTGGTGCGCGGTGGGCCGGCCTCCCCCGCCGCCTGGACCCGGTGGACCAACCACCTGGTCGACGTCGATCTGTCCACCGGTGACACGCGTTGCCTGGAGCTGCCGCCGGGGCTCGCGTTCCGGTTCGCGCTCGGCGGCGGGAGGGCAGCGGTGGCGACGATCCATCCCGATCGGGACGAGCTGACACTCATCGAGCGCACCGGGCCGCGGCTGCGTGCGCTGTACCGGAGGCCGCTTCCCCCGATGTCGCATCCACCGGCCGCCGGACACCTGCCCTGGGACCCGGTGGGCGATGCTCCCGCGCAGCGACGGGCCGTCGCGCTCGATCCCTCCGGGACGACCGCCGCGGTGACCCGCGGCGGCGACGCCGAACTCCACCTGATCCGCGACGACCGCCTCGACACCGTCAGCATGCCGAGCCCACTCGATGAGGGCGGGCACCTGCACTGGCACGGCGGCGCCTTCGACTCGATCGGCCGGTAATGACGAACACTCCCGCCCCGACGATCGTCCCCTCCCTCGACACCGCACTGGCGAAATGGGAGCACCACGGGCGCCCCGGCCTTCCCGACCGCGGTTTCGTCCTCAGCCGGCTTCCGGGCCGCCGGCGACGGGGGATCTACCGGGTCGAAGACGACTCGCCGGTGTTCGAGCCCGACGGGCACATCCTGCGCATGGCCCCGTCACCGGACGGGCGCACCGTCGCCGTCCAGCTGGCCGGACGCGCGGACGAGGACGCCGCTCTGGCCCTCGTCGACACCGCCACGGGCCGGGTGCGGGTGCACCCGGAGGTTCGCTGCCGCTACGACCCCATGCTCTGGAGCGGCGACTCCTCCCGCGTCGAACTCGTCGCCGACGGGTCGCGCCGATTCGTCGGTCTCGACGTGGCCACCGGACGGTTGCGGGCCTCCGCTGTGCCGCCGGACGTGCGGCTCAGGTTGTTCCCCGGCGGGGTGCGGGGGCTGCTCGCCGAAAGCCGCACCGGCGCACCCACCGTCCTCACCGACCGCGCCACCGGCACCGAACTCGGTGCGTTCACCGCCATCGTCCGGGTGCTCGCCGCCGGAGGCGACGCCCTGGTGGACGACGGACGACGCCTCCACGTCCTCGACACGCGCACCGGAACCGAACGGTGGTCCTGGGAGGACCCGTCCCTGCGGATCACCTCGATCGCCGCCCGCGGTGACGACGTCCTCGTGGCCGGTGTGCGCGCGGGCCGCAGTGTTCTGCTGCGCATCGCCCAGGGGGCGGTCATCGTCGACCGGCCGGTGACCTACCGGGGCGGTCCGGTCGTCGCGACCGATGTGAGCGCCGGGGCCGACCGGTTCCACGTCCTCATCGAGGGCCCCGTCCTTCCCCCGCGCGTCGTCACGGCCGACGAACTCCTGGCCGACCGGCCCGCCACGACCGCGCCGCCCGCCCTCGCGCGGACCGAACGGTACGCGTTCACCGCCGACGACGGAGCCGACGTCCCCGTCGTGGTCACCTCGCCGGTGGGTGCGACCGGTCCCACTCCGCTGATCCTGACCTGCTACGGCGGCTTCGGTGTCCCGAGCCTGGCCACGTTCGAGCCGACGGTGCCGGCGTGGATCGAGCACGGCGGCCGGTACGCGATCGCGCAGATCCGGGGCGGCGGCGAGCACGGCACGGCGTGGCGCGAGGCCGGTCGGGGCGCCGACAAGGCACGCGGCATCGACGATCTGGCCGCTGTGGCACGCGGGCTCGTCAGCGCCGGACTCACCCGACCGGACCTGCTCGTCCTGGCCGGCGCTTCGCACGGCGGCGTGATCGTGACCGGCTGCGCACTGGGGTCCCCGGGCCTGTGCGCCGGGGTCGTCAGCACCGCCGCCCCACTCGACCTGCTCCATCTCGGCGCCCACCCGCTCGGGCAGCACTGGATCGGCGAGTTCGGCGGCCCGGACGACCCTGAGCGGGTCGAACGCCTCCGCCGGATCTCGCCCCTGCACCGCGCCCGGCGACTTCCTACCGGAACCGACCTCCCCCGGTTCCTCGGCATCGTCCTGGACGACGACTCCCGGGTGACCGCCGACGACACCCAGGCCGTCGCCGACACGCTGCGCCGGGCCGGCGGCGACGCGACCCTGTGGCGCGCGCCCCGAACCGGCCACGGCAGCAATCACCTCGACAGCCTCCACCGTTTAGGAGCCACCGTCCTCGGCTTCGCCGCGATCGCGACGCGATCGGCACACACCACCCCGTCAACGGCTGGAAAGGGCTTCTGACGCGATGCCGGAAGCAACGAGCGGACACCCCGGGTCGACGGCTCCGAACCGCTCCCCCGTCACCACGCGTGCGGAGCTCGACGGCTCCACCGACGTCCCACCCGCTCCCGCCGCCGCACCCCGCCGCCGAGGTGATCTCGCGGTCCGCCTCCTCGTTCCGGCACTGACACTCGCGCTGGTGGCGGTGGTGCTGCTCTCGACGAGCATCGGCACCATCGGGGTATCGCCGGCGGACGCCTTCCGGATCATCGTCGGCCATCTCGTGCCCGGGATGCCGTGGATGTCGGACGGATCGCTGACCACGTTGCAGGACAACGCCGTCTGGCAGTTCCGGCTGCCCCGTGTCCTGCTGGCCGCCCTGACCGGTGCCGCACTCGCCCTGGCGGGAGCGTTGATCCAGGCGGTGGTCCACAATTCGCTCGCCGAGCCCTACATCCTCGGTGTCTCGGCCGGGGCGGGTGTCGGCGCGGTGTCGTTCATCGTCCTGGGGATCGGCATCGGTTCGCTCGGGATCGGTGCCTCCGCCTTCGCCGGCGCGCTCGTGGCGACCGGTGCGGTGTACTTCCTCGCCCGCAAGAACGGGCGTATCGCGCCGCAGCGGCTCATCCTGGCGGGCGTCGCGCTCGGGTCCCTGTTCAGCGCGGTGACCAGCTACCTCACCATCTCCACCGATGCGCAGAACGTGTTCAGCATCATGTTCTTCCTGCTCGGCTCGGTCTCCGCCGCCACCATGGGGCATCTCGCCCTCCCGGCCGCCGCGCTGCTCGCCGTCGGGGTGTTCACGGCCTTCCACGCACGCACCCTCAATGCCCTTCTCGTCGGCGACGACGCGGCGGCTTCCCTCGGCGTGAACGTGAACCGCCTCCGGACGGTGGTTCTCGTGGGCGCGGCGCTGCTGACCGGTTCGGTCGTCGCCGTCTCCGGCGGGATCGGGTTCGTGGGGCTGATCATCCCGCATATCGCACGGATCGCCGTCGGGTCCGACCACCGGAAGATGCTCCCGGTCGCCGTGCTCGCGGGGGCTGTGTTCCTCGCCGGTTCGGACCTCCTCGCACGGACGCTGGCGGCGCCGTCGGAGATTCCGCTCGGTGTGCTCACCGCCCTGGTCGGTGCGCCGTTCTTCTTGTGGCTGCTGCGGCGCGACCGCGCCGAGAGCGTGGGGATGGGCCGATGAGAGTGGACATCGAGCACCTCGACGCGCATCGGGGCGGTCGGCCGGTCGTGGCCGACGTGAGCCTCTCCGTCCCCTCGGGCACGGTTCTCGGGTTGTTGGGACCCAACGGCAGCGGCAAGTCCACCCTGCTTCGCGCCGTGTCGGGCGTCGCGGCCCCCTCGTCGGGGCGGGTGCGTTTCGACGGCACGGACGTCGCATCGCTGAGCCGGAAGGAGATCGCCCTGCGCGTGGCGGTCATGGCGCAGGAGCACAGCGAGGAATTCGAGATCCCCGTCCTCGACATGGTCCTGCTCGGACGCATCCCGCACGGGCACGGCTTCGGCCGCGACTCCGC
Organism: Nocardiopsis mwathae; assembly: GCF_014201195.1. NCBI lineage: Bacteria > Bacillati > Actinomycetota > Actinomycetes > Streptosporangiales > Nocardiopsidaceae > Nocardiopsis > Nocardiopsis mwathae. The sequence goes on along the minus strand of NZ_JACHDS010000001.1, from coordinate 5,646,862 downwards.
CCGCGACATCGCCTTCGCGCAGGACGCCCTCGCCCGGGTCGGCGCCGCGCACCTGGCCCACCGCTCCTTCTCGGCGCTCTCGGGCGGCGAGCGGCAGCGGGTGCTCTTCGCCCGCGCGCTCGCCCAGGACACCCCCGTCCTCGTTCTCGACGAGCCCACCAACCATCTCGACATCGCCCATCAGCTTGAGCTCCTCGACCTGGTCCGGGCCACCGACAAGACCGTCGTCGTGGCTCTCCACGACCTGAACCTCGCCGCACGCTCGTGCGACGGCATCGGCGTCCTCGTCGACGGGCGGCTGACCGCGGCGGGGCCGCCTGACGAGGTCTTGCACACCGATCTGATCCGTTCGGCGTTCGATGTCGCCTCCACCGCGGTCGCCCACCCGGATTCGGGTCGGCGCCACTTCATCTTCGATGCGCGCAGCTCCGCGCGACATCACGAAGGCACGCCCTCAGAACCGTCCATCTCAGCCCCAGAAGGAGTCACCCTCCCATGATCCGCTCTGCCTCCCCCACCGCCGCGGCGAACCGTTCGCGCCACCGGAATCGCCTGACCGCGTTCGCCGCCATCGCGACCGCGCCGCTGGTGCTCTCCGCGTGTGGGACGGGGGTCACCGGCGACTCGGACGCGGCCGATGGCCCGGGCGAGACGGTGACGATCACGAACTGCGGACGCGAACTCTCCTTCGAGACGGCACCCGACGGCATCGTCGGCATGATGCCCTCGCAGACCGAGCTGCTCATCCGCCTCGGAGCCCTGGACTCCCTCGTCGGCCAGGCGCAGACGGGCGTCTCACCGCTGCCCGACGACATCGCCGACGAGGCAGCCGGCATCCCGGCGCTCAGCACCGACGTCCCACCGGCACGCGAAGACCTCCTCGCCGCAGGCCCCGATCTCGTCGTCTCCCCCACGGAGTACGAGTTCACCGCCGAGCAGGGCTTCGCCAGCATCGAGCAGCTGAACCGGAACGGCGCCCAGGCCTATGTCGCGACCGGCGGCTGCCTCGACCGCCGCAGCACCGCAGAGGTCACCGACGTGCTGACCGACATCGACGACCTCGGTGCGATCCTGCGCGCCCCCGATGTCGCCGAGGAGCTCTCCCGGGACGCCGAAGAGCGGCTGTCCGCTGTCGAGACCGCGATCGGCGACGTGTCCCGCCTCAAGGTCGCCCAGGTCTTCGTCGACGGGAACTCACTGCAGGCGATCGGCGCCGGAATCGAAGCCGACATCATCGCCACCGCCGGCGGGGAGAACGTCTTCGACCCCGACGCACCGGAGTTCGCCGACTTCTTCGCCGCCGAGATCACCCCCGAGGAGATCATCGGCCGCGACCCCGACGCCATCGTCTTCAGCGTGTCGGGCCCCGAGTCCGAGCAGCACACCCGGGACTACCTGCAGCGGACCTTCCCCGACGTGGCCGCCGTGGAGAACGACCGCCTCATCGCCGTTCCCAAGAGCGACCTGTTCCCCGGCACCCTCGGCAACATCGACGCCGTCGAACTCATCGCCCAAGAGCTCTACCCGGGCGCCTTCTGAGCCCGGCCGGGCAGGGACGGCATCCGACGGATCCGTCCCTGCCCTGCGTCGAGCAGGGCGGCTCACCTTCTCCGGTAGGCGTACATGGTGATCGGGCCGAACACGGCGATCATCACCCCGCATCCGAGGAGGACCCATCCGACCTGCGCGACGGCCACCTCCCCGTTCAGCAGTGCCCGCACCGCGTCGACGAGGTGGGTGACGGGGTTGATGCCGACGATGGCCCGCAACCAGGAGGGCATCGTCTCGGGGTCGACGAACACGTTGCTCAGTCCGACCATCGCGTACAGGACCGGCATCCCCACCGACGAGACCGTGTCAGGGCTGCGGACGAGCACCCCCACGGCCGTCCAGATCCACGAGACACTGAACGCGAACAAGAGGATGAGCAGTGCCGACAGTAGGACCCCGATGAGGCCGCCGCTGGGCCGCAACCCCATGACCAGACCCACCAGGACGACCATGACGGAACCGATGGTGTAGCGCACCACGTCGCCGATGAGGGCTCCGACGATGACCGCAGGCCGCCAGATGCGCAGGGTCCGGAACCGGTCGAATATCCCCTTGGCCATGTCGGCGCTGACCGCCGACCCGGTGTACAGCGTCATCGTCAGGATCACGAAGGTCCAGATGCCGGGCAGCAGGTATTCCAGGTACTCGCCGGTCGTGCCGGCCAGTGCCCCTCCGAACACCAGCGTGAACATCACGGTGAACAGGACCGGGATCAGGAAGGCGTCGTGGAGTTGGTCGGTGTTGTACTTGATCTTGAGCAGGGCGCGCCAGCCGAAGGTGACCGACGCGGAGAGCGGTCCGGGCCTGCGGAGGTTCTCCCCCCGCCGCGCGAGCGCCTGCCGCACCGGATCCGGCCGTGCCTTGCTCTCCTGGAGTGTGGAGCGGTTGCTCATCGCACACCCGCCTCCTTCTTGTCCTCCGGGGTGCCCGCGACGCGGCCGGTGAGGGACAGGAAGACCTCGTCGAGGCTGGGCTGGTCCAGCGCGAAGTTCCGGACGCCGATACCCGCGCGGGACAGCAGCCCGAGGGCTTGGGTCGCCAGCCGCGGGTCGGCGATACCGGCCGACAGCGACGCCGGATCGGCCGATGAGTAGGCGCGGATGCCGAGTTCGGCGGTGAGAAGCCGCTCCGCGTCCGGACGCTGCTCGGGATCCTGCAGGTACACGTGGAGCGAACCGGTGCCGACCGACGCCTTGAGGTCGCTCGGTGTCCCCTCGGCGATCACGCTTCCCCGGTCGATCACCGCGATACGGTCGGCCAGCTGGTCGGCCTCGTCCAGGTACTGAGTGGTGAGCAGGACCGTGGTGCCGATGTCGACCAGCATGCGGACGATGTCCCAGAGCTGGTTCCGGCTGCGAGGGTCGAGGCCGGTCGTCGGCTCGTCCAGGAAGAGCAGGTCCGGGACGGTGATGATGCTCGCCGCGATGTCGAGCCGTCGCCGCATGCCACCGGAGTAGGTCTTCGCCTGGCGTTCGGCCGCCTCGGTGAGGCCGAAGGCGCTGAGCAGCTCGTCGGCCCGATCCCGGGCCTGGTTCCAGGGGTGGCCGTGCAACCGGGCCATCAGGACGAGGTTCTCCCGTCCGCTGAGTTCCTCGTCCACCGACGCGAACTGCCCGGTGAGGCTGATGCGGCTACGCACCGCGTCCGCGTCGCGGACGACGTCGTGGCCGAAGATCCGCGCGCTCCCGGAGTCGGGCCGCAGCAGGGTGGCCAGGATTCGGATGGTGGTCGTCTTGCCCGCACCGTTGGGACCGAGGATGCCGAACACCCCGCCCGCGGGGATGGTCAAGTCCAGGCTGTCGACCGCGCGTTCGCGGCCGAACGCCTTCACCAGTCGTTCGACCTCGACCGCCGGGGGCTTCCCGCCGGAGGTAGTGGGAAAAGACGGTTTCACAACGTTCATTGCGGACTCCTGGGAATCGGGGCTGTCGTGCACGAGGCAGGCTGCGTCATGAGGGGTACGGGTAGGTCTCGCGGGCATTGCTCAGGACTCGGCCCCACCAGGCGAGCTGCTCCAGCAGTGCGGCGGCGGCCTGCTCCGGGTTCTCGGAGACCCCCGGGGTGGCGGTACTTCCGGCCCCCTCGGAGAACATCGGCGACGGCATGCTCACCACGTTGCGGATCGTCACCGTGTGCAGCTCGGAGAAGACACCGCGCAGATGCTCCACCGCGCGCAGGCCCTGGCTGACGCCGCCGTGGCAGACGAAAGCGACCGGCTTCGCGTTCCACTCGTCGTAGGCGTAGTCGATGGCCTGCTTGAGCGACGCGGGGTAGCTGTGGTTGTACTCCGGCGTCACCACGACGAAACCGTCCGCCCGTTCGAGCCTGGAGGTGAAGGCGGCCACCTCGGGGTGGGCTTCCTGGGGGTAGGCGGAAGGGAAGGCGAACTCGGCCAGGTCGACCAGGTCGACCTCCATGTCCCCGCGTCGCTCCGCCTGCGTGACGAACCACTTGGCGACCGCGTCGCTGTGGCGGCCTTCTCGCGTGCTGCCGAGGATCACTGCGATCTTCAACCGCTGACGCTCACGGGCGTGCTTCATCGGCTCCTCCTGCCCCTGCATCGGTTGTCCTTGTCTGCTCTGAAGGCGCGATGCGCCGTCTCGCGGCCGCGAGACGGCGCATCGCGCCTTCAGAGCAGACAAGGACGATCAAGACGAGGACGCGTGGAAAGAGGCAGGAACCCATGAGCGAGACGCGGCTCGGGCAGGCACCGCCCCGGGAAGGCGACACCCCCCTCCGGTCAGCGCTGATGCGCGGCCCCCGACCACAGCGGATCGGCCCGGCGGGCGCATCCTTCGCGCTCGGCTGGCGCGCGCTACTGAAGCTCAGGTACAGGCCGGCCCAGCTGTGGGACGCCCTGGCCCTCCCGGTCATGATGACCCTGATGTTCTCCTTCCTCTTCGGCGGAGCGATCGCCGGGGGGAGCGCCGAGTACGTGCAGTACTTCGTACCGGGGACCATGGTCATGGCCTTGATCCTCACGACCGCCTACACCGGGCGAACCCTCAAGGCGGACATCTCCAAGGGCATATTCGACCGCTTCCGCTCCCTGCGCATGTGGCGCCCTGCGGTCGTCGTCGGCCTGCTGATCGGTGAAGCTCTGCGTTACGCCCTGGCTGTGCTCGCCGTCCTCGCGTTGGGGCTCCTACTGGGAATGCGCCCGGAGGGCGGCGCCGTAGGGACGGCGCTCGCGCTCGCGCTGCTGGTGCTGTTCGGCCTCTGCATGGCATGGCTGTGGACGACCATCGGCATGCTGGCCAAGACGCCGGACGCGGTCCTCTACCGGGGTATGCCGTTCGTTTTCCCACTGCTCTTCCTGAGCAACGTGTTCGTGGAGCCCGAGACCATGCCGGAGTGGCTGCAGGGGTTCGTGAACCTCAACCCGGTCAGCCACATGGCCGGCGCGGTCCGCGCCCTGCTCGGGTCGACGGCGACCTGGGGCGACATCGCCCCGGCGCTCCTCGGGTGCGCCGTGCTCGCGGGCGTGTTCGCCCCGCTGACCATGTACCTGTTCAACCGGCGGCAGTAGGGGAGAGGGGCGGGCCGCCGGCTCCGACGGTCCGGCGGCGTGCCCCCTGATCTAGCCTTGGGAAGGAGGGAGCGGACCCTGCGACGGCAGGCGTCCGCGTCGGTGTGGTCGGCTCTGCAGGTTCCGGTCGGATAGGGCGGTTCGCGATGGCGTCTGCGCTCATCGGGCGGGAGCACCCCCTCCGCGTGCTCGGAGAGGCGGTGGACCGCGCGTTCGAGGACCGCGGCAGTCTGGTGCTGGTGGCCGGAGAAGCGGGTATCGGCAAAACCGCGCTGCTTGCGCACACCATGGAGGAGGCCGACCGGCGCGGCGCCGTGGTGCTGAGCGGCACGTGCTGGGAGCCGGAGGGCGCACCCGGCTACTGGCCGTGGGTGCAGGCGGTGCGCCGGCTCCGCAGGATCCTTCCACCCAAGGAGTGGGACGCGGCCCGGAGCGCGGCGGGCGAGGGGCTGGACATCCTCCTCGGCGAAGCGAGCGGGCGGCCTGTGCACCAGGTCGCCCCCGGTGGCGCCTTCCGGGTCTACGACGCGGTGATGACGCTGCTCGCAGCGGCCGCGCGGAGCCACCCGCTGGTGATCGCGATCGACGACCTGCATCGGGCCGACACCGCCTCGGTGAAACTGCTGGAGTTCCTGGTCCGGCACATCTGGTTCGAGCCGATGCTCCTCGTGGGCGCGTATCGCGACGTCGAGGCGGAGGCTCCCGGCCACCCGCTGCGGCCGCTGCTCGCCCCGCTCACGGCGCGGGCCACGACGGTGACGCTCACCGGCCTCTCCCCCGGCGGTGTCCGGGCACTCATCACCGACGCAGCCGGTCGCGAGCCCGATGACCCACTGGTCGAGGAGGTCTACCGGCGCACCGGCGGCAACCCGTTGTTCGTGGAGCAGACCGCCCGGCTGTGGCGCAGCGGGAGTCCCCCCGAAGCGATCCCGGCCGGCGTCAGGGAGGTGATCGAGCGGCGGATCTCCCACCTGCCCGACGCGGTCGCGGCCTCCCTTTCCGCAGCGTCGGTGCTCGGGCAGGAGTTCGATCGCCGGATCCTCGCCACCGCCGCCGCGCTCCCGCTGCCGCAGGTGAACCTGCTGCTCCACGAAGCAGCCGCGGCACGGCTGGTCACCCCGCTGGGCGACGGTCGGTTCGCGTTCGCTCACGGACTCGTCCGTGAAAGCCTGTACCAAGCGCTCAGCTCCTCCGAGCAGCGCACCCACCACGCGACCGTGGTCCGCGTGCACGAAGACCGACTCAGGACCGGTGCCCGGCTGGCAACGGCCGACCTGGCGAACCACGCCTACCTCGCGGTGCCCGAGATCGAGCCGAAGGAAGCGCGCGAGCACCTGCTGACCGCCGCGCGCGAGGCCGACGATCGGCTCGCCTTCGAGGAAGCGGTCGGCCACTACCACCGCGCCCTGGAGCTCACCCCCGCGGCAGAGCCGCGGACGCGCATCGACCTGCTGCTCAGGCTCGCCTCCGAGCAGCAGCGCGCCGGAGACCTGCACGAGGCGAGGCGGACGGCCACCGAGGCGGTCGAGGCCGCGCGCGTCCTGGGCGACGCGGAACTGCTGGCCGACGCCGTCCTCGGCCTGTACGGCCCCACCTACCTCGGAGACGACGACCGGCTGGCACTCGACCTTCTCGACGAGGCGCGCACCGGCCTCACCGCGGCCGGGACTCCGCCGAGCGACGCGGCGGCGGTGCGTCTGCTCGCCGCGTCGGGCCTCGTTCGGGCCTACAACGGCCGTGACGAGGAGGCTCGGGAGATGACGGCGCGCGCCGTCGACCTGGCACGGGAGACGGACGACCCCGACGTGCTGTGTTCCTGCCTCCTGGCAGCGCACGAATCGATGTGGGGCCCGGACACCGCTTCGCGGAGGGCGGGCCTCGCAGCGGAGATGGCGGTGGTGGCGCGCCGGGCGGGCGCACTGGAGATGGAGCTTCGCGCGTCGTCGCTGCGTGTATGGGACCTCCTGGAGTTGGGGGATCCACGCGCCTTCGACGAACTGGCCTCGTTCGTCGCCGCCGCCGAGCGGAGCCGACTGCCGCGCTTCCGCTTCGAGGCGCTCTCCCACCAGGGCGCCGTGTCCGCTCTGACCGGCGACTTCGAGCGGGCAGGTGACCTCGTCGACCTGGCACGGGAGCTCGGCGAGCAGATCGGTGAGGTCGGCGACGCCGACCTGTGGCGCCAGCAGCGCTGGGCGCTGGAGCTGCAGCGGGGGCGCATCGACGAGGCCGAGGCGGTCCTCCGTTCCGGGGCCGGCCCCGAACACCCCTACCGGTCCCTCCTCGACGCGATCACCCATATCCGCCGTGGAGAGGTGGCCTCCGCGGTCCGCTACGCGGCGGAGGCCGACAAGAGTGCCATCGCCCGCTGGTTCATGCCCCTCTGGCTGAGGTTCCAGGCCGAGCTGGCGGCGGTGTCGGGGGATGCTGACCACTGCGAGCGGGCGCGCTCGGCCATCGCGCCCTACACCGGGCAGTGGGTCGTCGTGGGCGGCGCCACGCTCGACGGGCCCGTGGTGTACTGGGCGGCCCTCATCGACGCGGCACAGCAGCGGTGGGACGAGGCGGCCGAGCGCTTCGAGGCCGCCCGGGCCGCGGCGGACCGGCTCCGCGCCCGGCCGTGGGCGCTCGAAGCCAGGGTGCGCCTGGCCGAGGTCCTCAAGGCGCGCGGCGGCCCCGGCGATGCCCACACCGCGGCGCAGCTCCTCGACCATGTGGAACGGGAGGCGGAGGAGATCGGAATGGGCCGTGTCCTGGAGCGCGCCGCCGACCTGCGGGACCAGGCCCCGACGGAAGCGAACGGTACCCCGCCCCGAGCCGCGGACGAGGGCGTCTTCCGGCGTGAGGGCGGGGTGTGGGCCATCGGTTACCGAGGGCACACGGTGCACGTCCCCGATATGAAGGGCCTCCACGACCTGCATGTGCTGATCGGCCTGCCCTACCGGGACGTGCGGGCGGTGGACCTGGTGGCGCCTGCGGAGGGTGGGGAGGTGGCGGCCGCCGGGAGCATGGGTTCCGACGACGTCCTCGACGACCGTGCACGGGCCGCCTACCGTGAGCGGCTGGCGCGGTTGGAGGAGGAGGCGCAGCGGGCCCACGAACTCCAGGACGACCGGCGTGCCGCGGAGATCGACCGTGAACGCGACATCCTGATCGATGAGCTCAGGGCGGCTTCCGGCCTCGGTGGGCGCGCTCGGCGACTCGGCGACGAGGGCGAGCGGGTCCGCAAAACGGTGACCGCCCGGATCCGGCACGCACTCCGGCGCCTCGAAACCCTTCACCCCGAGGCCGCCGCGCACCTCCGTGCGTCCGTCAGTACCGGCATCACCTGCAGCTACGCTCCCCGCGAGCAACCCGTATGGGCCCTGTGAGGACGACGGAAGGGTCGGCCGCGCACGGTCTGTGCGCGGTCGGCCGACGACCGCCTTCCCTGCTCGGGTTCCGGGCCTCACCGGGTGACGGCCGTCGCGAGCCGACCGACCGGGTTTCCGGGACAGGCACGACCTCCCGATCCCGGTGTTCGGGCCCGGGCGGAGTCCATCGCCTCGCCGGACGTGGCGTGGACCGAGGAGACGATCCCGGGCATGATCGGGATGATCGGCGCGTTGGAGAAACCGAGCGCGGGCGGGCCGGTCCTGCTCGCCGTCGACGCCGACGACGACTCCGGTTCTCCGGACGGGTGGAGAGGTGGTTCCGGTGAGCAACGTGGAAGCCCAGCCGGTCGAGCTGAGATGCGGTGAGAAGGCGGACGGCCGACCGCCGACCGAGGCGCCGCGGGTCGACGTGCTCACCTCGCGGGATGTGCCCCTGGGCGGGCCGCGGGCGATATCCGTGCGGCGGACTCTGCCTCAGCGGGCCCGCACGATGATCGGGGCCTGGTGCTTCGCCGACCACTACGGTCCCCACGACACCGGGCGCGGGGGAATGGTCGTACCCCCGCACCCGCACACCGGCCTGCAGACGGTGAGCTGGCTGTTCAGCGGGGAGGTCGAACACCGCGACAGCCTCGGCAGCCACGCTTTCATCCGGCCCGGTGAGCTCAACCTCATGACGGGCGGGCACGGCATCGCCCACTCGGAGGTCTCCACCGAGCGCACCGCCGTCCTCCACGGTGTCCAGCTCTGGGTGGCACTGCCCGAAGGGCACCGCACCGCCCGACGCGACTTCCGGCACCACGCACCCGAGCCCGTGCGGATCGACGGTGCCGAGATCAGGGTCTTCCTGGGCTCCCTCGCCGGAGACTCCTCCCCGATACGGACGTTCACCCCCCTGCTCGGTGCCCAGATCACCCTCGACCCGCAGGCCGCGATCACACTCGGCGTGGACCCCGCCTTCGAGCACGGCCTCCTCGTGGACAGCGGGGACGTCCGCATGGCCGACACCCTGCTGCGCCCGGCGGAACTCGGCTACCTCCGCCCCGGGACCGACACCCTGGCGATCACCAACGAGTCGTCCGCCCCCGCGCGGATGGTCCTGCTCGGCGGCCCCCCGTTCGGGGAGGAGATCGTCATGTGGTGGAACTTCGTCGGCCGCACCCACGAGGACATCGTCCAGGCCAGGGAGGACTGGGAGGCCGCCTCCGAGCGGTTCGGCGCCGTCGAGGGGTACCCGGGCGACCGGCTCCCCGCACCCGCCCTGCCCAACGCCACCCTCAAACCGCGCGGAAACCCCCGCTAGCTCCGCCCGGAAGGCCCCCGGAAACCGGCCGCCGCCGCTCCGATGAGCGAGCGGGCCGGGCATCGGCACCACCGCGAACCTCGACGGCGGTATCCGCCTCCGGCCCACCTGTCAGGCGCGTCGCACTCCTGATACGCTCATCTTGGTCAACCGTCCAATACGATCGACCAAGGAACGGATATGGCTGGGCAGACCAACGCCGAACGCGGCCGGGACGCACGTGCGCGCCTCCTGGCGGCCGCCCGGGAGCTCATCGGAGAGGTCGGCTGGACCGCGGTGAGCACCCGCGTCCTCGCCGAGCGCGCCGACATGCGCCCCGGGCTGGTGCACTACCACTTCGACTCGCTCCAGGCACTGCTGCGCCAGGCCGCCCTGGGCGAGATGCGCCGCACGCTCGACGACACCGCCGCGCTGCTCGCCACAGCGGACGGTCCGACCGAGGGCGTCACGGCCATGCTGTCCTTCCTCGACCGGTACAGCGGCGGCGACCCGACATCCCTCCTGTTCATCGAGGCCTACCTCGCCGCCACCCGAGACGCGCGGCTGCGCGAGCGGATCAGCGAACTCATGGCCGAGTTCCGCGGCGACCTCACCGCCTCCCTGACCCGCTCCGGGCACCACTCCCCCGAGGCCGCCGCGAACCTGGTCCTGGCCCTCCTCGACGGATTCGTGCTGCACAAGGGCATCAACCCGGAGCTGTCGGCCGCCGAGATCGCACCTCTGGTGCGCGCGGTCACCCGACCCGACACGGATGGAGCACCCGAATGAGAGCCGTCATCTGCGGCGCCGGGATCGCCGGCCTCGCCCTGGCCAACCGGCTTCGGCACCACGGCTGGGAGGTACACGTCGCCGAACGCGCACCGGGCCCGCGCCCCCAGGGCTACATGATCGACTTCTTCGGTCCCGGCTTCGACGCCCTGACCGCGATGGGCCTGCAGCCGCGGCTGCGCGAGCGCGCCGGCCCGGTCGAGGAGTTCCGGTACATCGACGACCGGGGCCGCGCGACCGTCAGCGTCGACTACTCCCTGTTCTCCAAGGCGCTGAACGGCGCGGTCGTCAGCATCATGCGCCCCGAGCTGGAGAAACTGCTGCGCGAGACCGTCACCGACCACATCGACCTGCGGTACGGAACCACGGTCGAATGGATCGACGACACCAGGGTCGGCCTGTCCGACGGCGCCGCCTTCGACGCGGACCTGGTGGTCGGTGCCGACGGAGTGCATTCCCGGGTGCGCGAGCTCGCCTTCGGCCCCCAGGACGACTACGTCCGCTACCTCGGCATGCAGACCGCGGCGTACGTGTTCACCGACCCGTGGATGTTCGAGCGGGTGCGGGGCCGGTTCGTGCTCACCGAGACGCTCGATCGCCAGATGGGCTTCTACGGCCTCGACGAGGGTCGCGTCGCGGTCTTCGCCGTGCACCGCACCGGCGACCCGACACTGCCCGAGGACCCGCGCGCGGCCCTACGCCGCACCCACGCCGGGCTGGGCGAGCTGGCGGAACGCGCACTGGAGCACTGCCCGCCACCGGACCGGATGTATTACGACCAGGTGGCCCAGATCGACATGCCGCGGTGGACCGAGGGGCGGGTGGTACTCCTCGGCGACGCCGCGCACGCCGTGTCGCTCATCGCGGGGCAGGGGGCGTCGCTGGGTGTCGCCGGAGCCTATCTGCTCGCCGAACGCCTGCGCGCCGCCGTCCCGGTGCCCGAGGCACTGGCCGACTATGAGCGACGCTGGCGCCCGGTGACGACCGACATCCAGCGGGCGGCACGGGACCGTGTCACCGAATGGTTCCTGCCCACCACGGCGACCAAGCTCCTCCTCCGCCGCTGGGGCTTCCGGGCCATGCGGCTCCCGGGCCTCTCCCGCGTCCTCGTCGGCCCTCTGTTTCCGAAGCACCACCGACCGGTCACCGAACTGAGCGCCTGACGCCGCCGGCTCCGGCAGCGGTGGAGGGCCGGGGCCCGGAGCACGGCGCCCGGGTGATCCGGAGGCCTGATCCCCGCGAGGCCTGACCGGGCCGCCGGCCGCGCCCTCGGCGGCGCCGCGCCTCACCGCTCCACCCGCAGGGTGAGGTCTCCTTCGCTTCCGAGGCGGGAGACGCGATCGACCTCGGCCTCCAGGGCGTCGGTCGCCGGGGTCGGGGCGTCCTCGAACAGGCGGACCGTCGCTACGCCGTCCGAGCTGTCCCACACCCCCACGATCCGGCCCCCCACCAGGACCACGGGAGAGATCCACCCCGCGGTCCGGCTCACCTTCGCCCGATGCCGGGCGGGCAGGATCCGGGTCTCCCGCGTACCCGCCCCGAGGACGTACTGATCGAAGGCGCCGAGGAGGCGGACCGAGGAGTCCGGTTCCATGGCGGCCAGCTCGTCGGCGTGCTCGGTGAGGATGAAGGCCGGTTCCCCGTCGACCTCCACCTGCTTGAGTGCGCCGCCCATCTCCTGGAACCAACGGCGGACGACGGTTGTGCGCAGGCTGTTGCGGGACAGCCAGGCGTCGAAGCCCTCAGGGGTGGCGGGGCCGTGGGCACCGAGGTAGGCGCTGATCGCGACCGGCGCGGCCTCATCGGGGCCGGGCAGCCCGCTCCAGTCGGGCAGCAGGTTGACCGGTGAGGTGAAGGTGGTCGCCCCTTCCTGCTTCGGGCCGTGGCACAGCACACCTTTCCAGGCCAGGGGCTTGAGGAGGGTGCCCCAACCCGACCGCAGGTGTTCCTCCATACCTGCGAACCGCGGGTCCTCCACCAGGTGGGACACCATCCGCGCCCGGGTGAGGACCCGGTCGCGCAGGATGTCGGACACGGCCTCGGCCAGATCCTCGATCTCCTGAGGGGAGGCGCCGAACGCCTTCTGCCAGGAGGGCTTTTCCCAGGTCCTGCCCGAAGCGAGCAGCGACAGATAGGCGGCGGCGTCACCGGAGTCGATCAGGTGCAGGGTGCCCCGCATCGACCAGGTCTTGATGACGGAACGCTCGTCGAGCGCGGCGTCGATCTGGCCCGGCCGGGGGTGGTTCTGCCGGTTCCCGACGGCCGACTCGGCCGCCGCGGCCACCTGAGCCTGTACCCCGGCCAGTCGGGCGATGATCTCGCTCGCGCCCGCGTCTCCGCGCGGAGCGACGAACTGCCGCCGTAGGCGCCATGCCAGAACCTGATCCCAGGTGATCCTCACCGCGCGGCCCTTCGGTCGGAACGATCGGAAGCAGACTGATCTGCGGCTACTCGACTGTGCGGGTCACATTACAGTGCGTCCTACGGTGTCTCCCGTCGGCTTCGGCGCACGGCCGGAGGGTCGGTGAGGACGCGCCTGAGAGGCGTGGCGACGACCTGCGCGGAACGGGTCAGGGCGTATCCCACGAAGCGCGGAGGTCCACGAACCCATCGGTTCGTGCGCCGGACCGCGGGGGCGCCCCCGGGACGATCCGCGCCGCTCCGCCGACGCCGTCAGTCCTCTTCGGGGTTGAGGGCCTGGTAGAGGATGTGGTCCTGCCAGCGGCCCGCGATCCTCAGGAACTTCGGCGCGATGCCGAAGGGGGTGAACCCGTTGCGCTCCAGGACCACCCGCGAGGCCGTGTTCCCGATCAGCGTCTCCGCCTGGAGGCGGTGCAGACCCAGGCCGGCGAAGGCCCTCTCCTTGGTCTCCGCCACGGCCCCGGTCGCGATCCCCCTCCCGCTGTGGGACGCACCGACCCAGTAGCCGATCGACGCCGACTGGAACGCGCCCCGGGTGATCCCGTTGACATTGATCCGGCCGACCAGCCCACCGCCGGCGACGATGGCCAGCGGCAGCATCCTGCCCTCGGCATACTCCCGCAGATCGCGCCGGACGATGTCCAGCTGCCCCTCGACACCGAAGAAGTCGTCCCCGCGGACCGGCTCCCACGGGGCGAGGAATCCGCGGTTCCCACTCAGCACCTCGGCCAGAGCCGGTGCGTCATCGGTGGAGAGCAGTCGCGTGAAGGCCATGCCACCCCCTGCTGGTCGTGACCGTCGGCGGACGCGGACGGCAGCGTAAGCGGACCGCAGAGTACAGGGCGACCGGTTGGTGCGCCGCCGCCGGGGGTCGCACGTCCGCGCGTTACCGGGCCCCGTCAGCCTCCGTTTTCGAGGTCGATGACGGAGATGTCCACCCGGGCGGCACTCCAGCCGAGCTGGTCGCGGGCGACCTCGGCCACCCGGGTGCGCAGAGCGGTGTCCACCCGCGGGACGGGCGTGCCCGTGTACAGCCGTACGCGCAGCGCGACCTCGATCCCGTCGTCTCCCTCGGTGAGCTCCGTGACGCGGGCGTCGGCCACACCGGGTACGTCCTCGGCCGCGGTCCGCAGCACGGCGGCCGCGGCCGAGCGCCTGACCCGGGTCACTCCCTCTTCCTCTCCGGGCACCGGCAGTACCCGGCGCGACCTCGGGTCGGCGCGGACCAGCCGCATCACGTCGTCGAGCAGGTGCGGTGGGGCCACCACGCGCTCCGTGGCGAGCTCGGTGCGGGCCGCGTGCAGGACGCTGTGCTCCTCGACCGCCGCGCGGCAGTGCGGGCAGTGGAGCTCATGGTCGGTCGGAGCGCCGTCGCGCTCGTGTTCCAGGACCGCGTCGATGTCGGAGCCGCACGGCAGCCGTTCGTGGTCGGTGTCCTCTATCGCCATGGCTTCAGCGCCTCCACGAGGTGGGCTCGGGCACGGTGGATCCGGCCGCGGACCGCGTCCGGCGTCGCATCGACGGTCTCGGCGATCTCGCTGTAGCTCATCTCCTCCATCTCGTACAGGATCCAGCAGACGCGCTGTTGCGGCGGTAGGTCGAGGAGGGCTTGGGCGAGGGCGTCGCGCAGGCCGCCGGCGACGGTGTGGTGTTCGGGTCCGGCGGCCCGGCCGGGCCGCTCGCCCTCCGAGAGGTCGGTCGGCGACTCCGGGGTCCGCGCGCGGGCGGCGTTCAGGGCGCGGCGTGTGACGATGCGGTAGAGCCAGGCCCGGAACGTCGCGGGGTCGTCCAGGTCGGGGAGGCTGCGCCATGCCGCGACGAGCGCCTCCTGCGTCGCGTCCGCGGCGTCGGCCGGGGCGTTGAGGATGCGCAGGGCGATCCGGTACGCGGTGTCCTGGTGCAGCCGGACCAGCGCTTCGAACGCCGCGGCGTCGCCGTCGCGGGCGCGCTTGACCAGCGGCGTGTCGTCAGAATGCGGGGTATTTGCCATTCATCCGCCTGTGTCTGCAGCGACTCGGCAGTGTCACGCATAGTATTTCCATATATACGTTCCGCAATGCCCCGATGGGATGCCGTCCACCCCGAATGTGTCACAGGTCACGCGGGATTCCGCGTGAGCATCCGGGGGTCGAGCGTGTCCTTAGGGGTGCGCGCTACCTCCGGTAACGCGTAGAGACGATCGCTCCGCCCGGCACCGCCCGGGCCGAACGAATCGGATGACGACAGGAACGAACAGGGGGAACGAACGATGGGCGACATGGAGAACAAGTTCGAGAAGGCCAAGGGCAAGGCCAAGGAGACCGCCGGCAAGGCCATGGGCGACTCCGAGCTGGAGGCCGAGGGCAAGTTCGACCAGACCAAGGCCGGGGTCGAGGAGGCCGCGGAGGACGTCAAGGAGAAGGCCGGAGAGGCCGCCGAGAAGATCAAGAACGTTTTCAAGCGCTGAGCCGCCATGCACTGCACGGGGGGATCGAACAGTGACCGATGCGAAAGCGGAGCCCAAAGTGCCCGAAGCACGTGAGAAGAAGACGCCCGGATCCGGCCGTGACGCCGACGCCCGCGAGCTGGTGACGGCGAAGGGGACGACCTCGATCGCCGACCACGTCGTCGCGAAGATCGCGGGGATGGCCGCGCGGGAGGTGGGCGGCGTGCACAGTATGGGCGGCGGCGCCGCCCGGGCCTTCGGCGCCGTGCGCGACCGGATCCCCGGCGCCACGACGTCCGGGACCGCCGCACGTGGCGTCTCCGTGGAGGTGGGCGAGCGTGAGGCGGCGGCCGACATCGACCTCGTGGTCGAGTACGGGGTGTCCATCCCCGACCTGGCGGCGGGAGTACGCCGCAACGTCATCACCGCGGTGGAGCGGATGACGGGCCTGGAGGTCACCGAGGTCAACGTCACCATCGACGACATCCACCTGCCCGGCGACGAGGTCGACGACGGTGAATCCGAGCCGCGGGTCAAGTGAGGCCGACGCTTCCCGCCCCGACGGCGGGGCGGGAAGCGCGGACGCCTCGACCGGAGCCGAGGAAGGCCACCGTCGCGAGCGGACCGCGCGGGAGATCGCCGACCGGGTGCGCGGCCTCTCCGATGTCGCCGACCTGTCGGCGGGCGCCTTCCGCACCATCACCACCTTCACCCCGGGCGACCGGATCGAGGGCGTGGCGGTACGCGAAGACGACGTCGCGATCGGGGTCGTGCTGCGCTGCGGCCGGCCGATCCCGGAGGTCGCCGCGGAGATCCGCGCGCTGGTCGCGCCGATGGCGCCGGGGCGGCGCGTGGACGTGTCCGTCGAGGACGTGGTCGCCGATGTCCCGGACAGGGCGTGATCCGGTGCGGGGGCGGCCGCTCGACCGGCGCAGGGCCTACCGGTCCTGGATTCGCGAGAACCACCCCGACCGGGGTGGCGATCCGGTGGCCTTCGCCGAAGACCTGGCGCGCTGGCGCCGGGCACTCGGCGAACCGGATACCCGGACATCGGAACACGGCCGGGAATCCGGAGGTGTCCGGGTGTTCCGGGCGCCGCGAGGACCCGCCGGGTGGGTGCTGCGCATGCTGCGCCGCCGGGCCGCCCGCCACGCGCGGGCGCGGCGGCTGCGATGAGAGTGAGGAGGGTTGGCCATGTGGCCCATCGTGGGACTGGCCTACGGCACGGTGCTGGCGCTGGCGGCCGCGTTCGGCGGTTTCGGGGCGTTCGCGCTGGTGCTCGTTCTCGGCATGGTCGGCTTCCTGGCCGGCCGCGCCTATGAGGGCGAAATCGACCTCGCCGAGCTGTTCCTCCGCCGCAGGTAGCGCCCGCGGGAGCGCGGGACGCGCCGGGGCGCGAAGGGACGGGGAACGGGCGAGGGCGGAAACGAGGGGTGGTGGCATGGCCGAGATCGCGGCGCAGCGGTACCCGGCGCCGAGGCGGACGGGGGCAGCGGCGGCCGAGCGCGGAAGCACGACGATCCCCGAACGGGTCGTCACCAAGATCGCCGCCCGTGCCGCGTCGCAGGTGCCGGGAGTCGGCGAGGTCGGCCGCGGTATCGGGCGGCTGTTCGGAGCCGGATCCGGGCCGGTGCGGGTCGCGGTCCGGCTCAGCGGCAGGGAGGCGGAGCGCACGGCGATCATCCGTCTGGGTATCGCCGTGCGCTATCCGCGCCCCGCCGCGACGACCGCACGGCGTGTACGGGAGCACGTCGCGGACACGGTCGAGCGGCTGACCGGGATACGCGTGGGCCGGGTCGACATCGAGGTCGTCGAGCTGCCCCACGCAAGCGCGGCCGGAGAACGGGCGGAGTCGAGATGACCGGAGCCGTTGCGCAGAGACGCGGATCAGGCCCGGGAGTCCGGGCGACAGGCGGGACATTCGGGATATGCGGAACATGCAGGACACGAAGGCCGGGAAGGACACACCGATGACGACGGCGGACGCCGAGGGGCGGGCACCGGACCCGGGCGTGGCTGAGCAGGCCCGCCGCGCCGCGGTGCGCGCCTTCCGGCCGTACCGGATGTGGCCGACGGTGGTCGCGGCGGTACTGCTGCTCGCCGTGGCGGGGGCGGCGGCGTCCCAGGTGATCTCCGCGCTGGCGGGTGTGCCGCTGGGCATCCCGATCGTCGACACGGCGGCCCGGCAGGTCGGGGACGCCCGATGGGACGACCCGGAGGTGCAGGTCGCCTCGGCGGTCCTGGCGCTGATCGGCCTGCTCCTGATCGTGGTGGCGCTGCTGCCCGGCGAGGGCCGCTGGGCGGCCCTGCGCACCGACGACCCCGACCTCCTCGTCGGCCTGTCGCGGACCGCCCTCCGGCGGACACTGACCGCGGCGGTACTCGGCGCCGGCGGTGTGGAATCGGCCCGGGTGGTGGTGCGGCGCCGACGGATCCGGGTGCGTGTGCGCACCGAACTGGCCGAGACCGAGGAACTCCGTGCGGCGGTCACAGCCGCGGTCGAGGAGCGCCTGGCGGACATCGCGCCGCTGCGCCCCTACCGGCTGACCGTCGACGTCAGACGCACGCAGACATGAACGCAGCCGGGAACTCAGGCACAGAAACGCAGGCACAGAGGTGTGAAGGGCGGCGAGGGCAGTGGGCGAGAGGAACAGGGCGCGCCGCTCCGCGCGCGGCAACCGGTGGGGGCTGGCCCTCCTGGGTGGGCTGCTGCTCTGCGGCGGAACGGTGTCACTCGCCGCGGGCCTGGGGCTGTTCGGCGGACCGGCCGCCCGGGCGGCGATCGCCGATACGCCGGACCTCATCGGTCGACCGGAACCCTGGACAGGGTGGGTGGTCGCCGCCCTACTGGTGATCCTGGCCCTGCTGGCGCTGCGCTGGCTGCTGGTCCAGCTGCGCACCGACGCGGTCGCGCGGGTCGTACTCGGTGACCGCGACGCCGGCGGCCGCACCGAGCTCGACGCGAAGGCGGCGCGGACGGCCTTCGAAGATCAGGTCCGCGGCCTCCCGGGCGTACGGCGCGCCCACGCCGCCGTGACGGAGTCGCCCGTGCGGCCGCACCTGCGCCTCGACATCACGGTGGACGAGGACTCCGACGTCGCGGACGTGTGGCGGCGCGTCCGCGCCGAGGCGCTGCGCGACATGCGCACCGCCCTGGAACTCGACCGACTACCCGCGGTGGTGCGGCTCTCCATGGCCGCCCCGCCCCGCGACCGACGGCATCGACCGGCCTGACCGGCCCCCGAAAGCCACCCTGGAAAGCGGCACCTTGGGGATGGGGGACCCCTCGGCGCCGCACTGTGCCCGGCCCCGGCCCACCGGCCGGGGCCGGGCACCACTCTTCCCGCTGCTTTCGGGAAGCAGGAGTGCGCGAGCCGTCGAGGTGCCGTGTTCCCCGCGGCGACGGCGTCGGACACACCTCCGGCATGGTCCGCGTGGACACCGCAGCGGAGACCCACCGGCCCGCCGCCCCGCCCGAACAGGGGTGGCCCGCACGGCCGCGACACGGCATGGCCCCGAAATAGGGGACCGCCCCCTCACCTCTGCTGTCGGACGACGACGTCGTGGACCGACAGCGCCGGTGAGGCGCCCGCCGCCTCGAAGATCCGGACACCCTTGGGTGTCACCCCCGACGCCCGCATCTCGTCGAGGGTTTCACGGCCGGCCCACACGGTCATGATCCGGAACACCGACGTGTCGGAGGTATCGCGGACCAGAAAGGTCTCCGCGATGCCGGGAGGAAGTCGGGCCGTTCCCTCCCGGTAGGCCCGCTCAAGGTCGCCCACACGATCCGCCGCCACGAGGGCTTCGAGAACGGTGATCACCATCGTCAGCTCCTCTGCGCGACCTTGTCCGGTCACAGCCCGGCCCAGCCGGGGCCGTCCCGACCGTCCCGACCGTCCCGATCATCGTCGCCGACCGCGCCCGATCGTTCCAGGTCTGCGCGGGGCGTTTCGCACGGCTCCGTCGAAGCACCGGGCCGTCCCCGGCCACGGGCCGAAGGTCCCCCGGACGGTGAACCCACGTCTCTTCCCGGGACGCCGCCACCCCTGGGAGGCTGGGCACGAGATGGACCGTGGAGGGGGCGGACCATGGGCGAACACGACAGCACGCTTCCCGTCCTGGTCGGATACGACGGATCCCCGGCCAGCGAGCAGGCGTTGCGCTGGGCGGTGCAGGAGGCCCGGCTCCGCGGCCTTCCCCTGACCGTCTGCCATGCGTGGCACTGGCCCTACCCGTCCCGCCCGCCGGAGGACGTCACCCTGGAGATCCTGCGTGGCATAGGCGCGGTGGTGGCCGACGAAGGCGTGCGCAAGGCCCGCTTCCTCGCCGATGACGACCTGGAGGTCCGCTGGCGGCTGGAGCAGGGACCCGCATCGGCCGTCCTGCTGAGGGAGTCCCGCCAGGCCGACCTGATCGTTCTCGGCCTTCGGGGGCACGGCGGGTTCGACGACCTCATCGTGGGGTCCACCGCGGTGCAGGTCCCCTCCCGCGCCGACATCCCGGCCGTCATCGTCCGGTCCGCCCCGCAGCCCCCGTGGGGAGAGGACGCGCGCATCGTGGTCGGCGTGGACGGATCCCCGGCCGCCGAGCAGGCGCTCGGATTCGCCTTCGAGGAGGCCACCTTGCGCACGGCGTCGGTGCAGGCACTGTGCAGCTGGTGGGACCCGGCCGCGATCCCCGGACCCGATCGCCGCGCCTTCATCGACGCCGACGCGCTCAAGCACGAGGCGAACACACGCTTCGAACGGGCCGTCGCGCCGTGGCAGGCCCGATATCCGAAAGTGCCGGTCGACACGACCTTCGTCCTCGACACACCGCGGCACGCGCTGGTCGACGCCGCCGAAGGCGCCGACCTGCTCGTCGTCGGCGCCCGCGGCATCGGCTCCGCGCCCCAGACGCTCCTGGGGCCCGTTACCCAGGCCGCGCTGCAGCAGGCCCCCTGCCCGGTGGCGGTGGTACCCGCGCCGCGGGTGGGGTGACAGGCCGCCGCCGAGGAGCGGCGCCGATCCCGGCCGACCGTTCTCATTCCCGGAGCCCGGAAACCGCGAAGGCAAGGAGGGACCATGATCATCAGCAACGTCTACCGTCCGACGGTCCTGGGCTGTCAGGCGGACGACCGCCTGACCGAGGTCGCACGGCGGATGGCGGAGGAGCAGGTCGGCGCCCTGGCCGTGTTCGACGGCGCCTATGTCGTCGGAATCATCACCGAGCGCGACCTGGTGCGGGCGATGGCCACGGCCCACGCCCCGGCCGACGAGAGCGCCGCGGCCTACGCTTCGACCCGGGTCGAGACCGCCGGCCTGAACGAGGACTCGCAGCGGGTGGCCCGCCGGATGCTCGACGCGGGGATCCGGCACCTCCCGGTGGTCGACGACGAACGGATGGTCGGCATGGTCTCCATGCGCGACCTGCTCGCCCTGGAGGCATGGACGTCCTAGACGCAGTGATACCTCGGCCGCCGGCGGCGGTCCGGGCCGGGCGGGCCGGAACGCCCCGGGGACCGGGAGCACCAGCGGGACAGCCTGGCGACAGGTGCCCCGCGAGAGGAACCGATCATGATCACGCTCAGCATCATCAAAGCCGACACCGGAGGTTTCGTCGGCCACTCGGCCGTCCACCCGGACATGATGGACGGCGCCCGCCGAGCCGTGCAGCGGGCGGTCGCCGGCGAACTGCTCGTGGACGGCCACGTCGCCGCGTGCGGTGACGACATCTCGCTCATCATGACCCACACCTATGGCCCCGACTCCCAGCTCATCCACTCCTTTGCCTGGGACACCTTCAAGACCACGACCGCTGTGGCCAGAGAGCTCGGGCTGTACGGCGCCGGCCAGGACCTGCTGTCCGACGCGTTCTCCGGCAACCTGCGTGGGATGGGGCCGGGGTACGCGGAGTTGGAGTTCGAGGAGCGGCCCAGCGAGCCCGTCATCTGCTTCCTGGCCGACAAGACCGAGCCGGGGGCGTGGAACCTGCCGCTGTACAAGATCTTCGCCGACCCGTTCAACTCCGCAGGCCTGGTCATCGACACCAAGATGCACGCCGGGTTCCTCTTCGAGGTCTACGACCTCTACGAGGAGAAGGCGGTCCTCTTCGACTGCCCCACCGATCTCTACGACATGCTGATGTTCATCGGGGCACCCGCCCGGTACGTGGTGCACAGCGTGCGGTCGAAGGCGCTCGGCGAGGTCGCGGCCGCGACCAGCACCCAGCGGCTGTCACTCATCGCCGGCAAGTACGTCGGCAAGGACGACCCGGTGATGTTCGTGCGCTGCCAGTCCGGGCTGCCCGCCGTGGGTGAGGTTCTCGAACCGTTCAGCTTCGGCTACACGGTCGGCGGGGCGATGCGCGGCTCGCACCACGCTCCGATCATGCCGGTCCCGGCCGAGGACGCCCACCCGGCGCGGTTCGACGGCCCTCCGCGCGTGGTCGCCCTCGGCTTCCAGATCAAGGACGGCAAGCTGATCGGCCCGCGCGACATGTTCGCCGACCCGTCGTTCGACGAGGCCCGTCGGCAGGCCAACCGTGCCATGGACTACCTGCGCCGCCACGGCCCCTTCGAACCGCACCGGCTACCACTGGAGGATCTGGAGTACACCACCATGCCGGCGATCGCCGACCGCATCGCGGACCGCTGGACGCCGATCAGCGGCCCCCTGGTCACGACCGGGCCGCAGACGGATGCCGGAAGAACGCGATAGTCGGCGACACAGGCGGCACAGGGACACGGGCGGTACGGGGGCACGGGCGGTACGGGGGCACGGGCGGTACGGGGGCACGGGCGGTACGGGGGCACGGGCGGTACGGGGGCACGCGCCGTGCCGCCGAAGCCCGCCCGCCTTCCGCGGTGGGGCGGCCCGGACGACCGGTGCGACGGCGTGCCCGGGGTCGGCCTGGTTCGAGCTCCGGGCTCTCTTTAGCCTTAGGACGGTTCTCGCCCGTTCTCCGCGCAATGAGGGAGCGTTATGACCACCGCCCGAGAGATACCCGACATCCTCTCCGACGGCTTCACCACTGACCCCTATTCCGCCTACCGCGTCCTACGTCGCGACGCTCCGCTGCTGTGGCACGAAGCCACGCAGAGCTACATCATCTCCCGCCATGAGGACGTGAGAAGGGCCTTCAAGAGCGACGCGTTCACCACGGCGAACTACGACTGGCAGCTGGAGCCCGTCCACGGTCACACGTTCCTCCAGCTGAGCGGGCGCGAGCACGCGGTGCGCCGTGCGCTGGTGGCCCCCGCGTTCCGGGGCAGCACACTGCGGGATCGGTTCCTCCCCGTCATCGAACAGAACGCCCGCGACCTCATCGACGGGTTCCGCACCACCGGGTCGGCCGACCTGGTGGGCCAGTTCGCCACGCGGTTCCCCATCAACGTCATCGTCGACATGCTCGGCCTCGACAAGGCCGACCACCCGCGGTTCCACCGCTGGTACACGGCCATCATCGCGTTCCTCGGCAACCTCACCCAGGACCCCGGCGTCGCCGCAGAGGGGATGCGGACCAGGGAGGAGTTCGCCGAGTACATGCTCCCCATCATCCGGCACCGCCGGGACCACCTCGGCGACGACCTGCTGTCCACGCTGTGCAGGGCCGAGATCGACGGAACACGGATGAGCGACGAGGACATCAAGTCCTTCTGCAGCCTGCTCCTCGCCGCCGGCGGTGAGACCACCGACAAGGCACTGGCCGCCATGTTCGCCAACCTTCTGCTCCACCCCGACCAGCTCGACGACGTCCGCCGGGACCGGAGCCTGATCCCCCGCGCCTTCGCCGAGACGCTGCGCTACACGCCCCCCGTGCACATGATCATGCGGCAGCCCGACCGGGACGTGGAGGTCAGCGGCGGGACCATCCCGGCCGGCAGCACGGTCACCTGCCTGATCGGGGCCGCCAACCGGGACGGGGATCGCTACGCCGATCCGGATTCCTTCGATATCCACCGCGAGGAGCTGAACACCGCCACCGCGTTCACCGCCGCGGCCGACCACCTCGCGTTCGCCCTGGGGAGGCACTTCTGCGTGGGGGCGCTGCTGGCCGAGGCCGAGGTGACGGCGGCGACCGACCAGCTGCTGGACGCCCTGCCCGACCTGCGGCTCGCCGACGGCGCCCACCCGGTGGAGCAGGGCGTGTTCACGCGTGGCCCGGCCGAACTGCCGGTCGTGTTCACCCCGGCCGCGTAGCCGACCGCCGACGCCGGAGTCCGGGGGCTGCCGCGGCCGCGCGCTCTCTCGGGGCGCGGCGCCCGTCGCCTCCGGACCTCACAGGCGCACCCCGGGGCTGAACCTCACCGGCAGGGCGTAAAGGCCGCGCATCCACACCGACGGCCGCCAGCGCAGATCGTCGGCGGCCGTGTCCAGCTCGATGTCGGGCAGGCGGTCCAGCAGCACCTCGATCGCGGTGCGCGCGATGGTCTCGGCCAGTTCGGGGGCAGGGAAGGGGCAGCCGTGCTCGCCGTGCCCGAACGACATGTGCGCCCGGTTGACCGAGGTGTCCGAGGGGCACTCCGGCTGCACCCGCGGGTCGGTGTTGGCCGCGGCCAGGCCGAGGACCAGCAGATCGCCCCTGCGGATACGGCGGCCGCCGACCTCGCACGCCTGGACCGCCCACCTGCCGATGAAGTTCTGGGTGGGGGTGTTCTTCCACAGCACCTCGTTCAGCGCCTCTCCGGCGCTGCTGCGCCCGCCCTGCAGGGTGATCGAGAACTCGTCGTCGACCAGCATCAGGCGCAGGGCGTTGCCGATCCAGTTCCCGGTGGGCGCCTGGGCGGCGGACATCATCACCAGCAGGTCGATGACGACCTCGTCGTCGGTGAGGCCGGCCGGATGCGCCAGCAGCCGTGAGGGGACGTCGTCGGCCGGGTGGGCCCTGCGGTCGGCGACGAGTGCCTGCATGCGGGCGTGGAGACGCTGGTGTGCCCGGGCGGCGGACTCGTCGACGTCCAGGGAGGCCAGAACGTCCTCCACCAGGCTCGCCACGTCGGACTCGGGCAGTCCGAACATGCGCGCCACCACTCCCGCCGGGATGCGGTGGGCATAGTCGGCGATCAGGTCGGCCTGCCCCTCCCCGGTGAAGCCGTCGATGAGCCCGTCGGCCACCTGCTCGCAGATCATGGACAGCTCGGTGCGGTCCAGGGCGTCCAGTGCGTCGCCGATCGCGCCCGCGCGCCGCTGGTGCTCGGCGCCCTCGGTGAACATCACCGACGGCGTCCAGCCCACGTAGGGCATGAGCGGCCAGTCGCCGGGAACGTGGTCCCAGGCGTTCCACCGGCGGCAGTCCCGCGCGAACCACCGGGGGTTGCCGGTGACGTAGTGGACCTCACGGTAGCCCAGTACGAACCAGGCGGGAATGTCGCCGTCGAGCAGGATGGGCGCCACCGGGCCGTGGAGTCGGCGCATCTCGTCGTAGAGCACCGCCGGGTCCTTGGCGATCTCCGGCCCGTAGAACCGGACCGCGTCGCGGTGGTCGGGGTAGTCCTCCCACAGCGGGCGGCCCGCGTGCGCCTGTGGGGAGGGCTCGGGCGGGCTGGGGGCGTTCGTCACGGCGTGCCTTCCTGGGCGGTCGATGGAACATAGAGGTGCCTCAGGTGTTCCACGAGGCTGATCAGCACGGTTTTGGCGGATTCGCGGTCGCGGGCGTCGCACTCGACCAGGGGGACACCGTCGGACAGCGCCAGCGCCTCGCGCACCGTTTCGACCCCGGGACCGGGCCCGAAACGGTTGACCGCGACGACGAACGGCATCCGGTGGTGCTCCAGCCGGTCGATGGCGTACCAGGAGTCCTCGATGCGGCGAGTGTCCACCAGCACGACCGCGCCCAGGCTTCCGGAGAACAGCTGGTCCCATAGGAACCAGAACCGCTCCTGGCCGGGCGCGCCGAAAAGGTACAGAACCGTCGCGTCGGTGAGCGTGATCCGGCCGAAGTCGAACGCGGCGGTCGTGGTGGTCTTGTGTCGCACGGCGCTGGGGTCGTCCACCCCGACGCCGACCTGCGTCATGACCTCCTCGGTGCTCAGCGGCCGGATCTCGCTGACCGATCCGACCATGGTCGTCTTGCCCGCGCCGAACCCTCCCACGACCACGATCTTCAGGGCGTCCATGGTGGTCGCCCTGAGGGGGGCCGGGCTCTCGCGCGTCGCTGGGTCAGAGGCGTTGGAGTGCAATGAGTACCTGCTCCAAGGTTTCCTGGGTGGGCTGCCACGCCCAACCCGTGGTCGACGGCGGGTGGCGGGCCGTGATGTAGCCGGTGTCCAAGAGGTCGCGCAGCAGGATCTTCACCACGCTCACCGGGAGCCGCAGCTGTGCGGAGATCTCCACCACCGCCGTGGGCCGCCGGCACATCCGGAGGATCCGCGCGTGCTCGGACTGCATCGCGGGGGTCGGCTCGGACTCGCTGACGATGAGCGTGACCGTGTCGAAGGCCGGCTCGTCGCCCCGGGCGCGGCCACCGATGATCGTGTAGAGCCGGTCGGGGTCCTCGCGGTCGACGGGCCGCGGGTTCATGGCCTGGGGCCGCGGCCGGCGGAGCGAGGCGCGGCGGAGAGGTACGTGCCGATCTGCTCGACGAGCTCGTTCATGTTGTGCCCGACGATGCCGACGTCGGCATCGGCGTCGGCGATCACGGCGAGATGGGCACCCTCCCCGGCCGGCACGATGAGCAGGAGCCCACCACCGAACTCGACCATGGCCTGCCCGGCGCCCAGGGCGTCGCCGAACTCGGCCGAGGCGCTGAGGGACAGGCTCTGGATCCCCGCGGAGACGGCGGAGAGCTGGTCGGCCTTGTCCTCGTCGAGGCCCGGGGTGAAGCACATCTTCAGTCCGTCCCTGGACAGCACCAGGACGTGCCGGACGCCGGGCGTCTTCTCCACAAGGTTGTCCAGGAGCCAGCCAAGGCCGCGGTTCGCGTTGCTGGCGGGCGGGTCGGGAATGCTCATCGCGATCGCGGGGCGCGGTCCGGGGGCGTACGGACCGGGCAGGCCCCTGCCTCCTGCTCTCTCGGTCGGTTTCTCGGGGCGGGTACGGCGGCCCGCCGGGGGCGCCGGGCCGGGGGAACGGTGCGGGCCTCTCGCGGGAGGCCCAGGGGTGCTACGGGGGCTGGGGCGGTCTTACGCGCTCACGGACGGTCCCCCTCACCCGTCTCGGACGGGCCGCGGCCGCGGCCGGCCTGGCGGAAGGCCGCGAACCGGGCTCCGGAGTCACGGCGCTCCCGAGGGACCGACGCCGCCGGCGGCGGGGGTGCCGACCCGTTCGCGGCCGCGAGTGTCTCGCCCCGGCGGCGCCTGGGCAGGCCGTCGCGGCCGCCGCCGTCCCGGGCCTCGGCGGGCCGGGCGCCGGCCCTGGAGAGGGCCGGTTCGGGCGCCGGCGACGGGGGCGCGGCCGGCTCGGTGGCCTGCGCTCGGGGCTGGGTGATGAGGTGCTGCGGGATCAGCACCACGGCGCCGGTCCCCCCGCGCGAGGAGGGGCGGAAGCTGACGGTCAGGCCGTACTTGGCGGCCAGGCGCCCCACCACCGCCAGGCCCAGGCGGGTCCCGGGGAGGGTCGCCAGGTCCATGGGCTCGGACACGAGCTGCTCGGCGCGGCGCCGCTCGCGGGCTCGCATGCCCAGGCCGCTGTCCTCGATGATGACCGTGACACCGGTGTTCTCCTCTTCCACGTACACGTGGACTTCGGTGTCGTGGGCCGAGAACGCGGCGGCGTTGTCCATCAGCTCGGCCACGGCGTGGATGACGCCCTCGGCGGCGTATCCGGCGACGGCGACCGTGCTGGCGGAGTGGACGCGCACGCGCCGGTAGGCGTTGATGCGTCCCATGGCGCCGCGCAGCACGCTCTCGATCGTGATGGGCTTGGTCCACCTGCGGCCGGAGCGTCCGCCACTGAGGAGCGCGAAGCTGTCGGCCAGCCGCCCCGTCTGCGAGACGCTGTGGTCGAGGTCGAGCAGGTCGGCGAAGATCTCCTCCTGGTCGCCGTAGGTGTCCTCCAGCTCCCGAAGCCGGGCGAGCAGCGAGGTGACCTGGGCCTGCACGCGGGCCGCGGCGCTGGCGCAGCCGGCCATGGCGGCACCGCTCCTGCGCTCGGCCTCGCTGAGGGCGCGGGCGGTCTGCCCGACGGCGCGGCGCAGCTCGCCGTTGGTCGGCCGGACCACGTCGGCGAGGGCGGTGTCCACCGACGATGAGCGGCTCTCCCGGATCCGCGCGGCCAGGGCGGGCAGCGTCTCGTCCGTGAGGACCGCGGCTTCGCTCTCCATCTCCGCGAGCGCGTTTCGCGCGGCGGTGGCCCGGCGCTCGCTCTCCTCCAGGGTCCGCGCGGTGTGCTCGGCCATGTGGCGCAGCGCGTGGTGTCCGGGCAGGTCGGCTTCGGCGAGCGCCGACCCGGCCGGGACTCCCTCGCGCACGCGGCCCGCGAGGGCGGGAAGCGCGGTGTTCGACAGGTGGAGCACCTCGCGCTCCAGTCGGGCGGTACCGGTCTCGGCGTACGCGGCCCGTTCGCGCTCCCGGCGCGCGGTGGCGGCGAAGTAGGCGGCCGCCGCAAGGGCGGCGACCGCGACCGCGCCGGTGGCGATGCCGCCGACCAGGACGGGGGCCCGAACCGACCACGGCACGGACAGGGTCACCCACGTCCACACCGGGGCGATGGCGACCGTCGCCCCGAGGAGGACGTATCCGGCCAGTCTGCCGGGCGGCGGCAGGCGCTGGTCGTCGGCGGGTGTGTGTGCTGACATCGATCAGCTCCCCTGGTCTGGTCGGGGTGGGGCAAGCGGACGGCGCCCGCGTGGATGTCGACGCGGTGGGAGGAGGTAAGACGGCGCTCCCACGGGGGGTGTCAGGAACCGAGGCAGCACGGAACACAGTGCGCACCGTGCCGAATCGCGGCACTTGGGGGAGACCAGGGCCATGAACCTACCCACTCCGGCCAGGTAACTCAACACCGGGGTGACCATGACATAGGGCAACCGACCGGCCTACCACCACATTTCCGACATATCGACAGCTCGGGTGACCGACCCGCCGCACACACCCGCCCGCGAACGACGTGGGCAGGCGGCGTATCGGGCCTGGGAACGACCGGCCACCCGATCCATGGTCGGCGCGGCCCGCGCGATCTCCCTCACCCTTCACGGCGCGGAGCGCGGGCGCGGGCGGACCACTCCGCGGGCATCGACCGTGCCCACGTCCTCGTGGCAGAGTTCCCGGAGGGCGGCACGGCACTCACCGACGACGGCGAGCACTGCGGCGCTGCCCGCATGGGCAGAACGGGAAAGGGAGGTCACAGCTTGGCTCGGGAATCGCGGATCCGGCGGGCCGAGGCGGGCGACGTTCCGGCGATCGTGGCCCTGCTCGCCGACGATCCGCTGGGACGGCTCCGCGAGGACGTCGAGGACCTGGCCGTCTACCACGCCGCGTTCACGGCCATCGACAGCGACCCGAACCAGCTCCTGGCCGTGGCCGAGCGGGGCGACGACGTCGTCGGCACCCTCCAGCTGACGTTCGTCCCCGGCCTGTCCCGCCGCGCGGCCACCCGGGCACAGGTCGAAGGCGTCCGCGTCCACCGGGACGAGAGGAAGAGCGGCCTGGGCGGCCGACTCATGGAGTGGGCCGAACGCGAGGCGCGCACACGCGGATGCACCATCCTCCAGCTCACCTCCGACGCCGCCCGGACGGACGCGCACCGCTTCTACGAGCGGCTGGGCTTCCGCCCCACCCACGTCGGGTTCAAGAAGGACCTGGCCTGACCGGCACGCCGGACTCGCCGCGAGGCGCCCGACGCCCGGCGGTGGCGGCACTGGCCGCACAGAGGACGGCCCACCCGCCGGCCATCGCGGCGCCCAGCGCCCGTGACGCCGGGGTCGGCAGAGACCGGCCCAGAAAGTAGGCGTCCCCGAGGTCCGACACGGTGCGGGCGGCGATCAGCCACCGCAGCGGGGCGCCGCGCGGCGCAAGGACCATGCCCGTTCCAACGGCGACGTCCCGGAACCCGATGAGCTCGATCAGCAGCCGCGTCCGCGGCGACACCGTGCCGTCGTCCTCGGCCAGGCCGAGCGGCCGCGCGATGATCTCCGGCCGGGCCGCGGTGGCCGCGCCGAACGCCGCCGTCGCCGCACCGAGCAGCCGCGCGAGCCGTGCCATGGTCGGTCTCCTCTCGCCGAGTGGTGACGCACCGAGCCAACGCTACCCCGCGCCGCCCCGGCGCCTCACCCGCGGCACGGAGCGGAGCACTCGGCCGCCAGGCAGGCCAGGGCCGCGGCCTCCGCGCTTCCCTCCTCGGCGCTGAGTACGTGCACCACCAGGCCGGTCTCGCCGGGCGACTCCGGAACGTGCAGGGTCTCGTACTCCAGGGCGATCTCGCCGATCGCCGGGTGCCGCAGCCGCTTGCGGCCCGCGCCGCACATCACCACCTCGCCGGTGTCCCAGACGCGGCGGAAGTCCTCGCTGCGCTCCGACAGCTCCGTGATGAGCGCGGCCAAGAGCCCGTCCTCGGGGTAGCGGCCCGCGGCGACGCGCAGCAGGCCGACCGTTTCGTCCGCGCGGTCCTGCCAGTCGGGCAGGACGTCGCGCGACGCGGGGTCGAGGAAGAGGAACCTGGCATTGTTCGGGTCGCGGCGCCCCGGGTCGCCCAGGCCGCCCAGCAGCTCGGCGCCCAGCACGTTCCAGGCCACCACGTCCTGGCGGTGGTCGGTCACGTAGGCCGGCAAGCCGACCATGGCGTCCAGGGCGCGCTGCAGCAGGGGGCTGACCTGGAGCCGCGGCGCGGGGGCGGGCTCGGCGCAGGCCAGGGTCCGCAGGTGTTTCCGCTCGGCCGCGTCCAGGCCGAGTGCCCGCGCCAGCGCGTCGAGCACCCCGTCGGACGGCTGGACGGCACGCCCCTGTTCGAGCCGCACGTAGTAGTCCACGCTGATCCCGGCGAGCTGGGCCAGCTCCTCGCGGCGCAGCCCGCGCACCCGCCTCCGGCCGTTCGCCCTGATCCCGACGTCCTCGGGTGCAACGCGCCCGCGCCGGGCGCGCAGGAAGGCGCCGAGCGCCCGGCGCGGGTCGCCGATCCCGTCGATCCCATCCGCTCTGTCCGCCCTGTCCACGTGGTCTCGGTGTCGGGTGGTGCGGTCCACGGTGTCCATGTGCTCAAGTATGCGTGGCCCTGCCAGTACCAGGATCGGCATACCTCCGGTCAAACGGGGTACTGGTTGGCCTCCCGCGCTCGGGCCAGGGTGGCGTCATGACCGAAAGCGCACAGCAGCCGCAGAAGAACGTCCTCATCGTCACCGCCCACCCCGAGCCCCGCTCGCTCAACGCGGCCTTCTCCGACTTCGCGGCCGAGCACCTGACCGCGGCAGGACACCGGGTGCGGACCTCCGACCTGTACGCGATGAAGTGGAAGGCGGCCCTGGACGCCGACGACTACCCCGACCACCCGGCCGACGAGCGCCTGGACGTGCTCGACGCGGCGGGGCGGGCCACCGCGGAGGGGCGGCTGTCCG
This sequence comes from Nocardiopsis mwathae, assembly GCF_014201195.1. Lineage (NCBI taxonomy): Bacteria > Bacillati > Actinomycetota > Actinomycetes > Streptosporangiales > Nocardiopsidaceae > Nocardiopsis > Nocardiopsis mwathae. Next base: position 5,616,026 of record NZ_JACHDS010000001.1, on the reverse strand, counting down.
CGGACATCGCCGCCGAGCAGGAGAAGCTGCTGTGGTCGGACGCGGTGATCCTGCAGTTCCCGATGTGGTGGTTCTCCGTCCCGGGCATCCTCAAGGGCTGGATCGACCGGGTCTTCACCTTCGGCTTCGCCCACGGCCCAGGGCACCCCCCGCCCTACAGCAACGGCGGGCTCGCGGGTCGGCGGGCGATGGCGTCGGTCACGCTCGGCGCCGAGGAACCGTCGTTCTCCGACCGGGGCGTCCACGGGCGGCTGAACGACGTCCTCTTCCCGCTCCACCACGGCCTGTTCTGGTTCACCGGCCTGGCCCCGCTCGAACCGTTCGCCATGTACGACGTCAACAAGGCCCCCGAGAGCCGCTTCGCGGACGCGAAGCGGGAATACGCCCACCGCCTCGACCGCCTCTTCACCGACGAGCCCATCGGCTTCCGCACACTGAACGGCGGCGACTACGACCACGACATGCGCCTGCGCCCGGACGTCGAAACAGTGGGCACCGGCGGCCTCGACCTCCACCTCCGGCCGCACAGCTGACGCGCCCCGGCACTCCCCGCCGGTCACGCGAAGGCAGCGCGGGCAGGGGGCGAGGTCGCCCTTCGCCAATGGGCAGCCGATCCCCGGCGACCGGCACGCGCGACGCTGCGAGGCCGTCCGCGTCGGCGATCTCATCGGGGTCAGCACGATGCCGTGGGCGCGGGGGCACCCACGGCATCCACCCCGAAGAGCGCAGGATCGACGACGGTGGGCGGAGCCGGAGGCTACGGCGTGGTTCGGCCGTCGCGCGGCCCGGCGGTCCGCGGCTGGACTTCTGGGAGCGGAGGTTCCAGATCGGCGCCGGTGATGTCGGCGAGCTCCCTATTGATCCGGATCAGCGGCTCGGAAAGGTCACGCAGCGCCGAGCGGAACTCCTGTGCCTGCGCCCAGCGCGCCTCATGGGCGACGAGTGTCCCGCCGGGCGGGCGCAGCCGCTCGTGTTCGGCCAGCAGGGGGTCCCAGCGGTCCAGGAACGGGCGCAGGACAACGTCGTCCAGCCTCCGGGCGCACGCGCGGACACGGTCGGCGTCGGCATCGCCGCCGCCGGCCACAAGGTCCGGCTCCTGCAGCTCTCCGATGACCTCCTGGACCGTCTCGGAGACCAGGCGCAGCGAGGTCAGCGCCTCACGCAGGATGCCCTCCGAGTCGCCCAGGCGGCGGGCCCCGATCCGCGTGCTGAGCTCGATCTGGATCGCGAACGCGGCACTGTGCGCACGGTCGGCGGCGGTTCCCGGCCGCCCGCTGCTCTGCGCCATGCCGCGTCGCCCCCTCATCCGTCTCCCGCCCATGCTAACGACTCACCGCCGGGAGGCTTCCTCCCATACCCCGCTGAGCTCCTTCATCAGCTCGGAGTCGGCGATGCGGTACCGGACCGCCCGGGCGAGCAGGGGGTGGACGCGCAGCCTTCCCGATTCGAGCCGGGCGTAGGGCTGTTCCCCCAGGACCGCCAGGACGCCCATCGGTCCGCGCTTTCCGGCACCGTCGAGCAGCGATAGCGCTCGGGCCACCGTCTCCGCCGACACCGCCCATGTCGTGCCCAGCGACGCCCACACCACGGCCGCCCGCGCCCCGTCCCCCAGCGCGGACACCTCGTTCGCCAGGCGCGCGGTCAGGCGCGAGTAGCGAGCGTCGAAGTCCAGCGCGTCGACCTGCGGATCGCCCAGCTGCCGGTGGACGTTCTCGTAGGCGAGGTCCGGCGGGTCGGCGGCGTTCAGCAGCCTCTGGGCGGCGGCGAGCGCGGCGGGGTGGCCGCCGACGTGGCGCACGATGCGGTCGGCGAAGACCTCCTGACCCGGTCGGCCGGCGACGAGCGGAGGGCCGCCCTGCAGGAGCACCGCCCTGGCCACCTCACCGTCCGGTTCGGTGATGTCGACGAGCGTGCCGGGGCCGTCGTACCGCGTCACCTGCCCGGTGATCAGCGTCGAGCCGCGCGCCTGCGGGTTCCGAAGCATCCACGGCGCCTCCCGGTCGTGGGGGCCGCGCAGTCCGTCCAGCACCCACAGGGACGGCCCGTCCGCACGCTCCACGTGTTCGGCGATGCCGGCCAGGCGGCGGGCGGTCTCCTCAGGCGGACCTCCGCCGACACCGACCAGGTCGCCCATGGTGGCGAGCCTGCGGGCGAACGTGTCGGGGGCGTGCTCCCCCGGCCGCTCCGCCAGGGAGAACCAGAAGACACCGCCTGGGTAGGCCGCGCTGAACTGCAGGGCGTAATCCTGCGCGAAAGCGGTGGCGGTGGGCTGGTCGAGGGCGCAGACACGCGCGGTTCCCCCTTCCCAGGAGCCCGTGTGGTACGCGGCCGCTCCCGGGCGCAGGGCGCTGTGGGCGGCCCACAGTTCCCCTCGATACGGCTGCACCCCCACGGAACCGACCGGGGGCGGCGGGGGATACCACGGTGTCCGTGCCGCATCCGGCGGAGTGCCGATGACACCGCCGACCCGGCGCACCCTGTCCTCGATGATCCCGGCGAGCTCCGCCAAACGGTCGTTGTACTCGTACAGCGCCAGGGACCGCCGGTCCCGCAACTCGGTGGGGTGGATGTGGTCGAAGCTCGCGTGCGGGTTCACCACCGCGATCCGGCGGCAGGGGTCCCCTTCGCGCTGCCCCGCCACGAACGCGGCGGTCAGCTCGTAGTTGCAGGATCTCCGGAACAGGTAGCGCTCCGAATAGAAGGCGACCAGGAGCGTCGAGCGGGCGAGGTTGTCGGCCAGGGCACCGCTGATGCTGGTGAAGTCGCGAACATGGCTGCGATCCACGAAGGTACGGAGTCCTCGTGCGTTCAACGCGGCGATCAGTGGTGCGGCCAGGGGATAGTCCGCGCGGGGGTAACTGAAGAAGACGTCCCAGCCGGCGCTTGCCAAGCTTCCTCCCCTCGCCCACGGACGCCGCTGAGAAGGATAGTCCGGACGGTCCCTCGTGATTCCAGCGGAGGCGGGTGGGACGGACCCGGGCTCCAGCCCTGAAGCCCGGCCCCGCAGTGGGTACCGTACTGTCTGGGGCAGAGGCGAAGGGATCCGATGGGTCGGTGGAACCGATTGCGGAATCGTAGGTCGGACAACGCCCGGATCAAGTTAGGACGAGTACCCGTGCCGCAGCCAGCTCAGGTGTCCGTCAAGCTGTCGATTCCGCTGTTCGGCGAGATCAACGGGGTCTGGGAGCCGGACGACGCCGAACGGCGCGCGGCCTGGGAGCTCTACGTGGAGCTCATCACCCGTGTCACGGTCGTCGATCTGCGACCGGACGAGGGTCTGATGCGCGAAGCCCTGGCGTCCGTCTACACGCTCTTCGGCAGCACCCGTGAGATCCTCCGCCGCTACGGCCCCGAAGTCGCACCGCGACGCGCACCCGGCCGCCTGTCCTTCGGCGCCATCGCCGTCGCCGTCCTCAACGGCACTCTGCGCCCCTTCCTCGCCCGGTGGCACCCGGCCCTGACGTCGGACGAGGCCACCCTGCCCGAGGGAGGCGACCCGGTCGCACACGAGCGCGCCTGGGAGCACGCCGACGAGCTGCGCCGCGAACTCGACCAGGTCCGCAGCTCCCTCACCGACCTCGCCCAGCTCCTCGCCGAGGTCGCCGGAGTCGCCCACTTCCACGACGGTGCCACCGACGACGGCGACCAGACCCGGCCCGACACCGACGACTGACCCTTTCGGCCCCTCCAGAGGCTGTCGGTCAGTCGGTCACGGGGTCGCCGAAGCTGAACCCATGGACGCCGCCGTTCGCGTCGGGGAGGACCGTCGCCGTGGACAGCCGCCCTCCGCCGTTCTCGTAGGGCTGCCAGGCACGGCACTCCACGCCGGGGGCTTCCTCACCGGGCTCGGCCAGCACCAGGTCATCCATGTCGCACACGGTGTACTCCGTGTGTGACTTGAATCGGAGGAGGTTCTCGACGTACTCGCGCACGAGCGGGACCTCTGGCACCTCGACCTCGGTGTCGATGAAGAGGCTGCTGGTGCTGGTGACCTTGATCTTGTAGTCGACCTGAGTGGCAGCCAGGGAGGAAACCCCGTGGCACGAGGGCGGTCGGGTTTTGTCGGCGGCCCCGAGTAGCGTGCCCGCCATGCCCTCGGCCTGTGGAGGACAGGCCGCGTTCCCCGCGTTTAGGCCCGCTCACGAGATGGGTGCTCCTGATTCTGCTGCGGATACGAATTCGGCACTCGCATCATTGCAGTTCAGGGCACCTCTCGTGTTGCCATTAGGAAGGGGCTCTGGTTCCGCTGAACAACCGGGGTTAGACCGTGCATTGACCCGGATTCAGCATTGCTAACGGACAGCCGGGCTCCCCACGATGCCCTCGCCCCTCGTAGGTTGGCACCGCCAGGCGGGCCTTGCCCGAATACCCGCACCGCAAGTACGAAGCGCCCCAGTCAACCTCCTCGCCAGTGATGCTCAGCGTCTTCCCCGAGCGGCGGTCGACCGGGCCGACGATGCGCTCCAGCATCAGACGGCTACTCACGCGCGGCCTGGAGGGCATGGTTCAGGCCGGATGACCTGGCCTGCTGAGGGGCGCAGGTCGGGGTTCAGACCAGGATTGTCTGCGCTTTCCTCGCGCGCATCGACCGTCAGGCATTGGCCTTGTGCGGTTCGCTTCGCCCCCTAGCCAGAACCGTTGTGTTTGGCATCACAATATGAAATCCACCTATCGCCCGAACCTGGGAGTAAGTGCAGGAAAACGACGATTGTGCACTTTTGGCGATGCTTGCTAGGATCCTCCGCCGTTGTCCGATCTTTGCGGCCAACCATGTATTGTCACCTACCGAGGATTCCCCATGAAAAGTTCTGCCAGGCGCGCTGCGACGACAGCGGTTCTCGCCGTCGGCCTGACGATCGGAAGTGCAAGTGCCGCTATGGCTGCCTTCAAAGAAATCGGGGGCGGCGAGTGGACCCACGGCGTTTCCGGGGGCACCGTCTACTCCAACTACTACCACCGCGACGTCTGCCATGGCTCCACCGCTGTGGGCAAATACGTGGACCGCGCCGAGGCCAATGCTGGCCGCACGTCCCGGGCCAAAGCCCCTGAGGCGTGGACGAACAACCAGACCTACTGGCGCAACACCTGCTGAGCTGAGGAGGATACATGAATTCAGCTAAACGGATTTCCATAGCCGTACTTATGGCTGCAGGCATTGTGGTCGGCACCGCTGGTGCTGCAGCAGCCATTGAAAAGGTCGGCGGGGGCAAGTGGGATCACGGCGTCAGCGGTCTCCCTAGGTCGGGGCCGGTCTGGTCGAACTATTACCACCCCTCCACGTGCCACGGGTCCACCGCTGTGGGCGTCACGACGGTGCGTGCCTCAGCTCGACAGGGGCTGTGGTCCAACGCCACGACCCTGCGTGCCGCGGGAAATAACCAAACCTACTGGCGCAACAGCTGCTGATCTTCATCCGCGCAGCGGGCTCGTCGATGTGAATCCGTTGACGAGCCCCCTCTTCATCTTTCAGGACCTTTCGGTGCCGAACCGCATTCTCACCTTCGCCTACTCGGCCTGTGTCGCCTTCGCTGCGCTCATCGCCTTCCTGCTCGCGGCCACCGCTGAACAGACCCTCTATGTCCTCGACGACGCTGAGCTTGTGTGGATCACCCAGGACGAGGGGATCCACGACAACGGCGAGGTCGCGCGCAGCGTCCAGGAAGTCGCCGACGAGTACGGCGCGGCGATCGGCTACACCGTCCTGGACGTCCACGAGCCGTCCTCACGAGCCCACATGTATCTGGCGGTCTCCGACCCCGACTCCCGCTATGCCGACTGGCTGGAAGAGGGCTACCCGTCCTTCAGCCGCAGCTTCACGGTGGAGACTCACCCCATCGGCGAGTTCGGAGAAGTGGGCCCCAAGGGGCACTATCTGGTATTCGGTCCGCCGGAGGCTGAGACCGCCCTGCGGGAGGCTCTGGCCGATCAGGGCCTATACGAGGCCCCGGGCACGCAGATCACCCAGCTGTGGCATTTCTTCACCGGCGGGCACCTGTTCAACCTCGCGGCCGTGGCTCTGCTGGCCAGCGTGACCGCCGTCGGCGCCGGGGTCCTGCTGGCCTCGCGCGACTACGCGGTCATGCGACTTCAGGGCCACTCCTATGCGGCGATCCTGCGAAACGAACTGGCCAGGGTCGCACTCCTGTACACGCTGGTCCTACCCGCGGCCGCTGTCGTCGTTCTGGGTGCTCTCGGGCTGTATAACGGGTGGAACCAGCTCGGCTTCTATCTGCCCCTGGCCGGAGTGTTCCTGGGAATCCTGGCCGTGCCCTGCCTGCTGGTGCACGCCGGCATGCTCGGCTTGGTACACGCGACCGGAATCCTTCCCGGGCTCAAGGGGCGCCTGCCCGTGCGCAGCAGCACCGCGGCCATCTATCTGGTGCGCGTACCCGTGCTGGTACTGACCCTGGTGATCGCCACCGGCCTGGTCACCGCGGCGCACGACGCCCGCGAGCAGGCCATCGGCCTGGACGTCTACGAGCAGTACGGGGACACCTCCCGGCCTGCTCTGAGCGCCAACTACGGCTGGTCGGACGACGACGCGGTCGACCGGGAGCTGGGGCCGTGGCTGCGAAAGGTCGACAGCGACGGGGACATGGTCCTGGCCATCGACGTATCACCGTTCGAACTGCTGCCCGTCGACCCGGCCGAGAACAGACCGCCCGGGCCGGACGCCCCGATCCTCGTCGTCAACGACACCTACCTGGCCGAGCAGGAAGTGCTCGCCCCGTCCGGGCAGCGCTACGGCTCCGGCGAGAACATCCGGATCATCCTCCCGGACTCGGCATCGGCCTACGGTGACGAGCTGGCGAGGGGGCTCAAGGACAACTGGCTCGACGTGAACAGCGGATCCGACCGAGACTTCGACGTGCAGGTCCTGCCGTCCGCTGAGGGCCAGACCCTGTTCACCTACGGCTCGGGCGGCTTCAACGGGCCCCGGTTCCTGCCGCTCATGCGCGACCCGGTGATCATCGCCCTGCCCAACGGCGGGGTACTGTCCGACACCGCCTACGTCAACCACATGACCAGCCAGGCAACAGTGTTCCCCGACCCCGAGGTGGTCGAGGGGTTCCGCGCGGAGAACCCGAACGCCTCCCGCTACATCTCCATGGTCGAGATGCTCACCACCGGCGCGCTGAAAGAGCACGCCACCACGCTGGCCACGCTGCGGACCGAGTCCTTCAACCTCGTGGGCGCAGCCGCAGTGCTGGTGCTGACCGCCGTGGCGGCATGCATCATCCACGTGCGTACGCGCGCCCAGACCATTGTCGCCCGGCACATCAGCGGATGGACCTTCCTGGCGACTCACCGGCGGCTGCTCGCCGTCGAGGCCCTCATCGCGGTGGCCTTCACGGGCTGGGCCACATGGGACACCCTCGCGAGGCTCGCCGCAGCCAACGACCCGATGGGACTCGCACCGCCGGGAGCGATGACGACCAGCGGGGCCGAACCGTTCTACGCGGCCGGGATCGCCCTGCTATCGCTGGCGATCACCATCGGCGCGCTCGTCCTCTTCCACCGCCGCATCGTCCGCGAAGGCGCCTCCCAGGCCTAAGGAGTCCACCCATGATCCGCACCGTCCAGCTGACCAAGTCCTTCGGTGAGCGCACACTGTGGCGGGACGTCGACCTCGAAGTCTCCACCGGGAAGATGCTCGCCCTCGTAGGCCCTTCCGGCTCGGGCAAGACCACCCTGCTCAACTGCCTCGGGCTGCTGGAGCAGCCGAGCGGCGGCGACATTCTCCACGACGGGAAGCGACTCACCCGCCTGGGCGCAGGGGGACGACGCCGCTTCCGCCGCGCCCACCTGGGCTATCTGTTCCAGAACTACGCGTTGATGGAGAACGCCACCATCAAGCAGAACCTGGACGTGGCCGGGCGCGACCAGCAGCTCCAGTCCCGGGCACTGGAGCGCGTGGGCCTGGCCGGGCGCGAGCGGGAGAAGGTCCACCGCATGTCCGGCGGTGAGCAGCAGCGCATCGCCTTGGCCCGCCTCATGGTCAAGAAGCCCTCGCTGGTCCTGGCCGACGAGCCGACCGGTGCACTGGACGAGGACAATGGGCGCATGGTCATCGACACGCTGCGCCAAATGGCCGACGAGGGGTGCGCGGTGGTGGTCGCCACCCACAACGACGACGTACGCGACGCCTGCGATGAGGTGTTCGACGTGCACACCCAGCGCCTCGCCGTAGTCGGGTAGGGCGACCACGAACACCCGCTCCCAAGATGGAACCATTGACCGGGACGGCAGCATCGCCAGAGCGCTCGCCGACCCCGGTCGCCTGGTCCGCGTTCAGCTCATCCCCGGGCGAGGACGGTCGGGCGCCAGGCTGAGGAGGCCACAGCCGTAGGCCTTTGCACGCCCGATGCCTTCCTTCAGTGCTGCGGTGAAGGCCGCCGGATCGGTGACGATGAGGCGACCGTCGTAGGACACCGGCAAAACGGTGATCTTCAGGCGGGCGTCGCGTCGCGCGCTGGAACGTTCGGATCGCGATCGTTCACCCAGACCATGCGTAAGGTCGCCGGAAAAGGGTCGACCCGCGTGCAGAAGCTGTTCACCTACTTCAACAGCTACATGAAGGCCCGACTGAGGGGTCCCGCTGTTGCCGGACAGGGTTTGAACCGGCTATTTCACGCGGCCAATCGCATCTCCTGATGGGCTGCGTATACCTCCGCGGGCGTGTTGTATCCCAGCGCGGAGTGCAGGCGCCTATGATTGTACCAGTGCTCGATATAGCAAGTGATGTCGCGCCGGGCGCCTTCACGAGTGGGATACACCATGCGGTTCACCCGCTCGTTCTTCAGCGCACCGAAGAACGACTCGGCCAGGGCATTGTCGTAGCAGATCCCGGTTCGGCCGACCGAGCGCTGAAATCCGTGTTCGGCGAGGAATTCGCCGAAACCCCGTGAAGTGTAGTTGCTGCCACGATCGGAGTGGAAGATTGCGCCTGCGGATACCTTTCCGTTTCGCTGAGCGTTCTTCAGCGCTTGGATGATGAGCGGGGTGCGGTAGTGGTCGCCCATCGCGTATCCGATGACTTCCTTGGTGCAGCAGTCGATCACGGTCGCCAGGTACAGCCCCCCTTCCCACGTAGGAATGTAAGTGACATCACCGACGAGTTTCATACCGGGCGCCGGGGCGGTGAAGTCGCGCTGGACCAGGTCGGGGATGTCGGCGGTGCCGTCGGGGTCGGTCAGGCACCCGCGGGCAGGGCGCGGTTGGCAGGGCTCCAGGCCCATCTGTCGCATGAGCAGGCGCACCAGCTCGGGGCCGGCCTGCACATCCCAGCGCTGGAGCTGGGCGTGCACCCGCCGGTGGCCGTAGGTTCCCTCGGAGTCGTCGAAGGCCTTTTCGATGAGGAGTTTCAGGTGTTCTCGCCGCTGATGGGTTGCTGATTCCGGTCGGGCTCGCCATTCGTAGTACCCCGATCGGGACACGTCGAGGCGGGAGCACATGAAGTCGACGGTGAAGGCGTACTTCGCGGTGTCATCGAAACGCATGGTCTCGATGAACTCGTATTTGTCGCTTACGGACGATCCTTCGCGAAGTACGCGGCCGCTTTTTTTAGAAACTCGATCTCTTTGGCCTGTTCGCGGTTGATCCGTTCGAGTTCCCGGAGGCGGGCGCGCTCGCTCAGGTCGAGTCCGGGTTCTTCGGGGGCGCGGCTCTCTTGGTGGCGTTTGACCCACGTGCGCAGGGTTTCGGAGTTGACACCGAGTTCCTTGGCGACATGCGCGATCGGACGCCCGGACTCGATCGCGATTCGTACTGCTTCCTCGCGGAACTCCGGCGAGTACTTGCTTGCCCTGCTCAATTCTTCCCCTCGTTTCCTTACGGGACCATCTTATTGGGTCCCTGTCCGGAAACCTCGGGGCACCTCACGACAACGAACTCGACGTCCTGATCTGCGACGAGGCACACCGAATCCGCGAAACGTCGGAGAATCGATACACCCGCTCCCAAGATCGGAGCGGGCGACCGCAGATCGACGAACTCGTCTCGGCGGCCCGGGTCCCGGTCTTCCTCCTCGACGAACATCAGGTCGTCCGCCCACAAGAGATGGGAACGGTTCAGGCGATCCGCGCCCATGCCGAGTCGAGGGGATTGAAGGTCGAGCACATCTCGCTCAATGGCCAGTTCCGCTGCGGTGGAAGCGCCAAGTACGAAGAGTGGGTACTCCGACTGCTCGGCCTAACCCCGGGAGGCCCCATCCCGTGGGAAGGGGACAACGACAGGTTCCGTCTCGCCGTCGGGGAATCGCCGGAGGATATCGAGACGCGCCTTCGCCCCACTCTGATCAGGGGGGAATCCGCCAGAATCAGCGCCGGCTACTGCTGGCCATGGAGCAAGGTGCAACCGGACGGTTCACTCGTGAAGGATGTACGCATCGGGGACTGGCACCGTCCCTGGAACAACAAGGGTGACCGGAAAACCGACGGCGCCCCGCCCAGTGCGCTGTGGGCGACCGAAAAAGGCGGCTTCGATCAGGTCGGGTGCGTGTACACGGCACAGGGCTTCGAGTACGACTGGTCCGGCGTCATCCTCGGCCCCGACCTGCTCTTCCGCGACGGGAAGCTGGTCATCGACCGCACAGCCAACAAGGACCCCGACCTCCGCAAGCAGATGAGCGACGACGAGGCGGCCGCGCTCATCCGCAACATCTACAAGGTCCTGCTGACCCGAGGCATGAGGGGCACGATCGTGTACTCGACCGACGAGGAGACCCAGGCTTTCCTCACCACCCTGATCTACGGAACCCACTAACGCCGCCCTGCCGAGTTCGGACTTGCGCTCGGCGATCAACGCATCGTTGAACAGGAGAGCCTTGCCCCAGGGAGCTCGCCGCCCACAGCAGCCCTGTGGTGAGGTCGTCGCTGGCGTACGCACGGGGTGATTTTTGCCGTGCCTCGTGCTTGTGTCGGCGACGCCCCACTTCCGTGTGTCCACGGTGTGGACGAGATCACAGTGCGGCCTCGCAAGACTCCAGGCCCGGCCACCCGGTGCTGTATCAGAGGCAGGGACACCGAGGGGGCACGACCGGCAGCGCCGACGATGAACTGTCAATGGCGTCCTGACACCAGGCGTTGGCAGCTGTGCATGTCGACTGGGTGTCGTGCTTGGAGCCCAGCACCGGCCCTTGCAGAGTGCCCGGGGCGGCTGCATCCCAGGAACACCCGTATTTCCTGACTTCCCGTGAACTCGTGTCACCTGTTTCTCGTTAGCATGGTGCCCATGCCAAGGGGGTGGGCGACGAACGTATGACGAAAGTGATCGAGAACCCGATCCTCAACTCACCGTATGAGCAGCCGGATCGGTACTACGAGGTCGGCCCGCAGGGGCCGACCGGCGAGATCCGCGAGGGGCGGCGGCCGAGCGAGTCGTTCATCCCGATCGCGGTGTCCAAGAAGGGCAAGAAGGGCCTCGACCAGATCGAGATCGACTTCGACGCCACTGGCGAGCGCCGGGAGCGCAACAGCCTGATCAACGACCTGCGCAGGGAAGTCTTTCGCTGGAGGCGCGGAGGCGAGTACTCGGGCGTCACCCCCATCAGCCGTAAGCTGCTCCAGCATTGGGCGGACCCGAACCGTGACAACCGTGTCTTGTTTTGCCAGCGCGAGGCTGCGGAGACTGCGATCTTTCTAACTGAGGTCGCTGGACGCCACGGCTACACCGACTGGCGGCGCCGCCTAGAGCCGGAGAACGAGGCACACAACTCCGGGCTGCCTCGCGTTGCGCTGAAGATGGCCACCGGCAGTGGTAAGACGGTCGTCATGGCGATGCTGATCGCCTGGCAGACACTGAATAAGGTGCAGTCACCGCGTGATGCGCGGTTCAGCAACCGGTTCCTTGTGGTCACCCCAGGGATCACGATCCGGGACCGCCTGCGCGTGTTGCTCCCTGAAGACCCGGAGAACTACTACGACCAGCGCGATCTCATCCCGGCGGACCTCAAAGGCGGCCTAGTCCACACGCGTATCGCGATCACTAACTACCACGCCTTCCAGCTCAAGGACGCCAAGGAGATCCAGGGCGTAGCTCGCAACACCCGCCTCCTCCTCAAAGGCGACCGCACCGAGGACGCATTCAAGGAGACCCCCAAGGCCATGGTCAGCCGGGTGCTCCGTGACTTGGGTGGCTCCGGCCAGCAGCAAGTCGTCGTCTTCAACGACGAGGCCCACCACTGCTATCAGGACCGTCCGCTCTCGGCCGCAGGAGGCGGTGAGAAGCTCAGCAAGGAAGAACAGTCGGCCAACGAGGAAGCCCGCGTCTGGTTCAAGGGCCTGCAGGCAGTTGCCAAGCACGCCGGAATCAAGCAGATCTTCGACCTCTCAGCCACACCGTTCTACCTCAAGGGCTCGGGCTACAACGAGGGCTACATCTTCCCTTGGACCGTCAGCGACTTCTCCCTGATGGACGCGATCGAATCAGGCATCGTGAAGGTTCCGCGGACCCCCGTAGACGACGATGCCGATCACGACCAGGTCACCTACCTGCGGTTGTGGGACTTCGTCGGCGACAAGCTGCCCAAGAAGGCGCTGAAGGACAAGGTGAAGGACTGGATCCCTGAACCCGAGCTGGAAGGCGCACTACGCAGTCTGCACCGCAGCTACCAGAAGGCCTTCGAGCACTGGGAGACCTCGCTGCAGCCACATGGCGAGCCGCCGCCGGTGTTCATCGTGGTCTGTCCCAACACCACGGTGAGCAAACTCGTCTATGAGTGGATCGCCGGCCAGGAGGTCGTGGAGGACGACGAGGTTGTAGCGCACAAGCGCGGCAACCTGGAACTCCTCAGCAACGTGGTCGACGGCAAGCCTCTGGCCCGACCTCGCACGATCCTCATCGACTCCCGGGCGATCGAATCCGGTGAGGGCTTGAAGAAGGACTTCAAGCAGGCTGCAGCCGCCGAAATCGCCGCCTTCCAAGCGGAGTACCGTCGCCGTAACCCGGGCGCCGACGTCGAGAAGATCACCGAGGAAGAGCTTCTGCGCGAGGTGATGAATACCGTCGGCAAGAAGGGTCGACTCGGCGAGCAGGTCCGCTGCGTTGTCAGCGTCTCCATGCTGACCGAAGGATGGGACGCCAACACAGTCACCCACATCCTGGGCATCCGAGCGTTCCGCAGCCAGCTGCTATGCGAGCAGGTGGTTGGGCGCGGACTACGGCGCCGGTCTTATGCGGTCAACAACGAGGGCTTCTTCGAGCCGGAGTACGCCAACGTCTACGGCATCCCCTTCCAGTTCATCCCCTCGGACAAGCCCACCAAGGATCCTCTACCGCCCAAGCCGGTCCAGGAGGTCGGCGCTCTGGAGGGTCGCGAGCATCTGCGCATTAGCTTCCCAAAGCTGGACGGTTACCGGGTCGAGGTACCGGACGAGGAGATCGACCTAGACCTCGACTCCACCCCGATGTTCGAGGTCGGGCCGAATACAGTGCCACGCTGGGTCGAGATGCAGGGCGTGGTCGGTGCGGGTGAACACGACCTCGGTGAGGAACGGACCTACCGACCCCAAGAGGTGGCCTTCGCGCTCGCGAAGCGCATTCTTGATACCCAGTTCAACACCGCGGAGGACAAGCGTCCCTGGCTATTCCCCAAACTCGTCAGGTTTTGCCGGGAGTGGATCGAGCAACGGGTGAAGGTCGATGAAGGCTACAGCCTTGGCCATCTGATGACTATCACCAAGGCGCAGGCCGAGGCAGCTGAGCAGATCTGGGGGGCAATCATCCGCTATAACGATCGACGGGTTCGCCTACGGCCAATGCTGAACAGGTTCGACCCAGTGGGCTCGACCGAAGAGGTCTACTTCCACACCCGCAAGGCCACAGTGCCAACGGAAAAGTCCGAGGTCTCACACGTGACCCTGGACGGGGCGGATGGAAATACGTGGGAGCAGTTGCTCGCGGCTGAGTTAGAGCTGAATCTGAACGTCGCGGCCTACGTCAAGAATGATCATCTCGGCTTCTCCATCCCGTATGTGCACGGGGGGCGCACCCATTCCTACGTTCCGGACTTCCTGGTTCGGATGCACCGTCTGGACGGTGAAGACTTCGATCGCATCCTGATCGTGGAAGTCTCCGGGAGCCAGAAGAGCCCCGGACCGACCCAGGCGAAGGCTACGACGGCCCGGGATTCGTGGTGCGTTGCCGTGAACAACCACGGAGGGCTCGGCCGTTGGGGGTACGTCGAAATGACTCACCCTCTCTCGTTTCAGACCCGACTGGCCGAGGCGATCCAACTGCTCTACGGTGACAAACCAATTATCGGCGATCCAGACCTGCTCGACTACGACGCACACGTGAGGAGCGCTGGTGGCGCGTAAGAAGATCACGAAGGGCCCGACCCCGGTCGACGCCATCAAGCACGACAACAGGCGAACCAACATCCCCACCGCCGACGCACACGACTTTCTTGACCCGGAAATCGAGGAGGTCCGCCGAATTCGCCACACGCGGGACGAGTCTTTGGACCCCCAACTCGTCTGGCGGGGCAAGTACCCCCAGGTCGGCGAGGAAGGCAGCGACGACAACGACCTTGTGGTAGATGCCCCGCCGATCTACATCCAGGAGAAGATCGACCCGCGGGTGCTGATCGAGAACCTCCGCCGGACTGCCGAACGATCGGAGGAGGAACCCGAGCTCACGCTCTTCGACGACTTCGATGGCTTAGACGAGCTCGACCAGGTCGACTTTTACAAGCACGACGCTAACTGGTCCAACCGCATGATTCTTGGCGACTCCCTGCAGGTCATGTCCTCACTCGCCGAGCGCGAGCACCTGCGCGGCAAGGTCCAAATGATCTACATCGACCCGCCGTATGGGATCAAATTCGGCTCGAATTGGCAGGTTTCGGCGCGAAACCGCAATGTTAAGGATGGTCGACTCGAGGACGCGGCGCGGGAAGCCGAGCAGATCAAGGCGTTCCGGGACACGTGGGAACTTGGGATTCACTCCTACCTGTCGTACCTTCGTGACCGGCTGCTCGTTGCGCGCGAGCTACTTACCGAGTCCGGATCGTGCTTCGTGCAAATCGGTGACGAGAACGTGCACCTCGTACGGTCCGTGATGGACGAAGTCTTTGGCGCCGAAAACTTTGCCTCGATGATCAGTTTCGTCACGACAAGCGGTTTTACGCAGGCCTTGTCTTTGGGACGGAATGGCGACTACATCCTTTGGTATGCTAGGGACCTTTCAAACCTAAAGTCGCGAACCCTGTGGCAACCCGCAAACGATCGGAAGACGTATCGGTGGGTCGAGTTTCCCGACGGCACCTCCCGCGGCCTCAAACGGGGCGAGACTGTCGACCAACTACCCACCGAAGCTAGGATCTACTCGCCCGGCGACCTGCAGTCACAGGGCCCTCCGGACCGATCTCAGCCCTTCAAATATGAGGGTAAGACCTATCACCCTGGCCAGACTTCCCACTGGAAGGCAAACTACCCGGACGGCATGAATCGCCTGGCATGGGCGAAACGGATTCATGTGGCAAGCGGCAGCATCCGTTACCGTCGGTACGCGGATGACTTCCCCTATCAAGCTCGCACTAATTTTTGGACTGATACCGGCACTGGAAACTTCACGGACGACAAGTACTATGTGGTCCAAACAAATTCAAAAGTAATTGAGCGCTGCATGCTTTTGGCGACCGACCCCGGAGACCTGGTGCTCGACCCCACCTGCGGTAGCGGCACTACAGCCCACGTGGCCGAACAATGGGGCCGCCGTTGGATCACCGTCGACACCTCCCGGGTTGCCCTCGCGCTGGCCCGGCAACGCATCATGGGCGTGCGCTACCCCTGGTACATCCTTGCTGACTCCGCTGAGGGGCACGAGAAGGAACAGTCGCTAACTGCTCAGGTGCTACCCCGCGCCGAGTTCAAGAACGATATCCGCCACGGTTTCATCTATGAGCGGGTCCAGCACATTACCTTAAAGTCAATCGCAAACAACCCCGATATCAAAGAGGGGATGACCCGCGAGCAGGTCGACGCTGCAATCAAGCGACACGCCGACTACGAGCTGCTCTACGACAGGCCCTACCAAGAAAAAAAGAAGGTCCGGGTCGCCGGACCCTTCACCGTTGAGTCGCTCAGCCCTCACCGTTCATTGGCTTTTTCTGGCGGCTTGGAAGAGCCTGCGGCAGAATCTGCTGTTAGCCAAGACGCCAACGCCCCCGACTTCGAGCGCTCGATCCTCGATAATCTGGCCAAGGCTGGCATCCAGAATGGGCGACGCCGGGAACGGATCACCTTTGCCTCGTTCGAAAGCTACGCAGGCCAGTACATTCAGGCCATCGGCGAACGGGGCGGCCTTGCCGAGGACGGTGCGGCGGCGCGGGTAGCACTCGCGATCGGGCCACAGTACGGAACGGTCAGCCCGTCGTTCATCAAGAAGGCGGCGCGGGAGGCGATCAAAGCCGAAGGTGTCGACCTATTGTGCGTGCTCGGCTTCGCGTTCGACGCCCAAGTCACGGGGGTGACCGAGGACGACGGCGTAACCGTAGAAGCCTCAGACGACGGCTTCGCCAACGTGGCGGCCACCCGCAGGCTCGGGCGTATACCGGTACTTATGGTCCGGATGAACGCCGACCTGCTGATGGGCGAGGAGTTGAAGAAGACCGGCGCAGGCAACCTGTTCACTGTCTTCGGCGAGCCTGACATCGACGTCGAGGACACCGACGATGGCCCTGTCGTGCACCTAAATGGGGTGGACATCTACGACCCCACGACCGGCGAGATTCGCAGCACTGACACCAGCCGAATCGCGCTGTGGATGATCGACACTGATTACAACGAGGAATCGTTCTTCGTCCGGCACTGCTACTTCACCGGCAGTACCGACCCATACAAGCAGCTCAAGACTGCGCTCAAAGCCGAGATCGACCCCGATACCTGGGCATCGCTGTACGCAACCTCCTCCCGTCCCTTCCCGAAGCCGACAACCGGAAAGATCGCTGTCAAGGTGATCAACGACTACGGTGACGAGGTCATGAAGGTCTTCGAAGTAAGTTGACATCCACAGATCAGCGAAGTGGGATTACGAAGACGGCAGGAAGGTGACAATGGCGTCCTATACCTCGGCACAACAGGAAGCGATCGACTGTCTGGAAGAGCCGCTGCAGATCATCGCGTGTGCAGGCTCAGGCAAAACCCAGGTGATCTCCCAGCGTATCGCTGCAATCCTCGCTAAGCCGGGGGTAGAACCCCGCAACGTTGTTGCGTTCACCTTCACCGAGAAGGCCGCAGCCGAGCTGAAAGACCGGATCCTCGGCATCGTCGCTGAACAGCGCGGCGAGGTCGTGGGAATGGCCGAGATGTACATCGGCACTATGCATGGCTACTGCCTGGACCTGCTGCAGCGGTTGGTCCCCGACACCTTCAAGTTCTCGGTGCTCACGGACATCACTGCCAGGCTCCTCGTGGACCGGAACAGCAAGAAGTCCGGCCTGACAACATGTCCGACTCTGCCCCCGGCACAACAGCCCCGTCTGAAGCGGTATCAGAACTCTAACCTGTTCCTGCAGGCGATGAGTGTGTTGCGGGAGGACTCCATCGACGAGGCGCAAGTGCCCGACGGTGTCCGCCAATCGTTTCAGTCTTACGCGAAGCTGCTGTACGAGCATGCGAGCTTTGACTTCACCGAGATGATCAACTTGGCTGTACAGTTCCTCGAAGTCGATCCGGACGACGATGAGGACGCAGCGGTAGTTCACAGCCACATCCGCTACGTGGTCGTTGACGAATACCAGGACGTCAACCCGCTGCAAGAGCGCCTGATCAAGGGCTTAGTGCGCTACGGTGCCAACCTTTGCGTAGTCGGCGACGACGACCAGACCATCTACCAGTGGCGCGGGAGCCAGGTCTCCAACATCGTGACTTTCGCCGACCGCTACGACGGGGTCCGGCGGGTAACGTTGGCGGACAACTTCCGCTCTAGCCCGGGCATCGTGGAGCTCGGCCGCTCGATCGCCGAACGGATCCCGGCTGGTAGCCGGCTCCCTAAGCGCATGGTTTCGGCGAATGCCCAGGAGTGGGAGCGTGGAGACCTGCTCGCGCTCGCCTTCGACGACGCCGAGCAGAAAGCCGTCTGGATCTGTGACCGGATCGAGGAGATGCGCGGTGTTCCGTTCCGGGACACCCCCGACGCCGTGCCACGCGGACTGTCCTGGTCCGATTGCTCGGTGTTGTTCCGGTCGGTCGCTAAAGACGCAGACCCGCTGGTTGCGGGACTGAAGCGACGTGGCATCCCCTATGTCGTCAAAGGGTTGAACCGGCTGTTCGACAGCGTGGAGATCCAAGCCGTCGTCGGGATATTCCGCTTCATGGTCCGGGAGATCTCAGCCGATGAGCTGCGGGAGCTGTGGCGGGACGCCGATCTCCTTCCCGATGGTCACAACTGGTCGGCGGCGCTCGACGTACTGGAGCAGGGTCGGGATTTCGAGCAGGGGGTCCGCTTCGGCGTATACAACATCCAGCGGGTCTACCTCGACTTCCTAGAGAGGCTGAATCTGCGCGAAGAAACCGTACCGGGGCAGCGGGGCCGCGGCGAACTCGTGTTCTACCAGCTGGGGAAGTTCAGCCAGGTGATCTCGGATTTCGAGCAGATCTACTTCAACACCTCACCTGCGGAAAAGTACGAGTCATTTGTTGGCTGGCTGCGGCACCAGGCCCCCGGCTACTACGCCGAGTCTGACGCCGACGTCGGTTATGCAGCACCGGACGCAGTCATGCTGGCCACTGTGCACCAGGCCAAAGGGATGCAATGGCCAGTAGTGTTCCTTCCCTGCCTGCGCAAGAACCGATTTCCCTCACAGCGGCACGGAGGTTTGGGGCTTTTCCACGTCGTGCCGCAGACAGCGATCGACGATCCGGACCGCTATCGGGGCACGGTCGAGGACGAGACCCGACTGTTCTACGTGGCCGTCACCCGGGCGCAGAAGTACCTCAACCTGACGTACTCGCCGGGAGGTTCCTCACGGTACCGGAACCGGTCACCGCTATTCGACCACTGCTCTGCCCAAAGGTGGGTGTCAACCAGACTGAGCACCCGCCCGCTGCCGGATCGGCTGCCCTGTGCCTCGACAGGAGATCCCGCAGCTGATCTTCTCCTTCTCCGAACTCAAGTACCTCTTCGAATGTCCCTACTCGTTCAAACTGCGGTTCCTCTACGGTTTCAACCCGCCACTCCACGAGGCCCTTGGCTACGGCAAAGGGCTGCACGATGCGCTGGCGGAGGTGCACAAGAAGGCCGTCGATGGAGAGCTGCTCGACGCCTCCGACGCCGAGGATCTCGTTGCACGCCACCTGCACACGCCATTCGCTTACCCGGAGCTGCGAACGAAGCTCGCCCAGGCCGCCGCTAAGGCGATCAAGCGCTACTTTGGCACTCACGGCGAGGAGATCCCGCGGACCGTCCACTCGGAGAAACAGGTCCAGGTGCACGTCGCCCCCGGTATCACTGTGGTTGGGCGTATCGACCTGATCCGCCGGTTGGATACCGACGAGCTGGCCATTGTGGACTTCAAGTCGACCGATCGAGCGCAGGCCGAAGACGTAACCCGCGACCAACTCCACGTGTACGCCGTGGGGTATGGGGAGTTGACCGGTGAAAACGCGGATCTAATCGAGGTTCTCAACCTAGACGAGGCCGGAAAGACCACGCGCGAGGAGATCGAGGACTCTTTGCTCACAGAAGTGCGCGAGGATATCCGCAAAGCAGGCGAGGAGCTACGGACCAACGATCTGCCGCGGCTGAACGCTTGGGGCGAACAGTGCGAGCGCTGCGACCTCGTCGCCCTGTGCCGTGAGAAACCTGGCTCCGGCCATGGAAGCTGACGTTGCGCCCGCACGCTGTCTCCCCAATCGACACGCCATCATAGAGAATTCACCTGGTTCATCAGGATGCATCCGGCACCGACGTGCACCAGTGCCCCGGGGAGGGGCAGGTGCCGCTCCCCGCAGATAATCGCGCAGCCGCGCTTCCTTGGGGCAGCCCAGCGTGCAGTACTCGCCGATCAGAGCGCCATCCGCGACATGCACCGGGCCGTACAGGTCGTCGATGCTCACGCGGCACCGCCCGACGTAAGCCACTTCAGAGTGTGGCCAATGGCTTCATCCTCACGTTCACGGGAATCGAACCCATGGTCGGACCCTTCGATGGTGCGAAACTCGGTGTTCGGCCGGGCCTCAGCGGCTGAGCGGGCGATTTCGTAGGAGACGTAGCTGTCCTGGTCTCCGTGAATGACCAGGGCGGGGGTATGGGAGCGATTGAATTCCTTCAACGGTTCGTAACGTGTGAACTCTCGCCACAGCACCTGGCCGATTGGGAACTCGCCGTCAATCAATAGACGTCCCTGCTCGTGCAGCTGGAGCTGCTGGTCTGGTCCGAAGTTCTCCGTCCCCCAGGGGAGTTGGGGGTGGACGAAGGTGTGGTCGAGGTCGAGGACCGGATTCCAGAGCACGAGGGAGGAAATCTGCTTCTCCAAGGCAGGAAGCATCAGCGCAACCGGAACAGCCCCGAAGCTGGCAGCAACCAGTGTGATCGGCACAGGGGCCTCTTCGATCGCATGCGCTATGACGGCCTGGATGTCCAGCATTTCGCCAGCTATGGTCACGCCTTCTGTGGCTCCGCCACTCTCGCCATGCCCGCGGAAGGAGAAGCGGATAGCGGTGAATCCCTCCGCGGCAAGGCGCTCCCCCAGGCGGACGAACATGCCTCCCTCATCCTTGTCGACCGTGATGCCATGCGCCTGGACGACGGTTCCTCTACGTGTACCGGCTCCCGCTGGGTGAAGGACAGCGTCGAGCCGGACTCCATCAAGAGTGTGCACTTCGAACGATCGCATGAGAAGCTCCTGGTCGGGGGGGAGAGACCTCGGGGAACCGAGCTCCCAAGACGGTCCCCACGTGTGCCGCATCAGATCAAAGCTCGTCGCACTTCACTACGGTGACAAAAGCCTGCCACTCCGGGGCAGCGAAGAACAGTGCGCCAAGATCGCGGTTCTTGCTGTCCCGTACGCCCGTGAACAGCCCCTCGGCGACCTCGACGCAGGCGCCTCTCTCCTGGGTGTAGGTGGATGTGTGCCACTCACGGGGCATCGGGGAGGAGGCCATCGTGAGATCTCTTTTCGACATCAGTGTTTTTCCAGCTCAGTCGCTAGGCGATGGATGAAGTCGCGGGATTCTCCCACCGACAAAGCGGAAGCCTGGAAGTACTCGAAGGTCCGCTCCTGGTGGGCAAGCTCGTCGGCCCCCTCAAAGAAATGCCCGTTAGGGGGAACATCGATGAATCCGACTCGATCGGCTTCGCCGAGATGGAGGAGGGTGATCCCGTAGGGCATAGACATGCCCCGAGCCAACGGCAGGACCTGAATATCCAGGTTGGGACGTTCACTCATTTCGGTGAGGTGGTTCAGCTGCACCTTCATCACTCCTGGTCCGCCGACGGCGCATCGGAGGGCCGACTCGTCGATGACAGTCCACATTACGGGTGGATTGTCCCGATCTAAGACATTCACGCGTCGTTCGATCCGGGCATCCGTCCGACGCTGTCGCTCTTGGGGATCATCGACCAGGCCACGCGACATCATCGCAGCGATGTAGTCAGGGTGCTGGAGCAGGCCAGGCAGGAGTCCGACAGCGTACTCGTGGATCTTGGAAGCTTCGTTTTCGAGGCCGTAGAAGGCGTTCCCCGCGACATCTTCGTACTGGAACCACCAAGGCTTCTGCCGACGGGCGGCCTTGGCGATCCCAACGAGTTCCTCTCGCAGGTCTTCACCGGCGCCATACAGGCGGCAGAGCGCGGCAACAGCCTCAGTGCTGAGCCTGACGAATCTCCCGTTCTCGATCCGGTACATCTTGCTGATGTCCCAGCCCATCTCCTTGGCAACCTGCTCCTGGGAGAGCTTCGCTTGGGTGCGAAGCCGCTTGAGCTGGCTGACTAGATAGTGCCGACGCACCGGAGAGCCCTGGGCCACGGCCGTCTCCTCCTCTGCCTTGCCTTCGTCTTCAGTGCTGCTGGCTGGAGACATCTTCTCACCGCTCACAAAATAGACATCTATGCATATTACACGCCTTCTTTTTTGCAGGCCTTGTAAGTTGCCTGCATGGCACCTAGCTTAGAAGGTGTCGGGAACTCCAACACCCTCTGCACCAACTGGTCTGCCTTGTTCCTAGAGGCGGACTTCAGGAGGCATCCATGTCCGAATCGACATCGACCGACTACACACGCCACTCGCTGCTCTCCCAGCTCCAGGCTGCGATCAACCGCTTGGGGCATCCCGCGCTCATGGCGCTCGGTGGCACCGACTACCCCGTGCTCTACGCACTCCGTTCCGATGGCAGGCGCGTGGCGGTCGTGGCCATGCGGCTCCAGGACAGGTGGTGGTTCATCGCCGGCGACAGCGACCCGATCCCGGCGGACAACCCCGAGATGGCCGCACGTTCACTCATCGGCAACACGAAGGGGGAGGTAAGAGAACTCTTCGCCCGGCGCCCACAGCCGCGCGGCTCCCAGCAGATGGCCGCAGCGGCGGCATAGCGCCGAGGGCTCTGCCGGGTGTTGCAGCACCCGGCAGAGCGAAGGCAACCCCGAAACTCCAGAAACGAGGTCACGTCATGAACTGTAACCGCTCCCCCAGCGGCGACCCCGAACCGTCCACCTCGCGAGCGCACCGCGCCCCAGGGGGTGAGCTCGATGCTCGACCTCACCCCTGACGAAGCCCGCTGCCTGCGGCAGCTCGCCGACCGCATCGTCGAGGCCACCCAGGACCGCGCCTACTGGCTCTCCGGCGCACGCGACACCTCGCTCGCGATACTCGCCCGCGCCACCGAATGGCTCGGCGACGCCTGCGCGCAGCACATGCCCGCGCACGTGCTCGGCCAGAACCCGGGGCGTACGGCCCGACAGCAGTTCACCTGCATCCGACCCTGCGGCCACTCGGGCGTGCACATCGACACCGCTGGCCACTGCTGGGGCCCGTGCGCCAACGCGAAGGCTGAGGAGCCGTCGTAGCGCTCGACAGCCACACCCCAGGAAGACTGCCGTGTCGCGGGAGGAGAGGGGCCTCTCGCGGCACGGCTCGAAAAGGGTGCCCGGCGGAGGGGGCCGGGCATCCTCCCCCTTCCGGGTATCCCGACCCGCCGCGCCCGCTGACGTCGCCGGTCGGATTGGACCGGAGGGGGCGAGGAGAGCCCTGGAGGCGCGACTGCGAGGTCGGTCTCCAGGGCTCTCGGGTTCAGCTCCGCTGTGGTCGTACGAGGTGCTGCTCGTTCATCAGCCGATGGGCAGGCGGGTGTCGGCCCAGGTGACGCGGGCGCCGGGGGCGAGTCGGTCCTCCGCTGTGATGTCGGGTGCGGCTGCGGAATCGAGCCGTTTCGCACATTCGGTGGGGGCAGACAGTCTCGCTTGTCGCGTTGGTTGGACCTCCGAATCCGAGAGATCACGGGGGTACGGACGAATGATGGCTCGGTGCCTTCGGGCTGGCGGGCAAGTACGGCTGTTAACGCCGCTGTAAGTCACATCGCGTGCGACCAGCAGTCGCGTCAGCGGCCGAACAGACTGTCCTAGTGACGCGGGCCGAGGTGCGGACAACAGTCCTGCATGCACCGGGCACTGTCGGGGGAGCGGCCGTAGTCTGTCTGATGATGATCGCGACCGGGGAAGGGATCTGGGTGAGCGAGCAGACCTTCTCGGCTCTGCCGAGTGGACAGCGCGAATGGCGGACGTTGATCGACGCGTTGAGCCGTACCGACGACCGAGTCGAGCGCCACTTCCTAG
Organism: Nocardiopsis mwathae; assembly: GCF_014201195.1. Classification (NCBI taxonomy): domain Bacteria; kingdom Bacillati; phylum Actinomycetota; class Actinomycetes; order Streptosporangiales; family Nocardiopsidaceae; genus Nocardiopsis; species Nocardiopsis mwathae. The sequence goes on along the minus strand of NZ_JACHDS010000001.1, from coordinate 5,592,254 downwards.
AGATGAAGTCCGACGTGGACCTCAACGAGACCAACGGGCGCGCCAAGGTTGCAAAGTTCGTGCTGGGTGCGGCCAACCGCGACCCGGACCGCGCCGCACCCTACTTCAACGGCCGGGCGGTGATGATCCTCGGTGCAGCGCAGGGCGACGTCACGGGGATCCCCGGGTTCGAAGCCCATGAGCTGGAACGCGCGGTGGAGAAGTTCACTGGCACCCCCGGCCCGAGCTGGGACTACGTCCGAATCCCGGTCTCCGGCGAACGGGATGTCATTGCCGTCATCATTGCCCCGCCCGAGGGCATGGTGTGGCCGTGTTTGAAGGACGGCCCCGGGTTGGCCAACGGCATCATCTACCTCCGCGCCGACGGTGAGACCCGTGCCGCTAAGGGCAACGAGGTCCAAGCCATGCTGGCGCGAGTCCGGCAGACCGCGGCCGGCTCGGCGGAGTTCGCGGTCAGTGTGCTGGGATCGGCTTACCGGGTCGTAGCCGCCGACGAGGTCCTGCACGACTTCCTAAGGCGTCACAAGGACCGCCTCTTGCAGGCCTACCGTCGTCACCAGGCGAAAGCGCGGCCCGAGGGCCGAGCCGGGATCCAAGCCCCAGTGACTTCCCAAATGATGAACAACTTCATGACCGGCCTGCAGCAGCCGGAATGGCGCTCGTATGAGGAGTACGTCGAGCAAATCGAGGGCTGGGAAGACAAGGTAGGGCAGGCCTGGCCTGCCTTGCTGGATCACATAGCAGGCTACGCGGGCTGCGGCACACGCGTACGGACCTGCAACCTGAGTAGCACCTTCACTGAGAATGTGCTGGTTGAGATCCATCTTGAGGGGCCGGTCGAGGCCATCGAGGCGGTCGTCCCCCACGATCTCGACCCTGCGGGGCAGCTCCCATCGCCGCCCACCGAGTGGGGACCGAAACCTGCGGAACTGCTGCCCGGGCTCCATCGGGCTCTCCACAACACTTCCTATGTGCCCAGCCCATCCTTATTCCGCCGGGGAATCTCGTTCGAAAACGGTGGCTCCACCACCCTGCGGCTGGAGCTGCCGGCGCTGCGTCCCCAGACGACGCACAACAGCGACGACGACGAGGTCGTGCTGGTGGTCCGTGATGCCGACCTTCCCGAGATCCCCGGGCACTGGCGGATCACCGCCCGGGGGCACCACCGCGTCTACGAAGGCGAGTTGACCATCCCCGTCAAGACCATTGATGCGACGGACGCGCTGCGAACTACGCTGCTCGCAATGGACGGCGAAGGCCCAAACGACGAGGACTGACACGACTCAGGGGATGGCAACCGAGCCGCGTCAACTAGCGCGGAGCTGTGCTTCCAGGCCCGCGATGCGCTTGTCGAGGAATCGGTTGTTCGAGCGGGCGGCCTGGAGCTTCTCGCTGAGCTGTCGGGCGCGCGCCGGCAAGCGGGCGAGTCCTGGGATCAGGCGGCGCGCCGGGAGGTGCAGGAGGCAACCGGAATCGTCCTCGAAGCGGCCAGCGAGGTGAACGTGGACCGCCACCCCACCAAGCAAGTGCCGCCTGCGGTGTTCCGGGCACTCTACGACGCCCGGAACACGACCTGGTGGTAGGAGAGGGCCAGGCTCTCCGCTTCTTCGACCTCGACCACCTGCCCGCGCCGATCTCACCGCGCGTCCTCCACTACATTCGGCAGGCCATCGACTCCGCCTAGTCGCGCTGGTCTGAAAAGTTGGACACGCGTGAGCGGGGAGGGCTGTCTGCGACGGGGTACTGGGACCGCAGGAAGGAGCAGCAGTGACCAGCGTGGACAAAGACCAGGCCAAGCACGCCATCCGTGACCGTGTGTGGGCGTTGCTGGAACGGGAGCGAGCTGCGCCGCCTGGTGTACACGGCCGGATCCCGGCCTTCTACGGTGCCGAGGCTGCTGCCGATCGGCTGGCCGAGCTGCCTGCGTGGAGAGACGCCCGGGTGATCAAGGCGGTGCCGGACAAGGCGCAACTCCCCGCGCGGGCAAGAGCACTCACCGAGGGCAAGCTCGTGTACATGGCTGTTCCCAAACTGGCCGAGGTGAAGCCCTTCTACCTCCTCGATCCGGCAAGGCTGACCGTCCCGCCGAACAAGGCCGCGTCGAGCAAGGTGGCCGCGACCGTGGCACGCAAGATCGGCGTCGAGGAGATGAAGCCGGTCGACCTCATCGTCTGCGGCAGCGTGGCCGTCAACCGGAACGGCGTACGGCTCGGAAAGGGCGCAGGGTACTCCGATATCGAGGTTGCCCTGTTGCAAGAGGCAGGCTTGATCGGGCCGAAGACCACCATCGTCACGACCGTGCATTCCTCGCAGATCGTCGAGGATGAGCTTCCTGAGACCGAACACGACTTCAGTGTCGACTTGATCGTCACCCCGGATGCGGTGATCGAGTGCTCCCCACCCCGGCGCCCGGACGGCTTGGTCTGGGAACACCTGGGGCAGGAGAAGATCGCCGCGATTCCGGTGTTGGCGGCGCGAGTGCAAGAGCGCTGAGGCTCCGGCCGCATTCAGCGAGCGACGAGGGGAGTTTCCTGGCCTCGGGTGACACCCGGGAGCAGGAGATCCCGCAGGGTCCGTGGCGTGGTTCGCGGGGACGGCTGCTTGGTGGTCGGCTGGGGATAGGCGCCACGTACGCCAGGGGACGCGGCGGCGGAGAACGTTAGCGAGGCGGATGCCACCCCAGGCGAAGTCGCTGTGATAGCGGAGGTCGGCTCCCTTTTCAGTGGGGCTGTGGTCGGTGGAGGAGTTGTCTCCATGGTCACTGGCCTGACCGTGGTGGGCTGATCAGGGGTGGGGACGGCCCTTCGCGGGACCAAGGTCGGCCCGGGACGCCGGACTTGGGTCTGTGATCGACCGTCGAGTCCGGGTGGTCCCGGGCCGGGACTTCCGGCCGTTCAGCTACGGCTTCTAGCGCATGCGCAGCAAGAAGACGATGGAGGTGCAGATGAGGGCCAGCCCGACACCGATTCCGCCGACGAAGCCGACGACCTCCAGGGCGGTGATGGTGTTGTCGCCGTCGCTCTCATCCGCCGCGACGCCCGCCGAGTAGGCGTAGACCAAGGCCGCCGCGAACAGTGCCACGCCAACAAGCCCCAGGGCGGAACTCAGTAGCGCTTTGGGAGCGCTTCCCGATGGTTTGTCGTTCATCGCCATCTCCGGACTGCTCATAGATGATCGCCGCCTACGGGTTGCACTTCTTGGCCATGGTCTTCGCCAGTCCGACGTTGGGCCGCCAGCTCTCCAGGTTCCAGGTGCCCTTCACGATGGCGATCCCCGAGAGCGGGTGGCAGCGGAACTGGTCGTAGAGGTTCTGCCGGAACTTGATCTTCGCGATGTCCTGGACCTCCTGGAACGCCGGTCGGTGGGCGAGCACCGGCATCGTCCGACCATAGAGGGTCGGCGTCACCTTGTAGCGCTTGCCCTTCTTCTCGTTGACCGTCTGCACCTTGGAGATCAGCTTGATGCCCAGGTACGGGTCGGCCACGACCGGGTAGACCACGTCCTCGGACCTGTGCTCGACGACCTGGACCAGCTCAGTGCCGTCGAGCTCGTAGTGTGTCGGCACCGGGGTTCCCTGCGCGTCCTTGGCCCATGGCGGAGCGACCCCACCCACGAATTCGCCCTGCGCGTCCAGGACGACGACGCTGCCGTCGGATGTCAGTTCCAGGCTGCTGCCCTCCGGGACATCCAGCTCGTAGTCGTAGCGCAGCGGGGCGTGGGCCCCATCGATGACCGTGTTGACCGCGACCGACCCGTCCTCCTTGACCGCGGGGACGGTGGTGGATCCGTTCTTGTTGTCGTAGGAGACGACGCCGTCCATGACGGCGACAGCGTCATCGGCCTCTTCCGAGAAGGGGAGGGAGAGCCGGATGGCCGATCCGCCTTCCCGGCTGATCGTGATGCCGTCCCGCGCCTTGACGGGGACGGTGGCAGAGACGTCGTCCTCCAGCACGGCGATGGCGTACTCCCCGGTCTGGGTGACCGGGGCGTCGGACAGGTTCTCCACGGTCTCAGGTTCGGCGCTGGTCAGCGCGGTCCGGAGGTCGTTCGGGCGGGGGTCCACCGTGGCGTTGGCGACCGCTGCCGGCCCGGTGGCGAGACCCAGAGCGACGAGGCTCGCCGTGGCAACAGTGGACATGCGGAAATGGGGGATTCGAGAGACTGGCACGCAGTTCTTTGCTAAGGGGCTTCACCGTGAAGAAATTCGGTCGCGTGCTGAAGAATCGGGGGCAGCGGTTCTCCGGGACTCAGGTCGAGGCACGGCGCACCCGCGCAACGCGACTCGATCATCCTTTCGAATTCCCAGGTGGCCATTCATCACCCGCAGGGATGATCCCACCCTCGCCGAGTGGAGCCCTGCCCCCGCCAAGCGACGGGAGTTGGAGGTGACGGCAACACCGCAACTCAGGGTGTGCGAGGGGTGACGGACCTACTCCGCCCCCTACCCCCCGCGCGTTCGCGGTTGAACGAACCCATTCCTGTCCGGTTGCGGTCATCACACCCTCACCGTCTGCCATGTGTCGCTCTGCCCCGATAAGCTCGCCGAGTTCATCCCATGACACGGCGTATCCCAGCGCGGAGAAGGGAGACCGAAGCTCATGAGCACATGGGACATCAACCCCGACGGCGTCAACGCGGTACTGAAACAGGTGTTCGACCACGCGGGCGGCGAGGACGGCACCGGCGGGCTCGCGGGCACCCTGACCAGCACCGGCGAGCACATGACCTACGCCTCCCAGTGCGCCAAAAGCTTCCCGGTCAACACCGCCCTGGCAGAATTCGCCGACCACTTCCAAGGCCCGCTGCAGAACATGACGGCCAAGACCGCCAGCGCCATCGACGGATGCGCCACCGCCACCCGCGCCTACACCAACGGCAACCTGGAGATGGCCGCCGAGGCGCAGAAGAACGCCGGAACCGTCACCGACCCCGACCTGTAGGCCGCCCCCGCCTTCCCCCCTGCTTCCCGGCCAGCGGACACCAGTGAGAACGGAACAGCGTTGAGCGACGAGCCGCTGATCAACCCCGAGGCCATCTTCATCCCCGACCTCGCCCCCGAAGAGCTGGAGTCCACCGCCGCAAAGCTCATCCAGGACGGCAAGGACGTCGCCCAGGCCGGCCAGGACATCAAGTCCTCCTGGCAGGCCCTGGCCGGGGTGTACTCCGCACCCGAGTCCGACGAGCTCGTCTCCGCGATCAACCCCGTCGCGACCACCGGCGACGAGTTCTCCGACGCCATGGGCAAGGTCGGCGAGGCGCTGCAGGACTTCGCCGAAAAAGCCGGAAAGATCAAGAAGAAGCTCCTCAGCCTGCAGTCAGAGGCCCGGATCTTCGTCCATGACGTCGCCTCCCAGGAGGACTGGCGCTCCGAGCCCGACAACGTCACCAAGCACAACGACCTCATCGACCAGGTCGGCTCGCGGACCGTGGCCTACCAGAACGCCGAGCGGGAGTGCGCCAACAAGATCACCGGCGTGTTCGGCGGCACCACCTTCGTCCCGCAGGGCGGCACGCAGTGCAAACCAGGCGAGGTCGCCTATGGCGCCGCCTGGTGGGTGCTAGGGGAGGACACCCCAACCGCGTGGGGCTCGCCGCAGAAGGTGGATCACCCCTGGTACGTCGATGCATGGGACGGCGGGGTCGACATCGCTGTGGGGGTCGGCGAGTTCGCGGGCGGGGCGACCGGGCTCTACGGCCGCAATGGGTGGGCCTCCAACCCCTGGGAGATGTTCGACAACTACGGGTACTTCCGCTATGAGGTGGCCAAGGGCGTCGCGGGCCTGGTCGGCGTCCGCATCGAGGACGACCCCGCCGGGGGCGCGAACGTAGAGGTCACCTCCCGGGGTGAGACCTGGGAGGCCTGGAAAGAGCTCGGCAACTCCATCGTGCCGGTATCGGAGTGGGACGAACGCCCCGGTTACACGGTGGTCCAAGGCGCGGTCAACCTTGGCCTGATGGCCTTCGGTGGCGTGGGCGCGGTCAAGTCCGCGGCCCAAGGCGCCAAGGGCGCCGCAGCCGCGGCCCGTGCCGGACGCGCCGCCGAGGAGGCCGCCGGGGCCGCCAGGAACGGGCGCCCCGGCGCCCTCGGCGCAGCGGGCCAAGTTGGCCGCGCCCCGGCGGGGGCGGGCGCCCTGCCCACGATGGGCGAGATCATCACGGCCCCGAACCTGTGGGGCCCCGCAGCCCAGGGCGCGTTCAAGAATCTCCTCAAAGACGCGCTGGGGATGAGCCACCACCAGCCCTCCGCACCCAACCCTGGCCACAACTCCTTCGACGGAGGCCGTGCCCCGGCCACCGGATCTGCTCCCGACACGCATGCGGGGCAAGGACGCAGCCAGCCCGGATCGAACGCCGGAGCCACCGCAGGCAGCGGCGCCCACCGCTCTCCGGCCCACACCGGCTCCGGCAGTCCGGCGTCCCACGGAACATCGGCCGCTCCCCGCACTCCCCAGCACGCGGGCCACGCGTCCGGCGACCCGACCACCAGCCAGATCCAGCGCGAGCTCGACCTCCTCGAAGAGCGCATCCAACGACACAACGGCGACATCGACCGCGCCCTCGACGAGCACATCCGCGACCGCCAACCCCAACCCGTCGGCGCCGGGGCAACGGCCCGCAACGGTGACCGCTCACCCTCGATGTCTGCGGGCGACAGCGGTGGCCCCCAGTCCAGGGGTGGATCGGGTGATTCCCCTGGGAATACTTCGTGGGAGGGAAACCGGTGGAAGGCAAGCGACACCGGGGGATCTGGACACAGCGGCACTGGGTCGGGAGGCCCCGGCCACTTCGATTCCTCACTTGGCGATCGAGGCCGAGGCCGCTGGCTTAGTGAATCCGATGCGCAGCGCACCGAGAATGGAAACGGCCAAAGCCACGGTAGTGACGGTCAAAGGTCGGCCTCATTCGCCCGTGAAAACGATGCCAGCGACACCACCAGATCTGAACATGGCACCAGGAACGAAAGTCAGAATCAAGACTCCAGTCTGCACAGCGGGGGGCACCACAGCCCTAGCGATGCCCTAGACGCACATAGCACGAAGGAGGGTTCAGGACGCGGATACTACGACCAGGAGGGAAATTTTGTAGACAAAGGACACAGGGACAGCAACGGCAACTACTATGATGAGCACGGGAATAAGTTCGTCGATACCCCTGAAAGCGAATGGGCCGCCAGGTCATACGAAGCCATTCGCGACAGCAGCAGGGACGTCCAGTCGATTTCCCGAAACACTGGAATCGATAAGAACGTCCTGGATCGCATGAAGAATCATATATTCTTCAGGGAGCACGATGGAGTGGCTGGCCCTCCCGATGGAACATTGCGGGACGGCAGATTCGCCCCCATGCAGCACATCGCCGACCTCTGGCTCAAAGCCGAGAAGGGAACGCTGGACGCATCCGAGTCCACCAGGTTCCGCCATCTTGTGATGCACGAAGCAGTCGAGAGTAGACTAATGGAGACTGGCATCCCATACAGGCACAGGGATCCCAGCGCTTGGGAGGATGGAACTTACTGGCCTAGCAAGGATCGACACGGCGCCCATGACATTGCCCCACTAGAACATAAGCATGACAATCCATTCATATTGTGGGGTAAATACGGGTACGGCCGCCCACCGTTTGACCTGGCTGCCGACCTGTCGAACCTCGACGCATTCGCGGAACACATTCTAAGCAGGTGGACATTTTGACGAATGAAGTCACTCATCTCGCAAATCGACTGTTGTCTGCGAACTGGCAGAGTGATTTCGAGAGAACACGATCCCGAGTGGCGCTGATGCGCGAGTATCTACGTCGCTCCGCTCTATGGGCGCAGCATCTCGATTCTAATAGATGGCCCTTCTTTGACGCCGCCATCCTTATAAACCCCGAGGTCCGGGCAGACGACGAACAAGTTAAACGCGTACGGGATCACCTGGAGGAACAGCACCAGCTTCCCTTGGTGATCGATACTTGCACTTGGGCGCTACATTTCGCGGCACTTCGGCGCGCAAGGACTCCCCTTCCAGGGATCCCAAATATGTTCGAGCCACTGATCCAGATGTACGAACGCGGCGGTGGATTTGGATTAGACGGAACTGGATGCATCGAGGTGGATATGGTCGCTATGCCGAGACACGGAATGCAAAGGTATCTGTCGACCGAACCTCGCGCCCCTCTCACCACCGAGGAGCTAGACGCCTTGGATTCACAATGACATGAGGCTTATTCACCGCCCGGCCTGTGTCGCATCATAACACTCTTAAGCAGAAGATATGAACTGGTCGAGCTTCGCGAACGGGACTTCTGAATAAGCATCCGGGTCTGCTTGTCGTCTATTATCTCGCGGCCGGGCGGGTGGCTTGCAGGAAAGGCATTTCCTGGGGCCTCCCGGATACACTGATCCGGGGCTTTCCGACGGCCCCTTTCGCCTTGGCGTCCGATTTGCCACAAGTTCCCAGCGATGATCATGGGATTACATCGGACCATGACCGTTTCGTCGAATTACTTCCCATGATTATCGGTGGATTTGGGCCGAACGGACGCAATCGAGGATATAGTCCGGGCGCCGGAGGTCCTCCCAAGTGAGCCAGATCAGCTGAAGGCTCGACCGAACCTGCGCCAGTAGGTTCTGGCGTCTCCTGAAGATGCATTCAACAAAAATCCGGAGAAAAACCATGTACCACCAATTTAGAAAGCTGACTGCATGACAGACTTCACCGTAGCTCTTAAGACGCGCCGCGAATGTATTTCGCTAATCTATTTCCGCCGATGACTCTTGCGCTGACGACTGGAAACTACTGTTATCGTGAGATGGCGATCGGGAATCTGGCGATAGGCGAGCCATGTCGTCAGCCAGGTCAGACCACCCCATGGAGGTAAGCGTCGCAGTCGCGATGTGTGCCAGGGTGTTCAATCGGTCGGGGTTTTCGTGGATACGTTCCACTAGGGTAGCGATGATTTTAGCAAGCCGGATTTCTGCATCCTCCTCCGCCGCGGTATGCGTAATCAGAGGACGCACAAATGCGTCAAAGGCCTTCCAGGATGTTTCCGATTCAGCCCCCTCCAAATTACGGTGGAGCCACCAGAGCTGAGCGGAATAGGGATCCCCAAGCACTGTCTTACGAAGAAAGGCGAGGCGGTCCTGAGTCACAGCTTCGTCCAGTCGAGCTGCACGGCGGGCCGCGTCGAACTGTTTGGCTCTGTCCGCGTCTTCTGGAGGCAAAGAGATCTGCAGCTTTCCTTTAAACTCGATGCCCTTCTCTTGTTCTGGCGTCTGCCAATATGCGAACAAGAGAGAGATCTTTTGCTCGGCCTTGAAGGCATCTGAAGGAGACAACTTCTCGGTGATGCCCTGCGCGATCTCGTACACCTCAGACAGCGAGGCTGCGCGCGCAACCGAAACAGATACATCTCTCTTGGGCACACCCGGCTTACAGCGAAACCAAATTCTACACCGACTTTCGAACGAAATGCCAGGAATACTAGTTGGGAGGGCGACGGAAACGTCCGCCCTACGCCCTCGCCTCAGCCCCCACCCCTCAGCCTTCCAAAACATCCGCATTTGTTTCTGGCGACACACTCGACATTGTTTGCTGAATTCCCACAGCCAGCACGCGCCCCCAGAAGCTATTCATATCCAATTGCGTGGAGTCTGGAAGGAAACGCTGCATGACGTTGTCCTTTATCCAGGGAGCGAGCGCCATACCGAATGCCTCAACCGTGGTTCGCTTATCCAATTTTCCTTCCTCGGCGAGCACCTTCCATTCCTCCATCACCGAGTTCGCAGCCTGTTTGGCCGCCGAATCGGCGAGTGCGGCTTGGAAGTAGGAAACCAGGGAATCTCTGAAGTCGGGCTCGGCGACGCCCCCTGCGCTGACACCGAAGATGATCCTCGCGCCTTGCTCCCTAGATGCCAGTGCTAGGAAGGCATTGATCGCTGCCTTCCTGGATGACGAGTCAGCAAACCAGTCCTTGATCGCGCCGAGGACCTGTGAGGGATAGTGGGTTGCCAGGTTGGTAAACGCGTTCGCCAGGGCGAGGCTTCCGGGTTGGGACTTCAGCGCTGCCCTGCGGAGTCGCACCAGAGCCATGGTCGGCTTCTGCTCACCGAACGCCCCTCCGCACACTTCTGCCACAAGATCGACCAGCTCTTGGGAGGGAGAGTGCGCTAACCAGGTGTAGAGGCGGCCTCGTACGTGCGCGCCAAAGCGTGGGTCAAGGGCAGCCCTGGACAATGCGTGCACTGCAAGCGGACGGCGCGCTCCGGTCAACGCGTCGCGCAGCTTCTTGAGCAGGTCATCGTCCCGGTACTCAATCACCAGGCTGAGCACAGCGTCGACGACTCGCTCAGCGTCATCGAAGGGAAGACTGGCGACCTGAGTCACGATCCAGTCTTTGAGGACCTCCACCTGGTCCTCATACTCGTCCCATAGGTGCCGACGCACCGCTGCCGGAAGTCCGTGTTGCTTGGGGGCCAGCCTGACGACGTCTTCAGAGCGTTCGATCTTTGCATCTTCCAGTCGCTTAGAGGCAGGACGATCGCTCAGGATGTCCGCGGCGGTGCGCTTCTGACCCAACTTGCGGCGCAGATTCTCCGCCATCCGTAGGACGGACTTGCGCTTCCCACCGTCGCAGAAGGCGCATGACCACAGGAGTGCCCGGGCGTCAAGGTTGTCGGGGAGTTGCTTGTCGATCCATTCACGCCAGTCGAGATACTCGTTGGCGATGTCGGTGGGCAGGTCGGTGTCTGGTGCCTTCTTGGTGATGATCTTTGCCAGGCGGCAGGCGCCTTCTGCTTTCGGCTTCGATTTCCATATTGGTTCGAAAGCAGAGTCCGATAGGATTGCCACACGGCTGGCCATGCCGATCGCTCGAAGCTCTCGTTCGACGAGCAATCGGGCGTCGGGGGATCCGAGGCGTGCCACAGTTCCCTCTGCACCGGCTGCCCAACGGTCGTCCCCCCATACCTCCGGCGTCGTGGTGACGATCAGATAGATTTCCTGCTTCTGCACCCAGTGGAGGAGCTGCTTGCAGAATTCGCTGCGAGGCTGATGCGGGGTCGGTTCGCTCATGTCGAGCAGGTAGCCGTTTCCTCGCGTCACAGGAGGCAGGAGTTGATCCCGAGGACGTGACCAGACCGGCTCAAGCTCGTAGATCCTGCTCGTTTCGCAGAGGCCACGCAACCGTTGCAACGCCGCTGTGCGGCGTCCGCTGCCGAGATCACCCAGCAGGACCAGGAGGCGGTTTTCGCTGAGCTTACGGGCGGTTTCATCCCACTCGCCAGTTGGCGGAACGAATCTTGTTTCTTCACACGCTTGGAATTCATCCGCAGAAACCGGCCGGATCTCGATGAACTCGTCGCCGTTGTAGAAGACTTGGCTTTCGGCTGCGAAGACGGTGCCGGGGCCGTGGTTGTCCACGTCCAGGGTGGTCATCTAGGTATCAACCTTCCGCGAGGTAGAGGGGCGATCAGGTTCCGATACTGAGGCCGTGAAACACCTGGTGCTCACCAACGATCACGGTGCCGGCGCCGTTGTTGACGACGTTAGTTCGGGCCGCCTGCCGCGTGGAGGCTGCCCCGGGATCGGAAAAGCGCACGCCAAATCGGCTACGGAGTTCCCTACGGAGCTGCTCAGCGTTGATGAGCCCGCTGCGTGGCCCGAATTCGTGGGCAAGGCCGCAGAGGTGCTCCATTATGTCCGCGGCGGTCCCTCCACTTCCTGCTATCAGAGGCGACAGTCCGTCAAGTTCCGATCTCCACTCCTGGTCATCCGGTCCTGCAAGGACACGCCAGACGTGCAGCCCCGTCAGGATCTGATGCGTCAGCAGCGCGGTCTCTACATCGTCGGTGGTGTTCGCTGCCATGACCACAGCCGTTGCGACATGCTCGTACCGCGTCCGCAGGCTTTTATTGGTGACTCCCTCGCGGAGCAGGCTGCCCAGACCTTCGGCGTCGGCGTGTGCCCGCGCCATCTCCGTTAGTTCGGCGAGGGCCGCTAGCTCGTTAGCGGGTGCTGAAGCTGCCAGCCCCATAAGAAGAGAACCGTTGGCGATCTCCGACGTGTGTGTCCGGCACACGTCAGCAGCAGCCGTCATCACTTTGACGAACTCGGCGTTCTGCCCCCTCACCTGGATGTTCCGCTTAACCTGGATCTGGATACGCGGGGATTCCTCAGTGGGCTCGGCGTAGGCCACAATGTCGTCGAAGGGGTAGCCGTCGTTACGCTGTTGGAGGGCCACATGCGTAAGCGGTAGCTGGGGGCCGAGTGGGATGTGGGCGCCGCGCAAGAGTCGGCTAAACATCACTGCCGCCACACGGTACTCGAAGACGACTCCTGCCCCGCCCGTCGCGATCGGAGAGGTGAGCTGTTCTGCCATCTGGCTCCCCGCCTTGCAGTTGAGATGCACGTCCACTAAGGCTAAGCGAAACCTCCGACAGAATCGGAGGCGTCGGCAACCGCTGACCTTCTAACTTATGATTGAATTCTGAACGATTCCGGTGGGAAAATGACCTGTCCCCTGTACACCGAACCCCGTATCCTCCGTGGAGCTCGCGTGGCCCATGAGGCGAATCCTTCCGTGTGTGACGGAGACTCACATACCGCCGCCTTCCTTGAGCACCGCCTTGTACAGCGCTGACAAACACTTCCCAGGGATGGATCAGTCAGGAGCTGCAGTTCGTCGCGCTAGCGCTATATAACGCAGTCATGTCACACGCGCCAGCTCTTGTCCTCGTTGTCGATAGGGGCAAGGAGGGATGGGGCTGTTCACCCGGCGCCAGGCCGAGGACACACGGATGGCATGAAGCGTCAATGGCGCCTCAGATGCGGATGCCGCTCAGGTCGTCGAGAAGTCGGTCGAGGACGCTTTCTTCTTCGATGCGGAGGCCGGTCTTGTGGAGGCTGGGGGCGAGGGTGGGGTCCCAGTCGGCGGGGGTGGGAGTGCCGGTCAGGGGGGTGCCATGGTTGGTGGTTGCCGCTGCTTGGTAGTCGGCGGCTGAGAAGCGCCACGGGTACCAAGGGACACGGCGGAGGAGGGTGTTGGCGATGCGGATGCCGCCCCAGTCGAAGTCGCCGTGGTAGCGGAGGTCGGCGCCGTTGTCCGCGAGGAGGCGGAGCAGGGTGACGGCTGCGGCACTGGGCTGGCCCTGGGTGCAGACCAAGGGCGGGCAATTCGAGCCGAGGTGATCGGCTGCCGCGGCGACCACGGCCGGGTTTTCGCAGATGTGGACGGGTGTCCCGGCGGGGAGCGGGTGTGGTGGGTCATTGGCCAGTTGGCGGAGGGTGAGGACCGACGGCTGGCCGGTCTCGTGCAGTGCGGCCAAGGCCCGGCCCGTTGCCGTGGACGTGTCGCCCGGAAGGCCGATGGTCAGGACTGTGGTTGACAGGTCGTCCTTGAGTAGGCCGACGGCCGCCCATGCCTCGCGGCGCCACTCCGCGCCGCTGCCCGCCGGTGTGCCTGTGAGGGCGCGGGCGGCACCGAGAGCGAGTGTGCTCAGCGGGCGGCCGTCGTCGAGGGCGTGGGCGTCGCCGCAGGTTCGGGCCGCGAAGGTGCCCAGGCCGATCCCGTCGGCCGGTAGGGAGCTGACGACCCCGGCCAGGACGGCCAGCTGTGGGGCCGCCGACGCCGCATCGCCGAGCAGGCGGCGGACCAGGCCCGAGGAGCGTAGTTCCTGGTACCAGGAGGTCAGTTCGGGGCGCGGTGCGCAGGCCTTGGCCAGCGGGGTGAATGCCTCTTCCCATGCCCGCGCTTCGGCCTCCTCGGCATCGGCGCGGACCTGGATCGGGCCGGTGAGGGCTTCGATCGCCGCTGCCAGGCCGTTCGGGCTGATCCCGGACCGCCGGAGCACCTCGTCCACCGCGTCGAGGGAGACGCGCAGCGAGCGCCCCGGTTTCTGCGGCCGCCCGAGCAGGCGCTGGGCAGCGGCGCGCTGGTCGGGGGTGGCGGTGGAGAGGGCGATGACCCCTGTGGGCTCTTCCCCCCGCTCCAGACGGAGACGTACGCGGTCGACCAGCCAACGCAGGTCGGGATGGCCGAGGAGGCGATCGAGCCGGGGGCGGTCGACGGCCGAGGCTGTATCCACAGCGGTGTGGACGGCGGGGGCGGGGCTCGCGTTCGACTCCCCAGTGGCGCCGGTGGCGAGGAGTGAGTCCGCAACCGTTTCCCCAACGCCGTCGGCACGAGTCGGGTCCGCGGCCGATTCCCCAGCGCCGGTGGCGGGGATCGGGTCCGCGGCGGTGTCGGCGGGCGCCGACAGGTCCCCGGCGGCAGAGGTAGCCGGGGAGCCGTCGGGAGACGGTGGTCGGTTCATGGCCACAGTGCCGCCTGCTCGTCGTCGCCACCGGGCACGGGCGTTGCCGTGACTTCGGCCGCTGCTGCGTCGAGGGTCGGCGCCGGCTCCTCGGCCCGGGTCCGCCGGTGGCCGTCCCACTCCCAGCGTGTGACGAGGACGGCCGGGACGCCGTCCACCCGGGACAGCTGGGCGATGGACAGCCCCGGCACCTCCGGGTAGCACCCCCACTCGCGCTCACTGGTCATGACCACGTCCAGGTCGAACTTGGCCAGCAGCCCCAGGCACTTGGCCCGGGCGTCGTCGTCCACGCCCGCGAACGCCTCGTCGAGGGTGATCAGCCGGGGCGCGTGCGGGTTGCCCGCGCTGGCGTAGTGGGAGGACGCCGCGGCGAACAGCGGGACCGACATCGACAGCACCCGCTCGCCGCCGGACGCCGGGCCGGTCGCGCTCTTCCACTCCCCGTTGCGGTGCCGCTCGACGCCGAACTCGTGCCACGACCGGTAGTCGAGCGCCTCGGTCAGGTGCTCCAGCCAGGTGCCGCCGCTCTGGTCGCCGGAGCGCACCCGCTCGATTTGGGCCTGGAGGAACGCCCCCATGGCCTCCCGCTCGTCGGGCGCCCACGCCTCCCGGTCCTGGCGCAGCCGGGCGGTGGCCGCCTCCAGCCCCGGCGGGGCGTTCTTCTTCGAGGGGCGCCACACGAGCCGCAGCCGCATCCCGGTGCTGGTGGGCCGGTGCTCCAGTTCCGTGTTCATGTCCGCGACCTGCCGCTCGGCCGCCAGGATGAGTTCCTGCAGGGTCCCGGCGACCTCGGTGATGAGGTGGTTCTCCAGGATCTCGCGTTCCCGCGCCGACAGGATGCGCTCGCGCTCCTCGACCTCCCGGGCCAGGTCGTCCACGAGCCCCGGCACCTCGCGCTCGCGCCCCTGGAAGACCACCCGGACGACCATGCCGTCCTCCATCGACTGCGCGGTGGCCTGGTGGCCGCGGGCCGAAAGGGTGTCCCGCAGCGTGTTCAGCTCCTCGGAAAGCCGCTTCTGCACCCGCTCCCACGCGTTGTCGGCGTCGTCCGTCTCGGCGAGGCCCGCGTCGATCGCGCGGGCGAGTTCCACGGCCGGCCGCGCCGCCCACTCCGTGTCCACCGACGGCGCCTCCAGGTCGGGGAGGGCGACACCGAGCAGCCCGGTCGCGGCGAAGCGCCGCAGCGCCGCGATGGCGTCGGCGCGCGACGCCTCCGCGGTCCGGATGTCGTCCTGGAGCTGTTCGATGCGGCCCTCGGCGCGCCCCCGGTCCTCGATGGCGGCGGTGTGCCGCTTGCGCGCCGTGTCCTGGCGTTCCCGGCAGTCCTTCTGCGCGACGTCGTTCTCCTCCAGTCGGCGCTGGAGTTCGGCCACGGCGGCGCCGACGGTGGCGCGCAGCGTCTCGAAGTGCTCGGCCGCACCGGCCGCCTCTTCGCGCGCGGTCTCGGCGCGTTCGGCGAGGTCCTGGGCATGGTCGCGGTGGCGCTCGGCGTCTGCGCGCCGCTCCCGTTCGTCGGCCTCGGCGTCGCGGCGCTCGCGCACCGCCGGCCACAGGTCGGCCAGGGAGATCCGGTAGTCGACCAGCGCCCCGCGCAGCCGACCCAGCACGTCGGCGTCGGTCGGGAGCCGCAGGTCCTCGGCTTCCTGGTGGAGTCGGCCCTGGGCCTGGCGCGCCTCCTGGGCGCGGCGGGCCGCGGTGCCGGCCAGTTCTTCGCGGCGTTGCCGCATCCCCTCGAACTGCCGCTGGGCCTCGGCGAGGCGGGCGTGCGCCGCGCTCAGCTCGTCGTCGCGCGGGAACTCCGCGAACTCGCGGTCGAGGGCGTCGGTGCGCCGGGCGATCCGGTGCAGGTCGGAGTCGAGCTCGGCGATCTGCGCGCCGAGGTCGGCGAGCTCGGCCTCGATCTGGGTGATCCGCGCCCGGCGGGCGGCTTCGCGGGCACCTTCGCCGAGGTATTCGGCGTGCTCCTTGGTCCACTGGCCGCGCAGCGCGCCGATGCGGAAGGCGCCGGTCGGCGTCACCCAGGTGGCGGCGGGGGCTCCCGGACTGCCGTCGGCCTCCCCCAGTCCGATGGCGGCCAGGACACGCTCGACGGCCTCCTGGGCGACGGCCGACGCCTGGGGGTCGCCCGGGTCGATGGCGGGCCGCAGGGCGGTGCGCAGCGAGGTCCCGCCGACGGGATCCCCCGGCACCACGAGGGCGTCGTGGGTGTCGGCGTGCTCGACGGTGCCGTCCGGCGCCACCCAGGCGTCGAGCAGCCCCGATGCCTCCAGCGCGGCTTCCAGCCCGCCGCGCTCGGCTTCGGGGACACCGTCACGGAAGTCGACCAGCTTCCACAGCGGCGCCCCCGGGCGCCCGTCGCGCGCGGCCGTGTCGCGGGTGTAGGGCGCGGGCGGGGCGGACTGTCCGCCCTCGCGCAACCGGTCGTGTTCGGCGCGCAGCTCGTCACGGGACCGGACGAGGCGGCCACGCTCGACGCGGAGCTGTGCGGCGGAGTCGGCCAGGACGCCGTGCGCCTGGCGGACCGCCTCCTCGGCGGCGGCGCGCGCCGGGTTCGGCCCGTCGAGCCGACCGGTCCAGTCCTGGAGCCGGTCGAGCAGGCCCTCGGGGTCGGCCGGGCGCAGCTCCGAGCACACGGCCAGGTGGTCGCGCACGGCCGCGACCAGCCCGGTGGAGGCCTGTTCCAGGGCCTGTTCGGCGTGGGTTCTCTGCTCTTCGCGGTCGGTCAGCTGCTCCTCGGCCTCGGTCAGCCGTTCCTCCGCGGACAGCCGGCTCCGCTCGGCCCCGTCGAGTGCGGCGAGGAGTTCTTCGACGTGGCACAGGGCGCGCTCGCGGCGGTCGGCGAGGGCCTCGGCGGCGCGCCGGACCTGGTCCGATCCGCCACCCGGTGCAGCGGGGGCGCCGTCGGGGGCGTCGGCGGCGACGAGAGCGTGAACGGGGCCCTCGACCTCGACGCGGTGCTCGTCGATCCCGGCGGACCGCGCCCGCTCCCGGGTCGTACCCAGCACCGTGTCCAGGGCGGTGGCGGCGGTGGCGCTGCGTGCCTCCGCCGCCCGCAGACCCCGCTCGACGCGGGCGAGCTCGCCCGTGGCACGCTCGGCGTCCTTGGCGGCCGAGTCCCGGTGCCCCGCGGTGCGGCGCGCCGTCTCGGCGGCCTGCTCCAGTTCGCGGGCGCTGCGCGCCTCCGGCCCCGCGCGCAGGGCCTCCTTCTCCGCGCCGAGGCGGAGGCTGCGCTCGCGCTGCTCCGTGAGCTCGGTCTCCGCCTCGGCCACCAACTGCTGCGCCTGCTCGCGCCGCGACTCGGCACCGCGCAGCTCCTCACGCAGCCGCTCGTACTCGGAATTCCGTTCGCGGGGCGCCCGCGCCCTGCGGCGCGCCGCCACGCGGGCATAAGCCCGGTAGTGCCGCAGAAACCGCGCGGCGGCATCCTTTGCGTCTTGCATGGCTCTGAGTTCGTCGCGTTCCTCGTCGAGGCTGCGGAACGCGTCGGCGGCGTCGGCCACGACGGCCTGGTCCATGGGCGGCAGCGCCTCGGTCAGGGCGCGGGACAGCGCCGCCTCGTCGGGGCGCTTGGACAGCTGCGGCTGGCGGAGCTGGATCAGCAGGTCGACCAGGGCTTTGTAGCGGTCCTCTCCGAGGCCGAAGAGCTCCTCGTCGACGGCCCTGCGGTAGTCGCGGGCGGCGTCGTACAGCCTGCCGTGCTCGCCGAGGGCGTCGGCGAGGCGGTCCCGGGTCAGCGCGGTGCGGGCGTCGTTGACGAGCCGGAGCCCGGTCTCGCCCGGCCCGCCGACGCGCTGGCGGGTGACGAAGAACCAGTTGCGGGCGATGCCGCGGCCGTTCACCGCCTTGAGTCCGCAGCCGAGCGTGCGGAACTCCGGGGTGCCGTTGTCCGTGAGGCGGCCGAACTCGATCCAGGTGTAGCCGAGGCGCTCGGGGTGCGGGTGCTCGCCGCCGAGCAGCAGGTTCCACTCCATGCGCTTCTTGGGGTCGCCGTCGGGCTCGACCCGGCGCGCCGCGAGGTCGCCGTCGAGGAGGAACGGCAGTGAGAGGGCGAGGACCTTGGACTTTCCGGTGCCGTTGTTGCCGCGCAGCAGCAGGCGGCCGTCGCGGAACCAGAACTCCTCGGTCTCGTAGTAGAACATGTCGACCAGGCCGATCCGCAGCGGCTGCCAGCGGTCCAGGGCCGGGTGCGGGAGGCCGGGCGCGGGGGCGAGGGCGTGCGGTGTCGGCGCCGGTCCCGTCTGCGCCGAGTCGGTCCGAGTCTCCGTCATCGCCGCTGCTCCCTGTCGTGCCGCCGTCGTTGCGCTGGTGGTTCCACGTCCGCCCACCCTTCCGATGATCTCGGAGATATTGGGGTAAAAATCGGCCGTGAGACCCCAATATCTCCGAGATCATCGGAAGGGTGGGGGCTGCGGTGGGGGAATGGGATCATGGTCGCGATGTCCCTGCCGTGCGGACCACGGGCTCGCCGACCGCGTACCGGGCCAGGGCCGGGAGCGGGGCGATGGTGGGTTCTCCGGTCGCCGGGTCGGTGCCGGTCTCCGCGAGGGACAGCGCCGCGAGCTTCTCGACGGCGCGCGCCACGAGTTCGCGTTCGGCGCCCGGTTCTCTGGCGGTCTTCGACCAGTAGCCGCCGTACGTTCGGGCGAGTTCGCGGATGTCGGCTTCGAGGCGGGCCAGCGGGACGGGCGCGGTGCCGTCGGCGGCCAGGCGCTCGGCGAGCAGGAGGGTGATGTGGCCGTGGGTGCCCTGCTCCGGCATCCGGACGTCGGTGAGGTCGTCGTCGGGGTCGACCATGGCGATCCCCTCCGCGCGGACCTCGGCGACCAGGCCGGTCAGCTCGGTGATCCGGGTGGTGATCGCGGCGCGCTGGCTGGTCAGGTAGTGCGCCTCCGCCTCGGTGAGGGTGGCGTGGTAGAGGACGGGGTCGTCGAGGAGGCGGCGGGTCAGCGCATGCCGCAGGGAGCGGTTGCGCAGGTCGTCGCTGTCCATGGCGTCGAGCGCCGGGTCGGCGGCCAGGGCGGCCAGCCGCTCCTCGAACGGTTCGGCGGTGATCATGGAGGGCCCGGTGCGGCCGGTGAGCAGCCCGGCCAGGACGCGGCGCCGCACGTCGTAGAGGACGTCGCCGGTGTCGCGGACGTAGTCCTCCTCGTGTCCGGCGACGCGGCCGAGTACGCCCAGCTCGATGAGGAGCCGGACGACGGCCACGAGGTCGGTGCGCTCGCCGCGGTCTTCGAGGGTGAAGGCGATGCCGGTTCCGGCGAGGGAGGGTTCCGCGGCCTCCAGCACGATGTTCGAGGCGAGCCGACCGAGGGCGATCTGCTTCTCGGACCGCTCCAGAACCGCCAGTGCCAGGCAGAACAGGACGTAGCGGCGGCGCGTGAAGGGCAGTTTGGCTCCGCCGGTCTCGCGGGCGGCGTGGGTGGAGACGTGGACGTCGCCGGGGGACTTGCGCAGGCGGGCGATCTCGCTGTCGACCTGCAGCGGCCAGCCGGTGTTGCGGTCGAACCATTCGCGCAGCTCGCGGGCGTACTGCCGGACCAGCCGGAAGTCGTCGGCGGTGCGGCCCTCGCCGCGCAGCAGCGGTTCGCGCAGCAGGGCGCGGGCGGCGCGGCGGATCTCGGCGCGGCGCTGTTCGCGGTTGCGCTCCTCCAGCGGGGCGCGTGTCGGGCTCATGTCCCCGGGGCCTCCTGCCCATAGGCTTCCTCGGCCGCGCGCCCGTCCACGTCGGTGATCTCGACGAGGTGGTCGGGGCCGCGGAACACGCCGTGCGGGGTGCGGATCTCGGCGGTCCCCCCGCTGTCCAGGACGCGCATGCGGATCGCCATTCCGCCGTCGTTGCTGGTGGCGACGGTGTGGGTCGTGCCGGGCCGCCACGTGGACAGGGCGTCGCCGAGCAGCCCGAGGAACAGGCCGAAGGCAGCGGGGTCGAGCTCTCCGATGTCGGAGAGGCGGATCGGGCCGCCGGTGTCGAGGCGGGCGCGTGCGGCGGCGATCTCCTCGGCCTGCTTGCGGTTGAGCTCGGCGAGGTGGCGCCGCTCTGCGGTGCGGTCGGTGATCCTGTTGGGCTTGCCGCGGCGCTCGTAGGTGCCGGTCTTGCGCAGTTGGGGGCTGATCCGAAGGGGTTCCGCCTCGGCCCAGGGGGTATTCGGCGGCACCGGGTCGGCCTGCCGGGCGTCGAGGGTGGTTGCGTCGACGGTGAGGTGGCGGGCGGGGTAGAGGCCGAAGGCGGTGCGCCACAGGCGGTGCCGGGAGGCGTCGTCGGGGGCTGCGGCGAACCAGCGGGCGAGCGCGCGGAAGTCCGCCGAGCGGTCGGAGCGGCCGGAACGGCGTTCGTTGAGGGCGGAGACGACGGCGAGCAGCTGCGGGATGGCGCTGTGGGCGGCCGAGCGCAGCAGCTTGGCCTGGGGTTCGTGGCCGGAGGAGTGGAGGAACCAGCCGCGCAGGCCGTCCCAGCGTCCCCGCCACAGGTCGAGGGCGGCGGCGAGTGCGGTGCTGTCCGGACGGGCCGCCGGGTCGGTGGTGCCGGGGCCGTCCGGTGCGGCGTCCTCGGCGTCGCGCTCGGCCGCGATGCGCAGGAGCCGGTCGACGGCCGGGTCGCCGTCGAGGCCGGGCCGCTCCAGCTCGGTTAGGAGGCGGGCGACGGCGGACCCGGTGACGACCAGGTCGCCGATGAACCGTTCGAGGTAGCCGATCAGCCGGTCCTTGTACGCGAGGAACGCGGCCACGTCGGCGTCGTGCAGGTCGATGGTGCGCTGGAGCGAGCCCATGAAGGCGCGGGCGTTGTCCGCCAGGTCGCCGAACCGGCCGGCGAGGTCGCGCAGGGCGAGGTGGACCACGGCCGCGTCGGGGGATTCCTGCCGGGTGTGGGCGAGGAGCTCGCGCAGCCGCGCTTCGATGTCGGCGAGGGCGACGGCCTGGAGCGCGCCCCGCCGGCCGAGTCCGGCGTCGTAGGCGGCCAGGGCCTCCTCGACGGCCTCGCCCTCACGGGTGAGCTGGTAGATGTAGCGGCGCCGGTAGAAGTCCTCGACGGCGGTGACCCGGGTGGTGTCGGGGTCGGGCCGCAGGTTGCCCCACTCGGTGAGCCGGTCGAGCGCGTCGACCACGGTGTCCGGCTCGTCGGGGCGGTGCGCGTCGGGCAGGAGCCGGTGCACTTCCTCGGGGCGCAGGTGGACGGTGTAGCGCTCCTTCTCGCGCACGAACACGCCCATGACCGCCCGGTACAGGGGGGCGTTGGGGGCGGTGAGGTAGCTGAAGGGGCGATGGCGGGACGGCTGCTCCGGGGCGTCGTCCGGGGTGGCCGTCCTGGGGTCTGCTGCGGCGGACATCACCACCCATTGTTACCCGATGCGGACGCCGCCGCTCGCCGCTTTTCGGGACTCGCTCGGCCGTGCGGATCGCGCCCCCGGCCGGGCCGCTGGGGGCGGTCCGGCCGGGGGGATTCGCGTGGTGGGCGGGCGATGGTGGGCCCGCCCACCGGTCGGTCAGGCTGAGGCGTCCAGGGAGACCAGGTCGGAGGTGTGGACCAGGACCCATTCGCGGTGGAGGCGCACCATGTCGAGGTGCTCGTCGATCAGGGTGATGCCCAGGATCCGCAGGGTGAGGAAGAGCTGCACCCGCAGGTCCAGGCCGCCGTACAGGGCCACGTCGTAGTCGGCCTTGCGGTCGTCGATCTCGGCGGCGACATCGGCCCGGATGTAGGGGTTGAACTCCGCGCCGACACCGGCCGAGCCGTAGAGCGCGATCTCGGCGTCGACCCCGACGCCCGCGTTGAGGTCGGCCGCGCCGTTGATGTGGGTGGAGTCGGCCGCGTTCTGCACGACCTCGTTGACGGTGTCCCAGCCGGCGCTCTTCTCGTAGACTCCGGCCGCGGCCCAGGAGCCGACGGTGCGGGCGTCGACGTCGATGGTGACGGCGCCGTCGGCGGTGATCGTGTAGTAGTACGTCATGTCCGCCGACACCACGATCGGGAAGCCCGCGACCACCAGGGTGCGGTCGAGGCGGACCTCCGCGAACGGCACCTTCTGTGCCCGGTGGGTGCCCGAGATCTCGCCGTGGACCTGCCAGCCGTAGTCGTAGGCGCCGCCGAGGCCGATGGTGGCCCGCTCCGGGCGCGGGTCGATCCAGCTGCGCCGCTGGTACTCGAAGAGGAGTTCGGGGGTGTATTCGACCCAGCCCTTGAGGGTGGGTTCGCTCTGGTCGGTGGCCTTCACCCAGTCCGGCAGTTCCAGGTCGAGTTCGAGCGCGAGGGTCTGCCAGTCGTGCCGCGCCTCGGGGCGCACGAGGGAGTGCTCGGCGGGGGACGGGACGGTCAGCCGCCCGTTGCCGTCGCCGCCCTTGGTCGGTTTGTCCGCCTTGTCCGACGTGTCATCGGCACCGGAGTCGTCCGCGGCCTCGTGCTGCGCGTCGTCGGCCTTCTTCCCGTCGTTCTTGTCGTCGTTCTCGTCGCCGTTCCCGGCCGCGTCGGCGCCGGTGTCGTCCTCCTTGTTCTTCTCCGCTGCGTTCTTCTCTTCCTTCGCCTCGTCGTCCTTCTTCTCCTCGTCCGGAGACTTCTCCTCGGAGGCCGCTCCCTCTTCCTTGTCCTTGGCCGCGTCCTCGGCGCCCGAGTTGTCGTCGGTGGCCGCGCCGGGCTCCGGCGCTTCCTCCGTGGACTCGGACTTGTCGGCCTCGTCGGCCTCGGGCTTTGCGCTCGGCCCGGACCGGGGTTCGCCGGTGTCGGGCGCGGTGTCACCGCCGGACTCCCCTTCGGACTCCGACCCGGCGCCGGAGCCGCTGCCGGAACCCGCCGCCGCCTCGGGGATCAGCTCGTCGGCCGAGGTCGCTTCGCCCTTCGGCTCCTCCGGCGGGTCGAATCCGCCGTCGGTGTGCGCTGCGACGCCGCCGACGAGCGGCGTGACCTCGATGTTGTCCACTTCGCCGCGGACGCTTGCCTCGGCGTCGCCGAGCAGGTCGACGATGGTCGCCTCCTCCGTGGCGACCTGCGTCCCGCCGGCGGTGGCTGCGGCGTCCTCGGCGATCTTGAACAGCGCGCCGTCGGGGAGGTTCGCGGTGGGGGTGAGCGCCACCACGTCGCCTTCCTTGAGGTCGACGGTGCCGTCGGGGGCGGCGATGGTGGCGGTCCGGCCGTCCGGGTCGTAGGCGTCGACCGCGACCTCGCCGGCGAAGGAGGTCTCCTCGTCGGTGGTGCGGGCGAGCGCCGCGTGGCCAGGGGCGACGGGCAGCTCCTCGTCGGCGCGGGAGCTGACCTCGGTGAGTTCGGGGGATGTGGGGGAGTCCGCGGAGCCGTCATCCGGCGAACAGGCGCTCGCGAGCAGGCTCAGGGCCACGGCGGCGGCGAGCCACCGAAGGGGGTGTGAACGCATTGATTCCATCCCAGGGACATTCGGATCCCGTAACGGGGAACGTGGGGAAAAATCCCAGGGCACGGCCGTGCGGGGTATGGGGAGGAGTTTCGCGGGGTCCTCATCCCATGCGGCGCGTCCCGGGGAGAAGGTGGAATGATCCTAGCGTCGCCGCAGCACCGAAATGTACCCGCGAGTAACAGGGTTGCCGATAAGTTATTGAATCCGCCAGAGCCGCGGCACTACGGCGCTTTGTCGCCTTTGCCTCCTGGCTGGGGCCGTTCCCCTTCCACAGCCTGTTGATCTGGGGAATTGCGGCGCGGACCGTCGGCCACCCTGCCGACGACCCGACTCGCGACCAGGAGCACCGCGAAGAGCACCACGCAGATCAGGAAGCCCGGCGACAGCGGGTCCGTGGCCGTGTCACCGAGCAGGACCAAGGCGACGGTCGCCGGAAGGCTTCCCAGCGCGGTGCCGAGGACGAAGACCGCGGATCCGATCCCGGTGAGCCCGAAACCGTAGTTGACCGCCGCGAAGGGGACGACGGGGAGCAGGCGCAACTGGACCACCGCGAGCAGGCCGTTGCGGTCGATGAGGCGGTCGAGCCGCGCGACGACGGTGGGCGGTAGGCGCGCAGCGATGGCGTCCGCGGCCAGCAGGCGGGCCAGTGCGAACTGCGCCGAGGCGGCGACGACGCCACCGGCGAGCGCCACCACCACGCCCAGCCACGCGGGGAAGAGGACTCCCGCCATCGCGTTCAGCAGCGGGCGCGGGACGAAGACCAGCGCGGCCGCGACATATCCGACGAGATACAGCAGCGGCGCGGCCGCGCCCGCCGCATCGATCCACTCCGTCAGTACGGCGAGATCCGGGTCATGCAGGCCGATCACGACGGCGGCCGCCAGGAAGGCCGCGAACGCCGCCGCGCGCACTCCGGGCCGGGTCGTCATCGCCGACGACCCGCGCTCGCCCATCCCTGATCGGACCATTGGTCCCCCAGTATCCCGGCCGCGCGGACCTGCGGTGACGGGGGTGACCGGGGTGAGAGGGGACGCCGCTGGGCGTTGTGGTCTCCGACGAAAGTCCCGTAGGACACACGCGCCCCACATGTCCGTTGTGTATTCTTCGCCTCGTGTTCGCGCAGACCGTGACAGTGCTACGGCGGCCCTTGGCCCGAGGGCTGCTGTCGGCGCTGCTGGTCTCCGTCGCACTGCTCTAGTCCACGTGCCACGCCGAGGCCGCGGTCGGCGCACCCTCCACGCAGGGCGCGCACGCCACCGCGGAGTCGGCCGAGTCCGCGGGTGCCCCCGCGGGCGACGGGCATGAGCACGCCGAAGGCCCCCATTGCGATGGCGGCGCGGCGCTGGGCGGGGACAACCGCATCGGCCCGTCCTCCGCACTCCTGTGGTTCGCCCTCGGCGCGGCGCTGATCCCGGCGGCCTGGGCGGTTCCTCCGCGGACCGGACCGCTCAACCGGTTCCTGCGGCGACGGCTACGCCCTCGAAGCGGAACCCGCCTCCTGCTCTCCCTCTGCGTCATCCGGGTCTAGTCCGGCGCTCTGCCCTCGACCGCGGGCCGTCGGCCCACGCGCCGTGCCGTGCCGTGCCGTGCCGTGACCCGTCCGACCCACCTCCCCCGCCCACCGCGCGCCGGACCCGGAAGGGAGCCGCCGGATGCGGTCCCAGCGCAGCTCCAGGCCGAGGTGGGGCGTTTCGATCTCGGCGACGTGCACCGAATATTCGCAGGTATCCGGTGCACCTCGCCGAGGTCGGCGCGGAGGGGGCGTCAGGAGGCGGCGATGGCCGGCCGGATCGTCGTGACGATGCGGTGCGGGAGGTCGGGGTCGAACTCGCCGGTGCGCAGGTAGGACTGGAGCAGGCTGCCCTGGAGCATGGTGGCGAGCATGTCGGTGTCGAGGTCGGCGCGCAGTTCGCCGCGTTCCCGGCCGCGGCGGAGTGCCGATTCGAGCAGGGCGTGGCGGGGTTCGATGCCGTGTTCGCGCATCATCGCGGTCAGCTCCGGGGTCTGGCGGCGTTCGGCCAGAACCGCGCTGATCATGTCGAAGCCGCCGTCGGGGCTGGTCATCGCCTCGTTGAGGATGCGCAGCAGGCCGACGAGGTCGTCGAAGGCCGAGCGGTCGTCGTCGGGGGGCGGAAGAAGCGGGGCGAACCGGGTGAGGGCGTAGTCGACGGCGGCCGTCACCAGTTCGAGCTTGGTCGGCCAGCGCCGGTAGATCGTGGGGCGGGTGACTCCGGCGTCGGCGGCGACGTCGGCGATGCTCATGCGCGCGTAGCCGTCCAGGGCGAGGCGGTGGCGGACGGCCTTCAGCACCGCCGCCTCGATCGCCGGGTCGCGCGGGCGGCCGCGGTCGCGGCTCGACGCCGCCTCGGTCGCGCCTCCGTGTCGGCCGGGGGCGTCGTCGCGCCCGGTCGCTGATCGGTCGTCGGGTCTCAGGGCTCCCCCTTCAGGTCGGGCGGAATCCGTCGGGCTCATTTTCTTTACTTTCCAGACTTGTAAACATATTCTCGACGTACATCATCGGCTCGCCCGCTCGCGTGCGTCCACCCCCAGGCTCGCCGCGCGCGGACCCGCCCGTCGAGAGGATGATCATGGCACTCGCACCGGACCCCGTCCTGGACTTCCCACTCGCCGACCCCCCGGACCCCACCGAGTTCATCGAAGCCGCCATGCGCTGGCACTTCAGCCCCCGCACCGGGTCCCCCTACTGGCTGCAACGGGCCAAGACGCTGGACTTCGACCCGATCCGCGACGTCCACACCTTCGACGACCTGCGGCTCTTCCCCAACGTCGTCGACGAGTTCCGCCACGTCCCCACCGGGGACCTGGTGCCCAAAGGCTACGAGGGCGCGGCCACGTTCGTCGGCGTCTTCGAGAGCGGCGGCACCACCGGCACCCCCAAGCGGCTCCCCTTCTTCGACGAATGGATGGCCCGCACCGAGGACTGGCAGGAGCTCCACATGGAGGCCCGCGGACACCCCCGCGGCGTCAACTGGCTGGGTGTCGTCCCCACCGGCCCGCACATGTTCGGGGAGTGGACACGACGCATGGCGCGGCGCCGCGGGGGCGTGCCGTACCTCGTCGACCTCGACCCGCGCTGGGTGAAGAAGTGCATCGCCGACGGCCGCCACGACGAGGCCGACCGCTACGCCGACCACCTCGTCGCCCAGGCCCGCGACGTGCTGGAAACCCAGTCCGTCGGCACCCTGATCACCACGCCCCCGCTGCTCGAACGGCTCGTCCGCGACGACCGCGTCGCCAAGCTCGTCAACGACCGGGTCCAGGTCGTCATGTGGGGCGGCGCCCACATGGACGCCGACACCCGCCACCTGCTGCGCACCGAAGTCCTGCCCGACGTCGACGTGTGGGGCAACTACGGCAGCACCATGATCCTGTCGGGGACCGTCGAGCGGGCCGGCCTCGCCGACGAGGACCTGTGCACGTTCGACACCTTCTCCCCGCACGTCACCTTCTCCGTCGTCGACCCCGGCACCGGGAAGCCGGTCGCCTACGGCGAGCGCGGGCAGGTCGTCATGAACCACGTCAGCCGGGCGATGCTGCTGCCCAACAACCTGGAGCGCGACACCGCCGTGCGCGTCGAGCCGCCCGCCGGCCACGTGGGGGACTCGGTCGCCGACGTCGCACCGGTCGCCGTCTTCGGCGACCAGCCCGTCATCGAGGGGGTGTACTGATGGCCGACCCGACCACCGAACCCGTCCAGCTCGACGCCCTGTCGCCCACCGGCCCCTACCGGGCGCGCAACCGGCTCACCGTCACCGACGTCGCCGGAACGCCCGTGGCCGAGCTCAGCCAGGTGCCGCGCCTGTACGTCAACCGGGCGATCGGCGCGCTGCGCGCGGCCCCTGCCCTCACCGCCGACGAGCGCGCTGCGGCGCTCGCCGAAGCCGGCCGTGCCTTCGCCACCGCCACCGTCGCGGGAACGACGGTCGAAGAGTACGAGCGCCTGGTCAGCCGGGTCTCCGGGATGCCGCTGCCGGGTGTGCGCGCCGCGACCCTGCGGACCGCCCAGGCCGCGGCCGAGGCCCACCGGTCGACGCGCTGCGCCCGCCCTGAGGCCGCGGTCGAGAACTGGCGCGACCCGCTCACCCGCCGGGGCCGGGCGCTGTGGACCCGCCGCGGCGACGTCTTCGCGGTCCTCGCCCCCGCCAACCACCCCGGGGTCCACTCGCTGTGGCTGGAGGCACTGGCGCTGGGGTACCGCGTCGCCGTGCGCCCCTCGCGCCGCGAGCCGTTCACGCCGCACCGCCTGGTGGCCGCCCTGCGCGAGACGGCCTTCGGAGCCGACGCGGTGGCCCTGCTGCCCACCGACCACACCGGCGCCGACGACATCGTCGCCGGGGCCGACCTGACCATGGTCTACGGCGGAGACGACGTCGTCGCGAAGTACGCCGCCGACCCGACCGTGCTGCCCCAAGGGCCGGGCCGATCGAAGATCCTGCTCAGCGGCGGCGACTGGCGCTCCCACCTCGACACCGTCGTCGACTCGGTCGCCCTGCACGGCGGGACCGGCTGCATCAACACCACCGCCGTGTTCGTCGACGGCGACCCGGCGCCGGTCGCCGAGGCGCTGGCCGAGCGGCTCGCCTCGATCCCGAGCCGACGCCCGGAGTCCGCGGACGCCGCACTGCCGGTACAGCCCGCGGAGACCGCCGCGAACATCGAGAAGTACCTGTTCGACCGGGCGGCGGGTGCCCGGGCGGTGCTCGGCGGGGACGGTGTCGCCGACGACCTCGGCGACGGCAGCGCCGTGCTCCGCCCCGCGGTCTTCCAGGTGGACCGCCCCGACGCCCCGCAGCTCGCCGTGGAACTCGGCTTCCCGTGCGTGTGGGTGGCCCCGTGGTCGCCCTCCGACGGTGTCGCGCCGCTGCGGAACACCCTGGTGCTCACGGCCATCGGGGCACCCGAGGAGCTGGTCGACCGGCTGGTCGAGGAGCCGACCATCAGCAACGTCTACCTGGGCGACCACCCCACCCACTGGCTCGAACCGGGCATCCCGCACGACCGCTACCTCGCGGAGTTCCTGATGCGCACCAAGGCCGTCATCCGCGGCTGAACCCGACCTCCCTCCCCGGGCCTGGGCACCTCGCTCCTCAGAGCGCAGGCGCCCAGGCCCCTCGGGGTTCACGGAACGCGCGGAAGGCGGCGCGGATGTCGGCGGTGAAGAGGGCGGGTTCCTCCATCGCGCCGAAGTGGCCGCCGCGGTCGAACTCGGTCCACCGGACGATGTTGTGGTTCCGCTCGGCGAGCCTGCGGATCGGCAGGGCGATGTCGTGCGGGAACACCCCGACCGCGGTCGGCACCGGCGAGTCCGGTTCCGGCTCGCCCCAGGTGTCCATGCCCTCCTTGTAGTACCGGGCCGATGATCCGGCGGTTCCGGTGAGCCAGTAGAGCATGACGTTGGTCAGCAGCGCGTCGCGGTCGACGGCGTCCTCGGGTACGTTCGTCGCGCCGGTCCAGTCCTTGAACCCGTCGGCGATCCAGGCCAGCTGGGCGACCGGCGAATCGGTGAGCCCGTAGGAGACCAGCTGCGGCTTGGTGCCCTGGATCCCCGCGTACCCGCCGAGCTCGTACTCGTAGCGGTAGGCCTTCTCGACGCTGCGCCGCTCCGCCTCGACCGACATGTCGGCGTCCTCAGGTGCCGGACTGGCGGAGAAGACCGAGGTGAGGTGGATCGCGGCCAGGTGGTCGGCGTCGATCAGCCCCAGTTCGCGCGAGACCAGCGCACCGAAGTCGCCGCCGTGGGCGACGTAGCGGGTGTAGCCGAGGCGGCGCATCAGCTCGGCCCACACCTCGGCCACCCGCCGCACCGTCCACCCCGTCTCGCGGGTCGGACCGGACAGGGTGAAGCCCGGCGGCGACGGCACCACCACGTGGAACGCGTCCGCCGGGTCGCCGCCGTGGGAGCGGGGGTCGGCCAGCGGGCCGATCACATCCAGGAACTCCACGATCGAGCTCGGCCAGCCGTGCGTGAGCACGATCGGCACCGCGTCCGGCTCGGGCGATCGGACATGGACGAAGTGCACGCCGTGCCCGTCGATCTCGGTGGTGAACTGCGGGAGTTCGTTGAGCTTGCGCTCCTGTTCCCGCCAGTCGTAGCGGGTGCGCCAGTACTCCGCCAGCTCCCTGAGGTACCCGACCGGGATCCCGTGGTCCCAGCCGATGCCGGGCGGCTCCTCGGGCCAGCGGGTGTGCTCCAACCGCCGTGCGAGGTCGTCGAGGTCCGCCTGCGGGATGTCGATCCGGAACGGGGTGATCGGGTTCTCCCTGGATTCCATGGCCCTGACCCTAGAAACGATTGCGGACACTTGATGTCCGTGATCGGCCACCTTTTCCACTGGACGCGGAGAATGGCCGGCCGGTACGGTCGCGTGGCTGTACGGCACGTGCCCGGACCTGCATCGCCACCCGCCCATTCCCCGATCCCCCGACCTGTGGAGTACGCCCCCCATGACCCGACACCTCCTGCACGCGACACCGCTCCGCCTGGGCGGTGTCCTCACGGCCGGGCTGCTGCTGGCCACCGGATGCGGCCTGGTCGGGGACAGGGACCGCCCGGGTCCCGACGAGGACGGCGAGGAGACGCCGAACGCGGCGCCGGAGTACTCCGATGGCCCGTTCGTCCGCGAGGGGACGTTCGGCAACTTCCAGGAGCGCGAGGCCTCCTTCGAGGTCGACGCGGTGGAGCGGTACGAGGACCGCACGGTGCTCCGGTTCACCACGATGTCTCTCAACGACAGCGGCAGTACTGGCACCGAGTTCTACTCCGGCGGGATCCTGGGCCGCAGCCCGAGCAACGTCTGGCTGGTCGACCCGGTGGGGCAACGGCTCTACTACCCCGCACACGACGACGGCGACCTCATCGGCTCGGAGCTGCCGGGCTCGGTCGTCGGCGGCGCCGCATACAAGATGGAGGCGCACTACCCGCGGCTGCCCGACGGCGTCGAGCGCATCACCGTCATCACGCCCGGCACGACCGGGCCGTTCACCGGCATCCCGGTCACCGACGCCGACGGCCCGCGCGAGGTACCCACCGAGGAGCCGCCGAGCTACCGGCGCGTCGAAGAGGGCGACACCGTCGTGGTACCGGTGAACGATGGCGAGGTGTCCGACGGCTACGGCTGGAACCTCTACGGCATCACCGAGGGCACCGCCGTGCAGAAGGACACCTCGGCGACCGAGGAGCAGGTCGCGCTCAACGCCGACGTGCTCTTCGAGTTCGACAAGGCCGACCTGGCCGACGACGCCGAGGACGTCCTCAAGCAGGTCGCGGCCGAGACCCGCGAGCGCGCCGACCCCGAGAAGCCGCCGATCACCATCGTCGGGCACACCGACGGCAAGGGCGACGACGACTACAACCGGAAGCTGTCGGAGGAGCGCGCCGAGACCGTCCACGAGTTCCTCAAGGACGAGCTCGGCTCCGACTACGAGTACGAAACCGAGGGCCGCGGCAGCTCCGAGCCGATCGCCGAGGAGGGCGGGCGCGACGACGAGAAGGCCCGCGCCCGCAACCGCCGCGTGGAGATCTCCTACAAGATCAAGGAGACCCGCGTGACCACCGAGCTCACCGAGACCGACGAGAAGTCCGAAGACCGGGCGCAGGGGACCGTCGCCCCGCCCGCGCCCTTCCGCGAGGAGGCGGGCGGCGAGGTCGTCGGCACCGGCACGGCGTCGACCCGCCGCGTCTCCTACAAGCTGGAGGTGCTGCCGTTCTTCCGCGACGGCGCCTACCTGGTGGCCAACCTGCGGATCACCAACACCTCCGACACCCAGTTCAACGTCGTGACGGACGCGCACTTCAGAAACGGTGACTACCAGGGGTCGCGGTTCGCCGGCTTCAGCGCCGTGGATCCGGAGACCGGGGTCGTCTACCGGGCCGTGCGCATCGGCGAGGAGGGCAAGCGCGACGACCGGCACTACGTGGAGGCGGCCGGTTTCCCCTGGCTGAAGGACCCGGACGGCACCAACGACCTGTCCCTGTACCTGCCGGCCCCGCCGCCCGGGGTGAGTTCGGTGACCTTCGACGCGGGGCCGTTCGGGGAGTTCGAGGACGTGCCGATCGAATAGGGCCGGCACCGGCCGGGGCGGAAAAACTTCCAAGAGTTCGCCGGGACCGGCCGACCTGCGTGAACACCCCGCTACCCGGACGATTCGACCGCGGAAATGTGATCGGCGCGATACCGCCTCGTTATTCGTTATGTAGGATGCGGCGCGTGCGGGTAATGACGACGTCACTCACGCGATACGGCCGACTGGCCGTGGTGCTGCTGTGCGCCGTCGTGTTCCACATGCTCTGCTCCGCCGGGCACCCCGCGGCGGCCGTGGAGATGGCCTCCGCCGACGCGCCGCCGTCGGCCACGGGGTCGGCGTCGGTATCGGGCGTGGGCGCATCGCCGTCCGAGGGGTCCAACGGCGCCCTCGCCGCGCCGTCGACATTCGTCGCCAACATGGGGCCGGCCCTCGATGCCATGACGTTCGGCGCACACCAGGCCGGGGAGGCCCATGAGTGCGTCGGCGCCACGGACGGCAACGCGGACCAGCGCGGCTCGACCCCGAACCCGCTGTCACTGCTGCTCGCCGTCGGCCTCGCCGTTCTCGTCGTGGTGTGGGCGCCTTCGGCCCCGGTCCGGCCGTTCCTCGCACGCGGTGAACGACGCACGCGGCGGCGGCGTGCCGCGCATCTTCTCCTGGCCCTCTGTACCTGGCGGGTCTAGATGACCGGCGAGCCGTGTGTGCTCGCCCCACTCGACGGGCTGACGGGCCTCGGTGCCCGTCGCCGAGCCCTCCTCCACTGCTCCCCGGGTGAGTGACCCGGGCCACGGGACGGCGCCGGACTTCCGGTTTCCCGGCGCGTCCCCACCGTGCGGGAAAAGGTCGTACTCCCTGTCCCGCACACCCTTCTCCTCCATGCGCCGTGCCCCGAGCGCACGGCCATGGACGTCGACGTGTCCCGTCACCGACACGCTGAGTCGAAAGAGACCCAGGCACCCATGAGTACTCACACCCTTGGCGCGGCCATGCCCGCGACCAGCCCCGGCCGCCTCCTCACCCTGCCGCCGACCCTGCCGCAGCACACCCCCGCCGGGGTCGTCGGCAACACCCCCATGCTGTGGATCGGCGAACCGTTCTGCGACACCCGGCAGGGCTTCTGGGCCAAGCTGGAGGGGCACAACCCCGGCGGCATCAAGGACAGGACCGCCCTCTACATGGTCGAGCGGGCGCGCGAGCGCGGACGGCTCGCGCCCGGCGCCGCGATCGTCGAATCGACCAGCGGCACGCTGGGCCTCGGGCTCGCTCTGGCCGGGATCACCCACGGCCACCCGGTCCGCCTGGTCACCGACCCCGGGATGGAACCGCTGATGGCGCGGCTGCTGGCCGCCCACGGCGCGGAGGTCCACACCGTCACCGAACCGCACCCGACCGGGGGCTGGCAGCAGGCACGGCGCGACCGGGTGGCCGAGCTGCTCGCCGACGACCCCGCGGCGTTCTGCCCCGACCAGTACAACAACCCCGACAACGTCGCCGCCTACGGACCACTCGCCCACGAGCTGATCGCCCAGGTGGGGCGGATCGACGTGCTCGTCGTCGCGGTCGGCACCGGCGGGCACTCCGCCGGGGTCGCGCGCGTCCTCCGCACGTTCTGCCCGCACCTGCGGGTCATCGGCGTCGACACCACCGGCTCGACCATCTTCGGCCAGCCCGCCGGGACCCGCATCATGCGCGGGCTCGGCAGCAGCATCCACCCGCGCAACGTCGACTACGGCGCCTTCGACGAGGTGCACTGGGTCGACCCGGCCCAGGCGGTCGCCACCTGCAGGGTCCTGGCCTCGTCCCACTACGCGACCGGCGGATGGAGCGTCGGCGCCGTCGCCACGGTGGCCCGCTGGCTGTCGCGCACCCGCCCCGCCACCGAACGCATCGTCGCGGTCTTCCCCGACGGGCCGCACCGATACTTCGACACCGTCTTCAACGACGACTACTGCGGTGAGCACGGCGTGCTCGGTCGCGCGCCGCTCGACGAACCCGACGAGATCGGCGACACCCGGGACCGGACGGTGACCCGGTGGACGCGCTGCGCCCGGGTCGTGGACCCGCGCGCGTTCGCGGCCTCCGCCGAGGAGGCGCGGCGGTGATCACCACCTGGCGGAGGTTCCTCGGTTTCGACGGCAGTGTGCGGCTGCTGATGATCAACCAGCTCACCATCAACACGTCCTTCTACATGCTCATGCCGTACCTCGCCTTCCACCTCACCGACAGCGTGGGCATGGCGGTGTGGGCGGTCGGTCTCGTGCTGGGCGTGCGCAACCTCGCCCAGCAGGGGATGTTCCTCGTCGGGGGCAGCATCGCCGACCGGCTCGGCTACAAGCCGGCGATCCTGGCCGGCTGCGCGCTGCGGACGGTGGGGTTCGCCGCGCTCGGGTTCGCCGACTCGCTGCCCGTGCTGCTCCTGGCCTCGGCCGCGACCGGCTTCGCCGGCGCGCTGTTCAACCCGGCTGTGCGCGCCTACCTCGCCGCCGACGCCGGACCGCGGCGGGTGGAGGCGTTCGCGCTGTTCAACGTCTTCTACCAGACCGGCATCCTCATCGGCCCGCTCATCGGCATGGCCCTGATCGCGGTCGACTTCCGGGCCGTGGCGGGTGTCGCCGCCGCGCTGTTCCTCGCGCTGACGGTGCTGCAGGCCCGCGCGCTGCCCGCGCGGCACGCGGAGGTGTCCGAGGACCGGCGCGCCGGGGTGATCGGGGTGCTGGGCGACTGGCGGGTGGTCCTGGCCAACCGCGGCTTCGTGGTGTTCACCGTCGCCATGGCCGGTTCGTACGTGCTGAACTTCCAGATCTACCTGGCGCTGCCGCTCACGGTGCAGGACGCCGTTGCGGCGACGGGCGCGGGCGCAGGCGGGGGCAGTGGTGGCGGCCCCGGCTTCGATGTCGGCAGCGTCGCGGTGGCCGCACTGTTCGCGGTGTCGGCGCTGGTCGCGATCGCCGGGCAGGTCCGCATCACCGACTGGGCCAAACGCCGGTGGGACGCCGCCCAGGCGCTGCCGCGCGGGTTGGCGGTGATGGCGGCGGCGTTCCTGCCCATGCTGGCCGTCCCTCCCATCGGGGAGGCGGTGCGCGCGGCGGGGCTGGCGCCCCTGCCCGCCGTGGCACTGGTGGTGGCGCCCGCGCTCCTCACCGCGGCGCTCCTCGGGCTGGGCGGTGTGCTCGTGTACCCCTTCGAGATGGACACGGTCGTCCGGCTGTCCGGGGAGCGGCTGGTCGCCACGCACTACGGCCTGTACAACACGGTCTCCGGCCTGGCGATCACCGGGGGCAACCTGGCGGTCGGCGCGATGCTGGGGTTCGGTGCGCCGATCGCCGCCACCGTGCCCTGGCTCGCCCTGGCGGCCCTGGGCGCCGTGGGCGCGCTGGGGCTGGTACTGATCGGCCGATCAGGCGGTCTGTCCGCACCCGCCGCGGCGGCGGAGGGTGCGGCCGGGGTACGGGGCCGGGGCTGACCGTGGTCGACGGCTCCGGAGTCCGCCCCCCCGGGCGCCGGAGCCGTCCCCTACCTCCGTTGATCTCGGAGATATCGGGGTGAAAATCGCTCGCGAAACCCCACTATCTCCGAGATCAACGGAGGGGCAGGGGTCAGGGCGCCGCAGTGGTGGCGACGTAGACGGTGTTGGCGGCCTCCCGGCCCTGGAGGGGGTTGGGGAAGGTGACGACCTCGGCGCGCGCCGCAGCGAAGGCGTCGGCGAGTGCGGCCGTGAACTCCTCGTCCGGCGGGTCGTTCGACCAGAGGGTGAAGACTCCGCCCGGGTGCAGGAGTTCCGTCAGGCGCCGGAGTCCCGCCGGTTCGTAGAAGGGCGCGTGGCTCGGGTGCAGAACGTGCCGCGGCGAGTGGTCGATGTCGACGACGACGGCGTGGAAGCGGCGCCCCGGCTCCTGCGGGTCGAGCCCCGGGTCGCCGGCGGCCATGGCGAAGAAGTCGCCGTGGACCAGGCGGCAGCGCGGGTCGGCGTTGAGTGTGGCTCCGGCGGGGATCAGCTCGCGCTCGTGCCAGTCGATCACCTCGCCTAGCGCGTCGATGACCACCAGGGAGCGGACGCCGGGGTCCTCCAGCACGGTTTCGGCCGTGAAACCGAGGCCGAGACCGCCGACGGCGACGTCGAGGCCGTCCCGCCCCGCCAGCTCCGCGAGCGCGAGCCGCGCCACCTCGATCTCCGCCACCGTGAACAGGCTGGACATGAGGTATTCGTCGTCGAGTTTGATCTCGTAGGCGTCCGTGCGGAAGACCGGGTCCCACCGTCGGCGCAGGCTGATGACGCCCATCGGTGTCGGACGCCGGTCGAGTTCCTCGAAGCGTGCGCTCAACAGGACCTTCCGTTCTGGTGGCTCCGGCGAAGAGGCATCCGCCGGGCATCATGCTACGTGCCGGGTCCGGTGCGGCGCTCTGCTCGCGGTTCGCCGGGCTCCGGCCGCTCAGGCGGCTCAGGCGGCTCCGTCGGCCGGGTGGCGCTTGAAGCCCTGGAGCCGTTCGGCGGTCAGGGGGCGGGAGACGTCGCCGAGCCGGTCCCACAGCACCTCGAAGTGGCGCAGGTCCTCCTCGTCGGCGACGAGGCGGACGCCGGCCAGGCCGTAGACCGAGCCCAGACTGGGGCGGCCCTCGAAGTCCATGATGCGGAAGCTGCCGCTCAGGCCGGGGTGGTCCACCGTGTCCATGGGGACGTAGCGCAGGTCCACCACCGCGGCGTCGATCAGGTCGCACAGGGTGTCGAGCTGTGCCGCGTGGACACCCGGGCCGCCGACGGACAGCGACAGCACCGGCTCGTCGATGATGACCGCGAGCTCGGGGCCGGCCGGGCCGGTCAGGACCTCGCGGGCGCGCCGCTGCTCCTCGATCCACTCGGCCACGCTGACGGGATCGCGGCCGACGGTGAGCGGCGGCCGGTGGGCGCGCGCGTAGTCGAAGTCCCGCAGGTAGATGGGGACGCTCAGGACCTCCCACTCCCGGATCCGCGAAGCGTGCACCTCCAGCGTCCGCAGGTCGGTGTAGGTCTGCGGGAAGGCCTCGTACTGCAGGGCGGCCGCCCACGCCCGACTGAGTCGGCGGCCCGTGCCCAGGGCGTCGTCGATGTCGGCGACGACGGTCCGGGACAGCCGCCGCCGGGCGCGCTCGGCGGCGTCGAGCAGCTGAGGTGAGGCGCCGGTGTCGGCGGCGAGGCGCTCGATCGACGCGCCGGCGCCGGTGCGGGCCTCGCGCAGCTCGGCCGCGAACGGGAGCCAGAGGGCGGACGGTCGCGGTATCCCCATGGGAACCTCCCTCTCGCCGACTCCGCCCCTACTGGACGGAGAGGAGCGCGGGGACCGCGCGCGTCCGCCCGCGCCGGGGCGGGGACGGCGCCGCGGGTCCCGCTGTTTGCAGCGTATCGAGCGGCGTCAGCCGTCGACCGGGCGCGGTGGGGCGTTCGGAGGTGCCGTGCGGGGGCGTGGGACGGGGCACCGGGGGTGGGGGCGGCACCAAGGGAGGCGAATCGTCCACATCCGGCCACGTTCCGACGCGCCCGACGGCGGTGCGGCACCGAGGCGCGGTCCTAGGATGATCCAATGGACGAATTGCGCGGCAGACAGGCCACGTGGCGGTTCGACGGGGAGACCGTCTTCATCCGGTACGCGACCGGGTGGCGCGTCCATCCGCTGCTGAAGGAACTCGCCCAGGTGGACGTCCCGGTGGCGGCCATCGCCGCGGTGGAGTTCACTCCGGGCAGCGGCCGCGGCAAGAAGTGGCAGATCCGGCTCCGGCTGCGCGACCGGGCCGACCCGTTCGCGGCCGTGGGCGCGATGCTCACCGAGGACGGCCAGCCGTTCCTGCTGGCGGGCGACGCCAAGAACCACCTGGTCGCCGAGTACTACGCCGACCAGCTCGCCTTCTCCGTCGACGCCATGCGGGAGCGGGAGCAGGACGGCGGCTCCGCGGCGTGCCCGAACCCGGAGAAAGTCGCGCTCGGCCTGGTCCCACCGCCGCCGCTGCACATCCAGACCACCGAGGGAACGGCTTCCTTCGACGGCACGTCGCTGCGCCTGGGCTGGTCGGACGGGAGCGCGGCCAAGCGCAAGCTGCAGCGGCGGGAGTTCGAACTGGGGAGCATCCGGCGGGTGGAGACGACACCGTCGGACGGGTGGAACTACGGCTTCCTGCGGGTGGTGCCGCGCGACGCGAGCGACGACTCGACCGGCAAGCCGGAGAAGAACCTGTGCTGCCTGCTCAACGACGGCAAGCGGGAGGAGGCGCTGTCGCTGCTGATGGCGGCGACCGTGACCGCCCACCTGTGGGCCGCGCGCGGCGGCGAGGAGGCCCCGGCGTTGGACGCGGGGGCGAACACGGGGGCGGCCGTGACCGCGGGGGCGGCGGTTGCCGAGATCGCGTCCGGCCTGGCACGGGCCGTCCGGCCGGACGGCGGGACGGACACCGACGCCCAGGTCATCTACGACCGCATCCGCGAGCTGGGCCGCCTGCACGCCGAGGGCCTGCTGACCGACGAGGAGTTCGGGGCCAAGAAGGCCGAGCTTCTGGAACGGCTGTGAGGGCCGTCCGCGGCTGAGGCGGAGGGCCGGGGCCGGTGGCTCAGCGCCGCGGCGTGAACCGGACGAAGGGGAGCTCGCGCCCCACGGCACGGAAGTCGGCGTCGCTCCCGTCGACCTCGAAGCCCGTGGCGCGGCACAGGCCGCGCGCGATGCGGGGGTGCCGCGCCGCGTAGCGGGCCATCGCCTCCTCGCCCTCGTCGGCCGACATGGGCGTCGCCGTCGCGGCCCGGGCCCGGGTTCCGACCTGGACGGTGACGGCCGGGTCCTTGAGGATGTTGCGGTACCAGTCGGACCGCTTGCCAAAGCCCGAGCTGCAGATGATCTCGCCGGAGCGGATGTCGTCGTGGTTGACGACCTCCAGGACGACCTGCCGCCGGCGCCCGGAGTTGCGGCCGGTGTGGGTGAGCAGCACCATCCGGGTGCCGAAGACCCAGCCCAGCCGCGCCCGGAACAGGTGGATGGGCAGCCGCACCAGCCACCGCTTGACGCCGGCCGGCGGAGTCGGCGGTTCGATGACTCTCATGGCCGGATTCTCCCACGCGGCCCACTCCGAGCAGGGACGACAGACGGTGGGCCGCCACTCGCGTCGTTGAAGACGGAAAAATTCGCATTTGGACTTCTTGTCGCGATAAGTCCGCACACGTACGCTCACCGAGACCCCACAGGGTCATCCGCAGTCGAGGCTCTTTCTCATCCCCCAAGGAGACACGAATGCTGCGAAGATCCTCGGTGTGCGCGCTGATCGCCGCCGCCATCACCTCCCTCGCCCTCGTCGGCGGAGCGTCCAGCGCCACCGCCGCCGCCTCCCCCACCGCAGCCCAGGCCGACCAGGTCCAGGCGCAGCGGACCACGACGCTCTACTACGACGACAGCCAGGCTGCGGAGTTCCGCGGCGCCGTCGCGGCCGGCGCCCAGGCGTGGAACGACAGCGTCGACAACGTCACCCTGGTGCGCGCCCGGCCGGGCCAGCGCGCGGAGATCCGGGTCTTCGCCAGCAACGGGTGGCCGCGTGCCGTCCTCGGGCCGGTCCGCCCCGGCGGATCCGTGTGGATCGAGATGGGCCGCCAGGCGGTGAACCAGGGCCACGACCCGGTCCGGATCGCCGCGCACGAGTTCGGCCACAGCCTGGGCCTCCCTGACAGGAAGCCGGGTCCCTGCTCCTCGCTGATGTCCGGCTCGACCGGCGGCGTGAACTGCAAGAACGCCACGCCCAACGCGGTCGAACGCGCGCGCGTCGAGGCCAACTACGGCCGGGGAACGGCCGGACAGGCCCCCGCCGCCGGGGTCATCGTCGTCGACGGACCCTGACGGCGGCCGCCCGCCCCGGGCGGTCCGGGTCGACCGATCCTCCCGGAGGGCGCGGGCCGATGACCCCCCGCGTCCCTGCGTCCCTCCGGGATCACGCGCGGCGGGCGCCGGCCACCGGCGCCCGCCGCGCCCCCCGGCCACCGCGCGTCCGAACGGGTCGCACCGGGCGAATGTCAGTGGCGTGTGTCACAGTGGGCTCTAGCGATTCTTTTGGGAGCCCGTCATGGCATTTCTCCTGGTCATAGGTACACGAAAAGGCCTGTTCACCGCGCGCAGCGAGGACCGGAGGCACTGGGAGGTCGACGGTCCGCACCGGCTCGACCCCGAGGACTACGCGAACATGATGGGGGTCTACGCCGTCGGCATCGACCCGCACACGCGGCGCATCCTGGCCGGGTCGGAGAGCTCGCATTTCGGCCCCAGCGTGTGGTTCAGCGACGATCTGGGGGCGACCTGGAGCGAGCCCGGGGAGCCGCCCATCGCCTTCCCTCCGGACTCCGACACCTCCTTCGCCCGCGTCTGGCAGTTCGCCTTCGACGACGAGCCCGGCGTCGTGTACGCGGGGGTCGAGCCGCACGGCCTGTTCCGCTCCACCGACGGCGGTGAGAGCTACGAGATCGTGCGCGCGCTGTGGGACCACCCGCACCGCACCGACTGGTGGCCGGGGGCCGGGGGCGCCGCCATCCACACCGTGCTCCCCCGCCGCGCGACCGCCGACGGCAAGGACCCGCACGCCGTCACCGTGGGCATGTCCACCGGCGGTGTCTACCGGACACTCGACGACGGCGCGTCCTGGACGCCGGTGAACAAGGGCATCGGCGCGGTGTTCCTGCCCGAGGACTCGCCCGAGTACGGCCAGTGCGTGCACAAGCTGGCCGTCGCCGCCGACGGCACCTTCTACCTGCAGAACCACCACGGCGTCTACCGCACCGCGGATCCGGCCGCGGGATGGACGTCCATCGCCGACGGCCTGCCCTCCGACTTCGGGTTCGCCCTGGTGACCCACCCGCGCCTCCCCGGCACCGTGCTGAACTTCCCGGTGATCAGCCAGGAGGTGCACC
This sequence comes from Nocardiopsis mwathae, assembly GCF_014201195.1. Classification (NCBI taxonomy): domain Bacteria; kingdom Bacillati; phylum Actinomycetota; class Actinomycetes; order Streptosporangiales; family Nocardiopsidaceae; genus Nocardiopsis; species Nocardiopsis mwathae. The sequence goes on along the minus strand of NZ_JACHDS010000001.1, from coordinate 5,551,654 downwards.
TGCCGCCCGACTACCGGCTGCGGGTGTACCGGACCGACGACGGCGGCGGGAGCTGGCGCTCGGTGAGCCGGGGGCTGCCCGCGGAGCCCTACTACAGCATCGTGCTGCGCGACGCCGCGTGCACCGACGGCGCCGACGTACCCGGCTTCTACTTCGGCACCCGGGCGGGGGACGTGTACGCCGCCACCGACGAGAGCGAGGAGTGGCGCCCGGTCACCTCGCACCTGCCCGACGTCCTGTGCGTACGCGCGGTGGAGGTGTAGGGGCCATGGGCGCGACCGTCTTCCTGCCCCAGGCGCTGCGGACCGACTCGGGCGGGGTGGCCAAGGTCGACATCCCGCTGGGCGACGGCGGCACGATGCCGCTGGGCGGCGTCCTCGACGAACTGGCGACCCGCCATCCGCGGCTGGCCCGGCGGATCCGCGACGAACAGGGCCGCCTGCGGCGCTACGTGAACGTGTTCGTCGACTCCGACGAGTGCCGGACGCTGTCGGGCCTGGACACCCCGGTCACCGAGGGCACCGAGGTTCGGGTGCTGCCGTCCGTCGCCGGGGGCTGACCCGGCGGAGCCGGAAGCCCGACCTGTCCCGCGCGTTCTCGGCCGGTTCCGGCCAGGACCCCCTGTTGCGGTGGCGCTGGACCGCACCTGGCGCCAGAATCGCCACAATCCGGGAACCAAGGGAACCACAGCGGCCACTCGCATGGTCGGATTCCCGTGCGCGCCCCTGACGGTCAGCGGTGCGCCCGGCGGCCGGACGGCCATGAGGACGAAGGAGTGGGTAGTGGGACTGTTCGACGCGATCCGGGGCGAACTCGTCGACATCATCGAGTGGCTGGACGACAGCCGCGACACCATCGTCTGGCGCTTTCCGCGCCACGACAACGAGATCAAGATGGGCGCCCAGCTCATCGTGCGCGAGTCGCAGGTCGCGGTCTTCGTCAACGAGGGGCGGCTGGCCGACGTCTACCCGCCGGGCACCTACACGCTGCACACGCAGAACATGCCGGTGCTGTCGACGCTCAAGGGCTGGAAGTACGGCTTCGAGTCGCCCTTCAAGGCCGAGGTGTACTTCGTCAACACCCGGCTGTTCACGGACATGAAGTGGGGGACGCAGAACCCCGTCATGCTCCGCGACCCGGAGTTCGGCCCGGTGCGGGTGCGCGCGTTCGGCGGCTACGCCGTGCGTGTCCTGGACCCTGCGCGGCTGATCGGCGAGCTGGCCGGGACCGACCCGCAGTTCCGCACCGAGGAGGTCGAGGAGTACCTGCGGCAGATGATCGTGGGCCGCCTGGCCGGGGCCCTGGCCACGGCCACCGCCGACGTGCCGGTGCTGGAGCTGGCGGCGAAGCAGCACGAGATCGGTGAGCGGCTGGCCGAGCTGCTCAGCGTCGACCTCGCCGACGTCGGCCTGGAGATCCCGCGGTTCATCGTCGAGAACATCTCCCTGCCGAAGGAGGTGGAGGAGGCCCTCGACAAGCGCTCGCAGATGGGCATCCTGGGCGACCTCGGGGAGTACACGCGGTTCCAGGCGGCCAACGCGCTGGAGGACGCCGCGCAGAACCCGGGCGGCGGTGCGAGCGAGGGCATGGGGCTCGGTATGGGGATCGCGGCCGGTCAGCAGATGGCCTCGGCACTCGGCGGGGGCGCCCCGCAGGCTCCGGCGCCCCAGCACGGCGGCCCGCAGCACCCGGGCCACCCCGCCCCGTACCAGGGCCAGCAGCCCGCACAGCCCGCACAGCCCGCGCACCCGGCTCCGGCGCCCCAGCACGGCGGCCCCGCGGCTCCACCGCCCCTGCCCCCGCAGGAGCAGTGGTACATCGGCGCCAACGGGCAGCAGCTCGGCCCGTTCGGCCCGGCCGACCTGAGCGCGCAGGTCGGCAGCGGCGCCCTGCGGCCCGACACGCTGGTGTGGAAGACCGGGATGCAGCAGTGGGTGCCCGCCGGCCAGCTGCCGGAGCTGGCCCGGCTCTTCGGCCCCACCCCGCCCCCGCTGCCCCCCTCCCACTGACCTTCCCCCGCGCCCCGTCCCCTCCCCACAGCGAAGAGCTCCATGACCGACAACACCGCCGTTCCCCCTGCCTCATCGCCGTACTCGGCCCCCTGCCAGGGCTGCGGTGCGCGGCTCGAATTCGCACCGGGCACGCGCCACCTGCAGTGCCCCTACTGCGGCGGGCAGCAGGCCATCGCCGCACCGCGGCGCAAGGTGCGCGAGCACTCCTACGACGAGCTGATGGCCAAGCAGCGCCGACCGGCCGCGGAGCTCGCCCCGCAGCGGTTCCTCTGCCAGGGGTGCGGGGCGCACACCCAGGGCGACGTGCTCGCGCGCGGCTGCCAGTTCTGCGCCGCGCCCCTGGTCGCCGACACCTCGCAGGACCTGCAGGTCGAGCCCGAAGCGGTGCTGCCGTTCGCGGTCGACCGCGACGGCGCCCGCGACGCGCTGCGGTCCTGGGTCAAGACCCGCTGGTTCGCCCCGAACCGGCTGAAGAAGGTGTCCGAGGCCGAGACCATGCGGAGCACCTACCTGCCGCACTGGACGTTCGACACCCGGACGGTCTCGGACTACAAGGGCAAGCGCGGGGAGTACTACTACGTCACCGAGACCTACACGGTCACCGTCGACGGCAAGCAGGAGGAGCGCACCCGCAAGGTGCGCAAGACCCGCTGGTACCCGGCGAAGGGCACGGTGCGGCGGGACTTCGACGACGTCCTCGTCCCCGCCACCACCCAGGTCGACAACGCCCGCCTCGACGCCCTGGAGCCGTGGCCGCTGAAGAAGCAGGCCGTGGCCTACCGGCCGGAGTACCTCGCCGGCCACCAGGCGCTGCGCTACGACGTCGAGCCCGAGGACGGGCTGACCGAGGCCAAGGCGCGGATGGCCCCGGTGATCGAGAAGGACTGCTGCAACGACATCGGCGGCGACGAGCAGCAGGTCACGTCGGTCGACACGACCTACTCCGACATCACCTACAAGCTGATGCTGCTGCCGGTGTGGATGGGCTGCTACCTGTACAAGGGCAAGAACTGGCAGGTCCTCATCAACGGGTGCAGCGGCGAGGTGCAGGGCGAGCGCCCCTACAGCGGCACGAAGATCCTCTTCGCCCTCCTCGTGGCGGCCGCCGTCATCGCGCTGATCTGGTGGATGGCACAGGGGGACGGCACCCCGCCGCCCCAGTAGCCCCCCTCAGCGACCGTCCCGCCCCGCAGCCGGCGGGGCGGCCACCAGCCGCCGGGCGGCCTCGACCACGGCCGCTCGGCGTTCGTCGGCCCCGCGGCCGGGGGTGTCCCGGTCGGCGAGCGCCCGCAGCTCATGCGGCGCCATCAGCCACGCCGAGGTCAGCGCGCACAACATCGACAGCAGGTCGTAGGGGTCCCACGCCGGGTCGACAAGGCCGCGCTCCTGGGCCCGGCGCACCGTTGCGATCTTGGTCCGGTAGGCCTCGACCCGCGGGTGCCCCTCGGCCAGGTGCTCGCGCGGCCCCTCCAGCCAGGCCCACGCCATGACCCGCTGGCGCCGCGGGTCGGCGTGGAGGTGGTCGAACAGCCGACCGGCGTAGTCGGGCAGGTCCTCGCCGATCGGCACCGCCTCGACGATCTGCGCCACTCCGGCCGAGATCACCTCGCCGAACAGCTCCTCCTTGGTGCCGAAGTAGGCGTAGAGGCGCTCCTTGCTGGCCTTCGCCGTCTCGGCGATGCGGTTGATACGGGCACCGGCCACGCCGTGCACGGTGAACTCCTCGGCCGCGGCGGCGAGGATACGTGCGCGTGTCGCCTCTCCCTGTGCTCGCATGCGACCAGTATCGCAAACCAGATGGTTTGACCGGCCGGAGCGAGCGGGCGTAGTGTCCATTTCACGAACCAACTGGTTCGGTGGGTGCGCCGCGCGCCGCTCCACCCTGCTCCGCGCGGCACCCGCGATCCAGCATGGGCATCACGCAGCACACGATCGAGGAGCCAGCGTGACCATCGACGACACCGCCACCACCACCGCGGCCGCCTCCGGAACGTTCACCATCGGCGGCGACCTCCCCGTCACCCGCCTCGGCTACGGCGCCATGCAGCTCACCGGCGAGGGCGTCTGGGGCGAGCCCGCCGACCGCGCCGAGGCCGTCCGCGTGCTGCGGCGCGCGGTCGAGCTCGGCGTGAACTTCATCGACACCGCCGACTCCTACGGCCCCGCCGTCAGCGAGCAGATCATCCGCGAAGCCCTCCACCCGTACGCCGACGACCTCGTCATCGCCACCAAGGGAGGGCTGACCAGGTGCGGCCCCGGCGACTGGCGCCCGGTCGGCCGCCCCGCCTACCTGCGCCAGCAGACCGAGATGAGCCTGCGCCACCTCGGCCTGGAGCGCATCGACCTCTACCAGCTGCACCGCATCGACCCCGAGGTGCCGCTCGCCGACCAGGTGGGCGAGCTGGCCCAGCTCAAGCAGGAGGGCAAGATCCGGCACATCGGCCTGTCCGAGGTGTCGGTGGCGGAGCTGGAGGCGGCGCGGAAGATCACCGAGATCGCCTCGGTGCAGAACCTGTACAACCTCGCCGAGCGCAAGGCCGAGGATCTGCTCGACCACGCCGAGCGCGAGGGCATCGCGTTCATCCCGTGGTTCCCGATCGCCACCGGCGAACTGGCCAAACCCGGCGGCCCGCTGGACCGTATCGCCCGGGAGACGGGGGCGGCCCCGGCCCAGCTCGCGCTGGCCTGGCTGCTGCGCCGCTCCCCGGTGATGCTGCCGATCCCGGGCACGTCCAAGGTGGCCCACGTCGAGGAGAACATCGCCGCCGCCGGTGTCGAGCTGAGCGACGCGCAGTTCGAGGCGCTGGCCGCGGCCGTCGGCACGCGCTGAACGGACGGCCGGCGGGTCCGCGGACCCGCCGGCCTGTGTGCGAGGGAGCGCCGCACACGATCCGAATGGACCACAGCGGCGCGGCCCCGCCGCCCTGCCTTCACCCCGGGGCGGCGGGGTCCCGATCGCGGACGAGCGCTGCGCCGGGGCGGGGATCCCTTACGCATCACCCTTACTGAGGGCGAACATCGTTCCGGCCAGGACGATGCCGAAGAGCAGGTGACCGGCGAGGCTCATCCACGCCATCTGGTCGAACACGAACATCTCCATGCCGAGCCAGGCAGGCATGATCATGAGCCCACCGACGACCCACAGCACCAGGCCGTAGACGACGCCCGCGCCGAGGAGGGTCCACACCTTGTCGGAGTAGGCCCCCATGACGAGCCCGAACACGAGGCCGAAAGCGGCTGCGATGATCAGGTGGACCACGCCGCCGATAATGGCGTCGTCGGCACCGACCAGCATCGCGACGGACTCCAGCATCCCGGTCATCGCCATGAGAACGCCGAAGACGATGCCGCCGCCGATTCCCGCCAGCACGCCCCTCCAGGCGTGCGTGACCGCGTGCGAGCGGGCGTGAGCGATCGTGGACATCGACATCCACCTCCAAATCACGGCCCCCTCGGGCCGTAGAGGGAGTGCCTGCGCAACTTAGCTTCCGCGCTTACGACGCCGCATTCTGTGACCGCGGTCACATAACGGCCCGAAGATCCCCCGGTCGTTATGGGAGCGTGCCGCCGACGAGACCGGGACGCGTGTTACCCGCGGGGTATGGATCTGCTAGGGCGTGTTCGGCGGATGCTTTCCTCCTGAGCGAGCGGCCGTCCGGGGCGGCGCTCGCAAGCCGCTTCACGAAGTCGATCCAGGTCGGCTTCACGAGTGGAGCGGCGCAGCGAGCGTCGTTCCGGAGGCCGCGAGCCGGGAATGATCCGTCGAACACGTCCTAGGAGCGCGGTCCCGCGTGGGGCGGGACGGCACCGGCCACCGCGCCGGGCCGAAACGGGCGGATCAGAACGGGAGTATGCCGTGACCGAAGCCAGGCGTCCACACGTCATCGCCTTCGATGTGATGGAGACCCTGTTCCCACTCCAACCCCTGGAGTGGCGGTTCCGCGAGGCGGGCATCCCCCGGGTGCTGATGTACCGGTGGTTCGCCCACGTCCTGCGCGACGCGTTCGCACTGACCGCGGCCGACGGCTACCGGCCCTTCGGCGACCTGGCGCGCGGTGCGCTGCTGGACATCACCGGCTACCAGATCTCGGCGGGCGCGGTGGAGTCGATCGTGCAGGCGCTCGCCTCACTGGACGTCCGACCCGACGCGGATGCGGCGATGCGCCTGGCCCGCGACTCCGGGGCGCGGGTGGTGGTGCTGACCAACGCCTCGGAGGAGACCGGCCGCTCCCTGCTGGACCGGGCCGGGCTCACCGCCTACGTGGAGCAGGTGTTCTCGGCCGCGGCCACCCGCCGCTTCAAGCCCGCCCCCGACCTGTACCACCACGCCGCCGCGGGATGCGACGTCGACCCCGCCCGCCTGGCCCTGGTCACCGCGCACGCCTGGGACGCCCACGGCGCCAAGCGCGCGGGCCTGACCACCGGCTGGTCCGACCACTTCGAGGGCCGGTTCCCCAGCGTCTTCGACGAACCCGACGCCACCGGCCAGGGCCTGGAGTCCGTGGTCGGCAGGCTGCTGGAGCTCCCCGAGGAGTGACCGCGGCGCCCGCGCCGCCCCGTCAGACGCCCGCCTTCCAGGACGGGTCGAAGTCGGGGTGGTCGTCGTAGACGGCGGCCAGGCACTCCAGGGCGCGGCGCCAGGCGTGCAGGGCCGACCAGGCCCCGCTGGCGTCGCTGCTCCCAGGGTGTTCGAGGGCGCCCATGCAGGCGCGGTAGGCGTGGCCGTAGCCGTTGATGATGCGCCGCTTGGCCTGCACGTCGGCCAGCGCGCGCGGTGGTCCGCCGGTGGCGGGGGATGCGGCGTGCGCCACCTGTTCGGCCTCGGCCAGGCGGGCACTCAGGAACTCGACGATGGTCACCGTGCTGGACTCCCTTCGGGCGCACCCGTTGTGACGTGGTGTACCCCCCTGCGGTTCCGGCCGGATCGGGCCGCCGACCGCCCGCGCTCATGCCGTTCCGCCCCACCGTGCCCGCGGGCCGCCGGTCACGCGCAGCCCTCGAACTGCGGCACGCTCTCGGTGACCCGCAGCCCGGTCGCGCCGAACCACTTGGTCAGCAGCTTTCCCGCGGTGTCGTCCTGGTACATCCTGGTGATCGCGGTGTTGACGGCCTCGCAGCCGGCCCGGTCGTCCCTGGCCACCCCGACCCCGTACCTCTCGTCGGTGAAGGGCGCGTTCACCAGCCGGAACTTTCCGGGGGCCCGCGCCATGTACCCGGCCAGGATGAGGTCGTCGGTGGAGACGGCGTCCACGTCGCCGTCGGCGAGCTGGGCGGTGCAGCCGCCGTAGCTGGGCGCTTCGACGACCTCCGCCACCTCGATGCCGCGCTCCCGGGTGATCCGGTTGGCGGAGTTCGACCCCTTCTCCTGGCACAGCGTCTTGCCCTCCAGGTCGTGCACGTCGGCGACCGAGTCGTCGTCGGCCGCGACGAGGATGTCCTGGTGGGCGACGTAGTAGGGGCCGCCGAAGGCCACCCGGGTCTTGCGCTCGGGGGTGATCGAGTAGCTCGCCACGACCAGGTCGACGCCGGTCTCCTCGTTCCGGTCGAGCAGCGCCTGCTCCCGCTCCTTGGACGCGACCTCGACGAGCGTCACGTCCTCCGGCCCGTACCCGAGGCTCTGGGCGATGTAGTGGGCGACGTCCACATCGAACCCCTCGAAGCCGCCGTCGTCGGTGGCCGCGCTGATACTCGGCTGGTCGCCCTTGACTCCGATACGCAACTCACCCTGGCCGGCCGCGATCGAATCGGTCTCCGCCAGCCCCGCCGCGCACGCGGTCAGCACCACCGACATCCCGGCGGCGAGTACTCCCGTCCCCCACTGCCTCACGGCTGCTCCTCCGTCGTCGTCCCGGTCCCGCTTCCGTCGTTCCACTGCCGTGCCGTCGTGCCCGTCGTTCCCGACCTGCCCGTGGTTTCCGCCGCGCCTGCCGTGTCTTCCGTGTCTGCCGTGTCTGCCGTGTCTGCCGCCCGGACCGCCTACCGGTACTCGGCCAGTCGCGGGTAGATACCCGCGACCACCAGCAGCGCGATGAACAGGGCCACCACGGGCAGCACCACGCCCCACCCGCCCTGGCCCTGCTCCCCCACCGCGACGGCCTCCTCGAAGGCGTCCTTGTGCAGGCCGATGAGGTCGGTCAGGGCCGCCTCGTAGGCGATGAAGGCCTCCTCGACCTCCCGCATCCGCAGCGCGACCGCCTCCTCGGCGTCGCCCTTGGCCGCCAGGTCGCGCATCTCCTGGTCGGCGCGGTGGAACGCGGCGTACTCGCGGATCACCCGCTCCTGAGCCGCGTCCTGGCCGGGAAGGTCGTCGCGGCCCACCCGCTCCCCGAGGAAGCCGTACAGCGTCCCCGGGTACTGGGTGTAGGTGTTCACCAACGTGTCCAACTCGTCGGTGTAGGACCCGACGTTGCCGGGGACGTCGCCCTTGTCCGGATTCAGGTGGACGACCCGCTGCGCCTCCTCCAGATACAGCTGCTCGTAGTTGGGCCGCAGGCGCGGATCGAGCAGGAAGCGGCTCTGGTCCCCCTGCATGTTGGTACTGGCCGAGCGCGCCCGCGCGAGGTCGAGCACGCAGTCGATCCCGTCCTCCTTGGCCGCCCGCAGGTGCTCGGCCTGGACGCCGAGCATCGTCGCGGCCATCATCGTCAGGATCAGCGTCCCGGAGGTGGCCAGGGCGATGGGGATGTTGACCCGGCGGCGGAACTTCACCGCCATGTAGTGGTGCAGCACCCCCATCACACCCACGGCCAGCAGGCCCACGGCCGCCACCCAGGTCAGGCCGACCAGCGCGCCGGTGCGCTTCTCGTCGTAGGTCTGCTCGATCTCCCAGCCGCCGCGCAGGGTGAGGTTGTGCGCCTTGGGCAGCAGGTCGTAGCGCATCACCCAGGTCGCCGTCCGGTACCGGTCGACGACCTCGTCCGGTGTCGGCTCGTCGGAGTCCGCCATCCTGCTCAGCAGTCGCGCCTCGGCGACCAGCTGCTCGTAGCGGCCGATCCCGTCGAGGATGTCGCGCAGGTTGCGCTCCTGGGTGTCGTCGCCCTCGACGAGCTGGATCGCGCCCATCAAGGCCTCGTCGGCGGCGCGGCGGCGCTCCTCGAACGCGCGCATGGCCGCGCCGGCGTCGGCCTCCTGCCCCTGCCCGCTCATCAGCAGCATGTTGGCGACCTGGGTGTCCATGTCGCTGAGCGCGTAGTACAGGTCGGAGGTGGCCATGACCTTCGGGCCGGCCTCCGTGCCGATGATCCGCATGCCGTCGCGGGCCTGCCCGATCGCCAGGCCGATGATCAGGAACAGGACCAGCAGGATGCCCAGCGACGCCAGCGCGAGCGCGCGCACCCGCGAGGGCGTGGTCTGCGGCCAGAACGCATCCGACATCTGGCCCTCGCTGCGCACCCGCTCGATGGCCTGGTGGGCGAGGGTGTCGGCGATCGAGGGGTCCCCCGACGTCCCCTTCAGCACGGCCGCTCATCCCCTCTGCACCGTGATGACCGTCCAGGCGCCCACATAGATTCGGTCGCCGTCATGCAGCGGTACCTCCCGGTCGGACTCGATGGGGTCGTCGGTGCCGTTGATGGTGGTCCCGTTCGTGGACCCGACGTCCACCAGCGCCCACGCCCCGCCCCGGCGGGCGAGCAGCACGGCGTGCAGGTGGGAGACGGCGGGGTCCTCGGGCGGGCCGGCGAGGTCGATCTCGGGGAGGATCTGCCGCGAGGCGCTGCGCCGCCCGATGTAGACCTGCGGTTTGTTCAGCGGGACCCGGCGGCGGCGCGGGCTGGCCGGGAACCGGAGGACGTCGGGGTCCAGCAGGCCGCGGTCGGCCATGACCTGGTAGTAGGCGGGGTCGGCGGTGACCACGGCGTGCCAGGGGCCGCCCTCCGGGCGGACCAGCGGCGAGGGCGCGGGGTCGCTCAGACCGTCGGGGGCCGGGTCGCCCGGGGGAGAGATGGGAAGAGAGGACGCCACCGTCTGGTCGGCGAGCGCGAAGTCGTAGCCGCATTCCTCGCAGAAGCGGCCCGTGCGCGGGGTCGCGCACTCGGGGCAGTTCTCCAAGCGCGGGGCCGACGCGACCTCGGTGCGCCGGGCATACGGAGGCGTCGGGATGCCGATCCCGCAGAAATCGCAGAAGTCTCCCGCGGCCGAGGCGTGCCCGGCCGGACAGGTCGGCATGTCGTGGTTCCTCTCTCTATCCTGCCCCCGGGAAATCGTCGCCGCCGCGAGTGCGCACGGTCCTGGTCGAATGGGTGTCGAGCGTCATCTCGTCGACCCTGTCCACCACGGGCCGCAGCCGCACCGTCCCCGTCTTCGGATCGATGACGTCGACCACCTTGCGCAGCAGGGACGCCGTGGCCTGGTCGCCCGACCGCCGGGCCAGCACCACCGCCCTGCCCAGCCGCTGCGTCGCGGTGGCCTCGTCGCCGTCGCGCCGCGCCCGCAGGCCCTCCTGGATCGCGCGGGCGAGCTCCACCTGGCCGGTGTAGTGCGCCACGCGCGGATCGATCTGCGTCGCCCTCACCTCGTCGCCGGTCCACTCGGCGAGGATGTTGCCCGCGGCGAGCGGGGTGTCCTCGGTGGACGCCGGGCCGAGCAGGCGCACCCACCCGGCGCGCATCCGGCGGCCGGGCGCGCCCATGGGCACGACCACGCCGATGTGGTAGACGCGGGTCTCACCGCCCCACGCGCCGGTGGGGTAGTCGCCGCTCCGCGGCCCGCTGTCGGCGCGGCGGGCGGTCAGGTCCTCGACGGTCGGCGCCACCTGGCGGACGAACCGCACGCGCGCGGCGTCGGGCGTCCACAGCCGCAGCCGCACGTCGGCGATGCCCTTGGCCATCGCCGCCGCGGCCATGGACCGGAAGTCGGCCTCCAGATCGGCGGGGTCGGCGACGATGTCGACGCTGCCGAGCAGCACCGAGGAGATCCACCGCAGGTCGGCGACGTTCCAGTCGGTGCCCACCCCGCGGCAGTCGCACACGAACAGCCCGGCGCACATGTCCAGGACGGACTCGAAGACGTCGGGCTGCTCGTTGTTCTGGCCGTCGGTGAGCAGGATCGCGTGCCGCAGCGCCCCCGGCGCCGCGAAGGGGGTGAACAGGTCGGCGGCCAGCCGGAGCCACGCGCCCATGCGGGTGCCGCCGTCGGCGGCCAGGGTGTCGAGGGCGTGCCGTGCCTCCGCCCGGGTGTCGTCCGTGGCGGGGACCAGGCGCGGGGCGTCGGGGTAGACCATCGCCGCCTCGCCGGCACCGGAGACGATGGCGAACGACACGCCGTCGCGCAGCGTGTCGACGGCGGCGCGGGCGGCGCGCCGGGCGGCGCGGATCTTCTCCCCGTACATCGACGCCGAGGTGTCGACGATGACGACCACCGCCGCCTCGGGGGCAGGAGCGGGCTCACCGGCCGCGCCGTCCGGCTCGGGTACACCGGCCTCGGCGGAGACCGTGACGATCGCCTGCACCTCGGTCGCGCCGAGGGGCAGGTAGGGGTTCTGCGCGACGTCGAGGCGGAACCGGGGCAGCGGGGGTGTCCGAGCCGCGGCCCCGCCCCCGTCGGCGCGGGGCCGCACCGCCCCGCCGTCTTCCCGTGTCACCCGGCGTTCCCCCCGCTTCCCCGCACGTCGTCGCCCGGACCGTCCTGGGGCCCGGGGACGGCGATCACCACCACGGTGATGTTGTCCCGCCCTCCGGCGTCCAGTGCGCGGCGCACGTACGCCTGCGCCGCCCCCAGCGGGTCCGCGGCGGCGCCCGGCGCCGCGGCGCACAGCGCGCCCGGATCCGGGAAGTAGTTCCACAGGCCGTCGGTACAGAGCACCAGCGCGCCGGGGCCGGCGGGGGTGACCGTGGCGACGTGGCCGGACGCCCCGGCGGCGTTGTCCGCGCCGAGCCAGGCGGTGAGCGCGTGCGCGTAGGCGGAGGCGCGGGCTTCGGCCGGGGTCATCACCCGCATCGCGACCATGGCCTCGCTCCAGGAGTCGTCCCGGGTGAGCACGGCGGAGGGGGTGGCCGACGGCGACCCGGCCAGCCAGTAGGCGCGGCTGTCGCCCACCCAGCCCACGGTGATCGCGCCGCCGTCCGCGGGGACGACGGCCGACACGTAGGTGCACGCGGGCGCGGCCTGCTCGGTCTCGGCCAGTTCGGCGACTGCGGAGGCGGCCTGGGCGAGCGCCGCCTCGGTGGCCTCCCGCGGGCCGCTGCCCGCGGCGAGCCCGTCGGCCAGCACGGCGGCGCCGGTCTCGGCGGCGACGTGCGCGGCCTCTTCGGGGTGGGGGGAGGTGGAGACCCCGTCGCAGACGACCGCCACCACGACCGGTGCGGGGTCGTCGGAGGTGAGCACCGCCATCGCGTCCTCGTTGCGGTGGTGGCGCAGGCCCCGGTCGCTCACGCCGGCGGCGGTCTCGGCGCGGACCTCGACGTGGTCGCGGTCGCCGGGCTGGCTCATGCCGCACTCGTTGCAGTACCCGGCGCTCACCGCGGCGCCGCACCAGGTGCACGGGTCGACCGCCGGCATCGGGCCGGTGTGCACCTCGGTGCCGGCGGTGGTGCTCTCCCCTTGGTCGGTCCCTGCGCCGCGGTCCGCCGCGGCGGCGTCGCGCGGAGCGGGCACGGCGGGGGGTGCGGGGGGCCCCGCGAGACCGGCGGCGACCCGGTGGCCGCAGCGCTCGCAGTACACGTCGCCGGTGGCGACCCGCTCCTCGCAGGAGGGACACGTGCGCACCATCGTCATAGCCACGTCCTCGGCCGCAGGCTGTTGGCCTTGTCCACGAGCCGGTGGCGGTCGGCCCGCCCGGTGGAGCGCCGGGCCAGTCCGCGGTACATCCGCTCCAGGTTCCAGCGCAGGCCCTCCTCGTCCAGTTCGGCGTCGAGCAGCCAAGTGCTGCGGGCGGGCCTGCGGCCGGACGAGACCCAGGCGAGGGCCGCTTCCAGCACCCGTACCGCCAGCCGGTCGGTGGCCTCGCCGTAGAGGCCGTTCCAGCGCAGCCGGTCCAACCGCGCTCCGGCGTCCACGAGCACCTGCTCGTCGAGCTCGCCCACGTCGCGGTCGCCGACCAGCACGGTGACGGCGGCCATCTGGGCGTTGGGGAAGAAGGTGGACAGCTCCGGGACGGAGTCGAGCACGGTGACCGTCGCGTCCCGCCGTCCCTGGACGAGCCGGATGCGCGCCAGGCCGAACGCGGCCCCGACGTAGGAGTGGTCGGTCCGCCACACGGTTTCGAAGTGGCGGGCGGCGGCGTCGGCGTCGCCGCTGCCCTCGCAGGCCAGGGCCAGCCCGAGCTTGGGTGCGGCCTCGCCGGGCAGGTGGTCGTAGAGCTCCTCGAACCTGGCCCGCGCCTCGTCGTACCTGCCGACGCTGAGGTCGAGCACGGCCAGGTACCAGTAGGTGCGCCAGTCGCCGGGGGCGCGGGCGCAGAACGCCTGCAGCGGTTCCTCGGCCTCCTCCTGGCGACCGAGCGCGATGAGGGTGCGCGCCAGCATCAGCCGGGTCTCGGGGCTGGGGGCCTTGGCCGCCTCCAGGGTCGCGACGATCTCTTCGGGGCGCACGGCCGACAGCCCGGCGAGGATCCCGGCGGCGGCGTCGGCGGGGTCGACCAGCGGGGCGGGCAGAGCGGCGGCGGCGTCGGCGGGGTCGGGACGGGAGAGCACGTGGTCGGGGTCGGCGGCGCCGGCGGCCGCGGCGACGAAGTGCTCGGGCTCGAACAGGGTGGAGGTGGCGGGGTGCGGGCGTCCCTGGATGTCGGAAAGGACCTCGCGCAGCACGCCGGTGAGCTGCTCGGACATGTCGGCGGCGTCGTGGAAGCGCAGGTCGGACTGGTTGTGGGTGGCGCGGCGGAGGAAGCGGTCGTAGGACTCGTAGCGCGCCAGCACGGGTTCCTCCTCGCCGGGCGGGAGGCTGTGCAGGTGCTCGCGCATGAAGCCGAAGCGGAAGCTGAGGACGGCCAGGGTGCGGCCCACGGAGTAGAGGTCGGAGCTGACCGAGGGGCCGGGGTTGCGGAGTTCGGCCTCGGGGACGCGGTAGCCGGGCGTGGTGTAGACGGGGTTGACCAGGTCGTCGATCCGGCGGACGCCGCCGAGGTCGATGAGCTTGATCTGCTCCTCGCTCTGGATGATGTTGTCGGGCTTGAAGTCGCAGTAGAGCAGGCCCTTGCTGTGCAGGTAGCCGATGGCGCGCAGGGCTTCGACCCCGTAGGCGATGACCTGGTCGACGGGCAGCCCCGCGGAGTCGGCGCCCTGGGCCCGGCGCTCCACGATGAGGTCGCGTAGGGACTTGCCGCCGACGTACTCCATGACGATGTGCCCGGCCGGGACGCCGGTCTTGGGGTCGGGGTGGTGCACGAAGTTGTAGATCTTGACGATGTTGGGGTGCTCGACCTCGGCGAGGAAGGCGCGCTCGGCGGTGGCGGTCTTGTGGGCTTCGGCGTCGCCGCTGTTCAACAGGCCTTTGAGGACCACCCACCGGTCGCTGACATGGTGGTCGCGGGCGAGGTAGATCCAGCCGAGGCCGCCGTGGGCCAGGCAGCCCAGCACCTCGTACTGGCCGTCGACGAGGTCGCCCTTCTTGAGTTTGGGGGTGAAGGAGAACTCGGTGCCGCAGGTGCGGCAGAAGCCCTCGGTGCGGCCCGGCCGGTTGTCGCGCCTGCGGCCGACGGCTTCGCCGCAGCTGCCGCAGAAGCGGTTCTTCTCGGCGACGACCGGGTTGGCCATGATGGCGGTGGCGGGGTCGCGGTAGGGCACCGGCGGGACCTGCACCAGGCCGAGGCCGAGCATGCCGCGGGCGGAGGATGCGGAGGTGCGGCGGCTGTTGCGGCCGGAGGGGGAGCTGAGCGGGCCGGAGGCGGAGGAGCCGCCGTGGCGGGAGAGGTCGGAGAAGAACAGGCGGCGGGGTGGGTCCGAGCGGTGCGCCTGGTGGGCGGGGGCGGCGGCCGAGGGGCCGGTGTGGTCGCGCGGTGCGGGTGCCGGACCGGGGGTGGCGATGGAGGAGTGCCCGGGTGATCCGGGCAGGGGCCCGGAGGGGGCGGCCTCGTCCGCATCGCCCGGGTTCTCCGCCGCTCGGGGCGGTGGGTCCGGGGTTTCGGCGCGCGGTGGCGGGATGGGATCTCCGGGTCCGGAGAACAACGGGACCAGCCGGGCGTAGGTGTCGTGCCCGTCCGTATCGGCGGAGGCAGGCGGCGCGGAGGGTGGCTCCGGGCCGGATGGGGGCCCATCGGAGCCCACGTCACCGGGGTCGGGACCACTGGTCGGCAGGGGGTCGGAGCGCGGCGCGTCGACGGACGGTACGACCGGCTGCGACCCGCGCGGTTCCAGGCCGCAGACGTCGCAGAAGCCGTCGGTGACCGTTCCGGCGCAGCCCCGCTCGGCGCAGCCGCTCATCGCCCCGCCCCGCTTCGGTCCGGTGGTGCGCCGTTCCTCCCATCGCCAACGCCTGTGACGGCCTGGCCGCCGTCGTCCGGGATCCTTACTCGCCCATTCGCCCCGGGAACATCCACCACTGGCCGCATCACTCCTCAGTGTGCCGCCGCGTGACCGGCGGCTTCAGAAGGGGCCGTCTCGCATGTGTGAGTCCTAGGAAAAGTGTTATCGGTCAAGGGAACCCCCACAAGGGGTCAAGAGACCATCGGCCTTATCCGGCCAGTAAGAGGAGTGTCACCGTGTGCTGCAGAAAGCACTGGTTTCGGCCCTGGTGTTCTGTTCTGCCCACGCGCCGATACACCCGGTGACCGCCGACGCGGCCCCGACGGCCCGTTCTCAGGCACGCGTGTAGGTCGAGCACTCGGTTCCGTTGCCGAAGACACGGCGGTCGGTGAGTGCGAACTCGGCGGGGTCGAACCGCGCGCCGGTGAACATGGGGGTCCCGGCACCGGCGACGACGGGGTAGCGCTTGATCACCAGCTCGTCGATCTCGGGGAGCAGCGCACCGGCGAGCTTGGCGCCGCCGACGAGGTAGATACCGAGGTCGCCGTTCTCCCGCTTGAGTCCACGAACCGTTTCGAGGGGGTCGGCGACGATCCGGACGGCCGGGTCGGGGCTCTCGGCCATGGAGGTGGAGGCCACGTACTGCCGGGTGTGCGCATAGGGGCTGGTGATGCCCTCACGCAGGGCGATCTGGTAGCTGGTCCGGCCCTGGATCACCGTGTCGAAGCGGCGGTTGGGCACGTCGATCCCGAAGCGCTCCCGCACATGCGTCGGCAGGCACTCGGGGTACTCGGCGGACATGTGGGCCGCGAACTCCTCGCCGAGCGGATAGAAGTCCACCTCCCCGCCGGGCCCCTCGATACACCCGTCGATGGACATGGCGATGTAGTAGGTCAACTTCCGCATGCGCGTCTCTCTCGATCATCCGGTACGGCGAGTGGACCGCTCTATCCCTAGTGCTTCGACCGCGGTGACCGCAACACTTTTTCGGCGTTGACAGAAGGCGGACGGATGGCTGTAATGGGCCGCGTGCCGCGCGCCGCCGGCCAGAGAGCACTGGGTAGGCCGGTAGGTGGGCGGGCACCTTGATCGAAGGGGCGATTTCCATGCTTTTCTTCTTCGCATAGCCACTGACCGCCGCTGACGCCGTCACGTCCGCGCGTCGCCCCTTGCCGCTCGCGGTGCCAGGCACCGCTGTCGGGCCCCGCGCAGCCGCTCCCCGTTCCTGACGGCCGCCCTGTTCGCAGGCTGTTCGTGCTGCGCGTTTCCCGATCCTGACGCCTTCTCCCCGGCGAGGGCCACCTGTGCTCCGCGTGCGCCCACGCGCCGCGCACCGCAGTCATTCACCATCACCGTGGTCGCCATGGCCGCCACGGCCCCACACGTATCGAGGAGATTCCTTCCACTTGTCCGCGACATTCGACCAAGCGGCCTTCAACCGAGCGATCATCGAGGAGTTCCGCGCCAACGGAGGACGGGTCGGCGACCCGTCGGAGGAGGGCCACGTCCTCCTGCTCACCACCACCGGAGCGAAGTCCGGACAGCGGCACACCGTGCCGCTCGGCTTCGTCCGCCACGGCGAGGAGGTGCTGGTCGTCGCGTCCGCCGCGGGAGCGCCCCGCCACCCCGCCTGGTACCACAACCTGCTCGCCAACCCGGTCGTGGAGGTGGAGCTGGGCACCGAGGTGTTCGAGGCGATCGCGGTGCCGGCCGAGGGTGCGCGACGCGACCGCCTCTTCGGGCACATCGTCGGCGAGCAGCCCGGGTACGCCGACTACCAGGCCCGCACCCAGCGGGTGCTGCCGGTCGTGGCCCTGGAGCGGCCCGACCACTCCGCGGCGGACGTCCCCGCCGAGATCACCAGCCTCGCCGACAAGATGGTGGAGATCCACGCCTGGCTCCGGTCGCAGCTGCGGCACGTGCGCACCGAGGTCGACGCCCACTTCGCC
The DNA here is from genome assembly GCF_014201195.1 of Nocardiopsis mwathae. Taxonomy (NCBI): domain Bacteria; kingdom Bacillati; phylum Actinomycetota; class Actinomycetes; order Streptosporangiales; family Nocardiopsidaceae; genus Nocardiopsis; species Nocardiopsis mwathae. Next base: position 5,534,296 of record NZ_JACHDS010000001.1, on the reverse strand, counting down.
GCGGTGGAGGCCCGCCGGGGACGGGGCACGCCCCCGGCACCGGGGCTCGGCTTGCAGATCCGCCAGCACTGCCTGGCGTTCTGCCAGGCCCTGGAGTTCCACCACACCGGCGAGGACGCGCACCTCTTCCCCGGCGTGCGCGCGTCCCACCCGCACCTGGCCGACGCCCTGGACCGGCTGACGGCGGAGCACCGGACGGTCGCGCGCATCCAGCGCGACCTCGCCGCGCTGCTGGAGGACATCGCCGACGCCGACCCCGAGCGGTTCCGCGCCGAGCTGGTGCGGCTGTCGGAGGAACTGCGGGCCCACCTCGACTACGAGGAGGCGACCCTGCTCCCCGTCCTCCGCGAGGTCCCCTGGCCCCCACCCGGAGTGCCCGAGACCGGTTGACCTTTCCCCGACGACGTCGCCCCGCCCCCTCCGGTGATCTCGGCGAAGCGCACCGAAAATCGCCGGTGGTTTCTCGTGTTCGGTGCACATTGCCGAGACCGACGGAGGGGAGGGAGGGCGGGCCGCCTACCAGTGGGCGGGGCGCTCCAGTGTCGGGGGGAGGGCGGTCCGGGCGTCTCCCCTGGCCGCGTTGACCTGGGGTTGGGTGAGGAAGAGGCCGCCGGTGAGGTCGGCGCCGCGCAGGTCGGTGTCCCGGAAGTCCGCGCCGATGAGGTCCGCGGAGCGCAGGTCGGCGCCGCGGAGGTCGGCCGCGATGAGCAGCGCCCCGCGCAGGTTCGCGCCGCGGAGGTCGGCGCCCTTCAGCTTCGCCCCGACCAGGTCGGCTCCCCGGTGGTTCCGCTTCTTCCCCATCCCCGGGACCTCGGCCCGGACCAGCTCGCTGGTACGCAGCAGCAGCCGGTCGACCTCCCGCCGGTGGGCCGCCACATCCACCGCCGACAGCTCGGCGGTGCTACCGCGGGTCAGGTGCTCGGTGGCGTCGTACAGGCGGCGCAGGTCGCCGTGGACGGCGCGGGCCTGCGGCAGCTCCAGGGCCTCGGCCAGGTACCAGAGCAGCTCGTGCAGCTGCCGCATGACGGCGAAGACGTCGAACATCTCCCGCGCCGTCCCCGGACTCCGCCGCCAGTCCTGTCCGCCGTAGGTGACCTGGGAGAGCTGCTGCCCTGCCCCGAAGCAGTCGAAGACGGTGCAGCCGGAGAACCCCCGGTCCCGCAGGCGCGCGTGGATCCCGCAGCCGAAGTCCTCCCGCAGGTTCGCGCACGGCGTCCCGGCGTCCTTGTCGACGGCGAAGTCCGCCGACGCGGCGAACGGCAGCGCCACACAGCACAGCCCGAAGCAGTTCGTGCAGTCGGCCCGCAGGCGGCGGCGGTCGATGTTCTGTTGCGCCTCGGACAAAACGCGTGGCCCCCGCCCCCGCAACGGACGCGGCCTCCCCCATCGCCGCGTCCTGGTCGGCGGCCAGTCTGCCGCACCGCCCCGCAGCGAAAGCAAATCATTAATCGGCTGGCCACAGCGGGTGACGCCGCCTTTAGGGGTCCACCATTGGAATAGTCCACCGGGTAAGCGAGCACATCCCTTGCGATGACGCCGCACGGACGACTACCGGAGGAAGGCTCGCGTGACGCCAGGACAACGGAACTTCAGCGACGCCGCGCTGTCCATCGCCATGGTCCTGATCCTGAGCGCAGCGGCGGGACGTTTCCTGGAAGACGGCATGAATGTCCACTTCTGGTGGTGGGTCGTCGCGACGGGGGCTCCGGTCGTCCTGGTCGTCACCGTCTCCCAGCTGATCCTCCGCCGGAGGCCCGACCGCTCCCCCACCGCCCCGCGCGGCTGATCGGTCGCCGCGGCCGTTGCGGCCGAGCTTCCTCACACCGCAGACTCGGGGTCCGCGCCGAGCTCCGCGAGGCGCTTGCGCAGGAGTTCGTTCTCCTCCTCCAGCGCGCGGAGCCGTTCGAAGGTCGGCGCGAGTTCGGCGTCGGTGCGCCGACGCGGGATGTGCTTCGGGCAGTTCCAGTCGTAGCCTTCGAGGTCGATCACCATGACCCGCTCCACGCGGCCGGCCGTGCGGGGTGAGCTCACCCGCTCGGCCAGGTCGGGGTCCGCGTCGAGGTGGCGCGTGTGCGCGTGGCCGAACAGCTTGAGCCGGGACTGGCGGGCGTAGTCCATGAAGAACAGGGCCACGCGGCCGTCGGTCTTGAGGTTGCCGTTGGTGATGTACTGCCGGTTCCCGCGGACATCGGCGCAGGCCAGCGTCAGCGGGTCGAGGACGTGCACGAACCCGGGCGGGCCGCCGCGGAACTGGATGTAGGGCCACCCGGTCTCGCCCACGCTGGCGAGGTAGAAGCCGTCCCGTCCCGTGATGAACTCGGTCTCGCGCTCGCCCAGCGGGTCGCGCTCCCAGCCCACGGCCTCGCCGAGGTCCTTCCAGTGGGCCGGGCGGGTGCCCTCGTCCTGCTGCAGCTGCCGCACCGTGTCCGTGAACGCCAAGCGCGCGTACCGGCTCATCCCGTCATCACTCCTCGTTCCTGCCTCCGGCGCACCCGCGCGGCAGCGACGGCCGGGGCCACTCGCCGTTCCATGCCAGTGTGGCCACTCGGTCCGGGCCGATCCGGTGCGGGGGTCGTCCTTACCGGGCCCGCCATGACCGGCCGTGCACCTGGACGCGCCGGGTGCACGGCCGAACCGAGGGGGGTCAGCGCTCGGCGCTCGGGGCCTCCGCCGCCGCCCCCGCCTCCGCTTCGAAGCTCTCGGCTTCCTCACGGATGATCTTCATGGTGTCGATCCCGACCGGGACCCCCGCGTAGACGGCGGCCTGCAGGGCGACTTCGGCGAGCTCCTCCGGGGTGCACCCGTTGCGCAGCGCGCCACCGACGTGCAGCCGCAGTTCGGCGGGGCGGTTCAGGGCGGCCAGCATGCCGACGTTGAGCAGGCTGCGCGTCCTGAGGTCGAGGCCCTCGCGTGTCCAGATGGTGCCCCAGGAGAACTCGGTGATCAGGTCCAGCAGGGGCTTGGCGGGCTCCCAACCGCGCAGCATGGTGTTCACGTACTGGTCGCCCAGCACCTGTCGGCGGATCCGGTCTCCGGCCGCGTAGCGGTCCGCACCGTCTCCTTGGCTCGGCTCCACTGTTCTGCTCAGCTCCTTCGGTTGATTCGTGTGTGCGGTCAGTGCGCCGAAAGCGCGTGTCGTTCGCCGACCGAGACGGGTTCGGGCCGCACCTCGTGCCCCGGCTCCGGGGCGTCGTCGAGGCCGAGGACCGAGCGGGCGATCGCGTCGGCGTCCCCGAGGATCACCGAGTCCACGCCGGGCCGGACGCCGGCGGCCGTGGCCCAGTGGACCCCCTCGGTGGGGACCCCGAAGGCGTGCACGCCGGGGTTCGGGCGGCCGGAGGCGTCGATCAGCCGGTAGGGCCGGTCGGTGACCTCCAGAGCCCCGGTGACGTGCTCGGTCCCGTTCGTCCGCAGCCGGTGCCGACGCCCGATCCCGCTGTCGAGCAGGAAGCGCACCAGCACGTCGTCCGACCCGACCACACCGGGGTCCGGCAGGCGGGCGTCGATGAGCACGTTTCCGGTGTACTCGGCGCCGGCCACGACGGGTGAGCTCCCGGTGAATCGGCCGCGCGGATCGGCGGTCGCGGTGAACCCGGGTCCGGCGACGGTCACGACTCCCGCTTCGATCAGTGCGACCAGTTCGGCGATGCGGTGCGGCGGCGGTCCGATCGAGACGAACGCGTTGAGCGGGGTGTAGAAGCGGGAGACGTGTTCGCGGTAGGACGCCGCGGTGACCTGCCCGTGGTCGATGACCTGGCGCACCTCGTTGCGCAGGTCCCGCAGCGCGTCCAGCGCGGCCTTGAGCGGGTTGTCCACATTGCCGCCGTGGGAGTTGACGAGGTCCTCACGGAGGTAGGCGAGCAGGCGGTCGGTGAACGCCTCGGGAGAGGCGAAGCCGCCGTCCCCCAGCGGCTGGGAGACCCGGTCCCAGTTCCACTCGGCGTCCGCGCCGATGCCGTGCCGGCGCAGCAGCGGGCGCGTGCGGTCCGGCCCGTGGGGCAGGGCCTCGATGAGCTCTGCGGCGAAGGCATGATGGTCGGCCGCGGGCGCCGACTGCCGTGCCAGCGCGCAGTAGTAGACGAACGCGACCTCGTCGGTGATGTGGGGCCACACGTCCTCGAAGAAGTCGAGCCCGCCGATGCGGCGCGCCCGGTCCCGCAGGTGCTCGATGGTCTCTGGGGTGAGGAACCGCGGGTCGTGTCGGCCGGCCACGCCCTTCTGGTTGGCGCCGCGCGCGTGGTAGGGGATACCGCGCCGGGATCCGGCGATGATCCGGGGTTCGGTTCCCGAGGGCCGGTACACCAGGCCGTCCGCGGTTTCGTCGAAGCGGCCGCCGCGGGCGCCGGTGAGCAGGGTCAGGTAGTCGAAGAAGTTCAGTCCGAGGCCGTTCATGAGCACGGTGTCGCGCTCGGTCACGTCGGACAGGTCGATGTCGGCAGGGTTCGCGGGCGGGATGTAGTGCAGCCCGTGCGTGATCGCGAACGCCTCCAGACGGCGCTCCCGCTCCCGCAGCCCCGCCGGCAGGTGGCCGAGTGCCAGCACGACCTTGTCGACGGTGATCGCCTGGTGGGCATGGGCCGGGACGACGGCGTACCCGCCGGCCTCCAGCGCGGTGACCGCGAGCACCCGGTCGGTGTGGACGACCAGTCGGACGTTGGCGGGCAGCCCCGAGCGGATGTGGTCGAGCACCCAGTGCAGGTACCGGCCGTAGAGGGCGCGGGTGGGGTAGTCATCGGCCGCGAGCCGGGACGCCTGGGATCGCAGTTCCGGGTCGTCCAGCTCGTCCGCGCCACCGCGTTCGACCCACTCGTAGAGACTCGGGCCGGGCACGATCGGGCCGCGGCACCGGACGCTGTCGTCGTTGAACAGCGTGACCTGCGATGCCACCGTGTTCATCAGCAATTTCCTGGGCTGCGTCGGGCGCCAGACGGATCCCGCCCCCGGTGACTCCGAATCGATGGCGTGCACGACCACGGATGAATGTGGGTGAATGCGTGCGTTCTCGGCGATTCTCTCCAGCACGGACAATCCTCGCGGGCCGAGCCCGACGATAGCGATGTTCCTGGTCACAGCTGCCTTTTCTGTTCTCTAACCGGTCTCTGTGCGGAGGAGGGCACGGAGCCGCCGGACGGGACCGCGGCTCCGGATTCGGCGATGCGCTAGCGGGCGCGGGGTGGCGCCGGGCGGGTGGGGGCAGGGATACCGGGCCAGGAGCTCACCCGGAGCAGCAGCACCACCACTGCCCCCACCGACAGGACCGCCCCGCCGATCAGTAGCGCCGGCTGGTAGCCGTGGTCGAGCGTCGGTTGCACCACCAGCGGCCCCACGACCTGGCCCAGCCCGTAGGCGGTCGTGAGCGCGGCCGCCGAGCGGGGGACGTTGAGTTCGGCACCGGCGGCCAGCGCGAGCGTGGTGATGCCCATGAACGTGCCGCCGAACAGGACGGCCGAGACCATCACCATCGCGGCGTTGTCGGTGACTCCGGGAAGCGCCACGGCGACCGCCTGCACCAGCAGCGCCACCACCAGCAGGGTGGGCCGCGAGATCCGGCGGGACCAGTACGCCCACAGCACGCACGACGGGATGGCCGCCACACCGACCAGCACCCAGGCGCCGTTGCCCAACCAGGTCAGACCGGCCCCGGACAGCGCCGCGACAAGGAACGTGGCGGCGATGATGTAGCCGACACCTTCGAGGAAGTAGCCCGCGAGCAGCAGCCGGAACGCCCGCTTGGAAGCGGGTTCCGCGCCGCCGGCACCGCTCGCGGTCTCCCGCGGGTCCGCGGCCCGGTCGATCAGCGTCCACACCGGCGCGCCGAGGAGCAGCGCCAGGGCGGCGGAGAGGTACCAGAACACCGGCCAGGACGTCGTGGGGCCGGCCGCCAGCACCACGGCCCCGGAGAGCGCGATGCCCAGCCCGACCCCGCCGTAGGACCAGCCGGACAGGTGCGGGCTGCGCCGCAGTGTCCGCAGGAGCGCCTGTGCGGCCACGATGAAGATGACCGCGCTGGTCACACCGGCGAGGAACCGCAGCGCCATCCACGCGGGCGGGCTGGCCGTCAGCGGCATGGCCGCGAGTGTGGCGACCAGGAGCACCAGCGAGCCCCGTGCGAGCGCGCGGGAGTTCGCCAGGGACGGGAGCACGCTCAGCAGCACCGCCCCGGCGATGTAGCCGAGGTAGTTGGCGGTGGCGATGTGCGCGCCCGTTACGGCGCTCAGCCCCGCCTGCTGTTCCATCATCGGCAGGATGGGCGTGTAGACGAACCGCCCGACACCCATCGCCGCAGCCAGCACCAGCGCGGCACGCCACAGCAGCCGCCGTTCATCGCGGACCTCGTCCGCCCCTGAACTGGACGTTTCGGCCACGGATACCCGTGACACACTCTCAGAGTCGACCACGAATCCCCCGTTTTCAGGTCAACTGCGGCCGACACATCTACCCCTAATGCGATGCGGCCACGTATGGCTCTCCAGCCAACAAAGACGACATCATACTCAGATGATCACATAACACCGCCCTTGCCCCTCCGGAACCGTAGAAAAGCGCCGTGAACAGGGCGTTAAGCCGATCCATCCGCCTCCTGAAGCGCGTGGTGCGAACCCGCGGTGCGAATTCGTTGAAAAGACAGCCACTTCCCTGGACCCGCCCTTTTCCCAGGTCCCAGGCATTTCCCCAGGCCACAGACATTTCCCCAGGCCCAGCCATTTCGCCCGGTCCAGGAGCTGAACCGGGAGGCTCCGCCCCACGCTCCCTCTACGGGGAGCACAAGCCCGGGAACGCACACGCCCGATGGCCGAGCTCGCCGCCGATCACCGCCGGACACACGCGAAAACGGCGGGACCGCCACACGCCTTGCCCCCACCGGTGCCCTACACGCCGGCCCCGGAAGCCCCGACACATGCTCTATGGCACGTGGCCTCAGCGGCTGGTGCGTGTGGCCGGTACAGAACACGCTCCTTCCGCAGCGCTGGGACCATCAGCCACAGTGGCGTGTCCACCCGGGTCTTCTCAGTGGTCGCGGCGGGTGATGAAGTCGGCCAGGTCGTTGAGTCGGCGGGCGGGCCCCTCAGCCGGGTGGGCTCGGTGCAGGGCGGCTGTGGCCTCCCGCAGCGCCGCAGCCGCCTGATGTTCGGCCCATGCACGCCCGCCCGCCTGGACGACGAGCGAGGCCACTCTGTCAAGGTCGGAATCGGCGAGAGGCCTCCGGCTCCGGTACCGTGCTGCCAATTCGCGCGCGGCTGCGTTGTCGCTCGCCAGAGCAGCCGCCACCGGCAGGGTCTTCTTCCGGGCAGCCAGGTCGGAGTAGGCTGACTTTCCGGTTCTGCCGGGCTCACCCCAGATGCCCAGGACATCGTCGATGAGTTGGAATGCGCGGCCGAGCTGCCATCCGAACTCCGCCAGACTTGCCGCTGTTTCCGCTCTTGCCCCGGCTGCGAAGGCGCCGAGAGAGCAGCTGCAGGCGATGAGGGAGCCGGTCTTGGCGCGGACCATGGCCTCGCACTCCGCCAAGCTGACATCGTCACGCTGTTCGAACGAGATGTCGGCGGCCTGCCCATTGACGAGATCGAGAAGGGTGCGGTGCAGGACCGACAGCTCGCGGGCGGGACGGTCGGCCAGCACGTCCAGCGACAGTGCCAGCAGCGCATCGCCCGCCAGGACGGCCCGGGGGACCCCGTAGACCGTCCACGCGGCCGGACGGTGCCGCCTTGTTCGGTCACCGTCCATGATGTCGTCGTGCAGAAGGGAGAAGTTGTGGAGCAGCTCCACTGCGACCGCCGCCGGAACCGCGTCAGCATCACGACCACCCGCTGCCCGCGAGCTGAGCAGGACGAGTGCCGGACGGATCATCTTGCCGATGCCCGCGTCAGCGGGAGCACCGTCGGTGTCGCGCCAACCGAAGTGGTACTCGGCAATGGTGCGGACAGGATGGGCCAAGCGTCCGAGCGCGGAGCGCAGGGCGGGGGCGACAAGCTCGTCGACTTCGCCCGGCCTCCAGGCGAGGCTCCTCGCGGGTGCAGGAGGGGACGCGGGACGATTGGCTCTCATGCTGTTGATTCCTCCCTTTTCCAGGCGGCGGCCTCCGATTCCGCCGGTCGCCCCGGGCGGGGCGTGGATGCGAAGGCCCGCGTCCCACCTCCGCAGCAGCCGCCATAGGCCGGTCACACGACCGGCGTCGGCACGCGCCCCTGGCCGCGGGCAGCGGCCGGTGCTCCTCGACCGCTCGTTCCCGCGTCCGTACGCCGGACCTGGATCGCGGTCGGGGGTGCACCATCTGCCGCCACACGTCTGCACTGGTTCTCGGCGGACCCCGTCACCCGTTGACCACGAGGCTTCATGATGGGCGCGTTGCCGCTGACTCCGCGGTGGCTTCGGATGCGCCATTTCGCACTTACCCGCAAGATCAGCAACCTAAGGGGGCGTCGCGAGCCGCTACCGATCAAGGGTCGGACGGCATCGGCTCCGGGAATGCCCCGGGAACTTTGTAGCGTATGGATTTGGAGCTCGTGTACCACCTATCCAATCCTGTCACCATCAGTTCCATGTGGTGGAAGTAGTCCTGAACCGCCTGCTGCTCATCCCCGAAATCGGGCACATTATTCCGCAGGGCGACGATCTCGTCTGCGAACCCATCGAGCATCCGCATTGCTTCGTCTATCGCCTCGCTGCGCGAGCAGTCCAGCTCATTTCGCAGAACCGGTACGATATTGAAGACCTCCGAAGGGCGCGCCTCCTCCTTGCCCAGCGAGTAGAGGTCGTTTTGAATCGACATGAGCCGGCAAATGAGCGAGCGCAGTCGACTGATCACCGAGTGGCGAAAGGTGCCGACGGAGAGCGGGGCACGGGTCGTGACGTCCACCAGGTCTCCGTAAGGCCTCATGGCGATCGAATATTCATGCACGAGCAAGTAGGGCGCCAGTGGTGGCACTCCCCGCTTATGGCCGAGCTTGTAGGGACTCTCCTCCATCACGCCATAGGTCCAGTACTCGTAGAAGGAGTTCGCCAGGCGCTCGAACCAGAGATAGGGCATGAATTCCTGGAATTCCACCCGCATTCGACCCAGCATGTGCAGGAAGCCGATCTCATCCCTCCGCGGCACCTCGCCCAGGATTATGTCGCATACCCGATCTCGTACGGAAACAAGGTCCGACATCGAATGGAATTCGCAGCGGTCGTCGATGAGAGTCAGGAACATGAACCACCTGCCCATGGGGCGCAGCCGGGTCGCGTCGTTCTCGGTTGGCGACATGAATGCCGCCCCCTGAGGGAGGGCATGCTTCTTCAGCTTGTTACGGTCCTCTTCGGGCAGAAATCCGTAGTATTCGTCGTACCAGAGAGCTTCATCGTGATACGACTCGTCCGTTTCAAATGGGCTGATGACGGTCGGGAAGGGGAAGGTCAAGGTGGGCATGGGGTATTCGTCTACCATGGCGAGCCGTCCTCTGGCCGTCCTGTCCTTGTCACGCTGTCCGGTCGGCAGCGGTGTGTGGCATGTGTGATCACGTGTGAGGGTTCCGGTCGGGGACGTGCACGCTCGTTCGCAGTCGGTCCTGGTCGAGGTAGAACTCCGGGTCGTAGCGGTCGATCTTGGAATCGACCCCCCGCCATCCGGAGATGACGAAGCTGATGTGGTGGATATGGTTGGCTACGGCGTCGTGCCAGCCATCGAACTCCGGCAGGCCGTGCTGCAACTCGACGAACTCGGCGAGTTCCTCGTCGTGCAGCCGGAGCGCGTATTCGGACGCCTCCTGGATTCCGATATCGCGATCGTGGGCGACGACACCGATGAGATTCACGTTGCCCATCCCGGTCTTGATGTCCTTGTCGTAGGACTGGAACTCGTTGAACCGGCCGATGACCCGCACGGCCAGGGATTTGAGTCGTTGAACCGTGGAATGCGCGTGCACCTCGGGCGGCAGGACGACTCCCGTCTCCACCTCCTTGAGCGACATGAACGGATGCAGCATCAGCGCTCGCTCGCGGAACACCTGGTACCGCTCGATCGTGGGAAAGCGGCCCGTTCTCACGTAGTAGGTCTCTTCCTCCAAGCCTTCGAAGTACAGGTCGACGTCGTCGGCCCACCGCTGCACCGCGTCCTCCGGGATGAACCGCAGCGCCCCGGCACGGACCCCCGCGATAAGACCTGCGAGCATCACCCCTGTCTCCTCAGGCATGCGCTCACCTCGGGCGACGGAGACCGTGCCCTCCCGGATCCGTCGAACCTGCTCGGGACTGGCCTTCTCATAGATGTCGTCCTGGTAGATGGAGAAGACCATCATCCGCGCCAGCGGCAGCAGCCGCTCCCAGGTCGCCATGGGAAAGAAGTAGGAGGTCATGTAAGCCGTGCGTGCCCTCTTGAATCCCTCGGCGATATCGGGCGCGACGAAGCCCCGGCATTCACCATCGATCCAGTGCCGCTCGGTATGCTCCTGCATGGCCGCCGCATGCTCGTTGACCAGGGTGGGAAAGGGATAGCGCAATCGCTTGAAGAGCCGGGGCTCCATCACCGCTCTCAGCCCCCTCTTCCCTGTGGACCGAGTTCCTCTGCAGCCTCCCCGGCCGCGTCCGGCGCCAGGGCCAGGGCCTCGTCGAGAAGGGTCTCGACGATCTTGGATTCCGGCACCGTCCGGATGACCTTGCCCTTGACGAAGATCTGCCCCTTACCGTTGCCGCAGGACACCCCGATGTCGGCCTCGCGGGCCTCGCCGGGGCCGTTGACCACGCATCCCATCACGGCCACCCGCAGTGGGAACGGGAAGCCTTCGAAGGCGGCGGTGACCTCGTCGGTCAGCCGGTAGACATCCACCTGGGCACGTCCGCAGGAGGGGCAGGAGACGATCTCCAGACGGCGCTCACGCAAGCCCAGCGACTCCAGGATGGAGATGCCGATGGTCACCTCCTCCACCGGCGGCGCCGACAGTGACACCCGGATGGTGTCGCCGATCCCCTCGGCGAGCAGGATGCCGAAGGCCACCGCCGACTTCACCGTGCCCTGGGGCGGCGGCCCGGCCTCGGTGACCCCCAGGTGCAGCGGATAGTCGCACCGCTCGGCCAGCATCCGGTAGGCGCGAACCATCACCATCGGGTCGTGGTGCTTGACCGAGATCTTCAGATCCTGGAAGTCGTGTTCCTCGAACAGCGAGCACTCCCATAGGGCGGATTCCACCAGCGCCTCTGCGCACACGCCCCCGTAGCGGGCGAGCAGCCGCGGGTCCAGCGAGCCGGCGTTCACGCCGATGCGGATGGGGATGCCCGCGCCCGCGGCCGCCCGCGCGATCTGGGACACCTGGTCGTCGAACCGTTTGATGTTGCCGGGGTTGACCCGTACGGCAGCGCAGCCGGCGTTGATCGCTGCGAAGACGTAGCGCGGCTGGAAGTGGATGTCGGCGATCACCGGGATCTGCGACTTGCGCGCGATGACCGAGAGGGCCGCGGCGTCGTCGGCCGAGGGGACCGCCACCCGCACGATCTGGCAACCGGCGGCGGTCAGTTCGGCGATCTGCTGCAGGGTGGCGTCGATGTCAGCGGTGACGGTGGTCGTCATCGACTGCACCGACACCGGTGCCGACCCGCCGATGGGGACATCGCCCACCATCACCTGCCGGGAGGCTCGCCGGGGGGCGAGCCCATCGCTTGCATGGCCCGGCATGCCCAGGTCAACGGCGCTCATGGTCGGTCTCCCTCGCTTTCCTTGTCCTGCCCACCGGGTGGTCGGCCGTGCTCTACCGTCGCCGAAAGGGCACGTCGTGCCTCGTTGGCGATCCTCGTTCCGGTCAGGCCGTGCTCGATGAGGAGCTCGGCGCGCGAGCCGTGCTCGATGAAGTCACGCGGCAGCCCGAGTACGCGCAGGCGTGTGGTGATCCCGGCGTCCGCGCACACCTGGACGAACATCGAGCCCATGGAGCCGGTGCGGGTGCAGTCCTCCACACTCACCGCCAGCCGGTGCCGGGCCGCCATATGGGCCAGGGTCGGGTTGATCGGGATGATCCAGCGCGGGTCCACCACGGTGACGCCGATGCCCTGCGCCTCCAGTTCGCGTGCCGCGTCCAGGCATGGTCCCGCCATCACCCCGGCCGCGACCAGCAGCACGTCCAGCCTCAGGCGCCGGGACCGGTGCAGAACGTCCAGACCGTCCATGCGGGTGAGGGCGTCGATGTCGGAGCCCACAGCAGACTTGGGAAAGCGGACGGCGGTCGGGCCCTCATCCATGGCGATGGCCTCGCGCAGCAGCCCGCGCAGCCGGGCGGCGTCGCGGGGTGCGGCCAGGCGCAGATTGGGCACCACGGACAGCAGTGCCGTATCCCACATGCCGTGGTGGCTGGGCCCGTCCGGTCCGGTGATCCCGGCCCGGTCCAGCACGAACGTCACCGGCAAGCTGTGCAGTGCGACGTCCATGAGCAACTGGTCGACGGCACGGCCGAGGAACGTCGAGTACACGCAGACGACCGGGTGCAGGCCGCCGGTGGCCAGCCCGGCGGCCGAGCAGACCGCATGCTGCTCGGCGATACCGACGTCGAAGACGCGCTCGGGGAAACGACGGGCGAAGGTGTCCAGTCCGACCTGGCGCAGCATGGCCGCTGTCAGGCACACGACCTCGGGGCGCTCGGCACCGATCGCGGCGATCTCGGTGCCGAACACCGACGTCCACGTCGGTGCAGCGGCCTTGGCCGGACGGCCGGTGGACGGATCGAGGACTCCGACACCGTGCAGACAGTCGGCCTCGTCGCTCTCGGCCGGGCCGTACCCGCGTCCTTTCACCGTCACGCAATGCACCACAGTGGGGCGCTCCGCAGCCGCAGCCGCCCGCAGCTCGACCTCCATGGCGCCGATGTCGTGGCCGTCGACCGGGCCCCGGTAGGCCAGGCCCATTGCCTCGAACACCGTCGCGGGTGCGTGGGCTGCCGTGGCGCGGAGCGCGGGCCGGGCGGGCGACGGTGCGGGGGCTTTCGGGGCGACGCGGCCGTCCCCGCGCAGCCGGGCCAGGTGCTCACCGAGACCGCCGACCGTCGGGTCGTAGGAGCGCCCGTTGTCGTTGAGCACGATGGTGAGGTTGCGGTACGGGGCGGTGGCGATATTGTTCAGCGCCTCCCACGCAAGGCCCCCGGTCAGGGCCCCGTCTCCGACCACGGCGACGACGGCCCTGTCCCGTCTCCCTCGGTGGCGCAGGGCCTTGGCGATGCCGTCGGCGTACGACAGGGCGGTCGAGGCGTGGGAGTTCTCGATGACATCGTGGTCCGACTCCACCCGACTGGGGTAGCCGGCCAGCCCGCCGCGCTGGCGCAAGGCGTCGAAGCCGTCGGCCCGTCCGGTCAGGATCTTGTGCACGTAGGCCTGGTGTCCGGTATCGAACAGCAGGACGTCGCGCGGAGAGTCGAAAACCCGGTGCAGAGCGATGGTCAGTTCGACCACGCCCAAGTTGGGTCCCAGGTGCCCTCCCGTACGGCAGACCCGTTCCACCAGGAAGGAGCGGATCCGGGCCGCCAGGTCGGTCAACTCTTCGGTGTGCAGGGCCCGCAGGTCGCTCCCGCCGCCGAACGGAAAGCCGGTCCGTGAAGGCGGGGCACCGGTGCCGGGGGTCATGGGTACCGAACCTTCCGGGGCAGGGCGAAGTGCACGTCCTCAGTGGCCACAGAATGCTCTTCGACCGTCACCGGGCCGAGTCGGGCCAGTGCCTCGATCACCTCGTCGACCAGCGACGGCGGCGCCGAAGCGCCGGCGCTGACGGCGATCACCGCGGCATGGGTGACCCAGGCGGGATCGATGTCGTCGGCGGAGTCGATGAGATAGGCGGGGGTGCCCAGGCGGCGGGCGAGTTCCGTGAGCCGCACGGAGTTGGAGGAGTTGTCCGACCCCACCACCAGAACCACATCGGCGTCCCCGGCCGCGGCCGCCACAGCGTTCTGCCGGTTGGTCGTGGCGTAGCAGATGTCCTCGGAGCCGGGGCCGCGCAGCGCAGGGAAGCGGGCGCGCAGCGCCTCGATGACTTCCCGGGTCTCGTCGACCGCCAGGGTGGTCTGGGTCAGGTAGGAGACGCGCTCCGGGTCTGCGACCTCGATCCGTGCCACGTCCTCGGGAGTCTCGACCAGCACCGTGGAGCCGGGGGCCTCACCGAGGGTCCCCTCGACCTCCTCATGGTCGGCGTGGCCGATCAACACCACGGTGTCGCCGCGGGCGGCGAAGCGCCGCGCCTCGACGTGCACCTTGGTGACCAACGGGCAGGTGGCATCGACCACGTCCAGGCGGCGGTGCTCGGCCGCGGAGCGTACCGCGGGAGAGACGCCGTGGGCGGAGAAGACCGCGGTGGCTCCCATCGGGACTTCATCGATCTCTTCGACGAAGACCGCACCGCGCGATTCCAGATCAGCCACCACGTGGGAGTTGTGCACGATCTGTTTTCGCACGTAGACCGGACCGGACCGGATCCGCAGAAGTCGCTCGACGATCTCGATGGCCCGTTCCACACCCGCACAGAACGAGCGGGGTGCGGCCAGCACCACCCGGCGTGGCACATCACCTGGCTTCGCCGACCTCCCTTCCGTTCCCGGACGGTCGGATTCCTCGATGACTGGGCCAGTGCGTCGATCCGTCATGCATGCCTCCATCGCGGAAGAGATCCGTCGCCTTCGAGGCAGACTTGCGTGGCCTCGGCCGCTCTACTCCCACTAGGAAAAGGTGAACTCTGCAATAATCAATGTCACCGATAACGGAGGCTGCGCCAACGCCTATCAGCAAGCGACGGCGTCTATTTCCACAGCGGAATTGACGTCCGCCGCAGTGCCGCCCTGGCCGGAGGGCACGAACGGCCTCGGGCCGCGGCTCCCGGGAAGGCGGCAATGGCGCAGCGACCCAACCTCGAACTGCGGAACGCGATCAGCAGGGCCGGGCTCAGCGGCGACGCCCTCGCCCGCAGGGTGAACACGATCGGCGCGGAGGCGGGTTTGCGCCTGGCATACGGTCGGGCCTCCGTATCGCAGTGGCTCTCCGGTGCCCGGCCACGTCCTCCCGTGCCCGAGCTTGTGGCCGAAGCGCTCGCCCGACGGATCGGACGCCACCTCACCCCTGCCGACATCGGATGGCCCGCCCCAGAAGGAACCCGGGGCTCGGCTGCCTGGTGGGAGGCCGACCCGCTCGACCTGATCGCCGATCTGTACCACAGGGAGAGCTCGGGGGGCACGACCGCACACCCCGTTTACAACATGGCGGCACTGGATGTGCCCATGTGGGCGCCGTCCGTCCACCGGTCGCCTTATCGCCCCCACCACCCGGTGCGGATCGGGCAGACCGAGGCCGCATCCGCCACGGCCATGCTGCACCTGGCGATCCAGGCCGACGACGCTTTCGGGGGCGGAGCCATGCGCTCGCCCCTCGTCGGCTATCTGGCCACCATGGTCGGGCCATGGCTGCGGAGCCGTGCGAACGGGGAGGTACGCCGACGGCTGCTGACCTCAGGAGCCCGCCTCAGCTGCCTCACCGGATTCATGTACTTCGACGACGGACTGCACGGTGCCGCACAGCGCTACTACCGCATCGCCCTGCGGCTGACCGCCGAATCCGGCGACACCGCAGGCCACTCCGTCACGCTGCGCGCGATGAGCTCGCAGGCCTGCGCACTCGGTCACCCCAGGGCAGCGCTGCACCTGGCACAGGCCGGAGTCACGGCCCTCTCCGAGGTGTCCGCGCCCTGCACGCGCGCCCTGCTGCTAGGCCAGCTCGCGGTCGTCCACGCCCGGAACGGGGAGCAGCAGCAGGCCACGCACCTGCTGGCGGCCGCCGAGCACATGCTCAGGCGAACCACCGGACCCCGCTGCCGGGACAATGGCTACTACACCGCATCTCTCGCCCACCAGCGTGCGGATATCGCGGCCTCCAGCGGCGACCGCAGCGCAGCCGTCACCTCGCTGGCCGAGTGCCTGCGGCATCTTCCCGAGGCCAAGCGCCGCTACCGAGCGCTGTGCCTGGCCCGCCTCGCCGAGCTCAAGCTCGACAGCGGCTGCCTCGACGGCGCGGCAGCAGACTGGCACCGCTTCCTCGACGACTACCCCGCGCTGCGCAGCGGCCGTGCCCGCGCCGCCCTGTCGCGGCTCCGCGCCCGGCTTCGCCCTTTCGCGCGGAGCAGTACCACCCGTGACCTGCTCCACCGCGCCGTCACCGTGAGTGAAGCAGCGGCCCACTTCCCAGCGAGCCGCAGGTGACAGCCATCAGGGGACAGCGGCCCTGATCCGATCTCCACGAACCCGCCACCGGCCCCCACACGCGGTGGTGGTCATCGGCCGAGTTCATCGCTCTTGACGGCTTGGAGGAAGGCGGACCACTCGTTGTCCGCGAAGGTGAGATGGCCGAGGTCGGGGTACTTCGAATCGCGGACCAGCGCCTTGCTCTTCGAGGTCGCGACCTCGGTGCACGCCCCCTGTGATGCGCTGTAACCGGACTTGAACCAGCCCAGGCGGTTCGCATCGGGGGAATGCATGTGTCAGTCCTTTCGACTCCCATGGATCTGGAGCACGTCCTCCAGCAGCCGTCGAGTAGGACGACCTTCATCGAGAGCGGCCCCGCGAAGCTTGCTGAAGAGCGAGGTGTACTCATCCAGATCTTCCCGATTGGTCAGAAACAGGCTAGAAGCCCGACTTTCGGCATAGACCGTCGCCAACCCGTGTTGAGCAACCCGAATGACGATAAACGCGGGCAGAGTCATGGCCACGTGGGCACCCGCGGAGAAAGGTAGCAGCTGGATCGCGATGCCGGGCTCCCCCGCCAGCTCGATGAGCCGCTGAATCTGCTCTTCCATGACGGCCGGGGCACCGACCTCCTGGCGGACAGCCCCCTCCGACACGATGAGTCTCAGTTCTGGCCTGTCTGGGCGGTGCGGCAACTCTTGGCGCCTGCTGCGGACCTCGATCTCGCGGTCGACGTCGCTGTTCGGGTGGAGCGTTGCCTCGATCACCGCTCGCGCGTAGCGCTCGGTCTGCACGACTCCGGGGATCAGCTGCGACTCGAAGGCATCGATGGCGCTCGCCTGTGCTTCGAGGTTGGCGTACGTCCGGTAGTTGCGCTCCGGCTCATAGGGTTGCCACCGGTCTGGCTGGCGGGCCTGGCGGCGTAGTTCCAGCAGTTCGTCGAACCGGCCCTCTGCCCCGTAGAGCTGGCAGAGCCTTTCGAGGGCCGCCGGCCCGGGAACCGCTCCGGCCCTAGGACTAGTAGGGCCGGAGCGGCTGCCACAGAACCTATCCCACAGGCGCTCCCGCTCGCTGCCACACCGTGGAGGGGAAGAGCGGGCCGGTGAGCGCCGCCCGCGGGTGTCCGCCCGGCTGAAGGGGAGCGGGCGGACACCCACCCTTCTCGACGACTCACCGCCTGTTGCCCTAAAGGGGCGATCACCCGTGACCACGAACCCGCGACCTACCCGAACAGCCGCCCGGGTGCGCCCCTACGCCGTCTCCCCGCCACCCGCGACGCGCCCCACCCGCTCTTCCGTTGATCTCGGGGATATCGGGGTCTCGCGAGCGATTTTCACCCCAATATCTCCGAGATCAACGGGGAAGCAGTGGGTCGCGGTGTCAGGGCGGGGTCAGTCCAGCCAGCCCGGTTTCACCAGGCCCGCCTCGTAGGCGATGACGACGAGCTGAGCGCGGTCCCGCGCGGCGAGTTTGGTGAGGATGCGGCTGACGTGGGTCTTGGCCGTCGCGTGGCTGACCACGAGCCGGTCGGCGATCTCCTCGTTGGACAGGCCGCCGGCCACGGCCACCAGCACCTCGCGCTCGCGCTCGGTCAGGCTGTTCAGCCGCGGCATCGGCGGCGGCTCCTTGATCCGGTCCGCGAACTCGGCGATCAGCCGCCGTGTGACCGACGGCGCGAGCAGGGCGTCGCCGCGCGCCACCACCCTGACACCGTGGATCAGTTCCATCGGTTCGGTGTCCTTCACCAGGAACCCGCCGGCGCCCGCCTTCAACGCCCCGTACACGTACTCGTCCAGGTCGAACGTGGTCAGGATGACCACCTTCACATCGCGCAGCCGCTCGTCGCCGACGATCCGCCGGGTCGCCTCCAACCCGTCGACGGCCGGCATCCGGATGTCCATCAGCACCAGGTCGGGCCGGTGCTCCCGGGCGACCCGCACAGCCGCCTCGCCGTCACCCGCCTCCGCCACGACTTCGATGTACGGTTCCCCGTCGAGGATCGACCGGAACCCCGCGCGGACGAGTGTCTGGTCGTCGGCGAGCACGACCCGGATCGTGTCCGGCCCCGGGGTGGGCGTCGGGGTGGTCATCGGTCGGCTCCTCGGCTGTCACTCCACTGTCAGCCGCGGGTCCGTCCCGGGCTCCCCGACCAGTCTCCCCGCTTTCCGGACCGGGAGGGAGGCTGTGCCGGGGAGTGCCGCGAAGAGGCCGGGCAGCAGGTCAGCCGCTGGTGTGGGGAGCACTACCGCGGTCCTCGCCGATGGGGAGGACGGCGCGAACGCGGAAGCCGCCGTTCGGCCCCGGCCCGGCGCCGAACTCGCCGCCGACGGCGCTCGTCCGCTCGCGCATGCCGCGCAGGCCGTTGCCTTCCCGGACCGCAGTGTCCGCGGCGCCGCCGCCGTCGTCATCGACCTGCACGGTCAGCACCTCCGCACTGCGGCGCACCGCAACCGACACCCGGGTCGCGCCCTGCGCGTGGCGGCGGACGTTGGTCAGGGCCTCCTGCACGATCCGGTAAGCGGCCATGTCGATCGACGTCGTCAGCTCCGATCGCTCGCCCTCCACCATCACCTCTACGGCGATCCCCGACTCCCGCGTCCGGTCGGCCAGTTCTTCGATTCCGGACAGCGATGGGGCGGGATCCACCGAAGCGGCGGCACCGTCGTCCTCGTCGACCTGCCGCAGCACCCCGAGCGTCGCCCGGAGCTCGCGCAGGGTGTCCTTGCTCGCGCGCCTGATCTCCTCCAGCGCGGCGTAGGCCTGCTCGGGGTCGCGCCGGTGCGCCGCCGCCCCCGCCTGGACGTTGATCAGCGAGATGCTGTGCGCGACGACGTCGTGCACCTCGCGCGCGATGCGCAGCCGCTCCTCGGTGGCGCGGCGCCGCTCCTCCTCGGCCCGGTTGCGCGCTGCCTCGACCGCCCGCTGTTCGACCTCGCGCAGGTAGGCCCGTCGGCTGCGCGCGAGCTCCCCGGCCGCGAGGACGACGATCAGCCAGGCCAGCACCATCAGCGACCTGGCCGGCTGGAACGCGATGATCTCCCCGGCGGAGAAGACGGCCAGTGCCCCGGCCGTGGCGGTGATGGCGGAGGGCCGGTGGCTCTCGGCGGCCAGGCGGAACACGCCGACGGCGAACGCGAACCACCCCGTCCAGGCGTCGACCGGCCCGAGGATGTAGTACAGCGGGGTGGCGAGGGCAAGCACGACCGCCGTGACCGGTGGGAACCGGCTCAGCACGGCGAGCGAGCCCGCCCCGGCCAGGAGGAGCAGCAGCGGCACCGCGCGCATCGGTTCGGCGGTGGCCTCGGAGGTGAACAGCTCCCCGCTGAGCATGACCGCGAGTGCGCCCACCGCCGACGCGATGTCCATCATCGTGCCGGTGAGCCGACCGCCGAGCCGCAGGTCGAGTCGTCCGCCCGGTTCCGGACGAGAGGGTGGGAGCCTCATGGGTCGGGTTCTCCACGGGACGGACGGTGCAGGGCGGTCCCGACGATACCGATCCGTCGCTCGGCGAACCGGCGCCGCGCCGCCGCTCACCGCCCGGGGGTCTCACCGGGCGCACCGGACCTACCGGATACGTCGGCCCGGCGGGTGCGCAGCACCAGCAGGGGCGCACCGACCAGCCCGACGAGTGCCAAGGCCCCCGGGATGAACCGGAACACCCGCATCCACTCGGCCCCGCCGGCGATCATGAAGGCGCTGATGGCGATGGCCTCCGACACCACGATCCCCAGGACGAACCCGCCGACGGCGCCGAGCAGTGCCGCGCCCAGTACACGTAGGACCTGCATCGCTGACGTCCCCTTCCCCACTCTCGCTCTTGCGGTTGCGGCTCCCAGCGTGAGCGAGCTGGCGGCGACGGCGCGTCGGCCTGGGGAGGTCACCGCGCCTACATCCGCGGATGTAGTCGTCGGGCATGGGGGCGCGTCGAGAAGCGCGGCCGGGGGCCTGTGCGGACCGGCCGCGGGCGCACGCCGCCGGTCAGGCGGGGGCTCCGCCCTCGGCGGTCCCGCCGACCTCGCCCGCTCGGTGCGCCTGGATCGCCTTGTCCGCCTTGCGGACCCGCAGGCTCAGGCCGATGAGCAGGACGCCGGTGGCGATCGCGTAGGCGCCGATCACGAAGGCGATGACCACGACGCCGACCATCGGCATGAGGGCGACCAGCACACCGAAGAGCACCGACAGCACGCCGCCCAGGACCAGCAGCCACTCGTCGCTGATCTCCTTGCGCAGCTTCACCGCCGCGACGAGCTGGAAGACGCCGGTGACGATCGCCCACGCCGCGAACAGCAGCGCCATCGCCACGACCGTGATCTGCGGCCACGACAGGACGATCAGTCCGAAGCCGATACCCGCGATCCCGGCCACCACGAAGGGTGCCCGGTTCCCCGACTCGGCCCGGAAGGCGGAGACTCCCGCGAACAGGCCGTCGACCAGGATGTAGGCGCCGAAGAAGATGGCGAGGAGGATCAGCGTCAGGTCGGGCCAGAAGATGGCGCACAGGCCGAACAGCACCGCGATCGCGCCGCGCACGGTGAGAACCCACCAGTGGCGTGCCAGGTAGTCGAGCATGTCTCCCCCGTCCTCATCGCACCCTGTGTGCGATGTCCTTCCGCTCCGTCGATGCCGGCGAAGAGCACCGAACGACCGGCGGTGTTCGGTGCTCTTCGCCGGCATCGACGGAGCGCGGCCACACGGTGGTGCTTGTGCCCGGGGAACGGCCGAAGGATCACCAGCCGAAGGGAAAAAGTCACCCAAAGCGACCGGATGTGGATGAAGAAAGCGGTGACGGGGAAGCGCCGAGGGCGCCCCCGTCACCGCGAGGCAGGGTCCCGGTCGACCGGCCGGTGCGTGCCGCAGGCCGCCTCGGGTCAGGCGCGCCCGGGGTAGGAGCGCTGCGCGGGACCGACGTAGAGCTGGCGCGGGCGGGAGATGCGCGTCGCCGGGTCGTTGAGCTGCTCGCGCCAGTGGGCGATCCACCCGGGCAGGCGGCCGATCGCGAACAGCACGGTGAACATGGACGTCGGGAAGCCCATCGCCCGGTAGATGACGCCGGTGTAGAAGTCGACGTTCGGGTAGAGCTTGCGGTCGGTGAAGTAGGAGTCGGCCAGCGCCTTCTCCTCCAGCTGCAGCGCCATCTCGAACAGCTCGTCCGGGCTCTCCTGGCGGTCCAGGATCTGGCGGGCCAGGCCCTTGATCTCGCGGCTGCGCGGGTCGAAGTTCTTGTAGACGCGGTGCCCGAAGCCCATCAGGCGGGTCTTGCTCTCGCGGTCCTTGACCTGCGCGAGGAACGCGTCGAGGTCGCCGCCCATGGTGTCGCGGATCTGCTCCAGCATCTCCAGCACCGCCTGGTTGGCGCCGCCGTGCAGCGGGCCGAAGAGGGCGTTGATGCCGGCGGAGACGCTGCCGTAGAGGTCGGCCTGGGAGGAGCCGACGACGCGGACGGTCGCGGTCGAGCAGTTCTGCTCGTGGTCGGCGTGCAGGATGAGCAGGAGGTCCATCGCCTTGGCGAAGAGCTCCCCGACCTCACCCTCGGGCTTGGCCGACCCGAAGGTCATGTTGAGGAAGTTCTCGACGTAGTCGAGGGAGGGGTCCGGGGCGATCGGCGCCTCGCCGATGGAGTTGCGGTAGATGCGCGCGGCGATCGTCGGCAGCTTGGCGAGCAGCCGGGTGGTGGCCAGGTCGACCTGCGCGGGGTCCTGCGGGTCGACGCTGTCGGCGTAGAACGCGGAGAGGGTGTTGACGGCGCTGGCCAGGAGTGTCATCGGGTGCGCGTTGCGGGGGAACGCGTCGATCATGGCCGGCATGCCCTCGGGCAGCTCCGTGTTGGAGCGCAGCTCGTCGGCGAACTCCTTGAGTTCGGCGGCTTCCGGAAGTCGGCCCTTGATGAGGAGGTAACACACCTCCAGGAAGGAGCTGCCCGTGGCCAGCTCCTGGATGGGGTAGCCACGGTAGCGGAGGATCCCGGCGGCGCCGTCGATGTAGGTGATCTCCGACCGGCACGACGCGGTGTTGCCGAACCCGGGGTCGAGGGTGACCATCCCGGCCGTCCCCAGCAGGGTCTTCACGTCGAAGGCCTGGTCGCCCTCGGTGCCGGTCAGCAGCGGCAGCTTCTGCTCGCCGCCGTCGTACCGCAGCTCTACCGTGCGCTCTTTGCCGTCATCGCTCATGGCCGAGCCAACCTTTCCAGACTTGCGGGGGTCGCGGGTGTGCGGGAGGGCCGTAGCGCCTGGCCCCTCGTATTCGGTGTCGACAATGTTCGGTTTTAATAAACTCCGCGTTTAACGAAATCATACAATTGTCACGAACCGGCTAACAGGTGACGCATGACACAGCGTCAACTGGCGGAGAATTGCCGAATCGAGAAATATTTGCCGTATTTGTCACACCCCGGTAGAGGCGTAGTGACCGCGTGCGCACGGTCGCGGACGGGAACGGTTCACAGATCCGATCACCGTCGAGCCACCCGGGCTCCCCAGAGGGATACCCAGGACACGGCTCGTCGTGCGATCGCCTGTCAACCGTTCCCGCCCGCCGACCAGACGACTCGGTGCGGTCCGTCCCCGGTGGTCCGGCGGTCGGCGTCAACCCCCTGACCACCCAAGTGGCGGCCGCGCGTCCTCACGTTACTCCTCGGTTGGTACCCCGGCGAACGGGGCTGCCAACGCGACGGCACCAGGAAGTATCGCGAGCGTCGGCCCCGGCGCACCGGTCCGCGATGACCGTGGCCCTCGGCCGGACGAAACCGTCGGAACCGCCCCCCGGGGCCGTGATCATCGCGACCGTGGAGCGCGCGCTAGGCGGGCTCTTCCACGCCCCCGGCGAGCAGGGGCTCCATGGTCAGGTCCGGATGGTCGCGCTCGATGACGCGCAGGCGCCACTTGTTGTGCACGAGCATCAGCAGCTCGCCGTCCGAGCGCCGCTTCATGACCTCCGCGCCCGACAGCCCGTGCAGCGTCGGCGCGGACTCGGCGTCGGTCCGCCGGGCCAGGCAGTAGTCCAGGTGCGACAGCTCGACCGGCGCCCGGAACTCCTCCTCCATGCGGTGCTTGACGACGTCGAACTGGAGCGGCCCGACCGCCGCCAGCACGGGCGCCTGCTCGCCGCGCACGTCCGACGTCAGCACCTGCACCACGCCCTCGCTGTCGAGCTGGGCGATGCCGCGCTGGAACTGCTTGTAGCGGCCCGAGTCCAGGGCGCGGGCGACCACGAAGTGCTCGGGGGCGAAACTCGGGATGGGCGGGAAGACGACCTTCTGGCCTTCGTAGAGGGTGTCGCCCACGCTCAGCGCCTGGGCGTTGATCAGCGCGATCACGTCGCCCGGGTAGGCGGTGTCGATGGTGCTGCGCTCGCTGCCGAACACCGCCTGGGTGTACTTGGTGGCGAACGGGCGGCCGGTCTCGGCATGGGTCAGCACCATCCCGCGCTCGAAGCGGCCGGAGGCCACCCGGACGAAGGCCATCCGGTCGCGGTGGGCCTTGTCCATGTTGGCCTGCATCTTGAAGACCTGTCCGGAGAACAGCGCGCCGACCGGGCGCGGCTCGCCCTTGGCGTCCAGCAGGTCGCCCGGGGGCGGCGCCAGCGACACCAGGGTGTCCAGCAGGGCCGACACCCCGAAGTTGGGCAGCGCCGCGCCGAACAGCACCGGGGAGGACTCTCCGGCGAGGAAGGACTCCTCGTCGTAGCCCGCGCCGATCTCCTCCAGCAGTTCGATCTCCTCGCTCGCCTGGACCCAGGTCTCCTCTTCGACCTCGGCGGCCTGCTCGGCGGTCAGCTCCTCCTCGACGGCACGGGTCGCCCCGCCCGGGGTGCGGTGCATCTTGGTGTAGACGCCGCTGGCCCGGTCGATGAGGCCGCGGAAGTCCCCGGCGATGCCCACCGGCCAGTTCATGGGGGTCGGGCGCAGCCCGATGCGCTGCTCGATCTCGTCGAGGAGTTCGAGCGGCTCGCGGCCCGGCCGGTCCCACTTGTTGACGAAGGTGATGACCGGCATCCTGCGCGCCCGGCACACGTCGAACAGCTTCAGCGTCTGCGGCTCCAGGCCCTTGGCCGAGTCCAGCAGCATGATCGCGCAGTCGACGGCGGACAGCACCCGGTAGGTGTCCTCGGAGAAGTCCGCGTGACCGGGGGTGTCGAGGAGGTTGAGCACGCAGTCGCCGTAGTCGATGCGCAGGGCGGCCGAGGTGATCGAGATCCCGCGCGCCTGCTCCATCTCCATCCAGTCGGAGGTGACGCCGCGCCGGTCGCCCTTGCCGTGCACCGCGCCCGCCGAGGAGATCGCCGCCGCGTGCAGCGCCAGCGCTTCGGTGAGCGTGGACTTGCCGGCGTCCGGGTGCGAGATCACCGCGAAGGTCCGGCGCCGCCCGGCCTCGGCCGCGGTCTGGCCGCTGTGCTGGGTCATATTGTCCGCTGTCACGCTCACCGGCGTTCCGTCTCCTCGCTCGCAGGTTGGGTTTCGAATGGGCGGCGCTGGTCGCGCAGCAGGCCGCCGAACTCCTCCGCGACCGACAGGCGCCTGCGGAGTGCGGCGCGCCGCTCCTCCACGACCGACTCGAACCCGGCCAGGCGGTGGAGGAGGGCGGCGTGCTCGGCCTCGGCTTCGGCCCCCTCGGCGAGGCGGTCGAGCAGGGACAGCAGCTCGCCCATGTCCTCAACGCTGAATTCCAGCAGCTTCATCCGCTTGACGAGGAGCAGCCGCCCGACGTCGGCCTCGGTGTAGAGCCGGAAGCCGCCGCGGGAGCGCGCCGATGGGACGACCAGCCCCACCTCGCCGTAGTAGCGGATGGTCCGCAGGGACAGGTCCGTCCGCTCGGCCACCTCACCGATCTGCATGTGAGCAGCCGGCTGCGACATCGCCGCCCCTTCCAAGGAGATCCACCCTAACGCGGGAGTCGGGATCCGCGGGTGCCGGCCGTGTTCGGCACCGCATCGGACCAGCCTATGCGCGCGTCGCGGGTGCGCGGTGAGGGCGTGCCCCGGGCCCCTCCTCAACCCTCGTCTTCGAGGATCCCGTCCACGACGTCGCCGAGCACCAGCGCGCGGTCGCCGTCGGACAGGGTGCGCAGTTCCCCCAGTGCGGCCCCGGTGTCGAATCTGTCACCCGCCCGGCCCTCGATCACGCACAGGCGGGCCACCTCCTGTGTCGGCAGGTTGAGGAAGCGCGCCTCGGGAGGCGGGGCCAGGCCGTAGAGGGTCACGGGGTAGCGGGAATGGCGCGTGCGCCACTGCTCGGACCGCTTGCCCAGGAATCCGTGGAGGAGG
Organism: Nocardiopsis mwathae; assembly: GCF_014201195.1. Taxonomy (NCBI): domain Bacteria; kingdom Bacillati; phylum Actinomycetota; class Actinomycetes; order Streptosporangiales; family Nocardiopsidaceae; genus Nocardiopsis; species Nocardiopsis mwathae. The sequence goes on along the minus strand of NZ_JACHDS010000001.1, from coordinate 5,508,866 downwards.
GAGTCGAAGACCCCGTCGGGTTCGAGGTCCCGCAGGGCCGAGCGGTCGAGCACGACTCTGCACTCGCCGCAGTTGGCCAGTTCAGCCCGGAGGAGGCGGCGCGCTTCGCTGTGCGTCACGTGTTCCGCGTTCAGCTTCATCGGGTGCCGGTGGGCCATATCGCCAGCGTAGCGGGACGGACACGGCGCTCTCAGGCATCCGGTTCAGGCGTCCGGATCCTCGGGTTCCAGCGCCGCGCGGACGCGGCGCAGGACGTCCTCACCGCCCAGGGAGGACGGGTAGACGGCGACCAGAACGGACTCGGCGGACTCGGCGGACTCGGCGGCCCCGCCGGGAGTCTCCGGCCTGCGCAGGGCCGCGCCGAGGGCGCGGGCCACGAAGTCCATCGCCTGGTCGAACCGCGCCCAGGGGACCGGGCGCTGCGGGTCGCGCAGCCACGAGCGCAGCACATGGTTGTGCGCGGCGATGACGGAGGCCGCCAGCGCCTCGCCCGCGAGCACCCGCACCCCCTCGGTCTCACCCCGCGCCAGGTAGCGGCTGAACGCGGCCTGGTAGCGGGCGGTCATGGCGATCTCGCGGTCGCGCAGCCGAGGGACGGCGCGCACCAGGCGGAAGCGGGGGACGGTGATCTCCGGGGTGGACACATACCCCTGGAAGACCATGCGGGCAGCGGCGCGGACGGTCGAAACGGGGTCGTCGTCGGGCGCGGACCGCAGGTGGCGGGCCACGGTCGCGAAGAGCTCGTCGTGGCCGGAGAAGAGGATGTCCTCCTTGGAGCCGAAGTGGCGGAACAGGGTCCGGCGGCTCACCCCCGATGCGACCGCGATGTCGTCCATCGTCGTCGCCTCGTAGCCCTCGGACTCGAAAAGGCGCACGGCGGCGACCACCACATCGTGGCGGGCGGGCATGCCGCCGCGGCCGCCCCCCTTCGCCGGCTCCGTGCCCGGCCGATCCGGCTGCGCCACGCGCCGCTCCTCCCCCACGCCCGTGGTGATCTCCGCGCCCACCGTGTTCGGTGCCGCTCGCGCCGAACCTAGCCGACGGACGGGTGCGGAATCTCCGTTCACCCCGTATTGTGACACTGGATGCCAGGATGAGGCACGTAGTGCCACAAGGGAGGCTCGGGAGCCGATGAGCGACTTCGACCTGTTCAAGACGAGCGAAGAGCACGAGGAACTGCGCGCGGCCGTCCGCGCCGTCTCCGAGGACAAGATCGCCCCGCACGCCGAGGAGGTCGACACCCACAGCGCGTTCCCACAGGCCGCCTACGACGCCCTGCTGGCCACCGACTTCCACGCCGCGCACATCCCCGAGGCCTACGACGGCGTCGGCGCCGACGCGCTGGCGACCTGCATCATCATCGAGGAGGTGGCGCGCGCCTGTGCCAGCTCGTCGCTCATCCCGGCCGTCAACAAGCTGGGGACGATGCCGCTCATCCTCGGCGCCTCCGAGGACGTCAAGCAGCGCTACCTGACGCCGGTCGCGCGCGGCGAGGCGATGTTCTCCTACGGCCTGTCCGAGCGGGAGGCCGGCTCCGACACCGCGAGCATGCGGACCCAGGCCAAGCGCGACGGCGACGACTGGATCCTCAACGGGCAGAAGTCGTGGATCACCAACGCGGGCGTCAGCACGTACTACACGGTCATGGCGGTGACCGACCCGGACGGCCCCCGCGGCCGGAACATCAGCGCGTTCGTGGTGCACGACGACGATGCCGGCTTCACCCTCGGCGAGCCGGAGAAGAAGCTCGGCATCAAGGGGTCGCCCACGCGCGAGCTGTTCTTCGACGACATGCGCATCCCCGGCGACCGGCTGGTGGGCGAGGTCGGCGAGGGCCTGAAGATCGCGCTGCGGACCCTGGACCACACCCGTGTGACGATCGGCGCGCAGGCCATCGGCATCGCCCAGGGCGCACTCGACCACGCGGTCGCCTACGTCAAGGAGCGCAAGCAGTTCGGCAAGGCGATCGCCGAGTTCCAGGGCATCCAGTTCATGCTCGCCGACATGGCGATGAAGCTGGAGACGGCCCGCCAGATGGTCTACGTCGCCGCCGCCAAGTCCGAGCGGGGCGACGCCGACCTCTCCTTCTTCGGCGCCGCCGCCAAGTGCTACGCCTCCGACGCGGCCATGGAGATCACCACGGACGCGGTCCAGCTCCTGGGCGGCGCCGGCTACGTCAAGGACTTCCCCCTGGAGCGCATGATGCGTGACGCGAAGATCACCCAGATCTATGAAGGCACGAACCAGATCCAGCGCCTGGTGATGGCCCGCCAGCTGCTCAAGTAGCCGGTCGGCCCGCGCGCCGTCCCCGGCCTCCGTCGGTCACCGTCGACGCCGCCCCGGCCCCCACTCCCGCTTGCCGTGGGGCGGGGGCCGGGGCGGGACGGTGTCCGTCTAGAGTTCTCGGGTGCACGTGGGCGACATCTTCACCGACCGGGCCGGTCTTCCCGACCTTCCCGACCTTCCCGACAGGCGGCTCCTGGATACATCGCTCGTCCACCGGCGGGAAGGCGGCCACCGTCTGCCAGCTCTGGTGTGGGACGCCGGCCCGGGGTGGCGGATGCTGTCGTCGGGTGTCCTGGGCGGTGGTCTGGGTTCGCGGTCCTATGTCGTCAACGCACAGGTCCCTGGCGGGTACCGGCGCACCGACCCGCGGGACCACCTCGCCGAGATCGCGAGGGCCGCGGGGCTCCGGGGCCACGGGGTCGGCCTGATGACGGCCGCCGACGTCACGAACGCCGCCTTCGCGGCCGACGGCGGGGTGGAAGCGGTCGCGACGGTCGGCATCGGCCGCCCCACCTGGGCCGCCGCGCCGAGCGACCTGGACGAGGCCCGGCTGGGGCATGCCCGAGCGGCAGGCGGCACCGAATCGATCAGGCCGGGCACGATCAACATCATCGTCGCGGTCCCCGTCCCACTCTCCGATGCCGCTCTGGTCAACGCCCTCTCCACCGCCACCGAGGCCAAGGTCCAGGCGGTCATGGAAGCCGGATTCGCCTGTACCGGGACGGCGTCCGACGCGATCTGCCTGGCGGTCCGGAGCGAAACCGGCACGGAACCGCCCGCGTCGTTCGGCGGCCCGCGCTCGCGGTGGGGCGCCCGGATCGCGCGCGCGGTCCACGCCGCCGTCCGCACCGGCGCGCTCCGAGACGCGCGGCGGACCACGACGGCCCGCGGCCTGTGAGGCTCGGGGCCGTCGTGTGCGCCGGTCAGGAAGCCGGTTCGAAGGACGTGGAGATGGCGTCCAGGATCGCGACGTTCTGGTCGAAGTCCTCGGGCTTGGAGACCAGCAGGATGGTGTAGCCCTCGTTCTCGGTGAAGAAGCCGCGGCTGACGCAGTTGCGGGTGTAGCCGGAGCCGCCGAAGGTGAACTCCCACTGGGCCGCGCTCCGGTAGTCACCGGTCCAGTCGGCGTCAAGGCTCGTGACCGACGAACGGTTGCCGAAGCCGTCGAAGCTGCCGGCGTACGCACCCTGCTGACGGTGCAGGTAGTCCTCGGCGTCGTCCGAGCTGCCGACGTGGTCGATCTGCAGGTAGCCGCGGTCCGGGAAGCGGAACTTCACCCGGGACCCGCTCTCCCGCTCCATGTTCCAGGCCGTGGGGACATCCACGGAGTAGCCCGTGCTGTCGGTGTAGGTCTCCATCTCCGGCAGGTCGGCGTCGCCGTCCTCGGAGTCGTCGTCGGAGTCGGAGTCGGAGTCCTCGTCGCCCGTTCCGGTGCCGTCGGTGTCCGCCCCGGCGGTCGGGGCGGGTTGGCCGGTCTCTCCGGGCTCACCGCCGGCGGCCGGGTCGCCACCCGGCAGTGAGCGCAGACCGAAGTATGCGCCCAGTCCGATGACGAGGACGAGCGCGAGCGCCCCCGCAACGGCTGTGACCAGTGCGCGTGGAGAGCGGCCGGGAGTGCCACCGCCGGGTCCGGGGCCGGGCGGGATGTCCACCGGGCGCTCGGCGGCCATGGCGCCGACCGGCTGCTCTTCGGCCGCGGTGCCGGTACGGGCCGGAGCTTCGTCGGCGGCGGAGGGCGAGGGAGAGGAGGAGGGGCCGGAGGCGGTCGGGGCCGCCCCCGCAGCGGCTCCGGCCGTCCAGGTCGCCTTCTTCTCCCCCTCGGACACGAGTTTCTGCAGCAGGGAGGCGGCCTCGCGGACCGCCATGCGGTGCTCCGGCTCCTTGGCCAGGAGCCCTTCGAGCAGGGGCACCAGCGGCCCGGCGTGCTCGGCCGGCGGCACCTCCTCGGTCACGATGGCGGTGAGTGTCGCCATCGAGGTGGGTCTCTGGAACGGCGACTGCCCCTCCAGCGCCTGGTACAGGGTCACGCCGAGCGACCACATGTCGGTGGCCGACGAGGCGGGCTTGCCGTGCGCCTGCTCCGGGGCGAGGTAGGCGGGCGAGCCGATGAGCAGCCCGGTGCTGGTGAGGGCGGTCGTGCCTTCGAGCCGGGCGATGCCGAAGTCGGTGAGGACGGCGCGGTCGCCGCGGGCGATCAGGACGTTGCCCGGCTTGATGTCGCGGTGCACGATGCCGCGTTCGTGCGCGACGGCGAGCGCGGCGAGCATCTGCAGGCCGATCTTGGCCACGCGCTCGGGCGGGAGGGTGCCCTCCTTCTTGAGCAGGCCGCTCAGCGAGTCACCGCGAACCAGCTCCATGACGATCCACGGGCGCTCGTCCTCCTCGACGACGTCGAAGACGGTGATGATGGACGGGTGCGCCAGGCGGGCGGCGCTCCGGGCCTCGCGCAGCATCCGCGTACGCAGAACGTCGACCTCCTGCTGCGGGAGGTGCGGGGGGATGCTCAGTTCCTTGATCGCGACCGGGCGGTCCAGCAGCTCGTCCGTGCCCTGCCAGACACGGCCCATACCGCCTTCACCGATGGTCTCGGTCAGCCGGTAGCGGCCGGCGAGCAGTCGTCCCGGCTCAGAATGCTCGGTGCTCATCCTTGAGGGTTCCTCGATCGTCGGGGAGAGGACGTCCGCGAGAACCGGACCGTCACCTACGCGAGTCTAGAAGCACGCGAGCTACCACGAGCGACACGAACCCCCTCTGACCAGGCGGGAGGTGACTGGCCCGAAGGCACCCCTACCCCGATTGAACTGGGGATACGCCGCGAAACCACACCCTGGTGGATCGGTCGGTAATCCTGCACACCCGTCCTGACCGAAACCGTCCGAGTCCCATGACTCACGCGCCGGACTTGTCCGACACTCACTCCGCGTCACCGGCTGCGGGCTGCTGCGCGATCCGGTTCAGCGTCTGCAGGTGGTGCCGGAACGCCTCGCGGCCCGTCGGCGTGAGCGAGACCCACGTCGTGGTGCGCCTCCCCTTCTGAGCCTTGGTCACGATGATGTAGTCGGCCTGTTCGAGGGTGGTGAGGTGCTGCGACAGGGCGGAGTCGCTGACCTCCACGGTGTCGCGCAGCATCCGGAACTCGGCACGGTCGAGCGGGGACAGCGCGGCCATGATCGAGAACCGCACCGGAGAGTGGACGACCTGGTCGAGCTCGTGACGCGGATGGCTCATGCGCGCACCTTCCAGAACGCCGCGACGAAGAACGGGGTCGCCATGAGCGCGCCCGCAACGGTCCACGGGAGCAGCGACTCACCGAACTGCCAGCGCACCAGCGGCCCTAGCAGCCAGGCATAGAGGACCAGCCAGGCCCCCGTTGCGATGAACAACCGACGCTTCGCTCGCAAGGGGACCGCCGCCCGGCGATCCCACCACGAGCCAGAAGCCCCCACCATGGCGCCCCACACACCGAGCACCAAGTAGCGCCCCGGGCTGTCGGGAAACAGCGCCTCCAGCCCCACGACCACGCCGATCATCAGGATGCCCGCCCCCACGAGGTAACGGCTGAACCACCGCACGGCCTTGCTCGACCGCTCCCGCATCCGCTCGGCCTCCGCCAGCGCCGCCTTGGCCTCCTGCTGAATGCTTCCCATGCCCTGATCACCTTTCGACGATGCAATGCACTTTAGCATCCTTAAAGTAGATGAGCACCAGCGCCTTCGTTGATCTCGGAGATATCGGGGTTTCACCGGCGATTTCGACCCCGATATCTCCGAGATCAACGAAGGGGGCGGGCCGCAGTGATGCTGCGGTCCGCCCCCTTCGGGTAGGTGGTCAGGCCGGGGTCAGTTGTTTCCGGTCGGTCGCGGCCGGTGGCGCGGTCGCCTCGGACTCGTTGCCTGCCAGGGGCTTGAACCGGCGGAGGCGGAGGCTGTTGCTGACGACGAAGACGCTGGAGAACGCCATCGCCGCGCCCGCGATCATCGGGTTGAGCAGGCCCGCCGCCGCCAGGGGCAGCGCCGACACGTTGTAGGCGAAGGCCCAGAACAGGTTCCCCTTGATCGTGCTCAGCGTCCGGCGCGACAGGCGGATCGCGTCCGCCGCCACCCGCAGGTCGCCGCGGACCAGGGTCAGGTCGCCCGCCTCGATGGCGACGTCGGTCCCCGTGCCCATGGCCAGGCCCAGGTCGGCCTGGGCGAGGGCCGCGGCGTCGTTGACGCCGTCGCCGACCATCGCGACCGCCTTGCCCTCCGCCTGCAGCCGCCGGACCACCTCGACCTTGTCCTCCGGCATGACCTCGGCGATGACCTGCTCGATGCCGACGTCGGCGGCGACGGCCTCGGCGACCTCCGCCTGGTCACCGGTGAGCAGGATCGGCGTCAGTCCCAGGTCGCGGAACCGGCGGATGGCCTGGGCGCTGGTGGGCTTGACGGCGTCCGCCACCACGATCATCGCGCGGGCCTGCCCGTCCCAGCCGACCGCGACCGTCGTCCCCGCCTCGGCCGCTCGCGCGGCCCGCTCCAGCAGGTCGGTCGGCACCTCCATGCCGTGCTCGGCCAGCAGCGAGGTACGGCCGACGGTCACGTCACGGCCGTCCACGACGCCCCGCACACCCCGCCCCTCGATGTTGCGGAAGTCCGCGACCGGCCGCAGGTCGCCGGTGCGCTGTGCGGCGCCCCTGGCGATGGCCTGGGCGATGGGGTGCTCCGAGGCGTTCTCCAGAGCCCCGGCCAGGCGCAGCACCTCGGCCTCGTCGGTGCCCTCGGCGGCCACCACCGTGGTCAGCGTCATCTTTCCGCTGGTCACGGTGCCGGTCTTGTCGAGGACGATGGTGTCGACGCGACGTGTGCTCTCCAGCACCTCCGGCCCCTTGATGAGGATGCCCATCTGGGCGCCGCGCCCGGTGCCGACGAGCAGCGCGGTCGGGGTGGCCAGCCCGAGAGCGCACGGGCAGGCGATGATGAGCACCGCCACCGCCGCGGTGAAGGCCACGTCGGGCGACCCGCCCGTCCCCAGCCAGAAGCCGAGGGTGGCGGCGGCGAGCACGATGACGATCGGGACGAACACGCCGGAGATGCGGTCGGCCAGCCGCTGGATGGCCGCCTTGCCGTTCTGCGCGTCCTCCACCAGCTTCGCCATCTGGGCGAGCTGGGTGTCGGAGCCCACGCGGGTGGCGCGGACGACGAGGCGCCCGCCGGCGTTGACGGTGGCCCCGGCGATGTTGGAGCCCGGCCCCACCTCGACCGGAACGGACTCGCCGGTCAGCATGCTCATGTCGATCGCGGAGGTGCCCTCCTCCACGACGCCGTCGGTGGCGATCTTCTCGCCGGGGCGGATGACGAACCGGTCGCCCACGGCCAGCCGGTCGACGGGCACCCTCTCCTCGCGCCCGTCGCGCAGGATCGCGACGTCCTTGGCCCCGAGTTCGAGCAGGGCGCGCAGCGCGGCCCCGGCCCGCCGCTTGGAGCGGACCTCGAAGTACCGGCCGAGCAGGATGAACGCGGTGACACCGGCGGCGACTTCGAGGTAGATGTTGGCCATGCCGTCGCCGCGGGCGATGGTGAACTCGAAGGGGTGGACCATGCCGGGCGTCCCGGCACTACCGAGGAACAGCGCGTAGACCGACCACAGGAGTGCCGCGATGGTGCCCATCGACACCAGCGTGTCCATGGTGGCCGTGCCGAGCTTGAGGTTCTTCCACGCGGCCTTGTGGAACGGGTAGCCGCCCCACACCACCACCGGCGCGGTCAGCACCAGGGACGCCCACTGCCAGTAGGTGAACTGGAGCGCGGGGACCATCGCCATCGCGATCACCGGGGCGGCCAGCAGGAGGCTGACGGCCGTGCGGTGGAACAGCGCGTGCACCGCGGCCGCCTCGGCGTCCTCCGCCCGGGTACCGCCGCTCCCGGCGTCGTCGGCGCCCTCGGGAGCGGGGGGCGGCGGCGGTGTGGCCGTGTACCCGGCCTTCTCCACCTGGGCGATGAGGTCGTCGACGGTGACGCCGTCGGCGAACTCGACCTTGGCCTTCTCGGTGGCGTAGTTGACGGAGGCGGTCACGCCGTCCATCTTGTTCAGCCGCTTCTCGACCCGGTTCGCGCAGGATGCGCAGGTCATGCCGCTGATGGCGAGTTCGATCCGGCCATCCGCGCGTTCGAGGTCGGGGATTCCGCCGTCCATGTCTTCAGACCTCCTCCGGTGAGTGTATGGGGGGTGGATACGTCCTGACCTGGGATCGGGCGTCAGTGCCCGTCGTGCCCGCCCCCGCTTCCACCGCCGGTTCCGAACGTGCCCTCGGTGCCGCCCGCCGCCACGGTGAACTCGGCGGTATGGACGGCGCCGTCGTGCTGGAAGTCAAGGTAGAGCCGGTAGGCGCCGGGTGAGGGCAGCCGGGTCGCGAACGTGATCTCGGGGCCGGGTTCGGTCGCTCCGTCGCCGGGTTCGCCCGCGGGGTGGACGTGCGCGAAGGCGAGGTCGCCGTCGCGCAGCGCCACCAGGTGGCCGTAGGAACCGAGGTAGGGCTCAAGGTCGGTGACGGGGTCGCCGTCCTCGGTGACCGTGAAGGTGAGTTCGCTCGACTCCCCTGCGGCGGGCTGTCCGTCCAGTGCGACCTCGTAGCCGTCGACCTCCGCTGTGGCGGCGGGCTCGGGCAGCGGACCCGGCCGGTAGTCGCCCGGGACGGCCATGTCGACTCCGAGGACCCGGCCCGTCTTCTCCCCCTCGGGGACGAAGTCGGCGAACAGCCGATAGGGGCCGGGGGTATCCGGCTCGACCGGTGCGGTCCACACCCCGTCTCCGCGCATCTCGGGGTGCAGGTGCCGGTACCCGTCGAGGTCGCGTCCGACCAGGATGACGTGCATCGGCTTGTCGTGCTCGACGGCGAAGTCGGTGACCGCCTCGCCGTCCGGCCCGGTGATGCGGAAGGACAGCGGGGCCTCCGCGCCGGCCTCCTCCGGTGCGGCGAGCAGGTCCAGGGTGTAGCCGCCCTCGGAGACCTGCAGGCCCTGGGGGATGTTCGGGGCACCGGACGAGGGCACCTCGGCCGCGTGGCCGTGCGCGCCCTCCTCCTGGGCGTCGGCGGTGGTGATGGGCCCGACCAGGCGGCCGACCCCCAACGCCCCGCCGAAGGCCAACACCAGGCCCAGGCCGTAGATTCCGAGCTTCGCGGGGACGTTCATCGGCTCGCCTTGACCGCGTATCCGGCCTCCTCGACGGCGGCGCGGACGAGCGCGTCGTCGACGGGACCGTCGCTGCCGACCGTGACGCGACCTGTGGGCAGGTCGACCTCGACGTCGGCCACCCCGGCCACCGCACCGACCGCCGTGGTGACCGATCCGACGCAGTGACCGCAGGTCATGCCGTCGACCTCGTACACGGTGGTGGTCTTCGCCGCCATTTCGGCCTCCTTGCTGTGGGTGGGACCGCTGATTCGGCCCCTGACACGTGTACGTCGCGAACGGAGGGCGGGTTCGGGTTCGGAGCCGCCCGGCGCGACGGTCCATTCGTACCATACCCCCTAGGGGTATGCCAAGAGTGGACTTTCCCCCTTCTCCACGACATCCGCCCCTGAACTCCGACCTTTCACCGACGATGCCGCCGGACCCCCGTTGATCTCGGAGATATTGGGGTGATACTCGCCGGTATCACCCCAATATCTCCGAGATCATCGAAAAGGGTGGTGCGCACCACCGGCGCACCACCCCTCGCGTCCTGGACCGGTCCGGCCCGCTACCCCGACCCGAGTGCCGCGGTCGGGGCCAGGCGGGCCGCACGCATGGCGGGCAGGAGTCCGGCCAGCGCGCCGATGGCGATCGTCGCCAGGACGCCCCCCACCAGGGCCCAGGGCGGGATCGCGATCAACCACCCCTGCGACACCGCATACCCCGAGGTCACCAGCGCCCCCAGCACGGCGCCCGCGAACCCGCCGAGCGCCGACAGCACCATGGCCTCCACCAGGAACTGGCCGCGGATCTGCCGCCGCGTCGCCCCCAGTGCGCGGCGCAGCCCGATCTCGCCCCGGCGCTCCAGCACCGAGATGACCATCGTGTTGGCCACGCCCACACCGCCGACCAGCAGCGCCACCCCGCCCAGGCCCAGCAGCAGTCCGGTGAAGGCCTGATCCGCGGCGTCCTGGGCCTGAAGCGCGTCGGAGGGCCGCGACACCTTGACCTCGAACGGCTTCTCCGGGTTGACCGCCGCCGCCAGCAGGTCACGCACGTCGGCGACCCGCTCCGGGTCGGCGCGCACGTACACCCCGGTCGGGTGCCCGTCCATGCCGAAGCGGTCGGCCGCGGCGTCCCAGCCGATCAGCGCGGCGGTGTCGATCTCGGGCGCCAGCGCGACCGGGTCGAGGACGCCCACGACACTGAAGTACTCGTCGCCGATGAGTACCCGGGTGTCGGGCCCGATGCCGGTGATCCCCAGCCGCTCGGCGGCCTTGCTGCCGAGTACCACCGCGGGGTATTCGGAGGTCGCCTCGTTCAGCCACTCCCCCGCCCGCACGTCGGCCCGCAGTGTCCCGGGCAGGTCGAGGTCGGCGCCGTAGACCGTGATGCCGCCGGACTCGGCCTTGGGGATGCGGTCGCTGCGGTAGACGGAGGCGTCCTTCACCTCCGCGACCTGCGAGACGCGCTCCACACCGTCGATCCGCCCCGCACTGCCCGCCGCCTGCTCCGGCAGCTTCGCCGACCCCCCGAACAGCGAGTCGCCCGGCGCGGCCGTGATGAGGTTGGTGCCCAGGCTCGCCAGCTGCGCGTCGAGCGCCGCCCGGCTCGACGACGAGATGCCGACGACGGCGACCATGGCCGCGATGCCGATCGCGATGCCCAGGGCCGAGAGCACCACCCGCACGGGGCGGGTGCGCAGCCCGCTCGCGCCGGTGCGCAGCAGGTCGGCGGGCGAGAGCCGGGCCGGGCGGGGGCCGGTGCGGCGCCGGCGCCGGGGCCGCGGCGGCCGCCCGGTGGCGCCGTCGGCCCGCCACCTACCCCAGGGCATGACGGCCCCCGCTGCCGGGTCCGGGGGGCGCCCCGGCCGGCCCGGAGACCGGCGGGCGGGATTCGACGGCGGCCGCGTCCCACTCCGGTTCGCGCACCGGTTCGCGTTCCGAGCGCTCGTCGGCGACGATGCGCCCGTCGCGCACGCGGATCCGGCGGGGCAGCCGCTCCGCCAGCTCCATGTCATGGGTGATGATCACGACCGTCGCCCCCGCCGCGTTGAGCTCCCGCAGCAGCTCGACCACGGCCTCCCCCGACGCCGAGTCGAGCGCACCGGTGGGCTCGTCGGCGAGGACCAGTCGCGGGTCACCGACGATCGCGCGGGCGATGGCCACCCGCTGCTTCTGCCCGCCGGACAGTTCGTGCGGACGGTGGTGCAGCCTGTCGCCCAGCCCCACCCTGCGCAGCGCGGCCTCGGCGTGCTCGCGCCGGCGCCGCAACGGCGTGCCGGTGTAGAGCAGCCCGTCGGCGACGTTGTCCAGTGCGGTGACGCCCGCCGCCAGGTGGAACTGCTGGAAGACGAATCCGACGGCACGCGCACGCAGCGCCGATGTCCCGTCGTCGTCCAGGTCGGCCGTGTCGTACCCGGCGATCCGCACGGTCCCACCGCTCGGCGCGTCCAGCATGCCCAGCAGGTTGAGCAGGGTGGACTTGCCCGAGCCGGACGGGCCGACGATGCCGAGCAGCTCTCCCCGCTCGATGCGGAAGGAGACGCCGTCCAGTGCGCGCACGCCCCCGGGGTACGCGCGGGACACGCCGACCAGTTCGGCCGCGGGGGCCGGGGTGGACAGGTCGACCAGGGCTCGCATCGCGTCGCTCATTCGGGGACCACCACCTCGGTGCCCTCCTCGATCCCCGTGCCGGAGATCTCGACCTGGCCGTCGGCGAACTTTCCGGTCGTGACCCCGACGTCGGTGACCCGGCCGTCCTCGCCGACCACGGAGACGCCGTAGCCGCCACCCGGAAGCGCGATGAGCGCGCCGACGGGGACCGCGAGGACGTCCTCCACGCTCTCGCTGACCAGCCGTACCTTGACCGGCGCACTGTCGAAGAACGCGCCCTCGGGCACGTCGTCGAGCTCGACGACGACGTCGACCACGGTGCCGCCGCCCCCGCTGTCGGGTCCGCCGTCGTCGGACTTCTCCTCCTTGGCCACCGAGCCGACCGATGTGACCGTGCCGGTGGCCGTTTCGCCGCCGGGCAGTTCCACCTCGACCTCGTCGCCCTTGTCGACCAGGTCGCGGTCCTCCACCTTCAGCGGCACGTCGACCACGCGCTCGTCCGACGTCGTGGACATGACCGGCGCGGAGGGCGAGGTGCGCTCCCCGACCTTGACGTCCTTGCCGGAGACCCGCACCGAGTCCGCGGCGAACCAGACGTGGGCGGGGTCGACCTCGCCGCTCTGCGGCAGTCCGACGTCCTTCTGCCACTGCTTGACGGCATAGGCGGTCAGCGCGGTGTACTCGTCGTCGACGGTGAAGCCGCCGTAGCCGAGCTCGCTGAGCGCCTGCTCGAACCGGCGCACGTCCTCGCCCTTGTCGCCGACGGCGAGCGTGCGGAAGGCCGGCTTGTCGCCGCGCAGCAGGATGACCGGCCTGCCGTCGACCTCGTACAGCCTGCCGCCCGGGTCGATCACGGCCCCCTGCTTCGGCAGCCAGGTCACGACGCCCTCGGCGCCGGAGACCACCGACCCGCGGCCCGCATACCCGAGCTTCCCGTCGACGCTCTTGCGCTCCTGGAGCGTGGTGCGCTGGACCTGGGTGGTGGCCGTGGGCGGCGTCGACCCGGTGTCCGCGCCGTCCTCGGGCCCGCCCCACACCAGCACCGCGCCCATCGCGGCCAGGGCCGCCACCGTGAGCAGGACCAGGGTGGCGACGGTGACCTTGAGGCGGCGGCTGCGCCGGGGCGCCGGCTCCTCCTCGGGCGGCCCGTCGTCGGTGACGTCCGCCGCGCGGGTCGCGACGCTCACTCGCCGTCCCCCCGGGTGATGCTCGGCCCGCCGCCGGTCATCTCGCCGCAGGCCTTCATGGCCTCTTCCATCTTCTTCTCGTCGCCGCCGCCGAGGTCGATGGCGAGCCCCTCGCCCTTCTTCGGGTCCTCGACGTCGATGCCGTTCTCCCGCAGGCACTTGGCCATCTCCAGGTTGTCCTGGAAGATCTCCTCCTCGGGGCGGTCGTCCTCCGGCATGGGCATCAGGTCCTCGCACTTCTCCAGGGCGTTCTTGACGGCGTCCTCGTCGTCGCCCTCGACCGGCAGGGCCGGCATCATCCCGTCCCCCTTCGGGTCGGGCACGTCCACCCCGTTGTCCCGCATGCACTGGGCGAACTTCACGCCGTCGGCCTCGGTGCCCCCTCCCGCGCTGCCCGAGGCGGAGTCCTCGGAGGTGTCGGGCGCGTCGTCCCCGAACCCCAGCTGCGCGCACCCGCCCAGGAGCAGGGCCCCCGCGAGCGCCGCGATTCCGAGCATCGGCTTGCCGTAGCTCATGTCATCTCCCTCGACACGTCGTTCCGGTCGATGCCGGTTGCCGCGGCCGCCCCGGTGGCGACCGCACCCGGACATGCCAGCAGCCGCCCGGTTACCCCGGGGTTACGTGTCTGACCTGCGGTGATCCGAGAGCGAGAGGGGCAGGTGAGGTGACCGATGAGGTAACCATGGTGTAACCGGGTCCGCGATACGGATATCCGCGCGGCCCCCGCCGGGGGCCGGACCACCGTTCGCATTGGGGGGCAGCGGAGGATGCGCGTTCTGGTCGTCGAGGATGAGCCCTCGCTCGCCGCGACCATCGCCGAGGGGCTGCGCGGCGAGGGCATGGCCGTGGACGTCGCCGCCGACGGCGCGACCGGGTCGGAGATGGCGGCGGTGCACGGCTACGACGTGATCGTGCTCGACCGCGACCTGCCCCGGCTGCACGGCGACGAGGTGTGCCGGCGCATCGCCGCCGACCCGGACGCCGGCGCGCGTGTGCTGATGCTCACAGCGGCCGGGGAGGTCGACGACCGCGTGCACGGGCTCGCCCTCGGCGCCGACGACTACCTGGCCAAGCCCTTCGCTTACCGGGAGCTGGTCGCCCGCGTGCACGCGCTGGCCCGCCGCTCGCGCCCGGCCCCGCCGCCCACCCTGGAACGGCGGGGTGTGCGCGTGGATCCGCTGCGCCGCACGGCCGAGCGCGACGGCCGCGTACTCACCCTGACCGCCAAGGAGCTGGGTGTGCTGGAGGAGCTGCTGCGCGCCGACGGCGCGCCCGTCACCGCCACGCACCTCACCGAGAAGGTCTGGGACGAGCACCTGGACCCGTTCAGCGGGGTGCTGAAGGTGGTGGTGCACCGGCTGCGCCGCAAGCTCGGCGACCCGCCGCTGATCGAAACCGTCCCCGGACACGGATACCGGATCTGACATGCCCGACGCGCTTCTCGCCCGCCTGCGCAGGCCGCTGACCGTCCGCACCAAACTCGCCCTGATCTACACGGCGGTGTTCCTGGTGGGCGGGGTGCTGCTGCTCGCGCTCAACTACGCCATCGTTTCGGCGAGCCTGGCCGACCGGGGCGATGTCCTCCTCGTGGAGGCGACGGACTGGGCGACGGCGGTTCCCCGCGACACGCTTCCCGCCGCTCCGGCGCCCGCCGTTCCCGGGGCCACCGTCCACGCCCGACCCGCCCAGGCCATCGAGGGCTACCAGACCGGTGTGCTGTCGGACCTGCTGCTGCGCTCGGGCGCCGGCCTGGTCGCCGTCACCGTCCTGGCGGCGCTGGCCGGGTGGTTCGTCGCGGGGCGCCCGCTGCGGCGGCTGCACGAGGTCACCGAGACGGCGCGGCGGCTCTCCGAGCACGATCTGGGACGCCGCCTGGCGCTGTCGGGTCCGGCCGACGAGTTCCGCGAGCTCGGATCGACCTTCAACGGGATGCTGGAGCGGCTGCAGTCCGCGTTCGAGAGCCAGCGCCGGTTCGTCGCCAACGCCTCGCACGAGCTGCGAACGCCGATGGCCGCCCAGCGCGCGGCCGTCGAGGTGGCACTGGACCAGGGCCGGGTGCCCGCGGACCTGCGGCCCGCGATGGAACGCGTCCTGGAATCGGCCGACCGCAGTGAGCGGCTGATCTCCGGGCTGCTGCTGCTCGCCCGCTCCGACCGGGGGCTGGCCGATCCCGAGCCCGTCGACGTGGCCGACGCCGCACGGCGCGCGCTGGGCACCCAGGCCCGGGCTGCATCGGCGGCCGGCGTGGAGCTGCGGCCGACGCTGCGCCCGGCGGTCGTCGACGGCGACGAGGTGCTGCTGGAGCAGCTGGTCGTCAACCTCGTCGACAACGCGGTCCGGTACAACCACCGCGGCGGGCACGTGTGCGTCGAGGTGGGGGAGGACGGCGGCGCGGCGGTCATCCGGGTGGCCAACACCGGGGACGGGGTCGGCGACGCCGATCGGCTGTTCGAGCCGTTCCACCGGGGCGACCGCGACCGGCTGCACGACCGGGACGGCGGCAGCGGGCTGGGGCTGTCCATCGTCCGGTCGATCGCGGCGGCGCACGGAGGCCGCGCCGACGCCGCCCCGCGGCCGGGCGGCGGTCTGGTCGCCACCGTGCGGCTGCCGCTGCTGGACGATGACGAAAACCCCTAACACCCTGTCTGGAACCCGCACGCGGAGCGTGGTCGACCAATCGCGATAATCCCCGCATTATCGAGTGATGTCGGGGAGGAGACGGGCGCCGTTCATCCCCATACGCCCGAATCTCTCCGGTGACCGCACAGGTCCCGGGGGTGAACCCGATTGGCACGCGCCACAGCAGGTGACAACGTTGATGACGCGGGACCCACGCCCCGAAACACCCGCGGACACCCATGAGTCCGGGCGATCGCGAACGGAACCGACATTCGCCGCCCACGACGTGTCAGGGAGACGGATGAGAACCAGATGTGTCCTGACCGGAGCCGCTGCAGCACCGGCCCGGGTGAGGTGATCGGCGACCGCGCCGGTGCCCCCGCCCCCGGTCCGGCGGCGGGGGCACCGGAGGCGATCTTCGGCCGCGGCGGCCACCGGTCGTCCGCCGTGAATTCCGGTCGCGCAGCGGCCGTTCACAGGGGCGAATTCACGGCGGTCGACCCTCCTTCAACCTTCCTTGAGGGCGAGTCGGGCGATGGGACGCCCGCTCACGGGGTGGGGAGTGCAGGTGAAACCGGCCTTCTGGAACATCCGCACGGTGCCCGTGTACACCTCGGCGCTGGGCGCGCGTCCCCCGGCCGTGTCGACCGGGTACGCCTCCAGCACCCGGCCGCCGCAGGCGCGGGCGTGGTCGATCGCCGCGATCAGCAGCCGCGATCCCATGCCCTTGCGGCGGCGGCGCGGCGGCAGCCAGAAGCACACCAGCGACCACACCCCCGGCTCGTTCGGGTCGACGGGCCGCAGCGACCGCGACCGCGAGAGTCGCACGAAGTCCTCCCGGGGAGCCACGGACACCCAGCCGCACGGTCGGGCGTCCTCGTAGGCGATCAGTCCGGGAACCCGCCCTTCCAGCGTCACGCGGTTCAGCGTCTCGCGGTTGGAGGCCCCGCGCTGGGGCTGGGGACACGACACGCTCTCGGTGAAATCCTTGGCTCTGCGTCGGAAGTACACACACCAGCAGTGCCCATAGGCCCCGGTTGGCCCGAACAGTTCTTCCAGGTCCTCCCATCGATCCGGAGTGGCGGGCTCGATCGAGATGACGGTCATCAGACCCCCTCGGCGCGCACTGGTCGTGACCCAGAACACTAGCGACTCCGGGGCGTGTCCGGCACCCTCCGTTCCGTCCGGATCGCGGCCTTTTCACAGGTCACGCCCGCGATAAGAGAATCTAGGAGGAGTCCTTGACCGTCGGGCGCCCCACCTCCGCGCGCAACTCCGCGATCTCGGCCCGCAGCGCGCGGACCTCGGTGAGGACCAGGGTGTCGACCTCCCCACCTGCGGCGCGCCGTTCGTCGCCCTCGTGCTCCAGGGCCTGCACCGCCACCGCGATGAACAGGTTCAGCGCGATGAAGGTCGACGCCAGGATGAACATGACGAAGAAGATCCACGCCAGGGGCTGCTCGTGCATGACGCCGCGGGCGATCTCCCCCCAGCTGTCCCCGGTCATGATCTGGAACAGGGTGAACAGGGAGGTGAACAGGTCGCCGAAGTTCTGCGGGGAGGTCTCCCGGAACAGGTTGGTCGACATCACCGCCGCCACGTACAGCAGCAGCGCGACCAGGAACGAGATCGATGCCATCCCCGGCAGCGCACGGAACAGGCCGGTGACGACGTGGCGCAGGGACGGGATGACGGACAGCAGTCGCAGCACCCGAAGCACCCGCAGGATACGCAGCACCGCGAACGGCCCCGTGGCCGGCAGCAGCGCGATGCCCACCACGGCCATGTCGAACCAGCTCCACGGGTCGCGGAAGAAGTCCCGGCGGTGCGCGAACATGCGCAGACCCAGCTCGACCACGAACACCCACAGCACGGCGGTGTCCGCCGCGTGGAGCACCGCGCCGTATTCCGAGCGCATCCACGGCGAGGTCTCCACCCCCAGAAGCAGGGCGTTGACCAGGATCAATCCGATGATGATGGCCTGAAACGACCAGGCATCCACAATTGCCCGGACTCGGTCATGCAACAGCAAGTGTCGGAACTCCGTCTTCAATCGGAGGAATCGGGCGGGGGACCGCCAGAGCCTATCGGCGATATCCGATGACGGAGATAAGCTCCGCGCGCGCCGCGGCCGCACGCGAAACCGCCGGCGGCGGAGGCACGATGGCCCCGCCGCCGGCGGAGGGAGGGTCGACGCGGGCCGCGCCGGGGGTCGGGGTCCGGGATCAGACCCTGGACCTGTCCTCGTCCGGCTCCCAGCACTCCACGCCGCGCAGGCCGGGGATGCGGTCGCGGGTGAACACCGGGTCCAGCCCCTGCTTGCGCTGCTCCTGGTAGTCCTTGAGCAGCAGTACGACGATGCCGCTGAGCGGCGCGATCGCCAGCAGATTCACCAGCGCCATGATGCCCATGGTGGTGTCGGCCAGGTTCCACACGATCTCCACCGAGCCGATGGCGCCGAGGAACGTCGCGGTCAAGAAGACCAACTGGAAGCCGAGCATCACGCTCTTGTTCCCGCTGAGGAATCCGACATTGGACTCGCCGTAGTAGTAGTTGCCCAGCACCGAGCTGAACGCGAGCAGCAGCAGGACCAGGGTGAGCGCGTGCAGCGACCACGTGCCCAGGTTGGCCTGCAGCGCCTCCTGTGTCATCAGCGGGCCGCGCTCCGAGCCGAACTGCGGGTCGGAGACGAGGATGACGAACGCGGTGATGGAGCAGATGACGAGGGTGTCGAAATAGACGCCCAGGGTCTGCACGAGGCCCTGCTTGACCGGGTGGCTGACCGACGCGGTCGCGCCGGCGTTGGGGGCCGACCCCAGGCCGGCCTCGTTGGAGAACATGCCGCGCCGCACACCCTGCACGATGACCGTGCCCAGCGTCGCGCCGGCGAACTCGCGGATCCCGAAGGCGCTCTCGAAGATCATCGTGAAGACCGCGGGGATCTGGTCCGCGTTCATCACGACCACGACCAGGCCCATCACGATGTAGATCAGCGCCATGAACGGCACCAGCGCCTGGGTCACCATCGCGATGCGGCGCACGCCGCCGAAGATCACCGCCGCGCTGATGGCCACCAGCACCGCGCCGATCGCGGCGCCGAGCCAGCCGGGCGCCGTCGCGCCGGACGCCTCGACCGAACCCTGGATGGCACCGGAGATGGTGTTGCTCTGCACCGCGTTGAAGGTGAAGGCGAAGGTGATGGTGATGACGATCGCGAAGATCACCCCGGCCCAGCGGGCGCCCAGGCCGCGCTCCATGTAGTAGGCGGGACCGCCTCGGAAGCCGGTCTTGTCCCGCACCTTGTACAGCTGGCCGAGGGTGGACTCGACGAAGCTGGCCGCGCCCACGATCAGGCCCATCAGCCACATCCACAGCACCGCGCCGGGGCCGCCCACCGCGATGGCCCCGGCGACACCGACGACGTTGCCGGTGCCGATGCGCGCTGCGGCGGAGATGGAGAAGGCCTGGAAGGAGGAGATCGCCTTCTTGCCGTCGGGCGCGGTCTCGGGGGTGCCGCGCAGCGTCCGGATCATGTCCGGGATAAGGCGCAGCTGGACACCGCCCAGCCGGACCGTGAAATAGATGCTCAGAATCGCCAGCAGGGGGATGAGCAGGTACTGCCAGAAGCCGTCTGTGAGGAAGACGACCGTCTCGTTGATCCGGTCCACGACCCGAAGTGCTCCTTTGCGACTGGGGGGAATGCCACCGCCGCATTACCCACCCATTTGGGGTGGAACACCCCGAGGTGTCACACGTTGCAGTAAACGGACCATTCTGTGACCTATGCCTCGCGTCGGTCACCGCCCGCCCACCCAACGTGCGCGGATCAGTCGGTCACGCTGCTGGGCCGGGTCCGGTAGACGAGGTCCGCGTAGTCCGGGTGCCGACGGATCCAGCCCTTGACGAAGGGGCACAGCGGGAGCACCGCGAGTCCGCGCGCACGGACGTCGTCCAGCGCCCCGCGCACCAGGCTGCCCCCCACGCCCCTGCCCTCGTGGACCGGGTCCACCTCGGTGTGGGTGAACACGACCATCTCGTCGGTCACGAT
Organism: Nocardiopsis mwathae; assembly: GCF_014201195.1. Classification (NCBI taxonomy): domain Bacteria; kingdom Bacillati; phylum Actinomycetota; class Actinomycetes; order Streptosporangiales; family Nocardiopsidaceae; genus Nocardiopsis; species Nocardiopsis mwathae. Next base: position 5,488,960 of record NZ_JACHDS010000001.1, on the reverse strand, counting down.
GTAGTCGGCGAATCCCGCAGTGCCCCCGGCGGCGTCACGCGCCTCGTAGCGCTTGCGCTCCGGCACGTCGATCACGGTCAGCTCCACTGCTCCCCCTTGGCCTTGAGCCGGTCGGTCACACCACTCGGGCAGTCCAGTGCGGCGCGGTCCCAGCCGAGCAGGTCCGCTCCCGCCCGGTAGGCGGCTTCGTAGAAGGCGAGCACCGCCGACCTCGGGTCGGGGGCGCGGCGCGCTTCGGCGCAGGGCAGTAGTGCGAGGTGTCCCGCGCCACTGGGGGCCCACAGGGCCCCGGAGGGCAGCGGGCGGTCGGTGATGCCCTCGGGTTCGGGCGCCGTGTAGGAGTAGAAGGCCGGTTCCCCGGTGTTCTCGTCACCGAACCAGAAGCCGAAGGAGACCACGTCGCGCGAGTACGCCTCGCGGATCAGCGGACCCGCCTTCCGCGGCTGATCGATGACGCGCTCGCCGAACCGGGTCATCGCGATGTCGAAGGTGTGCCAGAAGTGGTGCACCGGGCTGGTCTTGCCGGAGAACCCGGCGGCGAACTCCTCCAGCACCATGTTGACCTGGCTGAGCACCCGCCAGTAGCGGTTCGCGGCCTCCGGGTCGTAGTGGGCGTGTTCGACGTCCTCGGCGAAGGGGCGCCCGGAGTCGGGCAGATCATAGGGGCGGGGACGGGGGATGCGGGCGTGCACGCCCAGCCCGTCCAGCGTCGCGAGCACCTCGCGGTAGAACGTGGCCACGCTGTGACCCGGCAGCAGGAACGACGCGCTGCGGCCGTCGATGGTGCGGGCCACCAGGAGGTGGTCCACGAAGTCGAAGTCGACGGTGAACACCGGGTTGCCGTCGACCACCCCCATCGGCCGTGTGGTGATGCCGTTGCCGTTGAGGTGGTAGGGGGCGTTCCACCAGTGGTTGCGCCGCGGAGCCGAGGTCAACCGGATCTTGCCGACGACCTGGAGGAAGCGATGCAGGGTCTCCTTGGTGTCGGCCCAGTCCCGTAACGGGACCGCAGGGAACAGCTCCATCACGCGTCCTCCGTCCTCCGTGGTGGACCGGAAAGCCTGTCGGACGTCCCATCATCGCAGTTCAGCGACGCGCACGAGGGCCGCCGCGCGGTTGCCGACCCGAACTCGCTCCAGCGCACACACACCCTGCGGCAGCACGATCCTGCGGGTGCGCGCCGTGACGGCGAGGACCGCGCGGTCCGGCAGGACGGAGGCCAGCGAGCGCATCAACGCCGGGACGGGGTCGGCGGCGCCGGACGCGGGGGCGGCACCGGACCAGTGTGTGAGGTCGCCGTAAGGCACGTCGGTGAGGACGAGGTCCACCGGGTGCCCGGGGGGCTCGGGTGCGAAGGCGTCGCCCGGACGGGCGGTGTGCGGCAGGTCGCCGCCGAGGCGGGCGAGGCCGTCGGCCAGCCGCCGCGCGGCGTCGGCGCGCTCCAGGAAGGACGGCTTGGCGAACTCCACCGCGCCCGCGCGCAGCTCCCGCTCGCGCGCGGCCAGCCCGTCGGCGGTGAGCAGGGCGAGGTTGCGGGCGGCGATGCCGAGCGCGTCGGGGTCCACGTCGGTCGCCAGGACATGCCCGAGCCGGTCGCGGTGCAGCAGGCCGAGGACGGTCGCCAGGTACCCGCTGCCGCAGCACGGGTCCCACAGCCCGAGCGGCCCGGGGCCGAGGTGGGCGGCGGCCCGCTGGAAGAGCTCGTCGGCCAGCCGCACCGGGAACCCCGGATGCCCCGGGGCGGACCGCAGCACCTGTCCGGTGGCCAGGTCGGACCGGTCGGCGCGCTCGGTGGCGTAGCGGTAGCTCATGGTTCCCCATCATCCCGTTCCGTCGATCTCAGTGAACCGCACCGACTATCGGCGGTCATTCGGTGCACTCCGCCGAGATCGACGGGGGATCCGGTGGGACGCGAAAAAACCCGGGGCCGTGGCGGCTCCCGGGTTCTCCTTCGTTCTGCGTCCGTGCGGTCCTGACGGGATTTGAACCCGCGGCCTCCACCTTGACAGGGTGGCGAGCACTCCTAACTGCTCCACAGGACCATGCGTATCGCCCGCATTCCGCCTTTCGGCGGCGAACGGCGATAGGACAACTCTAACGGTACGGCGGGAGTGCTCGCGCCAGGGTGTCCACCGCCGTCCTCTCTCAGGCGCGTCCACCTTCCCGGATCTCCGGGGGCGCGGAACAGAGATCACGCAGAACACTCGAAAGTCGCACAGGGTAATATTCACGACGTCGCCGCGGGCTCTCCCCCGGCGTCCTCACCTTTTCTCCCGAGGAGCACCCCCGCCACGTGTCCGCCCTGCTCTCCGATCCCCCGCGGGGGATCGCCCCGGCCTGCTGCGCGGCCGCCGTCCCGCCGACAGCGGCCGGCGCCTTCGGCCTGCCCGTGGAGCGGCGCGTGGGGGGTCTGCGGACACCCGCCCGGGCTCGCGGGGCGCCGCCGCACCTGAGGACGCCGGTTCTCCCGTTCTCCCGCCGCGCCACCGGTAGGGCGCGCGCCATCGGCACCGCCGTGCACAGCCCTGGCCCGTAACCCCGGTCGCCGCACGCCACCCCCCTCCCCCCATCCCTCGAATCCGACCGGGACCCCCACAGGAGTAGCAGTGGCACAGGAACGCCACACTGAACCGCGGCGCGCCCGCCTCGCCGGGGTAGACGTCGCCCGCGGCCTCGCGCTGATCGGTATGTTCATCGCCCACCTGGGCGTGCCGCTCTCGGCGTTCGCCGTCTCCGGCGAGCCCTACGCCATCGCCAGTGGCGGCGCGGACCCCGTCAACCTCGCCGACCGCGTGGCCGTCCTCGTCTTCGACGCCGTCAGCGGACGGTCCGCGGCGCTGTTCGCCCTGCTCGCGGGGGTGTCCCTCACCTTCATCGCGGGACGGCGCGACGTGGTCACCAGCGCCGCGGACCGGGGGCGCGCCCGTGTCAAGATCGTGGTGCGCGCGGCCCTCCTGGTCCTCATCGGCTACCTGCTCGCGTCCTTCCACAGCGCGGCGGTGATCCTGCACTACTACGGGCTGTACTTCCTGCTGGCACTCCCGCTGCTGTGGCTGCGCGGCCGGGTCCTCGCGCTGGTGGGCGGCCTGGTCATCCTCATCGGGCCGACGGTCGGCAACCTGGCCTATGGCGCCACGGAGCTGTTCGGCGAGGACTGGCCGTCGCTGATCCTCGGCACCTCGCACGACCCCTTCTTCTCCTACGTGCTGCCGCGGGGGCCGGGGGCGGCCTTCGAGCTGTCGGCCCCGACCGACGGCCTGCTGGACCTGCTCGCGACCGGCCTGTACCCGGCGGTGGCGTTCATGGGCTACGTCATCGCCGGCATGCTCGTCGGGCGCCTGGACCTGCGCTCGGCGTCGGTCCGCGCGCGCCTGGTCCTCGGCGGGCTCGCCGGGGCGGTCGTCGGCTACGGGGGCTCCTGGGTGGCCGTGCGTGCGCTGCCCGACGGGCTGCCGACGCTCTTCGGCGTCCCCGCCGAGGATCTGGTGATCGCCGAGCCGCACAGCAACACCACCTTCGAAGTGCTCGGCAACACCGGGGCCGCCCTCGTCGTGCTGGGCCTGTGCCTGATCGTGGCCGACCGGGCCGGGCGCCTGCTCGACCCGCTGGCGTCGGTGGGGACGATGACGCTCACGCTCTACTCGGCGCACATCGTCCTGATGTGGGTGACCGACCCGCTGGGTGAGGGCTACGGCCGAATCAGCGACGTGCTCGCCCACGACGCCGAGCTCTACCTGATCGCCGCGTTCATCGTGGCCACCGTATGGCGGTCCCGGTTCGGCAGCGGGCCGATGGAGCGCATGCTCACCCGGGCCGCCAACGGCACCGCCGAACGCGTGCTCCCCCGCGAGAAGCCCCGCACCCCCGTCAAGACCTGACCCGCGACCTCCATCCGGCGTTGATCTCGGGGATATCGGGGTATCAGGCGCGATTTTCACCCCGATATCCCCGAGACCAACGGAGCTGAGGGCGCTCAGGGGCGGTCCCGGCGCACCCGGCCCTCGTCCCACACGGGGCCCTCGGAGGGGTAGACGTCGCCGTCGGCGCCGAACACCAGGAAGCGGTCGAAGGAGCGCGCGAACCAGCGGTCGTGCGTCACGGCGAGGACCGTGCCGTCGAAGGCCTCCAGTGCGGTCTCCAGCGCTTCGGCCGACTCGACGTCGAGGTTGTCGGTGGGCTCGTCGAGCAGCAGCATCGTCGCGCCGGACAGCTCCAGCAGCAGGATCTGAAACCGGGCCTGCTGCCCGCCGGACAGCGCGTCGAAGCGCGTCTCGCGCCGGTGCACCAGCTCGTAGCGCTGCAGCACCGGTGCCGACAGATCGAGCGGGAGCGCGTGGTCCTGCTCCAGGATCGCGGTGAGCGTGCGGCCGTTCCACTCGGGGTGGTGGTGGGTCTGGGCGAAGTGGCCGGGGACCACGCGCGCGCCCAGGCGGGCCTCACCGGTGTGGGCGACGGCGGGCGGGTCGGCGAGCAGGCGCAGGAAGTGCGACTTGCCCGACCCGTTGGAGCCGAGCACGCCGACGCGCTCGCCGTAGAAGACCTCGGTGGAGAACGGCTTCATCAGGCCGGTGAGTTCGAGGTCCGTGCAGGTCAGGGCGCGCACACCGGTGCGGCCGCCGCGCAGCCGCATCCTGATGTCCTGGGGGCGCGGCGGTTCGGGGGGCGGACCGGCCTCCTCGAACTTGCGCAGCCGGGTCTGGGCGGCGCGGTAGCGGCTGGACATGTCGTCGTTGTATGCGGCCTTCTGGCGCAGGGTCCGCACCAGCTCGCGCAGCTGCGCGTGCCGCTCGTCCCAGCGGCGCCGCATCTCGGCGAACCGGGTGTGCCGGTCGGCGCGGGCCTCGTGGTACCCGGCGAAGCCGCCACCGTGCACCCACGCCGTGTTCCCGGCGGCCGTGCCGCCCTCCAGGGTGATGACGTGGGTGGCGGTGCGGTCGAGCAGTTCCCGGTCGTGGCTGATGAACAGCACGGTCTTCGGGGTGGCGCGGAGCTGCTCTTCCAGCCAGAGTTTCGCCGGGACGTCGAGGTAGTTGTCGGGCTCGTCGAGCAGCAGCACATCGTCGGGCCCGCGCAGCAGGGCTTCCAGGACGAGCCGCTTCTGCTCACCGCCGGAGAGGGTGCCCAGCTCGCGGTACTGGGCGCGGGCGAACGGGATCCCCAGGGCGGCCACCGTGCACACGTCCCAGAGCACCTCGGCGTCGTATCCGCCGGCGTCCGCCCAGTCCGCCAGGGCCTGGGCATAGCGCAGCTGGGCCCGCTCGTCGTCGCGCTCCATCATCACCAGCTCGGCGGCGTCCAGCTCACGCGCGGCCGCACGCACGGCCGGGGGCGCCACGGACGCGAGCAGGTCCCGCACCGAGGCGGCCGCGGTCAGCGGCGCCGCGACCCCGTCGGCCCCGTCCGTGGCGTTGGCGTGCGAGCCGATGAACTGCCGCATCACCCCGATGCGCCCGCTGCGGGTCACCGCCCCACCGGACGGCGCCTCGTCCCCGGCGACGACCCGCATCAGGGTCGTCTTCCCGCTCCCGTTGGCGCCGACGAGGACCGCCTTCATCCCGTCGCCGACCCGGAAAGAGACGTCATCCAACAGCATCCGCCCGTCGGGCAGCGCGAACGCGACCCCGGCGACGTCGATGTGACCCATAGTGCGCACTATGCCGCCGAAGGCGGGCCCGGGTCGAAGGGTTTTCTCGGGCGCGGGCGGTCACCCCGCCCCGTCACGAATGGCGCACGGCCGCACGTCCCGCCCAGGAGCCGTCCTCCTCGCGCGCGATGACGGCCGGGACCAGGCCGTAGGGGTCAGGGTGCACCCGACGGGTGAAGTCCATGGCCTCGAAGTCCCTCGATGACCACGGGCAGCATTCCGACGAATCGGACACCACCGGATCTGCCGCCATGGCCATCGAGCGGGAAGCCCCGGGGGGGCCGCGGTCACCGCGCGGCTGGGCGCGGGCCTGCGGCGCGGTGGAGTCGGTTGGCGATGGCCAGGCCCAGCCCCTCGTCCGCGGGCGGGCAGGCCACGATGAGGTCGCACCCGCGCCGGTCGAACTCGCGCAGGAACCCGTACAGGTCGCGCGCGTACTCGGCCGGCGACGCGGGGACCGCCACCACGGTGTGCGCCTTCACTTCGGCGTCGGCCAGCGCCGGGGGGAGCAGGACTCCCACCCGGTGCCCCTGCTCCCGGGCCCGTTCGGCCTCGGCGGCCACCTGCCCCGGTTCGACGAGCACGACCCGGGCGCGGGGCGCGTAGTGCGACGGGTGCTGCCCCGGCACCCGCACCCTGCTCACCCCGGGCACCGGCACCGGGCGTCCCAGCGCCTCCTCCAGCTCCTCGCGCGTCACACCGCCCGGACGCAGCACGGCCGGCTCCCCGCCCGACACGTCCACGATCGTCGACTCCACTCCCACCAGGCACGGGCCGCCGTCCAGCACGAAGTCGACCGCACCGCCCAGCTCCTCGCGCACATGGTCGGCCGTCGTCGGGCTCACCGACCCGAACCGGTTCGCCGAGGGCGCCGTCACACCGCCACCGAACACCGACAGCAGCTCCCGTGCCACAGGGTGGGCCGGCACCCGCACGGCCACGGTGTCCAGCCCGCCGGTCGCCTCCGTGCAGGCCCGGTCCCCGCGCCGCAGCACGAGCGTGAGCGGCCCCGGCCAGAACCGCTCGGCCAGCACACGCGCTTCCTCCGGCACATCCGCCACCCAGTCGGCCAACTGCTCCGCCCCGCCGATGTGCACGATGAGCGGGTGCGTCGGCGGGCGTCCCTTGACCTCGAAGGTGCGCGCCACGGCGCCGGGGTCCTCGGCGTTGGCGCCCAGCCCGTAGACGGTCTCGGTCGGAAGCGCCACCAGGCCCCCGGCCCGCAGCACGCGCGCCGCCTTTTCGATGTCCCCGCTGCCTGCCGTCATGCTCGTACGTCCTTTCGGTGTTCACCGTCCCCGAAACCTGAGGATGCCGTGTCGGCGGTCGTCGACGAACCAGGTGTCGCCGACCAGGCGCGGATACCTCCCCTGGAGCTCGCGCATGGCCGCCCCGACGCCGCCGGTCGCCTCACCCGCCCCGAAGACGGGAAGGAACAGCCCCGGCCCGTCGGCCTCGCAGACCAGACCGTCGAGGATCCGTCTCCGCCGCTGCCCGAGCTCCGCGGCTCCGCGCGGCCAACCGCCGTCGACCCAGCACAGCGCCCACGTGTCCGCGCAGGTCAGCGACTCCCGGATACCGACATCATGCCCTACTCCCCGACCTGGTCGGTACGGGTCCCGGCAGTCGTTGACGCGCACGCCCGGCGCGGCATCGCGGCCCGACCGGCGCCAGGCGGGCAGGCCCGACCCCAGTTCCCTCCGCAGCCACACGCCCAGGAGCTCGCCGTCCGCGCAGGCGTCGGGGAAGCGCCGGCGCCACTGGAGCAGGAAGGCGCCCGCCTGCTCCACAGCGGCGGTGACACCGTCGGAGCTGCGCACAAGAAGGAGGACGCCCATCAGGCCGCCACCCCCTTAGCGGACCAGGACTCGGCGCGCCGCCACTGCTGCCACGCACCGCCGGAGCGCAGATACCACACGCCCCCGGGGCCCTCCCGCACGGCCAGGGACAGCCAACCGCCGTCGAAGTAGCGCTGCAGCAGGGGGTTGCGCGCGATCAGCATGTCCACACGCTCCCGGGGCGCCTCCACCACGTACAGCGCCCGCATCGGTTCGTGGTGGAGTCTGTCCCCGGCCGCGACCGACTGCCAGGGAAGCCCCAGCCGCAGGTCACCGCCGTGGCCCTGCAGAACGCCCACGTCCCCGACCACGTTGTGCAGCGTCTTGTCCCCCGCCCCCAGCACCTGCGGATCCACAGTGGAGAAGTAGTACTGGGCGTTGATCCACTGGACCACCAGCCCCGGGGCGGTCAGGATCGTCTCCAGCGCGGACGCGTCCTCGTCGACTCGCCAGTCGTAGGAGTGCAGGAAGGTCCGCCCCCGCAGGTCCAGCCCCGAGACCATCTCGCCGGGCCCGATGACGAAGGCCGCGTGGCGGGCCAGCCCCCACTCAGGCCGCACCTGGGCCCAGTCGGCCGCGCGCCTGGCCGGCGCGCCGCCCCCGGGCAGGTGCGCGGCCCGCTCGCGCGCCAGCGCGCGGCCCGCGGTGCGCAGGTCGGCTTCCAGCCGTTCCAGGTCCCGGTGGTGCGTGGCGGGAACCGTGTGGGGGGCCAGGAGGGTGACCTGGTCGGTGGCGGTATCGTGCTCGGCTGCCACGAACACGGTGTCGGCGGGGATGGTGATGCCCCGTTCGGCCAGCCCGGCGCGCACCTCGGGCCGGTTGAGGATCGCGCACGCCACCCGCGCGTTGGGGCCGCCGCGCTGCCCACCGCACGCGCCGCAGTCCAGCGCCGCCTCATAGGCGTTGTTCTCGGTACGGCTGCCGTGCCCGGCCAGCAGCACGATCCGGGCGAAATCCGCCACCAGCCCGAACGACCGCAGCACGGACTCGGCCCAGCGGACCCGCTCCTGGCCGTCGAGCCCGAGCCGCCGCGCCTCCCGAACACGCGCGGCGTGCCCCTCCTCGGTCAGTCCGAGCCGTCGGCGCAGGTGCACCTGGCCGCCCGCCAGCGCCTGGCGCCGGTAGTCCTCGCACTCGTCCTCCGACAGCCCGGGACGGCCCAGCAGCGCACGGATCGCCTGCCGTTCGGCCGACACGGCCAGCGCCTCGGCCTCCTCCCCCGTGGGCGAGGCCACGGTGACGTCGGTTACACCGTCCCAGCGGTGGCCGACCACCCGGCCGACCATCCGGGCGCGCACCCGCGCGTACCACCTGGGGGCCGCGGTCTTGACGGCCGCCAGCGGACCGGCGATCCATCCGGCGGTCTCGGCCAGGACGAATGGGGACGCAAGGTCGTCCTTGGCACCGTGGAAGGCGTACTCCAGCGCATGCGCGTGCCGCCGTCCGGCGACGGCGCGCGCCGCGTCGGCCTCGCGGCCCTTCGCCGCGTACTCGGCGATCCGCGCGTCCGGGGTGAGCGGGACGGGGCACAGCCGCGCCTCGTGGTCGCCGGCCAGCTCCCGGTAGCCCATGGCCAGCTGGTAGAACCCGGCGAACCCGTATGTCCGGTAGGGACCCAGGCGCTCCAGGTGGCGGCGCATCCCCTCCGACCGGGCGTCGATGCAGAACACTGCCTGCGCCCGTGCCCGCCCGGCCCGAGCCGGTGGCGCGGGCCGGTCCAGGGCCTCCAGAAGCCGGTCGCGGTAGTGCCACTCGAAGGCGTCGAGCCAGACCCAGCCCCTGTCGGGGGCGGGAAGGCGTTCGAGTACCTCGCCCAGCTGCCGCAGCACAGGTTCTGCCGTGGTGCGGGTGCCCAGGGCGCGCGCCACGCCGATGGCGCGCGCGAACCCCGCCTCGATTCCGCTCAGCGGCGCCTCCTCCACCAGGCGCGCCTCGACCAGGGCGCGCAGCGAGTCGGTGCCGTGGGGAAGGTGGGATGTGGCCTCCTCCACCAGCGCGGCCTCGTAGGTCAGGCGGACCGCTAGCAGGTCCACCAGGTCGGCAGGGTACGGCGCCTGGTCGGGGTGCCCGGCACACCACTTGGCGTGGCCGGCCCACCCCGGGGTGCGCGCGAGCTGGGCGCGCAGCTCGCCCTTGTGCTCGCGGTCGGGCACCCGGAGGGCGGCCAGGGCGTCGAGCACGGCGTCCTCGGCCCGCTCGGGAAGATCCGCAAGGCGCGACCTGGCGATGCCCAGGCGGCGCGGCGCGGGATCGAAGGCCACCAGCGACCGCCAGGCGGCGTAGAGGCCGCGGTCGCGGTGCGGCATCGGCCAGCGCGCCTGGACGGTGTCGAAGAAGGCGGCGCACCACTTGGCCACCTGCTCGTCGACCACCTCGGCCACCCGGGTACCCAGCAGTGCGTCGTACCACTCGCCCGCACCCCGCGGCCTCGGTGTGCGTCGGCCGGCCTCCTCACCGTGGAGCAGGTCGGCGCGCAGCACCTCCACGGCCGACCGGTGCCGGCCCGCGAGCTCCACCGGCTCCGCGGCGTCCAGGTCGGGAAGCCGCCGGAGCACGGCCGCATCCAGGTCGGCGTCGCTGATGCGCCCCTGGGCGTACAGGCCTCGAAAGCGCTCCAGCGGCAGGTGCCCCCGCAGCCCGAGAAGGTCCGATGCCAGGCCGACCGCCGTCTCGAAGGGGTGGTGCTCCAAGCCACCGAGCGGATTGACGGCGACGATAGTGCGCAGCGGCCAGGTGGGGAAGAGAATCCTCCCGGCCGAGTCGACCCGCGCGCGCAGGAGGGCGTGACTTTCAGGGCTGTGGCCGGTCATTCCTCACACTCCAGACGAGATGGGCGCGGGGGTGCGCGTCGGCGCGGACCCCCGGTGGGCGGTGGCGCGCCAGGTGTCGGACGCGGTGACCCAGCCCGCGTCCAGCGCCCGCGCGTACAGGTCGGATTCCACGGACGAGACCGGCCGGAGCCGGGCCAGCAGTGCCACGGCCAGCACGGTCGCGGGCACGAGCACCAGCCATGGGCTGACCGGTCGGGCGGCGGCCTCCAGGGCGGGTGCCAGGAACCCCTTGGCCGCGACCAGGAGCACGGCGTAGGACGCGCAGACGACCGCGGTCGCCGCGACCCCCGCCCCGGCGCGGCCGGGTGTGGCCCCCAGCCAGGCCCACAGGGCGTGTGCGGCGCTGGCCCAGGCGAAGGGCAGCAGGGCGAGGGCGCCCGGCTGCTCCAGAACCCCCGAGGCGAAGGTGGTCAGGCACACCCACAGCACGGCGGCGGGTACGGCGGCCGCCACCGCCAGGCGTGTCGGCGCGGGCCAGCCCACACCCGCCGGGGCGGGCCGGGGGACGGCCCGGTGGCGCTTGCTCGCGCCGATGGCCGAGCCGGCCCCCAGGAACAGCGCCGCCTTGTACATCCCGTGGGCGACCAGGTGGAAGACCACGAAGGCGAACGCCCCCAGCGCGCAGGCCATCACCATGAACCCCATCTGGCCGATCGTGGAGTAGGCGAGGGCTCCCTTGGTGTCGGGCCGCGACAGCATCAGCGCAGTGCCGTAGAACGCGGTCAGGGCGCCGACGGCGAACGCCAGGTGGGTGGCGAGACCTGAGGAGGAGAAGACCGGCCCCAGCCGGACGAGCAGGAACCCCCCGGCGTTGACGAGCCCGGCGTGCATGAACGCCGACACCGGAGTGGGTGCTGCGAGCGTGGCCGGCAGCCAGCGGTGCAGCGGCAGCAGCGCACACCGCCCCATCGCCGCCACCACCAGCAGGCACGCCACCACGGGGGCAGTGGGCACACTGAGTCCGGCCACGCCGATCCGGGTGTCGGCCAGGGCGTGGGCGGCGGCGCCCACGTCGCGCACGTCGAGACCGCCGATGCCGGTCCACACCAGAGCGCAGGCCGCGACCAGGGCCAGGTCGCCGACGGCGAACGCGGCCGCGGCGCGCCGCAGGCCCAGCCGGGCGGAGGGGAGGTCCGCGCGCTGGGCGAACATCGCCAGCAGCCCCAGTCCGGCGGCGATCCAGGCGGCGAGCAGCAGGCCCAGCGTGGCTGCGCTCACCAGGACCGCCGCGGCCGAGGTGGTGGCGCCCATCGCGGCGACCAGTCGGCACTGGCGCGGGTCGCCCGACAGGTAGCGGCCGGTGAACAGCTGCGTCAGCGTGCTGACGCCGAGCACCAGGGCCAGCATCACGATGGTCAGCCGGTCGGCGTGGAGAACCGCGGGGGTGCCGCCGGGCAGGGCGGCCGCGACCGGCCCCTGGGAGGCGACGGCGAACGCGACCACGCCGGTCAGGGCCAGGGCGGTGGCCGCGCCCGCCGCGCCCCAGGATCCGGCGCGATCGCCGATGCGCGCGGGTACCAGAGCACAGGCCAGGGCGGTGAGCGCGGGCAGCGCAACCGCGGCGAACAGCAGGGCGCTCACCGGGCCGCCGCCTGCGGCAGGCGTGCCTCACCGGCGGCGCGGGCCGGGATGTGGGGGCCGGTCGGGCCGTGCGGCTCCGCAGGTCGGCCGGTGGCCTTGAGCGCGTGGGCGCTGTTCATCACCGCGTCTCCTCGATTCACGATAAGAAATACCTGCGAACTTATACACGACACAAAAGACGTGAGTCAAGCATGGGGAATTCTGGGTCGTATCAAGTACCCTGGACCACGTGGCTGACTGGACCTTCCTCACCAACCATGCGCACGTACTTCTGTGTCTGGCCCGCGACCCCTACATGCGCATGCGCGACGTCTCCGACGCCGTGGGGATCACCGAACGCGCCACCCAGCGGATCGTCGCCGACCTCGCCGAAGCCGGCTACCTCGAACGCATCCGCGAGGGCAGGCGCAACCGCTACCGCCTCAACCCCGAACTCCCCCTGCGCCACCCCCTCGAACGCGACCACGCCGTCGGCGCGATCCTGAGGGTCCTCAAGAACGGCTCCGACTCCGGCTCCGACTCCTCCTCGGGCGACGCCGCGTGAACGCCCCCCACCCCTACGCCGGAGCCCCCGCCGCCCTGGCCACCCAGCACCGCAAGGAAGAAGCGCTGGCCCCCGCCCTCGCCGACGCCCCCGGCCTGCGCCTCACCGTGCCCCCCGGAATCGACACCGACCGGCTCGGCACCTTCACCGGCGAGATCGAACGGCCCGCCCCGCCCAGCCAGACCGCCCTGCTCAAAGCACGGCTCGGTATCCGGGCCAGCGGCATCCCCCGCGCCCTGGCCAGCGAGGGCACCTTCGGCCCCCATCCTCACGCCGCCTTCATCCCCATGGGGCTGGAGATCCTCGCCTTCGTCGACGACGATCTGGGCATCCAGATCACCCAGCAGCGCGTGAGCGACCACACCAACTTCGCCCACACCACCGCCGCACGACTCGACGACGACCTCGACACCTTCCTCAAAGCGGCGCGCTTCCCCGACCACTCGCTCGTCGTCCGGCCCAGCACACCCGACGGCGACGCCCCCATCCACAAGGGCGTCCGCACTCGCGAGGACCTCGCCGCGACCATCGCCTCCTGCGCCCACCGGTCGGCGGACGGGCTCGCGCGGCTGGAAACGGACATGCGAGCCGGCCACAACCCCACCCGCATGCGCGAGATCGCGGTGCTCGCCCGCGACCTGGGCCACCGCCTGGCGCGCCGATGCCCCGTCTGCCAGGCCCCGGGCTTCGGGACCGTGGCCACCGAACCCGGACTGCCCTGCGCCACCTGCCGCACCCCCACCGACCACACGGCCGCAGAGATCGACGGGTGCGCCCGATGCCCCCATCGCCACACACGCCCCCGCAGCGACGGCCGCACCCACGCCGACCCCCGCTACTGCCCCTGCTGCAACCCCTAGGACGGTGCCGCGCGACAGACCCCGGATTCCCCGATGATCGCGGCGGCAGGAGTCGATTCCGTCCGTCTTCCCCTACCGAAGGCCGCGATCATCGGGGGACAACAAAAAAGCCCCGTGACCGGAAATCCCAGGTCGCGGGGCTTTTCTCATGCTTGCAAACTGTGGCCAGGGGCGGGGTCGAACCGCCGACCTTCCGCTTTTCAGGCGGACGCTCGTACCAACTGAGCTACCTGGCCCCATGCACCACCATGCGGTTGTGCGAGCGGTCCTGACGGGATTTGAACCCGCGGCCTCCACCTTGACAGGGTGGCGAGCACTCCTAACTGCTCCACAGGACCTTGCTATTCACTTGTCCGCACCCGACGCCCCGACCCTTCCGGGTGTTGCATCCTGCGCGTCCGCGTCCTCATTCTGCCAGACTCCCGGCAGTGGTCAGACCCGGATCCGTACCCCCAACCGGATTCGAACCGGCGTTACCGCCTTGAAAGGGCGGCGTCCTAGGCCACTAGACGATGGGGGCCTCGACGACGAACGAGTCGCCATTTCCCGCTTCGCCTGCCGTCGGGGACGGGTCAAGCATAGGGGAGATTTCCGTCCAGTGCCAAAGCGGTTCTCCCGGACCCGCCCGATCAGGCCGCCGGACGGGCCACCGGAGGTTCGGCGGGCGTGTCCTCGGGAGCCTCCGGGGCGGCGTCCGTTTCCGCAGGGGACGTCGGGGAAGGGGTCACGTCCGGCGTCTCCGGGGCCGGCTCCGGCGCGGGCGTGGGCACCGGAACCGGGTCGGGCGGGGTGATCTCCCGGTCCGGTTCCTCCTCGATGTGCCGCTCGATCTGGGCCGACGTCAGGCCCAGCCCGCCGAGGGTGACGTCGTCCCAGGCCTGCAGCCGCTTGGTCTCGGCCCCGAAGTAGAGCACCGACGCCTGGTAGGGCGTGGGGCGGTCGGGTCCGCCGGCGAGGCTGCGCAGCCCGGCGCCGCCGGTCGAGCCCTGGACGATGTAGCGCGTACCGGTCTCCTCCATTTCGGTCCACCGGTTGTGCCCGTGCCCGCTCAGAACCAGCGGGACACGCCCGCTGAACGCCTCGGCCTGCAGCGGGTCGTGCATCACCACGACGTCCACCGGCGGGTCGGCGTCCACGATGGACTCGGCCTGCTCGGCTCCGATGGCGGCGACCTCCTCCTCGTCGGGGTCGTCGCGCGCCTTGTCGGGGGTGAAGCGCGGGTCGCCGGCGCCGTAGAAGACGATCCCGCCGACCTCGGCGATGTCCTCGTCCAGCACCACCGCGTTGGGTTGTGCCTGCACGGCGCGCTGGGTGCCCATCGAGTCATGGTTGCCGCGCACCCACACATACGGGACGTCGAGCTTGCCGATCTCGTCGGCGAAGGCGTCCTCGGCGGCGCTGCCGCGGTCGGTGAAGTCACCGGAGTCGACGATGAGGTCCACCTGGAACTGCTCCCGCAGCGAGCGGATGACGTTCCAGGCGGCCGGGTTGAGGTGGAGGTCGGCCACGTGCAGCACCCGGATCGTCGACTCGTCGTCCTCGTAGACCGGCAGGGTGGAGGTGGCCTCGTACAGCATCGACACGTTGCCGACGAGGCCCGCGAGCTGCTTGCGGTACTCGTCGAACCGGCTGACGACGTCCTCGGCGTTGCCCACCACGTTCGGAGCGCCCACGAGCAGCCCGGTGTAGCGGGGCTCGGCCACCGCGGCCGGGTTGAAGGTGGCCGCGGCCAGACCGGCGGCCGACGCGAAGGTGACCAGTGCGGTCGCCGCGCTCGCGGCCGCCCGCCGCCAGTCGCGGAACACCACGAGCGCGACCAACCCGGCCCCCAGGACGGCGGCTCCGGCGGAGCGTGCCAGGAGCAGCACGACGCCGTGCTGGACCTCGGCCCCGATGGTCTCCGCGATGCGGTCGATGGCCTCCGGGTTCTCGAACACCTCCTGGGCCGCGGCCGGGCGGATCTCGGTGATCGCCGCCTCGAAGCGCAGCGGCGCGGCGTGCGTGTCGAAGGCGAGCTTGCCGAGCGGCGCCACGTTCAGCACGGTCTCCCCGCGTCCCGGGCTGACGCTGAGGTTGACGTCGGCCGGGCCGATCGGCGTCATCACCTGGCCGCCCAGGGCGAGGCCGAGCCAGCCGCCCAGCAGGCCCGCCAGGATCACGGCGACGATCCGGGCGCCGCGCCCCGTGCGCAGTCGGCCGATCCGGCCCGCCGCGGAACGAAGCCGCTCACGGGTCAGGGCCGAACGCAGGTCGGATCCCAGCCGAGAGAACACACCTCCATGATTGCCGGTGCGTCCCGCCTCAACAACGTCCCCGGGCCCGCGTCGCTTGCGCGTCCGGTCGGGACATGGCGGACAATCGGGTGCGTGGTCGAACTCACCCGGAAGCGATTCGAGGAGCTCGTCGCCGACGCGCTCGACACCATCCCACCCGAGCTGACCCGGATGATGGACAACGTCGTCATCACCGTCAGCGAGGACCCCCCCGAGCCCGGCCTGCTGGGTCTGTACGAGGGGATACCGCTGACCGAGCGCGGGGAGAGCTACTCGGGCGTCCTGCCCGACCAGATCTTCCTGTACTGGCGGGAGATCTGCGCGTTCTGCGAGACAGCCGACCAGGTCGTGGAGGAGATCCGGATCACCGTCGTCCATGAGATCGCCCACCATTTCGGCATCTCCGACGAGCGGCTGCACGAGCTGGGGTGGGGGTGAGGCGGTGGGCGGCCGAGCGGGGTCGGGGCGGCGGCGGGAATACCGAACGTGACGACGTCGGCCGCCGCACCAGCCCGGACAGCCCCGCGAAGGCGGCGCGGCCACCCCCCGGAGACCGGGGCGTGCGACCCCGTGGCCGGGTGCTCCGAAGTCGCCACGTATCCCTACCAGCGCCGATAGATCAGTCACAGATTCCCTTAAACGACTTGCGGAACCTACCCGGGATCAGGGACCGTAGGTCATCAGATAACAACCGAGAGTGACGCCGGTGCGAACCAGATGAGGGAGCCGCCGGGTGGGTAATCCGCGCACGGACAGCCGCAAGATCGACGTCCCTCCGCAGGACCGCGAACACGCCGCGACCACCCGGGGCACCCCCTCGGACGGCGGCTCTGGGGCGAGTGCGCCCATGACGGAGACAGGGCACGGGGAGAACGGCCGCGGCGGCGGGGGCGGCGCGAAAGGCGACTGGCGGCGCGGATACCGCGACGTCATGGGCATCGGCGAGTTCCGGGCGCTATGGGTGGCCCACGCGTTGTCGATGACCGGCAGCTACCTGCTGAACATCGCGGTCGCGCTCCTCGTCTACCAGCAGACGTCCTCGGCTCTGGCCGCCGGGATCACGATGGCGCTGACGTTCCTGCCGCAGATCGTCGGCGGCCCGCTGCTCTCCGGCCTGGCCGACCTCTTCCCGCGACGCAGGGTGATCGTGGTCAGCGACCTGGCCCGGGCGGCGCTGGTGGTCGGGATCGGTGTTCCCGGCCTGCCGGTCTGGGCGATCTGGGTCCTGGTGTTCTGCTCCGCCCTGCCGATGGTCCCCTTCGGCGCGGCCAGGGCCGCGCTGATGGCCGAGATCGTGCAGGGCGAGCGATACGTCGCCGGATCGGCGATCATCAGCCTCACCACGCAGGTGGGGACGCTGGCCGGGCTGGTGCTGGGCGGCGGGATCGTGGCCGCGGTCGGTCCGAACGCGGCCGTCATGTTCAACGGGCTGACCTTCGTCCTCGCGGCCCTGATCGTCCGCTTCGGGGTGCGCCACCGGCCGGCTCCACGCGACGAGCGGGAGGAGCGCCCATCGCTGTGGCGGGTGACACGGGACGGCACACGCCTGGTCTTCGGCGACGCACGGCTGCGGACGCTGGGTCTGTTCGCCTGGCTGGCCGGTTTCTACACGATCCCCTACGGGCTGGCGGGACCGCTGGCCGACGAGGTCGGCGGCGGGCCGATGGCCGCCGGGCTGCTGATGGCGGGGCCGTCGATGGGGGCCATCATCGGCGGGTTCGTTCTGACGCGGCTGATCAGCCCGGCGTTCCGGATGCGGATGATCGGCCCGCTGGCCGTGGCGGCGTCGGTCCCGCTGCTGGTCTGGCTGCTGCACCCGCCGCTGTGGGTGATGGTGGGGCTCCTGATGCTGTCGGGGATGACGGCGGCCTACCAGTTCGTGGCCAACGCGGCGTTCGTCCTGTGCGCACCGGCCAAGGGCCGGGGACTGGCGTTCGGCCTGGTGGCGGCGGGACTACAGGCGGTCCAGGGCATCGGCATCGCCCTGGCCAGCCTGCTGGTCGATGTGGCCGGGATCCACGTCGTCATCACGGTCGCGGGAGGTCTGGGGGTGCTGGGCGCCCTGCTGCTGGCCGCACCCTGGTCCCGGCTGTCCGGCGAGGCCATCGCCCTGATGCACGGCCCCGCGGGCGCGGACGCCGCCCACCGCTCCCAGGACCCCGGTTCCTCCGAGGGCTCGCGACCGCGGCCGGGCACGGCCGCCGGGTCGGGGCAGGGGCCGGGCGCGGAGTGACCACATCACAGGTCGCTCTGCTTTCCCTGGAAGTTGCGGATCATGTGCTCCAGCACGGACGTGCCGGTCCCCTCCTCGGGCATCACCAGCCACGCGATGACGTACAGCAGGATCCCGCTCGCCCCCAGGACGGTGAACACCGCGAACGCCAGCCGCACCAGGTTCGCGTCGACACCGACGTACTCCCCGATGCCGCCGCAGACACCGGTCAGGATCCTCTTGTCTCGGCTCCGCCGCAGGCTCTTCTTACCGTTGTTCTCGCTCATACCCTTCAGCCTGCCCGCTCCGCGGCCCGATGCCCATCGGGAACACCCCTGGCGGTCCCCTGACTCCACCCTGAGCACCCGCCCGCCCCGGTCCGGGGACGCCCCCGGACCGACGTGCGCAGCGGCTACGACGATGCCGTGTGCCTCATCCCGGTGCCGCCCCGAGCACGGACCGCAGCCGCTGCCCGCCGTGTGGGCACACCCACCACGCCGTTCCGGCCGACACCGCGACGGCAGCAGGGTGCTGATGCCCCTCCCGGCATGAGGGGAGGGCGGCGCCGCACGTCGCCTCCAGAACGAAGTCCTGCATCCGGTCCGCCAGCAGTGCGACGGCCTCGGCCGGGGTCAGGACCGCCTCCAGGCAGACGTTGGCGCTGAACGCCGTACCGGAGGCGAGCCAGACGGCGGCACCGGGACCGACGAGCCCACCCCACCAGTCATCCTCGAAATCCCCTCCCGTCACCTCCAGCGTGACCCCGTCGGGCGCACCGAGCTGACCGAGGATCTCCTCCGCCCACCTGCGGGCGTCGTCAGGGTTCCACTCCATGGCTTCAGCGAACCACGGCGCTGTGCCGGGCACCGCTCCCGCCTCCCGGGTTCCGCATCCGGGGGGAAAACCCGTTAGTCTTAGCAGGCACGGTGTGGCACCGTACCCATGACGGCAGCGCCACCCTCCGGGCCCTTAGCTCAACTGGCAGAGCAGCGGACTTTTAATCCGCGGGTTCAGGGTTCGATCCCCTGGGGGCCCACCGCGAGAAAACATCCTGGACCGGGCGCCCTTCCCACGGAAGGGCGCCCGGTCGCGTTTCGGTGCACGTGGCGGACCGTCGGGGGACCGCCGGGGGCACCGAGCGGGCGGGGCTCCGCTCGTCCCGTCCTTGTCGCCGGTGGCCTCGGACACACACCACCGGATTCACACGCAGAGGAATTGCGGAGATTCGGAGCGTGATTCCGCTCGCGCCTTGCCCGGGATTTGGGCGGCGCCGGCGTGTCGGACTAATTTCGGGCCGCCGGCGAGGGCGGCGCCGGGCACGAATACAGGCCCTCCGGGCCTTGCGTGCTGGAAAATTCGCGAATAGCCGTTGCGAACGATCTTAACGCTTGGCAACATGGTGCCTGCCCGGCGAAAGCCGGGACCGGTAAGCAAAACGAAGCCTACGAATCACACTCTGGCCCCATGGGGAGGGGCCGCGATATGGGGGACGGGACGGTAGGCACCGTGCGTAGCATCACCGTTGATTACCTAGAGATGGGCCTGCGCTGCCCGTATCCGTAAGGCGGCCACCGACAGGGTCGCGGATGCGGCAGCCCTTCGTGCTTCCTGCATGCTCAGCGCCGCCGGATACCGGCGGCCATCCCGCGGCCCTACGGGAGTTCAGTCCGGAATCGTCCAGGGCTCCACTGTGCCCTCGCCACAGGCGATGGCGGTGAACCGGCGGTATCCGGCTGCGGGGAGATCCTCCCCCGACCTCTACTCCACACGCGACCGTTGACGCTCCGTCTCTGACGGGCACCCCTGCCCGGAAGCGGCGTACCCATGCGTCCCGTGCGTTCACCGCGCTTCCCCACGCGCCTGTCCGACGCGTGCCGTATGTCAATTCGCGTGTTTCCATCCGGTGCGATCAGGTGTATTCGCTATGCCCTCAAGAACAAAATTCAACAATAGGCAAGGTGCTCACCAGAACCGACCTACTCAGAAGTCAACGGGGAGGTTACTCAATGGCAGAAGACGTTTCTGAGCAGTCGACCATTCGCTCCGAGCCCAACGGGGGATCACGCGTGTGGGGGTACCGCTATCTCGTGTGCCCACCGCGCTACTTCGACGTCCGGTACTCCATCAACCCCTGGATGGATCCGAACGAGACGGTGGACCGCGAGCTGGCGCACGACCAGTGGACACGGCTCGTCGCCACACTGCGCGAGGCCGGAGCGAAGCTCGACGAGCTGGAGCCGCTGCCGGATCACCCGGACGCGGTCTTCACCGCCAACCACGGCATCGTGGACGGCCACACCTTCTGGCCCGCCCGTATGCGCCACCCGGAGCGGGCCGCCGAGGTCGCGCACGCCGCCCACTGGTTCGACCGGAACAACTGGTCCGTCGCCGATCCGGCACCGGACGCCGTGCAGGAGGGGGCCGGGGACGCGCTTCCGTTCGCCGGCACCCTGGTCGCGGGGTACGGGATGCGGTCGGACCGCCTCGCCTACGGCGAGCTGGCCCGGCGCACGGGATGGCCGATCCTGCCCGTCCGGCTCACCGACCCCGCGTTCTACCACGTCGATGTGGCCTTCTGCCCGCTCGACGACCGGAGCGCCCTGATCGTCCCGTCCGCCTTCTCCGACGAGGCCCTGCGGCGGCTGCGGCGACTGGTCCCGGACCCGGTGCTCCTGACCGACGAGGAAGGCCTGGCGTTCGCCGCGAACTCGGTGGTCGTCGGGCACCGCATCGTCATGCCCCACTGCTCGCCCCGGCTCGGCCGGCTGCTGGACGAGCGCGGCTTCGACGTCGCGGTGTGCGACGTGAGCGAGTTCCGCAAGGCCGGCGGGGGCTGCCGCTGCCTCACCCTGGCACTCGACACCGACCTGCCCACCGGGCACGGGTCCCGACCGGAAACCGACACGCTCGCGGGAAAGGGGGCGGCCGAATGAGAGCCGAAGACGCAGGCAGGATCATCGACTACCTCGACCGTCACCGCCCCGCGACACCGTGCCTGGTCATCGACCTCAACGTGGTGAAGCGGCAGTACCACCGGCTGTCCACGACCTTCTCCGACACGGAGATCTTCTACGCGGTCAAGGCGAACTCGCACCCGGACGTGGTCCGCGCGCTCGTAGGGCTGGGGGCATCCTTCGACGTGGCCAGCCCCGCGGAGATCGACGTGTGCCTGGCCGCCGGCGCCGCCCCCGGGCGGCTCTCCTACGGCAACCCGATCAAGAAGCGCAGGGACATCGCCTACGCCCACTCCCGCGGGGTGGACACCTTCGTGGTGGACAGCGCCGAGGAGGTGGGGAAGGTGGCCGACGCCGCACCGGGCGGACGGGTGCTCTGCCGCATCCGGGTCAGCAGCGACGGCGCCCGGTGGAGTCTGAGCGAGAAGTTCGGGTGCGGCCCTGCCCAGGCCGCCGACCTGCTGCGCACCGCGCGGTCCCGTGGTCTGCGCCCCTACGGGGTTGCGTTCCACATCGGCTCGCAGCAGCTCAAGCCCGCCCGGTGGAACGACGGCGTCGCCCTCGCGGCCCGCGTCTTCGCGGAGCTGGCCGACGACGGCATCGAACTGGAGGTCCTGAACCTGGGCGGCGGCCTCCCCGCGCACTACCGGGACTCGGTCCCGGCGCTGGAGAGCTACCGGGAGTCGATCGAGACCGCGCTCAGCCTCAACTTCCCCGGCGGACGGCGGCCGCGGCTCGCAGCGGAGCCCGGACGCTTCCTGGTGGCCGACGCCGGCCTGCTGCGCAGCGAGATCGTCCTGGTCGCGGACGCCGAGGAGCGCGACGGGCGGCGCTGGATCTACCTCGACATCGGACGGTTCGGCGGACTGGCGGAGACCGAGGGCGAAGCGATCCAGTACCGGCTGTCCGCCAGCCGCAGCAGCCGCACCGAGGAACCCGCGGTCATCGCCGGGCCGACCTGCGACAGCGCCGACGTGATCTACCGCGACGCGAACTACCTGCTGCCGACCGGGCTCACCGCGGGCGACTACATGGACATCCACAGCGCCGGTGCCTACACGTCCAGCTACGCCTCCGTGGGGTTCAACGGATTCTCCCCACCCGACACCTACTGCATCGGGGCCTGACCGCCCCGACGACCCACCCCCCCCCCCCCGACAGAAAGGCATCAGGACGTGAGCAACTCGACGGAGACCGCCCTGCAGGGCGCCTCCGAATCGGTCCGGGAGATCGTCCGCGGCGAAGTGGACGAGCTGATCGCGAGCGTCGACGAGTACGACGACGTCGAGGTCGTCAAGGTCAACGGCGAGTGCTGGATCCTCCTGAAGGGTGTGTACGACCCGCAGGAAGACCCCGGCGCCGGGCTCTACCCGGGATGGGTCCCCTTCCCGAAGGGCGGTGAATTCCTGGAGATGGGCTGCGGCGTCGGCCTGGTCAGCGTCGCCGCGGCGCGCGCCGGGTGCCGCCGGGTCACCGCCCTGGACGTCGACCCCGAGGCGGTCCGCAACGTCGCGCTCAACGCCCACCTGCACGGGGTCCTGGAATCGGTGCGCGCGCAGCGCAGCGACCTGTTCTCCGCCCTGGGGCCCGACGAGCGGTTCGACACGATCTTCTGGAACCCGCCCTACCTGAACCCGCCGTCCGACCGCGCGGGCGGCGACGCCCACGCTGCCTTCTACGACCCCGACTACTCGATCATCCGGCGGTTCGTCGAATCCGCCCCCGCCCACCTGGCGCCCGGAGGGCGGATCCTCCTGGGCTTCGGCAGCGACGGCGATGTGGAGCTGCTGAAGCGCATCGCCGACAAGGCGGGTGCGCGGCTGGAGGTCGTGGCCGAGGCGGTCCGCGAGTACGAGACGAGTCGGCGCGGGGTGTCGATCTCCTACTGGCTCATCGAGGTCGCGACCGCCTGAACCGCCCCGTCCGCGGGGGCTCCGGCGGACACCCACCGGAGCCCCCGCACCCCCCGCGAACGATTCCGACGACCGATTCCGTCCGAGACTCTCTCCCCCCGAAAGGTGTCACGTTGAGCGAAGCCCAGAAGACGACGTTCGGCGGCCGGGTCCTGCTGTTGGGCTGCGGCTCGGTCTCGCAGTGCCTGCAGCCCCTGCTGCTGCGGCACATGGACATGGACTTCCACCGACTGACCGTCCTGGACATGGCCGACCTCCGCGCCGCGATCCCCGACACCCTGTCGGCCGGCGCCGACTACGTCCAGCACACTCTGACCCCGGACAACCTGGAGTCCACGCTCGCCCGGTATGTCGGCGCCGGCGACCTGCTGATCAACCTGACCTGGAACATCGAGGGCACGCAGATCGTGGAGTGGTGCCACGACAACGGGGTGCTCTACGTCGACACCGCCCTGGAGTCGTGGGAGTCCGCGGCGGACCTGCTGCACCTGCGGCCGAGCGAGCGGACGCTGTACGCCGCGCACATGGAGATGCGCGAGCTCCGCGACTCCTGGGACACGCCCGGCCCCACGGCGGTCATCGAGCACGGGGCCAACCCGGGGCTGGTGAGCCACTGGACCAAGGTGGCACTCGAAGACATCACCCAGGAGATCCTGAAGTCGAACGGGGCCGACGCCGCCGCGCGGCTGCCCGCCGACCGCCGCGAGCGGTTGGAGACCTCGTTGGCCGAAGGTGACTACGCGCGGCTCGCGATGGAGACGGGTGTCAAGGTCATCCACATTTCCGAGCGCGACACCCAGATCAGCGAACGGCCCAAGGAGGTCGGCGAGTTCGTCAACACCTGGTCGGTCAAGGGCCTGTTCGAGGAGGGCATCGGCCCCGCCGAGCTGGGGTGGGGAACGCACGAGCTGAACCTGCCGGATCTCGCCCACGTCCACGAGTACGGGCCGCGCAACCAGATCTGCCTGGCCAAGCCCGGCAGCAGCACGTGGGTCAAGTCGTGGGTGCCGCTGGGCGGCCCCATCCGCGGCATGATGATCCAGCACGGCGAGGCGTTCACGATCAGCGACCACCTGACGGTGCAGGAGGACGGCGTCCCCGTCTACCGGCCCACCGTGCACTACGCCTACCTGCCCACCGACGCCGCGATCGCGTCCCTGCACGAGTACGAGATGCAGGGCTACCGGTTGCAGCAGCGGCACCGGATCATGAACGACGACATCGTCAGCGGCCGGGACGAGCTGGGCGTGCTCCTCCTCGGACACGACCTCAACGGCTGGTGGACCGGCTCCCAGCTGAGCATCGACGAGACGCGGCGGCTGGTGCCGCACCAGAACGCGACCACGCTGCAGGTGGCGGCGTCACTGCTCGGGGCGATCGCGTGGGTCATCCGCAACCCCGAGCGGGGCCTGTGCGTCCCGGACGACCTGGACCACCACGAGGTCCTCGCCGTGGCCGACCCCTATCTCGGCGAGCGGGTGTCCGTCCCGACCGGCTGGAAGCCCACCGACGCCGCGAACCCCTTCGCCGGGTTCGACGGAGCGGCCCACCACGACGATCCGTGGCAACTGCGGAACTTCCTGGTCTGACGGCGTCGCCGACGGCGCGTCCGGCCCGGTGCCGGACGCGCCCGCCGATGGGCGGCGCCGCTCTCCGACGCAGGAACACCGAAAACAACGACAATCGACAGAATCTGTGATGAGAGATGAATACGCACTCCCCGGACACCCTGCCGCGCATTCTGTGGCGATGGATATCCCCGTATAAGCGCCCCCTGTCCGGAGTGCTGATCCTCGGCCTCGGTGCGCAGGTGGCCGGGCTCGCCCAGCCGCTGGCCACCAAGGCCATCTTCGACAGGCTGGCCGAAGACGCCGGCCTGTTCCTGCCCATCGCCGCCCTGCTCGCCCTCGCGCTGGCAGGCCTGACCTTCAACTACTTCGGGGAGTACGCCAGCGGCCGCCTCAGCGAGCGGGCCACACGCGACCTGAGGGGCGCGGTGATGCGGCGCATCCTCGCCGCCCGCGTGGGGGCCGTCGAGTCCCACCCCCGCGGCGACCTGCTGTCGCGCACCAGCTCCGACATGCGGCTGGTCCAGCAGACGGCGATCCCCGCCCTGGTCGACATGCTGGTGGTGCCCCTCACGGTGCTCGCCGGCATCGCCCTGATGGTCATGATCGACCCGATGCTGGCGTTCGTCGTGCTGGCGGTGCTCGGGGTCGCGACCGTCGCCCAGTACTTCCTCTTCCAGCAGATCGAGACCTACACCGGGATCGCGCAGGAGCACCTGGGGCGTACGACCGGCGTCGTCAGCCGGATCCTGCTCGCCCTGCGCACGGTGAAGGCGGCCCGTACCGAGGGCCGCGAGGCGGCCGAGTTCGACCGGCACTCCGGCGCGGCGTTCCGCGCGGGGGTGCGGGTGGCCCGCCGCCAAGCCCTCACCGACACCACGACGTACGCCGCCGTCGACCTTACGTTCCTCGTCGTGCTCGCCGTGGGCGCGCTCCGGCTCGCCACCGGCGACATCGGCATCGGCGACCTGGTGGCGATCCTGCTGTACGTCATCATCATCCAAGAGCCCCTGGAATCGCTGGTGGGATCGCTCACCGAGCTCGCCACCGGGATGGCGGCGCTGCGGCGGGTCACCGAACTGCAGCACCTCCCCCTGGAGGAAGAACCGGCCACACAGCCCGCCTCCCCTCCGGTGACCTCGGAGAACGGGCACGGTGGGCCGACAGGTTCAGCGGAACGCTCGATCGAACTATCCGGGGTGGCCCTGGCACACGGCGACCGCCGGGTGCTACGGGGCGTCACCATGCGGGCCACCCCCGGGCTGACCGCGCTCGTCGGCCCCTCGGGAGCTGGCAAGACCACCACGCTCAGCCTCATCCAGCGCTTCATGGACCCCGACGCCGGAGAGATCCGGCTGAACGGCGCCGACATCCACCGGATGGACCTGTCCAGCCTGCGCAGGCGCATCAGCTACGTGCAGCAGGAGGCCCCGCTGCTCGGCGAGACGATCGGCGACGCGGTGTGCTACGGCGTCGACGACCCCGATGAGCGGCGCATGTGGCAGGTCCTGGACTGGGTCGGCATGGCGGAATGGGTCCGCGAACAGCCCGACGGCCTGGAGACGCCGGTCGGCGAGGGGGCCACCCGCATCTCCGGCGGGCAGCGGCAGCGGCTCGCCGTGGCCCGCGCACTGCTCCAGGACTGCGAAGCCGTCCTGCTGGACGAGGCGACCTCGCAGCTCGACCCGCCCAACGAGCAGCGGCTCGTCGACTCGCTGGTCCGGCACAACCGCGACCGCATCATCATCGCCATCACCCACCGGCCGTCGCTGGCGGTCCACGCCGACCAGGTCGTCATGTTCGACGACGGCGTGGTCGCCACCTCCGGCAGCCACGGGGAACTGCTGGAGGACCCCGCCTACCGCGACCTCATCAGCAGCGCCAACCCCCGGCCCGGAACGCCCTGACCCGCACCACAACCCCTGTCCAAGGAGTGATCATGCTGTCCGACCGGTACAAACAGGCCGTACTGAGCGAGGTCGCCGAGTACATCGACGAGTTGTACTCCGACGAGCGCCCGAAGGAGTTCAAGCTTCTGGGCCTGCGCTGGACCCTGTTGCACGGCGTCTACGACCCGAGCACGGACCCGGCCGCCTGGATGGACGTGAAGAAGACGCCGTACCCCGTCGGGGGGCGGTTCCTCGAAATGGGCTGCGGCGCGGGCATGGCGTCGGTCTACGGCGCCCTGCAGGGCTGTGCCGAGGTCGTCGCCGCCGACATCGCCCCCGAGGCGCTGGAGAACACCCGCGTCAACGCCGAGCGCCACGGGGTCGCCGACCGTGTCCGCACCGTCCAGAGCGACGTGTTCTCCGGGATCGACGCCACCGAGCGCTTCGACGCGATCTACTGGGGGTCGCCGTTCATCGAACCGCCCGACGAGTACGGCCCCGACGAGGCGCACCCCGCCTACTTCGACAACGGGTACGCCAGCCACCGCCGCTTCCTACGCGAGGCCCGCCACTACCTGGCCCCCGGCGGCCGCCTGTTCCTGGGCTTCGGCACCGAGGGCAACTGGGACCTTCTGGAACGCATCGCCGCCGAGTCCGGCCTGCGCACCTCGGTGGTCGCCAGCACCTCGTATGTGGAGGAGGACGAGGACGACGACACCGTCGTCCACGAGTACGGCGCCTGGCTGGTGGAGTTCCTCCCCGCCGACTAGCCGCCTCCGCCCCCGCGACGAGAAGCGCCCCACCGCCCCCGGGTGCCCGCATTCGGGCCCCGGGGGCGGCCTCGCGGCAGAGCCGGTGGTGAGCAGGGAAGACATCTGTGACCTTCCCGTTCGGGACGGGGTTGGTTAGCCTTTGGTCTGTCGACCGATCGCGACGGGATCCAGGAAGCCGGTGGGAGTCCGGCACGGTCCCGCCACTGTGACCGGGGAGCGACCTCCGTCGACGACCACGGCTGGAAGGGGGCCGGAAGGTCGGGGGGAGCGGTGATCCGGGAGTCAGGAGACTGACCTGTCGCGAACACGATCCACGGGGCGCGGACCCCAGGAGGCGTGCAGGGGGCCTGTCGCGTCGGCGGCGGGCCCGTCCGGGGTTCGGCGCGTGGTGCCCGGGGTGTGATCGGCCGTGTCCGGCCGGCCTGCCGCGGGCGGGCGTTCCCGTCCCGGGTGCAGGGTCTTCTGCAGGTCTGCGGCCGCAGATCTGAGAGGACCCCCCGGATGCCCGACCGTGCCGCGCCAGCACGACCCGACTCCCCCCGACCCCGGCAGTACGGACGACCCGACGCGCTTGCCGCCCCCGCCGTCCCGCGCCGCAGAGTGCTGCTGGGCGGTGTGCTGGCCGCGGTCGCCTCCCCCCTCTTCACCGCAGGGTGCGGGCGGGCCGAGCCCACCGGCGGCGCCGACGGGCGCACGGTCACCGACCTCGCGGGCGAGGACGTCGCGCTCTCCGGGCCGGTGGAGCGGGTCGTGACGATCCCCCTGCCCGCCGCGTCCATGGTGGTGGCGGTCAACGGCGGCCCGGACGTGCTGGTCGGCATGAACTCCGCGTCGCGCACCGCCATCGAGGACAGCTACCTCGGCGAGGTCTACCCCGAGCTGCTCGACGTGTCCACGGACGTGGCCGGCGCCGAGTTCGCCCCGAACATCGAGAGCGTCATGGCGCTGGAGCCGGACGTGGTGATCCAGTGGGGCGACCGAGGCCCCGGCCTCGTCGACCCCCTGCGCGACACCGGAATCCCGGTCGCGCAGCTCACCTACGGCACCCAGGAGGACCTGGAGGGCGCCATCACCCTCTACGGGGAGCTGCTCGGTAAGGAGGAGCGCTCCGGGCAGATGGTGGACACGATGCACGAACGGCTGCGGCGGCTCGGGGAGGAGCTGCCCGAACCCGGCGAGCGCCCCTCGGTCCTGTACGTGCGCGGCGCCGACGACAGCCTCGAAGCCGGCGCCGGGGCCTCCTACAACCACTTCGTCATCGACCTCGTCGGCGGCCGCAACCCCGCCGCCGACCTCGACACCGAGTGGGCCACGATCGACGTCGAGCAGCTGCTGGAGTGGGACCCCGACATCCTCCTCGTCGGCAACTTCGGCCCGGCCACACCGGACGCCGTGTACGACGACCCCGCCCTGGCGAGCCTGAGCGCCGTGCGCGAGCGCCGCGTCTACAAGGTGCCGCTGGGCGGCTACCGGTGGGACCCACCCAGCCAGGAGTCCCCGCTGATGTGGTCATGGCTGGCCGGGCTGGTGCACGACAGCGGGGCTCCGGGCCTGCGCCAGGAGGTCGTCGACACCTACGCGTTCCTCTACGGCGCCGAGCCCACCGACGCCCAGCTCGACACCATCCTCAACGCGGAGGCCAACTCCGGATCGCGCGGATATGACGAGTTCGGCCGCTGAGCGCGGCGCCGCCGCGACCGACGAGGACGGCGGGGGCGGACGCGCTCACGACCGGCCCGCGGCCGACGGCACCGGCACGCACGGGGATACGGCTTCGCCGACCGCCGCCCGGCACCGCGGCGTGGTGCTCGGCCTGGTGGTCCTGGTGCTGCTGGTCGGCGTCGTCGCCCTCGGCGTCGGCCGCTACAGCGTCGGCGTCGACCAGGTCGTGCGGATCCTCCTCGGCCAGGTCCTGC
This sequence comes from Nocardiopsis mwathae, assembly GCF_014201195.1. NCBI lineage: Bacteria > Bacillati > Actinomycetota > Actinomycetes > Streptosporangiales > Nocardiopsidaceae > Nocardiopsis > Nocardiopsis mwathae. The sequence goes on along the minus strand of NZ_JACHDS010000001.1, from coordinate 5,460,164 downwards.
CGATCGAGCGCACCTGGTCGGACGCCGAGGCCGCGGCCGTGCTCAACGTGCGCCTCCCCCGCGTGCTGCTGAGCATGCTGGTGGGCGCGGGCCTGGCGGTGTGCGGCGCGGTGCTGCAGGCGGTGTTCGGCAACCCGATCGTCAGCCCGCAGATCCTCGGGGTGTCGTCGGGGGCGTCGTTCGGCGGGGCGCTGGCGATCGTGCTCGGCCTGGGCTCGGCCGCGCTCGTCCTGGGCGCGTTCATGTTCGGCCTGGTCGCGCTGGTCGCCGTGTTCGCCGTCAGCAGGGTCCGCGGGCCTGCCCCGCCCCTGACGATCGTGCTCTCCGGCATCGTCGTGGGCGCGTTCTTCTCCGCCCTGGTCTCCCTGCTGACCTACCTCGCCGACCCCTACAGCGACCTGCCGTCCATCGTCTTCTGGCTACTCGGCAGCCTCGCCGCGGCCGACGCCACCAGGGTCGCCGTCGTCGGTGTCCCGGTGCTGGCCGGCGGGGCGCTGTTCCTGGCGCTGCGGTGGCGGATCAACGTGCTGTCCCTGGGCGACGAGGACGCGGCCACGCTCGGCCTGCGCCCCGGGCGGCTGCGCTGGCTGCTGCTCGCGGCGGTGGCCGCGGTCGTGGCCGGCGCGGTCGCGGTCAGCGGCGTGATCGGGTGGGTCGGGCTGGTCGTGCCGCACCTGGCCCGGCTGTGGGTGGGCTCCGACCACCGGGCGGTCATCCCCGTGTCGCTGCTGCTCGGCGCCGCCTACCTCACCGTGATCGACACCGTGACCCGCAACCTCGGGGTCGCCGAGATCCCGCTGGGTGTGCTGACCGCACTCATCGGCGCGCCCGTGTTCCTGGCCCTCCTGCACGGCAGCCGCCGAAGGATGTGGGCCGATGCTTGACCTGGACCGGCTGGGGTTCGCCTACGACCCCGGCCACTGGCTGTTCCGCGGCGTCTCGCACCGCGTCGCCGAGGGCGAGGTGCTGACCGTGCTCGGCCCGAACGGCCGCGGCAAGACGACGCTGCTGCGCTGCCTCGTCGGGCTCGCCTCCCCCACCGAGGGGGCCGTGGCCGTGCGCGCGGCCGGGGCTACCGGGGCCGTCGGCTTCGTGCCGCAGCAGCACCACACCGCCTTCGCCTACCGGACGCTGGACATGGTGCTGATGGGACGGACCCGACACCTGGGGCCGCTGGCGTCACCCGGCCGGCGCGACCGCGGCCTGGCGCTGGCCGCCATGGAGCGCGTCGGAATCGGGCACCTGGCCGACCGCGACTACCCCACGCTCAGCGGCGGCGAGCGTCAGCTCGTGCTGCTCGCCCGCGCGATCGCGGGCGACGGCCGGGTGCTCGTCCTCGACGAACCGGCCGCAGCACTCGACCTGCGCAACCAGGGCCGTGTGCTGCACCTGCTGCGGGGCCTGGCCGACGAGGGCCGATCCGTCGTCATGACCACCCACCACCCCGACCACGCGCTGGAGGTCGCCGACACCGCGATGCTCATGTTCGGCGGCTCCGACGTGCGGGTCGGCCCCGCCGCGGAGCTGCTCACCGACGCCGCCGTCGGCGAGCTGTACGGCGTGCGCGCGCACAGTCTCGTCCTCGACGCCGGGGGCGTGTCCCGGCGCGTCCTCGTCACCCGGTTCGACCAGGAGGTACACCCGTGACCGCCACCGACCCCCGGCAGCGGCTCGCCTGCACCGTCCGGCCATGGGCGCAGCTCCCCCTCCAGCGCGCGCTGCGCGGCATCCGGACCGCCGGGTACGGCGCCGTCGCGCTGCCCGTCCACGGGGTCCGGGAGGTGATCACCCCCGCCACCCCGCCCGACCGCGCCGCGCGCGTGGGCGCCCTGATCGCGGAGCAGGGGCTCGACCTCGCCCTGCTCAGCCACGCCGCCGACCTGGACCGGGGCGATGATGCGGCGCTGCGCTCGCTGCGCCGCCAGGTCGACCACTGCGCCCGGCTGGGCGTGGGCCTCCTGGTCGACATGGGGTGCGCCGAACCCGAACACGCCGACCGCTACATCCGGCTGATGGTGCGCGGCGCCCCGTATGCCGCCGCGCACGGCGTGACCATCGCCGTCAAGCCGCACGGCGGACTCACCCGGACCGCGGCCGACACCCTGGCGCTGGTCGAACGCGTCGGCCACGAGGCTTTCCGGGCGTGCTGGGACCCGGGCAACGTGCTGCACTACGGCGGCGGCTCCCCCGACGAGGGCCTGGCCGAGCTCGCCCCCTACGTGGTGGCCGTCGGCGCCCGCGACCATCCGGCGCGCCCCGGGCACCGCACCGGGGCGGCCGACGGCAGCATGCCACCCGCCATCACGCCCGGCGACGGCGTGGTCGACTTCGTCGGCCTCTACCGCACCCTGCGCGAACACGGCGGCTTCCGCGGCCCCAGCGCGGTGGAGAGCGTGACCAAGCTCGGCACGGCCGAGCTGCTCGACGCCGAGGCGGCGCGGGCGCGCCGGAACCTCCTCGACGCGCTGGCCGGGACAAGGCCCGCGGCGCCCCCCGCGCGGGAACCCGCGGCGCGGGCGCGGACGTCCTGCTCACGGGTGGCCGGCGCGGCCCGGGAGGACCCCATCGGCACCGCCCGCTGTTTCGACCGGTTCCTCATGGTCGAACTCCCGCTGCCCTGGCCCGCGGGCATGGGCACCCCGGTGTGGGAGACGCCCCGCGTTCCGTCGCCGCTGCGCGCCGCCCTGCGGGCGGCCACGCGCACCACCGAGGAGCAGGGGCTGACCATGAAGACCTTCGCCGCGGCCCCCGACCCGGACTACTCGGCGCCGGGGCGGATACGGGTGCTGCGCTTCGACCGGGAGCCAGGGCCGACCGCCGCGCTGTCCCGGGCCGAGTACAGCGTGCCCGAGGAGCAGGCCGCCGCCCTCATCGGCGCGCTCTTCGCCGACGACCCGGCCGCGCTCGCCCCCTTCGCCCGCTACCGCGACCCGGATGCGCGACGCGACCTGGTCGTGTGCACCCACGCCTCGGTCGACGCGTGCTGCGGCACCCGCGGCTACCCGCTCTACCGGGCGCTGCGGGAGGCGCACGGCGGCGGGGCCGACGGTGTGCGGGTGTGGCGGGTCAGCAGCTTCGGCGGGCACCGGTTCGCCCCCACCCTGGTCGACTTCCCCGAGGGCCGGTACTGGGGCAACCTCACGCCCGAGCGCATGGGCCAGCTGGTGCACCGCACCGGGCACCCGGCCGACCTGCTCGACCTCTACCGCGGCTGGGCGAGCCTGCCACAGGCGTGGGAGCAGGCGGTCGAGCGCGAACTGCTGCGCGCCCACGGCTGGGCGTGGCTCGGCCGGCGCTTGGACCTGCGGCCCTCCGGCCGGGTCGAGGACGGCGGCTCGGTCATGCGGGTCACGGCCCACGACCCCGACTCCGGCCTGCCCTACGGCGAAGCGCTCGTCGAACGCGCGGAGGCACAGCCGGTCCTCCTGGGCTGCGACGGCACCCCGGGCGAGGCCGAGCGCCACACCGTGACCCTCGACCTCCCCGTCTCGGCCCCCGCGCAGCCGACGGCGCAGGGAACGCACAGCTGACCGAGGTGCATGGTCACCCGCGTTTCCAGCGGGCGTTGGCTTCGCCGTCGTGGAAGTCGCAGCGGAGCGTCCCACCGCCGGCATCCTTGGTGGTCATCCCGAGGTGGGCATGTTTGCAGAACTGGCCGGCTGCGTAGTGCTTGCCGGACGGAGCGAGGATGATGCCCTGATCCGCCGGTGTCCCGGTGTCGGATCCTCCGCCCGGCTCGGTCTCCTGGACCGGTCGCGGCTCCGGGGCCGGAGGTGGTGGAGCGCACGCGCTCCACAGGCCGGCGCCCGAATCCTTGGCCTTCTCCTCAGCGTCGCGGAGATCGTCGATGAGGGGGCCGGCCGTCCCGCTCCCGAGCTCGACGTAGCCGTCCTCGATCAGGTCCTGGTTGGCCCACGTGCCGTCCTCTGTCCAGACGTACAGCTCGTTGCGGTCCTGGTCGTCGCTTTCTCCCGCACTGCTGACGAAGGCCGTGTCTCCGCTGCCGAACAGGCTCTCGACCCGGTCGGCCGCCTTGTCGGCATGGCACTCGCCCTTGCCTGGGGGCTCGACTCCGGCCAGGCGTATTTCGACCCGTTTTCCGACTTTCAGCGGACCGTCGTCGGCTTCCAGCGTCGCCCGGACCTCAAGCGCATCGGCTCCGGCGACCTCGGTGACCTCGACCGGCTGCGCCCCCTCGGGGACTCCGGTCGGCAGGGCCAGTGCCTGGACCTCCTCCTCGGCTTCGGACAGGGCGTGATCGACCGGCTCGGCGCTGGAATCGGCGGTGTCCACCCCGCCGCCCGCACCACACCCGGCGAGCAGGGCAACCGTGAGCAGGCTCCCCGCTACCGACGAGGCGATACGTATCCGGGTGCCGCTCCACCGCGCCTGGGCCGCAGGCCGGGCGATTCCACCGAGAGAGAAGTCCGAACCAGCTGTACCCATGACCGTTCTCCTCCACACCTACGACAAAATCCACGTAGTTCACGATTTCCCACATAGCAACGCTAATGAAAAAAACCGAGGAATCGGGACGAAATCGCTGAATCTCCTGGCCCCGGGGCGCCATCGGCCCGGTTGGAGAACGGTGTTCGGGCTGCGGTGCCGGGCGTAAGGCCACCCGGGGAAGCGCTAATCCGCAGGCGGGCGCGGCGTCGTCAAGCGGACCCGCACCGCCGGAAAGCCGACGCGTCGGAGCGTGCCATCAGTGCTTCCATCCCGCATAGGTGGCGAACCGCCAGTCCTTCGCCAGGCAGTCCACCTCGGCGAAGCCCGCATCGCGCAGCCACTGCAGCTGCGTCGCGACGTCGATCGGGATGTCGAACTTCATCCGCTCCCGGCCGGCGGCCCACTCCTCGGCGGGTGTCCGGGACTCCTGGACGTGCCGCTCGTGCTGCTCGTCGTACATGCGCTCAAGCCGATCGGTCGGGGCGAGAACCTGCTCGACGTTGACGAAGACCCCGCCCTCGTCGAGCTGTCTGAGGACGCGCCCGAACAGGTCGCGCTTGCCCCCGTGTGGAAGGTGGTGGATGGCCAGCGCCGAGACGACCGCGTCGAACCGTCCTTCGGGCAACGGGTCGGTCAGGTCACCCACCACGGCCGCGAAGCGGGCGGTGGCTTGGGCCAGCATCGCCTCCGAACGGTCGAGCATGACGATCTCCGCGTCCGGGATCTCCTGCACGATCGCCGCGCTCAGCAGTCCGGTTCCGGCTCCGAGATCCAGCACCCGCGGTCGCCGGGTGGCGGCCGTGGTCATGGCGACCGCGCGGACCGCACAGCGGTAGAGGAGGTCGAACGACGGGATCAGCTGCCGCCGCAGTCGGTCGTATGTCCCCGGGTTCCACAGCTCCTTCTCCGGCTCCGACGTGGCTGCCATCGCCGCCATCCTTTCCGCCCGCGATTCTCTTTGGACCGCGGCATGCCCCTGGGCTGCCCGCTCGACCCGCCGAACGCGATCCACCCGAAATCAGGGAGTCGAATATTACACACCCCCGATAAAGATCGCCTTGATATCCACCTGGGCACATCGAACCGAAAGATCGCAGATAAAAGATCATCTCGATCGCCCCGGGATCCCATTGAACGATCAACCCCCATGACCGCATCCGGCCACGCCCTCGATCAGGAAGAACCTTGCCCGCACGCGCGCCGCTCTGCTTGGATCCTGAAACACGGCGCCACGAAAAGAAAGTTGATCTCAGGGCGGCCGGCCGGTGCCCGACAATCGCCCGCAATCGATTTTCCAGGAAATTCGGAATAAGGGCGGCGCAGGCGAGGCGCTGCTGAGCGGAATGCGCCGATGATCGACGTGGAGTGAGAGTTGCTTTACCAGGCCGTCCGGGAGGTCGCTCGCAGTCGCCCTGAGAGGGTCGCGGTGAGCATTCCGGAGCACCGGAGAGAAACGTACGCATCGCTCATCGCGCGCGTCGATCGGATCGAAGCCGGGCTTCGCCGGCACGGGGTGGGCGAGGGCGATGTCGTGGCCTGTTCGCTGTCGAACGGCATCGGCTACGTGGCGTTCATCCTCGCCGTCGCCAAGGCCGGTGCGGTCTACGTGCCGATGATCCGGGAATTCGACGGCGCCGACCGGGCGCGCGCCCTCGACCTCACCGGCCCGGTGCTGATGGTGGTCGATGGGACCCGGGCGGTCGAGGCGCCGGGGAGGCCGACCGTGCGCCTCGGCGCGTTGGAGGCGGCGCAACCACGACCCTCCCCGGGTTCGCGCGCCCCCGCCCGCGGCACCTTCCGGTACCTGTGGACGTCGGGGTCGACCGGCTTCCCGAAGATGATGTCGTGGCGCCAGGACAGCTTCCTCGCCGAGCGCCGCCGGTGGGTCCGCCACACCGGCCTCAATGACACGGACGTCTTCTTCTGCCGACACCCCATCGACGTCGCCCACGCGACCGACCTGCACATGTTCGCAGCGCTACTGTCGGGCGCACGCCTGGTCGTCACCGACCCGGACACCGATCCCGCGGTGATGCTGGAGCAGGTCATCGCCTGCGGCACCACCGTGATGAGCGCGCTCCCCCGCCACTACGACCAGTTCGCCGACATCGCCGAGAAGTCCGGCGGTGCCGACCTCAGCCGGGTGCGGCTGCCCTTCTGCGGAGGTACCTACGTCGGGCCGAACATGGTGGAACGCTGCGAGCGGGCGCTCTCCCTGCGGATCCGTCGGCTCTATGGGTCCACGGAGTTCGGGCTGGCCGCGGTCGACCTCGTCGGGCGCGGCGCCGCAGACGCGTTCCTGCCGCTGGTACCGGGGGTGGAAGCCCGCCTCGAACCGCTGGGGCACCGGGACGGCGGCATCGGCGAGCTGGTGCTGAGATCGCCGCACACGAGCGACGGCTACCTGAATGACGCGCGTGCGCACGCCCGGACCTTCCGCGGCGGCGAGTACCGTACGGGCGACGTCGCCGAACGCAACGCCTCCGGCGAGTACCGGATCCTCGGCCGCGTCTCGGAAACGCTGTCCGCCGAGCACGGCCTGCTGCTGGCCCCCGCCCTGGACGAGGACATCGTCCTGCACTGCCCGGTCGCCGAAGCGGTGAGCGTCCCGGTCGCGCCCGACGGCCGCGGCCAGGCGGTGCGCGTGCTGGTGCGTCCGCGCGGGGAGGTGGGCACCGCGGAGGCGGCTGCGGCGGTTCGGCGGCGGCTGGAGTCCCACGGGCTGCGCGGTGATGTCCGAGCGACGGACCGGATGCCCTACACGGCCGTCGGCAAGCCGAACAAGGCGGCCATCCGCCGCATGTGGGACGTACCGGCTGAGGAGCCCGCGCAACCGGCGGGATGACGGCAGCAAGGCGACCATCAGGAGAAAGGTAGGAGCGGATGACCGCTGAGGAGTCGACGGCCCGCCGGCTGTGCTGGATCTACCCCGACCGCGGCACGGCGGCGCAGCGGACGATGGAGCACGAAGCCGTGTGGGACCAGTACCGGGCGGTCGCCGAGGACCTGGGCCTGGAGATGTCTCTGCACGCGCCCGAAGAGGTCGCGATCGATGCCCGCGATCCGCGCGATCCCCGGTTCTACCTGCGCGGGGAACGGATCACGCCCGAGGACACCATCCTCGTCACGCACTTCTACACCCTTCCCCACCAGGCCGCGGACGTCTGCAACCAGGCGACCCTCTACGCCGGCCTGGAAGAAGGCGGGTTCTACCTCCCCATCCCACCGCGCATCGCCTTCATCGGCAGGGACAAGCTGGCGACGATGCTGTTCCTCGCCGACAGTCCCGTCCCGACGGTGCCGACCGTCCGCATCGGCAGCGGGCGGTCGGCCATGAGCGGCCACTATGACGTCGCGTTCCAGGGCCTGGACTACCCGCTCATCGTGAAACCGGCCTACTGGGGGATGGGGCTCGGCGTCAGCGTCGTCTCCAACATCCACGACCTGCGCGGCGTCATCGGCCTGGCAGGCGGGTCGGACACGGCACTGGTGGTCCAGCCCTACCTCGGCCAGGTGCGCGAGGGGCGGATCTTCGTGATCGACGGCAAGCCGCACACGATCCTCCAAGGTGAGAAGGAGGGCTACTGCATGGTGTCCACCCGGGCGCTCGGCGGTCGGCACAAGCGGCAGTACGTCGACTCCCTGGAAGAGCTGGACGGCGCCGTAGCCTATGCGGCGTCCCGGTTGCGCACCCCCTACTTCACCCTCGACTTCCTCCACGACGGAGAGCGCTACTGGATCTCCGAGATCGAGCCCGACGGCGCCGTGGGCTTCAGCCAGGACGCGCAGCAGGCCCAGACCGGATACAGGATCGTCCACGACCGTTTCCAGGCCTACCTCCGCGGCCACCGGGAGTGGATCGCCGCGCGGGAGCGGCGCTGATGGGCATCGGCGCCGTCGCTCTGGACGACGTCCTCGTCCACGCCCGCGAACTCGCCGCCGCCGGCGGGCAGGCCCCTCCCGAGCGGGTCGAGGACGTCTCCGACCTCCCGGTGACGGGGGCCGCGGACATCCTGTGCGCCTCACGGCACGCCGCAGCGAGCGACGGCGCCCTGCTGATGTCCAGCGGCGGGACGACCGGCCGCCCCAAACCGACGTTCGTCCCCCACCACCAGGCCCTCGCCCGTCTGACCGAACACTGGAACCCGCTGGGACCGGGCCGAGTTCTGCTCAACCTCTTCAACGCGGGCCGGATGTGGGCGTCGCACTACTACATGCTGAAGCTCGCCGAGCACAGCCGGGCCACGGTCGTTCCCTTCGGCCCCTTGGCGCCCGACGAGGTGGCGGCGTGGTCCCCCGCCTTCGCCGACCTGGGCGTGGACGCGATCGCCGGGACCCCCACGGGGTTGGCGGACTTCGCCGAGGGCGTGCTGGCCGCGGGCGCGGAGATCCCCGTCACCACGGTGATCTGGATGGCCGAGCCGTGGACGGACAGCAAGCGCGACCTCGTGTGCAGGGCTTTTCCCCGCGCGGGCTTCTGGGGCAACTACGGCTCGGTCGAGACGTACGTGATCGCCGTCAACGACCCCTCCTGTGACGCGTCGGTGCTGCACCTGCTGCCGGGACAGCTGCTGGAACCGGACCCGGACGGCGCCCTGCTCACCAGGGCGGGGGACGGCTGGACGGTTCCGGTCGTGCGGTACCGGCTGGGCGACCGGGTGACCGCGGCCGACTGCGTCTGCGGGCGCCCCGACGGCCTGCGCGTCCTGGGGAGGGCCGACGACACCGTCAAGTTCCGGGGGGCGACCTTCGGCATCGGGGAGGTGCTGGCCGCCGTCCGGTCGCTGCCGGGGGTGGACGACGCACAGCTCGCCCTGACCGCCTCCGACGGCAGCCGGCGCTCCACCCGCCGACTGACGGTGCGGTTCGTCGGCGAGGCCGGAGCCGACGGGGTAACCGACCACCTGCTCCACGTCTTCGACCGGTTCCGGGTGGTCGCGGCGCGCCACCCGGACGCGGTGTCAGCACTCCGCGTCGACCGCCTGGACCGAGTGGACCGCACCACCAAGGTCCCGCCGGCCGTCTGGTCATAGGCGGCCGCAGCTGGCCACGGGCGCCGGGTCAACGGCCCATCGAACATTCGAGGACACGGAAGGCGGGTCATGACGCGCAACGGCAACCCCTGGGTGGTGCTCGCCGTCATCGTGGGCGGGTACTTCATGGCGCAGATGGACCTCACCGTCCTGACCGTCGCGCTCCCCAGCATCGTCGCCGACCTCGACGCAAGCGTCGTGGAGGGGCTGTGGGCGGTCAACGCCTACGTGCTCGCCCTGGCCATCTCCCTCATCACCGCCGGGCGCCTGGGCGACCTCTACGGCTCCCGCCGGGTGTTCGCCGTGGGCCTCGGCATGTTCACCCTGTTCAGCCTGGTGTGCGCGCTCGCGCAGTCCCCCGCCCAGCTCATCGTCGCGCGCGGGTTCCAGGGGCTGGGCGCGGCCCTCATCGTGCCGCAGATCCTCGCGATGATCGTGGCGCTCTTCCCCGAGGACCGGCGCGGGACCGCCCTGGGCATCCGCGGCTCGGTCGGAGCCGGCGCCGCCCTGGCCGGCCCCGTCATCGGCGGACTGCTCGTGCACACGCTCGACTGGCGGTGGGTCTTCCTCATCAACATCCCGATCGGGCTGCTCCTGCTCATCCTCACGCTCACGCTGATCCCGCAGGTGGCGCCGGAGCGCAAGCGGCGCCTCGACCTCGTGGGCGTCGTGCTGTCGGCCGCCGCGCTGTTCCTCGCCGTGTTCGCCCTGACCCAGGGTGAGGAAACGGGATGGGCCGCCTGGATCTGGATCGCGCTCGCCGGCTCGGCCGGAACGGCGTGCCTGTTCGTCGCCCACCAGCGAAGGAACCAGGGGCGGGAGCCGCTGCTGCCGTTCGGGGTCTTCAGCGGTCGGCGGTTCCCGCTGATGTGCCTCGCCGGAGCCGGGGTCTCCATGGGGATGATCGGGCTGACGGTCGTCCTCTCCTTCTACCTGCAGTCGGGCCTGGGCACGGGCGCGCTCGTGGCGGGCGCCGTCCTCGCCCCCGCCTCACTGGTCTCGATGGTGCTCGCACCGTTCGTCGGCCGCTTCTCCGACCGCGTCGACGCGAAGCTCCTGCTGCTGGCCGGTCTGGTGCTGACCGGCGGCGGCATGGCGTGGATCGCGCTGTCCATGGCGCCCGACGCCTCCTGGACGGGCCTCATCCCGGTCATGCTCGTCATCGGCGCGGGCAACTCCATGCTCTTCACCCCGCTCACCGCCATCGCCACCCGCGGCCTGGCCCCGGCCGTCGCCGGATCGGCCGGCGGCGTCCTCGCGACGGTCCTCCAACTGGGGGCCGCCTTCGGCTCGGCCGCGGTCAGCGCGGTCATGCAGTCCGGAGCGGACACCGGCGCGTTCACCGACGCGACCAGGAGCGCCATGCTGATCCCGATCTCCGCGATCGCCATCGCCACCGCCCTGGCACTGGCCGTCCAGCGCACACCCCCCGCGTCGGCGGGGAAGGCAGCCCCCAAGCCGTCCGCACACGACGTATCGCACGAGGAATCCCACCGGGACCAGCGCGACGCCGGATGACCTGCTGAATCGCCAGCCGTCATCAGCACGGTTTCGCTCGTCGCACCCGCCCCACAGGCGTCGTACCCGCACCGGCGTGCCGCCGACCCCAGCTAGTCGGGGCAGGGCATCTGGCCCATGAAGTCGGAGGCACCCGGCCGGTAACGGCCGAACTCACGGGCGTCGAGAACGACTCCACCGAGCACGCCGCGAAAGCCTGAAGCGCGTGCCTACGACTTTCGGTGTAGGCGGTCCGGTCAGGAGCCGACCTCGGGTGTATGTGGCAAGGCCGCGCGGATCCGTAGCTTCGTCAGTGCCGGTGGAAGACCCCGGCGCGACGACACCTGACGATCACGGAGGACGGTATGAACCTCGGACGAATCCCGGTGGCAGTGGCCGCGGCCGGACTGCTCGCAATTGCGGGTTGCACAGGCGATCCCGAGCCAGAGGTGCCCACTGCCGGAGGAGAGAACACCTCGCCCACAACCGGCGACACCGCAGCGCAGCTGGTCGAGTACGACGACTGCATGCGCGAACACGGTGTTGAGATGCCGACCGATGGCGACCCCGCCGGCCTTGAAGGCATCGACGTGGACGAGGAGACCCTGAAAACGGCCATGAGCGCCTGTGAGGACCTGATGCCCGGAGGTGAACTCGACCTCGACGAGGAGACCGTGGAGGAACTGCGTGCCTGGACCGAATGCATGAGGGAGAACGGCGTCGACATCGCCGACCCCGGCCCCGACGGGGCACTCGACCTGGAGGGCGTGGATGTCGGCAGCGACACCTACAAAGCCGCCGACGCAGCCTGCTGACCGAGACACCGGCACTGAGACGAAGGGGTGAAGACAGATGTCCGCGCCGTCGGAGGGCACCCCACCCATCCAGGGGGAGCCGACCAAGGTGGTCTCCCCTCAGGGGGGACGGGACCGGGGGACAGGCAGGTTCCGAGTGCGCCGACCGGGTCGGCGTGCTGTGTGGATCACTGTCACCGTAGTGGTCGCGCTCACGCTCGCCGGAGCGAGCGCTGCCGCCCTGGTGAACCCCGCGGACGAGGAAGGCCTGGCGGCCGTCCCCAATACCGCCGACGTCGTCCGCACCACCCTTGTCGACACCGAGCGGCTGGACGGGGCGCTGAACTACGAACGCGCGGCGCCGGCTACCGCTGTCGGCGGTGAGGGGACGCTGACCTGGCTGCCCAAGGAAGGGGACGTCATTGTCCGCGGCGAGCCCGTCTACCGGGCCGACCAGCGCCCCCGCGTACTGCTGTACGGGACCACCCCCTTCTACCGTGAGCTGTCCGTGGGCTCCCGAGGCCGCGACGTTGCGATTCTGGAGTCCAACCTCGCCGCCCTCGGGTACACGGGCTTCACCGCGGACAACCACTACACCTGGGCCACCGCCCAGGCGGTCAGTCGTTGGCAGAAGGACCTGGGTGTCACCAGGACCGGCCGGGTCGCCCCCGAGCAAGTTCTCGTTACCGAGTCCGCGGTACGCGTCGGTGAGGTGACAGCGGACCTCGGCTCCTCGGCCAGCGGCGAGGTCCTGAGCCTCACCGGTGTGTCCCGCACGGTCACCGTCGACGTGGAAGTCCGCCGGAGGCACCTGATCGCAGAAGACGGTCGTGTCGAGGTCGAGCTGCCCGATGGCCGCGTCCTTGAGGCGGAGGTGGCCGACGTCGGTTCGACCGTGAGCGTTGCCGAGGGTGACTCCTTGGAGGATGCCACGGTCCGGATCAAGATCACCGTCGAGGACGAGGAGGAACTCAACGACTACGAGGTCGCCCCTGTTGCGGTTCGCCTGGAGGTCGGCCGGGCCGAGGACGTCCTCGCCGTACCGGTGGAAGCTTTGGTGGCCCTCAGCGAGGGCGGATACGGCGTGCAGACCGTAGGGCCCGAAGGCCAGACCTCCTACGCCGCGGTGGAGACGGGGCTGTTCGCCGACGGACTGGTCGAAGTCTCGGGCTCCGGTATCAGCGAGGGGACGTCCGTGGGGGTGCCGGAATGAGCATCATCGAACTGGCGTCGGTCGCCAAGGTCTACCCCGGGGGTGTCCACGCTGTGCGCGACGTCAGCCTCAGAATCTCCCGGGGCGAGCTCCTCGGGATCATCGGAGCCTCGGGGTCGGGCAAGTCCACCCTTCTGAACCTGATCGGCACCCTCGACCTGCCTACCGCAGGTCACGTCTACCTCGACGGCCATGACGTGTCGCGGCTGCGCGACCGCGAACTCTCCGCCCTGCGCGCCGCCCACATCGGATTCGTGTTCCAGCAGTTCCATCTGGCTCCGGGTGTCAGTGCCCTGGACAACGTGGCAGACGGCGCCCTGTACACGGGGACGGCGCATCGCGAACGACGGGAGCGGGCCGCCCACGCCCTGGAACGGGTCGGCCTCGGGCACCGGATCGGCCACCGACCGCACGAAATGTCCGGGGGCGAGCGCCAGCGTGTCGCCGTGGCACGCGCGGTGGTCGCCGATCCCGTGGTGCTCCTGGCCGACGAACCGACCGGCAATCTCGACTCCGCCTCCGGGGCCGAGGTGCTGGCCCTCCTGCACGACCTCCACGCGGCCGGCACCACCGTCATCGTCATCACCCATGACAGGGAGATGGCCGACACGCTTCCCCGCGCCGTCGAAATCCTCGACGGCCGGGTGGTGCGCGACACCCTTCAGCCGAGGCCGAGCGGAGGATCCGACACAGCGGTGGTGACGGCATGACCCGCAGCGGCGGACCACTTCCCCCTCTCCCCCGGCTGAGCGTCGCCGATCTCGTCCGGATCGGGCTGGGCGGACTACGTGCACGTCCGACCCGGGTGGTGCTCTCCGCCCTCGGGGTCGCGATCGGCATCGCGGCGATGATCTCGGTCGTGGGTATCTCCGAGTCCAGCCGCTCAGAGCTCAACAGCCGACTCGACGCGCTCGGCACCAACCTTCTCAGAGTCGGCCCCGGAGAGAACCTGCTGGGAGAGAAGGCTGTCATGCCGGACTCGGCCGCCGCGATGATCGAGCACATCCCCCCGGTCGAGTCAGCTGTCGCCGTTGGCAGGGTGGACGCCGCTGTGTACCGGAGCGACCTGATCCCCGAGGAGCAGACCGGGAGCATCGCCGTTCTCGCAGCAGACCTCGAACTCAAGGAACGGGTCGGCCTGGAGATGGCAGCCGGAGAGTGGCTCAACCGCGGAAATGCCGAATATCCAACGGTGGTGCTGGGATCACGTGCAGCCGACCGGCTGGGCATCGGCGGGGATGGTGTGGGGCAGCGTGTCTGGCTGGGCGACCAGTGGTTCACGGTGATCGGCGTGCTCGAACCGGTCCCCCTCGCCCCGGAGCTGGAGACCTCCGCACTGATCGGGTGGCCGGTCGCCGAGTCCCATCTGGGGTCACGAGGTGAGGTCTCCACCATCTACACACGCGTCGCCCCCGGTGCCGTCGAGGACGTCCGCGGAGTCCTGGCCTCGACCGCCAACCCCGAAAACCCCGGTGAGGTCGACGTTTCACGGCCTTCCGAAGCGCTGGAGGCGCAGCAGGCTGTCGACACCACACTGACGGCAATGCTCCTCGGCCTGGGAGGGGTCTCGCTGCTGGTCGGTGGGGTCGGGGTGGCCAACACCATGGTGATCTCAGTTCTGGAACGACGCCAAGAGATCGGCCTCCGGCGAGCACTGGGCGCCACCCGCCGCGATATCCGCTCCCAGTTCCTGACCGAGGCACTCCTGCTGTCGCTCCTGGGGGGAGCTGCAGGGACGGTACTCGGAGCGGGTGTGACAGCGACCTACGCCCTGAGCCAGGGGTGGTCGCCCACGATCCCGCCCTGGGCCGTCGCTGTCGGCCTCGGGGCGACCGTGTTGATCGGCGGAATCGCCGGCCTCTATCCCGCCGTGCGCGCATCACGGCTCGCACCGACCGAGGCACTGGCCGCCAACTGAGCACGCGGTGCGGGCTCGGGATGTCCTTACCTCCCGGAGCCCGCTTTAAGGCTAGATCTTTCGGCGTACTCCCGGCTCAAGGATGCCGACCCTGGGCGTACCCACACACAGCGCGGCACGCAACAGACTGCTGGCATCAGGACCCGACGTGCGACACGAATGAGAAGGAGGTAGCGATGGCGATTCAAGCCGAAGAGCTGACTAAGAGCTTCGGTTCCACCTCAGCGGTCCGCGAGCTGAGTTTCACCGTCCGGCCGGGGGTCGTGACGGGCTTTCTCGGGCCGAACGGCGCGGGGAAGTCCACGACCATGCGGCTGCTCTTGGGGCTGGACCGGCCCACGGCCGGGCGCGCTCTGATCGACGGCGAACCGTTCGCAGAGCACCCCGCTCCGATGCGTGTTGCCGGTGGGCTTCTGGACAGCGATTTCTTCCACCCCTGGCGAAGCCCCCGCACCCACCTGAGAGCGCTCGCTCACACGCACTCCATCCCTGTTGGCCGGGTCGACGAGGTTCTGGAACTGGTGGGGCTCTCCGACGCCGGGCGTCGTCGCGCCGGGGGTTTCTCCCTGGGGATGCGGCAGCGATTCGGGTTGGCCACGGCTCTGCTGGGCGACCCGGGGACCCTTGTCCTCGACGAGCCGTTCAACGGGCTGGACCCGGAGGGAATCCGCTGGCTCCGCGATCTACTGACCGGCTTGGCGGACGAGGACCGCACCGTCCTGGTCTCCTCACACCTGATGGCGGAGATCGCAGAGATCGCCGAACGGGTCATCGTCATCGGACGTGGCGCGCTCATCGCCGACGCCTCCATGAACGAGTTCACCAACGACGGACGCGTGTTCCGGGTGACCGCATCGGATTCGGCGGGCCTGGCTCGTGCGCTCGGACAGCTCGGCGGCGAGTGCACTCCGCTCGGTAACCGGACGCTCGACGTGTCGGGCGTGGAGCGGAACGACATCGACCTGGTCGCCCGTGAACAGGGGATCGACGTGTACGAGGTTCTCACCCAGGGCCACTCACTGGAGGAGACGTTCATGAGGTTGACCCAGGACGCGGTGGAGTACCGCGGAGCGACGCGGAAGGGGTGACGAAGGTGACGACGCGAACAGGGCAGGAGCTCGACCAGGCGCGCCTCAGCTGGGGCGGGATCGTGCGGTCGGAATGGCTGAAGTTGTGGACGCTGCCACAGACAGCGGTGTTGTACGCGGTCGCCGCGCTGGTGACCGTCGGGTTCGGCTTCGCGGCCGTGGTGGTGGCGAAGGTGGACGCGGAGGGCGGGACCCCGCCACTGGAGATGCTCGTCGACCCCACTCACCTGACTCTGAGCGGTGTAGGGCTGGCGCAGGTGGCCATCGCTGCGCTGGGCGTGCTCGCGGTCAGCTCCGAGTACGGGACCGGTCTCATTCGCTCGACGCTGGCCGCCGCTCCTCGTCGCGGAGGGTTGCTGATGGCCAAGGCACTGGTGCTGGGAGTGTCGACCCTTTTGGTGATGGTCCCGGTGGCGTTGGCAGCGTTCCTCCTCACTCGACCAGGGCTGGAGGACGTGTTGGGTGTCGGGTGGCCGATGGATGCAACGGTTGTCCGCGCGCTGGTGGGAACTGGGGTGTATCTGGCCGGAATCGCCCTGCTGGGGCTGGCTCTGGGGACGATCGTGCGCAGCTCAGCCGGGGGGATCACCCTGATGTTCGGTGTGCTCTTCCTCCTTCCCCTGCTACCTATGGCCCTACCCCGGACCATGGCGGAGAAGGCCGCCGCCTTCCTTCCCACGAGCGCGGGCAGCCAGCTGATGAAGGTGCCCGCGCCGGATGCCGTTCTCGGCCTGGGCAGCAGCGCCGTCGTATTCGGCTGCTACGTTGCCGTCGCACTGGGTGTGGCCTACGTGCTGCTGCGAAGGCGGGACACGCGCTGACGCGCCCCTTGGCGACGCCCGCCACGCGGAACACGTCGGGCTCGAATCGGACAATGGACGGGACGGTGCGTGGATGACCCCGTTGATCAGGCGCGTCACCGAGGGCACGGAGCCCCGATCTGCGGGCTCCCCCCACAACCCATCCTCATCGGGCGCGAGGGCGACGGTCGTCGACTGCGCCGTGCCGGCTGCGCTGTTCCTCCTCGGGCTTCCCCTCCTCGTGGTCAACTACGGACCGGACCCCCTACTCGTGGTCGTCCACGTGTTGCTGTGCGCAGTACTGGTGGGTCGCAGGCGGCACTCCATGACGGTCTTCGCTGTGATCCTGGCGATCTCCCTGGTGTCCTGGCTGGCCGCGGGCGCCCATGTCGGGGGCGAACTGGGGCTGTTCATCGCCTATTACCACGTGCTGGTGCGCAGACCGCCGGGGGCGGGGCTGTCCGCGTCAGCCCTGTTCGCTGTCGGTATCGGCGTCCTCGCGGTGCAACCCTTCCCGGAGCTTCCGCAGAATCTCTTCGGGGAGATCTCCGATGAGGAAGCGCTGCTCCTGAACGCCCTGATCCGCATCGTCACCGCGTTGAGCATGGTCCTTACTGCTCTGGCGACCGGCGTACTGGCGCTCGTGGTACGCAACCGCCGCAGCGCCCTCGCCGCTGCCGAGTCCGAGGCCCGTCGACTCCGGCAGGAGCGTGACCAGCGCGCCCGCTGGGCGAAGGAGGTTGAGCGCACCCGGATCGCCCGTGAGATGCACGACGTCGTCGGACACAGCCTCGGGGTGATGATTTCGCTCAGCGACGGAGCGGTTCTCCTTGCCGAGAAACAGCCCAAGCGCGCCATCGAATCCATGGCCACTGTGGCCGAAACCGGCCGAGCAGCGCTGGCCGAAGTACGCGATGTGTTAGGACTGCTCCGGGACGAGGGCGTTGGGCAACCGTACAGCCGTGATGTGGACGAACTCGTCGACCGGGTACGTGCGACGGGCTTGGCGGTGGACATGGACTGCGCAGTCGATCTCACCCTGTTGCCGGACCGCCTGCGGTTGTGCGTCTTTCGCATCGTCCAGGAGGCGCTGACCAACGTAGCGAAGCATGCGGGGACCGATGCGCGAGCCCATGTCCGGGTCAAGGCCGTAGACGGCCGGATCCGGCTGAGTGTCACCGACAACGGAACGTCGGCCGGCGCAGCGGGGCTGTGGAGCGAAGTGGGCTCGGGCCTGACGGGGCTGGGGGAGCGGGTGAGCATCCAGGGTGGGGAGATCCGGACTGGCCCGCGGCCGGGAGGAGGCTGGGCCGTCGAAGCCGAGTTGCCGATGGGCAGATCGATCTCAGCGAAGGGACAGGCGTGAGCCACCGCATTCTCCTGGTCGATGACCAACCACTCCAGCGGAGGGGGCTGCGGATGATCCTGGAGTCCGAGGCCGACATGGACGTGGTGGGGGAAGCCGGCGACGGCGAGGCCGCCGTGCTCCAGGCACGGTCGCTTCTTCCCGATGTGGTCCTCATGGACGTGCGAATGCCCGAAACCGACGGCATCGAGGCGACCAGCCGGATCATCGCCGCCCACCCCGAGGTGCGTGTCCTCATCCTGACCATGTTCGACCTCGACGAATACGCCTACCCGGCGCTGCGCGCCGGTGCCAGTGGATTCTTGCTCAAGGACACGCGTCCCGAGGAGCTACTGGCGGGTGTGCGCGCGGTGCTGAGCGGAGGCGCGATCGTGGCACCCACGCTGACGCGCCGGCTGCTCGATCTGGTCACACCCCAGCTAGCCGAAAACGAGTGTCCCCGGGATGAGGTCCAGGAGAAGTTGGCGCTACTCACCAACCGAGAACGAGAGGTCCTCATCGAGATCGCCCGGGGGCACTCCAACCTGGAGATCGGCGAGCGACTGCACATGGCGGAAGCCACCGTGAAGACGCATGTCGGCAGGCTCCTTCCCAAGCTGGGCGTCCGCGACCGGGTCCAAGCGGTGATCTTCGCCTACGACGCCAAGCTCGTGGCTCCCCGCCCTGGCGAGGAAGGCTGACCCCGGCCGCACAGTGGAGAGTTGCGGGGCTTCTCCGCAAAGGCGAGTCCCTGGAGCGCCGATGGGGCGACGCAGGGTCCCGCCGGAGTGAACCACGGGCTGCTGTGTTGCTACGTACCCGGTGTGGAGAATGCGAGTGCGACGCTGTGGGCCCATGAGGCCAAGCGCGGAGGCGCGGCTGCTGTGGCGGCCCCGGTGGTGGTCGCGGTGTCCCTGTTCGCGGCCGCTTTCGTGCTCTCGGAGCTGGGGCCGCTCGTGCTGTGGGCCGCGCAGGCGGTTCTCGCACTGACGGCCGGGCTGGCCGCGGTGAGTGTGGCGGGGCGGGAGTGGGCCATGGAGCTCCAGCTCACCCTGCCGGCCTCCTATCCGGTCTCGGTGCTGCGCCGCCTTGCCCCCGCGGCTGGCAGCGTGTTCGTGGCGGGTGCGCTTCCCATCGCCGCGCTGGCCCTGGGGTCTCCCGGCCCGGATCCGTTCCCCGCGGTCGTCGCCGCCTGGGCGTCCTGCGGACTGTGCATGGCCGCCGGCCTCTGGGGCACGGTGCGTACCGGCTCCGCTGCAGCAGGGTCGGGCCTGGTGATGGGGGTGTGGTCGGCGAAGGTGCTCTTCGTGAACGGGCTGGTCGTCCTCCCTCTGCCGCAGGCCGCCCTGGTGGCACCCATCGCGGCGCTCCTGCTGTGGCTCGTGGTGCGGAGACTGGGTGATGCCGAGAGCCTGATGGAGATGGAGAAGCGACGAGAATGACAGCCATGTCCTTCGTCCCGGCTCTTGCCGGGACACTGCGGTATGAGGCGTACATGGCGGTGCGGCGCCGGACCCTGTGGTTCGCGGTGGCTCCCCTCTCTCTGCTGGCGCTGGTGGCCGCCTGGCGCTCTCCCGCCGAGATCGCCGATGGGGTGGCCCACGTCGGCGAAGCCGCCCCGTTCACCGGCGTCCTGTGCACGCTGGGTATCGGGGTGGCGCTGGCCGACCGGGTGGAGCGGGGGCTGCGCCCCGGCCTGGGCGAGCTCGTGGCCGCCGCCCCCTGTCCTGCCGGGGTCCGGCTGCCCGCGCTGCTCGCCGCGCCGCTGGGGGTGGCCCTGCTTCCGCCGCTGCTGGTGGTACTGGTGTGCGCGGTTCCGGCGGCGATGGCCGACGGTGGTCCGGGGCCGCTGGCCGCGGCGGCGGGCGCCTTCCTCCTCGTCATCGTGCCGGGGGCGGTGGTGCTGACCGCCTTCGCCGCGCTCATGGGCGTTCTGCTGCCGGTGGCGCTGGCACGGGTGGTCACCGCGGTGGTGTGGCTGTGGTCGACGATCGCCTCGCCCGCGCTGATGCCGCTGCCCACGCCCACCGGGACCCTGCTGTCCCCGGGCGGCGGCTACCCGGCAGCGGCGTGGTTGGGGGCCCGGCCGGTGTGGGCGAACCATGAGCTGTCGGGGGTGCTCAGTCCCCCGCCGGGCACCGGCTCAGCCCTGGTGAACCTCACCGTCCTGGCGGCCCTGACCGCCGCCTTCCTTCTCCTCACCGGGCTGGTCGCGGGGCGGCGCCGATGAGACACGGCAGCGACGATCAGGCGGAAAGCGGGCGCATGGACATCCGGGTCAGCGGGCTGACGAAGGCCTTCCGGGGTGGCGTGCGTGCCCTGGACGGGGTGGACCTGGCGGTCGGGGGCGGCGTGCTCGGCCTGCTGGGTGGCAACGGGGCGGGCAAGACCACCCTGATGCGTGTCCTGTCCGGAGTCCTGCGCCCAAGCGCCGGGCGGGTCACGGTGGGCGGGCACGACCTCGCAACCGCGAGCGGCCGCCGGGCCGCCCAGCACTCCACCGGGTACCTGCCGCAGGAGCTGACCCCCTACCCGGACCTGACCGGCTGGGAGTTCCTCGACTACATGGCGCTGCTCAAGGGGATCGGCGACCGCAGGGCCCGCCGCGCCCAGATCGAGGAGCTGCTGGTCCAGGTCGGTCTGGCAGAACGGGCCGACCGCAGGATCGCCACGTACTCCGGCGGGATGCGGCGGCGTATCGGTATCGCGCAGAGCCTGCTCGGCGACCCCGGGCTGCTCGTCGTCGACGAGCCCACCGCGGGCCTCGACCCCGAGGAGCGGTTGCGCTTCCGTTCGCTGCTGGCGTCGCTGGGGCGGGAGCGCACGGTCGTGCTGAGCACCCACATCCTCGACGATGTGGCGCAGAGCTGTCCCCGGGCGGCGGTGTTGAGGGGCGGCCGCCTGGTCTTCCACGGCGCGGTCAGCGAACTGACCGCCGTGGGGCGCGGCCGCGTCTATGAGGTGCCGGTCGGCACGCCTTTGAAGGAAGACACTGCGGTGGTCCACGCGTCCCGGTCGGTACTCCGGGTCGTCGCCGCCGAGCCACCGCCCGGCGGGCGGCCCGCCGCCCCGAACCTGGAGGACGGCTACATCGCACTCATGCGTTGGGGTGCCGGGGAAGGAGAGTGGGCTCAGGGCACCCGCGGGGAGTCGGTCCCGGGTGTATTGCCATAGCCCGACCTGGCGACGTCGCCGCCGGTGTCCCCTGACGGCCCTGGGGGTGCGCCGCGGCGCACCCCCAGGGCCGTGCCGCCTCAGCGGACGCCGCTGGAGGTCCGCTCCACCAGGGAGAAGAAGCCCTCCTCCAGGTCGCCGTCCTCGGCCAGGCCGGACAGCGGGCCCTCGTAGCGGGTGCGGCCGTGGACGATCACGCCCACCCGGTCGCAGGTGCGGGCGATCTGGTCGAGCTGGTGGCTGGAGACGAACACCGTCGCCCCCGTCTCGGCGACCTTGCGGAGCAGGGCGCGCATGTCGCGCATGCCGATGGGGTCCAGGCCGTTGGTGGGCTCGTCGAGCACGAGCAGCCGGGGCGAGCCGATCATGGCGATGGCGATGCCCAACCGCCAGCGCATGCCCAGCGAGTAGGCGGAGGCGCGGCGGTCGGCCACCTGGTCCAGGCCCACAAGTGGCAACAGGTGCTCGACGGCGTGGTCGGGGTCCACGCCGCGGAGCAGCGCGTGCGCCCGCAGGTGCTGGCGCGCGTTCATCCGCGGCCACAGGCCCGGTCCGTCGATCAGCGCACCGATACCGCGCAGTGAGTCTCGGGTGAAGGGGCGGCCAGCGATCTCCAGCGTTCCCGAGTCCGGGCGCAGCAGCCCGGCCACCGCCTTCATCAGGGTGGTCTTGCCGGCGCCGTTGGGGCCGAGCAGCCCGTAGACCTCGCCCTCGGTGACCTCCAGGTCCACCCCCTGGAGCGCGGTGTGGGAACCGTAGGTCTTGGTGAGCGCGCTGACGCGCAGTGCCGGGGGCATTAGAGCTCCTTGCGGTCGACGTGGCGGGCCCCGGCGGCGAGCAGCGCGGCGGACAGGGCCAGGGACAGGACAGCGACGATGGGCAGGGGGGCGAGCGAGAGGAGGGGGTCGCCGGGCTGCAGCGGAACCCCGCTGGCTTCGACACCGGCGAGCGGCACCACGGCGCGCATCGGCCACACCATGGGGATGAACCACCAGGCTGCGGTGTCGGCGACGGTCGCGCCCAGCAGGGTGCCGAGCACTCCGATGCCGACCGCGGGCGCGGTGCCCCACCGCTCGGCGATGACCAGGCACAGCGCCAGGGTCGCGGCACCGCCCAGCCAGGGCACCAGCACCCCCGCCGGGACCGGTGCGGCGGCCTGCGGACCGGCGAGCATCACCCCTACCGCCGCCAGCAGCACGGTGAGCAGGAGGGCGCTGCCCAGGCCGAGCACGAGCAGGGCCAGGAACCTGCCGATCAGCAGCCGGTGGCGGGGGAAGGCGTAGGCGTAGACGAGCCGCCGGGACGCCATGTCGGCGCGCACCGACATGGCCGCGTACAGTGCGGCCCCCATCGGCATGGACAGGCCCCAGAACATCAGCGTGACGCTGAACCAGATCCCCCACACGTCGCCGGCGCGCCCTTCGGGGGAGACGGCGGCGATCAGCCCGAGGGGCAGGATCAGGATGAGCGGCAGTGCGGTGGAGAGCCAGAGCGGGAACCCGCGGCGGAGCTTGGTGAGCTCCACTGCGACGACGGTGCCCAGTGCGGGATCATCACGGATCTCCCGCGGTGAGGTGCGGTCGGAGCCGGTGAGGGTCATCTCAGACCTCCTTTCGGTCGATGTACCAGGCGCCGACGGCCACGAGCACGGTGGTGAGGACGGCGGCGGCGCCCAGGATGGCGGGTAGAGCGGCGGGGTCCAGCAGGGGGTGGTCGGGGGCGAAGTAGTCGCCGATGCCGCGTGTTTCCGCGATCGGGATGACCGACCGTGTCGGCCACGCGGGCGGGATGGCCCACCAGTAGGGCTTGTCGCCGGTCAGAGCGCCGAAGAGCATCCCGGCCACGCCGACGCATGCCGGGCCGGCCATGCCCCACGCTTCGGCGGCCAGCAGGCACAGGACCAGCGTGGGCAGGGTCGCCAGGACCGGCACCAGCGTCCCGGGCAGCGCTGTCAGGGCGTCGGCGGGGGTTCCGTGCACCAGGGCCGCGGCGGTGATCAGCGAGGTGAGGAGCAGCGCGGAGGCGGCCCAGAGGGCGGTGACGGTGGCGAGCGCCGCGATGAGGTGGCGGTGGCGGGGGAACGCGTAGGCGTACATCACCCGCTTGGCGTCCTCGTCGGCCTGGTGGGCGCCGATGGCGTACAGCCCCGCGGACATCGGTGCCACGACCGCCCACAGATACAGGGTGAGGGCCAGCCAGTGGTCCCAGACCAGGTCGCGGGTGTCGGTGGGGGCGGTGAACACGGTGAGCGCCAGGAGCGCGCCCATCACCAGGGGTGGGAGGAGCGCGGCCCACAGGGGCAGGCCGTGGCGGAGCCGGGTGAAGGCCAGTGTGCTCAGGAGGGCGAGGGGCGGATCGTCCCGTGCGGTGGCGCGGGTTCTCCCGGTCAGCTCCGAGGTGGTCATCGCCGACTTCCTTCCGACGCGTTTCGATTGCGTGGAAGTACGTAGCGAACCGAGGGAGGTCGGTTCAGAGGCGCATGAGGGCGTGCGGGCCCGTCCTGGTCACCGTCCGCCCGCGCGGAGGTCGCGCATGAGGGCCGCGTACCCCTCTTCCATGGTGGGCGGGACCGGGCGTGCTCCAGGCGGCGCGTTCTCGGCGATCACGCGCCGCGCGACCCCGCCGCAGGGGTCACCCGCCTCGGCGGCGTCGGAAGGCAGTTCGAAGACGCGGTCGGCGGCGATCTCGGTGAGATCCCCGGCGGGCCCGGTGTAGACCGTCCGTCCCCGGTCGAGCACCGCGACCTGGGAGCACACCGCCTGCACATCGTCGAGGAGATGCGTCGAGACCACCACCGTGCGCCCCGCACCGATGCCGTTGAGCAGGACGCGCAGGCGGATGCGCTCCTCAGGGTCCAGGCCCTCCGTCGGCTCGTCCAGCAGGACCAGGCGCGGGTCGCCCATGAGCGCCTGGGCCACCCCGACACGGCGCCGGGTCCCCGCCGACAGCGCCCCCATCGCCCGGTCGGCGTCGTGGTCCAACCCCAGGCGGCCGATGAGGTCGTCGGCCTGGCGGCGGCGCTCGGCCGGGTCCGCGACGGCCTTGAGCAGCCCGGCGTAGTCAAGGAAGGCGCGGGGCGACATGTCCGCCGGGAGCTCGGCCGCCTGGGGCAGGTACCCGAGCTCCCGCCGCAGCGCGCGGCGGCCCGACCGTGTCCGCAGGTCGTGGCCGCCGACCCGGATACGGCCGACACGCGGGGTGAGGACCCCCGAGAGCAACCGCAGCAGCGTGGTCTTGCCCGCGCCGTTCGGGCCCAGCAGCCCCAGGATCCCCGGTCCGAACTCGACGTCGACCCGGTCGAGGACCCGATGCCGCCGGTAGGTGTGTGCGAGGCCCTCGACTACCAGACGCACAGCCACGCCCCAGCCCCACCGCGGTGGTTCAGTCTGCGGCCAGTGACCGGTCGGGGCGGGAGACCAGCCACACCGCCGCGGCCAGAATCACCGCCGTCAACACCAGATTCGGCGGAGTAGTCGTCCATAGCGGGCCGATCGTAGCGGACACCGGTCCCGGCAGGGCGCCGATCCATCCGCCGTTCAGGGCGATGGCGACGCTCATCAGCCACGACCCGAGGCCCATGGCGGCGCCGACCGCGGGGGCGCGCCACACCGTGCCGAAGGCGGTCAGCGCGGTGCCCAGCAGCGCGGGCCCCAGCCAGGAGGCGATCAGCGCGGCCGCGTCCTGCGGCGCGCCCGAGAGCACCGCCGCGGCCACCGACGCCCCGGCGGAGGCGGCCAGCACCGCGCCCGTCACGAACGCCAGCCGGACCAGCCACACCACCGCCGGGCCGACACGCATCGCGTGCATCATCTCGGCGCCCGGCGACCGGCGCGGGGAACAGACCACCAGGGCCGCCCCCACGGTCAGCAGCGTCACGCCGAGCCCGAAGGCCAGTGCGCCGAACACCGGGTCGGGCACCCGCCACACGAAGGCGAGCAGGGCGGCCAGGCCGAGGCCGGTGAGCGGCCACAAGGCGATGGGCACCTGGCGGGCCTGGCGCAGCAGCAGGGCCGCGACCAAGCGCGCAGCTCCCGCGGCGGACAGGGCACGGGCACCACCTCCGGCGTCGGGAGCCTGCTGCGCGGCGAGGGCGGGCGCCACGAGCTCGTCGAAGGACGGCGGCCGCACCTCGGCCTCGGCGCCCTTGAGGACGGAGGCGAGCCGCTCGGTGCCCGCGACCCGGGCCGAACACGAGGCACACGCCTGCAGGTGGGCGCGCAGGCCCTGTAGCGCATCCCTGGTGCCCCCGGGCGAGCGCGCGAGCCGCAGGACGTCGTCGTCGGTCAGATGGGGCATCTCAGTTCCCCCGTCCCTCACACAGCGCGGCGCACAGCAGCGCACGCGCCTTGGTCATCCGGCTCTTCACCGTGCCCACGGGGATACCGAGGACCTCGGCGATGTCGGCGTACGGCAGCTCCTCGACCAGTGCCAGCACCACCACCTCGCGGTGGCGCCGGGGCAGGGCCGCGATCGCCGCCAGGATCTCCCGGTGCCCGGCGGCTGCGAGCACCTTGGCCTCGACATCGGCGCCGCGGTCCACCGGGTGGCACACGTCCTCGGCGTCCAGGGCGACTTGTACCGGCTCGATGCGCCGCAGCCGGTTGTGCGCCTGGCGGCGGGCGACCCCGAGCAGCCACCCGCGCACCGACGACTCGCCGCGGAAGGTCCGGGCCGAGCGCCATACCGCCAGCCAGCTCTCCTGCAGCAGCTCCTCCGCCGTTGCGCGGTCGGAGGTCAGTCGGCGCAGCAGGCGCAGCATGGCCGCGGAGTGCCGCTCATACAGGCCGCGGAGGGCGGACTGGTCCCCCGCGGCCGCGGCGGCGAGCAGTCCGCGGTCGGTATCCGCGTCGGTGTCAGTCTCCACACCGGGTACGTAGCACCCGGACACCGCGGGGTTCATCCGGTGTCAGATGTCGCGGACCTCGCGCGCCCAGGCGCGGAGGCCGGCCTGGAAACCCTGGCGGTCGCAGGGCGAGAGGCCTTCCAGGGCGCGCAGGATCGGGGCGGCGCGGGCGGCGACCAGTGACTCGACCAGGGGGCGGCGCCCCTCGGGGACGCTGATCAGGGCGCGGCGGCGGTTGTCCGGGTCCTCCTGGCGGCTCAGCCAGCCGGTCCGGACGAGGTCGCCGACCACCTCGCTGGCCGTCGCCAGCGACACGTCGAGCCGCCGGGCGATCGCGGTGACGGTGAGCGCGTCCTCGGCCACCAACTGGGTGAGCACGGCCCCGTGGCGCGGGGTGAGCCGGTGGTCCTCGAAGAGGGTGCGCAGTTCGGCGGGCATGTCGGCCATGGCTCGGGCCGGGTGGAAGTACCCGGCGAGCAGCGGGATGAAGCCGAGGATCTCCCGGGCCTCCTCCGGGGTCGGTGCCCGCGTCTCCGCCTTCGAGGTCTTGTCGGTCACACCCGGAGTTTATATCTTCGGATTTCCAAACTGTTCGTATATCCGAAGGGTGATCCTGTGATCCGCTACGAGGACGCGGTCAACGACGCGCTGCTGCGCCTGGACGACCTGGGCTACGAGCGCGGAGCCGGCGATTTCTCCAACCACGGGCCGATGGCGGCCGAGGCGCTGGCCGCGCTGGGCCACGGCGACCAGGTGGCGACATGGGTGACCCGCTACCGGGGCGCCATGGAACACCACGAGCCGCCCACACCGCGCTTCGGTATCGACCTCGCCGACGCATCCTCCTGGCGCCCGGCGTTGGGCGAATTCGGCCGGGTCGGGGAATGGGAGTACGCCTTCCGCCGGGAACTGGCCGACGCACCGTGGCGCGACGTCCTCACCCGCTGGTGGCCGCGCCTCATCCCGGGCATGCTCAGCGGCCTCACCCACGGCCCGATCCGCACCGCCCACGCCGTGCGCAGCCTCGCCGCCACGCCCACTCCCAGCGACACGCAGCTGACCGAGTTCGCGCGGGCGCTGGCCTACTGGGCCGCGCGGTTCCACCCCCTGCCCGGAGAGGCCCGCCTGCACGGCGCCTCCTCCCTCGGCTCCGCCATCGCCGCGCTGCCCCGCCGGTCCCCCGACGGCAGCCCCATGCCGCCGCCGGAGCGGCTGAGCCGCATCGGCGAGCACCCCGGCTACCACGGAGCGCTCGACGCCGTCTCCCCCGCCGACCCGCAGTGGCTCATCAGCGAGATGACGGCGGAGTTCGCCGGGGTCTACCTCGCCCACCCCGAGGTCTTCCCGGTCCCGCTGATCCACGGCGTCACCGCGCCCGCGGCGATCCGGCTCGTCCTGCCGCACCTGCCGACCGAACTGCACTCACCGACGCTGGCGGCGCTGTGGCAGGTCCACGTGGCCCTACTGCTGGCCTTCACCACCGACAGGCGCGACGAGGACCGGGCGGCCGCCCTGGCCCGGGAGGAGGACGTCCCCGCGCTCAGCGAGCTGATCGCGCGCGGCGCCGAGCACGTCGACGAACACGTCATCAAGTTCACCGAAGCGTGCGCCCGCGAGTACGCGCTGCGGCCGGACGCCCGCTACCCGGCGGCGCTGCACGCCGCCCAGCAGCGCATCCCGGCCCAGGGGGTGGCGGCGGTGCCGTCCGACTGAAGCGTCCGGCCGCGCCCGCGCCCGATGGCGGGGCGGGGACCGCACCCCAGCGCCGCGGAACGTGGTGGGGCCGACACGCCCGATTACACGCCACACACGCCCCAACACCGCAGTTACCCACGCGTCGAAATTGTCCCGCGATTCCACCACGGGATCTCGAATGCGCCCTTTTAGAATGAGATGCGCATCACATCGCTCTGTCCGACTTCCCAGAACGCACGAGTTCGGAAGGGACCCACGTCGATGGCCGATCACCGGGAACCGGGAGACTCGCCCGATCAGCAGCACACTCCGCGACCAACCCCCCACGTCCCGCATCCCCCGACACGCGTTTCGCGTCGTTCCACCCTGCGCACGGCCGGTGGCGCGCTGGGAGCGCTCGTCTCCGCGCCCCTGCTCGCCGCCGCACCGCCCGCACGCGGCGCCGCGGTGTCCGGCACCGCGCCGCGCGACGACGCCAGCGGCTACGAGGAGCCCTGTCCCGCGCCCGGCTCCGGCACACCGCCGAAGCGCCAGATGCGCGCGGCGTGGATCGCCTCCGTCGTCAACATCGACTGGCCCAGCGCCCGCGGGCTCGACGTCGCCACTCAGAAAGCCGAGCTGACCCGGCTCTACGACGAAGCGGTCAGCCACCGCCTGAACGCGGTGTTCGTGCAGATCCGGCCGACAGCGGACGCCTTCTGGCACTCCCCGTTCGAGCCCTGGTCGGAGTGGCTGACCGGAACACAGGGCGTCGACCCCGGGTACGACCCGCTGGACTTCGCCATCACCGAGGCGCACAAGCGCAACCTGGAGTTCCACGGCTGGTTCAACCCGTACCGCGTCTCCATGCACAACGACATCAGGCGCCTGGTGGCGAGCCATCCGGCGCGGCGGCACCCCGACTGGGTCTTCGAGTACGGCGGGCGCTTCTACTACGACCCGGGCATCCCGCGGGTCCGCGCCTTCGTGCAGGACGCCATGCTCCACGCCGTCCAGCACTACGACATGGACGGGGTGCACTTCGACGACTACTTCTACCCCTATCCGGTCAGCGGGCAGCGGGTGCCCGACCAGGCCACCTACGCCCGCTACGGCGGCCGGTTCGAGCGCATCGAGGACTGGCGGCGGCACAACATCGACCTGCTGGTCCGGGAGATGGGCGAGCGGATCAAGGCGGCCAAGCCGCACGTACGGTTCGGGATCAGCCCGTTCGGGATCTGGCGGAACCGGTCCAGCCACCCGGAGGGGTCCGATACCAGCGGGTTCGAATCCTTCGACGGCATCTTCGCCGACTCCCGGAAGTGGGTGCTGGAGGGCTGGCTGGACTACATCAACCCGCAGGTGTACTGGGAGATCGGCCTGAAGGTCGCCGACTACGCGAAGCTGGTGCCGTGGTGGGCGGGCGTGGCCGGCAGGACCCGCACCCACCTCTACATCGGGCAGGCCGCCTACAAGGTGGGCAACCCCGGGGCGTGGCAGGACATGCGCGAACTCAGCCGCCACCTCGCCTTCAACCGCGACTACCCGCAGGTCGACGGGGACGTGTACTTCAGCGCGATCCGGTTGCGGACCACCGCGGCCGAGGCGATGCGGATCGTGGTCGAGGACCACTACCAGCGCCCGGCACTGGTCCCCGTGACCGAAGGGCTCGGCGGCGCGGCCCCGCCCGCTCCGCTGATCACCGACGCCCGCCGCACCGAGCGGGGGGCCGAGGTGGCGGTGCGGCCGCGGCACCGCAGCGACACCACGTACTTCGCGGTGTACCGGCTCCCCGGGGCGGCCGACTCCACCGCACCGCCGACGTGCGACATCGAGGACGCGCGCCACCTCGCGGGGACGGTGCGGTCCGACGGCGAGCCGGCCACGTTCGTCGACACGGAGGTCGCGGGGGGCCCGCACACCTACTACGCGACGGCGCTGGACCGGATGCACCACGAGAGCGAACCGAGCCGGGGGCGCTCGATCAGGTGAGGCCGCGGGCGGGGTGCCGGGCGCCCCGCCGCGCGCCACGCCCGGGCCCAGGTTCCGGGCGCAGCCCGCCCACTATCACCACCGCCCGAAACCGGATCGCCTCCCTGGACGGGGATCCGGAATCCGCCGTGGTTTCCGAAACCTTGCCATGTTCGTTTCTGATTCGGGGTTCTCTCGGGCCCTCGACCCGCTAAAGTTCGATCGGTGGTAGCCACATCCCCGTGACGCACTGCGAAAGAGGCTTGTCCGTGTCCGAAACGGTTCGCTTGACCTGTCCCGTGGGACGCAAGCATGGGGAAATGTGGGGTGGAGGCGCACTCATCCTGCTCGGCATCGCCACCATCACGTTCTCTCCGACCTACTGGGCCAACCTCGTCCTGGGTGTGCTGCTCGTCTCGGTCGGCAGTGCTCTGGCCTGGCACGGCCACCGGATGGACGTGCCGGTGATCGAGGTCGAGGACGGGGAGTTCCGCTACCGCCGGGGTCGCTACATCGTTCGGATCCCGTTCTCCGAGATCGGGTCGTACTACGTACTGCCGGGCCGCACCCGCTCGCTGGGGCTGTGCGATCTCAGCGGCCGCCCCCGCGTCTTCCCGTCGGTCGAGGGCCGCCGCGCGAGCCGCCCCTACCTCCCGCTCACGGGTATGACGTCCCCGGCCAAGATCGAGGCGTTCATGCTCACCGTGGGCATCCCGCCGCGCGACCGGTCGCTGACCGCGGGGAACGGCGGCAAGGGCTGAGCCCCCGGAGCACTGCGATGTGATTCGCATCACATTCACGGGGGGTGTGGGTCGGCTCACCCTCCGAACGGGGGTCCTGGTCAGCGGCTTCGGGGACAACCGGCAGGTCGGCGGGGTCACCGATGGGCGTTGCCGCATGCTTATGTGCGGGCGACAGGCGTTCACATAAAGTCGGAAGCGTGACGCAGTCTCGGATTACCGCCATCCTGACCGTCGCGGCGTTCGCCGCCGCGATGTGGATCATCGAGGTCTTCGACTTCCTGCTCGGCGGGGTGCTGGACCACACCTTCGGCCTGCGCGCGTGGCAGACGGACGCCCCCTGGACGGTGCTGACGGCCCCGTTCATGCACGCCGACTTCCAGCACCTGATGAGCAACACCGTGCCGTTCCTCGTGCTGGGCTCGCTCGTGGCGCTGAGCGGCCTGAGCCGGTTCATGTGGACGACGGTGATCGTGATGGTCATCAGCGGGGTCGGGGTGTGGCTGTTCTCCACGCCGGGCACCCTCACCGTGGGCGCCAGCGGCCTGGTCTTCGGGTACTTCGGCTACACCGTGCTGCGCGGGATCATCGAGCGCAGGACCATCGACATCGTCATCATGATCAGCGTGATCATCTTCTACGGGACGCTGATCTGGGGTGTGCTGCCCCAGCAGGTGGGCATCTCGTGGCAGGCCCACCTCTTCGGCTTCATCGGCGGCCTGATCGCCGCCTACGTGCTGCCCAAGACCGACCGCCCCCGCCCGATCACCCCCGGCCCCGGGTACGGCAGCCCCGGCTACTACAGCTGACGCCGTCCGGCGCCCGGGGATCAGCGGTCAGCGGTCAGCGGTCAGCGGTCAGCGGTCAGCGGTCAGCGGTCAGCGGTCATCCGAGACGATCGGGGTCCGCATGAAGTTCATGAACGACCGCGACGGTGTCGGCCCCCGCTGCCCCTGGTAGCGCGACCCGTAGGCCGGCGACCCGTAGGGCTGCTCGGCGGGCGAGGTCAGCCGGAACATGCACAGCTGACCGATCTTCATACCCGGGTAGAGCTTGATGGGCAGGGTCGCCACGTTGGACAGCTCCAGCGTCACATGCCCGGAGAACCCGGGGTCGATGAAGCCGGCGGTGGAGTGGGTGAGCAGCCCGAGCCGCCCGAGCGAGCTCTTGCCTTCGAGCCGACTGGCGATGTCGTCGGGCAGGGTGATGACCTCGTAGGTCGAGGCCAGCACGAACTCGCCGGGGTGCAGGATGAACGCCTCGTCCCCCTCGGCGGCGACGACCCGGGTGAGGTCCGGCTGCTCGATGGCGGGGTCGATGTGCGGGTACTTGTGGTTCTCGAACACACGGAAGTACCGGTCGAGCCGGACATCGATGCTCGACGGCTGGATCAGCCCGGGGTCATACGGATCGATCTTGACCCGCCCGGACTCGACTTCGGACCTGATATCACGATCGGAGAGCAGCACGCTGACGAACCTACCCGGTCCGACCCCATGCCGTGGATCCGATCACCCGCAACCCACCTCGGGCGTTACCCACCACCCCGCCGCTTCGGGTACGATAACCTTCGTTGCGAGTCGGGAAACCGGCTCCACAGCGCGGATGTAGTTCAATGGTAGAACTTCAGCTTCCCAAGCTGATAACGCGGGTTCGATTCCCGTCATCCGCTCCAGAACACAGAAGGCCAGGTCAGCCCGAGGAAATCGGGGACCTGGCCTTCATCGTTTGCAGGGCAGTGACGCGCCCGCGTGCCCGCTACGTGCCCGATGCTGCGGTGGAAGCTCGGTCCGGCGGCTCGTCGCCGTCGGTCTCAGGGGCCTCCTTCGCTTGTTCCCCCCTCAGCTCTTCAGCAGCCTGCTGTCCGAGCCGATCGGCCAGACTGCGAGCCCGGTTGTCCCGCGCGTGGAGATAGACCAGCGCGGCGCGAGAACTCGAATGCCCCATACGATCCATCAACTCGCGCAGCGACGCCCCCGCCTCAGCCGCATAGGTGTTGCCCGTGTGCCGGAGGTCGTGAAAGTGGATGTCCTCTAGCCCAGCGTCCTCACAAGCCCGCGACCAGTAGGCGGTGAAGTTGCTCCGACGCAGCTGGTTCCCCTTCACACCGACGAAGACGTAGCCGTCGCGGCCCGGTGCCGCGTACTCGGCCAGGTGCTCACGGAGATCATCGATGATCAGGTCTGGCAGCTCAACCGTCCGCCGTCCCGCACTCGACTTCGGTGGACCCTCCACTAGGTGGCCAACGTCGACCAGGGTTTGACGCACGGTAACCGTTCGCTTCTTCATGTCGAGGTCACGGCGTCGCAGTCCCGCGAGTTCGCCCCACCGGAGACTGGCGAACGTCGCCAGGAGCACCAACGCCCGGTATCTCGGCTTGATCGCGTCTGCCAGTTTGAAGACCTCCGCGACGGAAAGGACGGGGCGCTCTTCACTGTCCTCCCGGTCCGCACCCTTGATCCGACAGGGGTTCTCTCTGATCAACCTGTCCTCCACAGCCGTGTTGAGGATCGCCCGCAACAGCCGGTACGCCTTGGGAACCTGCCCCTTGCTCTTCTTGACCTTGAGTCGCGAGGCACGCCACTTGCGTACGTCCGCCTCCTTGACGTCTTTGATGAGCATCCGCCCGAAGGTCGGATTGAGGTGGAGACGTAGGAGCCCTTCGTAGGTCAGCTCGGTCTTGTCGGTCAGCTCCCGCTGTTCCATCCACTCATCTGCGTAGTCCTGGAAAGCGATCTCACCGGCGTGCGGGTCCCACCACCCCTCGCGGTTGATCTCGGCTTCCTTCATCGTCAGCCACCTGTCCGCTTCCTTCCTGGTCGAGAAGGTGTACGGCGCTGGGTGATCAACTCCGTCCGGACCGGGATAGCGTGCCTGGTAGCGGCCAGAGGAGAGTTTGCGGATTCTGCCGAAACGTCGCTTCTTCGATGCCACTAGGCAGCCTTCCTTGTGGTCAGCCGGAGCGGTTCGACGAGTCCGCCCGCGATGAAGTCATCCAGCGCCGATTCCGGGATGCGCACGTGACGGCCGATCTTCACGAACGTGATCCGACGTTCTTCGATCAGGCGCCGGGGGTAGCGCTTGGAGGTGTTCAGCCGCTCAGCTGCCTCATCCACGGTCAGCAGTCGGCCGCTCGGGGGTACCGTCTTGCGCGCCATCAGGCAGCCTCTTCCATTGCCGAAAGATTCGTCTGTCGTGCGTGGTCGAGTTGGGCGCGGCGTTTCAGGGACTCGCCGACAGCCCGCAACAGGCGCTGTTCTCGCGGGGGAACGTCGGGATCGGTGGGTCGGGCCACCTCCCACACTTCGTTGTTGCTGGCCACGCGCAGGGGGGTCACGTGGCCGGCGTTGTGGTTCTGACCCTCAGCGCCGGGGGTGACGCCGAGCTGTTCGAGCACCCAGGACAGCCGGTCGGCCTTGTGGTCGGCTAGGGTCTTGTTCGACCACTTGCGCGACACCAACACCCGCCGTCCGGCGTAGCCGAGGTGTTCGCGCTTGTGTGCCTTGGAGCGGCAGAACCCCGGCCGCATCCCCGCCTTGGCGTCCTGGGGCTGGATCCCGTAGCGCAGCCAGTTGGAGCACCGGGGCGAGCAGGGCTCGAACCGCAGCGCCTCAGTCAGCCGGTCCACGTGGCGTTCCTGGGCAGTCGTTTCGATGTCATGGCATTCGGCGATGTCCTTGGTCAGGTACTTCGCCAGGTACCGGACGCACCGGTCAGCGTCCGGCGTCCCGGCGATCACGCCTTTGGCGTCCACCTGGCGCCCGAACCTCACCACGTGGTGAGGTTCCGCCCCGGGGTCGGCGTCCAACGCGTCCAGCGCCTGTTCCCAGGTGGGCAGCACCTCCCCCGTGAAGGGGTCCACGTAGGTGCCGGTCGAGGGGTCGAAGACGGGCAGGTGCTCGCCCTCATAGACCACCCGGTCGGCCGGGGGCCACCACACGTGGTGGTAGGTCGCCGCCGCAATCTGGCGCAGCTCCGCGCGCGGCAGGGTGCCCCGCGTGGCCATGTGCAGATGCGGAGCAAGACGCCGCTGAGGTTCCACGGCGGCGAAGTACTGCACATCGAATCCCGCCACCCGGCGCAGGTTCTGTACGAACCGGTCGATGAGCTTGGAGAAGTGCAGCGCGTCCCTCGCCGCCCGCCGGTAGTCATAGGTCGAGGGGTCCACCGGGGTGCCGTCCGAGCGCACCCGCCCGTAGGAATCCAGGGTCAACGTGAGGAACATCGACGGCCGGAACACCTTCCCGGTCGCGGGGTCTTCGAAGGCCCGGCCGACCGTGCGCCGGGCCATGGGCCGCTTGGGAAGGTCCGGAGCGTCGTGGCGCCGACGTGTGGAGCGGATGCGGCGTGACCGGCCCGAGCCCGACGAGGAGGGGGCCACCTTCCCGCGCAGCCCCGACGCAGTGATCTCCTCATCCAGGTCACAGATGGCCGCATCCAGCGCGGCCAGGTCCTCACCCGACGCGGCACCCGAGGAGACGAGCCGGTCCCGCTCAGCGGTCACCATGGCGCGGCGTTCGACCCAGCCGCGTTGCACCTCGGACGGCTCATCAGGGGTGATGACCGGCTCCTCTGTGAGGTGCCATCCCTCTTCACACTGGGTACGGCGGATCGACCTCTTGCGCTTGGCACACGCCGGGCAGCGGGATTCCAGGGTGGAGCCGCACGGCACGTCGACGACCTCGGTTGCTCCGGTTTCCAGGTCGGTGCGCCGCAGCGCCACCGGACGGATGCACACCCCCTTGTCGGCGGCCACCTGTTCGGCCACCTCACGCGCAAGGGGTTGGGCCATGCGCTCAACGCGGGTCGTCTTGCCTGTGGGGGTGGGCATCACGCGCCCCCTTCCCCAGCGCCCGGAGCGCCCGGAGCGCCGGAGCCGTCGCCAGCGGTCATGTGGTCGATGTCGGCATCGGACACATACGCCGCCCGCACCCGCGTGGGGACCTTGGAACCCTCCACACGCACGAAGGCGGTTCCAGGGGCGTCGGGGTCGATCAGGTGGGCATCCGCGCCCCGGTCCCGGGCGTCCGACCCGAGCACCATGTCCACCTGGCTGGCTTCGTCCAGTCGCAGGGCGATCTTGTCGGGGAAGAGGTTGCGCAGGTTCATCACCTCCTTGCGTGGGTCCTGCAACGCGGCCAGCACCGCGAACCCGACCGACCGGCCCTGTGAGGTGAGGGTGGCCATGGCGCTCTCCGCGCGGCGCCGGATGTCGCGGTCGGGGTGGTAGGCGGTCAGGAACGCGACCTCATCGAGCACCACTACGTCAAAGGGGTCATCGACGCTGGGGGTGTGGGCGCGGACCCTGCCCGCGTACCGTTCGGCGCGTTCCTGCATTTCGGCTACGGCGTCTTCGAGGAGGGCCACCACGGATTCGCCGTCGTCGGCGTAGCGGTGGAACAGGGACCGGCCGTAGGACAGCTCCATGCGCTTGGGATCCACCGCCCACACCCGCACCAGTCCGGCGCGGATCGCGGGCAGCATCGCCCGGACAGCCGACCAGATCACCGACCCCTTGCCGGACCCGGTGACACCGGCCACCAGGACGTGGGTGCCGTGCAGGCGCATCCGCCACGCCCGGCCGTCTTCACACAGCCCCATCGGCAGCGCGGCCAGGTCCACCCCGTCGGCCGTCGCGGGGGCGGGCAGCGCGTCGAGGGGGTCGGCCAGCATGTCGTGTCGGGGGAACTCCAGCACGATTTCCAGCGGTCCGGCGGTTTCCACGCGGCAGGCCGGGGCGCCGAACCCGTGGGCGAGGTGGGGGGTGCGTTCCTCGAAGGCGGCCGGAGCGGTACCGGCCACGAGCTTGACGCGGACGCGGTCGGCCCACTCGGTGCAGGTGACGCGTTTGATGTGGGGAAGGTACTGGCGCTCTAGGTAGGACTCGGCGAGCCCGGAGACGACCAGGACGGGTTGCCAGTGGCGCCGGTACACCCAGATCTCGCGGACCAGGGCCAGGGCACGCAACGTGACCCACCGGCGGAAGGTGGCCGGGTGCCAATGGCGCCAGGCCAGCCCGGTGATGGTTGCCAGCGTGCACACCACGGCCGGACCCACCCAGTCAAGCGCCCACCAGGAACCGGCGAGGAGCGCCGCGCCGGTGACCGCGACGGGGAACCGGACGGGCAGGCAGGCCACGAAGGCGAGCAGGTGCCAGAGCCACCGGCCGAGGATGAACACCGCCGGGGTTTCCACCACCGGGGTGGTGAACCGGATGGCGTGCGCGGGGACCGGTGCGGTCGGCTGCACTTGGGTGGCGCCGTTGTTCTTCCCGCCCAGCATCACCGCTCACCCCCGCCCAGGACCCGGAAGGAGTTGGCGACCTCTTCGGCGTGGGCGGCGGACTCCTCCGCGCGCGCGGCTGCCAGCTCAGCACGCGCAGCAGCGGCAACCGCCCGGGTCTCTACATCGGTCGTCTGAGCGGCGATCCGGGCCAGGATCGAGGCCTTCCATGCCAGCAGATCCAACCGCGAGGCAGCGGCTGAAGGGGCGTGGTCATGGGTAGCCGGGCGGTGGGTACGCAGGTGGTTCAGGAAGTCGGTGATCTCGCGCAGAGAGACGCGCGCGGGCTGTTCTGACATCATGAAACAGACCTCTTCTGAAAGTTGGTAGCTCTCGGGAGGGTTGAGGGGGCGGCCGAAAGGTGTTGGCGCACCTGGCCGCCCCGCCGTCATCTCAGGGGGTCACGCCGCGTCCGGCTCGTCTTCCGAAGACGCGGCCTCATCACGCAGACGCTCCAGCTCATCGGCAAACGCAGTGGCCGCGTCAGCCAGCTGGCGCGCCCGCCTGACCTCATCAGCCGAGACTTCGAGGTCGTCCTTCGGGGCCAGCGCGAACGTCAGAGCGGTGTCGTCGAGCATCAGCCGAGGCAGGTCCCCAGGGTCGTTCGTGAAGCGAGCCCTGAAGTCGTCTTGAAGCCGAGCCGCCATGATCGTGAAGGCCATCACTCACCGCCCTTGGCGGTCGCACCAGCGTTGGCCGGGGTCTTCGCCCGCCCACCACCAGCGCCAGGGGTCTTCACGCCCCGGGCGCGCAGGGAGTAGGCCACCCGGGGACGGCGCCCGTTGTCGTCCACGTAGGGCATGACGGACATGGACTCGAACTCGATCGGGCGGAACGGCAGTCCCTGAACCTCATCGGGCAGGGTCGGGCACACCTGAGCGGCCACCTTGACCTTGACCGACTTGGCCTTGCCGCGTGCGTCGGGGTCGGCGTCGATCACGTCCACCGCCCACAGCGGCAGCCCGGTGTCCTTGTCCATCTGGGGACGCTTGGTCTCGAAGTCGGTGATCGCCTCCACACCCAGCGCGTAGGCGCCGTACGGGAACACCGTCCCGAATTCCACCGGGATCGCACCCTGAATCGCCATGTCAGGCACTCCTTGTCTCGTTCTCACTTGCATTGGCTACGAGCCCCGCCCGAGACCGAGATCCGGCCGCCCGAGCAGGAATAGATACATGTATAACATGTATCTGAGTTGGTTGTCAGTAGCCGGAGGAATCCGTTCCGCTGATCTCGCCCCGGCCGTCTTGTCCCTCGCGCTGTGTGGACGATCACAACCATCCCTTGGGGCCTCAGGACGGGATCACTACATGGCTGGACGTGTTCAGGACGTCCCGATACTGTGAGCGCGTCCGTAGACGTCCTGCGAGTACGGGGCACATGTCGAACGAGAGGTTGCGAGCCGCGCTACTTGAGCGCGGTCTGACACCGGCTGAGCTGGCTGAAGCCATCGGTGTCGACCCGAAGAGCGTTGAGCGCTGGATCACCCTTGGACGCACGCCCTACCGTCGGCACCGCTACGCGGTGGGCGCCCATCTCGGCATGGAGGAGACCTACCTATGGCCCAAGGCGCTCAGCAACGAACAGAGCGCCGCGGCATCCGAGAGCGAGATCGTCGAGATCCACGCACATCGCTGGGCGGTCCCACAAGACACCTGGCAGCGGCTTTTCGAATCCGCCGAGCGGGAGATAGGGATCCTGGTCTACAGCGGATTCTTTCTCGCGGACAACCCGGGCGTCGTCAAGCTGCTGGCCGACAAGGCCCGTGCGGGTGTCCGCGTCCGTGTCCTACTCGGTGACCCGGACAGCGCCGCCGTAGCGCAGCGAGGTGAAGACGAGGGCATCGGCGACTCCATGGCCGCCAAGATCCGAAACGTGATAGTGCTGTACGCGCCGCTACGCGCCGTTGAGGGGACAGAGTTCCGTTTGCATGGAACCGTCCTGTACAACTCGCTCTACCGTGCGGACGGACAGCTACTGGTCAACACGCACGTCTACGGCGCTCCAGCAGCGAACGCCCCGGTGTTCCATCTCCGGAAGATCCCCGGTGGCGACATGATGAACACCTACCTCGAAAGCTTCGAGCAGGTGTGGAGCAACGCAACCCCACTCGACTGAGAGAAGGCCATGGGCAAGCGGATCGACTACTACAACGACCCCGACGCACCGGCGGCCAACAGCCTTGTCCCCTCCGTGAACGTCTTTGTCGTCAACGATCGCGACGAAGTCCTGATGATCCGGAGGTCGGACAACGACAACTGGGCTGTCCCCGGCGGTGCCATCGACCTGGGCGAGTCGATTCCGCAGGCGGCGATCCGCGAAACGCTCGAAGAAACCGGGATCACCTGCGAGATCACGGGAGTCTCAGGCCTCTACAGCGACCCGAAGCACGTCATCCTCTACACGAGCGATGGCGAGGCGCGGCAAGAGTTCTCGATCGCCCTCATCGCCCGCCCCCTGTCAGGCGAACCGCGGCCTAGCGACGAGTCCAAGGAAGTCCACTGGTTGCCGAAGGCAGACCTGGGGAGCTACAAGATGGACCGCTCCATGCGGCTGCGCATCGACAACTTTCTCCGCGACGAGGGAACTCACATCGGGTGATCACCCGCGCGGGTCTCGGCCAGTCGCTGTTCTACGGAATGAGCCGAGGCCGTCAGCATGGGCGACGAGCGAGTGATCGCGCGGTGTACGAGGTCGCCGGGGCTGTAACGGTGAAGGATCTCCGCTAGCCGTTGCTCAACGGGAAGGTGGTCACCGTCCGGCCCGGTCGTCATGTCCGCATAGGTGAGCGCGTCCAGGAGCGGGCCGGGTGGCGGGTCGAACTCTCTCGTCAGCTCCGAGTGCAAGCCCCGTTCTTCGGCTTCGACCAGGGCGCCGGAGTGATAGGCCACGAGACGGCACAGCCGTTCGTCGGCGTGGTGAACGTTGCGGAGGTACCGGGCACCGTCAAGAGGATGGAAGCCTGTGGCGGCGAGACGCGGGGAGTATCCGATGTCATGCAGCCAGGCGGACGCGTGCACCAGGTCGGCATCCGTGCCGAGGATTCCTCTCAGCGAGTGAGCTTGACGCGCCACCCCGCGCGTGTGCGCCCATCTTCGAGACAAGGGTTCTTCGAGCAGGGC
Source organism: Nocardiopsis mwathae (assembly GCF_014201195.1). Taxonomy (NCBI): domain Bacteria; kingdom Bacillati; phylum Actinomycetota; class Actinomycetes; order Streptosporangiales; family Nocardiopsidaceae; genus Nocardiopsis; species Nocardiopsis mwathae. The sequence goes on along the minus strand of NZ_JACHDS010000001.1, from coordinate 5,420,221 downwards.
TCGCGCGAGTTCCCGCGCCCAAGGGACATGTTCCACATGTGTCAGATTAACCGGCTGGTGAATCCGACCCCTTGACGAACCGGCCCTTGCCCTGGACGACGAGCACCAGCCCAGATCCCTCCAGCTCAGAGAGTGCTTGTCGGGCGGTGCCCCGCGATACGCCGTACTGTCGGCCGATCGCGGCCTCACTGGGAATCGTGTCCCCTGGTGCCAACCGGCCATCGGTGATCATCTCTCGGAGGTCGGCGGCGATACGCCGGTACTGAACCTTCGGGGAGTCGATTCCCTTGGCGGTTCGCCTTTCCTGACCACAGACCACCCGCCCGGTTCCGGGACGCGCTTCGATCAACGCGTCCGCCTCCAGCTTGGCAAGGGCGCGGCGGACGGTACTGCGTGCCACGCCGAACTCCCGGACCAACGAGGACTCGGAGGGCAACGCGTCACCTGGTTTGAGGGCACCGCTGGCGATGCGGCCACGGAGGGTGTCCGCGATCTGGTTGTAGGCCCCCCACGGGGTCACACGAGCGCTCAAGCCGTCTCCTCCGAAGCCCTCAAGTGGTTGTAGTGCGTACTCGAAAGAATCTCAGACGTGTGCGGGTGCCCGCCCGCATCGCCCGGGCTTGGGAGGTCGCTCCCCAGCGGTTGTCTCCCTGGTCGCCCCGGACGGGCACCCTGGACCGCGTGGTTGATGAGGGGAAGGAAGAAGGACCATCAACCCGCGGACCGTCCCTCACCCCTCGCGAGGGACGCCTTTCCCATCAGGGTCCTGTTCGGACCCTCCCCCTGGTGCATTCGGTCGTCCGGCCCCCGACGGGGGACGCTCCAGCTGGCGTACGAACTCTTCAACGTTCGATTCGACGAGGGTCGGCGCGTGCGGAGCTGAGTAGTCCTCAGCCGTCGCTACCCAGAACCGTGCGTTGCGCCGAATCGCCCAGCGGCGACCGTAGTGGCGCTGCAATAGCCGCAGCATCGGGTCAGGGCTTTCGTCGGTGCTCACGCTGCCACCGCCTGAGGCCGGGCAAGCTCCAGGAGGACGGCGAGACCGAGCCGACTCCGGTCGACCTGCCGCAGATGCCGTTCACGCTCAGCGTGAAGAACGTAGGGCCGGACCAGTCTCGCTTGTGGGGCCAGGGACGGCGCCGCTGGCGGGGGTGTGAAGGGGAGCGGCACGTATGGCCGAGGCCGGGCCGCACGAAATGTCGAGGGAACCCGAGGCCAACGGCTAACGATATGGTTGCGCATGTTCCACCTGCTCTCATCAGGTGCGGACCACGCCCCCGGAGCGCCGGCAGCGCTCGCGGGGGTCCTTGCTACCTGCGAAAACGATGTCGAGAGCAGGCGGACATGTGTACCACGTACCGGACATCTTGAGGGACGTCTAGGGACGTCTTCTGTTATCGTCGGGTTCCCCGCGCATCGGAGGGCACCGACGTGAACAACGCACTGCGCAAGGCTCTGGCTGCGTCCCAGCTCACCGAGACCGACGTAGCCGCACATCTTGGAGTCGATCCCAAGACCGTCCGCCGGTGGCTATCCGGCCAGCGCCCCTATCCGCGCCACCGGTGGGCACTGTCAGAGCTTCTCAAGGCGTCAGAGGGGGAACTCTGGCCAGATGGAAATCCCGCCCCACAACCGCAAGGGCGAAGCATTGGGAAAGGTTGCCACGTCTACCCGCATCGCTGGGAAGTCCCCGAAGAGGTGTGGCGGGATCTCTTCGAATCAGCCGATCGAGAGATCGGAATCCTTGTCTACTGTGGCCTCTTCCTGGCGGATAACACGGGCATCTTGCGGATCTTCGAGCGCAAGGCGAAGTCGGGGGTGAACGTTCGAATACTCCTAGGAGATCCTGACTCCCCCCAGGTCGAGCAGCGTGGGGAGGAAGAGGGCATAGGGGATGCTCTGAGGGGAAAAGTTCAAAACGCCTTGGTGCTCTATCGACCTTTGGTCGAGGTCGATGGCCTGGAAGTTCGCTTGCATGGGTCTGTTCTTTACAATTCCATCTACCTGACTGAGAAGCATCTCCTCGCAAATCACCATATTCATGGCGTATCGGCGTCACGGAGCCCTGTGCTCCGAATCAGCCGCACGTTGCTGCCGGACATGGCCGAGACGTACATCCAGAGCTTCGAACGCATCTGGTACGAAGCGAGACCGTTCAAGGCGTGAGGCGCCAATGCCGCGATTGCCGAATTGGGCTGTATGGGATCAAGGCGACGGCGCTTGCGCGCCGTCGCTCCGGCATGCCGGACGCGTGCTCGGGCTGCGGGCTGCCGCCCGGTCCCGAGCGCGCGTCCGGCCGCCGGGATCCGCGTGGGTGGCCGTCACCTGTACCTCACTCGCTCCGTCGGGATCGCGCCGTCGCTGGCGGAGTCGATTGGCGAAGCGGCACCAGCGAGGAACGGGGCATTGGTTGCGGTCTGGTGGTACCAGGGGGCTCGCGCCCCCATGGACCCCCCGCGCCCGCACGGAACCTGGCGCGAACAAGGACGTGCGGGGGTACAGACCGATCGCGCCAGAACCCGCGCGGGTTCGAACCCGTGGTTGCTCGCCGCTGTGGGCGGGGATGGCGTTCGGTGAGCCACCCGGGAGCCGTGCCCGCTGCGTGCCCGTCACTGGCGTACCGAGTGGGGAATAGCGGGGAATCAGCGGCCCAGGACGAAACAGCACCAGGTCAACGGCCTTGCAGGTCAGTCGCTAAGCGCGGCCACGACTTCCCAAGCTGATAACGCGGGTTCGATTCCCGTCATCCGCTCCGTTCGAAAAATGGGCCCTGACCTGCGAACACCGTTCGCACACCCAGGGCCCGTTTTCGCGTTGAGGGTGCACCAGCGGGTGCACCACCCCACGACCCCGCCGCCGATGACGCGCCCCGCTCCCGTCATCCGCCCCGAGATCCGGGGGTGCACGCGGGTGCACGACCGCGCCTACCTGCTGAGACTGCGGCGCAGTTGACGTGCGCGACATGCTCGACGTCTTCGCCCGCACCGGCCTGCGCTACGGCGAACTCACCACGCTGCAAGTCCGCGACATCACCATCCACCACAAGAAGACGCCCGACGGACGCATCACCCGCTACGGCTTCCTCCAGGCCAAGCGCGCCTGGAAACACCAGAAGGACAACACCTTCAAACTCGGGCCACCAAAGACCAAACAGTCCCGCCGCCGCATCGTCCTCTCGTCAGCCACCGTCGAGGCCCTACTGCCCCGCCTCGACGACAAGAAGCCCGACGAGTTCGTCTTCACCACCGAATCCGGGGCCTGGTGGCGACATTCCTCCGTCTACAACCGACGCTGGGTCCCCGCCGTCAAGCGGGCCATGCAACTCGGGCTGCGCCACAAGCCGCGTATCCACGGCCTGCGCCCCACCCGCGTCGCCTGGCTCATCGACGGCAACATCCACCCCTTCAAGATCCAGCGCCGCCTCGGCCACATGTTCATCACCACCATGGACCGCTACGGCCACCTCATGACCGACATCGACGACGAGCTCCTGGAAGCCATCGACGGCACCACACCACCGCCACCAGCCCTGGCTGCCGAGCCGACAGACGCAGGCGTCCTTGAGCAAGGGCAGGCCCCGGCTGAACAGCCGAAGGTGACGAGCCCGCCGGACACCGCCCCGCCCAGCTCAGGAACGAACACACCGGCTGTAGTCACCAGCCGACGCGCACGCCAACTGCACCTCGTAGTCTGAGACGTCGAATATGAGGTCCGGGCAGATGCTTGACGCATCGGTCCCGGGACATGCTTGACGACGTCTTGCATGACGGTTGACGGTCCCAGGTGATGCCTGACTTCAGCGACGTACCGGGTGACAGGACTTTTGCGGGCGTGGGTGGAGATCTCGACCTCGCCGTCGAGGACGCGGAAGCAGGTCTCCTCAATGACCACGGTGACGGTCTTGCCCGCGTGGGCGGCACCGGGACGGAGCTTCTGCCGAGCGATGGCGAAGGTCCCGTCGGCTCCGACTCGCCGGACCGCTCGCCCCGTCCAGTATCTCGGTCACCGTCCGAAGGCGGTGCTTGACCATCCAGTCGTCGGCTTGCCCGGCGGGCTCGTGCGTCTCTGTCGCACCGACACCATGACGGCGATCCGTCATAAATGTGTGCGGACCGTCAAAATTCTCTAGCGACCGTCAAGCGAGTCCAGCGACACATGCGTTAAGTAAGTCCTGGGACTGCACCGTCACGGGGGAACAGCGTCTGTTGGCCGCACCTCGGCGATCCGGGCATGCGGCCCTACTCCAACTCTCGATGGGGCGGGCCTGCCGGAAGGGATGGCCGAGACGTGGTCGGGCGGGACCAGAAGGCCGGGGGGTGGCCTCCACGCGGAGGTCCGCCGGTGTTGCCGGAGGCGGGGCGGTACCACCACTGGTCGGGGGGTGTGGTCTGCAGCGCCGTCCCCGGACGCCGTCCCGCCCGCGGGGGCGGTGTCGGGCGCTGCCTCGGTCCCGGTGTCGGCGGGCTCGTCCGCCAGGCGGGGCGGCCGAGGGAGAACGGCGGCGGGCAGCCGCACATGCTACATGCTGCGAAACGCCATGATCCACGCGATCTGCTTGAGCATCCCCGCGATCGGCGACGTGCCGGGGTTGGGCGCCCACACCAGCCGCAGCACCCAGAACGGGATGCGGATCTGCACGTACAGTAAAACGAGCAGCAGCATCAGGTTGAGCAGCCACCCGGCCTCCCCCGCGCCCTGCCCACTTCCGGGGGCGGCCACCAAGCTTCTCGCCAGCACCACCACATCACCCCCAGAGGGCTCCGTCCACAGGCTCACAGCGGGGGTGGGGGCAGCCGGGGAGGCACACGGTCTCAACCACGGCCGCCAGCGCTTCGCGAACCGCATCAGCCCACATCTCGCTGCTCATCCGCCCATCGAAGCCCCCACCGAGCAGAACAACGCCAACTACGTGCATACGCACCTGATCCCCGAGTTAGACCACATGGGCATGAGCGCGATCCTGCTCGGATATGTCCTCGGGTTCGCCCACGACCGTCAGGACGAGGGAGCTGGCCCCAACCCCGATCCGGCCGCGGAGTTCCTCAATCAGGGCGGATCTCAGCGAGCCCTCGCCACACTGCACACAAAATGGCCACATGTGGACATAAGTAACCATTAACCCCATAAGGTCATCCAACAGGATCTATTACCCTGAGTAGCCCCTTGGGCACCATCAATCACGAATCATCGCTATATGGTTCGAACATTCATTTGATCGGACATCATGCCGTCCTCGACGGCGATGACACACCAGCTGGGGCACATGCAGACAAGGACTCATCTGCCTGCGGTTCGGAAGAGTTCCACTCTTCTTCGCCGCCAGCGCGTCCAGAGAGACGGGACGTCCTTCGAGTGGACACGTCGTCCCGGGGTAGCAGCCCCTCAACCCTTCACCATTGTGCCCCCTAGCGTCGCACAGCACGTGGGGTCAGCTGCGACACCCCAGGGAAGCCGATGGATCATCGGATCGGGGACACATCTGGAGCGGACGTACCGGCTCTCCTCCGCCTATTCCATCGCTGACGAGCTGCTCGGGAGGGCACCTTCGAACGGTCGGTGCCTCAATAGTGCGCTCCGGGAGATCGGTGCGCTGCTGCGCCTCCTACACGAAGCGCGAGTTCCGACCGGCGATTCCTCATCTTCATGGAGCCGCAGACGTCCTCCGACAATCGGACGCCTGTCAGGGATGATCTGCTCCTCGGCGTCCGCGATCCCAGGTGGGGTGGCCGCCACCATCCTGCGTCGGCTGGGCCGGCCGCGCTGGGACCACCTGCGCGCTGTGGTCTCCATGCACGGACCAGGGGATGTCCTGGTGCATGGATGGTTCGGTCTCGGAAACTGCGCCATCCAGGGACCCTCATCAGTGCACGCCATGATCGGAGAGGAGATCGGGATGGCGCCGCCGGGGATGGATGTGGGATTCCTCATTGGACAACTCACTGAGATACGCGCGTTCGTTCGTCCGCAGAACGGAGGCGCTACTCCGGACATCCACGCGCTTCTCGACGGTTACGGGCCCGCGCCGACCAACACCCGTGCCTGGTCGGCGCTGGGAATACTCCTGCACCTGAACGACTATTCGCGTTATGTTTCCTGCGACCCGGCCGTCGCCCCCCTCTATGCCGACCTCGCGGCCACAGTGCTGGACGATTGCAGCACGACGGCGGAGGCACCGTCTTGGTGAGCAACGGCCCTGGCCATGCTCGGCGCGTCGTTCGTCACCGACTGGACAACGGACTGCGGATCGTCCTAGGCCACAATGCCGGCAGCAGCGCGGCCGTTAGCGTACATTACGGTGCCGGATTCCGGTCAGAGCGTCCCGGTGAGGAGGGCCTCGCGCACTTCTTCGAGCATTTGATGACGCAGGACTCCGACCAGGCACCGCATTCGGCGAAAAACGCCGCAGCGATCTCGCGCGGTGGCGAGGTCGGGGCGACGACACACCCTGACTACACTGACTACTATCAGGCAGTTCCAGCCGAGGCCTTGGACGCTGTCCTGCACTGGGAAGCCGACCGGATGCGCGCTCCGCGGTTCAGCGCAACCCACGTCCGCCAGCAGCTCCGCGGGGTAGCCGAAGAGATCGCCGCCAAGCGGGATGCCAGGCCCTACGGCGGAATGCCGTGGCCGCTGCTCCCTGGTGTCCTCTACACGAACTTCGCCAACGCCCACGACGGCTATGGCTCCGCCGAGGTGCTGGCCAACCTCAGCATGGATGACTTCCTGGCGTTCTTCGCACGCTACTACCATCCAGGTAACGCGGTGCTGACAGTCCTCGCCGATCTAGCCACTCCCGCGGCTGAGCAGCGGCTGCTCGACCGTGTCCGACACTGGTTCGCCCCTCTACTGGGTCGGCCACGGCCAGCTACTCCCACTCTGGATGAACCGCCCTTGGTCAACAGCGTGACCGCGGAACGCATGGTGCACGGCCGCGGTCCTGTGCGCGTCGCAATCGGGTACCCGCTGGATGACCTGCACACGACGGTCGATCACGTTTCTTACACCGCCTACGTCGTGGCCGCCGCCGCACTGGAGCGGATCCTCACGGGGGCTCCTAACGCAGAGCTGTCGGCTGCAGCGTCCTGCGGATTCTTCGGCCCGTTCGACGCGCGGACCCCCGACACGTTCGTGGCCATGGTGCACCCCCATAAGAAGGACACGTCTCCGTCCCGGGTCCTCGCCGCAGTCGACACCGCGTTGGAGCGGCTCGCAGATCCGGAGACAGCGAGGCGCTGGTCCGATCCCGCCGCGCGTTCGGCCGCGCTGCTGCACGACCGGCTGCTGGCCGACCCTCTAACACGGTGCCGAGCCCTCGGTCGACACGAGGTCCTCTTCGGCGACGCCCCTCGGGCCTTTGACATCTCCCACGACCTACGCGTCACTGGGGCAGACGGCACGGCCGCAGCAGCAGCAGCGCTGCGTAACGCCCATCGTGGCGTACTGATAGGCCGACCGACGGAGACCCGGCCGACCGTGCATTCGGCCCTACCGCCGTCTGTCGCGGCCCAGGCCCCTTCAGCCACTACGTTCGAGCCCCGGGCCTGGACCCCCATGCCGCCCGCATTCCACAGGCCTCCCGACGTCGACGATCAACGGCTGTCCGACCGCTTCCGGCTGGTACTACTCCGCCTCTCCGGCGCGACGGCGGCCGAAGTCCGATTGACTATCCCCGTCCGAACCGCTTCAGCAGGCCGCGCCCTATCGCAGGCGATGCGCTCCGGCGAAGCCCCCGCAGGGGCGCTACGACGAACAGTTGTCCGTGTCCGACCAGGGGCGGTGGAGCTGGAGACTGCCGTCGAGCCCGGAGTGCTCGCTCGCTGGGCCGCCTACGTAGGCCAGCAGCTATCCTCACCGCCTCCGGAACCAGCCGAGGCACTACATACCCCGGTCGACTTCGACCAGCAAGCGGTCCAGTGGTATCTCAGGAGCGCAGCTGCCCTTGCCGTGGCCCCCATGCCGATCACCTTAGTCGTGTGTGGCGACGTGGATCCGAATGCGGTCGCCGAATCCGCCCGTACCCTGGAGGCCGCCGTGCCGAGCCCCGTCAGCGGACGCTGTCAGGCACCTGCCCCGGGGGCCGGGGGCATCTCCGCCATCGGCCTACGCCCTCAGGGCAGACTGCTCCGTCTGCGTCTGTGGGCGCCAGCACCGCCCACCCCTGCCGAAGAGGCTGCTCGCTACATTGCGGTGTCCCTTTTCTCCTCCTTGGCCGCCGAGAAGGTGCCGACGACAACTCTACGCAGCGGGCGCGCGGCTCCCTGCGGTATTCCCTCCCTGTCGATCTCCGCTGACTGCGCTCCCGAAACACTCGGCTACGCCGCGAGTGCCCTCACCGAGCTCATCGGCTGCCCGCCGGAAATCGACCCCAAACAGCTCGACGAGGTGCGTGCACGGTGCTGGGGCCAATGGAGCCTCGCCTTTGACTCTCCCGCTCGTTTGGCCGGACTCGCTGCGGTGCACGCCGCCCTCGGCGGCTCCGCGCACCTTCTCCCAAGATTCCCAGAGCTGCTTGCCCGCGTCGGACCAGTGGACCTCCGCGCCGCGTGGACCAGCTTGTACGGGTGCACTGGTTTCACCGGCCTCGTCGAGGACGTTGTACCGCCGGAGGCGCTGCGCGACTTCGGCCACCAGCACTCTGGCAGTGAACCGCCCTGCAGGTGAACGCTGCCCTCAGCGCCGACGACCATCGACAGCCCGCCTATGGAGGCGTAGGCGCCGACCGACCAGCAGAGGAGGTTTTCCAGGCGAGATGGCTATAGATCCCGGTTCCTCGACAATCTCCGGCCCCGTCCCCCAAGAGGGGCTGCGAGGCGATATCGAATTGCTGGCCATCGCAGCCCAGCGCGTGCACCGGCACTTCGCACTGGAACTCGTCCCTGATGACGTCTTTCGACGCATGCCGGTCGGGTCCACCGAACCACGCACCACCACTCCCGGTATCCGCCATATCCCCGGCCGCCGCCTACTCGACGAAGGCCTCAAGCACCTCATTTCCTCAGCCCACTGGAAGATCTCTCTCCTGGCCGGGCCCGGCTCCGCCGCGTTGATATCCCGCTTGACAGCACTCATCGCCAAGGGAACCGGGCGCGACGAACTGCGCGTGCGGATCATCGCCCGGCCTGAAGCCACCATCGCTCCAGGCCAGTACGACGTGCGGCGCAGTCAACGGGTGCTCCCCGGAGCCTTGCTGATCGTCGACGACTCCAGGGCCCTTCTACCGCTCCACTCGGATCCAGAGGCCGGCTACCTGGAGTTCCGAACCAACGGCACTGTCGATTTCCTGGACCAGGTGTTCGAGAACCACTGGCTCTCCTCTCCCTCTGGCGAGTCTCCTGCCCCAGTTTTCACCGAGGAGGAGCACAGGATCCTGCACCTACTCGGCCAGGGGGACACCGATGAGGTGATCGCCCGACGACTCGGCGTGACCAGTAGAACCGTGCGCCGCAGGGTGTCCGCCGTTATGACCCGACTGGGTACAACGAGCCGTCTCCAACTCGGGGTGGTCTGCGCTCGACTCAACCTGATGTGACCGCACACGGACCTCGAAATCGCGTTCAGCGGGTGTCTGTCGCCACTCCTCTCTTCGCCCGGTCTCACTGCCGAGTCAGGGTCAGCGCCTCCAGCACCTTCGATAGGGACGGCGGCCCCGCAGCGTCATAGCGCCCTGTGGTCGAGCTGCGCACGGGAACTGGCGGTACGACGGTGACGTTGGGGCGCGTCGCCAATGCTGCTGTGTGTGCGGCGTAGGCCGCCCCATCCCCTACCCCAGGCGGAAGAGCAGGTGCCACTGCGACCGGACCAGAAAACGCTTCCAAGGCAAGAAGGGATGGTGTCTCGGTCAGCCCAAGGGCGAATCGCGCAAGGTAGCGCATGGTACACGGATAGACGACCGCGGCATCCGCCCACCGAGATAACTCAACGTGCAGCGCGGACCCATTCGACGACCATACGTCACGCACGACAGGGGAAGGCGAGAGTGCGTTGAGTGCGGCTTCTGAGACGAACCCGGCCGCTGCAGGTGTCAGGACCAGTCGAACCGAGAGGTCCGACCGCTCCTCCCGAAGCCAGTTGATCCACAGAGGCGTGTGGCAGGCCACCAGTGCCCCAGTGACGATCATAAGCAACCGCGTGTTTTCCGGAACGGCCCCCTCTAGCCCGTCAACCGACGCCATGTCGCTCCTCATAGGCGCAGAGGATCTCCTCTGCGTCCTCGCATCCCGCGTTCGAGCCATGCTCGGCCATGACGCCTCCAGTGTTAATCACGACCTCGTCGACGCCGACGGCGTGGTAGTCGACCAACCGGTCAGCGATCTCCTCGGCCGAACCGTAGAGGAACACCCCCGACTCCACGAGCTCCCGCGCACCTGCAGCTGGCTCCTCCGGGTCGACGTCCAACCCCGCCCGGCGGAACATGTCCACGTAGTGGTCGGCCGTAAGGTGGCGTCCGACCAGTCGCCGAACGAGCCCTCGCGGGTTGCGGCCAGGGCGGGCCACAGCTGCCCCGACCAGGGCGATCACGCGGGGCGGGGGCTCTTCGCCAGCCCCCTCCACCAGCGCCGGCACCAGGGTTTCAGCGATGTACTCCCGCGGTGCGAGCCACGTCACGGCGGCGTCAGCGCATGGACCCGCGGCGCGCGCCATACCGGGGCGAAGAACACCGACCGCAACCTCCACCGGCGCTGGGGCCGACAGCGGCGGGAGGCGAAGCCCGGCGGGGAAGAACTCCCCCGCACTGGTCGTTCCGCCGCGCACCAATGTTCTTACCGCGGCTGCGTACTCAGCGGTGTAAGCCGCTGGGCGGCCATAGGAATCGCCGAGCATGCTGCGAACCCAGGCAGGGTGCCCCGCACCGAAACCAGCGACGACACTCTTCCCGCTGAGCCGTGCCAGGGAACGCGCCTGCAGGGCCGCGTCGAACGGGTGACGGTGCGCGGTAAGCGACACTGCGGTTCCCAAGCTCGGCGCCGCCCCTGTCCCAGCCAGATGGGCGAGTAGAGGGTAGGTCTCCACCAGGTGCGACTGGCCGCACCACAGCCGGGCGCCGTGGCGGGTAGCCACGGCTGCGAGGGCGTGCAACTCCTCCGGGAACTCGGTCTGGAACGGGAACATCACTCCGGGTGTATTCCGCCTACGGGGGGAGGCGTTGGCGCTCAGCACGACAGAGGCTTATCTTCCTCGATACGGGGAGAGGACAGGTTGCGATGCGGGGCGGTCGGGTCAATTCCTGCCGCACGCAGCGCATCGGCGATGTGCTCGGTGAGCGGCAGTGCCGTGCTCCCGGACGCTGCGTGTTCGATCAAGGCCTCGGCCAAGACCGCCGAACGGTGCTCGCCGAAGCTCCGACGGCGGTGCCTCGCACTGCGGGGGTCGTCAGGATCCCAGCCGAAGGCTACCCCCGGCGCGATCTGGTGGGTAAAGACCGAGGTCGCGTGTCCGACACCGGGCAGCGAGGAGACGTTGCTCAGGGAGAAGACTGCCTTTCCGGCGTCTGGCCGAAGGTAGGCGACGAAGGCGTCGCGCCGCGGGTAGGCCGCGCGCCGGGAGAGGACCTTTGCCCGGTAGGGCACGCCGACGTCTTCGAGGATGCTCAGGCAAGTGCCCCAGATGTCGGGCGCGGCTACGGCGTCGACTATGTGCACGTAGCAGCGCAGCAAGGGGCCGCCCGAGGGGCGCCCTCGCGAGCTGTCGGCGAGGAGGAATCCGGGAGACAGAGCGGGTCGGACCGGATCGATCGACAGCTCCACCGGGTCGCCGGGGCTCGCATCTTCAGGCAGGGCATCCGAGGGCACCGCGACACGGAGACCGTCCAGGACGACGACTGCGGCACTGCCGTCCCGGCCGCGGACCTGCGCGGTCACCGAAGCCGCTTCGTGCGGGACGCGGGACCGGAGGAGATCGGCCAAGTCCTGGTCGTAGAGGGCCCCGCCCGGCGAAGTCTCCTGGGCCAACGGGTTGCCGACGTGCCACTGTCCATAGAACGCGGCGGCCAGCCGTGCCTGGAGCTCCCTGGTGGAATCGGCGGCGATCCGATCCTCCCCTACACCGGCGGTCGCAGTCTCCTGCTCCAGCTCCACGCCGTGCAAGGCCTCTAGAAGAGACCGATTCACGCCGGTCATGACGCCTCCAATCCGATCAGCTCGGCTGATTCATCGGGGGAAAGGAGCACCGTGCGCCCCACACCGGCACAAGCACGGTCCAGGGCCGACAGACGCGGAACCTGGGCTGCGGTCGCCAGCAACCGGTCGAACATGTGCCATCCAGCAAACCCGGCAGCCCGGGTACGGAAACCCTCGTCGGACTGGCCTCGCACCTGTCGGTAACCACTCCAAAACGCGGCGGTGCGGGAACGCAGCCGCCGTAGCGCCGCACCGCCCCGGGCGAGGAGGACATCGTGGGTCGGCTCCACTTCCACCAGAGCTTCCGCGCCCTTCCCCGGTTTGTCCATCTCGCGCATGGCCAAGTACAGCCACTCGCCCGCGAACGCACCCACATCACGTGCGGCGTCCGTAGACCGGAACTCCTCCCAGTCGATGACGAGCGGCTCGTCGCCACCGACCAGGAGCTGGTCGAGGCGGATGTCGCCGTGGCAGGGGACCAGAGGCGCCTGAGCTTCGGCGGTGCGGAGCCCGATCAGCGCCTCCCTCAAGCGCGTGTCCCCCTGCATGAGCTTCCAGCATTCCAGGAGGCCTGCGGTGGCGGTTGAGAACCGCCGCAGCGGGATGGCCCGCAGGTCGTCGACAGGCGGCAGGGGGTGTGGAGCTCTGGTCGCGGGCTCGCCCTTTGGCAACGGGGCCGCGTGCAGGCGGGCAAGCGCCGCACCGAACCGATACGCCGTCGCGTCGTCGAAAGCTCCGCGCGCGGCTAAGTTGGCCCCGGATTCCACCTGGTTGATGAAGGTAAAGACAAGGAGGTGCACAGCGGAGCTCGCGGCCAGCAGTCGCGGTGTTCGCATCGGGGCACCGGCCTCAGCAATGTACCGGTGAGCCGCAAGAGCCCGGGCGAAGCGGTCGTCAGCGTCGGCGCCATGGATCCGCTTGACGAGGACGGACCTTCCTTCCCGCGTCTTTACCTTCCAGTTGCGGTTGCGTCCAGGCAAGACGGTGAACACCGCGTCCGCGAATTCCGGACCGCAGTGCTCGACAAGTGCCGCCACCTCCGGCGGGGGAATAGATTCGGTGTCCTGGACCTGATCGACTCGTACAGTGCTGGCACCGCTCCCGGTCACGTCACTTCCGATCATCCGTCTTCGCGGGGAGCGCAGGCATTCCCCCGTGTCCCTCGGGGGCGCGGCTGCGGCCACGTCCTCCGTGGCGCAATCGTGTCCGCAGACGCACGACGCGGCAATCGCCCTGTCATGTTTAGGACGCCGCGTATCCGCATCCGGGCGTAAGCCCGTGTGGCGTCGACACTCCGCGCCCGCGATGCCATCATCGGATGCCTCCCCTTCCCAGGGAACCGCCGTGCCCGCAGGAGGCCGTACGCCGCGGCAGTCCAGGCGGGTACCGCCGCACTACCGCAATCCACCGGCTGACCAGGAAGAGAGTCATGGCAGAACCAGTGCTCGCCGTGGACGGTGTCGTGCGCCGGTACGGCAGTCGACACGTGCTCGGCCCGATCGATCTGCGGTTGGCCGCTGGGGCCGGGGTCGCCGTGCGCGGTCCGAACGGGGCGGGGAAATCCACGCTCGTTCGCATCGTCGCGGGGCGTGAGTCCCCGGACGAAGGCAAGGTGCTCGTGTGCGGACGCCCACCGCGTGAGGTGGATCTGGCGTTCCGCAGGGACGTGTTCGTCCTGGACGAGGCCGTCTTCTACCCCGACCTCACCGTGCGAGAGCACCTGGAGCTGGTCGCGGTCGGCCACGGTGCCGGGCGGGGCGCCGCGGGTCTGATCGACCGGGCGCTCGAACGGTGCCGGCTCACCGGGCACACCGCGCTGACCCCTGGGCGGCTCTCGAAGGGGCTGCAGCAGCTCACGCTCATCGCCGGGCTCCTTGTGCGTCCGCCGGCGCGGCTGGCCATACTGGACGAACCCGAGCGGCACCTCGACGCCGACGCCCGCGCAACCCTCGCCACACTCGTTGAGGAAGCTCGGGAGGAAGGGGCCGCGGTCCTGCTCGCCACCCACAGCGACGAACTCGCCGACCAAACGTGCGACTCGCGTGTGGCCATCGGCGACAGCGCCCCTGCACCGCACGACGGAGCCGGGACGTGACCGCCTCCCCGCCCGCCGGTACCGTGCAGGGGCCGCACCAGGCGCAAGCCACCGCCCGCAGCGTCACCCGGCGGCTGCACGGTGCCCAGCGCGCCGCCCGCGGACAGCCCGCAGAAGGGCGCGCATCCGGGATCTATGTCCTTGTCCTCGCTGCCGTCATGGGCGGCCTGTCGCTGATGTCATGGCTGGCCTCAGCGCTGACCGGTTCCGACCTGCCCACCGCGGCCACAGGAACCGCAGCGGCCCTTCCGGAACTGGCCACCCTTGCGGCCTTGACGGCCCTGTGGCTTTCGGCCCGCGACGCCCTGGTCCGCGGGCCGCTGGCGGTCGACCGGCCCATGATCGACTGGGTGCTGGCCCTTCCGGTGTCGCGCCGCGGACTGCTGCGGCCGCTGCTGCTGCGCGCGTTCGCCGTGCGCGGCGCAGTCGGCGGCGCGGCGGGCCTGGCCGCAGTGGCGACGATCGGTTCGACGGTGCACGCACTGCCGTCGGGCACCGCGCCGTGGGCGTTGTTCGCGCCAGCACTATTCTCCGGCACGCTACTGGGGGTGCTGTGCACGGCGGTCGGCGTCATCGTGGTGCGTTACCCAGGCAGCGGTCGCGTGATGGCGTGGCTGACGCCGTTCTTCCTGGCCGCGGTCGCAGCCCTGCTGGCCTCGGCGTTCTCCTCATGGACACTGCCAGCGGCCGCCGTCCTCGCCTCCGGTCCATGGGGGTGGGCCGCCCACGGGGTCCTCGCTTCGGCGGGGACGGCACCGGTCGGCTGGGGAGCCGCGATCGGCGCGCTGGCAGCCGTCACCGCGGCCGCGGTGGTGGCGTCCGATCGCATACTGGACACCGTCCGCGGCTCCTCCCTGCGTGCGCGCGCCGACATGCACGCGGGGTTGCGCAGTGGGGCGTGGATCAACGAGGCGGGGTGGCTGCACGACACCCTGCGCGAGGGCGCCGACCGTTCTCCCCCACCCCGGTTGCGCCTACGCCCACCGTCCCATCCGGGGGCACTGGTCCTATGGCGTGATGCCACCGGCTTGCTGCGGGCGCCCTCGGCACTGGCCCGCTCCGCGACCGCACTCGCCTTGGCTGTGGCGACGGTCGCCGTGGGGGCCACCGCGGTGCCCAAGGCCCAGGCAGCCGCTGCGGTGGTGGCCGCGGTCCTCATGTTCGCCGCAGCCCGCCCGCTCCTCATCGGCGCCGACTACACGGCGGCCGTACCGCGACGCGCCCTGCTATTGCCGCACCGACCCGTGGTCGCGGTGCTGCTGCACGGATGCGTCCCGCTGGGAGTGCTGGCGCTGATGGCGGTTCCCCTCGCGGCCGTCACCGCCTCCCTGGGCCATTCGGCGGGCCTGCTCGTCGCCGCTGTGCTTCCCGCCGTGCTGGCCGGAGCGCTGGCTGGAACGTTCCGCGGCCCGGTCCCCGGCCACCTGTGGATCGGCTATGAGACCCCCATGGGCAACACCGCCCCGCTGCAGGTGCTCGGCTGGCACCTCCAAGGACCGGCGGCCGTGGTGGCCGCTGCCGCCCCTCCGCTGTCGGGGTTTCTGTCCGGAGCTGCCGCGGTGGCCTGGGCTGCGGCAGCGACCGTCATCCTGGTGGTGTGGGCTAGGCGCAAAGGGGCATCGGCGGGCGCATCGCCCTCGTGACGCCCGACACTGCGGCCCCATACGGGCGCGGGCCGGAGCTTCGCCCCGGCCCGGCTTCGGCGGCCTCAGTCAGCAGCCGTCAGCGATGGTGTAGGTAACGGTGATGACGCTGCACGGGATCGTGGAGGTGGGATTCACATCCATCCCCATGTCGTCGGCCAGGTCCTCACTCGTGGTGTAGGAGTCGTAACCGCCTACCAGGTCTTCGACCTGCATGTAATCACTCCATCTGTCGATAGTTCGATGCCGTGGTCCGAACACTTCCGACCACACCCACGCAAGTATCGGGCGGTCGCGGCCAAGGCGCCGGGGACATGTCCGGTTCAGGAAACCCAAGGCCCCCATCCGGAAACCGCTCCCCTCCCTGCCCAATAAAGGGAAGCCAGCCATCGAAAGGAATCGGAATGACTCACCCGGAGTTGTCAGCGTCGTTTGCGTCCGGACGCTGGTCCGGACGCAAACGACGCTGACAACTTGGATCAGCCGTGGGCCACCGATTTCACCGAGCATCCCGCCCAGGAGGGCAGGGGGCTGCGAACCAAGCATCCGGCGTGTACCCGCGAGGGTGCACCGTGGTGGCTAAGGGCGTGCACCCGGCGGGTGCACGGAACTGCGTCTAACCCAGCGCAACCGAGGTCAACGAGGTGATCGACATCGGCGGTTTCCTGCGGATGCTCGTGTTTGTTCAGGTTAAGACGATTCGCACTGGATGGTTCGATTCCCGTCATCCACTCCGTTCGAAAGACGGGCCCTGAACTGCGAACACCGTTCGCACAGCCGGGGCCCGTTTTCGTGTTCCGGGTGCACCAACGGGTGCACTCCCCCACGACCCCGCCCGCGATGACGCGCCCCGCTCCCGTCATCCGCCCCGAGATCCGGGGGTGCACGCGGGTGCACGACCGCGCCTACCGGCTGAGACTGCGGCGCAGTTTCAGCCCCTATCACCCTCCGGCATCCGGCACTGGCGCGATTCCCTGATCCGCTGGACCTTGGCCGGTTCCTGGATGACCTCGTTAACCTCGATTCTTCAGCGGGGTGAGGCCGTTGGTCGACCCGGCACTTCGCCCGCCATGTCCCCGGCCGGATGGCGGACAGGCCGTCGCGTGACGCCGCGGGTTCGCCGGGTTCCACGGGCCGGACCGAACAGGCGCTTCTATCTGGTCACGGTGGCGAGAGCGAGGAGGACGAAGGCGTTGGCCACCTGAGGTAGGTCATAGGGAAGTGGCCGGGGCGCGGCTTGGTCGGGGACGCTGGTGTAGGTGCCATCCGCGAGTTGCTGATCGAGGAGGTAGGCCAGGCTGCGGCCGATAGTGGAAGTGTCGCCGAGTCGATGAAGCGCAAGGATTGCGTGGGCGGTGCTGATGGGATCGCTGGGCTGGTCGGGTTGGTGCCCCCATCCGGCGTCCCGGTTCTGTGCCTTGCGCAGATAGGTGTGCGCTGCCCTTCTCAGGCGTTCGACGTCCGGTTGCGCGGAGTGCGGGCGCACGTGGTGAAGGGCGTCGAGGACGCGGTAGATAGCGAAGGATTCGCTGAGGCTCCAGCTGCGTTCAAAGGTGCCCTCGGGGCGCTGGGAGTTGATCAGATAGGCCGTGGCCTGGTCAAGCAGTGATGCGGCTGGCGGGTGTCCGGCAAGGGCTATGACGGCGCCGGCCGTCATGGCGGTCTCTGATTCGTGGCCGTGGCGGTAGGTGGGATAGCCGCCGTCGACATTGTGGAGGCTTCGGTAGTACTGGCCGGACCGGGTCATCGCGAGCCGGTAGCGCGGAGGACTGGAACAGCGGAGGAATTGCAGGGCCCAGGAGGCGGAGTCACTGTCGGTCTGGGCTACGTCGTGGGTGTAGGGCCATCCTCCGTCGGGTGCCTGCAAGGCGGCGATCTGTTCGGCCATCCGGGTCAGCAAGGCTGGCGCCGCACCGGCCCGGTGCAGCCCGATGCCGGTCAGGGCGGTAAGGCAGGTCGTCATGTCCAGGATAAAGGGCAGCCCACCGTCGGCGCGTTGGTGCCGGAGAATAGCCGCAGCCCCGTCGGCGATCATGGGGCTGTCAGGTTGGAAACGGCTGAGAGCCAGGAGGGCGAGCAAGTGTGCGGGGAAGTGGCCTTCCCATACGTCGCGGCGGCTGCCGCAGGCGATGTGGTGGGTCAGGAAGGCGCGGTCATGGGAGGTAACGCAGTGCGGGCGACCTGTGCCATAGGCGTTGAGGACCTTCACGGCGCACAGGACTACCTCGGTCCAGGAGGCGTGTCCGTGGTAGTCCACCTGGTCTATGCGCTCATCCGGCGGGAACGGGGTTGCTCCCAAGGTTGCGAGGACGGTGGCGAGCATGAGCCTTTTGCGTGCAGGGTACCCGGCTCCGAAGAAATCGCCGTCGATGGGGAGCGCGGTTGGCGCATTCAGAACTGCGGCCGTGATCAGTGCGTTGATGCCGGAGAGGCTCCGCTGTTGATGTTCCAGGAAGCCGATAATGCGCTGCTGACGGTCGGGGTAAAGGTCGACAGTGCGCAGTAGCTGGAGTGTCAGAGCCGACTCCAAGACCCTGCTGCGGCATGACCCGTTTACCCGACCTTCATCGCTGACCTGGTTACTCAGGAACTGAGCCAGCTTGTCACGTGCGACGGCGGTGGCGCGCAGGACGCGGTCATTGGCTATTGGGGCAGAATGGCGCATCGGATACCGTTTTCGATCGAGGTAGGGACGAATGGGTGGTGGGGATCCGGTTTGGAACGTGGAAAATGCGTGCTGGGATGGCCGCCCCGGGGCAGTGGCTGTCAGCGAGCTTGATCTCTGTGCCGTCGCTGCGTGGTCAGTGCGTGGTCGGTGCGTGGTCAGGCGTGGTCGTGGTCGATGTGGTCCCACCACCAGGCGATGGACGGATACGGCGGAACACCGAGTGGAACGTCGGGCATCTCGGTGGAGATAGTGAAAGGAGGCGGGCCGTCTGGAAAGTACCGCGGACCGCAGCCGACCGTGATGTGGCCGACAAGGCAATAGTCCATGCTGGTCAGAAAACGCTGGAGGGGTGGGCTTGCGGTGCGGCGGACCCGCTGTTGTAGTCGCAAGTAGGCGGAGAAGACACGGTCCCGCAGCCTCACAGCCTCGCGAACCACTTCCTGCGGGGTCGACCTGGAACTCTCGCGGGCCATGACGGTGATGAGGTTGTCCCGCCGTGTGTGCTGCGTGCGGTCCTTGACGTGAATCCGGTGCGTGACGTCCTTGATCTGGGAGTAGCGGTCGTTGTCCAGGCCGAAGATGAGAGTTCCAGCCTGTATGACCGCCCGTACCGCCGGGTCGTGCCATTCCTCTGTGGGAACCGCAGTGGTGTTGCCCACGCAGATTTCCCCGCTGAAGGCGGCATCGCCGATGACAGCATGTCGTAGGCGCAGGTATTCACTGACTGACATGGGGTGATGGCGATCGTAAATGCTGCTTTCCAATGCGAGTGCGGAGCACCAGTGCGCCGTACCGGTAAGGAATGCTTGTTGGACCGAGGCGGGGATATCTGTACGGACACGCCGTGCGATGTCACGGACGGCATCCCTGAGAGTGATGTCGTCGGGTACGTGGGTGTGCGGGAAATACAACATGCGCTCCCAGAAGACCACATCACGAACCACGTCGTGCAGGTCCCTGTGGGGAGGGTCTGTGTAGATGTGGTCGTTCATGGTGTATCCGAGCGCGTTGTAGTCGGACAGGAATGTCGCGACTGGCCCCCGTGACTCGGGGAATCCGTGGATGGTCAGGTCGGCGCCGGCGATCGCGGCGGAACGGTTCTTCTCGGGGGTGCCACCGAGGTTGTGGTGCTGCACCCATGCCTGGGTGTGGGCGGCGATCTTTTCCGCTTCGGGGTTGATCGCCGACGGGATCGGGAGGGCGAAATGCAGCAATTCGATGCTGAGGTCCTGGTCGATGATCATGGCGATTCCTTAAGCGTCGTGTGCTGCGGGCGAGACCGCCGCGCCGGGATTTGTGCGGAGCCGCAGCAGTCAACTTCCGGTGCAGGGCGAAGTGTTGGTGTTCGAAAGCCATCGGGGGTCCATGCGCCGGAGGTGACGCCGACCGTGACCACGCCCTCCAGCCACATCCCTTGATCTCGCTGGCGCAGTCGGCCAAGTACCCTGCTCCGGCTCCGGCATCGAGGGCGACCTCGACGAGCCGCTTGGCGTTTGAGGAGTTGCGGGAGCCGACGACGATCACGAGGTCGGCCTCGGAGGCCATCTGCTTGAGGGAGTGCTGGCGGGTCTGCGTGGCGTAGCGGATGTCGCCGCTCGGCGGGGACGTGAGAGCTGGGAAACGGGCCTTTGGGGCGTCGACGGTCTCCGTCGCCTCTCCGGGACGAACCGCCGGACCTTGCACCGGACCACGGCGATCAGGCCCCCGAGTATCACGCCTGCCTCGTCGGGCGTGTGTTGTCCGCGGTCGATGGCGATCGTGCTCTCGCAGATCCGTCTGACCTGCTCGGGGGTGGCGCGCTCATAGATGTTGTCCTGGTGGAAGGGGGACAGTGTCACGCGTGCAAGCGGCAGCAGCCGCTCCCATGTCGCCATGGGGAAGAAGCAGGCGGGCGTGTAGGTCGTGCGCGACCTCTTGAATCCATCGGCGATGTCGGACGCGACCAGGCCCCGGCAGTCGTCGTCGATCCAGTGCCGGTCGGTGGGCTCCTGTATTGCCGACGCGTACTCGTTGACCAGAGTGGGGAAGGGATAGCGCGAGCGCTTGACGAGTTGGGTGTCCATGTCCGTTCTCAGCTCCCGCTTCCCTCTTGGCCGGAACTCTCTGCAGCCTCCGCGGCGGAGTCCGGGGCCAGGGCGAGGGTCTCTTCGAGGAGGGTCTCGACGATCTTGGACTCCGGGACCGTCCGGATGGCCTTGCCCTTGACGAAGATCTGGCCTTTGCCATTGCCGCAGGACACGCCGATGTCGGCTTCGCGGGCCTCGCCGGGGCCGTTGACCACGCAGCCCATGACGGCTACGCGCAGCGGGAAAGGGAACCCATCGAAGGCGGCGGTGACCTGGTTGGCCAGCCGGTAGACGTCGACCTGGGACCGGCCGCAGGAGGGGCAGGAGACGATTTCCGGACGGCGCTCGCGTAGGCCCAGGGCTTCCAGTATGGACGTGCCGGTGGTCAACTCCTCGGCCGGCGGCGCGGACAGGGAGACCCGGATGGTGTCGCCGATGCCTTGGGCCAGCAGCACCCCGAAGGCGACCGCTGACTTGCCTGTCCGGCACACCCGGTCCACCAGAAAGGCCCGGATACGGGCGGCGAGATCGTCCAGGCACTCAGGGGAAGCCGCCCGCACGGCGCCTTGGACCTCGATATTGCCGGTCAACGGGGGGCAGGGGGGTTGAGAGCTGATCATCATTGCTCGCGCACCTTCCGGGGCAGAGCGAAGAGCACGTCCTCCGTGGCCACCGAATGCTCATGGACATCCACCGGTCCGAGCCCGGCCAAGGCCTCGATCACCTCCTCAACGAGCCGGGGCGGGGCTGAGGCACCTGCCGACACCGCGACCCTGTGAGTGTCGGCCACCCAGTCGGGATCGATGTCGCGGGCGGAGTCGATGAGATAGGCAGGGGTCCCCAGGCGTCGGGCGAGTTCGGCCAGCCGCACGGAGTTGGAGGAGTTGGCCGAGCCGACCACCAGCACCACATCGGCATCTTCGGCCACGGCCTCCACAGCGTTCTGCCGGTTGGTTGTGGCATAGCAGATGTCCTCGGACCCAGGGCCGCGCAGCGCGGGGAAGCGCTCGCGCAGCGCCTCGATGACCTCCTGTGTCTCGTCGACCGCCAGGGTGGTCTGGGTCAGGTATGACACCTTCTCGGGATCGGCCACCTCCAGCCGGTCCACGTCCTCGGGGGTCTCGATCAGGACGGTGGATTCGGGAGCCTCGCCCAGGGTGCCCTCGACCTCTTCATGGTCGGCGTGGCCAATCAGCACCACCGTGTCGCCGCGTCCGGCGAGCCGGCGGACCTCGGCGTGCACCTTGGTGACCGGCGGGCAGGTGGCATCGACGACCTCCAGCCGACGCTGCTCGGCAGCAGCGCGCACTGCGGGGGAGACACCGTGGGCGGAGAAGACCACAGTGGACCCTCTCGGGACCTCGTCGAGCTCGTCGACGAACACCGCGCCATGCGACGCCAGATCGGCCACGACGTGGGAGTTGTGCACGATCTGCTTGCGCACATAAATGGGTCCGGGCCGGTCCCGCAGCAGGAGCTCAACGATCTCGATCGCGCGTTCCACGCCCACGCAGTAGGAGCGAGGATCGGCCAGCACAACCCGGCGCGGCGAGCCTCCGTCCTTTCTCGGATCTCCCTCTGTTATCGGGTGGCTGGATTGGGCGGTGACCGGGCCTAAGACTGGGTCTGGCATGCGTGCCTCCGTATGGAAGCGAGCCGTGACTCCCGGGCCAGACTTTCCTGGCCTTGGGCGTCGTACGCCCATTGGGAAAGTACGGATTCTGTCATTAATGTCACAGATCGCGGAAGCGATGCCAAGGATCAGAGGCAGGCGGCGACGTCTATTTCCATCGCGAAATTGACGGACGACACGCTGCGCACGGTCCAGCGGGAACAGCCTCGGGCCGCGGTTTCCGGGGAGATGGCTACGGTGCAACGCCCCAACCTCGAACTGCGGCACGCGATCAGCGAGGCCGGACTCAGCGGCGAGGAACTCGCAAGGAAAGTCAACGATGTCGGCGAAGAGGCAGGCATCCGCCTGGGCTACGGGCGGCTCTCGAAGGGGCTGCAGCAGCTCACGCTCATCGCCGGGCTCCTTGTGCGCCCGCCGGCGCGGCTGGTCGTACTCGACGACCCCGAGCGGCACCTCGATGCCGACGCCCGCGCGACTCTCGTCACACTCGTCGAAGAAGCACGAGAGGACGGGGCCGCGGTCCTGCTCGCCACCCACAGCGACGAACTCGCCGACCGAACGTGCGACTCCCGTGTGGCCATCGGCGACAGCGCCCCTGCACCGCACGACGGAGCCGGAACGTGACCCGCTACTTGGTCCCCCGCATTCGAGGTTGCGCACGCGCATCTACACAGGAACCAGCAGGCAGATGCCCTGGCGCAGCTGCTTCACGCCGAGAAGCACCCCGCGGAACAGGCGCACCATCACGTCATGGCACGGCCGTTCGTCCTACGAACGCCGCTCCACACGTCGGGGAGGCACGACCAGCAGTCGACTTCGCTCGCACTCCGTAGGAAGCTCCTGTCGTCGATCCCTAGAGTCGCGAGGGTGACGACTGATCCGCCCGAGAACTTCGCACGTCCCAGGGCCGCCGCCGGTGTCCTGTTCTTCGACGGCAGGGACCGCGTCCTCATGGTCATCCCCTCCTACAAGGACTATCGCGATATCCCGGGCGGCTACATCGAACACGGCGAGACGCCGAGACAAGCCGCAGCACGCGAAGTCCGGGAAGAACTCGGTATCGAGCTCCCGATCGGCAGGTTGCTCGTGACGGACTGGGCGCCCAACCCCAAGGAGGGCGACAAGCAGCTGTTCATCTTCGAGGGAGGCGTGATCGACCAGGTACACCGCGACAAGATCCAGCTGGCGCCTCAGGAGCTGACCGGCTACGAGTTCCACGACATCAGCACGATCCACGAGGCGACCATCCCGCGCCTGGCCCGCCGCATCGTCCAGGCGGCCGAGGCCCGCAGCGAAAGCGGCACCCGCTACCTCGAACACGGCGAGCACATCACAGGCTGATCAAACTCCGCGCCAACGAACCGAAATGTATGAGACTCATACACCGACGGAGGGTCACCAGCGGAACTCGCTTCACGGTTGGGCGACTCCGGGAGCCCGATCGCCGACAGGGAAGGACACGAGGCCTGTGGGACGCCGCATCGACTACCTGAACGATCCGAACGCGCCGAAGCCCAACAGCATCGTGCCGTCCGTGAACGTCGCGGTGTTCAACGACTCCGGGGATCTTCTGATGATCCGCCGGACCGACAACGGCAACTGGGCCATGCCCGGGGGAGCCATGGACATCGGCGAACGACTCGCCGATGCAGGCGTCCGCGAGGTCCTGGAGGAGACCGGCATTCGCTGCGAGATCACCGGGCTTGTCGGCATCTACACCGATCCCAACCACGTCGTCTACTACACCAGCGATGGCGAGTGCCGCCAGGAATGCTCATTCGTGTTCTCTGCCCGTGCAACAGGGGGTCAGCCGACGCCGAGCAGCGAGTCATCCGAAGTCACCTGGATCCCGCCCGCCGAGATCGATGGCTATCAGGTGCATGCCTCCATGTGCCTGCGGATCACCCACGCACTCGACGGCCGGAGTACTCCCTACATCGGCTGACCAGTGTCCAGGGGGCTCAGTGTCCAGCCTCCCGGCCGATCCATCCTCCTCACTCGCCGAGTGCGCGACCGTCTGACTCCCGGTCTCTGCCCTGCCGTGCGGGTTCGCCTCGTCCACGCTCCACAGGTCCCTTCACCGTGCCCAAGGTGGACCGATCATTGCGCCATACGAAACTGGTTGCGCCATACCCAACTCTCGTCGACAATGTGGGTGCAGGTTCTCCTACAGTCCAACGTCGGGTTCCTCGTCCCGCGTGTCAGGCCGGGAGGGCAGTGTCCCGCTGGGGCGAGGGGCCGCTGGGGGTTGATGTCGTTGCGTATCCCGACCGACCTGGAGATCGCCCGCGACGCGGCGCCGGAACCGCTCACGAGCGTCGCCGAACGCATGGGTCTCCCGCCTGAGCTGCTCGAACCCTACGGCGACCACGTCGCCAAGATCCGCCTGTCCGCGCTCACCGAGCTCGCCGCGCGCCCGCGCGCCCGGTACGTCGTCGTGACCGCGGTGACCCCGACCCCACTGGGCGAGGGCAAGACCACCATCACGGTCGGACTCGGCGACGGGCTCAACCGCATCGGCCACCGCACCTCCATCGCGCTGCGCCAGCCCTCCATGGGCCCCGTCTTCGGGATCAAGGGCGGCGCGGCCGGCGGCGGCTACAGCCAGGTCGTGCCGATGGAGCGGCTCAACCTGCACCTGACCGGCGACATCCACGCGGTCGGTGCTGCCCACAACCTGCTGGCCGCGCTCGTGGACAACCACCTCTACCGGGACAACGCACTGGACATCGACCCGCACAACATCTCCTGGCGGCGGGTACTCGACGTCAACGACCGCTCCCTGCGCTCCGTCATCACCGGCCTGGGCCGCCGGGTCGACGGCGTGCCCCGCCAGACCGGCTTCGACATCACGGCCGCGTCCGAGGTCATGGCGCTGCTCTCGCTGTCCTCCTCCACGCGCGACATGCGCGCGCGGCTGGGGCGCATCATCGTGGCCGGCAGCCGCGCGGGCAAGCCGGTGACCGCCGAGCAGATCGGCGGCGCCGGGTCCATGGCGGCGGTCCTGAGCGAGGCGGTCAAGCCCAACCTGCTGCAGACGCTGGAGCACACCCCGGTCCTGGTGCACACCGGACCGTTCGGCAACATCGCCACCGGCAACTCCTCGGTGATCGCCGACCTCATCGGGCTGCGCTGCGGCGACTTCCTGGTCACCGAGGCCGGGTTCGGTGCCGACATGGGGGCGGAGCGCTTCTTCAACATCAAGTGCCGCGTGTCGGGCGAGGCCCCCGACGCCGCCGTCGTGGTGGCGACCGTCCGGGCGCTCAAGGCCCACTCGGGCCGCCACGCGGTGGCCGCCGGACGCCCGCTCCCCGAGGAGATGCTGCAGGAGTCCCCGGACGACGTCCGCGCGGGCGCGCCCAACCTCGTCAAGCAGATCGAGAACTGCCGCCTGCACGGGGTGTCCCCGGTCGTCGCGATCAACGCCTTCCCCACCGACCACGCCTCGGAGCTGGAGGAGGTGCGCCGGATCGCGGCCGAGTCCGGGGCGCGCAGCGCGGTGTGCACGAACGTCGCCGAAGGCGGCCGGGGAGCCGAGGACCTGGCGCGGGCCGTGGCCGAAGCGGCCGAAGAGCCCTCCGCCTACGCGCCCCTCTACCCCGAGGACGCCCCGATCCGGGACAAGGTGGAGGCGGTGGCGCGCAGCGTCTACGGTGCCGACGGCGCCGAGTTCTCCGAGGCGGCCGAGCGCCAGGTCCGGGCCTGCGAGCGCAACGGCCTGGGGCAGCTACCGGTGTGCATCGCCAAGACGCACCTGTCGCTGTCCGCCGACCCGTCCCTGCGCGGTGCGCCCACCGGCTGGACCCTGCCCGTCCGGGAGGCCCGCCCGGCGGCGGGCGCCGGGTACGTCTACCTGATCTGCGGGACGATGCAGACCATGCCGGGGCTGGGCAGCTCGCCCGCGGCCTACGGCATCGACCTCGACGAGGACGGGGAGATCACCGGCCTGTCCTGAGCGTCGGAGAGGCGGGCGAAACGCAGGACGCTCGGCCGGGATCACCCCGGCCGAGCGTCTGCTTCAGCGGTTCACGGCCGGTGCCCGGCCAAGTGCCGGGTGGTGGGCTCGAACCCACTCCTCAGAGTGGCGCCCGAGCTCACCGGCCCGTGCGGATCAGGCCAGGTCGAACCGGTCGAGGTTCATGACCTTGTCCCACGCCGCCACGAAGTCGCTGACGAACTTCTCCTTGGCGTCGTCGGCCGCGTAGACCTCCGCCAGCGCCCGCAGCTCGGAGTTGGACCCGAAGACCAGGTCGGCCCGGCTGCCGGTCCACAGCACCTCGCCGGTGGCGTCGCTGCGGCACTCGAAGGTCTCGGAGGTGTCGTCCGTCGGCTTCCACGTGTTGCCCAGGTCGAGCAGGTTCACGAAGAAGTCGTTGGTCAGCGTGCCCGGCGCGTCGGTGAGGACGCCCAGCTCGGAGTCCTGGAAGTTGGCGCCCAGGACCCGCAGGCCGCCGACGAGGACCGTCATCTCGGGCGCGCTCAGGGTGAGCAGGTTCGCCTTGTCGATGAGCAGGTACTCCGTCGGGAGGCGGTGCCCCTTGCCGAGGTAGTTGCGGAACCCGTCCGCGGTCGGCTCCAGGTGGGAGAAGGACTCGACGTCCGTCTGCTCCTGGGTGGCGTCGCCGCGGCCCGGGGTGAAGGGCACCTGGATGTCGAAGCCGGCGGCCTTGGCGGCCTGCTCGACGCCCACGCAGCCGGCGAGGACCACGAGGTCGGCGAAGGACACCTGCTTGCCGCCGGTCTGGGCGGCGTTGAAGGCCTTCTGGACGTCCTCCAGGGTGCGCAGGACGGGCGCGAGCTTCTCGGGCTCGTTGACCTCCCAGGTGTTCTGCGGCTCCAGGCGGATGCGGCCGCCGTTGGCGCCGCCGCGCTTGTCGCTGCCGCGGAAGGACGAGGCCGCCGCCCACGCGGTGGAGACGAGCTGCTTGACGCTCAGGCCGGACTCGGCGATCCGGGTCTTGAGGTCGGCGATCTCCGCGTCACCGATGATCTCGTAGTCGGGCGCGGGGATCGGGTCCTGCCACAGCAGCACCTCGGAGGGAACCTCCGGGCCGAGGTAGCGCGCGACCGGGCCCATGTCGCGGTGGGTCAGCTTGAACCACGCGCGGGCGAAGGCGTCGGCGAACTCCTCGGGGTGCTCCATGAAGCGCCGCGAGATCGGCTCGTAGATCGGGTCGAAGCGGAGCGCCAGGTCGGTCGTGAGCATGGTCGGAGCGTGCTTCTTGGACGGGTCGTGGGCGTCGGGCACGGTGGCCTCGGCGTCCTTGGCGACCCACTGGTGCGCGCCGGCCGGGCTCTGCGTGAGCTCGTACTCGTAGCCGAACAGGTTCGCAAAGAACCCGTTGCTCCACTGGGTGGGCGTGCTGGTCCAGGTGACCTCCAGGCCGCTGGTGATGGCGTCGCCGCCCTTGCCGGTGCCGTGGCTGTTCTGCCAGCCCAGGCCCTGGGCCTCCAGCGGAGCGGCCTCGGGCTCCGGGCCGAGGTGGCTGTCGGGGGCCGCACCGTGGGTCTTGCCGAAGGTGTGGCCGCCGGCGATCAGCGCGACGGTCTCCTCGTCGTTCATCGCCATCCGGCCGAAGGTCTCGCGGATGTCGCGGGCGGCGGCCAGCGGGTCCGGGTTGCCGTTGGGGCCCTCCGGGTTGACGTAGATGAGGCCCATCTGGACGGCGGCCAGCGGCTTCTCAAGGTCGCGGTCGCCGGTGTAGCGCTCGTCGTCGAGCCAGCCGGTCTCGGGGCCCCAGTAGACGTCCTCGTCGGGCTCCCAGACGTCGACGCGCCCGCCGGCGAAGCCGAAGGTCTTGAAGCCCATCGACTCCAGCGCCACGTTGCCGGTGAGGATCATCAGGTCGGCCCACGAGATCTTGCGGCCGTACTTCTTCTTGACCGGCCACAGCAGGCGGCGGGCCTTGTCGAGGTTGCCGTTGTCCGGCCAGCTGTTGAGCGGCGCGAAGCGCTGCTGGCCGGCGCCACCGCCGCCGCGGCCGTCGCTGACGCGGTAGGTGCCGGCGCTGTGCCAGGCCATGCGGATCATCAGCGGGCCGTAGTGGCCGAAGTCGGCGGGCCACCAGTCCTGGGAGGTGGTGAGCACCTCGGCGATGTCACGCTTCACGGCGTCGAGGTCGAGGGTCTTGAACTCGGCGGCGTAGTCGAACTCCTCGCCCATGGGGTCGGCCACGGCCGGGTTCTTGGCGAGGATCTTCAGGTTGAGCCGGTTGGGCCACCAGCCGCGGTTGGCGTCACCCTGCGTAGGGTGCGGCGCGCGGCCGTGTGCGACCGGACAGCCTCCGCTCTCCGCCTGTGCGGCGTTGGGGAGGGCGTCGTGGCTTTCGGACATGAGAATCCTTCCGGGACAAGGAGTACAGCGTGATTCAGGAACTGCGTGTGGTGGAGCAGTCGGGGCACAGGCCCCAGTAGACGACTTCGGCCTCGTCGATCGAGAAGCCGTGGTCGTCGGACGCGGTCAGGCACGGTGCATGGCCGACGGCGCAGTCGATGTCGGCGATGGCACCGCAGGACCGGCACACGACGTGGTGGTGGTTGTCGCCGACCCGCGTCTCATAGCGGGCCACGAAGCCCCGTGGCTGGATGCGCCGCACCAGGCCGGTGCTGGTCAGCGCCTTGAGCACGTCGTAGACGGCCTGGTGGGACACCGCGCCGAGCTTTCCCCGCACGACGCCGAAGATGGCCTCTGTGTCGGCGTGCGGGTGGTCGTTCACGGCGGACAACACGGCGACCCGAGGGGCCGTCACCCGCAGCCCGACCTCGCGCAGCATGCGCTCGAAGTCTGTGGGCGTTGGCATGTCATGAAGTCTGCCGCGTTTTCTGGAATAAGTCAAAAGTTGAAGTGGATCCACTCTGGACCTCCGACGGGGCCGGTCCTCCCGAGCGCACGGCTGCACGCCGAGACTGTCGGCACCCCCTTCTAGATTCGGAACCGATCGCGGATCAGCGACAAAATCTTCCGATCCGTTGGCCGTTCACTGTCCCCTGCGCTCATTTCGAAGGTCGGAGCCATGTCCAACCACACGATCGACCCCCGCACGTACCTGGAGCTGTCACAGGAGGGCTGCGGCGCGCACAAGTTCTACGAGGTCGTGGTCGAGGGCACCGAGGTCGCGATCCGCTACGGGCGCATCGGAGAGACCGGGCAGAGCCGGACCGCGAGTTACGCGACGCGGGCGAAGGCCGAGGCCGCGGCGTCGAAGAAGATCGCGGAGAAGCTGCGCAAGGGGTACGCGCCGGCCGTACGGGGCGTCCGCAAGCGGCGCCCGGCCACCCGGCGGCAGATCGTGAGCCGACGCTCCACGGCCCGCCGCGCGCCGGTGCTGTGGCGGTTCCGCTCCGGGAGCCCGGCGCTCGGGATCTTCGTCGACGACGAGCGCTGCTGGGTCGGCAACCAGGCCGGGGACGTCTACACGCTCGCGCACGACGGCTCGGTGACCGCCCGCTACGGGCTGCCCGACGGCGTGAAGTGCATCGTCTCCGACGACTTCTGGATCTACGCCGGGTGCGACGACGGCAAGGTCTACGACCTCGGCGCCAAGATCCCGCACGTCGCCTACGAGATCGCCGAGGACGTCGACATCTTCTGGCTGGATATCCACGACGGCGTGCTGGGTGTCTCCGACGCCGACGGGCGCATCACCATGATCGACCACGAGGACGACTTCCAATGGGCGCGCAGCGGCTCCGGGCGGTCGGGGTGGATGGTGCGCTGCGACGAGGACGGCGTCTACCACGGCCACTCCCGCGGCGTGGCGATGTACGACTCCCGCACCGGTGACGAGCGGTGGACCACGCCGACCAGCGGCTCGGTGCTGTTCGGCTGGCAGGAGGGGGACGAGGTCTTCGCGGGGACCAGAGCCGGCACGGTCGACCGGATCGGCAAGGACGGCGCCCTGCGTTCGGTCTACCGGTGCGACGCGTCGGTGTTCTCCTGCGCCGCCTCGCCGGACGGACGCTACGTCTTCGCCGGCGACTCCCACTCATCGGTCTACTGCTTCGCCCGCGACGGGCGCCGCCTGTGGAAGCTCGCCACGGGCTGCGGGGCGGCCTACTCGATGCAGTTCCACGGCGACCGCCTCTACGTCGTCACCACCGACGGCTCCCTGGCCTGCATCGACGCCAGCGAATCGGCCGTCACCGCGGCCGAACAGGGCTCCGTCCCCGACGCGGTGGACGTCAAGGCGCCCGCGTGGGACGCCGTCACCCCCTCGGCCGAGCTGGAGACCGTCACCGCGGCCGACATCGCCGACGTCGACGGGGTCGTCGTCGAATGCGTGGACGACGACGGTCGCCTGCGCGTACGCGTCGCCTCCCCGGGCTTCGACCCCACCTGGCGCGTCCAGTTCCCCAAGGACATCCGCCACCCGGGCGCACGCTACGTCGTCGCCGACATCGCCGAGTCGAGCCGCGGCGGCTTCTACCGCGTCCGCGGCGACATCCGGCGGCTGGCCTGACCCTCTGACGCTGGGCCCACGGGCCCCGAGGTTGCCCATGACCGGCAGGAAGCCCGCGACCATGAATCCGTAGATGTCCAGAATCCACAGCAGCTGGCTGCCGGAGGGGTTCAGGTCCGCGCTCAGCGTCGGCGCCGCAAGGTGCAGCACCGTCAGATCCATCGACAGCACCATCGTGGGCAGGGCGAGCACCCCCAGCCCGATCCATGCGCGCCGCCCGGCACGCCCTGGCGTCGTCTTCTCCACGGTCGTTTCCTCCTCCACGTCGTTCACCAGGGGACGACGTGACACACGCCCGCACCCGGCCCCGCCGGGCCGGGGTGCGCCTCGCGCCCGGTCCGCGGAAGGACCGTGAACTCTGACATCGACGTGAGAGTCAAGTGCCGGGAGGCGGATCACATGCGTATCGGCGAACTTTCCCACCGGACCGGCGTCAGCGTGCGCTCCCTGCTCTACTACGAGGAACAGGGCCTGCTGTCGCCACTACGGCGCCCCAGCGGGTACCGCGACTACACCGAGGCCGACATCAAGGTCGTCCACCGCATCCGGACCCTGATCGCGGCGGGGTTGAACACGGAACTCATCGCGCAGGTTCTGCACTGCTTCCGAGGAGACTCGGACACTCCCGTGCCGACCTGCGCGGAGATGGTCACCGAGCTCTCGGCGGCCCGGGACACGATGACCACCAAGATCGACGACCTACAGTCGTCGCGCGCGCTCCTCGAATCGATCATCGAAGCCGCCCCGCTGCAGGAAAGCCCGCAGCCGGTTCCGGCCTGATCCACACCCACCTGCACACGATCGCGGCTCGGGGCCGCGAGCAGGCAGCTGACCGGGCCTCCACCGGAGAGCGGCAACGTCGGAATCTCCCCACCGCGCGGACCCCTGTCGGCGCCGGGGCCGACAACAGTGGTCGTGGCGGCACCCACCCACTACATCGCGGGGCGTAGGCCCGGCCTTCCGGCGTCTCCCGGGGGTGTAGGCCGGAAGCCTGCTCAGGGGCGATTCCCGGGAGGCGGCCTCCGGCCGAGCATGGCCTGCGGATGTTCCCCGACCGGTGAGGGCCTGCCGCGACCATGTTCGACGACCCGCTTCTGCTCGCGCGGCTGCAGTTCGCGCTGACCGCCGCGACGCACTACATGTTCGTCGCGTTCACTCTGGGCCTGGCGCCCTACGTACTGTTCTGCCAGCTCAGCGCGACCCTGAGGCGCGACGCGGCGCGGATGCGCGCGGTGCGGTTCTGGGGTGGGCTCTACGTGCTGAACTATGCGATGGGCGTGCTGTCCGGGCTGGTCATGGAGTTGCAGTTGGCGCTCAACTGGTCCGGCCTGGGCACCATGTTCGGCTACACGTTCGGGGCGCTGCTGGCCGTGGAGTCCATGGCGGCGTTCTTCGTCGAGTCGACCTTCCTCGGCCTGTGGATCTTCGGGTGGGACCGGATGGGCCGGTGGGCGCACTGGGGCTGCTTCCTCGTCGTCACCGCCACGGCCTACGCCTCCGCCTATTGGGTCCTCGTCGCCAACGGATTCTTGAAGTGGCCCGCGGGCTTCGCTATCGAGGACGGCACGGCGGTCATCGACGACGTGGGGGCGCTGCTGGCCAACCCGTCCGCGCTGCTGGCGTTCGCCCACGTGGTGACGTCGACGATGCTGGTGGGCGGCGCCGTCGTCGCGGCGGTCAGCGCCCACCACCTGCGCCGCGGCGACGACCCCGACGGGATGTACCGGCGCGGGGTGCGGCACGGGGTGGCGCTCCTGCTCGCCGGCCTGATCCCCACGCTGATCAGCGGCGGGTCGCAGTTCGCGCTGTTCCGCCGGGACCCCCCGACCAGCGGGGCCACCTACACCGCGGCCGAGATCGCGGCCATCGAGCAGGGGTACGCGGACGGGGGTGCGGGTGCCGCCCAGGTCTTCGGCGGCCTGGGGCTGGCCCTGATGATGCTGGCCTGGGCCCTGCTGTTCTGCGTCGGCGCGCTCGCGGCGGTGGTGTGGCTGGTCGGGCGGCTCGACCGGTGGCGCTGGCACCTGCGGCTGCTCGCCGTCGTACCCGTGCTGCCCTACGCCGCGAGCGTGGGCGGGTGGGTCTTCCGCGAGACGGAACGCCAGCCGTGGGTCGTGCGCCACCACCTGGCCACCGCGGACGCCGTGACCGAGATGCCGCCGCTCATGGCCGGGGTGTCCTTCGCCTTCTTCACCCTCGCCGTCGCCCTGCTGGGGACGGTCACCGCCGCGCTGCTGATCCGCTTCGCCCGGCGCGGCCCCGACGCGAGCCCCCTGGCCTCCCCCGACCTGTCCGCGCCCGACGAGGGCCCCGACCGGGTCCGGCCCCCGTCGCTGTGACCGCCGCTCCGCCCCGCACCGAGTCCGCCTCCAGCCTCCAGGAGCCCGCATGGAAACCGTCCCCGTCCTTCTCCTGTCCTGCCTGGCCGTCGGGTACTTCGTCCTCGCCGGGTGCGACATCGGCCTGGGCATGCTCGTGCCCTACCTCACCCGGACCCCGGCGGAGCGGCGCCGCCTGGTGTCGGCGATCGCGCCCTACTTCCTCGGCACCGAGGTGTGGCTCGTGGCCGCGGTCGGCGTCGTGGCCGGGCTCTTCCCCGCGCTGAAGGGTCTGCTGTTCGGCGGCGGGCTGTGGGCGGTCTTCAGCGCACTGCTGGCCGGGTGGCTGTTCCGCGACGCGGGGCTGTGGTTCCGGGCCCGGCTGGACGCCCCCGGTTGGCGGGCCGCCTGCGACACGGCGGTCACCGCCGGGAGCTGGGTCCTGGCAACGACCTGGGGGTTGGTCCTCGGCGGCCTGCTCTCCGGCGGCGACCCGCTGTCGCCGGTCGCCCTGGCCTGCGCGGTCGCGGTGACCGTGCTGTTCCTGCTCCGGGGTGCCGCCTTCGGCGCCGGACGACTGGTGCCGCCGCACGCCGACTCCTCGGGGCCGGTGTCCAGCGCCGACACGGCCACGAGCGCCGACGAAGCCGCCCGCCTCACCCGCCCCCTGGCCCGGATCGGCCTCGGCGCGGTCGCCGTCGCGTTCGTCCTCGCGGTGGCACCGGCACTGCTTCCCACCGCCGACCCGATAACGGTGGACCGGCCGCTCGCGGCGGCCGCCATCACCACCGCCATCGCGGGAGCCCTCGCGGCCACGTCCGGCCTGTCGGGACCGCACCTGTCCCGCCACACCTCAGCCCTGGCCATCGGCACGGTCCCCGTGCTGGTCGGCCTGGCTCTCGATCTCCCGCTGGCCGCCGCGCCCCCCGGCACGCTGCACCTGATCGGCACGGCGGTCCTCCCCCTCCTCCCACTCATGCTCGTCGGCCAGACAGCCCTCTACCGCATGCTGCGCCGCCCGGCCAGCGAGCAGGGCTTCTTCGCGTCTCCCCTTACTCCCGCCTCCGTCCCGCCCTTCCGTTGATCTCGGGGACAGTCGGGGTGAGATCGCGCGTCGGACCCCGATATCCCCGAGATCATCGGAGGATCCGGTGGGCGACGAGCCCCGGGGCGGCCGAATGACGCGATCATGACCGCTTCGTTCGGCCACGTACCCAATCACCGAACCCCATCGAACCCGTCGCACTTCCTTCCACCAGACGGCACCATGGAAGGCGTGCGTGTCCTCGAAGCCTTCTGGGGTCGGGGCCGACTCTGCGTCTGGGGCCTGGACTCCGCGCTGCCGGCCTCGACCTCGTCCAGAAGGGGAATCCGTCCCCACCCCTACGCCCTGGGCCACGAGGCCCTCACGGGGGAAGTCGCGGCCCTGCTCGGTATCAGGCCGAGCAGGCTCGCCGCGCTCATCACCGACCGCGTCGCGGACCCCCGCTTCGGCCTCGGTGACGGCGACGGCGCCGACCTCCCGCCCCTGCCGCCATTCCCCGTCGACGCCGAGCTGCACCTGCCCGGCGGCCCGAACCACCCCTTCCCGCCCCCGGCCCTGGGCGTCCTGCCCGAAGCGCCGCGCGTCGCCGCCGCCCGAACCGGCCTGCGCTGCTGGACGGTCCCGGCGCTGGAGCTGAATCCGGGCGACACCCTGCGTGTACTGCGCCGGTTGCGCTCCACGGCAGCGGGTTCGGCGAGCATGTCGCTGCCGCACTTCCAGACCCTGGTGCAGGCGGCCGAAAGCCTCGTCGACTCGGGCCGGGTCATCCCCCGGTGGGACGGCGGGGACACCCACGAGCCGTGGCCCGGGGACATGCCGCACTCCAGTGCGTCGTGGTACCCCGTGCTCGACCCGCAGGCCTTCGCCTGGTTGCGCTCGTTCGCGGCCGCCGTCCCGCCGGTCCTCCGCGCGCACCACAGCACCGCGCCCGCCGACCCCTGGAAGATCGGTTCGGCCGTGGTCCTGGACGCCCTCGACGCGCTGTGCGCCTTCACCGACCGGATCGTCCGCGAGCGGCTGGACGGGCATGACTTCGAGCTTCCGTCGGGTCCGCCGCTGTACCAGGACTGGTTCGAGGCGCTGCTGGTCGACGACGGCTACATCCTCGGCCACGCCCCGCCCCGCGACCGCACCCGGCTCACCCAGGCCCTGGCCGACTGGTTCGCCCAGGCCCACCAGCAGGCCGGAGCCCTCCGCCTCGTCTTCCGCCTGGTCGAACCGGAGCCGATACCGGTGGGCGCTGAGCACCCGGAGGAGGACGCGCAGGACCAGGAAGGGGGCGACGACCTCGCTACCGCCCTCGCCGTGGCAGAGGAGGACACCCCCTGGCGCCTGGAGCTGTGGGCGCAGTCGGCCGAGGAGCCCTCGCTCATGCTCCCGCTCGACGACGCACTGGCGGGAACCGGCGCCGACTGGCTGCCACGCAACCCCGGCCCCGCCTTGGACGCCGCCCTGCGCCGCGCCATCGCCCTGTACCCACCCCTCGCCAAGGCCGGGGACGCCCGAGCCCCGGGGTCCGTGGAACTCGACACCACTGAGGCCTGCGCCTTCCTCACCCGCCACGCCCCCGCCCTCGCGGAGGCCGGATTCGGGCTGATGCTGCCGCCGTGGGCGGGCCGGCGCGACCTCACGGCCGCCCTCCACCTGCACGAACCCACCGAGAACGCAGGCTCGGCTGTGGCTGGCATCGGCGACCGGCTCGTCGAGTTCGACTACCGCCTGGCGCTCGGCGACGTCGAGCTCACCCCCGGGCAGCTGGAGGAGTTGGCCAGGCTCAAAGCACCGCTGCTGCGGATGCGGGGCGAATGGGTCCACCTGGACCCGGACCGGCTCAAGGCCGCCGCCGACGCCATCGCTCGGCGCGGTTCGGGCACCGTCTCCGAGACCGAAGCGCTGCGCCTCGCACTGCAGCCCGACGTCGAGGGGATACACGTCGGGGAGGTCGCCGCCGACGGCGACCTCGGGGCGCTGCTGTCCGGCCGTGCCGAGCAGGAGTTCTCCCCGATGGAGGAGCCGCCGGGGCTGGACGCGCGGCTGCGGCCCTACCAGCGCCGAGGCGCCGCCTGGCTACGCTACCTGGGTCGGCTCGGGCTGGGCGCGGTGCTCGCCGACGACATGGGCCTGGGCAAGACCGTGCAGTTGCTGGCGGTACTGGCCGAGGAGCGCACCGACGGCCGGCGGCCCGCCCCCACGCTGGTGGTGTGCCCCACCTCCCTGGTCGGCAACTGGCACAAGGAGGCGGAACGCTTCACCCCCGGCCTCACCGTGCACATCCAGCACGGCCCCGACCGGCCGCGCGGCGCCGACCTCAAGGCGGCCTGCGCCGCCGCCGACCTGGTCGTCACCACCTACGGCACGGTCCGCCGCGACGCCGAAGATCTCGCGGCGCTGGACTGGCAGCGCGTGGCCTGCGACGAGGCGCAGAACATCAAGAACTCGCGCACCGCCACCTGGTCGGCGGTGCGGTCGGTCCCGGCCGTCTCCCGGGTCGCGCTCACCGGTACGCCGGTGGAGAACCGGCTCGGCGAGCTCTGGTCGATCATGGAGTTCGCCAACCCGGGCCTGCTCGGCTCGCGCGAGGGGTTCGAGAAGCGGACGGCCTCGGCCATCGAGCGCGCCCCGTCGGGAGAGGAAGGGGAGAAGGCGGTGCTGCGGCTGCGGCGCGCCACGGCCCCCTTCGTCCTGCGCCGGGTCAAGACCGACACCTCCATCATCGCCGACCTGCCCGAGAAGCAGGAGATGAAGACGTGGTGCACGCTCACCGCCGAGCAGGCGTCGCTGTACAAGGCGGCTGTGGACGAGATGCTGAAGACCGTCGACGAGGCGACCGGGATCCGGCGCAAGGGGCTGGTCCTGGCCACCATGACCCGGCTCAAGCAGGTCTGCAACCACCCCGCCCACCTGCTCGGCGACGGGTCCCGGCTGCAGGGGCGCTCCGGCAAGCTCGCCCGGCTGGAGGAGCTGCTGGCCGAAATGGCGGAGGAGGGCGACAAGGCGCTGTGCTTCACCCAGTACACCGAGTTCGGTGACCGGCTCGCCCCCTACCTGGAGGGGCGGATCAAGGCGCCGGTGCTGTGGCTGCACGGCGGGACCCCGCGCAAGCGGCGCGAGGCCATGGTGGAGCGCTTCCAGGAGATGGACGGACCGGCGGTGTTCCTGCTGTCGCTGAAATCCGCCGGAACCGGGCTGAACCTGACCGCCGCCAACCAGGTGGTCCACTTCGACCGGTGGTGGAACCCTGCCGTGGAGGACCAGGCGACCGACCGGGCGTACCGCATCGGGCAGACGCGCACGGTGCAGGTACGCAAGATGATCTGCGTGGGGACGCTGGAGGAGCGCGTCGACGCGATGATCGAGCGGAAGAAGGCGTTGGCGGACACGGTCATCGGCGGCGGGGGCGAGGACTGGTTGAGCGAGCTGAGCGTGGAGGAGCTGCGCGAGGTCGTCCACCTGGCGCCCGAGGCGGTGTCGGGATGAGGGCGCGCGGGCCGGTCGGCGACACGTGGTGGGGGCACGGGTTCGTGCGGGGCTTCGCGTCCTTCGGCGACCCCGGCAGGTTCTCGCGCGGGCGCACGTACGCCCGCAACGGGTCGGTGCAGCGCATCGACCTGGAACCGGGGCTGGCCCGGGCGCGCGTGAGCGGCTCGCGGGCGACGCCGTACCGTGTCACGGTCCACTGCGAGCCGGTCGAATTCGAGGTGTGGGAGCGGGTCGCCGAGGCGCTGGCCGAATCCCCCGGCGCCGCCGAGGCGGTGCGTCGGCTGGAGGAGGGCGAGCTCCCGGTGGAGGTGGAGGAGGCGTTCGCCGCCGCAGGCGTGGAGTTGTTCCCGGTCCTCGGGGAGATGACGCCGTCGTGCTCCTGCCCGGACTGGGGTTACCCCTGCAAGCACGCGGCGGCCGTGCTGTACGCGATGGCGGACTTCTTCGACTCGAACCCCGCGGCGTTCCTGGCATGGCGGGGATGCGTGTGGGACGAGCTGGTGGCGGCGCTGGAGGCGTTCGGCAGCGGCGCCGACCGCCCCCGCGGCGCACTGGAGATCGAGGCGGCGCCGCTGGCCGACCGCGTCACCGACTTCTGGGCGGCCACCGACCCGGTCCCACTCCCCGGGCCGCCGCGGCCGTTCGCCCCCCTGGAGCACTGGGCGGACGGGATCCCGGCACTGCAGCGTGCGCTTTCGCCCGTGTACGACGCCATGGTCGCAGCGGAAACGGAAGATGACGACACCCGCACGAGCTGACGCCATGGAAGCGCGGGCGCCTGGGCCGTGCCGCGCGGTCTGCGGTTCGGCATCGATCGAGGAAAGGCCTGGCATGAACATCACCTACGACGCGGACGCCGACGCCGCCTACATCTCCGTCGTCGACACCATCGCCGACGGCGAGGCGGCGTCGCAGGAGCACTCCATCCCCACCCCTCACCCGGAGGGCGAGATCATCCTCGACTTCGACGCCGAGGGCCACCTCCTCGGCATCGAGGTCCTCGGCGCCAGCCGGGTTCTGAGCACCGCAGTCCTCGCCGGGGCCGAGACGACCGGCTGAGCACGCCCAGCGTCACCCTCGACCCCAGCCCCCGATCCGCGCGAACACCACCCTGGCCGAAATCGGCCACTCCAGCGCGTTCACCCCGAGCCGACCTGTCGGTACCGTTCGGTGGTCGTCATCAGGCGAGCAGTGGCCGCCGCAGCGGCGCCACGCCTTCACCCGGCCGCGCCCTCGCGTGCGGGCCACCCGGGTCGAAGGTGCCCAGAGGGGATATGTCGACCACGCGACTCCGCAGGCGGGCGGCGACGGTGCTCGTCCTCGCCTTCGGGGCCATGGGCTTCCAGGTCGGAGCCTGGGCCCTCTCCCTACCCGCGGTCGTCGACGAGCTCGACCTCGATGTCGGCCGGATCGGCATCACCCTGGCCTGTATGGCCGGTGCGGGCATCGCCGCCACGACCGTCTCCGGCCGGATCGCCGAGCGGATCACGGTCCGGCTCACCCTCGCCCTCGGCGCCGCCGCCAGCGGATTCGGCTTCCTCGTCATGCCGCTGCTGGACTCGTTCATCACGTTCACCATCGGTGCCATGGTCACCGGTGTGGGGCTGGGGATGTTCGACGTGGCGGCCAATGCCGCGGGCAGCCTCGAAGAACACAGGAGCGGCAGGACCCTGCTGTCGAAGCTGCACGCCGTGTTCAGCGCCGCGGCCGCAAGCGCGGCGGTACTCGCGTACCTGCTCAACGGCGAGACCGGCTTCGCGCCGTCGTTCTGGGCGGCGGGCCTCGCCTGTATCGCGGGCGCGATCGCGGCGCTGCGGCTGCCCGTCGCGGACCGCCCCACCATCGACACGCCCACAAGCGAGCGCCCCTGCGCGAGTCGCGACCTGACGAGGCTCGTGACCGCGGCGTCGGTGTTCGCGTTCGTCATCGTGTGCGGGGCGTTCACGGTCGACGCCGCGTTGGAGGGGTTCGCGGCGCTGTTCATCGACCAGCTGCCCGGTCAGGGGGCGGCGCAGAGCGCCCTCGGTCTCGCGTCGCTCTACCTTGCGTCGGCGGTCGGCCGCGCGGCCGCCACTCCCGCCATAAGGCGGCTCGGCGACTGGAAGACGCTGCTGATCGGGCTCGGGATCGTGTTGACGGGCGCGATCGTCCTGGTCGGGGTCGGGGCAGCATGGGCAAGCGCGGTGGGGATGCTGCTCATCGGGATCGGCCTGGCTCCGGCAGCACCCATCGGCTATTCGGTCATGGGCCGCAGCCGCGCGAACGGCGTCGAACGGGCCACTGCGCGACTCACCACCGCGGGTTACGGGGCCTTCGTTCTGGCGCCGCTGGTGATCGGCGCGGTCGGCAGTGAGTCGCTGTCCGATGCGTTCCGCCTCCTGCCGATCCTGCTCTTCATCATGGTGCTGGTGACCGCCTGGTTCGGCCATAGGACCCACACACTCGGCCGCGGGGGCGCGCACGAGGTGGCCTCGTGATGGACCCGGGTCTGCGCGATGCCGGCGGGACGGCGGGCGACAGGGCACCGATCGCCGCACCGGACCGGGGGCGGGGCCGGGAAAACGCGATCCGGAAGCCGCCCAGGCGCCCTGGCCACAATTCCCCAGCGGTGATCATGGGATTACATCCGACTGCGCCCATTTCGCCGGATTACTTCCCATGGTCATCGCGCAGGACGGGGGCCGAGCGGACGCAGTCGAGGATGTAGTCCGGGTACCGGAGGTCGTCCCAGGTGAGCCGGATCAGCTGGATGCGCGGCCGGACCAGCGTCAGCCTGTTCTGCCTTCTGCGGTCGTCGGCCAGTACCTCGGGGCGGCCGTGCGGTTCCCGTCCGTCGCACTCGACGGCGAGTCGGCGTGCCCGCCAGTACATGTCCACCCGCCCGGCGAAGACTCCGTCCGGTGTGAAGAAGGAGTGCTGGAGTTCGTCCGGGGGAAGGCCGCCGTCGGTGCAGACCAGCCGCACCCGGGTCTCGAAGGTGCTCTGGGCGCGGGAGTCGGCTTGGCGCCACCACGAGCGGGTGCGGCGGCTGCCCCTGCGGCTACGGTTCGCCGCTGCCAGCCGCTCCAGGTCGACGACCTCGACCAATCCCTGGTTGAGCGCGGAGTCGATCAGCGAGACCGCGCAGGGCCGGTCCGCCTGTAAGACGGTGTCGCGCAGGGTCCGGCCAGGGGTGGTCACCTCCAGGCCGTGGTGGATCGTGGTCTCGTCCGGGGCGGTCTCCCAGGTGTGCTGCACGACCCCGCGCGTCGTCCGTGAGGCGTGCCTCGGCGGCACGATGACGTGGACGGGGTCGTCCCAGCGCCAGCGTGGCAGGCCCTGTAGTCCCCACAGGCGGGCGGCCGAAGTCCCGGCGATGACCGCGGTGGGCCCGACGGCGAGGAGCGCGGCGGTGAGCCGGGGCAGGAGGAGGCGCGGAAGGCCGGCGGGGGTGCCGGCCTCGGGCGGTAGGCGGGCCTTGATGATGCTGACCCCGTGGTGGACGCGCTTCCAGTGGCCCTGTCGGACCAACCGGTCGATGACGGAGCAGCTCACCCCCAACTCCCGCGCCTGGCGGGTCCGGATCACGCCGTACTGGTCGTGGGCGAGCCGGAGCGCTGCGTCGATAGGCCTCATGCCCTCCACGGTGGGCGTTCCGCGGTCCGCAGGCCATTCGGCTTGGCCGGCCTGTGGATATCGCGTCCTCTTGGGGTTCTCTC
Organism: Nocardiopsis mwathae; assembly: GCF_014201195.1. Taxonomy (NCBI): domain Bacteria; kingdom Bacillati; phylum Actinomycetota; class Actinomycetes; order Streptosporangiales; family Nocardiopsidaceae; genus Nocardiopsis; species Nocardiopsis mwathae. Next base: position 5,379,000 of record NZ_JACHDS010000001.1, on the reverse strand, counting down.
CGACTGTGGGCTTCGCGGGCGAGGTTCTGGTGAGCGCGGCGGACGGACTGTAGGCTCGCTTGCGGGTTAGAGTGCGGAGCCCCCGGTGGTACCACCGGGGGCTCCTTGCTGTTGTCGGCTACAGTGCCTCGCTCTTGACCGCCTCCATGAAGGCGTGCCACTCGACGGACCGGAACATCAGCGCTCCGTCCTCACGGCGTTTGGTGTCACGGATGGCAGACATGCCAGGCACATCGGCAACCTCAACGCAGTTGTTGCCGGACGTGTAGCTGGACGTGCGAAACAGGACATCGGGTATAACGTGCATGCTTCTTTCCTACGGCAGCAGTTCGCGTAGTCGTGCCACGGTCTCCCGTGTGCTCAGCGCGAACCCTTGTAGATGGTCGAACGCGCGCCGGTAGGCATCGATTTCCTCCGCCCGCTCCACATAGAGACCATCGGTCAAAGTCTCGCAGTACACCACGGTTGGTGCGGTTTCAAACTGCATCACGACGAATGCCCCTGAAACGCCCGGGTGCAGCCCTGCGTGGAGCGGCACGAGCTGGAGGGTTACCGGCCCCGGAGCGGTTGCGGCCGCGAGTAGGTGCTCAACTTGCCCGCGCAGGAGTTCGGGCCAGCGCGCCAAGCGGAGGAGGCTCGTCTCTTCCATGATCGCCCAGACCTCAGGGGCGTCGTCCTTGGTCAGCAGTTCCTGCCTGTGCGTGCGGGCTTCCACATGGCGATCGACGTCGGCCGGGCGCTTCAGTGAAGCGGTGGCGATCTCCGCCGCGTACTCCGGAGTTTGGAGCAGGCCGGGCACACCCATCGGCTCGTAGGTCTGGATGTGCGTCGCCTCGGCTTCCAGGCCTACGTAGGCGCCGGTGAACACGTCGTCGTACTTGGTCCACCAGCCCGTCTCGCGTGATTGCCGCGCCAAGTCCAAGACGGCCGTTCGCTGTTGCGGGTCCTTCACCTGGTACAGGTCGAGCAGTGCCGTGACCTCGATGATGGACGGCTTCTTACGGCGCCCGGTCTCGATATGGGAGATCTTCCCGCGTGACGTCTCCAGCGCTTCGGCCACCGCGTCGAGCGTGAGCCCTGCGGCGAGGCGCAGGCGGCGTAGTTCTGCGGACAGCTGGCGTCGCCTGACGGTCGGACTGGTCGGCATCAGCGGTTCCTCCGACGGCAATGTGAACCTCGCAATTGTAGCGATCAGGCCATGACCTGCGCATTCTGACAGTTACCTCACGGTGGTTTCCGTTGTATCCCTTGAAAATGTAAACGTTACGTTCCACTATGGGTGAGCACTCTAACTCCCAGCCGCCCACCCAGCGGCCCAACCCCCGAGGGGTTCACATGCACAACGTGATGCTTCTGCTCACCCTCATAGCCGCGCTTCTGCTGCGCATCAGCGGGCAGCATCAGCCCCCGTCCGGTCGGCACGCCGCGGGCCGCCGCTCCCCCGCTGCCGCCGACACTCCTGCTCTGCGGCGTGCGCCGAGGCCGCGTCCGTATGCGGCCGAGCTCGCCGCGTCCCCGGCCCCGGCGCCGGGGCCCTCCCGGATCCCGGACCGGGACGCGTTCTACCGGCTGGCCGAGCTCTCCCCGCACGCCCCGGGGTGGAACTTCACCTACGACCACACCGCGCTGGCCCCCTACACCGCGCGCAACCGCGCCGAGCCGCAGATGGTCATCGCCGCCGCCCGTGTGGCCGATCTGGGGGCGATGCTCGACAGCATCACCTCCCCCGCCTGGCCGCGCCCCGCCGCGCTGACCGCACAGCAGCGCTCTGCTGCCGCGGCCGAGCGCGGCGAGCTCGACCGGCTCGTGCGGGCGGGGGCGGGCCGATGAACCCCGCCGAGGTCGGGGCCGGCGGGCCGCCGCGGTGCGCACAGCGGCGGCCCGGGTACCAGGCGGCCGCACCGGCCCCGGTGTGGCTGCCGTGCGCCCGGCCGGCGGACCATGCGGGGCCGCACATGGACATCACCGGCGCCACCTGGGCCACCACCATCGACGTCGAGGGTCTGGACGCCGAGGGGATGCACCTGGCCGACTCCGCCGACGGGAACTACACGCACCTGGTGCTGGGCGAGGCCCGCCTGACGGTGCCCACGACGGGGGATGCGGCCGACCGGGCGGCCGAGGCGATGTGGCGGCTGTCGGACCTGGCCCACGAGGCCGCGCACCGCGCCGCCTGGCGCATCGCCGCCGCCCACCAGCACCCTCGGAGGCGGCGGTGATCCTCCCCCAGCTGCCGCCCGGCCACCTCGGCACCGTCTTCACCGAGGTCCGCCAGACCGCCGAAGCCCTCGGGTGCTCGCTGAGCTGGTACCGCACCCGCGACGGGTGGCGGTTCACCCTGACCGACCACACCACCGGCACCAAGCGCACCTACCCCTACCTCGCGCAGGTCCAGGCCCACCTGGCCCGGATCAGAACCGACCGCGGCTGACCACCCCGAGACGGTCGCCCGGCCCCGCGGAGGGGGCAGGGCCGGGCGACCCCACCACTCCGTTGATCGCACCTCACCCGACGATCGCGCCGACTTCCCAGCCGTTCCCCAAGGGGAATAGTGCAGCGGCAGAAGCGTCCGACCGGCGCTCATCCGGGCCATTCTGGAAACCGTGCTGTACCTGCGGTTGGCCGCGGGTGTGTCGTGGGCCGGTGTCCGGTTCCGCCGCCCCGCCGTCCGGCGCAGGATCGAAGCGATCACCGGAACCGTGATGCTCGCCCTCGCCGGACGGCTGCCGCTCAGCACACGCTGACCACCGGGTCGAACGGCTGCGTCACCGCTGCGGCCGAAGGACGGCGGCGTGGCCGCCGCCGCGGCGGTGGGGTTCGGCGACGGCCTGGATGCGGCGGTCGTCGAGGAACTCCAGGGCCGTGGCGGCGCCGATCACCCTGGTTTCGGTGAACGTGTGGCCGAGCGCGGACAGCTCCTTCTCCTGCTCGGTGCCGAAGAACGCCGGTTCGGCCTGGGTGGTGGGCAGGTTGCGCTGGGACAGGCGCGGCGCGGCCATCGCCTCGGGGAGGGTGAGGCCGCGGTCGACCCGGTCCACCAGGAGTTGGAGGACCGTCGTGATGATCGTGGCGCCGCCCGGGCTGCCCAGGGCCAGGAAGGGCTTGCCGTCCTTGAGCACGATCGTGGGCGCCATGCTCGACCGCGGGCGCTTGCCCGGGCCGGGCAGGTTGGCGGCGCCCACACCGCTGTCGGTGACCTCGAACTCGAAGTCGGTGAGCTCGTTGTTGAGGATGAAGCCGCGCCCCGGGACGGTGATGCCGCTGCCGCCCGTCTGCTCGATGCTGAAGGTGTAGGACACCACGTTGCCCTGGTGGTCGGCGGTGACCAGGTGGGTGGTCGACGGCCCCTCGCTCCCCTCGTCCGAGGGCGGGGCCGCCGCCGTGCAGCCGTCGGAGCCGCGGGCGTCACCCGGGGCGACCGGTGCCTGCTGGGCGGCCGCCGTGTCGACGAAGCAGGCGCGCTCATTCGCGTACTCCTGCGACAGCAGGGTGTCCAGCGGGACGTCGACGTGGTCGGGGTCGCCGACGTAGACGTTGCGGTCGGCGTAGGCGAGTTTGCTCGCCTCCAGCATGAGGTGGTGGGCGGTGGTGTCGGCGTCGCCGGAGTAGGGGGCCCGTTCTCCGGCGGCCTGCACGATGTTGAGTGCCTGCCCGACGGTCGACCCGCCCGACGACGAGGGCGCCATGCCGTAGACGTCCAGCCCCCGGTAGGTGACGTGGGTGGGATCGCGCTCGATGACCTCGTAGCCGGCCACGTCCTCGGCGGTGAGCAGGCCCGGCCGGACGTTGCGGGTGGAGTCCGGGTCCACCGGCGGCTCGGCGGCGGTCGCGGCGATGTCCGCGCCGATCCCGCCGTCGAGCACGCCCGCCCCTTCCCGGGCGAAGGCGCGGTACGTCTCGGCGAGGTCGGGGTTGCGCAGCACCGTCCCGGGCTCCGGGGGACGCCCGTCCGGCAGGAACAGCCGCACGGTCTCCGGGAAGGCCGAGAACCGCTCCTGGTTGGCGGCGGTCTGCTCCTGGAAGGTCGCGTCGACGACGAACCCCTCTTCCGCGATCCGGATCGCCGGGCGCATGACCTGGGTGAGCGGTTTGCGCCCCCACTCCTTGACCGCGTACTCCCACGTAGCGGGCGCCCCGGGGGCGCCGACGCCCAGGCCTGAGGTGACCGCCTCGCCGAAGGGGATCGGCTCGCCGTCCTCGTAGAGGAAGGCGTCCTCGCCCATGGCGGCCGGGGCGGTCTCGCGCCCGTCGATGGTGCGGATCTCGCCGTCGGCCGCGCTGTAGTAGACGAGGTATCCGCCACCGCCGAACCCGCCGGAGTACGGTTCGGTGACGCCGAGCGCGGCGGCCGTGGCGATCGCCGCGTCCACGGCGTTGCCGCCGGACCGCAGGATCTCCATCCCGGCCTCGGTGGCGTCCGGGTCGACCGAGCTGACCGCACCGCCGTAGCCCACCGCGACCGCGTCGCGGTCCGGTGCGGTGACGCGCTCATCGGCCCCCGCGGGGGCTGGGGAGATCGCGAGCAGTACCGCCGTGCCCGCGGCGCAGACCGCCTGGATCCCGGTTCTCGTGTGCACGCTTCGGCCCTTCCGCATCGCAGAACGGACGGGCCCCGGACACCGCGGCCCGCTGTGCGCCGACGATATCTCTGAAACGGCAGGGTGCGCGTGGCATCGTCCCGGTGTGTCTGGGTCTATCGGTGTTGTCTGCGTTCCTTGGGTTGGGTGGATTACGCGCGATCCGTCCGCCGCGGCGCGGGCGGGCGCGCCACCCACCTTCGCTCTGTGTGTGCACGGCGTTTGCCGCGGAGGGCGGCCCGACCTAACCTGGGGCAGGTTAGGTGAACCTAACGACTACTGGTCTTCAGGTACGGGGGAACACATGGCGGAGCCGCGCCCACGCGCGAAGAGGACCGTCCACTGCGGGCGGGTCGAGAAGGCCGAGCGCATCACCCCGCACATGGTCCGGGTGGTGCTCGGCGGCGAGGGCCTGGCCGCGTTCGGCACGAGCGGGCCGACCGACAGCTACGTCAAGCTACTCTTCGCCCCGCCCGGCGTGGACTACCCCGAGCCCCTCGACGTCGAGGCGATCCGCGCCGAGCGGCCCCGGGAGGAGTGGCCGATCCAGCGCACCTACACGGTGCGGGCCTGGGACCCGACGGCGCGGCTGCTCACCATCGACTTCGTCGTTCACGGCGATTCGGGCGTCGCCGGCCCGTGGGCCGCCGACGCCCGCCCCGGCGACCTGCTGCGGTTCGTGGGCCCCGGCGGCGCCTATGCCCCCGGGACCGACGCCGACTGGCACCTGCTCGCCGGGGACGAGGCGGCGCTTCCGGCCATCGCGGCCTCGATCGAGCTCCTGCCTGCGGGGCGCACCGCGCACGCCTTCATCGAGGTGGCCGACGCGGCCGAGGAGCAGCCCCTGCCGACCGAGGCCGATCTCCGCGTCCATTGGCTGCACCGCGGGTCACGGCCCGTGGGTGCCGCGCTCGTCGAGGCGGTCAAGGCGCTGGAGTTCCCGGCGGGACGTGTCCAGGCCTTCGTGCACGGCGAAGCCAACGCCGTCAAGGAGCTCCGCTCCTACCTGCGCGTCGAGCGCGCGATCGCCCGGGAGGACCTGTCCATCTCCGGCTACTGGCGCCTGGGCCGGAATGAGGACGCCTGGCAGTCTTCCAAGGCCGAATGGAACCGCCGCGTCGAAGAGGAGGAGGCGGCCCGCCTCGGCTCCACCGTCTGAAGCCGCGCGCCGAACGTCGGCGGGAGCCCTGCCTCGCGGAAGGGTGGAGGGATCCCGCCGACGGCCCGGGTCAGGTCGGGGTGGTGGTGCGTTCGGTGTCCAGGAGGGGGATCTGCAGGGCCGCCCATGGGCTGATCAGGCTCGGGGTGTGGGTGGCGAGGTGGACCAGGGCGGCCCAGTCGACCCAGGTGTACTCGGCGACCTCGGCCGGGTCGGGGGCGGGGTCATCGGTGGCCAGCGCCCAGAACACCGGGCAGAATTCGTTCTCCACGATTCCCTCGGCCGAGACCGCGCGGTAGCGGAACTCCGGAAGTGCCGCCTCCACCTGCTCGACCTTGAGGCCGAGTTCCTCGCCGACCCTGCGCCGGACCGCCTCTTCCATGGTTTCGCCGGGGGCCGGATGGCCGCAGCAGCTGTTCGTCCACACGCCCGGCCACGTCTTTTTGGACAGGGCACGACGCGTCATCAGGAATCGGCCGTAACCGTCGCGGATATAGCACGAGAACGCCAGGTGCAGTGGCGTTTCCTCGGTGTGGACCGACATCTTGTCCGCGACCCCGCACCGTTCGAGATTCTCGTCCAGGAGGACGACGAGTTCGGCCGAGCCGTTCTCCCGCAGCCCCGTTCCGCCGCCGGGCCTGACCGTGCTCTCACCTGGGTGTGTCATCGCCGCCCTCGCAGACCGTCGGCCGACGCGGGCCGCCCCCCTTGGGACTGGATTCCGCCCGTTTGTGGATATTCGTCCACCAGAAGAGGTGTCAAGAAATACCTCGTCCCCTCATTTGGAAATTCCCCATACGCACAAGGCCGTCCTTGTGCGGGCGTGATACCCGGGGGAAGCGGAGAGTATTCACCGCGTCGCGGTTCGCCCCCGCGCGTCGCGCATTTCCTCGCGGGATCTAGTATCCCAGTCGTACCCGGACCGGGGGACGCGGTGGCGGACTCGGCCCGGAGCAGACCCGACCGCCCCGCAGGAGGCCCCGATGCCCGTCCCCCTGATCATCGACACCGACACCGCGCAGGACGACTGCGTCGCCCTCCTCGCCGGGCTGCTCGACCCCCGGGCCGACCTGCGCGCCATCACCATGGTGGCCGGGAACGTCGGCTTCGAGGCGCAGGTCCGCAACGCCTTCATGACGCTGAACGCCGCGGGGCGCCTCGGCGAGGTCCCCATCCACCTGGGGTGCACGCGCCCCCTGGTCCGACCGTGGGTCAGCGCCGAGGACGTGCACGGGGACGGCGCGGGCGGCCTCGACATGGACTTCGACGGCTGCGAGCCCGAGCGCGAGCACGCCGTCGACGCCCTGGTGCGGCTGGCCGCCGAGCGCCCCGGTGAGCTGTCCATCGTCGCCATCGGCCCGCTCACCAACATCGCCATGGCCGCGGTCCGCGACCCGGAATTCGCGGCCAATGTCGGGCGGCTGTACATCATGGGCGGCTCCAACAACGGGCGCGGCAACATCACCGCCGCCGCGGAGTTCAACTTCTACGTCGACCCCGAAGCCGCCAAAGCGGTGTTCGCGGCCGGCTTCGACATCACCGTGGTGCCCTGGGCCCCGCTCACCCTCGACCAGGCCGTCTTCGACCAGACCGCGCTCGACGAGATCGCCGCCCTGGGCACCCCGCTCGCCGAGTTCTTCACCCGGGTGTGCGCGGCCACCCTGGAGTTCGACCGGAGCGTCGGCATCGACGGCACCACCCACCCCGACTCGCTCACCGCCGCCCTGCTCCTCCACCCCGACCTGGTGCGCCGCAGCGCCCGCTACAACGTGGACGTGGAGACCGGCAGCGAGCTGACCCGCGGGTACGCGGCGATGTCGTGGGGCGTGCACGGGCTCCCGGACAACGCCACGGTCGTGGAGGACGTCGACGCGGCGGGCTTCCACGCCTACATCAAGGCGCTGCTGGCCACGCCGACCCAACCGGCGCGCCCCTTCCGCTGAGGCCGCCCTTCCGTTCCGGAGGATTCACCCTTGTCCGACGCCGCGGCGTCGTTCATCATCGGCGTTGGGCACCGTGCCCGCAGCACACCGTCCGCCGGGAGGCAGGCCGTGGATGTCGCCGCATTGGACGCACTCGACGCGCTGCAGCGCGACCCCTACCCCCACTACGCCCGGGCCCGCCGCCGCGACGGGCTGATCTACGTCGGCGAACTGGACGCGTGGCTGGTCGCCCGCTACGCCGACGTCCAGGAGGTGCTGAACCGGCCGTCCGACTTCTCCTCGGCGAAGGCGATGCGCCCCGATGCCACGCCGAGCCCGGCCGCCCTCTCCGAGCTGGCCAAGGGCGTCAGCGGCAGCTCCATCGTGCTCACCTCTGACGGCGCACGGCACCGCCGGTTGCGGGAGCCGCACACCCGCGGGATGTCCACGGCCCGCGTCATCACGCTGATCCCGTTCATCACCGAGCGCGTCGCCGCCCTCATCGACGGCTTCGCCGCCGACGGCGGGGTCGAGCTGATGGGCGCCTACGCCGAGCGGCTTCCGGGCGAGGTGATCGGGCGGCTGCTCGGGCTCGCCCCCCACGACGTCCCCGGTGCCGTGCACGCCGGACGCCGCGCCGAGCAGCTGCTGTTCCGCCCGCTCGACCCCGACGACCAGGCGGCCGCCGCCCGCGACTACGTGGCCCTCCAGCACCTCATGGACGACTACGCGCGCCGCCGCCGCACGGAGCCGCGCGCGGACCTGTGCACGGACATGATCCGGGCGCTGTGCCCCGGGTCGGCCCAGCCGACGGACTCCGACCGCGGCGACCTGGTCGCGACCCTGGTGAACGTGCTGCTCGCCGGGCACCTGACCACCGCCGCGCTGATCGGCACCGCGGTGCTGCACCTGCTGCGCCACCGCGACCAGTGGGAGCTGCTGTGTGAGCACCCCGAACTCATTCCACAGGCTGTGGAGGAAGCCGCCCGATTCGACGCCCCGGTGCAGGGGTTCCGCCGTGTCGCCACCCGCGACGTCGAGCTGGCCGGGACCCGGCTTCCGGCCGGATCGGAGCTGTTCGTGGCGTTCGGCTCCGCCAACCGGGACGAGGCGCTGTGCGACCGCCCCGACACCTTCGACGTGACGCGCACGGGCGTACGGCACCTGGCGTTCGGGCACGGCGTGCACAGCTGCCCCGGCGTCCGGCTGGCACGCGCCCAGGTGCGGATCACGCTGGAGACGCTGACCCGGCGCCTGCCCGGTCTGCGGTTGGCCCCGGGCTGGGACGGGGCCGTGACCATGCGGCCCACCCTGATCCACCGCTCCCCGGAAATGCTCCCCCTGGTCTGGTGAGTGCGGGGGCGTGTCGGCGAGCGCCGACGTCCCGATCGCCGTTCTAGCCACAAGAACTACGACTTTCAGCGGTTCCGCGCGGCACACCGGCCTGCCTAGGCTCGTCCACCGTCATGTCCGACATCGCCCCTTTCGCGTCACAGCGCGTGAGGTCGGCGATCCCCACCGGAAGGACAGGCTGTGGACTTCAGCAGCAGAACCGGCAGGCGCCTCGGCACCGCCGGGAGCATGCTCGGCCTCGTCGCGATGGGCGGTGTGCTCGCCTGGGCACCGCCCGCCGCGGCCGAACCGGGCGAATCGGTCGCCCCCGAGCTCAAGAGCTTCTACCAGCAGGAACCCGCCTGGAAACCATGCGGCGAGGAGGACGTCTTCGGGGATCTGGAGTGCGCAAGGATCACCGTCCCCATGGACTACGCCAACCCCAGGGGCGAGAAGATCCGCGTCGCGATCTCCCGACGCAAGGCCACCGACGAGGAGAACCGGCGCGGCATCCTCCTCCTCAACCCCGGCGGGCCGGGCGGCGACGGGCTGGACCTACCGGCCGACCTCGGCGACCAGAAGATCGGGGAGGTCTACGACCTCATCGGCTTCGACCCGCGCGGAGTCGGGCAGTCCACCAACGTCAACTGCTCGGCGGTCGACTTCGAGGACTTCAACCTGACGTCTCGGCCGACCGACGCCCAGCTGCACGATTACACCGAGTTCGCCCGCCAGTCCGAAGTGGGCTGCGACCGGACGGCCGGGTCGCTGCGCCCCCACATCACCACCGCCAACACCGCCCGCGACATGGACGTCATCCGCGGCGTACTCGGCGAGGAGAAGACCAACTACCTCGGCTTCTCCTACGGCACCTACCTCGGTGCCGTCTACGGCAGCCTCTTCCCGGGGCAGCTGGACCGCAGCGTCCTCGACTCCTCGATCCACCCCGACATGGTCTGGCGCGACCAGTTCCTGGCGGCCTCGCGCGCGTTCACCGAGAACGTCGACCGGTTCGCCGAGTGGGCCGCGGACAACGACGACAGGCTCGGGCTCGGCGAGGACCCCGAGGCGGTGCGCGCCCTCATCGAGGACCTGGCCGAGAAGCTGAACGAGGAGCCGGTCGGCGAACTCGACCGGACCGTCTTCGACGACTATGTGGGGGACTTCGCCCGGTGGCAGGGCCAGTGGGACCTGTTCGCCGAAACGCTGGCCAAGCTGCGCGACGGCGTCCCGCTCGACGAGGACGACGAGGAGCCCGACGCCGAGGCCCAGGCCGACGCCGAGGACGCGGCCGAGGCCGCCGCCAAGGTCGCGACCAGGTCCAGGGACCAGCTGAACAACGGGACCACCACCGCGGTCCTGTGCGAGGCCGACTGGCCCACCGACCTCAACGTCTACTACCGCGACATGCGCGAGTACCGCGACAAGCACCCCTACGGCTGGGGCGTCGCCGTGGTCGCCCCCTGGCCGTGCACGTTCCGGTCCTACACGCCGCCGGAGAAGCCGGTGGAGCTGAAGCGAGACGGCTACCCGACGGGTGTGGTCGTCCAGGGCGAGTACGACCCCCAGACGGCCTACGAGGGCGGACCGGCGATGGCCAAGCGGCTGCGCGACAGCCTCGTCATCGTCGAGGACGACGGCGGTCACGCCTACTACGGCGGCGAGGGTTACGAGTGCGTCACCGAGCAGATCGACGACTACCTGATCGACGGCATCCTGCCCGGCAGCACGACGTCGTGCCCGGGTATTCCGCGTCCTGACCTGGACGCTGGGGACACCGCCGCGGACTCCGATGAGCCCCTGGCCGACCAGGTCCAGGACATGCTCGACGAACAGGAGGAGGCGAGCCCGGTCGGCTAGCCCGCCCCGGACCGGCCCGCCTCCCCGCCCCTCCGTTGATCTCGGAGATACTGGGGTGAAAATCGCCCGTGAGACCCCAGTATCTCCGAGATCAACGGAGGGGCTGCGGGCGTCAGGGGGTGGGCTGTGACTCCAGGGCCAGTTCCCGCTCGTTCGGCTCGGAAGTCGGTGAGGAGTCGAACTGGGTGCGGTGCAGCTCCGCGTAGCGGCCGCCCTCGGCCAGCAACTCGGCGTGCGTGCCGCGCTCCACGACCTGTCCGGCCTCGACGACCAGGATGAGGTCGGCGGCCTGAATGGTGGAGAGCCGGTGCGCGATGACCACGGCCGTCCGTCCGGACAGCGCCTCGCCCAGCGCCGCCTGCACCGCCGCCTCGGAGGTGGAGTCGAGGTGCGCGGTGGCCTCGTCGAGGATCACCACCTGGGGGCGGGCCAGCAGCAGCCGCGCGATGGTCAGGCGCTGGCGCTCCCCGCCGGAGAGCCGGTAGCCGCGCTCGCCCACGATGGTGTCCAGCCCGTCGGGCATGGCCGCGATGAGGTCGTCGAGCCGGGCGCGGCGCAGCGCGTCCCACAGCTCCTCGTCGGTCGCCTCCGGCCGGGCGAGGCGCAGGTTGGCCCGAACCGACTCGTGGAAGAGGTGCCCGTCCTGGGTGACCATGCCGATCGTCTCGCGGACCGAGTCCGCGGTGAGGTCCCGGACGTCGACACCGGACAGCCGTACGGCGCCCTCGTCGACGTCGTAGAGGCGGGGTAGCAGTTGGGCGATGGTCGACTTGCCGGCCCCGGAGGAGCCCACGAGCGCCACCATCCGCCCGGGTTCGGCGCGGAACGACACGTCGTGGAGGACGCGCTCGCCGCCGCGGGTGTCGAGGGTGGCGACCTCCTCCAGGGAGGCCAGCGAGACCTTGTCGGCCGAGGGGTAGCCGAAGCCCACACCGTCGAACTCGACCGACACCGGCCCCTCGGGGACCGTGCGGGCGTCGGGCTTCTCCTCGATGAGCGGCTTGAGGTCCAGGACCTCGAAGACCCGGTCGAAGCTGACCAGCGCGCTCATGACCTCCACGCGCGCCCCGGCCAGGGACGTCAGCGGCGCGTACAGCCGGGTGAGCAGCATCGCGAGGGCGACGACCGCTCCGGCCTCCAGTGTCCCGCCGATGGCGAAGAAGCCGCCGAGCCCGTAGACGAGGGCGAGCGCGAGGGCGGAGACGAGGGTCAGCGCGGTGATGAAGACTTCCTGCGTCATGGCGGTGCGGACCCCGATGTCGCGCACCCGGCTCGCCCGGCGGGCGAACTCGGCCGACTCGTCGGAGGGGCGGCCGAACAGCTTGATCAGGGTGGCCCCGGCGGCGGAGAACCGCTCGGTCATCTGCGTGCCCATGGCGGCGTCGTGGTCGGCCGCCTCGCGCTCCAGCCGCGCGAGCTTGCTGCCCATGCGGCGGGCGGGCAGGACGAACACCGGGAGGAGGACGAGGGAGAGGAGGGTGATCTGCCAGGACAGCGAGATCATCACGGCGAGCGCGAGGACGAGCGTCACGAAGCTGCCGACGACGTTGGACAGGATGTCGCTGAAGGCCCGCTGCGCACCGATGACGTCGTTGTTGAGCCTGCTGACCAGCGCTCCGGTGCGGGTTCGGGTGAAGAACGCGACCGGCATGCGCTGCACGTGGTCGTAGACGGCGGTGCGCAGGTCGACGATGACGCCCTCGCCGATGCTCGCCGACAGGTAGCGGGTGACCAGGCCGACCCCGGCCTCGGCGAGGGCGATGACCGCGATGAGCACCGCGAGCTGGGCGATGAGGGTGACCGCGGAGCCGCCGACGATCGCGTCGACCACGCGGCCGGCGAGGACCGGGGTGGCGACGGCCAGCACCGCGGAGACGATGCTGAGCAGGATGAACAGTGCGAGGCGTCGTCGGTGCGGGCGGGCGAAGGAGGCGATGCGCCGCAGGGTCTTCTTGGAGAAGGGGCGCCGGTCCTGTTGGGCGTGCATCGAGTTGTAGAGCTGATGCCACGCGGTGACTTCCATGCTGCTCATGCCACACCACCGGTTCGTCGGGGAGTCAGGTCGGTCGGGCGGGCGGTGGGACACGTCGCCCGGCCACGATCACGACGCTAAATCCTCAAGCATTGTTGAGGTCAACCCCCCGGCGAGGCGGATCGATTCCCGGTCGTCGGCTTCGCGGCGGGACGAGGGCGCGCGAACGCGGCACCACCCGCCCCCAGCGTGGCGGGCGGGTGTGACAGTCCGGTGCGGGATGGGGCGCAGCGGCCTCAGGGGGCGGTGGGCAGGGCGCGCTTGTGCGCGGTCGCGCGGAAGCGGTCGACGAGCGCGCGGGTGACGCGGTCGTCCACCGGGCGCCCTTCGAGGAAGTCGTCGATCTCGTCGTAGGTCAGCCCCAGCGCCTCCTCATCGGGCTTCTGCGGGGCCAGCGACTCCAGGTCGGCGGTGGGCGTCTTGTCCACCAGGTCCCGCGGCGCCCCGAGCTCGGCGGCCACGGCCCGCACCCGCCGCTTGGTCAGCCCGGTCAGCGGCACCACGTCGGCCGCGCCGTCGCCGAACTTGGTGAAGAACCCGGTGACCGCCTCTGCCGCGTGGTCGGTGCCGACCACCAGCCCGCCGACGGCCCCGGCGACCGCGTACTGCGCCACCATGCGCTCGCGGGCCTTGGCGTTGCCGAGAACGAAGTCGCGCGCCGCGTCGTCGCGGAAGCCCAGGCCGGAGGCGGTGAGGGACGCGGCCAGCGCGTCGGTGGCCGGTCGCACGTCGACGGTCAGGCAGCGGTCGGGGGCGCCGAACGCGACGGCGCGGGCGGCGTCGTCCTCGTCGGACTGCACCCCGTAGGGCAGGCGCATCGCGATGAACTCGGCGCGGCGGCCGTCCGCGCGCACCCGGTCGGCGGCGAGCCGGCACAGCCGTCCGGCGGTCATGGAGTCCACGCCGCCGCTGATGCCCAGGACCAGCGCGGTGGCGCCGGTGCCGGTGAGCCGCTCGGCGAGGAAGGCGACCCGACGCTCGATCTCCTCGCGGACGTCGAAGGCCTCGGCCACCTCCAGCTCGGCGATGATGGCGCGGCGCGCCGCGCGCAGGTCGGTCGGGACGGTCGGGTCGGTCGGGACGGACAGGTCGGACAGGTCGGACTGCGTCATGAGGGGTCTTCCCGTTCCATAGGCGAGCGCGTCGGATTATTCCGAACACTCCCCCGCGAACCGCACACGGGGCCGCCCCGGGGCCCCGACCTTCCGCTGGTCTCGGGAGCATCGACCGAATTCTCGCCGCGATTCGGTCGATGCTCCCGAGACCAGCGGAAGAAGAAAGGTCAGGTGACGCGGGCGGCGAAGCCCTCGTAGTCGACGATGAGGCCGTCGCGGTCGACGGTGAGCTCGTAGCTGCCGTGGTCGGGTGCGCGGTAGACGTAGCGCCCGCGCCCCTCGGCGGACTGGTGGCGGGTGTAGCGCTGGGTCACCCGCCGCACCCGCAGGTCGGGGATGTCGATCCAGGCGACCGCGATGTCGCGGGACTCGCCCGGGCGCAGTCCCAGGCGGCGGATGGGCAGGGTGTTGGTCAGGGGGGTGGAGGCGACGTCCACGTCCACGCACCCCTCCAGTTCGGGGGCGGGCGCGCCGTCGCGCAGCCAGTGGGTGCCCTTCGACTCCAGTGCGAGGGTGCGTACGCCATCACCGGAGAGGATCTCGACCCGCACGGCGCGGGTCACCCACCCCAGGTCGGCCCGCACGGTGAAGCGGCACGAGTAGCGGGTGCCCCGGTCGACGACGACCTCGGTCGCCTCCAGCCGGAAGCCGTCCGGTTCGGCGATGAGTGCGCCCAGCCCGAGGCCTTCGGAGACGTCGAGCCGGGACCACACAGCGGGGTGATCGTTGCTGGCGGACATGTACACCGTTCTACCTTTACGCGGCGATTACGCACCAGAGTGCCCCGACCAGCGCTCCGTCACAAATGCCCCGGTGAACGCACGAGGGCCCACCGGCAGCGGGTGCCGGTGGGCCCTGTCGCATCAAGGGGCCGAAGTGACTCAGGCGGCCGCCTTCGCCTCGGTATCCACCCGGTCGAAGTCCTCCTCCATCTGCGTGGAGGCCGTCCCGAGCCGGTTGAAGGCGAAGATCGCGATGACGCTGACGATCACCGCCGGGACCATGGCGTACAGGCCGGTCTCCAGGACCCGGGCGTCGAGCTCGGTCCAGATGACGGCGGTGGCACCGCCGCCGACCATCCCGGCCAGCGCGCCCGCGCGGTTCATCTTGCGCCAGTAGAGCGACAGCAGGATGACCGGGCCGAACCCGGCGCCGAACCCGGCCCAGGCGTAGCCGACCAGGTCCATGATGGTCCGGTTGCCCGACAGTGCGATCGTCGCGGCGACCGCGGCGACGAGGACGACCGCGGCGCGGCTGACCCACACCAGCTGCATCGGCGGGGCGTCGCGCTTGATGAACGCCCGGTAGCCGTCCTCGGTGAGCGCCGAGGAGGCGACCAGGAGCTGGGAGTCGGCGGTGCTCATGACCGCGGCGAGGATGGCGGCGAGCAGCAGACCGGCCACCCACGGGTTCATCAGAGCCTGGATGAGCTGCGGGAAGACCTGCTCGGGGTCGTCCAGAGGGGCGTCGAAGAAGACGACGCCGGTGAAGCCGACGATCAGCGCCAGCGACATGGCGGTGACCGCCCATCCGACGCTGATGATGGCGGCCTGCGGTACGGCCTTGGCCGAGCGGATGCCCATGAAGCGGGCGAGGATGTGCGGCTGGCCGAGGTAGCCGATGCCCCAGGCCAGGCCGGAGATGATCGCGATGGGGGCCAGGGCGTGGCCCAGGGTCCACTCGCCCTCCGCCGAGACGCCGCCGAGGATGGTGGCGGCGTCGAGCTCGTGGCCGACGGCCGGGTCGGACATGACGGCGACGAGTGCCACGATCGGGACGATGAGCAGCGCCAGCCACATCATCACGGCCTGGATGACGTCGGTGTAGCTGACCGCGAGGAAGCCGCCGAGGAAGGTGTAGAGGACGACGATCGAGACGCCGACGATGATCGCGACGTTCGCGGAGAAACCGAAGACGCTCTCGAAGAGGCCGCCCATGGCGACCAGGCCGGAAGCCACGTAGAAGAGGTAGAAGAGCAGGATCAGGATGGCCGATACGCCGCGCAGCACGCCGCTGTGGTCACTGAACCGGTTCTCCAGGTAGGAGGAGAGGGTGAGCGAGTTCGACTCGCCGCCGTTGCGGGCGTCGGTGGCGCGCTCGGTGTAGACGCGCAGCCGGCCGGCGATCAGGTACCAGCTGGCGGCGAAGCCGATCGCGAGGCCCACGGCGATCCACGCCTCGCCGAGGCCGGAGAGGTAGATCGCTCCGGGGAGCCCCAGGAGCAGCCACGCGCTGAAGTCGCTCGCGTTCGCGCTCAGGCCCGCCACCCAGCTGTTCAGCTGGCGGCCGCCGAGGACGAAGTCGGACAGGGAGGTCGTCCGCTTGTAGACCCAGAGCCCGATCGCGACCATCGCCACGAAGTACATGGCGAAGGTGACGGTCGAAGCCACCATCGAACTGCTCACTCGGCTCCCCTCTTTTCTCTGCTCGTCGGGATGCGGATGAAGATCACAGGAATCGACCGAATCCTGTCTTGCGGGTGAAACGTATGGCAATGACCGATATGGACTTGGTCACTGCTTCGAGACCTGGCCGATGCCTGGGTCGTCCAGGGTTGTTCGGTCGGCCATCCAGTCCGTCCAGACCTTGTCCGACCCGACATTTACCGTAACGAAGGGTACATATAGGCAGGTCATGGCTTTACCTTGACCCAGTGACGCACACCCCTCCACCTGGTGTCCCGCACCACTTCGTGCTCAAGATCACGATCTGATGCCGCTCTTCCGCTTCACCCCATATGGCCTCCCGCCCTGGCCCTACGATCGCCAGTGGCGACGGAAACCAGGAAGCCGGTGCGAATCCGGCACGGTCCCGCCACTGTGACCGGGAAGTCGAACCCAGACGTCACGGCCACGGCGCGCACGCGCGCCGGAAGGCCGGGGGAGGCGATGATCCGGGAGTCAGGAGACTGGGCCGTCGCGTCACCGTCGACCAGGGGCGCGGACCCCGGGCCGAGCGGGCCCGCGGCCCTGCCAGCGCGGACGTCCGCACGTCCCGCCGCGCCCGGATCCCGTGAGAGGACCGGACGTGCCCATCCCACCCCACCCCTTCTCCTTGGCCGGCTCCCGCCGCCGAGTCGCTCCCTTCACCCCCACCGCCACGGCAGCGGCGGCGTCGGCAGCGGCCCTCGCGGTCGCACTCACCGGCTGCGGCACCGGGCCGACCGAGGACGCCACCGCGGACTCCCCCGAAGGCTTCCCCCTCACCCTCGACAACTGCGGCACCGAGGTCACCGTAGACGCGCCTCCGGAACGCGCCGTGACGCTCAACCAGCACGCCACCGAGGTGATGCTGGCGCTCGGCCTGGAAGACCGGCTCGTCGGCACCGCCTACCTCGACGACGCGGTGCTGCCGGAGTTCGAGGAGGCCTACGACGCGATCCCCGTGCTGGCGGACGAGTACCCGTCGTTCGAGCAGGTCCTGGAGGCCGACCCGGACTTCGCCTACGCGGGCTTCGGTGCCAGTGCCTTCGACGCCGGCGAGGGGCGGGGACGCGACGCCCTGGACGACGTCGGCATCGCGACCTACAAGAACATCGAGGAGTGCACGGACCCCGTCACCGTGGACACCGTCGCCGAGGAGATCCGCGCCGTCGGGTCGATCTTCGATGTCGAGGACCGGGCCGACGAGGTCGTCGACTCCATCGAGGCGCGGGTCGAGGAGACGCAGGACCGGCTGGACGGCGTCGACCCGGTGGACGTGCTGGTCGTCGACAACATCGACGCGACCGTGTTCACCGCGGGTGGCAAGGGGATCGGCAACGAGATCATCAAGCGAGCCGGAGGGCGCAACGTCTTCGACGACCTCGACAAGGTCTGGTCCGACGTCTCCATCGAGCAGGCCGCCGAGCGCTCCCCGGACGCGATCCTGATCTACGACTACGGCGCGACACCGGTGGAGGAGAAGAAGCGGGCGCTGCTGGAGAACCCCACGCTCGCCGAGATCCCGGCGGTCAAGGAGGAGCGGTTCGCCGTACTACCGCTGTCCTCGGCGGTGGTGGGGGTCCGGGTCGGCGACGCCGTCCACGAGGTCGCCGAGCAGCTGCACCCGGACGCCTTCTGAGCGGCGGCATGTCGAAGCGGACGTCCGACGCGTCGTCGGGCCCCACCCCGCGGGGACCGGGGGCCGCGTCCCGGCGGCGCGGCGACGGCGGGACACACAGGCCGAACGAACCCGACGCGAACAGTGGGCGGCAGGAGCGGCAAGGGTGGCGGGGGTGGCGCCGGGTGCTCCGGCGGCGTCACCTTCCCGCTCCGCTGGTGGTGGCGGTCCTGCTGGCCGTGCTCCCGATCGCCGTCACCTTCGGCATCATCGTCGGATCGGTGGGGATCTCCTTCGCCGACACCTGGCGGATCCTGGCCCACCAGGTCGTGCCCGGCGCCGTCGAGCCGACCTGGTCGGTGGCCCACGAGCGGATCGTGCTGACCGCGCGGCTGCCCCGGGTGCTGCTGGCGGCCGTGGTCGGCGCCGGCCTGGCGATGGTCGGTGCGGTACTGCAGACGCTGGTCCGCAACCCGCTGGCCGACCCCCTGCTGCTCGGGGTGTCGTCCGGCGCCACCTTCGGTGCGGTGCTGGTGACGATCGCGGGCATCACCGTGCTGGGGATGTACTCCGTCCCGCTGGCGGCGTTCCTCGGCGCGCTCGCCGCCCTGCTCATCGTCTACACCCTGGCCCGGTCCGGCGGGAGGCTGACCACCATCCGGCTCATCCTGTCCGGGGTCGTGGTCGCCCAGGTGCTGTCGGCCGCCGCGAGCCTGGTCATCATCATGTCGAGCGAGCCGCACGCCGCCAAGCAGGTCATGCGCTGGACCCTGGGCGGGCTCGGCGGAACGACCTGGGACATGCTGACGCTGCCGCTGATCACGGTGCTCGTCGTCCTGGTCCTGCTCGGCGCCCAGGCGGGCGCGCTCAACGTCTTCCAGCTCGGCGACGAGATGGCGACGGGCATCGGGCTGAGCGCCGACCGGTTCCGGGCCCTGGTGTTCGTGCTCACCTCGCTGGCCACCGGAGTGTTGGTGGCGGTCAGCGGGCCGATCGGCTTCGTCGGTCTGATGATGCCGCACATCGCCCGCCTGCTCGTCGGCTCCGACCACCGCCGGGTCCTGCCGGTGGCCACCCTCCTCGGCGCGGTCTTCCTCGTCCTCGCCGACCTCGCGGCCCGCACCCTGGCCTCACCGGAGGAGATCCCCGTCGGCATCCTCACCTCCCTGTGCGGGGCACCGTTCTTCCTCTGGCTGATGCGGAGGGACGCCCGGAAGGGCTGAGGCCGCGGCCGCCCGGGCTCCCCCCACCGGCCCCTCCGGGGGAGCCCAGGGGTCGCGCCCCGATGTGCCGCACCTCCGGCACCGACCACCGTTCTAGCCACAAGAACTACAACTTTCAGCGGTTCCGCGCGGCACACCGGCCTGCCTAGGCTCGTCCACCGTCGCATCCGACATCGCCCCTTTCGCGTCACAGCGCGTGAGGCCGGCGATCCCCACCGGAAGGACAGGCTGTGGACTTCAGCAGCAGAACCGGCAGGCGCCTCGGCACCGCCGGGAGCATGCTCGGCCTCGTCGCGATGGGCGGTGTGCTCGCCTGGGCACCGCCCGCCGCGGCCGAACCGAACGACGCCGTCGCCCCCGAGCTCAAGAGCTTCTACCAGCAGAAAATCTCCTGGAAACCCTGCGAGATCGGAGAAGGAGAGGAGGGGACGGAGGCCGAGGACCTGGAGTGCTCCAGAATCACCGTCCCGATGGACTACGCCAACCCCAAGGGCGAGAAGATCCGCGTCGCGATCTCCCGACGCAAGGCCACCGACGAGGAGAACCGGCGCGGCATCCTCCTCCTCAACCCCGGCGGGCCGGGCGGCCCCGGGCTGGAGATGCCGGCCTACCTCGGCGACCAGAAGATCGGCGAAGTCTACGACCTCATCGGCTTCGACCCGCGCGGAGTCGGGCAGTCCACCAACCTCAACTGCTCGGCGCCGGACCCCGCCGACTACGATCTGCCGTCCCGGCCCACCGACGCCGAACTGCACAACTTCGCCGAGACGGCACGCTCAGAGGAGCAGGGCTGCAACCGGTTCGGCGGGTCGCTGCGCCCCCACATCAGCACCGCGAACACCGCCCGCGACATGGACGTCATCCGCGGCGTGCTCGGGGAAGAGAAGACCAACTTCCTCGGCTACTCCTATGGCACCTACCTCGGCGCCGTCTACGGCAGCCTCTTCCCGGGGCAGCTGGACCGCAGCGTCCTCGACTCCTCCATGAACCCGGACCTCATCTGGCGCGACGACTTCCTGGAGACCTCGAAGACGTTCACCGAGAACGTCGAGCGGTTCTCCGGTTGGGCCGCGGACAACGACGACAAGCTCGGGCTGGGCGCCGACGCCAAGGCGGTGCGCGGCCTCATCGAGGACCTGGCCCAGCAGCTGCATGAAGAACCGGTCGACGGCTTCGGCCGCAGCGAGTTCGACGCCTTCGTCGGCGCGCTCTCCCGGTGGCAGGGCGAGTGGACCATGCTCGCGGAGATCCTGACGAAGCTGCGCGACGGCGTCCCACTCGACGAGGACGACGAGGAGCCCGACGCCGACGCCCAGGCCGACGCCGAGGACGCCGCGGAAGCCGCCGGGCTCGTGGCGACCAAGACCCGGGAAGAGCTGGTCAACGGCACCTACAGCACGGTGCTGTGCGAGGCCGACTGGCCCACCGACCTCAACGTCTACTACCGCGACATGCGCGACTACCGGGAGAACCACCCCTACGGCTGGGGTGTCAGCGTCGCCGCGCCCAACCCGTGCACCTTCCTCTCCTACGAGCGGCCCGAGAAACTCGTGGACGTGAAACGCGACGGCTACCCGACCGGCGTGGTCGTCCAGGGCGAGTACGACCCCCAGGCCCCCTACGAGGCCGGACCGGCGATGGCCAAGCGGCTCCGCAACAGCCTCATCATCGTCGAGGACGACGGCCACCACGGCTACTACGGCGGCGAGGACTACGCCTGCGTCACCGAGCAGATCGACGACTACCTCATCGACGGCATCCTGCCCGGCAGCACCACCACCTGCCCGGGCGTCCCCAGAGCCGACGTCGACGCCGACGCCCCGGACGCCGACGAACCCCTGACCGAACAGACCCAGGACATGCTCGACGCCCAGGAACAGGAAGCCCTCCCGGCCGCCTGACCTGGATCGGGAGACCCGCACTCCGCAGTGAGTTGTGAGGGGCCGGGGGCAGTGGCACCGCCCCCCGGCCCCTCACCCGTCGGGCCCTCACCGGTCACAGGGTCGACCGGTGAAACGTCGGCGGAGAGAACCACGCGTCGGTTTCAGCTGATCGCGACGATGAACAACAGAATCACTACCGCGATGATCACGTGGATGGGCCAATCCGAGAACTGTCCGGAGAAGTTTCGGGGGGCCATGGGTACCTCCGGAGTGGAAGGGAAACTGGAATCTGCCATGGTGCCAGTCGCGTCCGACATTTCGATTCATGGACGACCGCCCCGGCGCACTCCTGACTGCAGATCACCGCGAACAAAGGAGTCAAAATGCCCGATTTGCACCAATTTCCACGCGATGATCATGGGCAAGCATCCGGCGATGTCCGATCTGCGAAATAAAATCCCATGGCCATCGCCGGAACGAGCAGGGAGAGAGCCTCCTCACATACCCACACCACAATGGCGGACAGTGGGGGGGAAACCCTCGCCGCAGGGAATCAGCACAAGAAGAAGCGCGCGAAGCGCGACCAAATCATCTCGCCGGAAAACTGTTCATGATTCGACTTCCCGAAACGTCCTCTAGGCCCGGCGCTACCGAGCGTCCACATCCGGCCGACCCGCCACCGCACTCTCCACTCGCATGCTGGACTTGACCAGCAGCTCGGCTCACGCTGGATGTAGCTCGTGAGCTGACCACGAAGGAATCTCAGCGGGCATGGCGAAGAGCGGAAGGCTCCACGACTTCTCGGCGGCTTCTCACCAGTGAGCTTCCTGATGGCCCCCTTGACATTCAGAAATCCTTGGGGACGGGCGAAGACGAAGATCTCAAGGGCATGACTCACCGGATCGAGGGAGGTGGGGAACTTACTGCTCTGCTACGACAGAAGGGTGATGAGTCCGTAGCCTTCTATGAGGCACGGCAAGGCGACACCACGCGGCGCCGATCCATGCTTCTCCGGCTCGGCGAAGACCAAGACAGCCTGCATATTCTCGGCCAAGCCGACATCGCCGTGCCATCATGTATCGCGTGCGTCATCCTCGCGTGCGCTCCTTGCCTGCCACTCAAGAGGTGCTGCAATCGGAAGGCGTGCCGATACCATCCGTCGTGCAAGTAGAGGTCTACGCTCAACGAAAGGTTCCGTCATGAACAGCCGCCTCGGCCATGCAACGACCGATACCACTCAGCGATCCTCGGGGGTCCCTGCACTTTTCAAAGGTATCTTTGTCACAGTCGCGACGTTGACGCTCGTAGTTTGGGGTTGGGGCGAGCCACTGCCTGATCCGGTGAGCCACCGCGTCTTCTTGATCGTCCTGACTCTGGCAGGGATCACACTGGCCGCCTGCGTATTCGCCCGGGACGTTCCCGGTCCGTACTCCTACACGCTGTACGGGGTGCGGCTGCTTGCCATAGGCATGCTGGTCGGTACCGCAGTGGGAACCTTTCCCTGGAGCGACGCGCACGACGTCTTCTGGTACCAACTGTGGTGGGGAGGAGCCTTGGCCACAGCCCTCGCGCTGAATCCTGTTCCCCGGCCCGAAGACTGACACCTGGAAAGCATTCACTGCGCCATGCGAGAAGATACAGAGATCTGACCCTCGAAGGGCAGAGCGTCCGCTGCATGACGGACTAAGAGTTCCCGTCACAATGCGCTCGCCGATCATCCGGATCAGGGAGATTGTTTTCGTTGTTCGGAGGCCCTCCGGAGAGGAATGTCACCAGTTCTGCACAGCACCGATGAACCATCAAACGAGCTAGAAGTCGTCCATTCCTTCACACCCGGCGCGAGATCCTGCACCCCCTGGTCGACCAGAGAAGGTACTGGAATAGAGATCCGGCGAAAGGATTTTCGGCTGTCACATGGCCTGTGACTGCTGTGTGGTGTCTCGCCATTCGGGGGCGAGGATTGACCAGACTTCCATGTCGAGACGCTTGCCGCGGTACGGGTAGCTCTCCCGCAGCACGCCGTCCCGGACCATGCCCAGGCGTTGGGCGACGGCGATGCTGGCGGTGTTGTCCGCTGAGACGCGCCATTCCACGCGGTGGATGCCGCGCTCCTCGATGGCCCAGTCGATGATCACTCGGGCGGCCCGCGTCACCAGGCCTCGGCCGACCGCCGACGGCTCCAGCCAGCAGCCCGCCTCGGCGACGCCGAGGTGAACGTCCATGGTTCGGAAGAGGACACCGCCGACCAGCGCGCCCTCCGCCCAGATGCCGTAGATCCGGCCGGTGTCGGCTGCGGCCTTCTCCGCGTACATGCGAAGGAACGCCTGGCTGGACACCGGATCCGTCACCGCGTCGGCCAGCGCGATGTGCTGCCCGATGAAGTCCCGCCCCCGGTCCATATGGGCCAGGAACTCCTCGGCATGCCACGGTTCCAGCGGGCGCAGCTCCGCGCCGTCGTCGCCCAGGGATATCGCGAACATCGTCCCCCGTTCACGGTCGAAGCCGACTCATGCCTGCCCATGGATCATTCCACGGGGCCTGTGCGGCGGTGGAGGTGCACCGGGGTCACACGGTAGCGTTCGCCTCCAGCCAGGGGCGGAGGATCGGGAGGACCTGGTCCGGCTGCATGGCTGCGGTGTGGTCGAGGCCGTCGAGAAGGTGCACCTCCCAGCCGAGGGACCGGAGTTCGGGGCGGGTTGCGGTGAGGATGCCGGCGATGTCGACGACGACGTCGCCCCAGCGGGGGCCGTAGCGGATGGTGTCGGCCGTACCGGCGAAGCAGAGGCGGGGGCACCCCACCTCCTGCTGGGCCGCGCGGTCGTCGAAGGATGCCAGGGCCTCGTACAGGGTGACGAACTGGCGGGTCTGGGACGCGCTCATGGTGACGTCGACGGAGTCCCAGTCGAACTCTCCGCTGTCTGCGGACTCGCCCCACTCGGCGCCCGGCTCGGCCTCGGGGACGTCGGTCGGCCGGTCGTCGCCGCCCGCGGCCGTCGCCGCTTCGCCCGTGGTCATGGCGTGGGTCGCCGTCGTGACGCGGAGCATCTCGGCGTACGGGCCGTCCAGGGGAGGGAAGCCGCCCATGGCCAGAGCGGTGAGGCGGTCGGTGCGGAGGGCGAGCTGGAGTCCGCTCAGGGCGAGCCACGAGTAGCCGTAGTAGGCGAACCGGTCAGCGCCCGCCGCGTCGGCGACGGCGAGGATGTCGGCGGCGACGGCCTTGGGCGTGAGCGTGTCGGGCTTCGGGTGCGCCATGACGTGCCCCTCGTAGTCGAAGGCCACCACGCGGAACGCACCGGTCAGGCCGTCGACGAGGGAGCGGCCCAGCGCGGGGTCGACGCCCCACGTCCGCAGCTCGTCGGCCTTCTCCTCCTCGGCCGGCCGCGGGTCGACCGGGAGCAGCACGGCGGGGCCGGTGCCGCTCACCTCGAACTCGATCCGGCTTCCGTCGTGCAGTCGTGCCCTGGCCATGGCGGCCATCCCTTCTCCATCCGCCGGCGATTCCATCTGTATACGTAATAAAGTTATATGAACGGTGGATGGTTTAGGGTGTAATGCGTCGATCGCGCGTGTCGCGTCGGACACGAAAAGGGTCCGGTGCGGCGGGCAACCCGCCGCACCGGACCCCGCCGGTGGCCTGCCGACCGATCAGTCCCAGTCGAGCCCGCCGCCGGTCTGGTACTCGATGACCCTGGTCTCGAAGAAGTTCTTCTCCTTCTTCAGGTCCATCATCTCCGACATCCACGGGAACGGGTTCTCCGTCCGGCCGAAGATCGGAGCCAGGCCGATCTGCTCGGCGCGGCGATCGGTGATGAAGTGCATGTACTGCTCACACAGGTCGGCGTTGAGGCCGAGGATGCCGCGCGGCATGGTCTCCCGCCCGTAGGCGACCTCCAGGGCGCAGGCCTCGGTGAGCATGGTGCGCACCTCGGCCTGGAACTCCTCGGTCCACAGGTGCGGGTTCTCGATCTTGATCTGGTTGATCACGTCGATCCCGAAGTTCAGGTGGATCGACTCGTCGCGCAGGATGTACTGGTACTGCTCGGCGATGCCGACCATCTTGTTGCGCCGTCCCAGCGACAGGATCTGCGCGAAGCCGGTGTAGAACCACATCCCCTCGAAGATCACGTAGAACGCCACCAGGTCCCGCAGGAACGCCTGGTCCGCCTCCGGCGTCCCGGTCCGGAAGTCGGGGTCCTCCAGGTTCTGCGTGTACTTCAGCGCCCACGCGTCCTTCTCCGTGATGGAGGGGACCTCCCGGTACATGTTGAACAGCTCGCCCTCGTCCAGGCCGAGGCTCTCGCAGATGTACTGGAAGGTGTGCGTGTGCACGGCCTCCTCGAAGGCCTGGCGCAGCAGGTACTGGCGGCACTCGGGGTTGGTCAGCTGCCGGTACACCGCGAGCACGATGTTGTTGGCCACCAGCGACTCCGCCGTGGCGAAGAAGCCCAGGTTGCGCTTGAGCATGAGCCGCTCGTCGTCGGTGAGGCCGTCCCGCGACTTCCACAGCGCGATGTCGGCCTGCATGGCGACCTCGGTCGGCATCCAGTGGTTGTTGCACCCGGCCAGGTACTTGTCCCACGCCCAGGTGTACTTGAGCGGGAGCAGCTGGTTGACGTCGGCGCGGGCGTTGATCATCGCCTTGTCGTCGACGTTGACGCGCTCGGCGTCGCGCTCGATCGCGCCGAGGCCGGTGGTGTCCGGTTCGTGGGTCGTCGTCATGGGGTGTTCGGATCCTTCGGGTCTGCGGAGGGCGGCTGCGGACGCTTCTACTGGCAGGCTTCGCAGTCGGGGTCGTCGATGGAGCAGGAGGAGGCGGCGTCCGGGTCGATGTCGGGAGCCGTGGAGGCGGGCTCGGGCGCGGGGGCGGGCGCCGGTGACGGGGACGGCGACACCGCCGGGACCGGGGCCGGGGCGGGCGACGGCGCGGCAGCGGGAGCGGCCGGGGTGGCGGCGACCGCGTTCAGCTTGCCGTCGGTTCCCTTCAGGGTGCTCTTCTCCACGTGCGTGGCGCTCTGCGAGCGCAGGTAGTACGTGGTCTTGAGCCCCTTGCGCCAGGCCCGGCGGTACAGCTCGTCGAGCTTGCGGCCGCTCGGCGCCGCCATGTACAGGTTGAGCGACTGTGCCTGGTCGAGCCACTTCTGGCGACGCGAGCCGGCGTCGACCAGCCACGACGGATCGACCTCGAACGCGGTGGCGTACAGGTCCTTGAGGTCGCCGGGCACCCGGTCGATCGCGCCCAGGCTGCCGTCGTACAGCTTGAGCCGCGCGACCATGTCGTCGTCCCACAGTCCGCGCTCCTTGAGGTCGCGCACCAGGTAGGGGTTGACGACGGTGAAGTCGCCGGACATGTTCGACTTCACGTACAGGTTCCGGTAGATCGGCTCGATCGACTGGCCGACGCCGGTGATGTTGGCGATGGTCGCCGTCGGCGCGATCGCCATGACGTTGGAGTTGCGCATCCCGACGGTGCGCACCCGCTCCCGCAGGTTCTCCCAGTCCAGCCGGGCCGTGGTGTCGACGTCGAGGTCGCCGCCGCGCGCCTCGCCGAGCAGGCGCAGCGAGTCGATCGGCAGCACGCCCTTGCTCCACAGCGAGCCGTCGAAGGTCGCGTACGCGCCGCGCTCGGCCGCCAGGTCCGTCGACGCGGTGATGGCGTGGTAGGAGATCAGCTCCATGCTCTCGTCGGCGAACTCCACCGCGCCCTGCGACGCCATCGGCAGCCGCAGCTTGAACAGCGCGTCCTGGAAGCCCATGAGGCCCAGGCCGACCGGCCGGTGCCGCATGTTGGCCCGCTCGGCCTCGGGGATCGTGTAGAAGTTCACGTCGATGACGTTGTCCAGCATGCGCACCGCGGTGTGCACTGTGCGGCGCAGCCGCTCGGCGTCGATACCGTCCTCGGTCACGTGCTGGGCGAGGTTGACCGAGCCGAGGTTGCACACGGCGACCTCGTCGGCGTCGGTGTTCAGCGTGATCTCGGTGCACAGGTTGGACGAGTGCACCACCCCGGTGTGCTGCTGCGGCGAACGCAGGTTGCACGGGTCCTTGAAGGTGATCCAGGGGTGCCCGGTCTCGAACAGCATGGTGAGCATGCGCCGCCACAGGTCGACGGCGCGCACCCGCCGCCACACCTTGACCTCGCCGGCGTCGGCGGCCCGCTCGTAGGCGGTGTAGGCCTCGGCGAACGCGGTCCCGTACTTCTCGTGCAGGTCGGGCACCTCGTCGGGGGAGAACAGCGTCCACTCGCCGTCGGCCTCGACCCGCTGTAGGAACAGGTCGGGCACCCAGTTGGCGGTGTTCATGTCGTGCGTGCGGCGCCGCTCGTCGCCGGTGTTCTTGCGCAGGTCGAGGAATTCCTCGATGTCGATGTGCCACGTCTCCAGGTACGCACAGACGGCGCCCTTCCTTTTTCCACCCTGATTGACAGCCACGGCTGTATCGTTGGCGATCTTGAGGAAGGGGACGACGCCCTGGCTCTGGCCGTTGGTGCCCTTGATGTGGGCGCCGATGCCGCGGACCGGGGTCCAGTCGTTGCCCAGGCCGCCGGAGTACTTGGACAGCAGGGCGTTGTTGCTGATGCCGTGGAAGATCGACTGCAGGTCGTCGCCGACCGTGGTCAGGAAGCAGGAGGACAGCTGGGCACGCTGGGTGCCGGCGTTGAAGAGGGTCGGCGTGGAGCACATGAAGTCGAACGACGACAGCAGGCTGTAGAACTCGATGGCGCGCGCCTCGCGGTCGTCCTCGTTGAGGGCCAGGCCCATGGCGACGCGCATGAAGAACGCCTGCGGCAGCTCGTAGCGCGTCCCGCCGCTGTGCAGGAAGTAGCGGTCGTAGAGCGTCTGCAGGCCCAGGAAGGTGAAGTCCAGGTCGCGCTCGGGACGCAGGGCGGCGCCGAGGCGGGCGAGGTCGAAGGTGGCCAGCCGCGGGTCGAGCTGGCCCAGCTCCACGCCGCGGGTGACATAGGCCTTGAGGTAGTCGGTGTAGCGGTCGGCCATCTGGGCCTGGTCGGCCTCGTCGAAGGTGCCGGAGAGGAAGGTCAGCGCCTCGCGGCGGAGCTTGTCCAGCAGGAGGCGGGCGGCGACGTGCGAGTAGCCGGGGTCGGCCTCGACGAACGTGCGCGCCGCCATGACCAGCGCGAGCTCCAGTTCCGCGGGGCCGATGCCCGGGTAGAGGCCGCGCCGTGTCTCCTCGATGACCGTCTCGGCCGACACCCCCGTCAGCCCGGCGCACGCCTCGTGTACGACCTGCCTGACCCGCTCCATCGGATCGCTCGCGGGAACCGCGCGCGCGGGCTGTGCCGCGGCAACGTCGAGATCGAGGGTCATGGTGGCTCCAACCAGGTAGACGACAACCGGTTGGGGTGTCGAAGGTCGGCGCGCACCAGAACACGCGGGAACAGACCGTCCCGCACCGTGTTCGGCGGGAGGTTCATCCCCTGATTCGTCGCGGCGGCCCGCCCTCGAAGCCCCGTTACCGTGCACGCCGGACGCGTACACACCGATGGCAGGTCTTCGGACTCGCGGGCGTTGGAGGGCGCGCTGCGGCCCGTGTGGGGCCTTGGTCCTCCGCCTACCGGCCATCGGCTTCCCGGGGGCCATGGCGTGGCGCCCAGTGCCGTCGGGATGGCGTTCGTTCCCGCTCACCGCTGCGGGGCAGTCCCGGATTCGCACCGGGTTCCCTCTTGCCTCACCCCCGTCGAACGACGCGACGGGCTGGTGAACCATCAGCGGGAGAGATACTACATCTTGTGGCCGCCGATCGGGAACACCTCAACATAGGGGCGTGTCGGGGTGAAAATCAGGTCGCGGAGCGTTCTGGGTCCGTGATACACGAGAGGGTGTGTCCGACAGCGCGATGAACCACCTGCACGTGTTCGACATGGACGGCACCCTGCTCAAGGGTACGAGCGCCAGCCTGGAGATCGCACGGGTCACCGGCACCCGGGCGGAACTGCGCGCCCTGGAACGGGCCCTGGCCGACGGCGAGATCGACACCCGCGGCTTCGCGGCCGCGCTGCCCGGGATCTGGCCGATGCTCACCGACGGGCTCGTCGAACAGGCGTTCCGAGACGGCCCCTTCCTCGACGGAATCGCCGACGTGTGCGGGGATATCCGCGCGCAAGGCGGGCGTTCGCTGGTGATCACCATGTCCCCCGACTTCTACGCCGAGCGGCTGCTCGACTTCGGTTTCGACGAGGTCGTCGCCTCCCGGTTCCCGGCGCTGCCGTTCACCGAACCACCGGTGCCGGAGAACATTCTCACTCCCGCCGACAAACCGCGGATCGTGGAGGAGGTGCTGCGCCGCACCGGCATCGCGCGCGAGCAGTGCGTGGCCTACGGCGACTCGATGTCGGACGCTCCGCTCTTCCGCCATTTGGCGCACTCGGTGGCGGTCAACTACGACGCGAACACGACGCAGTGAGCGGAGCTGACGATGACGACTAGCCGAAGGCCGACACTCATCGTCGGCAAAGCGAGCGAGGAATGTGAGCGCGCAGGCAGCACCGACCACCATCTGGACGGTATCGCGCGGGTCACCTATAGCGGCGGCAGCCTGGCCGACGCCTACGCCCACGGCCGGGCACTGCTCCGCCCCTTCCGTTGATCTCGGCGGAGTGCACCCGATACCGCCGCCGACTATTCGGTGCACTCCGCCCAGATCAACGGGGAGCGGGGGCTACTCGTCGTCGAGGAGGCGGTCCAGGGCGTCCTCGGTCAGGTTCAGGTCCATTCGGATCCGGAAGCGGGTGCGCACCAGTTCCATGAGCAGGTCGTGCACGTAGGGCGAGACGTCCTGGTGTCGGAACCGCTCCACGCCCAGCGTCGACCAGTCGTGGGCGCCCCGCAGGTCGCCGTGGGCCTGCAGGGTCTCGGCGATGGTGATGTAGGTGGGCAGGTTGCGCGGGCCCTCGCCGCGCAGCCGCTCCAGCTGCGCGTAGGCGGCCTCGGTGCGGTCCAGTTCGAGCAGTGCCCCCGCCAGCAGCGCGCGGGCGTCGATGACGGTGATGCCGCCGTCGTCGATGGCGCGCTGGTAGGCGGCGGTGGCCCGGTCGAACTCCTGGGCCATCTCCCACTGCTCGCCTGCCCGCACGAAGAGCTCGGCGCGGGAGATCTCACTGTCGGACTCGACCCGGTTGGCCAGTGCGATGAGTTCCCGTGCGGCGTCGGTGTGGTCGCCGGACTGGACCGCCCTGAATTCCAGCCGGTCGAGATCGGCTGTGGTCACGCGGGTCACTGCCAGCCTCCCTAGGTCCCTGTTCGCGTCCGCGGCCCCGGATTCGGTGTCCTGTCAGCCGCGGGCACGTTCCAGGGCACTCCAGAAGCCGTTCCGCAGCGCGTCGCGGACTTCGTCGCGCAGCAGGAAGTCGATCGGCAGCGCCGACCCCTGCAGCAGCCGTGCTTCGAGGTCGGACGGCATTCGCGGACGACTCGCGAGCACCGCCTCCAACCACAGTGTCGGCGCGTCCCGCGCGATCGACTCGGCGAAGTCGTTCCCCTCCTGGCGCGCGGCATTCACGGCGTCGTCGATCGAATATGCCGATGCCGCTCCGGGCCCGAGGCGGCCCACTCCCGGGGGTGTGGGGCCGTAGGGGCCGTGAGCGGCGGGTTGTTCGAGGCGGGGGCCAGCGGCGGATCCGGGTCCCGGAGGTGGTCCGTGTGATCCGCCGAATCCGGATTCAGTTTCCGTGCTGGCCCCAAAGGTAGGGTTTGGGCCGGTGTTACCTCCGTACGCCGGATTCTCGCCGGTGTGCGGCCGGTAGCGGGGATCCCGTGGGTCGACCCCCGGTGGCGGTGCCCCACGGCCCGGCGGTGCCCCCCGATCGTATCCCGCCGCGCCGCCCATCATGGGGTCGTGGTGGCCGGGGGGCTGGTGCCCGCTCTGCTGATGGGCGCCCAGCTGGTGGCCGGTGGCCCCGCCGCCCTGCCCCGGTCCGCCGTAGCCGTTCTGCACCACGTCGCGCATCCCGGGGTGCGCCCCGGTTCCACCGCCGACTCCGCCGAAGCCGGTCTGCGGCCCGGTGGGCGGATTGGCGAGCATGGACGGCTGGCCGCCGGTGGGCTCCTCACCGCGTCTGCGCTGCGGCGGCGGGTACCCGCCGGACGGGAATCCGTTGGCGTCGATGGGCCCGGACGGGTTGGCGCGGCCGGTGTCCGCGCCGGCCTGCGGCGCGAGGTGGTCGCCGCGCTGCTGGGCGATGCTCTGGCGCATGGCGCGCAACTGGTCCATGGCGCTGCCGGTCATCGCCTGCTGGGCGCCGGTGGAGGCGAACATCGCCTCCAGTCCGCCCGAGTCGGCGGCCGCGGGTTCCACCCGGGATGACGCGGCGGTCGCGGTGACGGGGCGGCGCGTCACGTCCGGGCCGCTGCGGGAGCGCCCGTTGGTGAGCGGGGTGGTGGTCTCGGTCGACTCGCCGCCGGTGGCGGAGAGGAGGTTGACGTACGGGCGCAGGTGCCCGGCCCCGATCTCGATCAGGTCGTCGCACTCGCGGCGCAGCGCCCGCGAGATGGTCCAGTTGCCCTCGACGGAGATGTGCACGACGGTGACCCGCACTCCGAGGTCCTGGACGTCCGACACGACCTGTGCCATGTCCTCGTCACCGCTGACCAGGACCGCTTCGCACAGCACACCCGTGCGCGCGAGGGTGGTCAGGTCCCGTTGCACATAGCTCTCGACGCCCTCCCGTCTGCCGGGACGGATACGCGCGGCTCGGAACTTGATGCCGGGAATGTCCGCGATGCCGTCCTGCTCCTGGGTGCGGCGGCCGTCGGCCGTCGCCTCGTACCAGTAGCAGCGCAGCAGAGGAAGTCCCGTGCGGTCACGCGCCACCTCATTGAGGAGCTGAACGAGTCCCGCGTAATCCCACGACACGGAATCCCGGTTGCGGGTTCCGTGCACAGCCATCGCACCGTCGGCAAGGAGGTAGCCGGCGTCCACGAACAGCGCGCAGCGATCCACGCGACACCGCCCCTTCCCATTGTGCTGGTCACCCGGACCTGGGGGCACGTACCGGGTCATTCCAACGATCGGCACTCGGCCAATAGACAAGGCCGGGCCACAGCCTAACCAAGTCTGTCTCGGTTTGCGTGCCCCCTCCGGCAGCCGATGGCCCGACGTGACGCCCCGGTCACCACCGCCAGCTGCGTGGATCCCGTCCGCGGCGGGGATCTGCGGTCGTTCGGATGCGGGCCTGTCGTCATGTCCGCATCGGAGCCGTCACCGCCACCACCCCCGCCACGAACGCGTCTCCCTGGGTCACCAGGCGGACCTGGGGGTCCCGGGGCAGGGTCGGGGTGAACCGGACGACGTCGGTACCGAACGTCAGCGGCGGGCCGACGGCGCCGCGCGCGGAGCTTGAGAACGCGTTGTCGGGATCCCGATCGCCTCCCTCCGGGGTGAGCGCGGCACCGTTGAGCAGCACCCGGTCGCCCACCAGGTCGGCGTCGCCCTCCCACGCGACGACGTCGACGGTCGCCGGGACGGCGGCCGGGAGCAGTCCGGCCAGGGGGAAGCGCAGGCCCTCCTCGTCGTGGAAGACGCTGTCGGTCGTCTCCAGGACCATCGCCTGGTTGTAGGGCGCGGCGGGGTCCTCCAGCACCACGACCATGCTCCACCCCGCGTACGTGCCCATGCCGGTCTTCGTCGGGACGTCTGCGACCCACCACTCGCCGCCGCCCTGCGCCCGAACGATGCCGGTGATGTCGGCGAACGCCTGGTAGACGGGGTAGCCGGGGAGTCGCGCCCGGCCGACCTCGTCGGCGCGGACCTCGACGTAGGCGTCCGACGCGGGTCCGCGCAGCTTGGCCGTGGCCGACCGGGGGGACATGCCCGAACCGGAGAAGTAGAGCCCGGCCCAGCGGACGCCGCCGCCCTCGGGCAGGGACCACCGGACCGAGCTGGACATCGTGGTGCCGGGGTCGCCGTCGAGGTCCAGCGGGCGCATGTCCCACATGTCGTTGTCGCGCAGGTCGCCCTCGCGCCGCAGCGCCTGGGCGCACGCGCCGTCGCCCTCGTCGGGCGGGGTGAGCATGTCCTCGACCGCCTGCTCCTCCTCGTCCTTCCCCTCCTTCGCCTTCTCGTCCTCGGCGGGCCCCTGCGCCGGGGCCTCGGGGCCGCTTTCGGCATCGGACGGGGTGTCGGGGGCCGAGGTCGAGGGATCCGAGGAGGGTTCCGTGTCCGGTGTGGCCGCGTCGACCGCGGAGTCCCCGACCTCGGGAGGCAGGTCGATGGGCGGCGCATCGGAGGGTGCGGCGGGCACCCGCCGTTCGTCGGCCTCGGGGGCGGCAGGGCCGGGGGAAACGGAGGGTCCGGCCCCGTCGGCCGACCGGTTCAGCACGACGGGCCACCACGGCCAGCGGTCCTTCCTCTCCTCGTCCTCGCAGGTCAGCAGCGCGTTTCCGACGCTTTCGGTGCGCACCTGCCCGGCCGCGGCGAACCGCGCCGGCTGCCCGCCGGGATCGACGCCGTGCGAGCCGGTCGCCGTCGTCCGGGCATCGCCGGCGCTCACGGCGAGGCTCGGCGGGGCACCGGCACGGGCCGCCGGGGAGACGAGGACATCCAGGTACTGGGTGCTGGACGTGCCGGAGTCGAGGCCGGAGCGGACGCACTGGGCGCCCTCGGCGGTGGCGGCGCAGCTCCAGCCGTCGGTGCCGGGGGCGAACGGCGCCGCACTGCCCCTGCGCGCCGTGCCGCGCACCGCGACGCCGGAGGGGAGGTCGACCTCGGCGACCACGTCGGCGCCGGCGTCGGCGCCGAGGTTGCGGACGGAGATGACGATGATGCCGGGGCGGCCCGGCACGAGCGCGCCGACCGGGTCGATCTCGGCGGAGAACTCGGGAGCGCCGGGCGTGGGTGGCGGAGGTGGAGGAACGTCGGGGTTCGAGGGCGGGGGCGGCGTGTCACCCGGCTCCCGGGGCGGGATCGGGGGGGCGCCGGGTTCACGCGGCGGGGGCGGGGAGACGGCCGGAGGGTCGGGGGCGGCGGCCTCCGGCGGCGGCGCTCCGGGAGCGGCCGGTTCCCCCGGGGGCGGTGCCCCGGGAGCGGCAGGTTCCGCGGGGGGATCGGCCGGCGAACCGGCGGGAGGGGCGCCGGGCGGGGCCGCGGGGGCCGGGGGCGCCGGTTCTTCGGCGTCGGGGGGGTCGGGCCGGGGATCCTCCGGATCCGGTGCGGCCGGGTCGGGGGCGTGGGGTTCCGGGGTGTTCGGCGGGGGAGCCTGCGGCGGGGGAGCGGCCGCGACCGGTGGCTGCCCGGGTGCGGTCGGGATCTCCTCCTCGTTGCTGACAAGGGCGAGGACCGCGGCCGCGGCGACAGCGGTGGCGGCGGCCCCGGCGGTCGCGGCCTGCCGGCCCTTGGACATCCGGCCCCACCAGCCGCCGGAGAGCGCTCCGCCGGGGAGGGAGGCGAGGTAGCCGGCGGCGGCCGGTCCGGCGAACAGCGGCAGGATGATGCCGGGCAGACCGAAGTTGACGTCCATCAGCTCGGCGTAGACCTCGCGGCAGTCGGCACACGCGTCGAGGTGCCGGTCGACGGTGGTGGTGTCGCGCTTGCCGAGGCCGCCGCGGACGTAGGCGCCGAGCAGGCCGAGCGCCGGGCGGCAGCTTTCGGCGGGGGCGCCGCCCGACAGGTGCATCTGCAGGTACTTCTCGCGCAGGCCCTCGCGGGCGCGGTAGGCGAGCGCGGCGACGTTGTTCGGGGTCTTGCCGAGGATGGTCGCGGCCTCGGCGGGCTTGATCCCCTCGATCTCGGTGTACCAGAGCACCGATTGCCACTCGGGGCGCAGCGCGAGGAAGGCGCGGGCGATCAGGGAGCGCTCCAGCCCTTCCAGGGCGGGGTCGACGAACGGTTCGCCGCGGTCGAACTTCTCGATGTCGTCGGTGACGACCTGGCGCTTCTCACCGCGGGCGCGGTCGTAGACGGCGTGCCGGACGGCCGTGAGCAGGTAGGGGCGGAAGCCGTCGACCGGGCCGCCGCCGCGCTGGACCACGCCGAAGACGCGGGTGAAGGTCTCGGCGACGACGTCGTCGACCTCGGCGTCGCCGCGGACGAGTTGGCGGGCCAGCCCGCGCGCGGCGTCGATGTGCCGCTCGTAGAGCGTGGCGTAAGCGGCGGTATCTCCGCTTCGGACCCGTTCGAGAAGTTCGGCGTCACCGACGAGTAGCTCAGTGTGATCACCTTGCGGTTCCGTCATGCGCTGCCTTTCCGCTGTTCCGGCCCTGGGTTCGCCACGTTCACCACCGCCGGTGCGGCCCCGCGGCGCCCTCGCTCGGCGCCCCGCACCGCCGAGGCATCGCGCCTCGGCACCGGCCTCCCGGAACACCCCGCGGAAGGCCCGAGGAAAAAAATATCTCTAACTCGCGTCATAGCCGCCACCTATGGCTGTCTTCGGGGGTGAAGGCGCTGGACGGGCCCGCCGGAACGGGGGCGCGGGCCCGCCCGGAGCCTTCGCGGGGCAGACATGGGCGAGCGAACGGACACAGACGGGATGGGGATCGACGTGGAGGGCTCTGAACTGGTGGAACGGATCATATCCAGTCGCCGGTTGCGCGAGCTGTGGTGCCTCCGCAGTCGGGCGAGCGGGTGGGATCCGCCCGACGACTGGTGGACCCCGGCCGTGGAATCCCTCTGCACCGCGGCGTTCGAGGAGACCGACATGTCGGCGGCGTGCGTGCGCTTCGGGCAGGCCCGGGCGCGGTCCGGGGTCTCCATCGGGACGACACTCGCCGACTTCACCGCGCTCGGCGAGGTGCTGGGGTGGTCGGCCCCGCCACTGGCCCTGATGACCGCGGTGGCCGAGGGGTGGGTCGACGGCGGGCGGTCCCGCGACGACTGCCAGGATCCCCTCACCGGCCTGACCACCCCTGCCTACCTGCGCACACGCCTCGCCGAGGTGTACCGGACGGCTGCGAAGGGGGCTCCGGCGCCGGCCGACCACGCACTGGTCGTCGTGGCGCTGGCCGCGGGTATCGACCCGTGGCGGCGCACCGCGCGGCTGATCGTGCTCGGCCACGAGCTGCGCCGGTTCTTCACCGGCGGAGAGACGATCACCCTGCTCACCCGTTCCCGTATCGCGGTGCTGACCCGTCGCTCCGCCGGGCTGGACACGAGCGTGCGGCGGCTGCGCGAAGGGCCGTGCCGCGGGCACGAGGCCGAGGTGTGGAGCACGGTCCTGCCCGACGAACTCGACCAGGCCCTGACGTTCCTCAGCGAAGTGGGGAAGCCGCCGATGAGTGGATAGCGAGAGACCACACTCCCAGCACCGTCGGTGTCGCGCGGCCCCGTCGAGGGGGCGGGACCCGACACCGGCGGTCCGCCGACCGGACGCTCCTCGCTGAGGGGGCGGGAGGCGCAGGTCGGCGCACCCGCCGGAGCACGGCTCCGGCGGGGATTGCCGGACGGTTGACGGAGCGGTTTTCTGGCCTCCTCGCAGAGGCAGCCCTCCCAACCGACTGGTAATCGAGGGAATGCCGCACGGCGGTGTTCCCGGAGGCGCGTCCGCATGGGGAGGCGGGCGCGCCTCCCCTATTTCGCCCTATCCGCCCGCCGCTCACCCTGCCCCGCCGTCGATCTCGGGAGTATCGACGGACGATGCGGGCGGGTCGGGGGTGCTACAGGCGGCGGACGAGGTCGAGCAGGGCGTCGGCGAGCGCCGCGCGGTCGGTGTCCCCCGCGTCGGTCGCCGTCACGACCGGCCAGTCGCGCAGGGCGGCCAGCCGGGCGCAGGAAGCGTAGTGCTCGTCGGTCAGCAGGTAGCCGCAGGGGGCGTCCGGCCAGTCCTGGACCAGCGGCAGCGGCTCGGTGGAGAAGCCGGGCGGGCGGCGCGGCCCGGGGTCGGCGGCGGGGTCGTCCGCGCGCAGCTGGGCCGCGACGAGCTCGGCGCGGGTGGGCGAGCCCGGCTGCGGCAGCCAGGCGTCGAGCAGCACGTAGGCGGCGACCGGGCGGTGGGCGGCCCGCTGCGCCGCCGCCACCTGCGGGACCAGCGGACCGGCGGCGCCCTCGGCGACGAGCAGCAGCGGGGCCTCGGGGTCCGCCGCGGCGATCTCCAGCGCGGCGCGGGCGATGTAGCGGGCCGCGTACGGCGGCCGGTCGGCGTCGGTGATCCGGGGGACCACGACGCGCTCGCCCCGCCCGGTCAGGCACGCCGCCGGCTCGCTCCACCGCTCGGGAGTGAACGCCGGGTCGTGCAGGAGGACCAGAGTGGAGGGGGTCATGCGCCGCCCGGGGTGCCCGGCGCCGCCGGGTCGGGCCGGGTCTCGGCCACCACCCACTCCAGGTAGTCGGGGTTACCGCCCTCGATGCGGACGGCGACGATCTCCGGCACGTCGTAGGAGTGTGCCGCGACCAGGTGCGCGGTGAGCTCGTCGAGCCGGTCGGCGCTGGTCTTCAGCACAACGGTCCACTCCTCGTCGGCACACACCTCTCCCTGCCACCGGTAGTGGCTGGTGATGGGGCCGCCGACCTGGGCGCAGGCCACGAGCCCGCGCTCGACCGACGAGCGCGCCAGCTCCGCGGCCGCGGCCCGGTCGTCGGTGGTCACCTCCACGCGTACCGGCACCGGTCCGGTCATCGAATCCGCCATGCGCACCTCTTGGCTGCTCAGGATGGTGATCGGCAGGTCCTAGGCTCAGGAGTCATGAGCGATCGTGAGGACCTGCTTCGGCACATCAACGATAAGGCCGTGGTGCGCGGCAAGGTCACCCTTTCTTCGGGCCGCGAGGCCGACTACTACGTGGATCTGCGCCGCGTCACGCTCGACGGCGAGAGCGCGCCGCTGGTCGGGCGCGTCATGCTGGATGCCACGGCCGACCTGGACTACGACGCCGTGGGCGGGCTGACCCTCGGAGCCGACCCGGTGGCCGCCGCGATGCTGCACGCCGCGGGCGCGCGGGGGCGCCGACTGGACGCGTTCGTGGTCCGCAAGACGGGTAAGGCACATGGCCTGCAGCGCCGCATCGAAGGCCCGGACGTCGCCGGCCGCCGGGTGCTGGCGGTCGAGGACACCTCCACGACGGGGGGCTCGGTGCTGACCGCGGTGGAGGCGCTGCGCGATGCCGGGGCCGAGGTCGTCGGCGTGGCCGTCATCGTGGACCGGGGCGCTAAGGAGAAGGTCACCGGGGAGGGGCTGGAGTACCGCACCGCGTTCGACGCCTCCGACCTGGACGTCTGACGGGGGTCCGGGTTTCCCGGGCTCCGGACGTGACCGCCGTGGAGGGCCGGGTCCGGCCTTCCACGGCGGTCACGTGTATGAGCCGTGTGAGCCGTCTCGGCGGGCCGGTCGCCGGTCGGACGGTGGCGCCCCGTCGAGTTGCGGCCGGAACCCGTCGGCGCGGGGCACCTTTCGGGCGCGGTCCCGCCAGGGGTCAGGGTGCCTCGGCCGTGAAGGTGTAGCCGGGCTCCTCGCCGGAGACGTTCATCCGCTCGCCGTTGACGTAGACCTCGACCGCGTCCGGGTCGCCGATGGTGACGGCGAGGGACGGCTCGTCGAAGCTGACGTACTGGCCCTGGCGCATGGTCACGTCGGTGAGAACGTCACCTCCGGGGACGCGGACGAGCACGTCGCTGGAGTCGCCGAGGACCTTGACGTAGACGACCTCCTGCTTGGCCGCCTCGGATCTGGCGTCGGCGGACGTCTCGGAGCCCTCGGAGATGACGGCATTGCTGCTGCTCGCAGGCAGCGACTGGTACAGGAAGTACCCACCCAGTACGACCAGGGTGATGAAGAGCACGACCGCACCCACGATGGCCACGACCTGGCCAACGCCGCGAGGATCATTGCGATGTCGTCCCACGCAGCCGAATGTAGCGTGAATCACCCCTGACAATCGACGCCGGGCGGGCACAGACCCGCATCAATCACGGATTTCACCACCGTGCGCAACCGGGTTTATCCGAATTGTCGACATTTTCAGCCCATGATCCCATGTATTTAACCCTCTCCATGCACTCTTTCCACGACTCACGTCAATTTGGACTAGACCCCCTACCGTCCGCCCGACTTCGTAATACTGGCTGCAAGCGCACCGGCGGTCACACCGCGGGGCGATCCGACGAAACACCAGGTCAAGCAGGGAGTCACACCATGCCCATCGCGACCCCCGAGGTCTACACGCAGATGCTGGGCCACGCGAAGGCCCAGGGCTTCGCCTACCCGGCCATCAACGTGACCTCCAGTCAGACCCTCCATGCCGCGCTGCGCGGATTCGCCGAGGCCGAGAGCGACGGCATCATCCAGATCTCCACCGGCGGCGCCGAGTTCCTGTCGGGCACCACGGTCAAGGACATGGTCACCGGTTCGGTCGCCTTCGCCGAATACGCCCGCATCGTCGCCGACAAGTACCCGGTCAACATCGCCCTGCACACCGACCACTGCCCCAAGGACAAGCTCGACGGCTTCGTCCGCCCGCTGCTGCAGATCTCCAAGGAGCGCGTGGCCAAGGGCCAGGAGCCGCTGTTCCAGTCGCACATGTGGGACGGCTCCGCGGTCGAGCTGGAGGAGAACCTGCGGATCGCCGAGGAGCTCCTCGCGACGTCCAAGGAGGCCCGCACGATCCTGGAGATCGAGGTCGGCGTCGTCGGCGGCGAGGAGGACGGGATCGTCGGCGAGATCAACGAGAAGCTGTACACCACGCCCGAGGACGCCCTGCGCACCGCCGAGGTGCTCGGCCTGGGCGAGAAGGGCTACTACATGACCGCCCTGACCTTCGGCAACGTGCACGGCTCCTATAAGCCCGGCTTCGTCAAGCTGCGCCCGGAGGTGCTGCAGAAGGCGCAGCAGGCCGTCGGTGAGAAGCACGGCCGCGACAAGCCGTTCGACTTCGTCTTCCACGGCGGCTCCGGCTCCACCACCGAGGAGATCCACGCCGCCATCGACTACGGCGTCGTCAAGATGAACATCGACACCGACACGCAGTACGCGTTCACCCGCCCGATCGTCGACCACGTCATGAAGAACTACGACGGCGTGCTCAAGATCGACGGCGAGATCGGCAGCAAGAAGGCCTACGACCCGCGCGCCTACGGCAAGGCCGCCGAGGCCGGTATGGCCGCGCGCGTCGTCGAGGGCTGCCAGCACCTGAAGTCGGCCGGCAAGAAGCTCTCCTGACGGGCGGCCGCACACGGCGTTCGCGCAGTATGCGCCCCCGGTCCGGGCCGGGTCCGGGCCGGACCGGGGGCGCGGCCATGCCCAGCGCGCCGACGCTGGCAGGATGGACCGCATGGACCTGCACAAGAACCTGCTCGGAGAACCCCCGTCCACGCGCCTGCCCGACCACACCGAGGCACGCGAGGCGCTGGCCGCAAGCCCTGACGACCCGGCCGCGGTCGCGGCGCGGTTCCCGACCTACTCCGCGGCCTGGGCCACGCTCGCCGAACGGGCCTTCGCCGCCGGCGACCCGGTGGCGACCTACGCCTACGCCCGCACCGGCTACCACCGGGGCCTGGACCAGCTGCGCCGGTCCGGGTGGAAGGGCCACGGCCCGGTTCCCTGGGAGCACGAGCCCAACCGCGGCTTCCTGCGCTCGCTGCACATGCTGGCGACCGCGGCCGACGCCATCGGCGAAAAGGAGGAGGCCGAGCGCTGCTCGACCTTCCTGCGCGACAGCAGCGCCACCGCCGCCGACGAGCTGGGCGCCTGACCCGCCCCAGGCGCTCTGACCAGCACATCCACGCCCGCCGACCCGGCAGGGCGGGGTCGACCCGACCTCCCCTGCCGGTTCCGCGTCATGTAGTCTCAATTCGCAAGGGCCCCTGTCGCACTCTTGCGCCGGGGCCTTAGACGTGTGTGCATGACACCGTGAGACGGTCCTCGGCCGGATCGAACGAAGGAAGAGGTAGACGCGGATGCCGGCGATCACACTCGTGGGAGCCCAGTGGGGGGACGAGGGCAAGGGCAAGGCCACCGACCTTGTCGGCAACCGCGTGGACTACGTGGTGCGCTACCAGGGCGGTAACAACGCCGGGCACACCGTCGTCATCGGCGACGAGAAGTACGCGCTGCACCTCCTCCCGTCCGGCATCCTCTCCCCCGACGTCACCCCGGTCATCGCCAACGGCGTGGTCATCGACCCGGGGGTCCTCTTCGAGGAGCTGCGCGGCCTGCAGGAGCGCGGGATCGACACCGAGCGGCTGGTCATCTCGGCCAACGCGCACCTGATCATGCCCTACCACCGGGCACTGGACAAGGTCAGCGAGCGCTTCCTGGGCAAGGGCCGGATCGGCACCACCGGCCGCGGCATCGGCCCCACCTACGCCGACAAGATCTCCCGCGCCGGGGTGCGCGTGCAGGACACCTTCGACCCCAAGATCCTGCGCAAGAAGATCGAGCTCGCGCTCAACGACAAGAACCAGATCCTGACCAAGGTGTACAACCGCCGGGGGCTGGACGCCGAGCAGATCATCGAGGAGTACCTGGGGTACGCCGAGATGCTGCGCCCCTACGTCGCCGACACCTCGCTGCTGCTGAACCAGGCGCTGGACGACGGCAAGACCGTGTTCCTGGAGGGCTCGCAGGGCACCCTGCTGGACATCGACCACGGCACCTACCCGTTCGTCACGTCCTCCTCCCCCACCTCGGGCGGCGCGTGCGCGGGCGCCGGCATCGGCCCCACCCGCATCACCAGGGTCATCGGCATCCTCAAGGCCTACACCACCCGGGTGGGCTCCGGCCCCTTCCCCACCGAGCTCTTCGACGAACAGGGCGAGTGGCTGCGCCGGCAGGGCGGCGAGTACGGCGTGACCACGGGTCGCAACCGCCGCTGCGGCTGGTTCGACGCGCCCATCGCGCGCTACGCCACCCGCATCAACGGAATCACCGACTTCTTCCTGACCAAAATGGACGTGCTGTCGGGCCTGGACCGGATCCCCGTCTGCGTGGGCTACGAGATCGACGGCGAGCGCTGCGACGAGATCCCGATGACGCAGACCGACTTCCACCACGCCGTCCCGGTCTACGAGTACCTGGACGGGTGGAACGAGGACATCTCGCACGTCCGCACGTTCGACGAGCTTCCCAAGAACGCTCAGGCCTACGTGCGTACCCTGGAGGAGATGTCCGGGGCCCAGATCTCGGCCATCGGGGTCGGCCCGGGGCGCGACCAGACACTGGAGCTGCGCCCGCTGGTCTGACGTCGGTCCTCCTCCGGTCCGACTCGGGTCCGACGCAGGTCCGACCCCTGCGAGCCGTTCACCACGACTCACAACGTTCCCCACGACAACACAAAGGGTCCGCTACGTGAAAGCCTTGGTCCTCGGCGGCGGAGGCCGCGAGCACGCACTCGTCCGAGCCCTCTCCCTCGACCCGGGGGTGAGGGACCTGCACGCGGCGCCCGGCAACCCGGGCACCTCGGCCCTGGCCGACAACCACGTCATCAACGTGCTCGACGGGCTGGCGGTCACCGAACTCGCCGCCCGGATCGGCGCGGAACTCGTGGTGATCGGCCCCGAGGCCCCACTCGTGGAGGGTGTGGCCGACCGGCTGCGCGACCGCGGCATCCCCGTCTTCGGCCCCGACCGCGAGGCGGCGCGGCTGGAGGGCTCCAAGGCCTTCGCCAAGGAGGTCATGGAGGCCGCCGGGGTGCCCACGGCGCGGGCGCGCGTCTGCAAGAACCCCGGCCAGGTCGCCGACGCGCTCGACGCGTTCGGCGCGCCCTACGTGGTCAAGGACGACGGCCTGGCGGCCGGCAAGGGCGTCGTGGTGACCGAGGACCGCGCGCTGGCCGAGCGGCACGCGCGCGAGTGCGGCCGCGTGGTCGTCGAGGAGTTCCTCGACGGCCCCGAGGTGTCGCTGTTCGTGCTCAGCGACGGCATCCACGCCGTACCACTGCTGCCCGCCCAGGACTTCAAGCGCGCCTACGACGGCGACGAGGGCCCCAACACCGGCGGCATGGGCGCCTACGCCCCGGTGCCGTGGATCGACCCCGGGCTGGTCGACGAGGTCATGGAGTCGGTCGTGCGGCCGACCGTGGCGGAGATGTCCCGGCGCGGCAACCGCTACCAGGGCCTGCTCTACGTCGGACTGGCGCTGACCGCCGACGGCCCGCGGGTGGTGGAGTTCAACGCCCGCTTCGGCGACCCCGAGACCCAGGTGGTGCTGGACCGCCTCGCCACGCCCATCGGCTCGCTGCTGCAGGCGGCCGACACCGGCGGGCTCGGCGGCATCACCTCGCTGGACTGGCGCCCGGGCGCGGCCGTCACGGTGGTCATCGCCGCGGAGAACTACCCGGGCGACCCGACCAAGGGCGACCCGATCACCGGCCTGGACGCCGCCGACGCGGTCGAGGGCGCCTACGTCCTGCACGCGGGCACCGCCTGGAGCGGCGTCCGCGACCTGAAGTCCAACGGCGGCCGCGTCCTCAACGTGGTCGGCACCGGCCCCGACCTC
The DNA here is from genome assembly GCF_014201195.1 of Nocardiopsis mwathae. Classification (NCBI taxonomy): domain Bacteria; kingdom Bacillati; phylum Actinomycetota; class Actinomycetes; order Streptosporangiales; family Nocardiopsidaceae; genus Nocardiopsis; species Nocardiopsis mwathae. Next base: position 5,335,487 of record NZ_JACHDS010000001.1, on the reverse strand, counting down.
ACCCGGGCGCGCGAGCGCGCCTACGAGGCGGCGGGCAAGATCGAGCTCCGCGGCTCCTTCTACCGCACCGACATCGCCGAGAAGGCGGCCCTCGGGGCGGGCTGATCGGCGCCGAGTCGTGCGCGGTGGTGGGCCTGGTCCGATGCTCGGGGCACAGACCTGCGAAGATGGTCGGGTGATCGAGCGCTACACCCTTCCGGAAATCGGGCGCGTCTTCAGTGACGCCCACAAGTACGAGCTGTGGTGCCAGGTGGAGATCCTGGTGATGGAGGCACACGCCGAGGCGGGCACGATTCCCGCCGACGCGGTGGAGCCGGTGCGCAAGGCGCCGCCGCCCACCCCGGAGCGGGTGGCCGAGATCGAGGCCGTGACGCAGCACGACGTCATCGCCTTCCTCACGGCGTGGGCCGACAACACCGAGCCCCGCGATGCCGCCGCCTGGGTCCACTTCGGCATGACCTCCTCCGACCTGCTGGACACCGCGCTGGCGGCACAGCTCGTCGAGGCCACCGACATCCTGCTGGCCAAGGCCGACACCCTGGTGGCCGCGCTGCGCGACCACGCCCTGGCGCACAAGGACACCCTGCGCGTGGGCCGCACCCACGGCATCCACGGCGAACCCGACGTGTGGGGGCACCGGGTGGCCGACTTCGCGTTCGGGATGGCGCGCTCCCGCGACCGTCTGCGCCGCGCCCGCGAGGCCGTCGGCGTCATGGCGATCTCGGGGCCGGTCGGCACCTACTCCAACATCGACCCGTCGGTGGAGGCGTACGTCGCCGAGAAGCTGGGGCTGCGCCCGGCCGACGTCTCCACGCAGGTGGTGCTGCGCGACGGCATCTCCGAATGGGTGTCCTCGCTGGCGATCATGGCCACCGTGTGCGAGGCCGTCGCACTGGAGGTGCGGCACGGCCAGCGCACCGAGGTGCGCGAGCTGTGGGAGCCGTTCGGCAAGGGCCAGAAGGGCTCCAGTGCCATGCCGCACAAGAAGAACCCGATCATGTCGGAGCGCATCTGCGGCATGGCGCGCAACGTGCGCGCGCAGATCGTCCCGGTCATGGAGGGCATTCCGCTGTGGCACGAGCGCGACATCTCGCACTCCTCCACCGAGCGCATCTCGCTGCCGGACGCCGCCATCGCCACCGACTATCTGCTCAATCTCACCACCAAGCTGGTGACCGGGCTGGTCGTGGACGCCGAGCGGATGCAGGCGAACCTCGACTCCACCAACGGCCTGATCTACTCCTCGACGGTCGTCTCCGAACTGCTGGAGACCGGGATGTCCCGTGAGGACGTCTACGCGCTCGTGCAGACCGCGGCGATGCGCACCTGGGAGACCGGCACCGCGTTCCGCGCGACGCTGCGCGAGGAGGCCTCCGCACGCGGTGTGGCGCTGGACGAGGCGCGGCTGGACGAGGTGTGCCGCCCGGAACGCTTCGTGCAGCGGCTCGGCGGGGTCTTCGACCGGCTGGCGAAGCTGGGTTAGCCGGCCAGGGCTCCCGGCGGCACGCCCTCCGCGGGGCCCTGCGGGGTTTTCGGGACCGCAGGGCCCCGCACGGGCGCGGCCCCGGGCGCACCGCCCCCTCCAGGCCCGCGAACGCCTGCTGCGCGGGGATCGCCACTCGCGGTGATCCCCGCCACGATGGCCCCGGGCGCTACGCAGAGCACATAGGGTGGTACCCGTTCTGTGCCGGGGCGGGCGATCGCCTTCCCCTGCGGGCACAGGACTGCTGTCGACTCGCCACCGGGCGATCACGCCGCCTCCGCGCGCCCGTCTCCGCCGCCCCGCCGCGACCCCCCTTTCCCTCCCGCAGGGTGTCGGAGACCCGTCGTCGGAGCGTCATCGCCGGTCCTCGACGCCGACCGCTGTGCCGACCTCCGTTGCCTTCCGGAACGCACCGCGCGACCCCCGCGTCCGACCTGTGGCGATCGGCAACCCCTGCATCATCACCGTTCATCCGCCACACGAAGGAGTACATGCGCATGGGCCAGCAGGTTCGTTACCGCGTCCGTGGCGGCCGTGCCCTCAAAGGAACGGCCTTCATCCAGGGTGCGAAGAACGCCGTCCTGCCGATGATCGGCGCGGCACTGCTCGCGTCGGAGGGGCGCACGGTGCTGCGCAACGTCCCGATCATCGAGGACGTCCGCCGCGCGCTGGAGCTCGCCGAGCACATCGGTGCCAAGGTGGAGTTCCACGAGCCCGAGCGCACGATCGTGATCGACGCCACCGGTCTCGGCGACCCCGAGCGCGCCGTACTGCCGGCCGACATCGCCTCCCGCTTCCGCGGCTCCGTGCTCTTCGTCCCGGCGCTCATGCACCGCATGGGCCGGGCCCGCATCGAGGGCGTCGGCGGGTGCAATCTGGGCAGCCGCAAGCTGGACTTCCACTACCGCGGGTTCGCGCGGCTGGGCGCCGAGGTGACCGAGGACCCCGAGCGCAACCACATCAACATCACCGCGTCCGACCTGCGCGGCGGCCGCCTGTACCTGGACACCCCCTCGCACACCGGTACCGAGAACCTGATCATGGCCGCGGTGCTGACCCCGGGTACCACGGTCATCGAGCACGCCGCGCTGGAGCCCGAGGTCCTCGATGTCATCGACTTCCTGACCCGGATGGGGGCGAAGATCTCCGGCGGGGGCACCGGCATCATCACGGTCGAGGGCGTCGAGTCGCTGAGCGCGGCCGAGCACACGATCATGTCGGACCGGATCGACGCGGGTGTGCTGGCGATGATGGCGGCCGCGACCGGTGGTGAGGTCAGCCTGGTCGGCGCGCACCTGGACCACCTGGGGGTGGCGCGCTGGAAACTGGAGCAGATGGGCGTGGAGTTCGCGCAGCAGGGCGCGGTGCTGCACGTGCTCCGGGACGCCGGCGCCCCGCTGCGCCCGATCAACGCGGTCACCTCGCCCTACCCGGGGTTCGCCACCGACCTGCAGTCGCCGCTGATGGCGCTGGCGACCCTGGCCGAGGGGGAGAGCTACCTGCACGAGGCCATCTACGACGGCAGGTTCGCGCTGGCCGACGAGCTGAACAAGATGGGCGCCAAGATCGAGGTCGACGGCACCCGGGCGATCGTGCACGGTTCTCCGTCCACCCCGCTGCGCGGGGCCGACGTGGTGGCGCACGATCTGCGCACGGGGGCGGCTCTGGTGCTGGCCGGGTTGGTGGCCGAGGGTGAGACGGTCGTCGCATCGGGCTACCTGGTGGACCGCGGTCACTCTCAGTTCGCCGACCGACTGGCCGCTTTGGGCGCCGATGTCACCCGCGAAAGCGGGGCATAAGCGACGAATGCCCAGTTCACAGCGGGGTGGGAGGCCGATCTTCCGTCCAGGCTTTCAGCGTTCTGTGTGAAACGATCTTCATCCGCCCCGCACAATGGGTACGATCGCGGCAATCATGCCGTGACAGAAACAGGTTCGGGAAACCAGTGGGCGCACATAGTGAAGAGCGTGGAATGGTAGCGGGGAGCAGCCCGAGGTGAGTGCGCAGCGTACTGGCGATTTGACAATTGGTGTCATTGGGCCGCATGAGGTGGTGGAGCGCATCATGCTCATGGGGCCGGGGTCGACCGGCCCGCTCAACGCCAGACTCATCGCCGCCGCCTATCGAGACGAGCAAGAGGCGACCGACAAGGTACTGCGCCTCGGGTCAGCGATCGACGCCTATCTGTTCGCGAGCCCCGTCCCCTATGAGTTCGCACGTAAGGCGGGTGTGCTGACCATGCCCGCCACCTACGTGCCGCTGGGCGGGGCCAGCCTGCACGAGGCCCTCCTGCGGGCCACGTTGGACGAGAGATTCGAACCGACCCGGGCCAGCCTCGACGTCCTCGGCCGGGCCGACGTCGTCGAGGCCTACTCCGAGGTGGACCTGCCCGTCGACGGCATCCACGTGCATGAGGAGCTGACCAGTACGGCACAGCTGACCTCGTTCCACGAGGGGCTGTGGCGGCGCAAGGCCACCCGGATGGCCATCACCTGTGTCCGGGGTGTGGCCGAGCGGCTGGAGGCGATCGGGGTTCCGGTGATCCGGCTCCGCCCGACCAACGCCGGTGTGCGCAGCGCCCTGCAGACCGCCGGTCTGCTCGGTGCGCACCACCGGTTGGAGGAGGCGCAGCTGGGGGTGGTGATCGTCGACGTCCCGACACTGCGCGACTCCACCCGGCGCTCCACGCCGCGCTACTGGCGCGACGAGCTGCGGCTGGCCCTGCACCGGCTGCTGCTGCAGGAGGCGCACCGGATCAACGCGGCGGCCCACCCGGTGGACGACCACACCTTCATGATCACCGCGACGCGGGGATCGCTGGTGTCGGCCACGGAGGGGTTCCGCCAACCGCCGTTCGTGGAGCGGATCAAGACCGAGCTCGGCATCGCGATCGAGGTCGGCATCGGCATGGGGCGCACCACGCAGGACGCCGAGACCCACGCCCGTGCGGCGCTGAGCCGGGCGCAGGCGACCCGGCAGAGCTTCGCGGTCGATCGGGAGGGCCGTTCGCTGGTCCCCGCGCAGCGGGCGCCGCAACGCCAGTCGGCGGAGCCGTTGCGGACCAAGGGCCGCGAGACCCTGGTGCGGCTTTCGGAGAAGATCGCCGAGGAGGACGGCCCGCTGGTGGTCGACGCGGAGAACGCCGGGCGGATGCTCGGGGTCACCCCGCGTACCGCGCGGCGGCTGCTGCGCACGCTCGTCGAGGAGGGGCTGGCCTGGCCGCTGCCGCCCAACCGCACGCTGCAGCCGGGGCGTCCGCGCCAGCTGTACCGGCTCATCGTGGAGAAGCTGGACAAGGACAAGGCCGGGAAGTAGCCCGGTGGCGCGAGGTCGAGCCGGTCGGCGGCGCGACCACGTCCGCGCAGGGGGCGGGCCGCGGTGTGCACCGCGGCCCGCCCCCTGCGTCGTCTCGCCGCGTTCCCGGACGGGTGGTGCCGTGCTCGCCGCCCGCGGCGCGCACCGCGGGCGGCCGTTGGGCACTCAGCCCGTGTTGCGGGTCGGATAGGCCTGGGCGGCGGCCAGGAAGGCGTCGTCGTCCTCCGGCGTGCCGATGCTGATCCGCAGGCCCTCTCCGGCGAACGGGCGCACGGCCACACCGGCGGCCTCGCACGCGGCGGCGAAGTCGAGGGTGGCCTCGCCCATCCGCAGCCAGACGAAGTTCGCCTCGGTGGGCGGGACCGCCCAGCCGTCGGCGAGCAGGGCGTCGCGCACCCGGCCGCGCTCCTTCACGGTGCGCTCCACGCGCTCCAGCAGCTCGTTCTCGGCCTCCAGCGAGGCGAGCGCGGCGGCCTGGGCGAGGTGGTTGACGGCGAACGGCACCATGGTCTTGCGGACGGCGGACGCGACGTGCGGGTGGCCGATGAGGAAGCCCACGCGCAGCGCGGCCAGGCCGTAGGCCTTGGAGAAGGTGCGCAGCACGGCGACGTTGGGGCGGTCGCGGTACAGGTCGAGGCCGTCGGGGACCTGGGGGTCGCGGACGTATTCGCGGTAGGCCTCGTCCAGGACCACCAGGACGTGGTCGGGGACGCGGTCCAGGAACGCCCGCAGTTCGGCCTCGCGCACGGTGGTTCCGGTGGGGTTGTTCGGGTTGCAGACGAGGACCATGCGCGTTCGGTCGGTGATGGCGTCGGCGAGCGCGTCGAGGTCGTGGGTCTCGTCGCGCAGGGGCACGCGCACCGACGTCGCGTCGGCCAGGTCGGCGAGCAGCGGGTAGGCCTCGAACGAGCGCCAGGCGTAGACGACCTCGGCCCCGGGCTCGGAGGTGGCCTCCAGGAGCTGCTGGAGCACGCCCACGGAGCCGGCGCCGACGGCCACGTGGTCGTCGGGGACGCCGAACCGGGTGGCCAGGGCACCGGTGAGGGCGGTGGCCCCGGTGTCGGGATAGCGGTTGATCTCGGTGGCGGCCGCGGCCACGGCGTCGAGGACCGAGGGCAGCGGACCGTAGGGGCTCTCGTTGGAGGAGAGCTTCACCGACCGCCCGTCGGGACCGACGACTTTTCGGCCCGGTACGTAGGCGGGGATGGAACTAAGTACAGCCCGGAAATACGACGAATTCCGCTCCGACACCATTGTCCTTCCTCGATACTCTGTGCAAGTCCAAGGATACGCACGGCGATGACCCGCCGAAAACGCCCACTCGGACCTCAGCGGCAATATCGCACAGAAGAGGAAATAGCACCATGGAGTACCCGCGTTCGCTACGCACGGTCGTCGCACTAGGACTCGGCGCCACAATTTTTGCCGGCGCACTCACCGCTTGTAGCCCCATGCTCGGCGGCGAGGAGTCCGACGACCCCAACGCCAAGGAGGCGGCCAAGCTGCGCGACGCGCAGCTCGTGCAGTTCGGCGACGCCAAGGTCCTCCCCGAGCAGAGCGAGCAGGGCACCTACTCCCGCCTCGCCACCGTCCGGCAGACCGAGGAGCTGCGCGAATCCGCCGGGCTGGACCAGCACGAGTGCCTGGACGCGGCCAGCCGGTGGGGGCGCCTGCCGGAGGTCCGCGAGGCGCCCACGGCGCTGGCGACCTTCCTCCGCGGGGAGGACACGATCGCGCACATGCTGATCGCCACGGGCGAGGCGGCCGCCCAGGAGGTGGTCGACGCCCCACTGCCGGACGAGTGCGAGAGCTACGAGGGGAAGTTCGAGGAGGAGGACGGCACCGTGTCCTACCGGGTGGACGGGCTCGACATCGAGGATGTGGCCGACGCGTCCCGCGCCTACGGGGTGGTGACCGAGACGGCGGGCGAGGAGGAGGACACCGACGAGACGCTGCTGCTGTACAGCCTCCTCTACCGCAACGGGGACAACCTGGGGATCACCACCATCTTCGGTATCGACGAGGACAGGGATTACGAGGAGACACTGAAGGCGTTCACCGAAGCGGCGGTGGAGCGCGAGGACCTTGTCTTCCCCCGGTGACCCCCGCGGCGGGACCGGGGCCCGGTGGCGCTGAAGGCGGAGATGCACTAGAGTCAGGACCAATCGAACTGGCGTTCGAATTGATCGGACGTGGGTGGCGCGGTCCCGGCAGCGCACTCGTTCGGCCTGGCGGCGGTAGGGCCGCGCGGGGTCGGACGCGCCCCCACGTCCCTATCACGACCCCGCCTTCCCACTCCGCCAAGCGGTCCTCAGCCGGACGCGGTCTTCGCGGGGTTCTCCACCGGGATCACCGAGTCGGGCAGTTGGGAGATCTCCCGCTCACCCGGCGCGGCCAGCGCCGACCGGGCCGCCACCTCGCCCAGCGTCGCCAGGGTCTCCCCGGTCTCGGCGTCGCTGATGGCCGCGCGGACCGGAGGACGGCGCCCCTTCACGTGCACGCCGAACACGACGTCCACCGGTCGGCCGTCCCGTGTGCCCGCGAACCGGACGAAGCGCCAGCACGCGTGGCGCCACACGTCCACCGGGCCCGCGGAGGGGTCGTCGAGCAGGGCGGTGTTGGCCCGCCAGACGTCGCTTGCGTGCAATCGGGACAGGGTGCGCCGCAGCGGCACCTCGCGCAGTTCGCAGGGCTCCCCCTGGACCACGCGCAGCGCCAGCTCCCGGAGTTCCGGGGAGAGGAGGGCGAGCAGCGCCACCTCGACCCCGATGGCGACCAGGTGCGTGGGGGTGGGGGCGGCGAGGACGACGGCACCGGTGGACTCCAGGCCGAGGGTGGCCGCGGCCGCGGCGGCGAAGACCAGCGCCCGCACGATCGCACGCCAGCCCACCGGGGTCGTGCTCAGCCCCCCGAAGCAGCCGCAGCCCAGCTCCGGGTCGCGCTGGCGCAGCCGGAGCAGCAGGAGTGCCGCCAGGACGAACAGCACCGCCGTGGCGCCCCGCGCGATGTCGCCCGGCAGCGCGGCGAGTGTGAGCAGCCCGACGGCGAGCACGGCTTCGAGCGAGCCGTTGGCCAGCTCGAAGCGGCGCTGGAAGCGGGACGGCAGCAGCGCCGTGGGCCCGCGCCCCTGCCCCGACCGGTCGGCGAACTTGGCGACCGCGCCGAGGAGGAGGACCAGGGCCAGGACCGGCAGCTGGATCTCGCGCACGACCTGCACCACGTCGCCCGCGGCCGCGACTCCGGCCGCGTCGGTCACGTTGATCGCATCGATCACGAGCATCGTCTCGTCACCCCACCGTCAGCGTCGCGTTGAAGCATCCGGACTCCGGGCTGCCGCCGAGAGCCACGAAGCTCATCAGGGTCAGCTGGGCGATGCGCCCGCTGGCGTCGCTCTCACAGGCCGTGCAGCGGTCACAGAAGCGGCCGGCGGCCGATCCGCAGGAGAGGACCGGGATCGCGGCGGATCCGCCCGTGCAGTCATTGCGCAGTGTGAACGTCGTGCCGAGGGAGAGGAGCGGCAGCGGGCCGCAGCTCTCCCCGCGGTCGCACTCCACGCCGCAGTCCGCGGCGGGGTCCAGTGCCGGGTAGGCGGCGCCCGCCGCGCGGGCGAGCGGGTTGACGTGCGTCGAGCGGCCCAGCGCCGGGTCGTACCAGCCGATGGTGCCCGACACCGCGCCGGGGAAGCGGTAGACGCGCGGGCGGCGCGGGGCCTCGTCGACCGGGTGGGGGGCCTGGGTGGTGGCCGGTATCAGCGCGTGCACGGTGCCGTCGTGCCACTGGCCGATGGCGTCGAAGAGGTAGCCGGGTTCCAGGACCGGGTGGCGCACCCCGATACGGCCCGAGGAGCGGTAGGGGATGACGACGGTGCGGCGCGGGCGGCCGTGGCCCTCGTCGACCTCCAGCGCGTCGCCGTCACGGGCGGTGATCACGCCGGTGACGCGGGCGATCTGCGCCCAGACGCGTTCGGCCACCCAGCGCCCGCCGTGGGCACATCGGATGACCACGTCGTCGCCGGGGCGCAGCTGTGCGAAGTCGACGTCGCCGCCGCGCCAGATCCGGGTGGAGCGCTCGAAGAGGAAGGGCTCCTCACCTCGGGGGGTCGCGATGCGCAGCATGTGCGGGGTGATGTCGAGGACGACCCCGCGCGCCACCCGGGTCGGCAGCGCATCGGCCGTCGGCACCGCGTCCTCACCGAGGACGGCCGTGGCGAGCCGTCTCCGGTCCCCTACATCTACTGACATCGCCCCTCCTGTTCCGCCGTGCCCCGTTCCATTTTCGCGATCCGTTCCCAGGTCAGGGCGGAACACGCCGGTCAGAGCGGTTTTCGTGACCGATCCCGGGTTACGGCCGGTGCGAAACGCCCGGAGGGTCGGACGCGAAACGCGCGCCGGGTGGCGTACGGGATCCCCCACGGGCTGGTTACTGCCGGTTCCGCCCCATACTCCGCGTTTGTTCGAACATGATGCGAAAGAGATCTGATCATTACGTAACGCGTGCAACAGTGAGGAACAAGGTGAAGAATGTGACCGAGACCACGTCGAGGCCCACAAGGGCGGACGCGTAACCGAGACCACGCAACCACCCGAACGGGCGGCACGATGTGGTCGCGAGCCCGGATCGGTGGTCCGTGTGAAAGACACGACGCGGCGAACCAGGTACGAGGAGTTCTCCGGCTACGTCGACGAGCGTGGCCCGACCCTGCTGCGGATGGCGCGATCACTGACGGGCAACCGTGCCGACGCCGAGGACCTGCTGCAGGCCGCCCTGCTCAAGACCTTCTTCGCGTGGGACCGGATCAACAGCCCCGGCGCGCGCGACGGGTACGTGCGCCGGGCCATGGTCAACACCCAGATCTCGGAGTGGCGGCGCAAGCACCTGGAGATCTTCCCCACCGAGGAGATTCCCGAGCAGCAGGTCGACGACCCCACGTGGAAGAGCGACCTCGCCGACGTGGTCCACCGCGCCGTGGACCGCCTCCCGGAGCGGCAGCGGGCCACGGTGATGCTGCGCTACTACGAGGACATGTCCGAGGCCCAGATCGCCGAACAGCTCGGCGTCACGATCGGCACGGTCAAGAGCACCCTCTCTCGCGCCGTCGCCAAGCTGCGCCTCGACGCCGATCTCGCCATCGAACGCGCCATGTCCTGAACCGCCCCGGACCGCCCCGGCGACCGGCCCCCACCGCCGCGCGCATTCGTTTTGCACGTCCACCCCCGCACTCTGTACGCTTAGGGCTGCCAGGAGGATTCGCCTAGTCAGGTCTATGGCGCCGCACTGCTAATGCGGTTAGGGAGCGATCCCTTCCGGGGTTCAAATCCCCGATCCTCCGCAGGTCAGCCGGGGTCTCGCGCATCGCGCGAGGCTCCGGCTTCTCCGTTCGCCAGCAGTGGCCACCGTGCCCGTGCATCGCGCGCCCCGCCTCCGCACAGACGGCTTCCCCCAGCCGCCGGTCCCTGGACCGGCCGACAGGCTGACCCCGGACACCGGGGAACACCAGGTCACGGCAGGTGGGGGCAAGCGGTCCACTGAGCGGCCTTGTCTGCGGCCGGGTGCGGGGCGGGGCGCCCCCTGACGCCCGATTCGCCACTGTTCGCGCATGAGGCTGCGCAACGACCATGGGATTCAGTCCGACAAACCAGACGCCACCAGATGCGAACCCATGATCACCGCTCCAGACGGACCGAAAGACATCCAGAACACGCTTTCCGGCCCCGCCGCGCCACTGCGCCAGTGTCCGGGATGGCAAACGGCACCTGCGCGGGGGTGGTGTGGCGTAGCCCGTCGGCGATCGTGGTCGGCGCCGGGATCCGCACCCGTTCGCCTGCGGATAGCGATTTCCGGGTGTCGGCGCCGGCGTCCGGCTCGACGCCGACCACCGGCGCGCCGACGCCGTCGTGCGTGGCACCGGTGCCTTCGACGACGAGTAGGTCAGAGAGGTCAGAGAGGTCAGAGAGAGACCGATCGAACCACAACGAGGGCTCTGCGGCAACACCCGGAATACGGACATCTTTCACTTCGGTTTTATCGCTGCGCTCTAGTCCCACGTCAAATTCACCGGGATCACGTCAGCGCTCCCGAGCGGACATGAGCGAAGAGGAGGGGATGGCCATAAGCGGCCACACCATCCCTCTTGAACGTGCTGCCAATTCTAGGATTGCATGGTCACCGTTCTTGAGATCCCGCCGAACCTGGGCCGACCCGCCCCAAGGCACACACCCGAGGATGGCCCAGCCATACCCCGGCAGCCACCGCGCCCGGACGAAATTTCAGCCACTTCGCCCAGGCCCGGCAATCACGATCGGTGAAGATCCGGGCACACCGAAGACACCTTGCCATTCACGCCCCCCGAACATTAAAGTTCCCCGAGCACACCCCGATGTGCTCTTTTCCCTACACCGCGATCGGAGGGTTCGACAATGACCATGCCCTTCTAACGATAAATCCGACCTCACCCGCGAAGTAAACAGAAGAACAACCGAGGAGGGCGGAGCGGAATTGTTTCCTCCTCACTCCGCCCTCCTGCCGACGTCGGGTTCGGCCCGGACGCCGGAAACCCAGGGAACCCGATAACGACCTTGAGGACCTCTATGAAGTCAATGGTGGTACGAGCAGCCAGGAGATCCCCCTACTGGCCCGTACTGACCCATCCTCTTCTCCGACGGGTCCTACCTGGCATCGGGGTCTCCGCACTCGGCGGGGGGATGAGCGCCGTCGCTGTCAGCTGGCTGGCGATGGAACTCGCCCCTGCCGATCAGCGGGCGGCCTGGGTCGCAGCTGCGGTCGCCGCCTACACCCTGCCCGGCGCGGTCGGAGCCTTCGTCCTGGGCGGGCTGCTCAACGGACGAAGCGGAGCGCAGCTGGCGGGGTGGGACGCCCTCCTGCGCGCCGCAGCACTGCTGGCGATTCCCATCTTCCACGTCTTCGACGCGTTGAGCATCCTGCTGTACGTGCTGCTCCTCGGCGTCTCCTCCATCTTGAGCGCCTGGGGCAAGGCCGGACGCTACACCATGCTCTCCGAGCTGCTCGACAAGAAACACCACCTGGCCGGGAACTCCGTCGTCAACGTGATGCTGGAGCTGTCCACGGTCGTCGGCCCGCTCCTGGCCGCCCTGGTCATCGAACAGGGAGGGCCTGAGCACGTCTTGGCCATCGTGGCGCTCTCCTTCGCGGTCCTCGCCGCCACCTACCGGTTCGCGGTACCCAGGGATGCGGAGAGGAGCGGGGTCAAGGCCGGCGCCTCTCGCTCCGAGGGACTCAGGACCATCGGTCGCGACCCCGGCCTGCTCGGCCTGGTGGTGCTCTCCTTCGGTTTCTTCCTCTTCTTCGGGCCCTCCAGTGTGGCCATCCCCCTGTACGTGGTGGAGGACCTGGAGGCCTCCGCGACCACGCTCGCCGGCTTCTACACGGCCTTCGGTGTCGGCGCCGTCGTGGGCGCGCTTCTCACCGGCTACTTGCGCAACCTGCCGATGCTTCCCACGACGATCGTCATCGTTCTGGGATTCGGCCTCTCACTGATACCGCTCGGCCTGGGTTTTCCCGTGCTCGTCGCCTGGGCCTCCTTCGGCGTGTGCGGGCTCTTCTGGGGACCGTTCCCCTCCACCACGACAGCCCTGTTCCAGGCGTCGGCCCCGCCCTCGGCACTGCCCCAGGTCCTGGCCGCCCGCAGCGCGGTCATCAGTGTCGCCACTCCCGTCGGCGCCATGATGGGAGCGCCTCTCATCCTCCTGCTCGGTGCACAGGGCACCCTTCTCCTGTCCGCTGCCTGCATCACGTCCCTGGGCATATTGTCGCTGCTCCTCAGAACGGCGGCGACAGCGTTTCGTGAAAGCAAGCAGGATCAGGACGAACAGGCCACCCCCTGATCTCCGAGGATGATACGCAGTCTCTCTTTTCCGCTCGCCGATCGGAAGACGATCCCCGCACGAAGAGGAGAACTCCATGTCCAAGATGATCATCGTGAACGCCCCCGAGGAAATGGTGGGCGACCTGGACAGGATCCCCGAGGAAAAAATGCGGGCATTCGGCCTGGGGGCACAGCGCATACTGTGGTATGCGGAGAACAACGACGTGGTGGTCCTGCCCTCTCCGCCGACGCCTGGTTTCATGGCTTACGTTACCGCGCTGACCGGGGTCGATGCCGCGTCGCTGAGAATCGTGGTTCCTCCCCCAGGACGTTGGGGCTCACACATTCTCACGGGTGATCGCCTCCTCGACCCGATCTTCCACACGGCTTTGAAGAAAGCCATCGCCGATGATCCGGTCGATCACGTCGTGTGCACGTACAGCGACCTGTCGATCACAGGGCTGGCATCGGCCGTGGGTATCGAGGGGGCCCTGCCGGGCTTCGCCTTCAGCGCCCAGGGAGGCGACTCCTTGGCCAACAGCAAGACGGTGTTCCGAGCCGTGGCAGCGGGCAACGGCATTCCCATAGCACCCGGTGTGATCACGGACCGGCCCGAGCACGCCGAGAACGCGATCACCTCCATCCTGGACCAGGGATTCGAGGTAATGGCCAAGCAGCAGTTCGCGGGCGGCGGACTCGGCAACGAGATCCTCAGCCGATCCGGGAATGTGCGCGCGGCCGGTGCCGGCAATGTGGTCGTGCTGCCCGACAGGTTGGCCGTACGGCGCTATGTGGAGGACCGCTGGTCCTGGCTGACCGGGTACAAGGGACACAGCCTGGTCATCGAGCGCTACTTCACCGGCTCGGTGACGGTCTACGCGGAGTTCGACGTCACCGACGAGGACTGCGTGCTCCGCGGCATGGGGGAAATCCTGATGGAACCGGTGGCCACCGGCGAGGTCATCCCGCCCCAGTCGGTCGGTCCCCCCGAACTCGATCGACTCGCCGAGCTCGGCAAGCGCGCTTGTGAACCTTTCCGCGCCATGGGATACCGGGGCACGCTGTGCGCGGACGCCATCCGGACCCCCTCCGGTGAACTGGTCTTCACCGAGGTCAATGGGCGACTCACCGCCTCCACTCACCTGCACGTCAACCTGATCGACCGCGTTGTGGGCGAAGAGCACCGGTCCACCAGGGTGTTCCTGGAGCGTGCGGGGCAGTGGGAGGCCCCCTCCTTCTCCGATGCCGTGCGTCGGCTGGAGGAGGCGGGCCTCGCATACGACCCGCTCACCCGGACGGGTGTCGTGGCCACCGCCGACTACACCCAGGCTCTGGGGCGCGTCACCTACTGCGTGGTCGCCGAGAACATCAACGAAGCGCACCGCTACGAGGAGCGCATCGCCGAACCCCTATCCGTCAGGCTCCCGGAGACAAGCGCATGAACCACAGCGCCATCGCGTCCTCGGAGGGATCGGACTCTCCCTCCGGCAAGGCGCCCGTCCACTCCTGGGACGAGTTCACCACTCTGCGGGAGGTGATCGTGGGTGACGCGACCCATGCCCGGATCCCCGACCAAACCGATCCCTCGGCATGGTTGAACTGCTATCCGGACCTATCCCCCGCCGAGTTGGCCGGGATCGAAACGGGATGCTATCCACACCACATCGTCGAGGAGTCCAATGAGGACCTGTCCGTACTGGTGGACACTCTCCGAAAACTCGGCATCACCGTCCATCAGCCCGCAGCCGTCGACCACGGTCTCGAATACGGAGGGCTCACCTGGCGGACTTCGGGCCGCAGCTCCTACTGCCCTCGTGATCTGACCCTCGTGGTCGGTAGCGCCATCATCGAGAGTCCCAGCCCCATGCGGGCCCGCTACTTCGAGGCGTTGGGGCTGCGCCCGCTGTTTCAGGACTACCTCCTACAGGGCGCGCACTGGTTCGCGGCTCCGCGGCCCAGGCTCGATGACACCCTGTACGAGTACGACCAGGACGGGTTCCCCCTACTCGGGGAGGCCGAGCCCGCCTTCGAGGCGGCCAACTGCCTCAGGCTCGGCAGGGACGTCTTCTACCAGGTCTCCCGCAGCGGCAACGAGATGGGGCTGCGCTGGCTGGAGTCGACCATGCGGCTGCTGGGTGACATCCGTGTCCATCCCATGCGAGGTATCTACGACGGCACCCACATCGACAGCACCATCGCTCTGCTCCGCCCTGGCCTGGTGTTGCTCAACCCCGAACGGATCACGCCGGACACGATCCCGGACCTGTTCAAGGGCTGGGATGTGATCTGGTCACCCCCGATGAGAGTCGAGCCCACCGCTGTGCCGCACACGCTCAGCACGCCGTGGGTCGGCATGAACCTCCTGATGGTGGATGAGGAGACCGCTGTCGTCGACGGGACACAGACCGAGCTCATCCGAGTTCTGGAACGGCACGGCATCACCGCCATCCCTCTGGTCCTGCGGCACTCGCGTGTCCTGGGCGGTGGCTTCCACTGTGTCACGCTGGACGTGGTCAGAGACGGGGGGCCACAGGACTACCTCGACTGACCGGCCAAGGAAGCCCCGGGGAGAGGTGTCGTCCAACGCCTTCGGCTTCGACGGACAGAATCGGCTCCTGATTGCCGTGATCATCGGTGGAGAGGGGTGATCGCCCGGCCCTGCCCCCTCCGCGGGGCCGGGCGACCGGTCGGGGGGCGTCAGCCGCGGTCGGTTCGCACCCGGGCCAGGTGGGCCTGGACCTGGGCGAGGTCGGGGGTGACCTCGCGGACGTGGTAGCAGGAGGCGCCGCCGGAGCCGTGGAACATGGTCACGGTGTAGGTGTGGGCGCGCCGCTTGCCGGCGATGCGGGGCGGGATCTGCTCCCGGTAGGTGCAGCGGAACCGCGTCCCGTAGCGGCCGGTGGCCTCGGCCTGGGTCGCCGGTCGAAGGAGCGAGGCTGGTGGCATGAGTACGGCGATGTCTTCGGGGACTTCTTCGCAGCCTTCGAAGCCGAGGCTTCGGTCATCTCCTCCTACCAGCCCATTGTCATCCCGGGCTTGCTGCAGACGGCCGAGTACGCCGCAGCGGTCTCGCGTACGAGTCCAGCACGAACCGAGGAAGAGATCGACCGCATGGCCGCCGCCAGAATGCAGCGCCAGGAGATCCTGCGTCGTACGGATGCCCCTGATCTGCGGGCGGTCATCGATGAGCATGTGCTTCTACGGCTCGCGGTAATGCCCGATATCGCCGACGGCCAGTTCCGACACCTCATCGAGCAGGCGGAGGCGGTGAACTCGGAGGCGGTGAACTCGGAGGCGGTTCAGGTCCTGCCGATTTCGGTCGGGTTGCACGCTTCCACCCACGGATCGATGGTCATCCTCGACTACGCCGACGAGCGAGACCCCTCGATCGTCTATTTGGAGACCCGATCCGAGGGGCTATATCTGGAAGAACCAGCACAAGTCGCGGGATACCGGACAGCATTCGATCACGTCTGCATGGACGCGCTGTCCAAGGCGGATTCGATCGCTTTCCTGCGGCGATTCATTGATTGACGAGGCAAGATGCGTTCAGCACTGAACTTCCGCAAGTCCAGCTACAGCCCCAACGAGAGCGCGTGCGTCGAGGTGGCCGACCTTCCCCACGGCGCGGCCATCCGCGACACGCAGAACCGCTCCCTCGGCCATCTCACCTTCGGGGCCGCCGAGTGGCGCGCCTTCCTTCGCACGCTCCGGAAAGGGCGCTTCTAGCCCCTGCCGCTGACGCCCCCGATGCCGAGGCTTCGGGGGCTTCATCGTGTGTGGGCAGGTCCCCGTCGGAAAGGGCTGCCGCCCCCGCCCCAGGGGTCAGGCCGACAGCTTCCGGGCCAGGGATACGACGTAGGCGCGCAGATGCGCCGGGTCCTCCGCGTTGGACCCCAGGACGAGGCGCGTCATCTGGGGAAAGGCGAGTGGCCAGACGGCGATGCCGATGACGGCCAGAAAGGTGCTCGCGGCCGCCCTGTCGTCGAGTGGGGCGCCGGTCGCCTCGGCCAGGGCCGCGGCCTTGCGTGCGTAGTGCCCGCGCCGAAGGTCCTCGTCGGGGAGAGGGCCGGCCCCGTAGTGGAGCGCCTCCCACATCATCAGCCTCGTCAGCTCAGGGTTCTCCCGATGGAAATCGAAGACCCGCCCCGCGAACTCACCGGGGTCTCCGCACGGGAGTCCGACCTTGGCGGCGTGCTCGCTGAGAGCCTCCGCGACCACGGCGGCGAACAGGCACTCCTTGCTGCCGAAGTGGCCGTAGATACGTTCCTTGTTCACTCCGGCGTGCTCGGCGATGCGGTCGACGCGCGCGCCGCTCATGCCGTGCGCGGCGAACTCGGAGCGGGCGGCCGCCAGCAATCGGGCCCGGGTGTCTTCCGAGCGGCTCCTCATCGGCATACCAAGAGGCTAGCGCATGTCCATCCAACCAGTTGGTTTTCACTACCACATGAGCGAGCGCAAAGACTCGGCCAAGTCAGGGCAAACCTCCTGAGAACAGGATGGTGGGCGCGTGAAGTTGGATTGCAAACCAACCAGTATGTTGGATAGCGTCCACGACCATGCAGTCGAGCACCACTGACGCCTGGGTGACGGGCCTGGGCGCGATGACGCCCCTCGGAGCCGATGTCACCGCGACCTGGTCGGCCATGCGGGCGGCCGAGAACGGCATCGACGAGCTCAAGGAGGACTGGGCGGAGGACCTTCCGGTCCGCATCGCCGCCCAGCTGCGAAACGACCCCGCTGCGTCCCTGGAGCGCACTGCGGCCCGCAAGCTCGACCGCTGCGAGCAGATGGCGCTCGCCACCGCCCGCGATGCCTGGGCCGACGCAGGGACACCCGACGTGGACCCTGAGCGCCTGGCCGTGGCGATCGGAACCGGCATCGGCGGCGTCGGCTCACTCCTCGACCAGAACCGCGTCCTGGCGACCGGCGGCCCCCGGCGCGTCTCCCCCTACGCGGTGCCCATGCTGATGGCCAACGGCCCCGCCGCCTGGGTGAGCCTGGAGTTCGGTGCCCTCGCCGGCGTGCACGCCCCCGTGAGCGCTTGCGCCTCCGGGGCCGAAGCCCTCGCCCTCGGTCTCGACCTCATTCGCGCCGGGCGCGCCGACATGGTCATCGCCGGCGGCGTGGAGGCGAGTGTCCTGCCCCTGACCATGGCCGCCTTCGCCCGCATGATGGCGCTGTCGCCCGACAACGAGGACCCCACGCACGCCTGCCGCCCCTTCGACACCGGGCGCAACGGCTTCGTCCTGGGCGAGGGCGCCGCGATCGTCGTCCTGGAGCGGGCCGACCACGCGCGCGCCCGCGGCGTGGAGGCGCCCCACGGCCGACTGCTCGGCGCCGGCATCAGCTCCAGCGCCTCCCACATCACGGCATCCGACGCGGCCGGGCAGGTGCGCGCCATCCGGCGATCGCTCCGCGATGCGGACACGGCCCCGGGCGACGTGGGCATTGTGCACGCCCACGCCACCTCCACACCGCAGGGTGACGTGGCGGAAGCCCACGCGATCGCCGCCGCGCTGGGCACCCACCCCGCGGTGACCGCCACCAAATCCATGACCGGGCACCTCCTCGGCGCATCCGGCGCCCTGAGTGCCATCGCCGCGCTCCTCTCTCTGCGCGACGGCACCGTGCCACCAACCCGCAACGTGCAGGACCTCGACCCCGACGTCGGCCTCGACGTCGTCACAGGCACAGCCCGCCCCGGCCACTGGGACAGCGCCCTCGTCAACTCCTTCGGCTTCGGCGGCCACAACGTCTCCCTGCTCCTCGGCCGCCCCTGACCCGAAGCGCGCCCCGAACGCCCTGGCGCGCCCAGTGGCGGCCCAGGGGGTCAGCCGGCCACGTGGGGCCGCTCAGGTGATGACGGTCCCGTTCGCCATCGACGCGACCGGCTGTATCGGGCCGCGATCGGCACATGGCCCTCGGTCCTGTTGGGGAACGAGGGCCATTTACGTGGTCAGCGGCCGACTCAGGGGAACCCGTGATCAGCGGGGACTGTCGTCGGCCGCTGTGGGGGCATCGCCGCGGAACCTTGCGGCGAGGACATCGATCTGGGTGTTGAGGTCGGCGCCGCTTTGGGCACGGTCGGTGTGGGCCAGGAGGTCGGTGCGGCGGATGTGACGTTCCCGAGCCATCTCCCGGGTGCGGAGTTCCTCGTCCTTCTCGTCGGTCTCGCGGCGGTACCGGAGTTCGAGCTCCTTCTCGTAGAGGTCGGACTCCTGGCGGCGCTGGCGCGACCACAGTCGGTCGTAGGCGCTCACGCCGCCGAGCAGCTTGGTCAGGACGGGCAGCGCGTCGACGGTGATGAGGAGCAGGCGCAGCGCCCACTCCCCGATGAACACATACACGCTGTTCTGGGAGAGCCGGTGCAGCGCGTCCATCTCCTCCAAGATGCCGGCGTCGCCGCCCTCGTCGGCGCGTGCCGTGATCTTGTCGTCGATCTGCCTGGTCAGCGCGCTCTCGTAGGTGCCGGACGCCTCACCGACCTTGTTCTCCAGGGAGTCCACGGTTCCGTCGAGTTCGAGGAGCCGACGCTGGTGTTCGTCGAGTCGGCTGTCCGACCGGTAGTCGTCGGCCTCCTGTCGGAGACGCTGGCAGTTCGGCCCCTCGCCGGTGCGGCCGGTGAGGCCGTCCCCCTCCGTGCCGTTGCACTCGCGTCGCGCCAGGTCGTTCTTTGTCGCGAGCGTGCTCTCGATCTCCCCGATCCGTTCGGCGAGGTCATCGCGTTCTTCCGTGGCCGAGTCGAGCTCCTCTCGCACCGAGAGGAACGTCGAGTCGGACACCGTGATGAGGTGGTCGGCGCACTCCGGGTCATCGACCTTCTCTCCTGAGGCCGGGTTGCAGCGCCGCAGCATCGAGGCGTAGGCGTCCACCTCGTCCTGGGAGGTCCGCGCGACCTCCCGTTCGATCGCGGGTTGGAAGACGTACAGGAGCAGCGGCTCGGCGACGACGAAGCCGATGAGGACGGCCAGCGCGATACGCCCGGCCAGCACCCGCAGCTTCATGGCTCCGGCCGTCCCATGGGTGGTGGACACCAGCCAGCAGTCCAGGGCGAGGATCAGGGCGGCCCAGAACAGGGCGAGCGGTATCAGCAGGGGCCAGGGTGTGGGGGTGAACCGGCCGAGGCCGATCAGCGCGGCCAGTCCCGCCATGCACGCGGTCCCGAGGATGACCAGGCCCTGCCTGGTGTAGCGGGCGCGTTCGCCGGGATGCCAGTCGAGGAGCTCCTCGCTGACGCCCGTGAGTCTGCGCACCTGTCTTCCCCAGCCGGTGTCCGGCGCGGCCGGCCGGTACGGCGGCGGGGCCTGGTCGGGCGGCGGATGTGACGAGGGCGGGGGGAGAGGCGTCGAGCGCGTCGCGGAGTCACTCGTCATGGTCGTCCTCTCGGATGTCGAAGGACTCGCGCTCGTCGCGGTCGGCGCGAACATTGCGCTCGCTGCGGCTGGGGCGGCTGCCGTTGACGCGATCGTTCGCCTCGTGTTCCGCAGCAGAGCCATCGCCGGGCGACCGGTCTGAGCCCGAGGGAGCCGAGCCCGACCGGTCCGATGCCGACCGGTCCGATGCCGACCGGTCCGATGCCGACCGGTCCGATGCCGAGCGGTCCGAGCCGGTATCGGCATTCACCTCGGGGAGAGCGCTCGCCGGTGCGGACGCGTCGACCGCCGTCGGCTCCGTCAACGGCGCGGAGGTCCCGAGCTGCTCGGCCAGAATCCCGCGAACGTCGATCGGGACGTCGTCGCCGTGGCCGTAACGGATCGCGGTGGTCAGGACGTCCCTCTGCAGCTGCTCCCGCCGGTGCCGGTCCTCGCGCGCCCACACTTCCCGCTCGTGTTCCCGCGCCTCCTGGCGCAGGGAGTCTTCGCGCTCCCGCTCCCGTCGCGCCTGCTCGTCGGCACGCTCCTCCTGGAGCCGCCGCTCCTCCAGCACCTGCTCGCGGTCGCGCTCCTCGGCGATCTTGTCGGCGAGCTCGCCCAGGCTGGTCTTTCCTTCGGCCACACTCAGGGTCAGCGCCTCGATGGTGCGGTTCTGGATCGACTCGCTGAGATCGGCCATGATCTCGCGGGTGAAGGCAGTGACCCTCCTTCGGATCTCCTGCTCGTTCAGGGTCTCGCGGCGCTTGGTGAGGTGCTCCTTGAGCACGTCCGGCGTTTCGATCTCCGTTCCGGCGTACTCGATACGCATCCCGGGGATGTGCGGCGGCATCAGCTCGGTGTAGGCCTGGATCTGCGAGCTCACCACATCGCGCACCGTGTTGACCTCGGAGAGCGTGTGGTTCTGGCCGAGCCGGTGGAGCTTCTCGTACTTCCGCAGGTAGATGTCGATGATCCGGTGCGCGTCCCCGCGTCCCGCGCGCACGACGGCTTCGGCGTCGGTCACCGTGCAGGTGAACGTGATGTGGAGGGCGAATCCGGCGTCCTCGGCGGACGGGATCTCGCGCTCGATGGTCACGGGGACGTCGTGCCCCAGGTCGACCAGGCTCACGTGGTCGGCGGAGGTCACGCGCTCGTCGTCGAGCGGCGTCTCGCCGCTGTCGACGAGATAGCCCCCGCCGGTGCGGTAAACCAGCACCTGGTGTGCTTCGGGGTTCGGCAGCTCCGCGCGGTCGCGGCGACGGCTTCCCAGGCCCAGAAAGCCGCGCCGCGGGGTCGGTTGGAGGACACGCCGCTCGACGATCGGGAACGCGGGAGTGTGCGTACGCGGGTCCGTGTCCGTGTCAGCGTCGGTGATGCTCATCGTCTTTTCTCCCGGTTCACTAAGCCGTGGACGTGCTCGGGTCGATGGCCCCGAGCAGGATGGCGAGGATGTCGTCGGCGAACTGCCGGTCTTCGTCAGGCCGACGGGCGATGGCCGTGAAGGCGGCGCGGAAGTCCTCGTGCTCGTCACGCGGAAGGACGTCGGCCAGGGACGCGACGAGCTCCCTGCTGCGCGCGTCGGCCTCCGCGCTCAGCCTCCGCAGGGCGCACAGCGTCCTCCAGAGCGCGATGATGGCGTCGCGCCGTACCCGCCGATGCACGATGACAGCCGCCCACAGGGCCACCACCTGCGGGATGACGGTGGGGTCGCGGTCGATGTGGAGGGCGACGGCGGGTGCGTCATTGCGGGCGGACCGGACGGTCAGCACGGACAGGGCTGCACGCAGGACGAGCGCGTGGCGGTGGCGTGTCCGATCATGCGGACGGGTGCTGCGGAGCAGCTTCTCCACCCCCCGGAGCAGTTCCCCGACGCTCTGCTCCTGGTCGGTGAGGGTTCCGAACAGCGCACCCAGGGCGATGGCGGCGTCCAGGCCGAGGGCCACCGGGATGTTGCGGACCGGCGGTCGAACCGGGTCGGTCGCGTCCTCGATGATCTGCTTGAGCTGCCGCATCGCCTCGGAGAGAAAGCGCACGCCCAGTGCCCCGCTCCAGGCGAGCACTCCGGTCTCCCGCTGCTCGTCCGTCCCCTCGGTGGTCCACTGGACCGCTGTGCGCAACGCCGCGGGCGCGAGCCGGTCGTCGCCGCACATCACCCACAGGACGTAGGTCGCGGTGATCTGGCCCGCCCAGCCGGCGGCGCCCTGCGACCACGGTTCGAGGTAGGTCTCCGCGACCTCGTCCAGGGCGCTGACGGCGAGCGTCGCCAGGCCCTCGGCCGCGGGGACACGGAACCGCTGCTCGGCGACGAGAGCGTCGATCCAGGCCCGCACGGCGTCCCAGAAGCGGACGTCGAAGCGTTCCCACAGTTCGCGGAGGACCTCGACACGGTCATTCGCCTCCAGGAACACCGGTATCCGGTACACGGCGCCGCCTACGCGGTGGTGTTCGACCCGGACCAGCTCGTGGGAGAAGCGGCCGATGCGCCGCTGGGGCAGCACATCCTGGCCGGGCGGAGGCGGCTGGGGGGCCTGGCAGCCCGCGGTCGGCCGCGCGGGAGGCGGCATCCGGGTGGCGAGGGCGGCGGTGAGGCGCTGCGCCGTCGTCTCGATGTCGCGCTGTTTCATCCCCAGCAGGAACGCGAGGGCGGTGATCTCGACGATCTCGTCGCGGGTGCGTCGGCGGCCGCTGTCGTGGTCACCGGCGTGTTCGGCTGTCGGCGGATCCGGCGGATCGGAGTGCTCAGCTCCGAACCACTGCCCGATCCGGTACCGGTCGGCTTCCCGGAACACCTCGGTCACCGCGGCTCCGGGTGCCTCGCCTCGGGCCAGCCGGTTGGCGACCTCGACGAGGTCGGCCATGGTGCACTCGTTGGGGACGGCCGCGGCCACCGTGTTGGTGGCCTCGTCGGTGATCTCGCCGCCGAGCCGTTCGCGCAGGACGCGGCCGGTCTCCGGCCTGCGCCAGGGAATGTGCGCCACCGATTCGGCCGACACCGCTCCGGGACGTGACGCGGTCGTGATGACCAAGTGGGCACCGGTGTCTGTGACCCGGTCGCGCAGCGCCTTCCAGTGGAAGTCGCGCTCTTGGAGGGGGCCGGGCCCCTGACCGCCGAACCAGTCGAGGACGATGTAGCCCCGGCCCCGTGTGTAGGCGCGCTCGGTCAGCTCCTGGAGGGACATCGACGGTGACAGCACGACGACGAGGCCGTCCGTCACGTCGCGGATCAGCGCGATCGCACTGGTGCGCCGGCCGAGGCCGGGGTCGCCCGTGAGGACGACGAGGTGGGCCGTGCGCAGCTCTTCCCTGGCCTGCCCGTACGGGTCGGGACGGACCATGTGCCGCAGTGCGGCGTGGATGTCGTCTTCCTTGAGGCGCCCGGTGATCCTGGCCGCCGCAGGACGGCCCGTTCCCGTGGCGATCCCGATCGTGCTGTCCCCGGCGCTGACCGGACCGTTGAAGTAGTTGTTGACCGCGAACATCCGGTCGGCGCGCTCGTTGGGCCCGAGGTCGCTCTCCGGAGAGTCCCCGGCGCCGTCGGCGTCCGGCTCCTGTTCGTCCGGCGCAGCGGCGGCGCCCTGAGCGTCCTCGCTGCTCTTCCGCTGCTTTTTCTCGTCCTTCTTCTGATCCTTCTGCTCCGCCGGCTCCTTGCGATTCCCGTCCGCGCCGTCCGCGGCCGCACTCGGACGCGCGGCATCAACCGGGCTGTCGTTCCCGCCCTCCCGGGACGGTTCTTCGGCCACCCGTTCCCCCCTCACTCGAAGCGCATGCCGATGACGCCGTTCGAGGCGTCGACCTGATCGTTGAACTCGTTGTGCACCACGTGTTCCGCGCGGTAGCGCTTCGCGTGCCGCGGACCGCCGCCCGCCTTCGGGGCGCGCTTCGCGGCACCGCGGTCACCTTGGTCAGATCGGTCACCTCGGTCCGTCGGGGCCGCCGACGGGGCCGGGGGCTCCTCGGCGGCGGGCCCGTTCGACCCGGGGGCCGGGCCGAGATCCAGCGCGTGCACGTCATGGCCGGGGACATGGATCCAGGCGTCTTCGGAGAACTCCTTGCTCGCCACGCGTACGCACCGGAAGTCGACGACGCCGAGCCCGGTGTGCCGCTGCGTCACGGTGTCCAGGAAGACCGCCTGGGAGACGATGATCGCGAGGTCGGCGCCGGATGAGGCGAGTGCACGTCGCAGCACGTCGCTGTCGACCAGCCGGGACACGGCAACGATGCCCTTGCCCCGGTAGCCGCGGGGCGAGGCGACCACGGTGCCGTGGTGGATCGCCAGGCGAAGTCGGAGCCGCGCCTCGGGCACCAGATCGTGGTTGTACCGGCGCAGCGCGACCGCCAGTTCCCGGACGCACGCGTCGACCAGGACCGGTTCCGGAGTATCCGCCGGAAGAACTGCGAGTTCTCCGTCACCAGTGGAGTTGATCTCCCAGGTTTCGCGGTCGAGCCCCGAGCGTGTCACGGCTCTTTCGAGGACCTGCGGCAGGGCTTGCTGGATATCGGCCTGGCGCTGGTCGTCCGCGCTCCCGAATCCCTTGACGTCAACAGACCAGAGCAGTCGACGGCCGAATTCCTCGTCACAATCCATACCTATCCGCCTCCTTCGTACCTGTTCATCCGATTCGGATCCTCGGATGCAAGGCAAGTCTGGCGTGGAACAGTCAGGAGGATTCCTGATCAGTCGGCATTCTCACGAGAGAACCCCTGATAAGGGCTGTGATGATCCGCACAACCCCAAAAGCCGATTGATCAGGGATTGTGGCACGGAAACGCGCTTCCAATGAAATCAGTGATCAATGCCGATCACTTCCCAAAGAAGCACGAAAGGGTCAAAGTCATGCACCATGATCCGGACGACATTTCAGCCGCCTTGGCGTCTATGACCCTCTTCCAGAACAATGTCCAGCAAGCAGACGGAAAGGTGGGCACCCTCCTCGTGGCCTACGCGGGGGCCGCGGTCGCGGCGATGTCCTCCCAGTCGGAGCTCACGGAACAGGGAGGAGTGGTGGCGGCCGTGCTGCTGGCGACGTTCACCTTCACGTTCCTGGGCTCCGGCTACCACCTGGCGCAGGCCCTGCGGCCACGCATGGGCGCACCGCGCGCGACCAACCGGTTCGGGATAGCGGGAGCACGTGCATGCCGGCCAGGCGACAGAGCCATCACGACCGCGGAGGCCTGGGAGATGTCACAGGTGCTCGCCGTGATCGCGCGGCGCAAGAACTTCCATGTCGCCCGCGCGATTCCCTGGGTCGCCGCGATGCTGTGTGTCGGGCTCAGCGGAGCGGTGGCGGCCCTGATTCGTTAGCACTGGTCGGCGCTCAGACGAGATCGGCGAACGCCCGGAGGCCGTCGAGGTCGATCACGGTCACCTTCCGGTAGCGCGACCGGATGTAGCCGTCCTCCCGGAGCCTGCGCACTGCCTGCCCCACGGCGTCCTCCCGGGCGCCGATGAGCCGGCCGAGCTCCGCCTGGGAGAGCCGCACCCCCAGATCGAGCCCATCGTCGGTCATCGCCCCATGGCGGTCGACGAGATCGACCAGAACCCGGGCGAGGCGCACCGGAACCTCGTACACCGCGAAATCGGTCCGGCGGCGCTCCGCCCATTCCAGGCGATCACCGAGCACAGATCCGATCACGCCCCACGCATCCCGGTTCCTGTCCAGGAAGTTCATGAACACGGGGGTGGGGATCGCCTGGGCGATCGTCGGCGAGCACGTGGTCACCGTCGCCATCGGAGCCGACCCACGCAGCGGCCCCATCTCGCCGACCACATCACCGCTGACGCGGACCGCCAACAGGGTCTCGACGCCGTTGGGCAGGCGGGAGGTGACCTTGACGCACGCGGAGTCGCCTGGCTGCGACGATCGGAGGACGTAGACCGTGTTCTCCACGTGCCCCTGCCGCAGAAGCGCCGTGCCCGTCGGGTACGTCCGCGTCTGCGTCAGTCCGAGAAGATCCGCACGGGCAGCCTCACCAAGCCGGGACATGAACGTCCCCGCGGGCCATGTTCCGTTGTACATGGGGTTCTGCCACTCCTCACCAGCCCGGCGGCACCGAGCCCGCCCCCGCGACAGGCGGGATCCTGCGGGGAGCGCCGGCCCCCGCCCCGCGAGGGCGGTCACGCGTCGTCGTCTTCGAGAAACTCACGGATTTCATCGACCACTGCGGCGTCGAGGAAACGTTTGCAGCCATCGCGTCCATGCCAAAGCCGACGGCGCGCCGGAAGTCGCCTGCGGCACCGGAGCGGCTCGTGGCCGTGTCTACAGGAGATGATGGCGGAGCGCGATCGCCGGTTCCACAGGCGTCCGAAGTCGTGCAGAGGGCCGGTGCCCCGGGAAAGAGCGGCTGGGCGTCCCTCGCCCCTCCGGCGATGGCCATGGCGAAGGGCGTCGATTCCGTCCGTTTTCCCCGTCGAACGCCATGATCATCGATGGAGGGGAGAAGGCCGGGCCGGGCGCTGCAGGACGGCGCCCGACCCGGGCAGCCCTCACCCCGCGAGAGGGAGGTTGACCGGGATCAGGCCCCATTCGTCTTCGTAGCGGCGGATGAGCCTCGGTGTGACGGGGGCGTCCAGGTCGTAGCGGTGTTCGATCTGGCGTCTGTACTCCCTGGGGTCGATGCGGGGGTCCGTCAGACCGGAGGCCTCGCGGAGGAGGGCGCGGGGGGTGCCGAACAGCTGGTCGTTGTAGGCGCGCAGCAGTCGGCTGAGGACGATCCCCT
Organism: Nocardiopsis mwathae; assembly: GCF_014201195.1. Classification (NCBI taxonomy): domain Bacteria; kingdom Bacillati; phylum Actinomycetota; class Actinomycetes; order Streptosporangiales; family Nocardiopsidaceae; genus Nocardiopsis; species Nocardiopsis mwathae. The sequence continues at coordinate 5,308,774 of NZ_JACHDS010000001.1, read as the reverse complement.
CGTTCACGGTCACCAGCACGCCGCTGGATTGGCCGGGGCCGAAGGGCAGGGTGGTGGTGATGAACTCCTTGTTCCTGGGCAGAGGGGCGGTGGTGATGGCGAGCGGGTACTTCCAGTCCCGCTCGGTGAGGTCTATCGGGGGATGAGGGGGGCTTGACACGATCCCTCCCTGTCACGTGCGCGGATACGGGTCTGTAGCGGGGATGATCATGGTAAAGCGAACATCTGTTCCACTGCCACGCGTGACCTCCGCAAACCGTGCTCGACAGTTCGATACACGGACGGAACGCGGTACGCCTACGGGTTTTCGGCGCTGTGGCCGGATCCGGCCACAGAGGTGGAAACCCGGGGGGTCACCACGTCCGCCCCCGGACGTGGCGCCGGTGCCGGCGCTCGGTGTGGATGATCATCAGTGCCTGGCTGCGCGCGACCTCCAGCGCCTTCTCCAGTAGCGCCGACTGCTCCTCGGGGGTGAATTCGTCGTCCACCGCGAGGTCGGCCTCGACGTCGTCGTAGATCCGCTGCACCAGGTCGACCCGCTCCCTGCGGTACATACGCGTCTCGACCCCGGACCTCTCGTCGTACTCGACGGAGATCAGCCGGTCCTGTATCGGCCTGGGGTCGCCACCGGTCGCCATGTCGCGAAACGACCCCGGCTCCCACCCCAGCTTCCGTTCGAGCTTGGCCAGCACGATATCGCTGTAGCGCGTGCGTTCGCCGCGCTCCATGGCCTGCAGCAGCCGGTAGGAGACTGTCGGCTCCCGACGGGCGAACTCGGCACGGTCGAGACCGAGTTCCTCCCGGCGTCTCCGCACGGCCTCGCCGACTTCTGCGATGTAGGCCCCAAGGTCTGTGCTGGGTCGCGGCATACGCGCTTCTCCCGGTCTCATTCGCGGCGGACGTCGGCATCATCGCCGAACTTTCCGTCGGCATCAATCGGCACAGGTAGGGGGCATGCGCCCGGGCCGCGGACCCTCCCTTCTCGCGGCCCGACGGGTGCGGCAGTGCGTGAGGATGCCGCCCGGCGCCGACGCACCGGCGGCACCGGACCACGCCGCCGACCGGGCCGTCTTTCTTTTTCTTTTTCGAAGTGGCATTGACAATCTCCGCACCCCCGCCTAAATTCGTCGATTGGCCGGTCGAACGAGATCGCGAGAAGATCAGAAACAAAAACGATCTTTGATCGCGCCGCAGCCACACTTCTGAGCAGCATTTACTCGTTTGACGTGCACATCTCCAACGGAGGATATCGGCGCATGCGCGTTGCAGTGACCGGCGGCGAGGGTTTCATCGGCAGATACACCGTCGACCACCTGCGGGGGCGCGGGCACGAGGCGTTCGCCGTGGATCGGTCTTCGGGCGCGGACATCCTCGGCGAGGAGCTCACCACCGCACTGAAGGGCGTCGACGGTGTCGTGCACCTGGCCGGCATCCTGGGCACCGAGGAACTCTTCGACCAGGTCGACGAGGCCATCGATATCAACGTGAAAGGCACCTACCGGGTCCTGGAAGAGTGCCGAATAAATGACGCGCGATTCGTCGGGATCACCATGCCGCAGGTCTGGAAGAACGTTTACCAGGCGACCAAGCAGTGTGCGCAGGAACTCTCCTATGCGTGGCGGCAGAATTTCGGTGTTCCCGTCAGCCACGTTCGCGCGTTCAACGCCTTCGGACCCGGCCAGAAGCACTACGGTGTGCAGAAGATCGTCCCCACGTTCGCGGTGTGCGCGTGGAACGGGCGGCCGATTCCGGTGTGGGGCGACGGGGCGCAGACGGTCGACCTCGTCTACTCCGCCGACCTCGGCCGCATGCTCGCCGACGCCCTTGACTTCGGCGACTGCGAGGTGTTCGACGGCGGGACCGGCCGCGCGATGACCGTGCGGGAGGTGGCGGAGATGGTCCTGGAGATCACCGGATCCACCGCCGGGATCGAGTACCTGCCCATGCGCAAGGGTGAGACGAAGACGGACATCGTCGCCGGTGGCGAGGGCTGGGACCGGATCGGCTGGCGCCCGGAGTTCCGGGCCGACGACCTGGAGCGGACGGTCGTCTTCTACCGGCGGTTCGCAGGCGCCTGAGGCGTGTCGGTGTGACGAGAGGCAGGGGGTGCGGTGGCTACTGCCGGGGATCCCGCGGCACAGACGCGTGCAGGGGCCCGTTTCGCCGACGCGCTGGGACACGCGTTCGGGGGGCCTCCGCGGCATGCTCCCGCGACCGCGGAAGCGGGACACGCGGTGCCACGCGAGCTGGAGGTCGTGGTCACGGCTGAGCGCGACGACTCAGCGCACGGTGCACTCCTCCGGTTCGGCTCCGATGACCTGGCAGGGTACGGGGCGGACCGGACCGTTCCCGGCCGGGCCGACCCCGCCGACCCGGTCGGCGTCCTGTCCGCACGGCGCATCCGCCTGACGGTTTCGGAGGCCGCCCTACGGGACGTTCGGTCCGGGGCGGCGACCGGGACGTCGACCGCCATGTCGGGCCGGGTCGGCATCGACGGCACATGGCCCGACCTGGCGCGGCTGCGCCGGGCGACCATGGGCCGCCGGTTCCGCCGCTATCTCGACGCGCTGGGCAGCCCCGCCGCCGACGCCCCCTCCCCGCCGGTGCCGGCGCACGGAGCCGACCTGGTCGTCGTCCTCGCCGCGCCCAACGGGCCCGACGGCACCCTCAGCCCCATGGCGCGGGACCGCAGCCGGGCCGCGGCCCGGCTCAGCGCGGAGCTCGGCGCGACGCTGGTGCTCACCGGCGGCTTCGGGGCGCAGTTCAACACGACCGGGTGCCCCCACTGGCGGCACTGCCGGGACTGGCTCGGCTCCCAGGGGCTGCTGCCGGACCGGCCGGTCATCGCGATGGAGACCCGGCACACGTACGACGACGCGCTCTTCCTCCGCGAGCTGGCCCGCACCCGGGCGGTCGGCTCCATCAACCTGGTGACCTCCGACTACCACGCCGAGCGCGTCCGCTACGTCCTCGACCTGGTCCTCCCGACGGCGCGCGTCACGCCGGTGCCGCACGCCGAGCTCGGCGCCGAGGCGGAGGCCCGGCTGTGGCGGCACGAGGCACACGCCCTGGGCAAGACCGTCGCCGCCACCGTGCTGTTCGGCCCCGACCGCCTGGTCACCCCGCTGGAACGCGGGCCGGACTCGGATATCGCCGAGCGGTGGGTCCCGACGCCGGACGGCGGGTAGCGGATGGCCCGGAACGGCCCGTTCCACGCGGGGACCCTGCACTGCCAGGCGGTGCTCTTCGACCTCGACGGGGTACTGGTCGACTCGATGCCGCTGATCCACCGCGTCCTGCGCGACTGGGCTGCCGGGCACGGGCTCGACCCCGACCACGTGGTCGCACGGTCGCACGGGATGCGCGATGTCGACCTGGTCCGGGCGGTCGCGCCCGAGCTCGACGCCGCAGCCGAGGCGCGGCGCATCGCGCGGCGGGAGGAGCACGACTTCACCGGGATCCGACCGGTCGCGGGCGCCGCAGAGCTGCTCGCCGCCCTGCCCGCACACCGGTGGGCCATCGTCACCTCCGGCACCCGGGCCGTGGCCCGGGGACGCCTGCGCGCCTCAGGCTTGCCGCGGCCTCGGCACCTCGTCGCCGCCGACGACGTCGCCCGGGGCAAACCCGCGCCCGACGGCTACCTGCGCGCGGCCGGGCTGCTGGGCGTCGAACCGGGCCGGTGCGTCGTCGTCGAGGACGCACCCGGCGGCGCGCGTGCGGCCGCGGCGGCCGGGATGGCCTGCGTGGGGGTCGGCGGCGCCGTCCCGCGAACCGAGGTCGTGCGGTCACTGGCCGACCTGTGCGGCCTGGTCGCCGTGCCGGAGGACGGCGGTCTCCGTCTCCGCTTCCGGTGAGCCCCTGCCGGTTGACTTCGAGTTCGGTCGAGGTTCTAGCGTGTGCTCCCGACGCTCAACGGAAGGGGTCGCAGATGCAGGACACACGCGTGGTCGTCACCGGAGCCGGGCGCGGATTCGGGCGGGCGCTGGCGGTCGGGTTCGCCCGGTCGGGGGCCGAGGTCTTCCTCTCCGCCCGCCGGATCGAGTCGGCCGAGGCGGTGCGGGACGAGATCCGGGCGCTCGGGCACGAACGCGTCCACGCGTTCACCTGCGACCTCGGCGATCCCGCGTCGGTCCGGGACTTCACCCGGAAGGTCGGGGAGTGGACGGACCGGGTGGACATCCTGCTCAACAACGGCGCCGCCTGGCTGGACGCGACCGACCTGGAGGAGGCGGGCGACGACGACATCGCGGCGGCGATCGCGTCGGGCGGCACGGGCACGGTCCTGCTGACCAAGCACATGCTTCCGCTGCTGCGGGGGTCGGACCGGCCCGACATCGTCACCATGGTCTCGTCGGTCGCCTCCGGGCGCAGCAACGCGGGGATCGGCAACCCGGCGTTCGCCGCGGCGAAGGGCGCCCAGGCGAACTTCTCCGACATCATGTCGGAACGGCTCCGCCCGCACGGCATCCGGGTCATCGCCCTCTACCCGCCGGACTTCACCGACCTCGACCCGCTGAGCGAGGAGTGGGAATCCGCGGTCCGCGGCCCGAGCTCGATGCTCACCGCGAGGTCGGTGCTCGACTGCGTCCTGTTCGCCGTGAACCAGCCCCGCGACTGCTTCATCCGCACCTTCGAGTTCGAGCCGCTGCCGTCCTGAGCCCGGACTCGGCGGGGGCGAAGGCCCAGCCGAGTCCGGTGTCGGCTGCGTCAGCGCTTCGCGCCCTTGTAGACGAGCCTGCGCAGGGCCACGTCCGCCGGCCCCCGCTTGCCTCTGCGGTCCAGGGACACCGCGTAGAGCACCGCCACCGACCAGCACAGGAAGGCGACGCCGATGGCGCCCGCGCTGTTCAGGTGGGCGCCCAGGCCCAGCAGTTCCGCGTGCAGGGTGACGGCGACCAGAACGGATGCCATCAGGTAGCAGGTCAGCGAGTTCTTTCCGGCGGAGGCCAGCGCCCGGGCGGCCGGCCCGGGCGCGTCTTCCAGCCGTGCGCCGAGCAGCCCGAACAGGGCCGCATACGCGATGCCGCCCCCGACCCCGGTGTAGGCGTGGACCCCCATCACGGTGCCGAGCACCACCGGGTCAGCGGTGTTCCACAGGCCTACCTCGACGAGGACCGCCGGCAGGGCTCCGAGCAGGGAAATCGCCAGGCCGACCGCGGCGATCCGGGCGAGCAGCGGCTTGTTGTCGCCCGGCCGGTCCAGCAGTCGGCGCCTGGCGGCCCAGGCGCCGAGGAGCAGCGGGAGCAGCAGGGGGAAGCCGATGTTGTTGAGGACCGGGGCGAGCGGCATGAAGATGATCCGTTCGGCCCAGTCGGCGGTGGTGGAGTAGCCGACCACCGGAGACTTCTCCGTGGCGAAGGCCATCATGATGCCGACGAGGGGAACGGTCACCGCGTAGATCACCGCGGTCACGGCGGCGCCCGTGAGCAGCGCCCGCTCGGGGCGCAGCAGCAGCCAGCCGATGACCAGGCCGGCCAGGCCGTAGGCGGCGAGGATCTCGCCGGGGAACACGAGGATCGCGTGCACGGCGCCGAAGAGCAGCAGGAAGAGGCTGCGGCGGCGCAGCAGGCGCCGGGCCTCGCGCTCGGGGGTGCCGCGGGACAGCTGCCCGCTGAGCATCATCACCATCCCGTAGCCGAACAGCGCGGCGAACATCGGGAAGGACCGGTTGTCCAACACGAGCAGGACGACCACGCGCACGGCGGCGTCCAGCCAGGTCCCGCCGTCGGGGTGGGTGTTCACGGAGCCGTAGGCTCCGGGCAGGTACAGCGGCGCGTAGGCCATGGCGATCAGCAGCAGCATGAACCCGCGGGCCAGGTCGGGGGTGAGTCTGCGCTCACCGGCACCCACGCCTTCCCGGCGCGGCACTCTCTCGGTGCTCTCGCTCATTGGGTCGTCTCCTCTCAACCTGCGTTGCAGGGATCGGGGGGGAGGGTGAGGAAAACAGAGGACGGCTCGGCGGGGCGGACACCCGGTCAGTCGGGCGTTGACCGCAGGGGGATGTCCCGGACGAGCAGCCACAGGACGGCGACGGCGGCCGCGATCGCCGTGGTGCACAGCGCCGCGGCCGCGGGTCCGGCGGGGGCGGGTGTGGAGAGCACCGCTTCCAGCACCGGGTTCGGCGAAGAACCGGTCGCGAGTTCGATGGAGAGCTCGACCGAGATGAGGGCGGACACAGCGGCCGCGCCCCCCGCTGCGAGCGCCGGCGGGGTCCGGCGATGGTACGCCGCTCCGAGCAGGGCCCCGGCGAGCAGCCAGGCGGAGAACACCAGCCAGTACTCGCCGATGACGCCCGCCATCTGGGTGGGTTCGGTGAACAGGTGGGGTCGGCCGAGCTCCTGGGGGCGGTCGGCCGCCGCGTACACCAGGGCTTCGATCAGGTACCCGATCGCGAACAGGAGAGCGGAGAATCCGGCGAAGGCCAGGGCGGCGCCCCCCGTCCACAGGGCGAACTCGCGCCGCGTGAACCCGTGGCGGAGGTACAGGGGAAGCACCACCGCCCCCGCGTGGACCCCCAAGACCAGGAGGGCCCAGCGGGGGATCGTCGAGGCATGGTCCCACAGGCTTCCCGTCAGGCCTGCGGCGGTCCCGATATGGAGTGCGATGCCGAGGGCGGCGGCGCCCGCGAGCAGGATCGCCCACACCGCCAGGGCGTCAACGGCCCATGACGAGGTCACCCGGCGGGTGAAGCGGTAGGGGGAGGCGGTCGAGGGACTCATCGCGCACCTCTCGCCGGGTCGGTCAGGTGGATGAACAGGTCCTGCAGGGGAACCGGGGAGAGCTCCAGGCCGTCGCCGCGCGCACGGTCGGCCCGGGTCGGGTCCGGCTCGCCGAAGTGCGTCGCGGCCGCGGTCCCGCCGAGCCGCTTCTCGTGCAGCAGCGTCCCGCCGTCGGCGAACCGGGCCACCCTGTCCTCGGGCCCGGTCACGGTGAACGCGCGCTCCCGGATCCGGTCGGCGTCCTCGTGGAGGACGAGCCTGCCCTGGTCGAGGATCAGCAGCCCCTCGAACACCCGGGCGGCCTCCTCGATCAGGTGGGTGGAGAGGATGACGGTGCGCGGATACCGCAGGATGTCGTCCAGCAGCTCCCGGTAGAAGAGGTGGCGGGACGGCGCGTCCATACGCAGGTGGGTCTCGTCGAAGGCGGTCAGCGGCGCCCGGGAGGCGAGTCCCAGGGCCACGCCCAGGGCGCCGAGCTGCCCCTGGGAGAGCGCGTCGATCCGTCGGCGTGGCGCCAGAGCGAAGCGGTCCAGCAGCACCGCGGCGTAGTCGCCGTCCCAGTGGGGCCGGGCCGCCTCCGCGAGCCCCAGCGCGTCGCCGACGCGCGTGACCCCGCCGGTCTCGCCCGAGCCGCGGATGAGACAGATGCGCGAGGTCGCCGCCCTGTTGTCGAAGACCGGTTCCCCGCCCACCCGGACCGTACCGCCCGACGGGCGGAGGTACCCCGCGAGCAGGGCGAGCAGACTGGACTTCCCGGCGCCGTTTCGGCCGAGCAGCCCGTAGACCCCGCTTTCCTCCAAGCGCAGCGAGACCCGGTCGAGTGCGGCGGTCCCCCCGTAGCGCAGGGACAGGTCCTCGGTTTCGACGGCTGGTGCGCCGGCCATCAGTCCTCCTCCCTCATGTGCTGCCGGATCCGGTCGACGACGGCGCCCAGCGGCAGTCCGATCGCGCGCGCGGAGTCCACCATCGGGTCGACGACCTCGGAGAAGAAGACCTCGCGGCGCCGGGCGCGCAGCTCGTCGCGCGCGCCGGGGCTGACGAACATGCCGATGCCCCGCTTCTTGAAGAGCACCCCCTCGTCCACGAGCCGACCGATGCCCTTGGCAGCGGTCGCAGGGTTGATCTGGAAGAAGGCCGCGTACTCGTTGGTCGAGGGGATCTTCTCCCCCTCGCGCAGAACCCCGCTGAGCACATCGGCGGCGATCCGCTCGGCGATCTGCACATAGATGGGGCTCCGGTCGTCGAACAAGAGCCCTCCACTTCAGCTTCTCTGGTTCATTACATGACTAATGAACCACAGAACCTTCGCACGCGCAATAGGGGTACCCGCCGCGCCGGGGCGGGCGTAGCGTGCTCGTCGTGTCGGTTGGCTTTCGCATTCCAGAGGACGGTGGACCCGATGTCGGACGCGTATTCCTTCGCCCCCTTCGAGGCGGAGTTCCTGGACTTCACCTCGCGCATCGTGTGGTGCACGGTGACCACCGTGGACGCCAAGGGGCGTCCCCGGTCGCGGATCCTGCACCCGATCTGGGAGGTCGCCGGGGGCGGACCGGTGGGGTGGGTGTTCACCGGGCGGACACCGGTGAAGACACGGCATCTGGCGGCCAATCCGCACGTGTCGGTCTCCTACTGGAACCCCGACCACAACACCGTCACCGCGGACTGCGTGGCCTCCTGGGTGGAGGAGCCGGAGGCCAGACGGCACGTGTGGGATCTCTTCACCACCACGCCCGAGCCGCTGGGCTACGATCCCTCGCCGTTCGGGGTGACCGGGCCGGACCACCCGGACTTCGCCGCGCTGCGGCTGGACCCCTGGCGGGTGCAGATCCTGCGGGCCGAGCAGATCGCCGACGGCGACTTCGCGCCGCGCACCTGGCGGAGCCCGGCCGAGGTCGGGTGACCTGCGTGCGCCCGGGTATTGACCTTAACCTAAGTTGATATTTGAGGATGTCGACATGGCGCGGACCCGACCGGGTCCGCGATCTCCGATGACGACGCACGTCCGCGCTGCGTCCGCCGAAAGGGATTTCCTCATGTCGCACACCCCCATCCGCGTCGCCGTGATCATGGGCAGCACCCGCGACGGCCGCTTCATCCCGACCATCTCCGAGTGGATCGCCGAGCAGGCGCGCCAGCACGGCGGCCTCGACGTCGACGTCGTCGACCTGGCCGAGGCCCGCCTGCCCGACGTCATGACCTTCGACCCGATGCCCGACGCGGTGACCGCGCTGGCGCCGCGGCTGAGGGCCGCCGACGCGTTCATCGTGGTGACCCCCGAGTACAACCACAGCTTCCCGGCGCCGGTCAAGACGGCCATCGACTGGTACCACGAGGAGTGGCAGGCCAAGCCGGTCGCGTTCGTCTCCTACGGCGGCATGTCCGGCGGCCTGCGGGCCGTCGAGCAGCTGCGTCAGGTGTTCGCCGAGCTGCACGCCACCACCGTCCGCGAGACGGTGAGCTTCCACAACGCTTGGGACCGGTTCGACGCCGAGGGCCGGCCCCTGGACCCGGAGAGCGTCAACGCGGCCGCCAAGGCCATGCTCGACCAGCTCTCCTGGTGGGCCGAGGCGCTGCGCGAGGCCCGTGACCGGCGGCCGTACGCCGCCTGACGGACCGGCCGTGGCCGACCGCGGCCGGAAAACGGCGGTGGCGTGCCCGGGAAGCCCCGGACACGCCACCGTGTCGTCTCGACCACTCCGCCCCGCGGGCGGAGGCGGTCAGATGTCGCGGAAGATCTCGATCTGCGCGCCCACCGAGTTCAGCCGCTCGGCCAGCGCCTCGTAACCGCGGTTGATCACATAGACGTTGCGCAGCACGGAGGTGCCCTCCGCCGCCATCATGGCCAGCAGGATGACGACCGCGGGCCGCAGCGCCGGCGGGCACATCATCTCCGACGCGCGCCACCGTGTCGGCCCCTCGACGAGGAGGCGGTGCGGGTCGAGCAGCTTCACGCCCGCGCCGAGCCGGTTCAGCTCGGTGAGGTAGATGGCGCGGTTCTCGTACACCCAGTCGTGGATCAGGGTCGAGCCCTCGGCCATCGCCGCGATGGCCGCGAAGAACGGCACGTTGTCGATGTTGAGCCCGGGGAAGGGCAGCGGGTGGATCTTGTCGATCGGCGACCGCAGCTTGGACGGCTTCACGGTCAGGTCGAGGAGGCGGGTGCGCCCGTTGTCGGCCGCGTACTCCGGACCGCGGTCGTACTCCAGGCCCATCTCCTCCAGGACGGCCAGCTCGATCTCCAGGAACTCGATCGGCACCCGGCGGATGGTCAGCTCGGAGGAGGTGATGACGGCCGCGGTCAGCAGGCTCATGGCCTCGACCGGGTCCTCGGAGGGGGCGTAGTCGACGTCGACGTCGATCTCGGCGCGGCCCGTCACGGTCAGCGTGGTGGTGCCGATGCCGTTGATCTCCACGCCCAGCCGCTCCAGGAAGAAGCAGAGGTCCTGGACCATGTAGTTGGAGCTGGCGTTGCGGATGACGGTGACGCCGTCGCGGCGGGCCGCGGCCAGCAGCGCGTTCTCGGTGACGGTGTCGCCGCGCTCGGTCAGCACGACGGGGCGCTCCGGCGCGACCTCGCGGTCGACGGTGGCGTGGTAGGCGCCGCTGGTGGCCAGGATCTCCAGACCGAAGGGGCGCAGTGCCGTCATGTGCGGCTGGACGGTACGGGTGCCCAGGTCACAGCCGCCGGCGTAGGGGAGCTTGAAGGTGTCGACGCGGTGCATGAGGGGACCCATGAGCATGATGACGCTGCGGGTCCGGCGCGCCGCCTCCTCGTCCATCGAGTCCAGGTCGAGGACGGCCGGCGGCACGATCTCCAGGTCGTTGCCCTCGTTGATCCAGCGGCTGCGCACGCCGATGCTGTCCAGCACCTCAAGGATGCGGTAGACCTCTTCGATGCGCGCGACACGGCGCAGGGTGGTGCGCCCCTTGTTGAGCAGCGAAGCGCACAGCAGCGCGACACAGGCGTTCTTGCTGGTCTTGACGTCGATGCTGCCGGAGAGGGCGCGTCCGCCGACGACACGCAGGTGCATGGGGCCGGAGTAGCCCAGGGAGATGATCTCGCTGTCGAGCGCTTCGCCGATGCGGGCGATCATCTCAAGGCTGACGTTCTGATGCCCCTTTTCCATGCGGTTGACAGCGCTCTGGCTGGTTCCCAGCGACTCCGCAAGCTGCGCCTGGGTCCAGCCGCGGTGGCGGCGGGCATCCCGGATGAGCTTGCCGATCCGTGCAAGGTAGTCATCTGCCATAAGAAGTGACCGTATCTCATATATGAGACTCAAGTGACAAGTACCCGCTCCAGGAGGCAAATCCGGACGGATCCGACGCGCGGGTGGGCACCGCAATGATCCTGGCGCTCCGGGCGTGAGCACCGGGTAAGGCCGCCCCCGTGAGTCCGCTCACTCCATCCGACCGCACCCGTCGAAAGCACCCGTGCCGACACGCCGATACGCCTCCCCCTAACTCCTTCAGATGGCCGGAAGTGATCGAAAGTTCCACACTCGACCCCGGAAATCCTGTGGTCAGCCCCACATCGACCGCCGCGCCGACTCCGCCCCGGCGCGCGCGGCGACCCGAACACCCGGTCCGGCCCACTGCCGCTACCCTCGGTGGAGCCTCAGCACACGTCGACGACCGCAGAAACGGAACCGCCATGAACCGTCTCTCCCAGACCGCGGCGGCCGGACTGGCCGGTGCCGCCCTGCTCGCCGCTGCCGCATGCGGGGCGGAGGAGGCCCCGGAGGAGGGCTCGGCGGCTCCCGATCCCGCCGCCGACCTCAAGGCGGTCGCGACGGTCGAGGGCGCCACGCTCAGCACGAGCATGGGCGACATCGAGGTGGACCTCTTCCCCAACGAGGCGCCTACGACCGTGCGGAACTTCGTGGATCTGGCCGAGGGGAAGAAGGCCACCGACACGACGACCGGTGACGACCGCTTCTACGACGGGACCGTCTTCCACCGGGTCATCGAGGACTTCATGATCCAGGGCGGCGACCCCGAGGGCACCGGAACCGGCGGCCCCGGCTACACCTTCCCCGACGAGATCGACCCGGACCTCTCCTTCGACGCACCCGGCAAGCTGGCGATGGCCAACTCCGGGCCCGACACCAACGGCTCCCAGTTCTTCATCACCACAGTGCCCACCGACCACCTCGACGGCAAGCACACCATCTTCGGCGAGGTGGCCGACGGGGACAGCCAGGAGGTGGCCGACAAGATCTCCAAGGTCGACCGCGACGCCGCCGACAAGCCGGTCGAGGACGTCGTGCTGGAGTCGGTCACCATCCACCGGTCCGACGACTGAGGCCCGAGGCGCGGGCCGACGGTACCGCCGGCGCTACCCCGCCGGGTCCTCCCCACGCTCCTCCACCGGGGCGAGCCCCGCGTCGGCGTCGAAGTCCCGCACCTCACGGCCCCGCATCGCCGCGGCCATGAACGCACTCCATACCTTCGCCGACGTGGTGCCGCCGTCGATCTCCTCCACCCCGGGGACCTCAAGCGGCTTGCCGTCGGGGCGGCTCAGGCTGACGGCGGCGGCCAGGTCCGGTGTGTACCCGGCGAACCAGGCCGACCGCGCATCGCCGTAGGCCCCCGCGACCCCGGCCACCGGATGGCCGGTGGGCAGGACGGGGTCGGTCTCGTGCGTCCGGTACAGCGCCTCGTTCATCGCATAGGTCGCGTCCCGCGCCGTACGGGCGCTGAACGCGCGCGTGCCCTGCTCCAGCCGGCCGGCGTCCGACGGGTCCAGTTCGCGCCCGTTGACGTCGGTGACCCGCGTGACCATGTGCCGCGGCTTGTGCAGTCCCTGGTTGGCGAACGTCGCGAAACCGCTCGCCTGGTCCAGGGCGGTGAGCTGGAACGTGCCCGACGCGATACTCGGCTCCAGCTCCGCGGTCTCGAACTGCTCCTCGGCGACCCCGGCCTTCCGGGCGGTCTCGGTCACGCTCCGGGGGCCGATCTTCATCACGGCCTCGACGAACGGCACGCCGGAGGGGTCCACCGTCGCCTGGAGGAGGTCGGGGACCCCGCCGGTGCCGGTAGGCGGGCTCTCCCGGCCGACGTCGTCGAGCGGGCCGGGCACACCGAACGACCGCGGGTCGGGGCTGCCGACGCCCTGCTCCAGCGCGGCGGCCAGCACATAGGGCCGGAACGTCGCCCCCGCCTGGGTGCGCTGCACCAGTGACGGGTCCAACTCGTTGACGAAGTCGTCCCCGCCGTGGAAGGCCCTGATCTCACCCGTGGCCGGGTCGATGGCGGCCAGGCCCTTGACGGAGTCCTCGGGCAGGTCCGGCAGGGCGGTGTCGAACGCCTCGGCGGCGGCGTCCATCAGCCGCCGGTCCAGAGAGGTGGTGACCTCGTACCCGCCGGCCGCGATCTGGGCGTCCGAGAGCCCGTAGCGGTCGCGCAGCTCCCGCTCGACCGCGAGCTTGATGTAGCCCTTGTACCCCGACAGGCTCGTTCCGGGCTCGTAGTCGACCACCTCGGGGAACTCCAGCTCGTCGGCCTGCTCGCGGGACATGCCGCGCTCGGGGTCGTTCTCGTGCATGGCGACCGTTCCGTCGACGGCGTAGGACCAGCGCTCGCGGAGGATCTCCTCCATCTTCGAGCCGGGGGCGACGTTCTCGAAGTTGCCGGGCTGCTGGATGATCGCGCCGATGAACGCGCCCTCGGCGGCGTCCAGGTCCTCGACGTCCTTGGCGAAGTACGCCTGCGCCGCGGCCTGCACGCCGTAGGCCTCGCGGCCGAAGTAGATGGTGTTGAGGTACTGGGTGAGGATCTCCCCGGGCGACAGGGTACGGCCGACCTTGATGGAGATCAGGATCTCCTTGACCTTGCGCACATAGGAGCGCTCCTGGGAGAGCCCGTCGTAGTAGTTGCGGGCCATCTGCTGGGTGATGCCCGAACCGCCGCCCGCACCGCCGCCCGAGAGCACGGCGCGGGCCATGCCCATCGGGGAGATCCCCGGCTGGTCGTAGAAGTCCCGCTGCTCGGAGCCGAGCACGCCGTCGACCACCGTGTCGGGGATCTGTTCCTCGGTGACGGGGATCCGCTTGAGCTGCCCGACGGTGAGCGCCTCGGTGCCGTCGGCATACGCGATGCTGCTGCCGATCAGCAGCGCCTGGTCCTGGGGTTGCATCTCGCGGGGGTCGGGCGTCTCCTTGTAGGCCACGGCGAACGCGGCCACCAGCGCGCACAGGCCGAGCGCGCCGGTGACCGCGAGCGTCTTCCACGTCCACGCCAGGACGCGGCGTGTCCGGCCCGGCCGACGACCGCCGTCCGTCGGTGCGGTGATGTCGTCGCCGTCCTCGGCACGCCGATACCTCGCGCGACGCGGTCGTGCCGTCGCATCCGTACGTCGTCGTCTGCCCATTGGTCGCGCCCCCGGTCGCGGTGCGCCCCGCACGAAGGCTCGGCCCACCGTCAGGGGCGCCCGGGCAGGCGGCCCCTGCCCGGCGTTCGAAGGCTGGCCGACGAATGTGAAGAACCCGTGTGGACGCTGTGAGCGAGCCGTGTCGGCGCCCGTCCCCGTTTCGTCGATCCCGGGGCGATCGACGGAACGGGTATCGCCGTTCGGGTCGGGGGAGCGCATACGATCGGTCCGCCCCCACCCCATCCCCTGTGTTGACGTGCGAGAACACCGCAGAGAGGCGAGTCGGCATGAGCGCCCACGTACTGGTCGCCGAAGACGACCCCAACCAGGCCGAACTCATCCGGCGCTACCTGGAGCACGAGCACCACACCGTGGCCGTCGTGCACGACGGCCGCTCGGCGATCGACACGGCCCGGCGGCTGCGGCCCGACCTGATCGTGCTCGACGTGATGATGCCGGGTGTCGACGGGCTCGACGTGTGCCGGATCCTGCGCGCCGAGTCCGACGACGTCGCGGTCCTGATGCTGACCGCCCGCAGCACCGAGGACGACCTTCTACTCGGCCTGGACCTCGGCGCGGACGACTACGTCACCAAGCCCTACAGCCCGCGCGAGCTCATGGCACGCATCCGCACCCTGCTGCGGCGGGTGTGCCGGCCCGGCGGGGACGGAACCAGGGACGAAGCCGGGGACAGGGCCGGGAACGGGGTACTGGGCGCCGGGCCGCTGACCGTGGACACGGTGCGGCACCTCGTCCACCTCGACGGCGCCGAGGTGGAGTGCACCCCGGCGGAGTTCCAGCTGCTGGCGGCGCTCGCGGCCGAGCCGGAGCGGGTGTTCACCCGCGCCCAGCTGCTGGAGCGGATCCACGGTTTCGACCGCTACATCACCGAGCGCACGATCGACGTGCACGTCAAGAACCTGCGCAAGAAGCTGGAGGCCGACCCGCGCTCCCCCGACCTGCTGCTCACGGTCTACGGCGTCGGGTACAAACTCGTCCCGGGGGCGCGCGGTGCGGCGTAGGGGCGACGGCGGCGCGGACCGCGGCAGGCCGGACGGGCCGGACGGAGCACGCGGCATCGCGCTGCGGCACAGCCTGCTGGTACGGCTGCTCGCCAGCTCCGTGCTGGTGGCCGTCTGCTCGGTCACCGCGACCGCATGGCTGGCCGTGCAGGGCACCTCCGGGGCGATCAGCACCGAGCAGGGCGAGACCCTGGCCGTCGACACCCGCATCCACGACACCCTGCTCGGCTACGCGGCGACCAACGCCGCATGGGACGGCGTGGACGACACGGTGCGCGACCTGGCCGCGGAGACAGGGCGGCGTATCGCGCTGACGACCGAGAACCGCATGGTCATCGCCGACTCGGCGGCCGATGGCACCCCGCTGCCCGGCCGGACCGCCTCCGTCGTCGACCCGCTCGCCGTGGACGTGTCGCTGGCTTCCGAGGGCGCCGACCGCATCGATCCCCGCGCCGTGGGGCCCTTCGAGCTGGAGCGCGTCGAGCGCGCACGGCTGAACGAGGCGGCGCGACGCTACGCCGAGTGCCTGCGGCTGGAATTCGGGCAGAACGCGGAGGTCGCCACCACACCGAGTGGGCGCCCCCGGGTGGAGGTGGACGGGGAGGCGACGCGGACGTTCGTTCCGGAATGCGGCCCGGTCGACTTCCAGGCGCCCACCGACACCGAGGAGAAGGCGCTGGCCGACCTCAACGAGCGGATCGCCGCCTGCCTGCGCCCCTACGGTATCGGCGAGGTCACCTATTACCTCGACGGCACCTGGTACATCGACGGCCCGCTGCCCGGGTTCGCCGACCCCGGTCCTGTGCCGGACTCCGCCCCCGGCCCCGAGGAAGCCGGGCCGCGGCCTCCCGACATGGAGTGGGGTCCGGCTCCGGGCGGCGCGGGGACGGCCGACGGCGGTGAGGAGGCCGACGCGCGGGTGGCGGCCTGCGTCGACTCCAGCCGCCGCGAGCAGCTGGCCCCGTACGTCGCCCCGGCCGCGCTGCTGTTCATCGACGACCCCCATCAGGAGTCGCCGGTGGGCCCGGCCCTGTCCCGGGAGGGACTGCTGCGGATCGGCGGGGTCGTGCTGCTCGTCCTGGTGCTGACCGTGGGCGTCAGCGTCGTCGCCGCGACCCGGCTGATCCGGCCGGTCCACGCGCTCACCACCGCGGTGCAGCGCATGCGGGAGGGCGAGGGGTCGGCGCGCGTCGATGTCCGCGACAACGGCGAGATCGGACGCCTGGCCGCGGCGTTCAACGAGATGTCGGCGCACCTGGAGCGGCTGGAAGAACAGCGCAAGGCCATGGTCAGCGACGTCTCACACGAGCTGCGCACACCGCTGAGCAACATCCGCGGCTGGCTGGAGGCGGCCCAGGACGGGGTGGCCGAGCTCGACGCGGACCGGATGGCCATGCTGGTCGAGGAGACCTTGCTGCTCCAGCGCATCATCGACGACCTGCGGGACCTGGCCCTGGCGGATGCCGGGAAGCTCCGGCTCACCCCGGAGCCGCTGCGTGTGCGCGACCTGGTGGACCAGGTTGTGGAGAGCCACCGGGTGCACGCCGAATCCGCCGGGTTGCGCATCGCGGCGGAGGTCAGTGACGACGTCGAGGTGGTCGCCGACCGGGCGCGGCTCCTGCAGGCACTGGGAAACCTGCTGCACAACGCCCTGCGGCACACCCCGGCGCCGGGCCGCATCACGGTGCGGGCGGCACGCGAGGGCGGCGACGCCGTCATCGAAGTCGCCGACACCGGCGTGGGGATCCCGGCCGACCAGCTGCCGGACGTCTTCAACCGGTTCTGGCGGGCGGAGAAGTCGCGCAACCGACAGACCGGCGGCAGCGGGTTGGGGCTGGCCATCGTCCGCAACCTCACCGAGCTGCACGGTGGTAGTGCGTCGGTGACCAGCACCGTCGGCGAGGGTTCCACGTTCACGGTGCGGCTGCCGCTGCGGCGGGATGCCGTCTCGGGTGGGCGGTTCCGGCCGCTTCCATAATTCGGTCCGATTTCAACGACTTTCGGCTGGCCGGAAGCCCGTCCACGGGTATACGATCACATTACATCACGGGGTGCCACGAAATCGGCACGTTCCGTGATATTTCCGTTCTTCTTGATCGCCCACCCTGCTCGGATGAATGATGGCTTCCGTGGATCCCCTGCTGCGCAACCGTGCTCTGACCCCCCTCCCGTCGGCCCCCGCCGGCGGACGGCGCCCCGTCCTCGGCCTCGGCGACACCGGCGGGTACTCGTATTCGACGCTGACCGCCGAGATGACCGAGCTACTGGGCCGCAACAGCGTCATGACCGTCGTGTGCGGCGACGAACGCGGCCGCCGGCTGCTCAGCAGCGCGGCCTGGGTGGCCGGTAAACGCCTGTCCTGCTCGGTGCGGGCCCGCTGCCACGGCCGCAACGTGACCATCTGGGTGGAGCATCCCTGAGGGCTCCGGTACGCCGGCGGGCCGCTCCCGGCACGGCCTGGGGCGGTCAGTCGCAGGGGCGGCGCAGGCGCTGCGCCCGGTCGGCCCGTTCCGCCAGCTCCATCAGCGAGGAGGCCAGTTCGCGGACGGCCTGGGGGCTGAGCCGGTAGTAGGTGAAGCGCCCGGCGGGCTCCGCCGTGACGA
This sequence comes from Nocardiopsis mwathae, assembly GCF_014201195.1. Lineage (NCBI taxonomy): Bacteria > Bacillati > Actinomycetota > Actinomycetes > Streptosporangiales > Nocardiopsidaceae > Nocardiopsis > Nocardiopsis mwathae. The sequence goes on along the minus strand of NZ_JACHDS010000001.1, from coordinate 5,291,061 downwards.
ACCCCGCCTCACGCAGGATCTTCAGGTGGTGGCTGATGGTGGGCTGCCGCGCTCCCGTCTCCTCGATGAGGTGGCAGGTGCACATCTGCTCCTCGGCGAGCAGTCGGACGATGCGTGCACGCAGCGGATCGCCGAGCAGTTTGACGGCGGCCCCGTCCATGGTTCCCCCTGAGGAGATCAGCATGCCCCGATAGCACCATGCCTTCATACGTCCGTCAAATTCCCGGTTCCGGTACGCGGACGGCCGGGCCGACGGGCCGCCCCGGCCCCGGTCTGTCGGCCCGGGGCCGGGGCCCGGGACCGGTCCGGCGGCCGCTCTCCCCTCATCAGCGACCGCCGCCGGTCCGGATCATGCCCCCGTTCGTCAGGCACGTGAGGGCACCCCCAGCTCGCCCAGCAGCCGCTCCACGCGCGAGCGGATCTCATCACGTACCGGCCGGACCTTATCAAGGGGTTGCCCGGCCGGATCGTCCAGCTCCCAGTCGAGGTACCGCTTGCCCGGGAAGACGGGGCAGGAATCGCCGCACCCCATGGTGATCACCACGTCGCTGGCCTGCACCGCCCCGGGTGTCAGCAGCTTGGGGGTGGCGGCGGAGATGTCGATGCCGACCTCGCGCATCGCCTCGACGGCGACAGGGTTGACGAGTCCGCCCGGGGCGGACCCGGCCGAGCGCACCTCGACGGCGCCGCCGGAGAGGTGCTCCAGGAACCCGGCCGCCATCTGGGAGCGGCCGGCGTTGTGCACGCAGACGAACAGGACACTGGGTGTGGCGGACATGCGTGGCCTTTCCGTGGTGATCGGGGGTGGGGGGCCGGGGCGGGCGGTCGCGGGACCGTCAGCTCCGCTCGGCCGCCGCGGGTTCGGCCGGTGTGCGAGGTGGGAAGAACCGGCGCGTCCACAGCGAGACGTAGACGAGCCCGACGAGCACCGGGACCTCGATCAGCGGCCCCACGACCCCGGCCAGCGCCTGCCCCGAGGTCACCCCGAAGACGCCGATGGCCACGGCGATCGCCAGCTCGAAGTTGTTGCCCGCCGCGGTGAACGCCAGCGTGGTGGAGCGCTCGTAGGACAGCGAGATCGACCAGCCGAGCAGCATCGACAGGCCCCACATCAGGGCGAAGTAGATGAGCAGCGGGACGGCGATGCGAGCGACGTCGAGCGGCTGGGAGGTGATCGCCTCGCCCTGCAGGGCGAACAGGAGGACGATCGTGAACAACAGCCCGTAGAGCGCGAACGGGCCGATGCGGGGGAGGAAGGAGCCCTCGTACCACTCGCGCCCGCGGGCGCGCTCGCCGAGGCGCCGGGTCAGGTATCCGGCGACCAGCGGGATGCCGAGGAAGATCAGCACGCTCTTGGCGATGTCGAGCACCGAGACGTCGATCCCGCTCTGGGGGAGGCCGAGCAGGCCGGGCAGCAGGTCGAGGTAGAACCAGCCGAGCAGGCCGAACAGCAGCACCTGGAAGACGGAGTTGAGCGCGACGAGGACGGCCGCGGCCTCGCGGTCGCCACAGGCGAGGTCGTTCCACACGATGACCATCGCGATGCAGCGCGCCAGGCCGACGATGATCAGGCCGGTGCGGTACTCCGGCAGGTCGGCCAGGAAGACCCAGGCCAGGACGAACATCAGAGCCGGGCCGACGATCCAGTTCAGCAGGAGCGATGGGATGAGCAGGCGGGTGTCGCGGGTCACCGTGTCGAGCCGGTCGTAGCGCACCTTGGCCAGAACGGGGTACATCATCAGGAGCAGCCCCAGCGCGATCGGCAGGGACACCCCGTCGATCTGCACCGCCTCCAACGCCCCCTGCAGGCCGGGCACGACGCTCCCGACCACCAGCCCGGCGACCATCGCCAGCCCGATCCACACCGGTAGGTAGCGGTCCAGCGTCGACAGTCGGACGGCGCCGCCGGGCGGCGCCGTCCCCGCTTCCGCTTGCTCCGTCATCCGGACACCTCTCTCAGCCTCGAAAGCATCAAGGGAAGTTGATATCAATGTGGGCCGATGTGTCAAGCCGCTGAACTCCCCCGTGACACGCTTCACCCCCACCCCGCCGTTGATCTCGGCACAGTGCACCCAATAGCGTCGCGCATTCGGTGCACTTCGCCGAGACCAACGCAAAAGAGCCCGGCACACCCCCGGAGGATTCCGACCATGACCGACCTACTCCTCGTCCTGACGGGCGCCGGGATCAGCCTGGCCAGCAGCGTGACCGTCACGTGGCTGCAGGCCAGGTACAACCGCAGGGGCGAGGTGCGCGAGTCGACCCGCGTGTCCACCCGCCGTCTCACCGCCCTGTTCATCGCCGAACGCGACGACCCGGGGGCGGACGCCTCCGGCGGGCCGACCTCCGCTCTGGCCGAGGCGGAACTCCTGGCCATGACCATCACCGACCGCCGCAGCCGGGAGCGGATCCGCGATCTGACGCGGCTGCTGCGCGAGCTCCGTCTGCCCGAGCTGCGGGAGCTCAGCGGGGTACGGCCGGAGCGCGCGCGGCGGGTGCTGTGCGACCACGCCCTGGAGGTCCTGGGCGCGCTGTACCGGGGCGAGCGGCTGCCGGCGGTGCCCGAACAGGTGCAGCGCATGCTCAGCGTCGAGGACGAGGCGCTGAGCATCCACGCCGGCGACCTGCCCGTGTCGACCGCGCCCGCCGCCGGGCAGACCGCGGAGCCGGAGGCCGCCGAGCGGTCCGCAGCGGCCGGAGACGCAGGAGGGGCCGGGGACGCCGCCGAGGCCGACATCCCGAAGAGTTCGGTGCCCCGCCGACCGCGACGCACGACGCGGACCACCCGCGACAAGGGTGCTTCGGGTGGCGACGCCTAGGACGACGAGGACGACGAGAACAGCCAGGACGAATGGGACTCGTACGGGCGAATGCACGCCAGCGGCCCCCGAGATAGCGGACCGGATTCGCAGTGGATTTCGGCACGCTGTTCCCGGGGCCGCCCGCGTCGGCGCCGGGTCAGCCGGTGACCAGCTGCAGGTTCCAGGTGTCCAGGATCTCGTTCACCGGCTGGAAGTAGCTGATGCCTCCGACGTTGCAGTTGCCCGTCCCGCCCGAGAGCACTCCCTGGGCCTGGTCGCCGGTGATGAAGGGGCCGCCGGAGTCGCCGCGCTCCGCGCAGACCGTCGTCTGCGTCAGGCCGTACACGGTGCCCTCCACGTAGCGCACCGTCACGTTCCTGGCCTGGACCGTGCCGCACCGGTATCCCGTGGTGGAGCCGGACCGGCAGACCGAGGAGTTGACGGCCGCCTCCTGCGAACCGGCGACGCGCTGGGCGTGGTAGCGCACCCGCGAGGTCGGCCGCCAGTCCACGGTGTCGCCAACGAACGCCATGTCCTTGCCGGGGAACATCGAACCCTCGAACGTCCCGGTGCTGTCGGCGAGGAAGGCCGGCACACTGCTAGCGGCCGTGTCGCCCACGTTGCCGCAGTGCCCGGCCGTCACGAACCCGCCGCGGACACCGAAACCGATGGAGCACCTGCGGGCGTCGTTGATGAAGTAGGGGTCGCCGCCGACGATGTCGGCGAACGTCCGGGGCGTGGCGTCGGACGCTTCGACCACCACCATCCCCGGGTCGATCCCGGCCGCCGCGACGGCCTGCTCGGCGTCGGCGGTCCGGCCCTCGCGGACCGTGACCACCAGGGCGTCCCGCCCGAGGTCCGGGTACCAGCCGGTCACGCCGGGATAGCCGTCGCCGACGGTCCCGTTGAGCCGGTCCACCGCCCGGTCGAGGGCGCCCTCGCCATGGGTGACCACCCGTGCCTCGGCTCCTGCGGCGCGCACCGTGTCGGCGGCCGCCGCGTCGGTGACACCGACCGCCAGCCGCCGCGCCCCGGCATCGAACACGGCTCCGCCGAAATCTTCGCCGAGCGCGGCGCGCAGCTCTTTTCCCGTCCGCAGGGCCTGCCGCTCCGCCTCCACCAGCTCCACGGCGCCGACCCGGGTGAGCCCGAGGTCGCGCTGCATCGCGTCGAGTTGTCCGGGGTCGATGGACGGGGCCGGTGCGTCGGCGGCGGCTGCGGGCGCCGCCGTGACGACCAGCCCGAGGGCCAGCAGGGCGCTGCCCAGAGCCAGGGTCGCGGGGGATTGTCGCACGTGCCTCACTCCTTGAGCAGGATGACCAGGGACAAGCGGCACCGGCGACAGGAGGGGCCCCAGGGCTGCCCGGGTGCCCGCGTTCTCCCGCGGCGGTCCCGCGGCGGGCCCGACCTCGCAGTGCGGGGACCCACCGGCATTCACCGGACGATTCCCGTGAACGATATGTAACCGTAAGTGAAAAGAGCGGAATTCGACAGCCCGACACGGGTCGAAATACCGCAGGTAAAGCACGTAATGATCGACGCATGGGGCGCGAGGGTCGCGTGGTGTCCTTGTGAACGCGCCGCCTGCCGAGAGGAGGGCCATCGGGGGGCGTTCGGGCGGCTCGTGAGATGATCGAACGTCGCGCCGCCTGCAACGCCGCAGGTCGGGCGCGGCTCATCCCCCTGCCGACCCCGAAGAGGGCCGCTGATGCTGCGCATCCACTTCACCGACACCGACCTCGCCCGCACCAGCGTCGCGGAGGGTCCCGACCCGCTGTGGGAGCTGGTCATCAGCCTGCACCGACTGCAGACACGGTGGGGACGGAGCCGGGTCCAGGACTGGTACGAGGACGCGCGCCGCACCCTCACCGCAGCCGGGCTGGCCCCGACGGTGAAGACGCTACTGGTCCCCATCACCCCGTTCTCCGAGTACTTCCCCGACTTCCTGACGCCGGACGCGTCCCGCCACGGGCTGGACGCCGGGCTGGAGGCCATCGCCGCCACCCCGCGCGCGGAGTTCGACCGGCAGATCGGACTGGCCGCAGGCGGACGCGGCATGCCCGCCCGGGTGCGCTCCCTGGTCGAAGGCGACACGCGGCCACGCAGGGAGCTCGTCGGGGCCCTGCGCGCCTACCACGACACCGCCCTGGCCCCGCACTGGGAGCGGATGCGCGCCGCGAGCGACACCGACCGCACCCGGCGCGCCCGCGACCTGCTCAACGGCGGGGTCGAGGGACTGCTCGGCGGATTCGCTCCGATGATGCGCTGGGAGCCGCCGGTCCTGCACGTGGACTACCCCGTCGACACCGACCTGCACCTGCAGGGGCGGGGGTTGCGCCTGATCCCGTCGTACTTCTGCCACAAGCGCCCCGTCGCCCTCGCCGACCGGGAGCTCCCGCCCGTGCTCGTGTACCCCCTGCACAACGGGACCCTCCCGGCCGACCGAGGACGCCCCCTCTCCGGCGGCGTGCCGCTGCGCGCCCTTTTAGGAGCGACGCGGGCGGCGATCCTCCAGGCGGTCGCCCAAGGCATGACCACCGGCGAGCTCGCCGCAAACCTGGCCATCACCCCGGCGGCCGTCAGCCACCACACGCGCGTGCTGCGGGACGCCGGGCTGATCCTCAGCACCCGCGACCGGCACCACGTACTGCACACGATCACCGCCGCCGGGGCCGACCTGCTGAAGACGGCCGCGGGGTGAACGCGGCGGGGCACCGGGAGCGCCGTCCTCGTTCCCCGCGCCCCGCGAGGTGCGCTGTGTCCTCACATAGTGGACCGAAGATCACCGGCGGCGCCACACCATTCGACCCTGATCTAAACTCCCTGGTCACAGCGCTTTTCGAGTGTTCTCCCCCGGAAACGCCCGGGCACGACCGGGCCGGGCCGCGCCGATCGGACGGTGATCCTGCGCCGAGTCCAGGAGGATTCACCCGAATTCGGGTGAATCCACGCGAGCATTCGGGCCGCATATCTCATAGGATCTCCCTTGGCTGCGGCCGTCCCCCTCGCGTCGCGTACGTCCTTCGGTCCCTCCGGGCGACTCCCCTGGTATACGCGGCGGCCGCCCTTTCGCTCCGGGTACCGCCCGGCCCACTCGCCGCCGAGAAGATGGCCCATTCATGTCCGATGACGCCGCAAACTCGTCCGAAGCCGAACCGTCCGCCAAGGACACACCGCCGCAGGACGCCGAACCGGCCACCGAAGCGACCACGGCATCGGCGTCCGCCGCCGCCGGCTCCGGGCCGCGCTCCCGCCTGGGCAGACGACTGGCCACCGGCACGGCGATCGCCCTGGCCCTGGCACTCGTCGCCGGCATCGGCACCGCCTACGCCTACTACCGCTTCCTCCAGGGCAACATGACGCGGCACGACCTCGGCTCCACCCTGTCGGACGAGGAGCGACCGGAGAAGATCGGCGACGCCGTCAACATCCTGTTCATCGGCTCCGACGGTCGGCAGGAGGGGAACTCCGACTACGGCGGGCGCGACTTCGCCGGGGAGCGTTCCGACTCGCTGATGCTCGCCCACATCTCCCCGGACAGCCGGGTCACCGTCATCAACATCCCGCGGGACTCCCTCGTCCAACTGCCGCAGTGTGCCCCCTACGGCGAGACCGAGGGCACGCAGGGCTACTACGGGATGATCAACTCCGCTCTGTTCCACGGCGGTCCACCGTGTGTGATCAAGACGGTCGAGACGCTCACCGGAATCCGGATCGACCACTTCGTGCATCTGAGCTTCGTCGGTTTCCGCGACATGGTGGACGCCGTCGGCGGGGTGCGGATGTGCATCCCCGAGCCGATGTCCGACCGACGCGCCAAGCTCGACCTGGACGCCGGGGACCAGCGGCTCGATGGCGAGCAGGCACTCGCGTTCGTTCGGGCGCGCTACGAGATCGGCGACGGCGGGGACATCGGCCGCATCGACCGCCAGCAGATGTTCCTGGGGGCGCTCGCCGAGGAGGTGACCGGCAGCGGGGTGCTGACCAGCCCGGCCAAGATCAACGGCCTACTTCAGGCGATCACCGAGCACACCGCCACCGACCGGGATTTCTCCCTGAGCCGTATGGTCTCCATCGGGGCCACCCTGGCCGATGTCGACCTGCACGACATCGCCTTCTACACCGTGCCCTGGTTCCCCGCGCCCTCCGACCCCAACCGGGTGGTGTGGGACGAGGAGAAGGCCCAGCGCCTCTTCGCCGCTGTCAGCAGGGACCAGCGGGTGGACGACTCCATGCTGGAGACCGGCGCGCCCTCGTCGCCGTCGGGTGAGCCGAGCCCCCTTCCGGAGCCGTCCTACCCCGCCGAGCCGTCCACCGAGCCGGTGACCCCGTCGGCCTCGTCGAGCCCGTCGCCCACCGGCGGCGAGATCGAGGGGCGCGACGCCACGGCCAACCCGTGCGTCAACGGCCTGGGCGAGGGCACCGAGGGCAAGTAGCGGCGGCAATGCCCCGCCCCCGCCGGTCTCGGGCGTGTCGACCGAATTCATGCTGCTATTCGGTCGACACGCCCGAGACCGGCGGGGGCGGGAGCAGAAGAAAAGGCCCTGAGCGGAGCGACCGGTTCCCGGGATCTCCGTCCCGGGAACCCCCACAGTTCCCAGGACGCCCCGCTCACCGGGGCCCGGTCGCGTGCCCGCTCAGGGCCGGCGTGCGTCCCACCGAGGACGGATGGGTGGGACGCACGGCTTCGGGGGTGGTTACACCGGCAACCCCCCGGGCAGGGTGTCCAGGAGGCCGGTGCCACCGGCGACGTCGCCGACCGGACCGCTCTCCGCCAGGTCCAGCAGCGGGAGCTGCTTCTGGCCGGCCTCGGCGGGCAGGTTCTCCGCCTCGACCGTTCCGGCAGGCTGCGCGTCCGCGGTGCCCGTGCCCTCGGCCGGGGCGGCGTCGGCGGGCAGCGTCTCCGCGGTGACCGCCTCCGTGCCCTCGGCCAGCTGGGCGGCCTCCCCGGGGAACCCGGGCTCGCCCACCGGCGCCGCGGGCGCCTCGGCCGCGCCCGGGTTCAGGAGCTTGGTCACGATGTCCAGGTCCAGCGGCAGCGGGGTCTCGGGCAGCTCCGAGGTCAGCCGGTCCATGGGGAACGCGTCCGTCGGCAGGTGCTCGGTCGGGATCTGGTCCATGGGCACGCCGTCGTGCGCCCCATCCTCGACCGGGAGCGCCTCCTCGGGCAGCGGCTCGGCGTCGGCGCCCTCGGTCGGCAGCGTCTCCGCCGGCTGCTGCTCTGCGACCGGCTGCTGCTCGCCCATCCCCTTCGTGATCTGCTCCAGTGGCATCAGCACCTCCTTGAGCGGCAGCGGCAGGCCGAGCGCGTCCGTGGGTGCCGACGCCTGCGTCGCCTCCCCCAGCTCGTGGTCGGCGGGCAGGGCGCCCGCGCGCTCCAGGAGCACGTTCTTCTGCGCGGGGCCGTTGGTGCCGCCCGAACCGGTCACGCCGTCGAGCGCGCCGGTCACACCGCCGAGCTTGTCGCCCAGGTCGCCGACGGGAAGCTTGGCGGCCGGGTCGTCGGCCAGTCCGTCGGTGAGCTCTCCGGCCTGGGGCAGGCTGTCCGTGCCGGGTACGGCGGGCACGCCCTCCACCTTGGCGACACGCTCGATGCTCGTGAGGCCCTGTGCCTCGGTGAGCCCGCCCAGGGCCGACGTGCCATCGATGTTGTGCACCTTCTCCGCCGCCGTGTGCAGCTGCTGCGCGGCACCGTGGACCGTGCTGTGGGTACCGCCCGGCTTCTGCGGCACCGATTCGAGGACACCGCCGTCGACGGGGCCGGCGCTCTGGCGCTCGACCCGGCCGGACAGGCCCGCGGTCTCGGTGACCGTGTCGAGCACCCGGTCCACCGCGCTGACCTTGGCCCGGGACTCGGGTCCCACATGCGAGAGGTCTCCGTGGGCGGTGTTCAGGTTGTGCGTGCTCGGGGTCGGCACCGCGTCGGCGACCTCAGGGGTCTGGCCGGACAGCGCGAACTTCACCCCGGGCACGGTCTCGGGTGCGACGGGGCTGGCGAGCCCCACCTTGTCGAAGACATCCGCCCCGGCGAAGCCCGAGCCGAAGGCGATGAATCCCGCGGCGCCGGCTGCCACCACAACAGCCTTCGCGGAGGGTCGAGTGAACTGGAACATGGAAGTCGTCCTTTGCGGATCGTGTCTGTGTCGAGATGTCGGTCGGGGATTCGGGCGGACGTTCCGCCCTGCCCGCTGGTGCCCTGGCCGGGGGCGCCGTGTCGCGGGCGGTGTGGTGGTAGTGGTGGGTTCCCCCCGGGAGTTCCGCTGCCGGGCATGGCCTGCGCGGCGATCGGGTACCGGGTTCAGTCGGATGGCCTGGCGGACCGTCGACTGACGTGAACCTCGTGAGGTGAGGCACGGGGCTCACGTCAGCCCCCAGAGGCGATGCTGGGATCGGCGCCGTTGCCGGAGAACGGGGAGTGCGAGAAGTGCCTGCGCGCCGGGTGCGCGGCCGGTCCCCGTGGGTCGGGGTACTAGTCGGGCGAGACCGTGAGCTCTTCGGCCGGGTCCTGCGGGACCGCGGTGAGAGCGTGCCGGTCGGCCTGGAGCAGCCCGGCCACCGGTGTGGTGTCCGACATCGCGGGAAGGTACCCGGCGACCGTGGTCATCGCGGTCGGCGACTGCGCCTGCGGCGCGGGGCCGACGATGTGCGGAGAGCCGTGCGGGGCGTCGTCGCCGTCACGCGACGCGTCGGCCGCCGCCGCGGTCCCGGCGCCCGCGGCGGAGTCCGCCGCCTGCCAGGCGCCGTGCGTCACGGCCGACGCGGGGAACGGGAACGGGCGCACCGTCGCGGACCGGTCCGCGACGTCGTCGGCCGCTTCGGCTGCAGGGGTGTCGCCGTCCTCCGCCTTAGCGGCACGGGGCTCCGGACCCGCGGCGTCGCGGCCGTCGTGGCCGTCGTGGCCGTCGTGGCCACTGCCGGCGGGGCGCTCCTCGGCGTGCTCCTCGCTGCCGCCGTCCGTTCCGGGGAGCGAGGGGAGGGCGGAGCGGCCCTTCTCGGCCGCGCCCAGACCGACCCGGCCGACCTGCTCGACGACGCCCTGTACGTCGGCGCCGGGGCGGCCGTGCCCGTGGCCGTTGCCCTGGGCCCTGCCCTCGGGAGCCTGCGGCCGGTGCGCGGCGACCGGGACCTGCTGGACGGCCCGCTCGCCGACGGCGTGCACGGCGGCGGTGACCGACCGGGCCGCGTCGCCGGCGGCGCCGCGCGCCTCGGTGCCGGCCCGCTGCGCCACGCGCTCCTGCGGCTTCCCCTTGCCCCGCTCCTCGGCCTCAGCGGTGCGCTGCGCCCCCTGCGCGGCCGCCTTCTTCTCGGCGGACGCCGCAGCGGGAACGTGCTCGGCGGCCGGGGCCGCGGCGGGCTGCTCCGGCGCCGCCTCGGCACCGGCCGGAGCCGCGCCGAGCAGCCAGGCGCCGACGAGGAACCCCGCGGTGACCAGCAGCCGTCGCACCGGGCTCGCCGTCTGTGCGCGCACGGCCGCGGCGACACGCGAGGCGCGTCCCGTTCGGTCCATACGCGTCACTTCTCGGTCCCTTTCGACGGCCGCCGGGGCGGGGCAGGGGGTCGGCCGCACCGGATACGGGTGCGGCACTCAGGCACGGAGCGGTTCTTCGGGGGAGTTCGGGAACTCCTCGCCGATGACAGAACGCGACGTTAGCACGATCCAATCCGGAGGCAACGGTGTTCCCTCCGACTTTCTTCGTCGCCAGTTCATAACAAGTGTGAAACGCCAGGTCAGGGCGTCCGCATGGAAGGTCTCTTTCATTTTCGGCAAACCCTCCGAAACGTTGTTACCCCGATATCGGACAGCACCCGAACCCCAAACATCACCGGCCTCTGTCGGTACATCTTCGGATCACTCTGCGTCGGATCGGCGTCCCCTCCGCAATCCCCCACCCGCCGGGATAACGTTGGGTACGGAGGTGTGCCCGCAGTGCCCGAGATACCCGAGCGCCCCCTGCTCCCCCGGATGCGTCTCGACGAGCTTCTGTCCGACCTGCACCGTCGGCTGGAGGCCACCCTGTCGACGCGCGACCGCGTGCACTCCCTCCTCGAAGCGGTGGTGTCGATCGGCAGCGATCTCGACCTGGCCACGGTGCTGCGGCGGCTGACCGAGGCCGCAGCGCACCTCGTCGACGCCGAGTACGCGGGTCTCGGCGTCATCGGCGAGGACGGCCGCTTCGTCGAGTTCATCCCCGTCGGGCTGAGTGCGGAGGAGGCCCGCCGACTCACCCTCTTCCCGCGCGGCCGGGGCATCCTGGCGGTCCCCAGCCGCGACCGGCGCGCGCTGCGCCTGCGCGACCTGCGCGAGCACGCCGCCCACCACGGCTTCCCCGAGGGCCACCCGCGGATGACCTCGTTCCTCGGCGTGCCGATACAGGTCCGCGATGAAGTCTTCGGCAACCTTTACCTGACCGAAAAGCGGGGCGGTGCGGAGTTCGACGAGGACGACGAGGCCATCGTGACCGCGCTGGGCACCGCCGCGGGCGTCGCGATCGAGAACGCCCGGCTGTACGAGGAGACCCGGCTGCGCGAGCGGTGGCTGACCGCGTCCACCGAGATCACCACGCGGCTGCTGTCCGGGGACGACTCCGACGAGGTCCTCGGCTACCTCGCCCAGCAGGCGCGGGAGATGTCACATGCCGACATCGCGGTGGTGCTCCTCCCCGACGCCCAGGACCGGCGGCTCGTCGCCGAGATCGCCGACGGGAAGGTCGCCGCCGATGTGGTGGGGACCCCGGTCGACATGGAGGGGACCAAGTGCGGCCTGGTCTACCGCAACGGCACCGCCGTGTCCGTCCCCGACCTCCGCCAGGCCGACTGTCCCATGCTCACCCACCGCGGCTTCGGCCCGGGACTGCTGGTGCCGCTGGGCACGCCCGCTCACACCCGCGGGGTCCTGCTGCTGGGCAAGGCGGGCGCGCGCTCGCCCTTCAACGACGCCACCCGCCGCATGCTCGACGCGTTCTCCGGTCAGGCGGCGGTCGCGCTGGAGTTGGCCGAGGCGCGCCGCGACGCCGAGCGGCTGGTGGTGCTGGAGGACCGCGACCGCATCGCCAAGGACCTGCACGACGTGGTGATCCAGCGGATGTTCGCCTCGGCGATGACGCTGATGAGCACGGTTCGGCTGATCACCGACCCCGAGGCGGGCGAGCGGGTCCAGCGCACCATCGACGACCTGGACGAGACCATCCGCGAGATCCGCTCCGCGGTGTTCGCGCTGCAGCACCCGTCGGCCCCCGCCGAGAGCCCGCTGCGCGACCGCATCCTGGCCTCGGCCGAGGGCGCGGCGCGCGCCATGGGCTGCCAGCCGGGGGTGAACCTGGAGGGACCCATCGACGCGAAGGTCCCCGAGGAGGTCGGTGAGCAGCTCCTCGCGGTGCTGGCAGAGGCGCTGTCGAACGTGGCCCGGCACGCCCGCGCGTCGGAGGTGCACGTGTCGGTGGAGGCCGACACGTGGCTGACCCTGCATGTCACCGATGACGGCCGGGGCATCCCCGAGCAGGGCCGCCGCAGCGGGCTGCGCAACCTCGCCGAACGCGCCGAGGCCCTGGGCGGCACCTTCACCGCCGGCCCGCGCGCCGGCGGAGGCTCGGAACTGCGCTGGAGCGTGCCGCTGAGCTCGGACGACTCCCTCGATGAGACCGGTCGCCTTCTCCCGCACCCCCGCGAACGCGCGGCACCTGACCACGTCGATCGAGCGTCTGGGGGCCGATCGCCCCGTTGATCTCGGAGATATCGGGGGGAAGGTCGCCGCTGGGACCCCGGCGTCTCCGGGGTCAACGGCTGTGAAGGATCAATCGTTCGCGGGCATGACCAGGCAGAAGGCGTTGCCCTCCGGGTCGTGCAGCACCTGGAAGGAGCCCTGGGCGTCGGTGACCACCGGTCCTGCCGCACGGGCACCGGAGGTGACGGCTTCGGCGGTGGCGGCGGCGATGTCGTCGACCCGCACGTCGAGGTGGAAGCGGCTGGGCTCGGCCGCGGCCGCCGGGGCGGGCTGGAAGGACAGGCGCGGCCGCGGCCCGGGCTCCCACCCGCCGTCGATGTAGGACCACCCGTCCGGGCGGTCGACCACCTCACCGCCCAGCACGACGGCCCAGAACCGCGCGAGGCGCGCCGGATCCGCGGCGTTGATGACGATCTGTTCGGTTGTTCCCAGAGCCATGCGGGGCAGCCTAGCCTCCCGACTCCGCCGCCCCGTCGGCCGCCCCTTCGGGGATCCGGCGACCGGTGATCACCTTGGTCTCGACACAGATGAAGTGCGACCTGTCCCCGGGTGCCCAGGAGTCGAGCGGCAGGCGCTCCAGTTCGGCACGTTCCTCGGGGTCGGTGACGGCGCGCCCGTTGCCCAGGACCGTCACCGACCAGCCGGTGCGGCCATCGGCGTCGAAGTCGTCCACCTCGAAGGCGACCACGGTGTCGCGGGTGGCCGACGCCAGCCGGGAGTCGGGGGACGTGCGGATCACGATGTCGGTGTCGCGCACGGCGAAGTTCACCGGCTGGACCGCCGGCAGGGCGTTCTGCGTGAACACGATGCGCCCCAGGGGTGCGGCGGCCAGGAGCCGCAGGCACTCGTCGCGGCTCAGGATCTCCAGCCCCGCGTTGTCCGTCGAAGTGTCCGGTGCCGTCATCTCTTCCTGTTCCTCAGTTCGGCGACGAGGATGGCGGCCTGGGTCCGGCGCTTCAGGTCCAGCTTGGACAGCAGGCTGGACACGTAGTTCTTCACCGTCTTCTCGGCCAGGTACAGCCGATCCCCGATCTCCCTGTTGGTCAGCCCCTCGCCGATGAGGTCGAGGATCTGGCGCTCCTGGCGGCTGAGCCCCGAGAGCGGGTCGGGCTCGGGCTCTCTGGCGCGCAGGCGCTCCAGCATCCGGCCGGTGCTGCCGGGGTCCAGCAGCGACCCGCCCGCCGCGACCGTACGGACCGCCCCGACCAGGTCGGCCCCGTGGATCTGCTTGAGCACATAGCCGGCGGCCCCGGCCATGACGGCGTCGTACAGGGCGTCGTCGTCGGCGAAGGAGGTCAGCATCAGGCAGGCCGTCTCCGGCCGCAGCGATCGGATCTCCCGGCAGACGGTGACGCCCGACCCGCCGGGCAGCCGGACGTCGAGGACGGCGACGTCGGGTGCGGCGACGGGGAGTCGGGAGAGCGCCTGCTCGGCCGTTCCGGCCTCGCCCACGACGCGCATGTCCGGCTCGCTTTCGAGCAGGACGGCGACGCCGCGCCGCACCACCTCGTGGTCGTCCACCAGGAAGACCTTGATCTCCGCGACCTTCTCCGGCGCCACGGGCGTCATTCGGCCCGCCCCTCTCCAGGTGTCATGTGACCGCTATAGGACCGACGTTATCGGGCCGCCGCGGCGCGGGGTCCACGCCGAAGGACTCGAAAGGGGAAGGCCGAAGGTCCCGAATCCCGCTCCGCCCGCCGGGGTCAGAGATGCGCCCAGGGGCGGGCCTCCTCGAAGGCGCGGCACGCGGCCAGGACCAGACCGTCGGCGTGCCGGGGGCCGACGACCTGCAGCCCCACCGGCAGTCCGGCGGCGGTGAGGCCGCAGGGCACGCTGGCGGCCGGCTGCTGGGTCATGTTGAACGGGTAGCTGAACCCGGCCCAGGACGTCCAACGGCGGTCGGCGGACCCCGGCGGGACCTCCCGACCGGCCTCGAACGCGGTGATCGGCATCGTCGGGGTGAGCAGCAGGTCGTAGGCGGCGTGGAACCTGCCCATGATCCGCCCCATGCGCATGCGGGTGTCCATGGCGGTGAGGTAGTCCTGCGCGCTGTAGGCCAGCCCCTCCTCGATGATCTCGCGCAGGCCGGGGTCGAGCAGCGTGCGCTGCTGCTCGCCGAGGCGCTCGGTGGCCTTGGCCGCGCCGGTGTACCAGAGGATCTGGAAATCGCGCCGGCAGTCGCCCAGCTGCGGGTCCACCTGCTCCACGTGGGCGCCCAGTTCGGCGAAGGCGGTGACGGCGTCGTCGACCACGCGGGCGACCTCGGGTTCGACCTCCAGGTGGCCGAGAGTCGGGCTGTAGGCGATACGCAGGCCGCGCACCGGGTTTTCCAGGGCCGCGGAGAACGGCGTGGCCGGGGCGGGTGAGGCCAGCCAGTCGCGGTGGTCGGGGACGCCGATGACGTCGAGCATGAGCGCGGCGTCGGCGACGGTGCGTGTCATCGGCCCGGTGTGGGCCAACGTCCCGAACGCGCTGGCGGGGTAGTGCGGGACCACGCCGTAGGTCGGCTTGAGGGCGAAGGTGCCGGTGAAGCTCGCCGGGATGCGCACCGAGCCGCCGCCGTCGGTGCCGGTCGCCAGCGGCCCCATGCCGGAGGCGACCGCGGCGGCGGAGCCGCCGCTGGACCCGCCGGGTGTCACGGACAGGTCCCACGGGTTGCGGGTGATGCCGGTGAGGGGACTGTCGGTGGTGCCCTTCCAGGCCAGTTCGGGGGTGGTGGTCTTGCCGACGAAGACCGCGCCGCTCTCGCGGAGCCGCGCGACCACCGGCGAGTCCTCGGGCCAGTCCTGGTCGGGGTCGACCGTTCGGGAACCGCGCAGGGTGGGCCAGCCCCGGGTGAGGTGGATGTCCTTGATCGAGGTCGGCACGCCGTCGAGCCGTCCCTGGGGTTCGCCGCGCCGCCACCGCTCCTCCGAGGCGCGGGCGGCCTCGCGTGCTTCGTCGGGCCGGACCAGGCAGAAGGCGTTGAGGGCGGGGTTCTCCCGCTCGATCAGGCCGAGCACGGCGTCGGTGACCTCGACCGGTGAAAGGCTCCTCTTCTCGTATCCGGCCACCAGGTCGGTGGCCGACAGCGCGGTGAGCTGCTCCGCCTCCCCGCGTGTCGCGAACCGGCCGGGCGCCCCCTGTTCGGGCACCGCCTGCCCGGCCGAACGGTCCAGCCCCTCGAACCCGGTACTCATGTCAGCGTCCTCGTTTCCGTTTCGGCGGGTTGGCCGATGGGCCAACGGATCGACGTGTCGATGGAGGTGAGGTGGGGCGGTGCGGGGGCGGGCGCCGGCGGTCAGGGGCCGGAGACGTACCCCCTGCGCTTGTCGACGATGTTGCGGGGCTCCTCGCCGCGCAGGAACCGGTCGAGGTTGTCGGTGAACAGGCGCACGAGTTCGGTGCGCCAGCCGGCGATGTCGCCGGACATGTGCGGGGACACGATCACCCCGGGCAGGTCCCACAGCGGGGAGGCCTCCGGCAGCGGCTCGGTGTCGAAGACGTCGAGCGCGGCCCCGGCGATCGCGCCGTCGCGCAGCGCGCGGACCAGCGCGCCCTCGTCGACGATGGGGCCGCGGGCGACGTTGATCAGCCGGGCCGCGGGCTTCATCAGGGACAGGGCGCGGGCACCGATGAGCCCGCGGGTGGCGTCGGTGAGGGGTGCGGCGACGACGACGTAGTCGGCGCGGGGCAGGGCGTCGCCGAGGTCGGGGCCGCCGGAGCCGAGGGTGGCGGCGACGATGTCGCCGAGGTCGGGGTCGCCGGTGCGGGCGGTGCGGCCGGCGGCCTCGACGGTCATCCCGGCGGCGGCGAGCTGGGCGGCGATGGCGCGGCCGATGGGGCCGGTGCCGATGACCAGGGCGCGGCGACCGGCGATGGGCTCGGTCTCGCGGTGCCGCCACACCCGGTCGCGCTGCAGGTCGCGGGTGCCGTGCAGGTCCTTGGCGAAGCTCAGCACCAGCCCGAGGACGTACTCGGCCATGGGCCGGTCGAACACGCCGCGGGAGTTGGTGACGACGACGTCGCTGTCGACGAGCGCGGGGAACATGAGGTTGTCGACGCCGGCAGTGGCGGCGTGCACCCAGCGCAGCGCGTCGGCCTTCGGCCAGGCGGCGACGACGGCGGTGGAGAAGAGGTCCCAGACGAAGAGGGCATGGGCGCCGGGGAGGACCTCGGCGAGGCGGTCGGCCGTGGCGTAGCGGACGGAGGCGAGCCGGGGGTCGGCGTCGATCCGCTCGTGGCCGGGCGGCAGGGTGTCGCCGTGCAGGATGACGAGGTGCGGTGCTGGCCGGGGGGCAGCGGACACGAGGGCGACTCCCTGGTGCACGTCGTGGGTGGTCGGTACGGCGTTCCTCAAGACCACTGCCACGCTAGGGAGCGCCCGTAGGATTGTCAACAATGATCCCTTCGACCCTGGTCCGGGCGGCGAAGGCCGGGTTTCCACGGGCACGTGGCACGGCGCGGGGGCCGAGCATTGCCGCGTCGGCCGATGCGATCGTATGATTGTCGACAATCCGCGGCGGCCGTGACCGCCGCGGTCGAAGTCGACGGTGTGCGCTCATCTTCCCGCATCACCGTTCGCCGCCGAACCGCATCCCTGCTCCTGCGCTGCGTTCCCCTGCCGTGCAGGGGAGAGACCGCACTCCGGCCGCCCCGGTGGACCGCCGTCCGTGCGGCCGGGCGCGGACCCCGTTAGCCCGACGACGAAAGGGCCGGCCCGACGATGCCCCGGTACATGACCATCGCCCTGGAGAAGCGCGGCGTCTCCTGCGTCGCCGAACTCCTGGACAAGGACGCCCCGCGCACCTGCGAGGCGGTCTGGACGGCGCTTCCCCAGGGCGGCGACGTCTACCACGCCAAGTACGCCCGCAACGAGGTGTACGCCATGGTGCCCCGGTTCGCCGCCGAGGAACCCGGCCAGGAGAACCCCACCGTCACCCCGATCCCCGGGGATGTCGTGTACTTCTCCTTCCACGGCGGCATGCTCGACCGCCGCTTCAAGGAGGAGAGGGGGATCGGCGACCTGCCCGGCGTGATCGACCTGGCCATCTTCTACGGCCGCAACAACCTGCTGCTCAACGGCGATGTCGGGTGGGTACCCGGCAACGTCTACGCCACCATCGTCGACGGCCTCGCCCCCATGGCCGAGGCGTGCAACGACGTCTGGCGCTCCGGAAGCGTGGGCGAACGCCTCGTCTACCGGCGCCTGCAGTAGCACCGCGGCGTCCTGCCCCGCGGAACCGAGACCACCCCGGATCCGTCCGTTGCTCCCTACGAGAAGAATGGAGGTGAGTGACCGATGCGCATCGATCGGCATGCCGGAGACCCGGCGCGCGGTGACGATCGCGAAGAGCGGGTCCTCCTCGACCACGCGGGGGACCCCGCGCCCCTGCTCGGCCGAACGCCGCCCGCGCCCGATACGCAGCCCAACGTCGTCGAGCTCTCCGCCGTCGCGGACACTCCGCGGCAGTCCGGCGTGGGGGTGGTGGCCCCCTACGACTTCGCGCTCGACCGCGAGCTGTGGCGGTGGGCGCCCGACGACGTCTCGCTGTACGTCACCCGGCTGCCGTTCGTCCCGGTCCCGGTGACCGTGGACCAGGCGGCCGCGCTGAGCGACGGCACCAACGTCGCGCGGGCCACCCGCGACCTGCTCGCGCCCGAGCCGCTGGTGGTCGCCTACGCTTGCGCGTCCGGCAGCTTCGTGAACGGCGCCGACGGTGAGCGGCTGCTGTGGAAGAGCATCGTCGACGCGGGAGCGCCCGCCGCGGTCACCACCTCCGGCGCGCTCATCCGCGCGCTCGACGCCCTGGGCGTGCGCCGACTGGCCGTGGTGACGCCGTACGTCGACAGCGTCACCGAGCGGCTCACCGGCTACCTGGGCGACCACCGGGTGGAGACCGTGTCCGGCGTGGGACTGGGCCTGCTCAACCACATCTGGAAGGTCGCCTACTCGGAGGTGGTGCAGGCGGTGCGCGACGCCGACCGGCCGGAGGCCGAGGCCGTCTTCATCAGCTGCACCAACGTGCTCACCTACGACATCATCGCGCCGCTGGAGCGCATGCTGGGCAAGCCCGTCCTGGCCGCCAACCAGGTGACCATGTGGGCCGCCCTGCAGGCCATCGGCCGCCGCCCGGTCGCGCACGGGCAGCACCTGGTCGACGCCACCGACCGGACGACCGCCGCCTGAGGACCGTCCCCGCGCCCTCCGCCCGCCGCCGGAAGAGCGTGCGTTCGGCGGGCGCGGGGGTCCGACCCGGTCGGCACCACCGGCGACACGACCGGCTCGAAGGAACCGCCTCGAAGGAACCGCCATGGAGAAGAAGAGGGAGAGAGGGGACCCGCGCATGCCCACTGTCGGCTTCTTGTACCCCGGGTACAGCGCCCAGGACGACTACCCGATCCTGCAGGATCTGATCGGCGGCGATGTCACGCTGCGCCTCGTACACACCCTGATGCGGGAGGACGCGCACCGGGTGGACGCCCTGCTCGACATCGGCGGCTCCGACGTGCTCGGTGACGGCGCGCGCGAGCTGCGGGCGCTGGGCGTCGACTCGGCGGTGTGGGCGTGCACCAGCGGCAGCTTCGTGTTCGGCTGGGAGGGCGCGCGGCGGCAGGTCGCCGACGTGCGGGATGCGGCGGGCGTGCCCGCGTCGAGCACGTCGTTCGCGTTCGTCAACGCCCTGCGCCACCTGGGCGTCGGGCGGGTGGCGATCGCCGCCACCTACCCGGCGGACGTGGCGCTGCTCTTCGCCGACTTCCTGGGCGAGGGCGGCGTCGAGGTCGTGGCGCGGGCCGGGCGCGGCATCGTCACGGCGGCGGAGGTGGGCACGCTGGCCGCCGCCGAGGTGCTGGACTTCGTCGCCGCCGACGACCACCCCGACGCCGAGGCGGTCCTCGTCCCCGACACCGCGCTGCACACCGCCGCGATCCTGGCGGACCTGGAGGCGCGGCTCGGCAAGACCGTCCTGACCGCCAACCAGGTCAGCGTGTGGGAAGGGCTGCGACTGGCGGGGGCGACGGCGCCCCGCGACGGCCTGGGAGCGCTGTTCGCCGCGGGCGCCCCCGCGCCCGGAGCCGAGGCGGACCGGGTGGTGGTCGACGGATGAGGCCGCCATACGCGGCGAGGGCGCGGGTAGGAGAAGGTAGTGCGCACCGCGCGACGGTGGCGGTCGGCGATGTTCGGGAGGTTAAGGTCGGAATCGGCCCGGACCACCCGATTCGATCGCCCCGAGCGCGGTGGGTCGACCGCCCGACCACCCGACCGATTCACCCGAGCAGACGCCATAGATAGGTGTGCGGATGTCATGAACTCCCCAGGCCGACTTCGACCCGTTCCCCGGAGGTCCACCGCCGCCCTCATCGCCGACCAGCTCCGATCCGCCATCATGTACGGCGAGCTGGCCCCCGGGGACCAGCTCGGCGAGACCGACCTCGCCGGACGGCTGGGGGTGAGCCGCGGCCCGCTGCGGGAGGCCATGCAGCGGCTCGTCCAGGAGGGGCTGCTGCGCAGCGAGCGCCACCGCGGGCTGTTCGTCCGGGAGCTCACGGCCCAGGACGTGCGCGACGTCTACGTCGCCCGGCTCGCGATCGAGCGCACCGCCTGCGAGCTCATCATGCGGGGCAACCGGGGCGAGGCCACCGCCCGGCTGACGGCCGCGCTGCAGCGGCTGGTCGACGCCGCCGCGACCCGCGACCGGGTCGCCATGAGCGACGCCGACCAGGCGTTCCACCGGACACTGGTGAGCTGCTCCGGCAACTCCCGGCTGGAGCGGATGGCCCAGACGCTGCTGGTGGAGACGCGCATGTGCCTGACCGTGATGCAGGCGGCCTACCCCGAGCCCGAGGAGCTGGTGCAGGAGCACCGCAAGGTGCTCGACGCCATCGCCGACGGCGACGAGGAGGCGCTGCTGCGGCTGATCACCGCGCACATGCTCGACACGGTGGAGCGGATCAACGACCCGGCGAACGGCGACGATGCCGCGGGCGGACTGGCGGACCCGGAGTCGGCGGCGCCGAGCGGCCGGTGATCTCCGGGCGCTCCGCCGCACCGCCACGCCCGTCAACAGCCTGTGGACGGCAGCACCCCGCCCACAGGCCTCCGGAACCGCGCTACACCCCGCCGATCCCGACGTACTTCGTTTCGAGGAATTCCTCGATGCCGACGCGGCCGCCCTCGCGGCCCAGGCCGGAGTGCTTGATGCCGCCGAACGGGGCCGCCGGGTTGGACACGATGCCCTGGTTCAGCCCGACCATGCCGGTCTCCAGCTCCTCCGAGACACGCAGCGCCCGCTTCAGGTTCTCCGTGAACACGTAGCTGACCAGCCCGTACTCGGTGTCGTTGGCGGCGGCCAGGGCCTCCTCCTCGGTCTCGAAGGAAATGACCGGGGCGACCGGGCCGAAGATCTCGGTCGAGGAGAGCTCGCTCTCCTTGGGGACATCGGACAGGACGGTCGGCCGGTAGAAGTAGCCGTCGCCCTCGCCGGGGCCGCCGCCCACCAGGACGCTGGCGCCGCGGCCGACCGCGTCGTCCACCAGGGACTGCACCTTCTCCCGCGCCTTGGCGTCGATCAGCGGGCCGACCTGCACCCCCTGCTCGGTGCCGCGGCCGAGCCGCAGCTCGGACATGCGCTCCCCGAGGCGGCGGGCGAACTCGGGGGCGATGTCCGCCTGGACGTAGAAGCGGTTGGCGGCGGTGCACGCCTCCCCGATGTTGCGCATCTTGGCCTGCATGGCGCCGTCGACGGCGGCGTCCAGGTCGGCGTCGTCGAACACCAGGAAGGGGGCGTTGCCGCCGAGCTCCATGGAGGTGCGCAGGACCTGGGCGGCGCTCTGCTCCAGCAGCGTGCGGCCGACCTGCGTGGACCCGGTGAAGGACAGCTTGCGGATGCGGCCGTCGCGCAGCAGCGGCTCGGTGACCCCGCCGGCGTCGGTCGTGGGGACCACGCTGAGGACTCCGTCGGGCAGGCCGGCCTCGCGCAGGATGTCGGCCAGGGCGAGCGCCGAGAGCGGCGTCTGCTGCGCCGGCTTGAGCACCATGGTGCACCCGGCCGCGATGGCCGGGCCGATCTTGCGGGTGCCCATGGCCATGGGGAAGTTCCACGGCGTGATGAGCATGGACGGGCCGACGGGCTGGCGCATGATGAGGAAGCGGGCCTGGCCGTTGGGCGACAGCGAGTAGCCGCCCTCGATGCGGACGGCCTCCTCGGAGAACCAGCGGAAGAACTCCGCGGCGTAGGCGATCTCGCCCTTGGCCTCGGCGACCGGCTTGCCCATTTCGAGTGTCATGAGGAGGGCGAGGTCGTCCTGGCGCTCCATGAGCAGCTCGTAGCCGCGCCGCAGGATCTCCCCGCGGTCGCGCGGCGCGTGGCGGGCCCACGAGGGCTGCGCCTCGGCCGCGGCGTCCAGCGCCAGCATGGCGTCCTCGGGCGCGGCGTCGGCGACCTCGCACAGCACCGATCCGGTGGAGGGGTCCTCGACTTTGAAGGTCGCCCCGTTCTTGGCGTCCTGCCAGCGTCCGCCGATGAGGAGCCGCTTGGAGACCTGCTCAACGACCCGCGTCTCCGCGTCTGCAACGGTCATCGCCTGTGCATTCCCTTCCGATCCGGGCGTGCGCTCGCGGTCCGGGCATGTCCGCCTGCGTGGACGACCCTTCCCGCGGGGGCGCCCGCCAACCCACCGCCGACGTGTCGCGTGTTTCCCGCGGTGAAGCGGATACCCGGCGCCTGACGGGGTAGGGCTAGGCGCGCTCTGGACACCGCTTCAGGGCGGATGATTCCATAGTGCCGCTGATTGTCAACAATCCTACGAAGTCCGCGACCCCCGAAGACGACCACGACGAAGACGCACGACGACTACAGACAGAGGTTCGTCAATGGCTGACCAGCCGGCCCGGCTCTCCCCCGTCCTGAAGCAGGCGACCCCGGTCCTCGCCGCCCGCGGCGAGGGCGTCTACATCTACGACGAGGACGACCGCCGCTATCTCGACTTCACGGCCGGGATCGGCGTCACCAGCACCGGCCACTGCCACCCCCGGGTGGTGGAGGCGGCGCGGCGCCAGGTCGGCACGCTCGTCCACGGCCAGTACACGACCGTGATGCACCGGCCGCTGCTCGACCTGACCGAGCGGCTGGGCACGGTCCTGCCGGAGGGGATCGACCGCCTCTTCTACGTCAACTCCGGCAGCGAGGCCGTGGAGGCGGCGCTGCGACTCGCCCGGCACGCCACCGGTCGGCAGAACGCCATCGTGTTCCAGGGCTCCTTCCACGGGCGGACCATGGGTGCGGCCTCGCTCACGACGTCAGGGGTCAAGATCCGGGCGGGGCACGGCCCGCTCATGCCGGGGGTGGTGGTGGCGCCGTTCCCGTATGCCTACCGGTGGGGGATGAGCGAGGACGAGGCCGTCGCCCACGCGCTGCGGGAGCTGGACTACCAGTTCGCGACGGTCACCGCGCCGAAGGACACCGCCGCGATCTTCATCGAGCCGGTGCTCGGCGAGGGCGGCTACGTGCCCGTGCCTCCGGCGTTCCTGCGCGGCCTGCGCGAGCGCGCCGACCGGCACGGCGTCCTCCTCGTGATGGACGAGGTGCAGACGGGTTTCGGACGCACCGGGCGGTTCTGGGGGCACGACCACGCCGACGTGCGCCCCGACATCGTGATCACGGCCAAGGGCCTGGCCAGCGGCTTCCCGCTGTCGGCGATCGCCGCCCCGGCCGCACTGATGGAACAGGCCTGGCCGGGCTCCCAGGGCGGCACGTACGGCGGCAACGCGGTCGCGTGCGCGGCGGCCCTGGCCACCCTCGACGTCATCGAGGACGAGGGCCTGGTGGACAACGCGGCCCGCATGGGCGAGCGGCTGCACCGCAGCCTCGCCCAGGTCGCCGAGGCCCACCCGGTCATCGGCGACGTGCGCGGCCTGGGCCTGATGATCGGCAACGAGTTCACCGCCCCCGACGGCAGCCCGGACACCGACACCGCCACCCGCGCCCACCGGATCGCGGCCGACAACGGCCTCCTCCTGCTGACGTGCGGCCCCTACGGCAACGTCGTGCGGATGATCCCCCCGCTGATCGTCACCGAGGACCAGATCGACACCGCCGCCTCCATCTGGGCCGACGTCCTGAAGCAGACCGCGGGCTGACCCACCGCACCGCGCCTCCCGCGGGCGGAGCCCACTCTCTGTCACCTGCCTCACACCCGGGCCCCACCCGCGGATAATCCGTCAAAAGCGTCCCGAACACTCTGGTAGAGTCTTACTCGTCCTCAGGGAGCCGCAGCGCCCCAGGGGGACACACAACAGAATCTGCACTCGTAGCTCAATGGATAGAGCATCTGACTACGGATCAGAAGGTTGGGGGTTCGAATCCTCCCGAGTGCGCACTGAGATGAATCGCCATACGGGCGCCCTTCCTCCGGGAAGGGCGCCCGTATGCGTTTCGGTGGCCATGATGGACCTGCGGGTCGGTGCGGGGTCCCGGTACCCGGCGGGGTCAGGGCCGGGCCTCAGTGCCGCACTTCGATCTGCTGGTCCGCCGCAGGCTGCGAGGTTGCGGCAACGGCCGTCACACGGCTGCGGTGCCGAGCGTCGGCCACGCCACACAGCAGGGCGAAGATCAGTGCTCCCCCGCCGAGCAGAGCGGCGACCCCGATGGGCGAGGTGTAGCCGAATCCGGCGCTGATCGTCATCCCGCCGAGGAACGGGCCGACGGCGTTGCCGATGTTGAAGGCGGAGATGTTGGAGGCGGAGGCCAGATTCGGAGCCCCTTCGGCCGTAGCCATCACCTTGGCCTGTACCGGCGGAATGACCGCCGCCACCGCGGCACCGAAGACGATGAACACGGCCACGGCCGTGAACTTGTTGTGCACAGCGAAAAGCAGCAGCACCGAGGAGGCGCTGACCGTGATGAGAACGCCGTACAGCGTCGGCATGAGCGCCCGATCGGCGAGTCGGCCGGCGATGGGAGTGCCGATGACCATGCCCACACCGAACAGGACCAGCACCATCGGGACTGCGCTGTCAGAGAAGCCGGAGACGTCGGTGAGCATCGGAGCGATGTAGGTGACGACCGCGAGAGCGGGTGCCCAGCCAAGGGCCGTCGCACCGTAGGCCAGCCACAGGCGGCCCCGCTTGAACACGGCCAGTTCGCTCCGCAGGTTCGCGCCTTCCGCCACGGGTGAGAAGGGGACGAGCTTGAGGACACCGAGGAGGACGATCACTCCGAGGATGCCGACAGCCCAGAAGGTGGAGCGCCAGCCCAGTGTCTGCCCGAGAGCCGTACCCCCGGGAACACCGACAACGTTGGCGATACTCAACCCCATGAACATGATGGCGACCGCCCTGGCTTTGCGGTCTTCGGTCACCACATCGGCGGCGGCGACGGCACCGATACCCACATAGGCGCCCCCGACCAGGGCGGACAGGACCCGGCCCACCATCAGCACGGTGTAGTCGGGTGCCAGGGCACTGATCACGCTCGAAACGACGAAGACGACCATCAGCCCCACAAGCATGGACTTGCGGGGCACTCGCGTACCCAGCGCGGCCAGCAGCGGTGCGCCCACGACCATGCCCAGTGCGTATCCGGAGACCAGGGAACCCGCGGTCGGGATGGAGATACCGAATTCGACGGAAATCTCGGGAAGGAGACCGGCGATAACGACTTCGGTGGTGCCTATGGCGAACGCGCCGAGCGCGAGGGCGATCAGCGCCGCAGGCCAGCGGGACTCCCCACGCGACGGGGGCGTCGACTTCAAACGACCATTGGACATGAAGCCACTGTCGACGATCCGTTGACCTGGAACAATGCCGAAAAATACGACGATCGGTAAGCCAGGCTTACCGATCAGGCCTGCTTTGCGGTGGCAGTGTCCATGCATGCCCGAACGAACCCGCGAACCCTGGCGTTCTCCCCTGCTGTTCGCCACACGAGTCCGTATTCCAGGGGTTCGACATCTTCCAACGGGACATATATCACACCCCGAGGTGTATAGTGCTGGGCGACATCGGCCCCTACCGGGGATATGCCCTTGCCGGCACCGACGAGAGCGAGTGTCTCCTGCAGAGTGGACGCTGATTCTCCGCGCTCGATCGGTCGACCGCTGGGGGTGCGCAACGGCGTATTGTGCTCCTGCCAGTACATCGGCACTTCACCGATACATGCGAATACCTTGTTGTAGGCCAAGTCCTCAAGAGAGGCGGACGTCCGCTCTGCCAGCGGATGCCGCCTTGGCACGGCAATCATCCGAGGCACGGAGAAAACCACCGGGCCAGACGTGAGATCCTGCTCGTCAATGGGGAACTGGGTGACCAACACATCCACGTCCCCCGCGCGCAGCGGAGTGATGATGCTGTTGATCTGAGTTTCCTTGATCTGGGCGTCTGTTCCGGGGTAACGCGCAGTGAACGCGCCGATCGCATCGAGGACGAACTCGCCTGCCGCGGCGCCGAGGAACCCGATTCTCAGGACTCCGTCGACGCCGCGCGCGGCGGCCTCCGCCCTGGCGACACCGGCCTTGATGAGCCGGTAGCCGGGCTCGATATCCTCATACAGCTGCTGCCCGAGAGGGGTGAGCCGGACCCTGCGGCTGGTCCGTTCGAACAGCGGGGCGCCGATAGCCCGCTCCAGCTTCTGGACACTCTGGCTGACCCGGGCCCGGGAGATGAAAAGGCGCTCAGCGGTACGGCCGAAGTGCAATTCCTTTGCGAGCGTTAGGAATACCTGGATCTCAAGCCGCTCCACTGACGTTCCCCCTGTGGCAATGCGCATTGTGCCAGCGAATATACCTCAGTCGTCCATCTATCTCTCCGGCCCGGTGCTCTGGTCGTCGATCTGTACTTTGCTTGACGAGAAGCATCGAGGCACCCCCGCCGAGGCGGGGCGACCGGCTGCTGCGGTCGGGTGGTGACACGGGAGTAGGGTTTGCGGGTTCACCGCGAGGACGGCCGAAGGGGGATCATGGCAGAGGCATTCGGGCCGTTGGAGCTGGTCGGGGATCGGTGGGTCATCGGCGATCCCTACCGGAAGTAGGGGTTGTGCCTCGTCCTCACCTCTGACGGCATGGAGTATCGCAAGCTCGCGGCATCGGAACCGCTCGCCGTCATTCCGTGGTCCAGGTTCGTGGACGGCCCGGGGGTGCACGCCACCGCACGAGCGTGGGCGGCCACTCGCACCGCGGGAATACTGATCGACTCTTTCGCAAGTCGCAGGACGATCGCCGGTCCTCACGCCTGCTCCGTTTACGCATATCTGCGCCATCCGTACGAGGACGTGTTGATGAACTACGCCCACCACGAGCACCGCTACCGGTTCCGCCACATCTTCCTTCTGGATGCGTTGCTCAAGCAGACGACCGCGGCGAAGGCGGCCCACCGCCTAGGGGACCCGGAATGGCTGGGAGAGGCGGTCACCCGCACAGCGGAGCTACGCCCCTCGACGCGCCGCCTGGATCGCGCCATAGGTGAGGTCATCGCCGGCCTCGGCACATGAAGAGGTGCCACGTTCCCCTGATCGTGTCGAGTGCGTGCGCACTGTGACGAGAACGCTCCCGAAGAGTGCGGGGCTACCGCGGCGAGAACGGTGGCAGAGGCCTTCGAGAGTCCTCCTCCCTAGCGTTCCTGAAGACATGCAAGAAGACGGAGCGCACTAGGGGTTGTTTTGGGGAGACCACGCAGTTCCCTCAGAGTCGCGATAGTCGGAGCGGGGCCGGTCGCCTGTCTGGTGGCGATCGGGCTCCGGAAGTACTCGTTCCACGTCGACATCTATGAGAAAGGGGAGGACATCCGCCGGATCCCGCCGGCGAAAGGGCATTCCTTCAACCTGACGCTCACAGCGCGCGGCCTGCGGTCGCTGGACACCGGCATCGTGGACCTCCTCTACCGGCGGGGCGTGCCGCTGCCGCAGCGGGTGGTGCACCACCGCGACGGCGGGCTCATCTACCAGCGCTACGGCACCGCGCCCGAGCACCACCTGCTGTCCATCCCGCGCGGGGTGCTGCACCGGGCGCTGCTGGAGGAGGCGGCCAGGGCCGGGGCGCACTTCCACTTCGGGCACGAGTGCATCGGGGCCGATCCCAAGAACGCCACCGCCACCTTCGCCGTGCGCGGGTCGGCGATCGAGGAGGTCGCCGCCGACCTGCTCATCGGCTGCGACGGCGCCAACAGCGTGGTGCGGGCCGAGATGTCGCGACGCGGCGCGCGGATGCGCATCTCGCAGGAGTACATCGACCACGGCTACATCGAGCTGCAGATGCCGCCGCGCGGCGGAGGGCACGCGCTGCTCCAGGCCTTCCGCGACCCCACCCGCCCGGAGAGCGGCGAGCACGGCCTGCACGTGTGGCCGCGCGGGGAGTTCATGCTGCTCGCCCAGCCCAACGTCGACCTCAGCTACACGGCCAGCCTGTTCATGCCGCTGCAGAGCGCCGACGGCGCCCCCGCGTTCTCCTCGGTGCACGACACCGTCGGCGTCGAGGCGCTGTTCGGCGAGAACTTCGCCGACGCTGTGCAGTTCCTGCCGTCCCTGGCCGACGACTTCCTGACCACCACGCCGGCGTCCCTCAAGACGGTGAAGTGCCACCCCTACCACTACGGCCGCACCGTTCTCATCGGCGACGCCGCCCACGCGATGGTCCCCTTCTACGGCCAGGGCATCAACTGCAGCTTCGAGGACGTCCGCGAGTTCCTCCGCATCCTCGAACAGCGCATGCGCATCGGCGGGGCAGCCGGCGTCGCCCCCGCCCTGGCGTCGTTCACCGAGCTGCGCAAGGCCCCCGGCGACGCCATCGCCGACCTGTCCCTGCGCAACCTGCGCGAACTCACCGACCAGACCGGCGAGCACGCCTACCATGCCCGCGACCGGCTGGACAAGCGCCTGTTCACGGAGCGGCCGGACGACTTCATGCCGCTCTACCACATGGTCGCCTTCACCGACCTGCCCTACGACGAGGTGGTACGGCGCCACGAACGGCAGAGCGCCGTGGTCGACGACCTGTGCCGGCACTTCGACATCGACACCGAGGCCGACCGGATCGTGGGCGCCTACCCGGGCGCCGCCGGGGCCGACATCCCCGTGCTGCCCGACGGCTCCGAGGACTCCGAGCTCGAACTCCGCCCCGAGGAGGTGCGCCGCCTCCTCGACACCGTCGCCCTGCGCGTGCTGCGCTACCGCGACGCCCTCAACCGAGGCGAGTACCCCGCCTCCTACCTGCAGGAGAGCACCGCCGCCGACTACCAGGACGGCCGTACGGCGGCCGACGCCCTGCGCGAGGACACCGCGCCCGCACGAGGCACCGACCTGGAGCCGCTGCTCGCCGAGGTCTTCGACGAGGCGGCCACCAGCGGCATGGTCCACCCGCACCCCGGCTTCATGTCGCACGTCCCCTCCGGCGGGCTGTTCCAGGGCGCGGTCGGCGAGTTCGTGTCGCGGCTGCTCAACCGCTTCATCGGAGTGTGGGCGGCCACCCCCGGCCTCACCCAGATCGAGACCAACGTGATCCGCTGGTTCTGCTCGATGCTGGGCTACGGCGAGGGGTCCTTCGGCTACCTCACCACCGGTGGGTCGATCGCCAACTTCATGGGGGTGCGCTGCGCCCTGGAGGCGATGACCGAGGACGGGCGCTCCCGCGCGACGGTGTACGTCTCCGCGCAGGGCCACTTCTCGGTGAAGAAGGCCGCCCGCATGGCGGGGATTCCCGAGGACCGGGTGCGCGCAGTGGCCACCCGCCCCGACTACACGATGGACCTGGGAGAGCTGCGCCGCCTCGTGGAGCACGACCGGCACCGCGGACTGGCCCCGGCGTGCGTCGTCGCCACCGCCGGGACCACCGGAACCGGCGCCGTCGACGACCTCGCCGCCATCGCCCGGCTGTGCGCGGCCGAGCAAATATGGATGCACGCCGACGCCTGCTTCGGCGGGTTCTTCCGGCTCACCTCCCGCGGCCGCGAACTGCTGCACGGCATCGAGGAGGCCGACTCCATCGCCGTCGACGCCCACAAGTCGCTGTTCCTGCCGCACGGCACCTCCGCGCTGCTCGTCCGCGAGCAGGCGCGGCTGCGGGAGGCGTTCGCGGTACCGGGCGCCGCCTACATCCCCGAGCTCACCTCCGACGACGACCACGTCGACTTCTGCAACTACGGCCCCGAGCTGACCCGCGAGATGCGCGGGCTGACCGCGTGGCTGCCGATCAAGCTGCACGGTGTGGACGCCTTCGAGCGCAGCCTGGACCACAAGCTCGACCTCGCCGACGAGCTGACCGCCCGGCTGCGCTCGCTACCCGGCATCGAGGTGCTGCCGCGCGGCCCCGCCCACCTGCCGGTGGTGGCGTTCCGCGCCGCCGCCGACGGCCCGCGCGGCGCCCGCCTCACCGAGCGGTTGTGCCGCCGCATCTGCGCCACCGGCGACGTGTACGTCGCCACCACCGAGCTGCCCGGCGAAGGCCTGGTCGTCCGGGCCTGCATCATGCACCACCGGACCTCGCGGGCGGTCGTCGCCCGGCTGGTCGACGCCGTCCGGTGGGCCGCCGCGGACATGACCGAGGAGACCCCCGAGGAGGACGTTGCCCATGTCGCCGACCCTGCTGTCGACAAGCCTGCCGCCCGGACCCGCCGCGGACCCGGCCGCGCAGCGTGACCGGTTCGCCCGCGACCCCTTCGGCTACCTGGAGGAGCTGCACCGCGAACACGGCACCATGTTCACCCTGGATCTCGGCGCGCTGGGCAACGAGCGGTTCGTCGAGGCCCGCAACAACGGCAAGTGGGTGTTCCTCACCCGGCCGCACCAGATCAAGCGGATGTACACCGCAGGCGGGGAGACGGTGAGCGGGGCGCACGCCAACGCCGTCTTCTTCGGCACTCCAGAGGAGTCGGTGGCCTACATCGACGGCCCCGAGCACCGCAGGCGCCGCGCCCGGATCCGGCCCGAGCTGAGCGGCGCCCGCGACTACACCGCCCTGATCTCCGCGGTCGCCGAAGGGCGGGCCGCCCACTGGCCCGAGGGCGGGGAGGTCTCCCTCTTCCTCGAACTGCAGGCGATCACCGCGGAGATCATCGTGGAGGTCGTGTGCGGCAACCTGCCCGCGGCCGACCGCGCCGAGCTGGCCGCGCTGCTGCCGCGCACCGAGAACGCCGCCCAAGCTCTGGAGGACGTGCTCGCCGCCGACGCCGAGATCCGCGCGTTCGTCGCCGCCCGCATGGGGTCCCACCTGCGCCGCTCGGACGAGTTGGGCCGCGACGACCTGCTCGCCGCACTGCAGCGGCATGCGGCCCATGGCGACGCCTCACTGACACCCGAGGTCATCCGCGACGAGGTGTTCAGCCTGCTCTACACCGGGTTCTCCACCACGGCCAACACCCTGTCGTGGGTGTTCGCACGGATCGCCCGGCACCCCGGGGTGTACCGCCGGGTCATGGCCGAGCTGGGAGAGCGGTTCACCCTGCTCCCGGCCCCGCGGAAGGCGTACGCCGACCTGCCCTACCTGGAGGCCGTCATCACCGAGACGCTGCGGCTGCACCCCGTCTCGGGCCTCAACGGGGTGCGGATGCTCACCGCCCCCTACGAGATCGACGGGCACCTGCTTCCGGCCGGGACGATCCTGGTGCACTGCGCCTACCTCCTGCAGCGCAGCCCCGAGGTGTACGCCGACCCGCTGGAGTTCCGCCCGGAGCGCTTTCTGGAGGGCACCGCCTGCCCGTACTCCTGGGCGGCCTTCGGCGGCGGCAACCGGATGTGCGTCGGACGCAACTACGCCCAGGAAGAGATGCGGGTCCTGGCCGCCGTGCTGCTGTCCGCCCGCCGCCTGCACCCCATCGGGCCGTTCCCCGAGGCGCGGCAGCAGGGCATCTTCATGGCGCCCGCCGACGGCGCCCGCGTCACCACCACCCGCAGGACGGGCACCGCCCCACGGTGCCCGCACGCCCCCGCCGACCCCAAGGGAGGCCGGACGCCATGACCGTCGACCTCGAACCCGCCACCACTGCGCCACGGGCGCTCCCGGCGCTCGACGCCCGACCGAACCGCGCCGAGGCGGCCGACCTCGCCCGCGACCACGCCCTCATCCCCGTCTACCGCGAGTACCTCGCCGACACGCTCAGCCCCCTCACCCTGTTCGCGCGGCTGTGCCGCGCCGACGAACCGGGCTTCCTGCTGGAGGGGGCGTCGGTCGGCGGCGGCGCGGCCCGCTACTCCTACATCGGCCACCGGCCCGAGCACGTCCCCGCGGCCGACACCGACCCGCTGCGCGCCCTGCGCGCGCTCGTCGGCCGCCCCGCCGCCCCGGTGCCCGGCCTGCCGCCGTTCCACGGCGGGGTGTTCGGCTACCTGGGCTATGAGGGCGCCCGCCACTTCGAGCGGCTGCCCGCACCCTCGGGAGCGGCACCGGGGCTGCCGGAGTCGGCGTTCTTCCACGTCGGCGACCTGGCGGTGGTGGACCACGCCGCCCGGAGGCTGCTGCTGGTCACGGTGCACCGGCCCGAGAACGAGGAGTACGACGCGGCGCTGCGCCGGATCGACCGGATGCACGAGCGTGTGCTCACCCCCGCGCCCGGCGAACCCGGGCCCGAGGCGCCGCGTCCCCTCCCGCCGCCTCCGCCGCGCGGCGCGCCGCCGACGGGCTGGCGGTCGACCACCACGCGCGCCGAGTTCACCGACCGGGTGCGCCGCGCCCGCGAGTACATCCTGGCCGGGGACGCTTTCCAGATCGTGCTGTCGCAGCGGTTCGCCAAGCCACTGCGCGCCCGGCCGATCGACGTCTACCGCCACCTGCGGGCGGTCAACCCCTCCCCGTACATGTACCAGCTCAACCTCGGCGGCGGCCGCCACGTCATCGGTGCCTCCCCCGAGCTGCTGGTGCAGACCCAGGGGCGACGGGTGCGGACCCGGCCGCTGGCCGGAACCCGCCCGCGCGGCGCGGACTCCGCCGCCGACCTGGAGCTGGAGCGCGAGCTGCGCGCCGACGGCAAGGAGTGCGCCGAGCACGTGATGCTGGTCGACCTCGGCCGCAACGACATCGGGCGGGTGGCCGTGCCCGGCACGGTGCACCCGGAGAGGTTCATGGACGTGGAGCGCTTCTCCCACGTCATGCACCTGTCCTCCACCGTCGTCGGCGACCTGGCGCCCGGCACCGACAGCCTCGACGCGCTGCGGTCGACCTTCCCCGCCGGGACGCTGAGCGGTGCGCCGAAGATCCGCGCCATGGAGATCATCGCCGAGCTGGAAGCGGAGCGGCGCGGCGTCTACGGGGGCGCGCTCGGCCACATCGGCTTCGGCGGCGACGCCGACCTGGCGATCGCCCTGCGCACGCTGGTCATCGCCGACGGGCAGGTGTACGCGCAGTCGGGGGCGGGGGTGGTGGCCGACTCCGACCCGGACGCCGAGTACGCCGAGACCCTGCACAAGGCCGGGGCGATGTTCACCGCCGTCCACAACGCGGAGGCGCTGTCATGACCCACCGGGTGGCGCGGCGCGGCCCGTGCGTCGCCGTCGTCGACAACTACGACTCCTTCACCTACAACCTCGTCCACTACCTGGCCGAGCTGGGCGCCCGCCCCGAGGTGCACCGAAACGACGCGGTGACCCCCGGCGACCTGGCCGGATACGACCGGCTCGTGGTCTCCCCCGGGCCCTGCAGCCCGGCGGAGGCCGGGGTGTCGCTGGACGCCGTGCGCGCGCTCAGCGGCCGCCTGCCCATCCTCGGCGTGTGCCTGGGCCACCAGTGCGTCGTCGCCGCGTTCGGCGGGCGCGTGGTGCGGACCCGGCCGCTGCACGGCAAGACCTCGGCCATCCACCACGATGACAGCGGGGTCCTGGCCGGGCTGCCGCGCCCCTTCACCGCCACGCGGTACCACTCGCTGGCGGCCGACCCCGCGGCGATCCCGGCCGAATTGCGCGTCACCGCCTCTGCGGACGACGGCACGGTGATGGCGGTCCGCCACCGTGACCACCCCACCTACGGGGTGCAGTTCCACCCGGAGTCGGTGCTGTCGCCCGACGGCCGGCGGATCGTCGCCAACTTCCTTCAGGAGGACTCCGATGCGTGAACAGATCGGCCGGATCACCCGGGGAGAGGTGCTCTCCGAGGAGCAGGCGTACGCGGCGATGCGCACGATGATGAGCGGCGCGGCGGCCCCGGCGCACATCGCGGCCTTCGCGGCGGCGCTGGCGGCGCGCGGAGCGAGCGTCGACGAGCTGACCGGGGCGGCGCGGGCCGCGCGCGACCACGCGGTGCCGGTCCCCTTCGGCCCCGACGTCCTGGACACCTGCGGGACCGGCGGCGACGGGCTGGACACCTTCAACATCTCCACGGCCGCCGCGATCGTGGCGGCGGCCGGCGGGGCGCGCGTGGCCAAGCACGGCAACCGCGCCTCCTCTTCGGGGTGCGGCAGCGCCGACGTCCTGGAGGAGCTGGGTGTGCGGGTGGAGGGCGGCCCGGACGACGCGCCGCGCTGCCTGTCCGAGGCCGGTATCGCGTTCCTGTACGCGCCGTCGTTCCACCCGGCGTTCGGGCACATCGCCCCGGTCCGCCGCGAGCTGGGCGTGCGGACGGTCTTCAACCTGCTGGGGCCGCTGTGCAACCCGGCGCGCGCCCGCTACGTGGTGCTGGGTGTTCCCGCGCCCGCGCTGGTGGCCCCCATGGCCGCGGTCCTGTCGCGGCTGGGGGTGGAACGGGGTCTGGTGTTCCACGCCGAGGACGGCATGGACGAATTGAGCACCGGCGCGCCGTCCACGGCCGCGCTTGTGGAGGGCGGCGGGGTACGCCCGCTGCGGATCGACCCGGCGGAGCTGGGGTTGGCCCCGTCCCGCCCGGCCGACCTGGCCGGGGGCGGCCGAGCGGCCAGTGCCGCGGTGATCACCGGTGTCCTGGCCGGTCGGCGCGGTCCGGCGCGCGACGTGGTGCTGCTGAACGCAGCGGCCGGGTTGTGGATCCGCGGCCTGGCCACCTCTCTGGCCGACGGCCTGGGCGCGGCGGCGCACGCCGTCGACTCCGGTGCGGCGGCCGGCGTCCTCGACCGGCTGGCGGCGGCGTCGTGGGACCGGACCCTGGCGGGCACCCCGTGATCCCGATGCACTTTCCCTGGACCGAACACGTGAGGAGAGGAGGCGAACCGCGATGACGACCGACGATGACATGTTCGGCGGCTTCGGCGGCCGCTACGTACCCGAGACGCTGATGGCTGCGCTGACGGAGCTGGCCGAGGTGTGGGACCACGTCCGCGCGGACCCCGGATTCCTGGCCGAGCTCCGCCGCCACCAACGGGACTTCGTCGGGCGGCCGACACCGCTGTACCCCGCCGAGCGTCTGACCGACCACCACGGCGGCGCGACGATCCACCTCAAGCGCGAGGACCTGTGCCACACCGGAGCGCACAAGCTCAACAACGCGCTCGGCCAGGTGGTGCTGGCCCTGCGCATGGGCAAGCGCAGGATCATCGCCGAGACCGGGGCCGGGCAGCACGGGGTCGCGACGGCCACCGTGTGCGCCCGCTTCGGCCTGGCGTGCGTGGTGTACATGGGTGCCGAGGACATGCGCCGCCAGGCGGTCAACGTCGGCCGGATGCGGATGCTGGGCGCGGAGGTCCGCGGGGTCGAGGCGGGCACGGCCACGCTCAAGGACGCGACCTCGGAGGCCATCCGCGACTGGGTGACCAACGTCGCCGACACCCACTACATCATCGGCTCGGCGGTGGGGCCCGCACCCTACCCGCGGATGGTGCGCGACCTGCAGCGCGTCATCGGCGACGAGGCGCGCGACCAGTACCTCGCGGCCGAGGGGCGCCTGCCCGACGCGGTGCTCGCCAGCGTGGGCGGCGGGTCGAACGCGATCGGCATGTTCACCGCCTTCGTTCCGGACGCGTGGGTCGACCTGGTGGGGGTGGAGGCAGCCGGGAAAGGCCTGGCCTCCGGCAGGCACGCCGCGGGCGCCGCTGCCGGGACCCCGGGTGTCCTACACGGCAGCCGCAGCCTGATCCTGCAGGACACCGGCGGCCGTGTGCTGCCCACCCACTCGGTGGCGGCAGGGCTGGACTACCCCGGTGTCGGACCCGAGCACGCCATGCTCGCCGAACAGGGACGGGCCGTCTACACCGCCGTGGAGGACCGCCGGGCGCTGGACGCGTTCCGCCGGTGCACCGCGCTGGAGGGCATCATCCCCGCCCTGGAGACCGCGCACGCCCTGGCCTACGCCGGTGATCTGGCCGAGCGCCTCGGCCCGGGCGGCCGGATCCTGGTCTGCTTCTCCGGGCGCGGTGACAAGGACCTGCACACCGTCGCCGAACAGGGGCGGATCGACGAGGAGGCCGACGTGGCGGAGCGGGAACCGGTGGCGAACGCGTCAGGCGGTGCGCGATGACGGCGGCACCGACCGAGGAGCGGATGCTCCGCGGTGCGGAGCGGCCCGCACCGGGGCACGACCTGGCCGCGCGGCTGCGGCGGGACGACGGCGGAGTGTCCCTGGTTCCGTACCTGATGGCCGGGCACACCGGGCCGGACGCAACGCGGGACATCGGGCGCAGACTGGCGCACTCCGGGATCGCAGCGCTGGAGCTGGGGATCCCGCACAGCGATCCGCTCGCCGACGGGCCGGTGATCCAGCGGGCCGGGCAACGCGCACTGGACGCCGGCACCACCACCGAGGGGTGCCTGCGGCTGGCCGCCGACATCGCCGCCGAGGATGCGGCGCCCGTCGTCCTGATGACCTACGTGAACCCCGTGCTGGCCTATGGCGTGCGGCGGTTCGTCCGGGACGCCGCCGAAGCCGGGGTGGCCGCCGTGATCGTCCCCGACCTGCCCATGGAGGAGGCGCCCGACCTGGACGGCGCGCTGGCCGAGCGCGGCGTCGCCTCCGTCCGTCTGGTCGCCCCGACCAGCACCGACGATCGTGTCGCCGCGGCCTGCGCGGCGGCCACCGGGTTCGTCTACACGGTGACCGTCGCCGGGATCACCGGCAGCCGGGGCGACCTCCCCGACTGTGTCGAGCGAACCCTGGCGCGGGTTCGGGCACGCACCCACCTGCCCGTGGCCGCCGGGTTCGGGATCTCCCGCCCGGAGCACCTGCGCAGGCTGCGCGGGCATGCCGACGCCGCGATCGTCGGCAGCTCGCTGGTGGCCGAGATCGACGCGGGCCGCGACCCGTACCCGATGGTGAAGGAGCTGTTGTCGTCATGCCGATGATCCCGACCGACACCCGCGCGCTGGTGGCCGCACCGGCCGCCGACCGCCTGCCAGAGACCCCCGCCGCCTGGCACCGCGCCTCCTGGCGCCACCGCCCGGCGCACCAGCAGCCGCTGTGGCCCGACCCGGACCGGGCCTGCGAGGCGGCGCGCAGCGTGTCCATGCTGCCCCCGCCGGTCGCCCCCGCCTCGATCCTGCGGCTCCGCCGCGATCTGGCGCGGGCGGCGGACGGTTCGGCGGTGGTGTTCCAGGGCGGGGACTGCGCAGAGCGCTTCGCGTCGTGCGTCTCGGACACCGTCGCCGCGAAGCTCCGCACCCTCCTGCAGTCGGCGATGATGCTCTCCCTGGGTTCGGGACTGCCTGTGGTCAAGATCGGCCGCATCGCCGGGCAGTTCGGCAAGCCGCGCAGTGCGGACACCGAGGTCGTGGACGGTGTCGAGCTGCCGGTCTACCGCGGCGACATCGTCAACGGCCCCGAGCCGACCCCTGAGGCGCGCCGCCCCGACCCCGAGCGGATGCTGCACGCCTACGGGCACACCCGCGCCGCACTGCGTACGCTGGGCGGGTGCGAAGCCGGCGGTGCCGACCCCGGTGAGTTCGCCTGGGTGCTGGAGCAGGGGCCGCTGTACACCTCGCACGAGGCGCTGCTGCTGGACTACGAGGAGGCGCTGACCCGCCTCGACCCGGCGACCGACCGCTGGTTCGACACCAGCGCCCACATGGTCTGGGTGGGCGAGCGGACCCGCGCCCTCGACGGGGCGCACATCGAGTTCGTTTCGGGGATCGCCAACCCGGTGGGGGTGAAGCTGGGGCCGGGAGCCGACATCGAGGAGGTGGTGGAGCTGTGCGCGCGGTTGGATCCCGCACGCTCACCCGGCCGCCTGGTCCTGGTGCCGCGCATGGGGGCACGCCACGTGCGCGACGCCCTGCCTCCGCTGGTGCGGGCGGTCCGCTCCGCCGGGCACCCGGTGGTGTGGGTGTGTGACCCCATGCACGGCAACACCGTGCGCTCGCACAGCGGGTACAAGACGCGCCGGTTCACCGACATCGCCACTGAGGTCGAGGGGTTCTTCGCGGTGCACCGCGCCGAGGGGACCCACCCCGCCGGAGTGCACCTGGAGATGACCGGGGAGGACGTGACCGAGTGCCTGGGCGGTGTGCGGGAGCTGTGCGACGAGCGCCTGGCCGAGCGCTACGAGACGGCGTGCGACCCGCGGCTGAACGGGGCGCAGACGGTGGAGCTGGTCTTCGCGATCGCCGAGGAGCTGCGCTCCGGACTGCGGGGGTGACCGAAGGCCACCCCCGCAAGGACCGCGGCTCGGGGTGGTGCGGGGCGTCCGGGGAGGGGCGCCCCGCCCGTTCGGTTCGCGGCGGTCACGTCGCGGCGGGCGGCGGGGTGCCGTCCCCGAAGGGGCGCCCGCCGAGGCGCTCCCGGTTGTGCGGGGTGTGCCA
The DNA here is from genome assembly GCF_014201195.1 of Nocardiopsis mwathae. Taxonomy (NCBI): domain Bacteria; kingdom Bacillati; phylum Actinomycetota; class Actinomycetes; order Streptosporangiales; family Nocardiopsidaceae; genus Nocardiopsis; species Nocardiopsis mwathae. The sequence goes on along the minus strand of NZ_JACHDS010000001.1, from coordinate 5,252,950 downwards.
GACGGAGAGGTCGGGCCCCTCTGGGACGATACCGCGCGGGTTCAGCTCGGTGAGGACCGCGTGGTAGTGCAGCTTGATGTCGGCGAAGTGGACGGTGTCGCCGAAGCCCGGTGTCTGGAACAGGTCGCGCATGTAGGCCCACAGCACGGGCATCTCGGTGAGCTTGTTCCGATTGCACCGGAACAGGCCGTGGTAGGCGGCGTCGAACCGGACCAGCGTGGTGAACAGCCGGATGTCGCTCTCGGTGATGGTGTCGCCGTGGAGGTAGCGCCGGGTCCGCAGTCTTTCCTCCAGCACGTCCAACCGGTCGAACAGCCGGCGGAAGGCCGCGGAGTATTCCTCCTGCGTTTTGGCGAATCCGCAGGTGTAAACGCCGAAAAAGACGTCGTCCGCCAACTCCGAGTTCAGCGCGTCGATATCCGCTCGCAACTCGGCGGGGTACAGGTCCGGGGCACCCGGGCGGTGCAGGTGTCGCCACTGCGTCGCGAGGTCGCGGGTGAGCGTGTCGTGGTCGTTGGTCACCACGCGGCCGCCGGGAACGTCCACGACGGCCGGGACGCTGACGCCGCCGTCGTAGCCGGGGGCGGCGGCCTCATAGGCCTCGGCCAGGTACCGGATGCCGAGGACCGGGTCATGCCCCTCGGGGTCGAGGGTGAAGCGCCAGCCGCGATCGTCGTGCAGGGGGTCGGTGACGGCGACGGGGAGCGCGGCCTCCAGGCCGACGAGCCGACGCACCACCAGGACACGACCGGAGAACGGGCAGGCCCGGTTCACCACGAGCCGGTAGCGGCCGGGCTCCACCGGCCAGGGGGACGTCCCGTCGGACGTGATTCTCGCGCTGGGAGGAAAAGGCATGGCGACATTATGCGCATTCTCCTCGCAATCCCCGCAAGGCGATTCGTGTCGGCTTCGAGGAATTCCGCACCGAAGAGCGGATGAAGAGCGGCGCGAGAGCCGCCCCGATTAGCGTTCCCGGTGCGCGTCGACGCTTCAGACGACCCCCTCCGACAGCCATTCTGAGTAGGGAGCGGCCATGACCATCATCACCGACGAGCAGCCCGGAGCTGCGGCCCCGGCCCGCTGGACGACCCGGCCCACCACCCCCGAGGGGTGGCTGCGGCGGGCGTCGGAGGTGCGGGCGGTACTCGCCGCCGACGCCGCCGAACGCGACCGGGCCAATGCGACCCCCTACACGGAGGTCGCCCTGCTCAAGGAGTCCGGGCTGGTCACCATGATGGGCCCGGTGGAGCACGGCGGTGGCGGCCAGGAGTGGCCCACGGCGCTGAAGGTGGTCCGGGAGGTGTCGGCGGCCGACGGGTCGATCGGCCACCTGCTGGGTTACCACTACACCTGGAACTACGTGCCGCGCTTCATCGGCACCCCCGAGCAGAGCGAACGGTTCGAGGCCGACTGCGCCCGCAACGGGTGGTTCCTCGCCGGAGCCGTCAACGCCCGTGACGCCGACGTGGTGGTGCGCGACGAGGGCGACACCCTGGTGTTCAACGGCCGGAAGAACTTCGCGACCGGCTCGCGCGTCTCCGACGTCACCTGTATCGAGGGCGTTCTGGAGGGCACCGACACCCACGTCTTCGCCATGGTGCCCTCCACCGACCCCGGCGTCGTCCCTCTGGGCGGCTGGGACAACATGGGCCAGCGGCTCACCGAGAGCGGCGGCATCGCGTTCGAGAACGTGCGCGCCCCCTGGAGCGACGCGCTGGGCTTCACCGACAAGACGTTCACGCCCCGGCCCTACGGCACCGTGCAGATCCCCACCGGGCAGCTGCTCATGGGCGCGTTCTGGCTCGGGATGGCCCGCGGCGCACTGGACGCCGCCGTCGCCTACACCCACACCCATGGCAAGGCGTGGGGCGGCTACGAGCGGACGGTCGACGAGCCCTCGGTAGCCGACACCATCGGCGACCTGACCGCCAAGCTGTGGGCGGCCGAAGCGCTGATGGACGAGGTGGCGCTGGAGAACGTGGAGATCCACCGCGCCCCCGACGCGCTGACCGAGCGGCGCCGCGGCGAGCACAAGATCCGCGCGGCGGCCGTGAAGGTGCGGGCCGACGAGGTCGCGCTGGAGGTCACCTCGCGCATCTTCGAGGTCACCCGCGCCCGGTCCACCGCCTCCAAGTACGGGTTCGACCGGTTCTGGCGCAACGTGCGCACGCACACCCTGCACGACCCCGTCGCCTACCAGCGCCGCGAGCTCGGCCGCTACCGGCTGTTCGACGAGGTGCCCGAGCCGGGCTGGTACTCGTGACGGCCCGGCGGCAGGCGGCACGAACGGTGGAGGGGAGCGTGGGCGGTGTGGGCGGTGTGGACGGTGTGGACGCCATGGGCGCTATGGAGAGCACGGACGGCACGGCGGTGCCCACATCCGTGTCCCCGGCGGTGGAGCGGGTGGAACTGAACGACGGAACGGCCATGCCCCGGCTGGGTCTGGGGGTGTTCCAGGCCGGGGTGGACGAGGCGGCCGCGGCCGTTCGGACGGCGCTGCTGGCCGGGTACCGGATGGTCGACACGGCCGCGGTCTACGGCAACGAGGCGGGCGTCGGCCGCGGCATCGCCGACAGCGGGGTGCCGCGCGAGGACGTCTTCGTCGTCACCAAGGTGTGGAACGACGACCAGGGGTACGACGCGACGCTGCGCGCCTTCGACGCCAGCGCCGCGCGGCTGGGCCTCGACCACGTCGACCAGTACCTCATCCACTGGCCGCGGCCGCGCCTGGACCTCTACCCGGAGACGTGGCGGGCGCTGTGCCGGCTGCGCGCGGAGGGGCGGGTGCGCTCGATCGGGGTGTCCAACTTCGCGCCCGAGCACATCGACCGGCTCATCGCCGAGTCCGGCACCGCCCCCGCCGTCAACCAGATCGAGCTGCACCCGGGGCTGCACCAGGGGGGGCTGCGCGCGTACCACGCCTCTCGGGGCATCGCCACCCAGGCGTGGAGCCCGCTCGGCCGCGGCCAGGGCTTCCTGTCCCACCGCGCGGTCGCCGCCGTCGCCGAGGCGCACGGCCGTACCCCGGCACAGGTGGTGCTCCGCTGGCACCTGCAGATGGGCGTCGTCCCCCTGCCCAAGTCGGTCACGCCCGAGCGGATCCGCGGCAACCTCGACGTCTTCGGCTTCGAGCTCGACGCAACGGAGATGGACCTGATCACCGGTGTCGGCGACGGCTACCACGTGGGTCCCGACCCGTCCCTGCTCTTCGACATCTCCTGACCTCCCCGGCGGAGCGGCACCCGTCCCCGCCCCGCCGGGGCCCTGCATCCCCTCCCCGACAACCTGGAGGAACGACGATGTCCCTACGGCTGCTCGTGCTCGCCCTGGCCGCGTTCGTCATGGGTACCGCCGAGTTCGTCATCACCGGCCTGCTACCCGAGGTCGCCGCCGGGCTCGGCGTCTCGATCCCCGCCGCCGGCGCGCTGATCTCCGGCTACGCGCTGGCGATCGTCGTCGGCGGTCCGGCCGTGGTCCTGGCCGGGTCCCGGGTGCCGCGCAAGGCGCTGCTCACCGGCGCCGTCGCGCTCTTCGCGCTCGGCAACCTCATCTGCGCCCTCGCACCGGTCTACGGCATGCTGATGGCGGGCCGTGTACTCGCCGCCCTGGGCCAGGCGGCGTTCCTGGGGGTGGGAGCGGTGGTCGCGGCGAACCTGGTGCCGCCGCAGCGGCGCGCCCAGGCGATCGCCGTGGTGTTCACCGGCATCACCGTCGCCAACGTCATCGGCTCCCCGCTGGGCACGCTCGTCGGCCAGCACCTGGGGTGGCGCACCACGTTCTGGCTGATCGCGGCCGCCGCCGTGGTGGCCCTGGCCGGGATCGCCGCGGCGGTGCCCCGGCAGCCGGCCCCCGAAGCCACGAGTGTGCGGGGCGAGCTGGCGCTGTTCACCCGTGGCCGGGTGTGGTTCGCGGTCGCCGTCGGCATGCTCGCCATGGGCGCCGTGTTCGCCGCCTTCAGTTACATCGCGCCGCTGCTGACCGAGGTCAGCGGGCTCCCGAGCACGGCGATCACCCCGGTCCTCGTCCTCTTCGGGCTGGGCATGGTCGCCGGAAACCTGCTCGGCGGCCGCTTCGCCGACCGGGACCGGCTGCGCACCCTGCTGGTGGCCATGGGGATGCTGGTGGTGGCGCTGGCGGCCCTGGCCCTGCTCGCGCCCTACCCGCTCCCGGCCGCCGTTGCTCTGGCCGCTGTGGGCGCCGCGGGCTTCGCCGCCGTCCCCGCGGTGCTCTCCGAACTCATCGGCCAGGCGCGAGGCCGGTCCCCGCTGTCCGCCGCGGTCGGCGGCTCGGCCACGAACCTGGGCATGGCGCTGGGCGCCGCCCTCGGCGGCCTGACCATCAGCGCCGGGCTGGGCTACACCGCGCCCGCGTGGCTCGGCGCCGGTGCGGCGCTCCTGGGTCTGGCGGTCGTGCTCACGGCCGCGGCCGTCTCCGGCCGCGGCGGTCCGGCGGACCCGGACGACCGGAAGGCGCGAGACGAAGGTGCCCCGGAGGCCGAGCGGGTGACCGCGGCCTGAGGGCGACACACGCGAGGGTGGGTGGTCCGGATCCGGACCACCCACCCTGCTGTGTGCGGACGGGGCCGCGCGGTCACCCGGCGCGCAGCGGTGCGACCAGTTCGGCGATTCTGGCCAGCCGACCGCCCTGGAAGCGGGCGGCCTTCAGCAGCGCCTTGGAGGGCGCTCCCTGGCTGGAGGGGTTGGCCAGGCCGTACGGGTTGCCTCCGGCCTCGTGCATGATGTCGTAGTCGACGTAGCCGGTGGGGACGATCAGCGCACCCCAGTGGTGCATCACGTTGTACAGCGACAGCAGTGTGGACTCCTGGCCGCCGTGCAGCTCATAGCTGCTGGTGAACCCGGTGACCGGCTTGTTGGCCAGTTCCCCGGCCTCCCACACCCCGCCGGCGCTGTCGATGAACTGCTTGAGCTGTGAGCTGACGTTGCCGAAGCGGGTGGGTGTGCCGAACGCGTATCCGTCCGCCCAGGTGAGGTCGTCCAGCGTCGCGGTCTCGATGTGCGCCGTGGCGGCCAGGTGGTCCCGCCACTCGGGGTTACTCTCGACGGCCTTGTCCGGGGCGTGCTCGGCGACGCGTCGGAGCCGGACCTTCGCACCGGCGTCCGCGGCGCCTTCGGCGATGGCCTCGGCCGTGGCGTGGACGTTTCCCGTCGACGAATAGTAGATCACAGAAATTCGAGCGCTCATTCCACCCATCTCGATCGGTTGGGGGTTTCAATTCCGAATCGAGCGTAGGGCGCGCGACCACCCCCGGACAATATGAGAAATTCATGAACAGGCCGGGATTTCCACATGTCCGCGCTTTTGCAGAGCCGTTGTAGAGCACGGCATGGAATCGTCGGCGAATGTCGGCGGTGCCCCGGTCCGCTTCGCGTGGTCCGGCGGCTCCGCCCCGCCGGACGCGCGCCGGCGGCCGAAACGACCGCGCGCCCGGACCGCCGGGGCCGCGCCCGCCGAACGGAGGAGAACCGACGTGACGATCACCGAGACCGCCACCGCGGCCGCTACCCCACCCCGCACCCCGCTGAGCCGGCAGGACCTGGTCGGCACACTGTTCGGGGCCGCCGCCTTCCAGGCGCTGAGCGCCGGGTGCGAACTGGGCCTGTTCACCCTGCTCAACGAGCGGCCGGGACTGAGCGAGGACGAGGTCGCGGCCGGGCTCGGCCTGCGCCCGCGCCCGACGCGGATCCTGCTGCTGGCGACCACGGCGCTGCGCCTGACCGAGCTGGACGGGGGCCGCTACCGCAACGCCGAGCTGATCGACGCCCACTTCGCCGACGGCACGTGGGAGATCATCACCGATATGACGGCGTTCGAAGCGCACATCGTGTACGCCGCACAGGCCGACTTCACCGAGGCACTGCGCGCCGACACCAACGTGGGTCTGCGCCGGTTCGAGGGCGAGGGCGAGGACCTCTACCACCGGCTGGCCGCCCGGCCCGACCTGGAGCGACTCTTCTACCGGTGCATGCGTTCCTGGTCCCGGCTGTCCAACCCGATCCTGGTGGACAAGGCCGACCTGACCGGCGTGCGCCGGGTGCTCGACGTCGGCGGCGGCGACGGGGTGAACGCGATCGCCCTGGCACGGGCCAATCCGGGAGTCGAGTTCACCGTCCTGGACCTGCCCGGCGCCGTGGCCATCGCCGAGCGGAAGATCGCCGAGGCGGGGCTCGCCGACCGCATCACCGTCGCCGCCGGCGACATCTTCGACGACGACTACCCCCGCGGGCACGACTGCGTGCTCTTCGCCAACCAGCTGGTGATCTGGTCGGCCGAGCAGAACCTGCGGCTGCTGGGCAAGGCGCACCGAGCGCTGGCGGACGGCGGCCGGGTGCTGGTGTTCAACGCCATGGCGGACGCCACCAAGGACGGGCCGCTGTACGCGGCGCTGGACAACCTCTACTTCGCCACCATTCCGGCGGCGCAGAGCACCCTCTACGACTGGGGCACCTACGAGCGGTGGCTGGCCGAGGCCGGCTTCTCCCGGGTGATGCGCAGCCCGGGAGAGGGTTGGACCCCGCACGGCGTGATCAGCGGGGTGAAATGAGCGTCTGAGCGCCGTGTGCGGCGGGCGTGGAGCCGACTTCGCCCGCCGCACACGGCGCTCCCACGCCTCACCCGGCGTCGAACGTGCCGTAGCGGCTGCCGAAGAAGACGAGGGGGTCGCGGTCGGCGCCGAGCCCGGCCGCATCCACGCGAGCGACGACGATGTCGTGGTCCCCGGCGGTGTGTTCGTCGTCGATGGCGCAGTCGAGCCAGGCCAGGGCGTCGGCGAGTAGGGGCGACCCGGAGGGCGCCGGCGACCAGGAGAGCCCGGCGAACTTGTCGGTGCCGCGGGCGGCGAACTGAGCGGAGACCGGGCGCTGCCCCCCGCCGAGGATGTTCAGGCAGCACCGGCCGGCGTTCCTGATCGACGGCCAGCTGGTGCTGGTGTGGGCCACACAGAACGCGACGAGCGGCGGTGCGAGGGAGACGGAGGTGAAGGAGTTGACGGCCATCCCGGCCGGGCGCCCGGCGGCGTCGATCGCCGTCACGGCGACCACCCCGGTGGCGAACCTGCCCAGGACGCGGCGGAACTCCGCGGGGTCGATGCCCGGTAGCAGTGGGGCGGCGAGTGTGGGGGTGCGGTGTGCCTGATCGCGCATGAGCGGATCACTCCTCGTCGGGGTGCGGTGCGGCGGCCGGGGCGGCCTGCCCTGCGTCGTAGGAATTTCCGTGCACGGCAGAATCGTCACAGAGCCCGGTCGGCACCCGGTAGTGCGCCCGACACCCAATCCCGGTGACGAAATCACTTCCACTTCATGAAAATGGCATGGTGTGAATACCAGTCGAACGCGCGGAGGGGTGCCGCACCCCATTCCATGATCGTTTCCACGGGGCGCTTCCACCTTCACTCATCGGGGGTTTTAGGGTAATTTGTGGAGGGGCGCCGCGCTCCGCGACAGCACACCACCGCTGACCGGGTGTCGGCGGGGGGTGACATCGCGAGCGCAGGAGGCGCCAGTGGGAGCTGCGGCTGCCGGACACGAGGACGACGGCCTGTGCGCGACGGTCGGCATGGCTCCGAGATTCGCCCGGACCATCATCGTCGTGGTCTTCGGCGGATTCTTCCTGATCGCCCAGATCCACGTCCTCATGCGCACGCTCAACCCGCTGCTGATCGCGGTGTCCTGCATGCTCATGGGCGCCCTGCTGCTGATCCAGCTCTGGTACTTCCCGTCCCGGCCCCGGGCACCCGAGCGCCGACGCGGCGTCTACCTGGTACTGGGCCTCCAGGTGTGCCTGGTCTACCCGCCGCTGCTCGTCTTCGGCCAGGCGTGGGTGGGCATGCCCGGCTTCCTGGCCGGAAGCGCACTGCTGGTCCTGCCCCAGAAGGCCGCCTGGGCCGCCTACGCGGCGATCGTCGCCAGCATGGCCGTAGCCCAGGCGCACTTCAGCGGCGACTACGTCGATATCGCCTACACCACGGTGTCGACGCTGATCACCGGATTGATCGTGTACGGCCTGTCACGCCTGCAGGAGCTGGTCCGCCAGCTGCACGACGCGCAGCGGCAACTCGCCGAGACCGCGGTCACCCGCGAGCGCCTGCGCTTCGCCCGCGACCTGCACGACCTCCTCGGCTACAGCCTGTCCTCGATCACCCTGCGCACCGAGCTCGCACACAAGCTGGTGCTGCGCCAGCCGCAGCGGGCGCGCGACGAGCTCGAGGAGACACTGCGCACCAGCCGGCAGGCGCTCGCCGACGTCCGTACGGTCGCGCACGGCTACCGGGAGCTCTCGCTGGACCAGGAGTGCCGGTCGGTCCGCTCGGTGCTCGTCGCCGCCGAGGTGGAGCTGCGGATGCGCACCGACTACGGTGATCTCCCCGCCCGGGTCTCCACCGTTGCGGCGACGGTGCTGCGCGAGGGCGTCACCAACCTGCTGCGCCACAGCAAGGCCGAGAACTGCGAGATCACCGTCGTCGAGGAAGACGGCGAGGTGGCCGTCGAGATCGTCAACGACGGGATCGACGGCACCCTTCGGCAGAGTGGGCCGCGCAGCGGCAGCGGGTTGCACAACCTGTCGGAGCGGGTGCAGGCCCTGGGCGGCCTGCTGACCGCTGGAGCCGACGGCGAGGGTCGGTTCCGGCTCGGCGTCCGGCTCCCCCTCCGCCAGGAGGAGCACATCGCACCCCCCGAACACTCCGCCGCCGCCTGACCCGCCCCACGGGAGGGGGGTGGCTACCCCGCAGTCGTCACCCGCATTGCCCGGCGGTCGCCCGCGCCCGGCAGGGCCCGGCGGCGGACCGGTTCGGGGAGGGTGAGCAGCCCACGCTCCCGCGCGTAGAGGCCGAACAGCTCACGCAACCGGTATCGGGGAGGCGCACCCGGCGGGGCCGGAGCCGGGTCCAGCACCCGCCGGTCGACCAGGAGGCCGAGCAGCCCCTCGGCACGTGCGGGGGTGACACCCCCGGTGAGCGCCGCCGCCTGCAGGCTGACCTCCCCGGTGCCGAGCAGGCCGAGCGCGTACCAGAGGTCCACCGCCTCCTGCGGCAGACCCACGAGGCGGCGGGCCAGCCCTTCCCGCAGGTCCAGCGTGCCGAGGGTGAGCGCGTCCAGTCGGCGCCCCGGGTCCGACAGCCGGCGCAGGAACGCCGACAGGTCGGTGTCGGCGCGCGCAGCGAGATGCGCGCCAGCCGCCCGGACCGTCATGGGCAGGTGCCCCGCCGCCTGCACGATGCCGTGGACGGCGGCCGGGGCGCGCAGGACGCGCTCCAGCCCGGCGATACTCGTCAGCAGCTCCACGGCCTCGTCGGTGGACAGCGCGTCCACTTCCACTGTGCGGCAGCCGGGGATCTCGGTCAGCGGCGCCCGAGCGGCGACGAGCACCGCCGAACTCGGCCCGCCCGGCAGCAGCGGCCGGACCTGCCCGGCCGAGACCACGTTGTCCAGCACCACCAGCACTCGGCGGTCCGACAGCAGGGTGCGGTACAGCCCGACCCGTTGGCGCGGCGCCGTGGGAACCGCCGGTTCGGACACGCCCAACCCGCGTAGGAAGCAGCGCAGTACATCGTCGGCGGTCTCGGTGCCGGGCGCGGCGAAGTCGGCGTAGAGCTGCCCGTCGGGAAAGTCGGCGCGCACCAGGTGGGCGGCGTGCACCACCAGGGTGGACACCCCGGCACCCGGCGGCCCGGTCAGAGACTCCACGCGCAGTCGGCCCGACGGCCCCGCCTCCCCGGCGAGCGTCCGGGAGATCCGTTCCACCTGCTCGGAGCGGCCCACGAAGTCGGGGATGTCCGACGGCAGCCAGGCGGGGGGTATCGCGGGCTCCTCACCCGGCGCTCTGCCCGTCGACGGTGCGGCACCACCCGCCGCCGGCTCCCCCCGCAGGATCCGGCGGTGCAGCTCGCTCAGGTGCGGACTGGGTTCCAGCCCCAGCTCCGCGACCACGGCCCGGCGGCCCTCCTGGTAGGCGGCCAGCGCCTCGGCGCGACGGTCGGCCCCGTACAGCGCCGACATCAGGTGCCCGCGCAGGCGCTCGCGCAGAGGGTAGCGCCGCACGAGGTCGCCGAGTTCGTCGATGAGGCCGTGGCCGCGCCCGCAGCGCAACTCCAATTCGACGCACTCCTCCAGGGCCGCCACCCGCCGCTCCTCCCACCGAGCGGCCACCGACTCGGCGAACGCGGCGGGGACGTCGCCCAGTGCCGGGCCGCGGAACAGCGCCAGTGCCTCCCGGTATCGGGCGATCGCCTGCCGCGGGTCATCGGCCGCGTGCGCCCGCGCCTCGCGGGTGAGCCGACGGAAGACGCTCGCGTCCACCTGCTCCTCGACGGCGTGCAGAGCGTAGCCGGAGGCGGTGGTCTCGATGCGGGCCGCGGCAGTGTCACCCCCGTCCCCGGCCCCGCACCCGGCCGCGGCGAACGCGCGGCGCAGCCGCCACACCGCCGTCTGGATCTGCTGCTCGGCCGAGCGCGGCGGGCAGCCGCCCCAGACCGCCTCGACCAGCAGGCCGACGGGGACCGTGCGGTTCACCTCGGCGAGCAGCTTCGCGAGCACGATACGCCGCTGCGTTCTGCCCAGCGGAACGGGTCCTCTCCCATCGAGCGACACCTCCAAGGGCCCGAGCATGCGAAAGTACATGGCTACTCCAGAATCTGGTCATGGGACGATTTCGAATTCCGATCCGGGTCGTAAGGGAACGGCCCAGCCGGGCCTTGTCCACGGTCGACCAACTCTCCCAAACAGCGCAGCACGCGGGGAAGTGGGCAGGTCATGAGCGACCAGTGGAATTCACGGGGTCCGCATATGAGGAACACATACGGCGATGTGTGAGGGCTGCACTGCAAATGATCACCCCCGCTGCAGAAGAATGGCGGCGACTTCGACGCCGAGCAGTCGGGAAAAGGAGATTTCCATGATCACCTTGACTGAGGACGCAGTGCGGCCGCCCCACGCCGTGCCGGAGGCTGGCGCCGTCCGGGCTGACTTCGAGACCGATCTGACCATCGACGAGTTCGACGGCTGGACCAACCCGGAGAACGCGACCGTCTCTCCCACGACCATGTGCTGGCGTCGGCTCTCGACTCCGACCGCGCTCCCCGCGCCCCGCCGCGCCCGAACAGGACCGCACCGCCCGTCCCACAGCGCCTTCGCGAGCGCAGGGGCGGTGGCCTAGTGGACGCGACCTCCACCGGCACCGACCGCGGACTCATCGGATTCAAGGCGGGGCTGCGCGTCGACGTCGTCGAGGACGACGCCGTCTACGTCTTCTCCGAGCGCGGGGTCACCGCGCTCCAGGGCCCCTACATGGAGGCGCTGGCGCCGCTGCTGGACGGCACCCGCGACCTGGCCGGCCTGGTCGAGGAGGCCCCCGCCGGGCTGGCCCCCGAGCGGGTCGCCGCCATGGTCTCCCGCCTGGCCGCGGTCGGCCTGCTCACCGTGCGCGCCCCCGGCGCACCCGCGACCCCCACCCCCGCGGCCGCCTATTGGGAGGCCGCGGGGCTCGATCCGGCCACGTCCCTCGACAGCGGGGCCGCGCCCGGCCTGCACCTGCTGACCATCGGCGACATCGAAGGGGACGCCGCTCTGGCCGCGCTGCGCCAGGCCGGGCTGACGGTGGCCGCCCACACCGTGCACGCCCCCGGCGACTACCCCGACCTGGCCCCGGCCGCGGCCATGTCCATCGTGCTGTGCCCCGACTACCTCGCCTCCGGGCTGGCCGAGATCGACGCCGCGCACCGCGCAGCGCAGCGCCCCTGGCTGCTGGCCAAGCCGCAGGGCACCCAGGTGTGGGTCGGGCCGGTGTTCGACCCGCAGGCCGCGGGCGCCTGCTGGCACTGCCTGGCCCACCGGTTGTGGGGCCAGCGCCAGGGCGAGCTGCACGCCCAGACCGCGCTGGGCCGCTCCGGCCCGGCGCCACGTCCCGCCGTCACCGTCCCCGCCCTCACGGCCACCGCCATGGGCACGGTCGGCTTGGAGGCCGCCAAGTGGCTGGCGGGGTACCGCGGTGCGGAGCAGCGGGCGGTGTGGACGCTCGACAGCCTCACCCTGGACAGCCGGAGCCATGAGCTGCGCGCCCGCCCTCAATGCCCCTCGTGCGGCGACCCGACCCTGATACGGGAGCAGGCGCGGCGCCCGGTCGTGGTCGCGCCGCGCCGCAAGACCCCCGACACCGGCGGCGGGCACCGCGCCCGCACACCCCAGCAGGTCCTCGACGACTTCGGGCACCTCATCAGCCCGGTCACCGGTATCGTCAAGGCGATCCGGCAGGACCCGCGGGGACCGGCGGAGTTCAACTCCTTCCGCAGCGGGCCCAACCTCGCCGCCGGGCGCACCGATCTGGTCGGCCTGCGCGCCATGCTGCGCGCAGAGAACGGCGGCAAGGGCACCACCCCGCTGTACGCCCGGGTGAGCGCGCTGTGCGAGGCGCTGGAGCGGCACAGCGGCTTCTTCCAGGGTGACGAGGAGCGCGTCCACGGCAGCTACACGGAACTGTCCGACACCGCGGTGCACCCCGACACCTGCCAGCTGTTCGACCCCCGCCAGTACGCCGACCGGAAGCGGTGGAACGCCGAGCACTCGGCGTTCCAGCAGGTCTGCGACCCGTTCGACGACGACGCCGTCATGGACTGGACACCGGTGTGGTCACTGACCGAGAAGCGGCACCGGCTGATGCCGACCGCGATGCTGTACTTCAACGCCCCCGGCGAGCCCGACCGGGTCCCGGTGCTCGCGGACTCCAACGGCAACGCCGCCGGGAGCAGCCTGGAGGACGCGATCGTCCAGGGCACCCTGGAACTGATCGAGCGGGACGCGGCGGCGATCTGGTGGTACAACCGCACCCGCCGGCCGGGCGTGGACACGGCGGCGTTCGGCGACCCCTGGCTCGACCGGATGTACGGCGTCCACGCCGGGATCGGCCGCGAGATGTGGGTCCTGGACATCACCTCCGACCTCGGGGTCCCTGTAATGGTGGCGGTCTCGCGCCGCACCGGCCACCCGCGCGAGGACGTCATGCTCGGCTTCGGGGCGCACTTCGACCCACGGGTGGCCGTACACCGGGCCGTCGCGGAGTTGAACCAGCTCATGCCGGCCGTCCTCGACGGCACCCACCGCTGGGACGACCCCGACGCCGCACGCTGGTGGAACGAGGCCGACGTCGCCGGCCAGCCCTATCTACTGCCGGACCCCACCCACCGGCCGCTGGGGCCGGGCGACTACCGTTACGCCGACCGGCCCGACCTGGCCGACGACGTCGCCGCGCTGCGCGACCTGTTGGCCGAACGCGACCTGGAGATGCTGGTGCTGGACCAGACGCGGCCCGACGTCGGCCTTCCGGTGGTGAAGGTCGTGGTCCCCGGCCTGCGCGGCTTCTGGGCGCGGTTCGCACCGGGGAGACTCTTCGACGTCCCGGTCGCCCTGGGCCGTGTACCGTCCCCCACCCCCTACGCGGATCTCAACCCCTACCCGCTCTTCCTGTGATGACTCCTGTCTCCCGCGACGACCCCCGCTACCTGTGACGACCCGTGGACGAGAACGCGTGGCGATGATGATGTGCCCCAGGGCCGACACCCCCCATCCCGACCGCCCCATCCGCGTGCGCCGGCTGCGCGCGCTGCTGGAGGACACCCTGATCGAGGACGGTGCGGGGGGATCCGTCACGGCGGTAACGCGGTGGGGGGAGGTCGGGCTGGGACATCCCGGGGCGGCGGTGCGGGAGCTGCTGCGCCGGATGACCCTGGGCCCGGTCGACGCCGACAACGTGCTGTGCGGGGCGGAGACGGCCGACCGCGCCGAGCTGAGGCGCGTCCTGGACCGGCTCGGCGGGTGTGTGGTGCACTCCCTCGGCGTCGACTCCGAGTCCGGGCCGGTGCTGTCGGCCGAGCCGGTGGCGCGCCGGGCGGAGTTCGCCTACGCGCCGTCCGCGGCGCGGCGAGACCGGCCGGTGCGGCTGTCCCGCTTCGCCGCCGTCCGCGCGCACGACGGGCGCCTGGTCGTGGAGTCGCCGCTCTCGCTCCACTTGGTCGTGCTGCACCGGGCCCCGGCCGTGCGGGTGCTCGGCGAGCTGGGCGGCACCACCACCGTCACCGACATGGCCGCAGCCCTGAACGACCTCCCGCCCTGCCTGGTCGCCGAGATCACCGCCTACCTGGCGGGGGCCGGAATGGCGGTGGGCGTCGAGCATGACCCGGTGTCCGGGTTGGGGAGGGCACAGGAGGACCTCGACCCCCGGCTGGCCGCCTGGACCCACCACGACCTGCTGTTCCACACCCGCAGCCGGTTCGGCCGCAACGGGGCTGCATTGGGCACGCTGCGCGCGGGGGCGACGGCGGCTCCCCGCGGCGCCGGGCCGCCGCTGCCACTGCCCCGCGAGCCGGGCACGGCTCGGGACCGGTCGGTGGCCGCGCGCGGCCACCGACCCGTCAGCGCCGGTGAACTGGGTGAACTGCTGTCGCGGGCGACCTGCGCGCCCCACCGGGTGGGCCCCGCAGGCTCCGGCCCCGTTCCGGGCATCCGTCTCTACGTCACCGTCGCCGACAGCCCGGACGTGCCGTGCGGGGTCTACCGGTACGCACCCGAGAAGCACACGCTGGTCCCCCTCGGCGCGAAGGAGGCCGACCTCCGGGAACTGCTGGACGGCGCGCGGATCGCGGCGGGGGCGGACCGGAGCGTGTCGGTGCTGATCACGATCACCGCCGAGGTTTCCGAGCTGGCGCGCACCCTCGACGGGTCCGGATACGCGGCGGTACTGCTGGTGACCGGGGCGATGCAGGAGCGGCTGCGGCAGGCCGCGGCGTCGCTGGGGCTGGTCGCCTCGACCCCCGTCACCGGAGACATCGAGGTCGCAGCCCGCGCGCTGGGGATCGACGGGCTGGCCGAGGTCAGCGTCGGCGAGTTCGGCGCGGGTGGCTGAACACCACCACGGGCGTCAGAGCCAGCCGGCCTCGGTGGCGATCCGGACGGCGTCGACGCGGTTGCGCGCGTTGAGCTTGGTGGTCGCGGCCGTCAGGTAGTTGCGGACGGTCCCCGCGGTGAGGAAGAGCCGCCCGGCGATGTCGACGACGTCGGCCCCGCCGGCGGCCAGCCGCAGCACCTCGATCTCGCGGGCGGTGAGCGGGCAGTCCTCGCTGTCGAAGGCGGCGAGGGCCAGCTGGCCGTCGACGACGCGGCGGCCGGCGGCGACCCCGCGGACGGCCTCGGCGAGCTCGTTGGGCGGGGCGTCCTTGAGGATGAACCCCCCGGCCTTCGCGGCCAACGCCCGGCGCAGGGTGCCCGGCCGCCCCAGACTGGTCAGGATGAGGGTGCGGGTCTCGGGGGCCTCGGCGTGCACTTCGGCGGCGGCGGTCAGACCGTCCTTGCCAGGCAGGTCGATGTCGATGATGGCGACATCCGGCCGGTGGCGGAGCACGGTCGGCAGGATCTCGTCGCCGGAGACGATGTCCGCGACCACCTCGATGTCGTCCTCCAGTCCGAGAAGCGAGACGAGGGCACCGCGCACCATGTGCATGTCCTCGGCGAGGATCACACGGATCATTCGCAGACCTTTCATCGCCGGTCGGGGACGCCGCCCCGCACATCCCCGTTCACCGCAGCACGGCGACGCCCCTGTCCACGAGCCCCCGCCGCAAATGCCGAATTTAGGATTCGCGGCTTATATTACATTCACCGCGAATGGCAGCCGCTAACCAGAGCTGTTCTGCGCATTCATGCATCGAAGACCCTGAAACGCCCCGAAAAATCACCCCGCGTAGGGAATCGGTAACCCTGGGGGGACTATTTTTCATCCCATGAATTGGCGCGTACGGCGGGAGCCGACTACTTCTCCTCGCCGCGCAGGCGGGTGAGCATGCGGCGGTCGCGCTTGGTCGGCCGGCCGGCTCCGCGGTCGCGGCGGGCGACCGGCACCGAGGCCTCCGGGGGTGGTGGCGGGGTGTGGTCGGTGTAGCAGCGCACCGCGACCGGCGCACCGACGCGCTTCTCCAGGATGTGGGTGACCTCGACGATCCGGGTCATGCCGTGCGCGCGCAGCCGGATGGTGTCACCGACGCGCACGCCCGCGGCGGGCTTGGCCGGCTTGTCGTTGACCCGGACGTGGCCGCCCCGGCACGCCTGCGCGGCCTCCGCACGCGTCTTGAGCAGCCGCACCGCCCACAGCCAGCGGTCCACGCGCGTGGTCGGCGGCCCCGGCGGCAGCGGACGCTCGTCGGCGGGCGGGCGCTGTGCCGCCCCTTCCGCGGGGCGCGCCTGCTCCTGCTGCTGGTCTGGGTGGTTCACCGGCGGTCCTTCGCTGTCCGCATGGTCGACGGGCGGGGTCGGCCCGCCTGCTCGGCGTGCAACCGCGCTGCGCGGGCGTCCCCCCTGGGACGCACTGTAGCCGGAGACGCGGCGGGCGGCCCGGCATGGCCGCGCTCATGGCGGCCCGCCCCGCCCGGCTCAGTCCCGTCCGGCTCAGTCCCGTCCGGCCGCGTACTCCTCCCGATCGCGGGGTGGGCGCTCCTCGCCGGTCCACAGGGTGCGGCCGTACCAGGGCCACCAGGTGGCGGTGCGCCCCTCGGGGATCATCCGGTCCAGGCGGATGGTCAGCGCCAGTGCGAAGCCGCCGGCGATCATGCCGGTGACCAGGTCGGTGAACCAGTGGAAGTGCAGGTAGGCCGAGACGGCCGACTGCAGGATCGCGATGCCGACGATGCAGTAGCCCAGGCGACGCGCGATGTGCGGGCGCACCGCGCGGTAGCGGATGATCAGGAACAGCACCAGCCCGTAGATGAGGATGGCGTTGGCACCGTGCCCTGAGGGGAAGGAGACGCCGCCCTGGTCACCGAAGAACGAGGGGTCGTACGTCCGCGGGTGGTTGCGCGCCAGGAGCAGTTTCATGGAGGCGACCAGGCAGATCATCCCGAAAACCCCGCCCACGCCCAGCACGATCGGACGCCAGGAGCGGTGCCAGTAGGCCAGCTGGAGTGCGGTCGCGGTGAGCACGGGCAGCGCCACGGCACGCGAGGCCACCGTGTCGGGCCACAGGATGAGGAAGAGCCGCAGCTCGTCCCAGTAGGGGCGGGGGGCCGTGTTGACGAAGTTGTCGATGGGGTGCAGAGGCCCCGCCGAGAGCACCGTCATGGTGATCAACGCCACTGCCAGAATGATCGCGGTCTTGTCCGAGGCCAGACCCCACGCGATCTCACTCACGCTTGGCCAGGTCACCTGGGGTGCCGGGGACTTCCCCGACGTCCTCAGGGAGATTCGGGGCGCCGCGCGCAGGGCCCGTTTGGCTCTATCTTTGGAGGGGACCGAATGGCCCGCCCTGTGCGGCGGCTTCGTCCGGATCCGCGATGTATGCATCATGTGTGCTCAGTGCTGTCTCACGTAATTGTGGGCTGGCCTGCGGCACGGGTGTGCGTAGGGGAACGGGCTCGCCGCTGGGACAGGGGTCGGTAGTCGCGGGGGCGGGGGCACTGGGTGCACGGCGCCCGCACGGCCGGGGGTGTCCGTGTCGAGGTTGTCGAGGTCGGTCGAGGTTGTGCGTCTGACGCTGGGGACGGCTCTGCCGATCGAAGGCTCGCGAACCGCCGAGGGTGTCCGCCGGGGAAACCGGCTAACGTTACCCAGCTGTTTAGCTGAACATTTCCGACAGGTGAGCATAGCGCCCTGCCGGAACAGCCGACACGACCGGCCCATGCCTTCTCCTCCGCCCCATTGGGCGATTCACCCACTGCTCAGGGCCTGAACAGCGGACGTTCACCGGGATGCCGCCCGAATGTGAGTTATCCGTTAGGTGACGTCGGCCACAGGCAGGTTCGGCGCCGCGATGTGGCACTCTTCGTAACGAGCCTCCGCACACCAGCGCGCCGCGCGCACCGGCGCAGAAGCAGAAAGGCCGTTGATGGTCGACCTCCCCGAGCGGTCGGACGTGGAGTCCCGCTTGGCTCGCAACCCGCTGCGGGAGCAGATCCGTCGCTTCCTCGTCGACGGGCTGCTGTCCGGGCGCTGGCAGCCGGGGGAACGCATCGTCGAACGGCGCATCGCCGCCGAGCTCAACGTGAGCCAGGCACCGGTGCGCGAGGCACTGCGCGAGCTGGAGACGCTGCGGCTGATCGAGTCCGTGCCGAACAAGGGGGCGCGCGTACGCGACTTCGGTGTCGCCGACATGGCTGAGATCTATCCCGTCCGGGCCGGTCTCGAACTCGTGGCGGCCGAACTGGCGGCCCCCCGCCTGGCCGAGGACCCCCGGCCGCTGGAGCGCGAAGTCGAGGCCCTGAACCGCGCGACCGCCAGCGGCGACGTGGACGAGCAGGTCAGACACAGTGTGGAGTTCCACCGGGTCATCGTCCGGGCCGCGGACAACAGCGTGCTGTCGCACACCTGGGAGTCACTGGGCGTCGAGGTGTGGACCGCGCTTTCGGTCCGGTGGCTCAATATGGAGCTGCACGCGAAGGCCGCCGACCATGCCCAGATCACCGAGGCGTTCCGCCGCCGCGACCCCAACGTGGGGCGGATGCTCAGCGACCATGTGCTCAACTACGTCGAGGCCGCGCTCAAGACGCACAACGTCGCGCGCTGAGGAGCCCGCCGAACCGGGGCACCGGGCGGGTCGGCCCTACCCGCCGCGAGCCGCACCGACACCGTCACGAAGATCTCAGTGACCGATCCCGGCCCCTTTGCGACCTGCGTCCGCCATCTGCCCTAAAGTCGTATTGATCGATCATCGATCAATCCGTAGAGTATGCGCGACACACGTCACACATAACACCAGTCTTGCGTGCTCACGCGAGCCGACCGGCCGGACCATCCCCGAAGCCGATGTATGAGCGGGGCCCCGACCGGGAAGCGAGCTGAGTAGACGAGTCCAGCCCGACTGGCTCGAACAGCCACTCGCGCGCCCCCGCCGATGAGCCCGGCGTCGGCGCGTCCGCCCTGGCCACGACCAACTGTGGGCCACGGCGCGGGTCTCCGGGGCCCACCGGCCGACCGGAGGCCGTCCCCGCACGTAGAAAGGCACACCATGGCTGACACGGCCAAGCCGAAGGGCGGCGGCACCGCCAGGACGACAGGTGGCCGCCGGCGGAGCCGGAAGGCTAGCACCGACGCCGCCTCCACCATCGCCGACGAGCAGCCGAAGGTGCTGCTCGACTACTACCGGCAGATGCTCCTCATCCGCCGGTTCGAGGAGCGCACCGGCCAGGCCTACACGCAGGCCCGCATCGGCGGCTACTGTCACCTCAACCTGGGCGAGGAGGCCACCGTCGTCGGCCTCATGACCGCCCTGCAGGAGCGCGACTACCTCTTCACCAACTACCGCGACCACGGCTACGCGATCGGCAAGGGCATGAGCCCGCGCCGGGTCATGGCCGAGCTCTACGGGCGCGCCACCGGCGTATCCAAGGGCTGGGGCGGCTCCATGCACATGTACGACACCGAGACCCGCATGCTCGGCGGGTACGGCATCGTCGGCGGTCAGCTCCCCCTGGCCACCGGCGCCGCACTCGCCGTCTCCTACCGGGGCGGGGACGAGGTCGTCATGTGCCAGATGGGCGACGGCACCACCAACATCGGCGCCTGGCACGAGTCGCTGAACATCGCCGCGCTGTGGAACCTGCCCATCGTGTTCGTGGTGATCAACAACTTCACCGGCATGGGCACCACCGTCGAGAAGTCCTCCGCCGAGCCCGAGCTGTACAAGCGAGGCTCCGCCTTCCGCATCGAGGGTGTCCGGGTCGACGGCCGCGACGTGCTCGCCGTCCGCGACGCCGCCACCGACATGGTCGAGCGCGCCCGCGCCGAGCAGCGCCCCTTCCTGCTGGAGGCGACGAGCTACCGGATGAAGGGCCACTCCGTGGTCGACCCGGCCAAGTACCGCACCAAGGAGCAGGCCGAGGAGGCCAAGGCCAACGACCCGGTGCTGGCCTTCGAATCGCAGCTCGAAGAGGCCGGGGTCCTCACCGAGGAGATCAAGAAGGAGATCGCGGAGTCGGTCCGCGCCGAGGTCACCGACGCCGCGGACTTCGCGGAGAACAGCCCGCACCCCGAGGTGTCCACGCTGTTCGACTACACCTACGCCACCCCCGTGGCGAACGAGTCGCGCCGTATGCCCGCCGACCCGGTCTTCGCCGAGTAGTTATAAGGAGCGGGTACATGTCCGTGATCACCTACCGCCAGGCTCTCCGCGACACGCTGCGCGCCGAGATGCACCGCGACGAGAACGTGCTCCTCCTGGGTGAGGAGATCGGGGTCTTCGAGGGCTCCTACAAGATCACCGAGGGTCTGCTCAAGGAGTTCGGCGAGCGCCGGGTCCGCGACACCCCCATCGCCGAGGAGGGCTTCGTCGGCGCCGCCATCGGCGCCGCGATGCTGGGCCTGCGCCCGGTCGTCGAGCTCATGACGATCAACTTCTCCCTCATCGCGATCGACCAGATCGTCAACCACGCCGCCAAGATCTACGGCATGTTCGGCGGTCAGACGAGCGTGCCCATGGTCATCCGCACCCCCGGTGGCGGCGGCCAGCAGCTCGGTGCCACGCACTCGCAGAACATCGAGCTGTTCTACTCCTTCATCCCCGGCCTGAAGGTGCTCGCCCCCAGCACCCCGGCCGAGGCGGCCTCCATGCTGCGCGCCGCCATCCGCGACGACGACCCGGTCCTCTTCCTGGAGAACCTCGGCCTGTACAACACCAAGGGCGAGGTTCCGGACGACGATGACACCGTCGCCGAGATCGGCCGCGCCGCGGTGACCCGCGAGGGCACCGACATCACCCTCATCGGCTACTCCCGGATGGCCATGGTGACCGGCCAGGTCGCCGAACGGCTCGCAGAGGAGGGCATCAGCTGCGAGGTCGTCGACCTGCGCAGCCTGCGGCCCCTCGACCGTGAGACGATCGTGGAGTCGGTCCGCAAGACCGGGTCCGCCGTCATCGCCGAGGACGACTGGCTCACCTACGGCATCGGTGCCGAGATCGCCGCCTCCATCCAGGAGGGCGCGTTCGACTACCTCGACGCCCCGGTCCGGCGCGTCGCCATGGCCGAGGTCCCGATGCCCTACGCCAAGCCGCTGGAGACCGCTGCTCTCCCGTCGGTCGAGTCGATCACCACCGCCGTCAAGGAGACCCTGAACGCCGTGGGCCGGCGGGTCGGGTAAAGGGGATTAGCACACGATGAGTGACATCTACATGCCGCGCCTCTCCGACACCATGGAGGAAGGCGTCATCAGCTCCTGGGTCAAGAACGTCGGCGACAAGGTCGCGTCCGGCGACGTGCTGGTCGAGATCGAGACCGACAAGGCCGTCATGGAGTACGAGGCCTACGAGGACGGGTACCTCGTCCGACAGGCGGTGAGCGAGGGCGAGACCGTGCCGATCGGCGCCGTGATCGGCGTCATCGGCGACAGCCCCGACGCGGCTCCGCAGGACTCCGGTGCCCCGGCCGCCGCTCCGGCGGAGAAGAAGGAGCAGGCCGCGGAGGCAGAGGCTACGGCGGCCGGGGAGGGCCCGGCGGAGCCCGCCGCCACGGTGCCCGCCGCGTCCGCCAACGGCGCCGACGCGCGTCCGCGGACCTCGCCCCTGGCCCGCCGACTGGCCAAGGAGTACGGCCTGGACATCACCAGGATCTCCGGGTCGGGTCCCAAGGGCCGCATCGTGCGCGCCGACATCGAGGCCGCCGCCAAGCAGCAGGGCGAGCAGGCTCCGGCGGCCGCTGCCGCCCCGGCTCCGGCCGCCGCGGCTGCGGCGGGCGCGCCGCAGCAGGCGTTCGACGACGGGCGTGACTCCGAAGAGCTCAAGGTCAGCAACGTGCGCAAGGTCATCGCGCGCCGCCTGACCCAGAGCAAGCAGGAGGTCCCGCACTTCTACCTGCGCCGCACGATCGACGCCGAGGCGCTCAAGGAGTTCCGCGGGCAGATCAACGCGCAGCTCGCCGACACCGGGGTGAAGGTCAGCTTCAACGACCTGATCGTCAAGGCCGCGGCCACCACGCTGCGCTCGCACCCGGCGGTGAACACCTCCTGGGTGGACGACAAGCTGCTCCAGCACCACCGCGTCAACGTGGGTGTCGCGGTCGCGGTCGACGCCGGGCTGGTCGTTCCGGTCCTGCACGACACCGACAAGACGACGCTGTCGGAGATCAGCACCACGACCCGTGAGCTGGCCGGCAAGGCGCGCGACGGCAAGCTGAAGCCGCAGGAGATGAGCGGCGGCACGTTCAGCGTCAGCAACCTGGGCATGTTCGGCATCGACAGCTTCTCGGCCGTCATCAACCCGCCGGAGGCCGCGATCCTCGCGGTGGGCGCGATGAAGCAGGAGGCCGTGGTGCGCGACGGCGAGATCGTCGCCCGCAACACCATCGCGCTGGAGCTGTCGGTCGACCACCGCGCGGTCGACGGCGCGGTCGGCGCGGCGTTCCTCAAGGACCTCGCCGAGGTGCTGGAGAACCCGATGCGGATCATCCTGTAGATCCGTCCGGTCCCACAGCCACGACGCTCGTCCCCCGGTTCCGCCGGGGGACGAGCTTTTTCGCGTCCATGCCGCGCGACCCGGGCCCTTCGCGTCGGCGGCTCGGGGACACGGCCGCCGTTCCACGTGAAACATGGGCCCGCAGATCCACGCCCACCGGCGGGAGTCGGCAGGCGCCCGCAAGATCACGGTTCCCTTCCCGTCCCGGCGCCCCGGTGGCTGACAGGCCGACGGATACGTCAGGCTGGCTCTCGAACCACCGCGACCGGTGGTGACCCTCCGATCACCCAGCGGCCGCGGGACGTGCCGGTTTCGCCCCAGGGCGGTACCGTCCCGTGTGCCGACCAGTTAGAGAGCCCCCCATGACGACCGCCTCGAACCAACCGGTCGGGTCCGAACCGATCATGGCCGCCGCGGCCATCGTTCCCGGACCGGAGTGGACCCTGACCTTCGTGCTCCTGAACAGCGGTGTGCACACGGGGCACTGGGCGCTTCCCGCCGGCCCCCTCGCCGCGGACGAGAGCGCCGAACAGGCCGCCCGCCGCGAGGCCGAGACCAGCGCCGGCGTCCGCCCCGGCCCGCTGGCCCCCACCGGCATCTACGACGTCCACGGCCGCACCGACGGCCGCCCCTACCGCTTCCGCCTGCACGTCTACCGTGCCCTGCAGCCCTGCACGGTCCCCGACGGCTTCACCCCCGACCCCCATGACGTCGCCGAGGTCGGCCAGGCCCATCCGCACGACATCCTGCCCCACCCGGCCTACATGCGGATCCTCAACGACGCGGGCCTCGCCGACTTCGACCCGGTCCTCGTCCAGCGCCTGCTGGAGACCGACGGTGTCGCCGTCATCCGCCGCGACCGGTGAGCCCGCGGCGCACCGCCTCCGCGATGGCCACCGCCGACGTACCGAAACCCAGGAATCCCCCGTCCGGAAGGGGAGCACCCGGGGCCGGGCCTTCCCCGCGCTGGAAGCTCTCTGGTAGGGAAAGGTCCATGGATTCTCCTCCCGCCCCTATCGACCGCCGGTGCGCACTGACCGAGTGCATGTTCTGCACCGGCCCGTTCGAACCGTGCGCCTACTGCCGGGGAACCGGGGTGTGGAGCGCAGAGCGGCCCACCCGGGAGGAGTCGGGCAGCATCGGGTGGGAAGACGTCATCGAGGAGTGCCGGATCTGCACGGGAACCGGCCGCCACCACGATCCGGAACGGCTCCTCTGACGGGCCGATCCCCGACCAGGTCGTCGGGGTGCCGCCTCGCCCCCGCGGCCGCCTCCGCATCGAACTCCTCCTCGCCGAGGTCCGTTCGGACCCGGGCGGTGATGCGGTCGACGTCAGCGCGTTCACCCTGGGGAAGCGGAGCGCCGACCGACGCGCGGGCCGCCGCGGCCGCGCCCAGGAGGCGGGCGGCGTGGTGCGGGTCGCCGCCCAGGGAGTGGGCACCCGCCAGGCCTTCGAGGGCGAGCGCGGTCGCGCGCGGGTCGGTGCTGCGCCGGGCCGCGTCGTAGCCCTCGCGCTGACGGGCCAGGGCCGTTGCCGCATCGCCGCGCTGTTCCGCGACGAAGCCCAGTTCGGCCAGGATGAAGGCCACACCGATGCGGCCGTCGGCACGGCGGTTCCACGCCAGGGAGGACGTGAGGGACTCCTCGGCTTCGTCGAACCGGCCCTCACGGCGGGCGAGGAGCGCCAGCCCGGCCTCCGCGAACTGGATTCCCATCTGGAAGGAGTACTCCCGGGCCAGGTGCGCGGCACGTTCGTGCAGGGTGCGGGCGCTGCCATGGTCGCCGGTGAGAAGGGCGATCCGCCCCAGGCCGGTCAGCTTCAGCGAGGCCGCACCCGACAGCCCCAGGGTCTCCGCGATCCGCAGGCCCTCGCGGTGCCGCCGCTCCGCCTCCGGGTAGTCGCCGACGATCTCCGCGTGCTGGCTGAGGACGTCGGACGCCTGCAGGACACCCCACTGGTCGCCGAACTCGCGGAACAGTGCCGCGCTCTGCGCCCCATCCCGGTGCTGCGCCCCGAGATCGCCCAGGATCTGGGCCCACTGCGCCCGCAGGGCCAGCGCCGCCGCGGCCGTCCACCGGTCGCCCTCGGCGCCCGCCCGCTCCAGTAAGCCGGTCAGGCGGTCCATCGACGTCTCCGCATCGCCCCGTCCCCATCCCGCGCATTCGAGGAACCATTCGAGGAACATTCGCCGCCTGGGGTCCGCGACCGCGTTCAGCCCTTCGACCGCGGAGTCCCACAGCGCCTCGCCGACCCCCTCGGCGTCGGTGGCGATCCGCAGCCCGGCCGACCACGCCTTCGCCTCGGCCCGCGCCTCGGCGTCCTCGGGCGTCGGACGGGCGGACAGCGCCTCCGCCAGCGCGGAGGCGGCCTCGCCCAGGCGGCCGCGCAGGTAGCCGTACCACGCCATCGCGTTGGCGATCCGCAGTGCGGTGCGCGCATCGGCCGCGCCGGCACTGTGGGTGAGCGCCGCGCGCAGGTCGGCGGCTTCGGCGTCGAATCGTGCCATGGCACGGCACTGCTCGGATCCGCGCAGCCCCGACTCCAGCCGTTCGGCGAGATCGGCGCAGTAGCGTGCGTGCCGACCGCGCACGGCGTCCACCTCGCCCGCGTCCGCCAGCCGTTCCAGGGCGTAGGCGGCTATGGATTCCAGCAGGCGGTAGCGATGGCCGTCCCCCTCGCCGGACACGGCCACGAGGGAACGGTCGACCAGGGAGGAGAGGAGGTCGAGCACGCCCGCCCGCGCGACCCCGTCACCCGAGCAGACCTCCTCGGCGGCTTCCAGTGTGCATCCGTCCCGGTGCACCGCTAGGCGGCGCAGCACGGCGCGCTCGTCCTCCTCAAGCGACTCCCAACTCCAGTCGATGACCGAACGCAGGGTCCGCTGCCGCGCCGGGGCGTCGCGGCGCCCGCCGGACAGCAGACGGAACCGGTCGTCGAGGCGCCGCGCCAACTCGTGGACGCCCAACACGCGCACGCGCGTCGCGGCCAGTTCCAGGGCGAGCGGGATGCCGTCCAGACGGCGGCAGACCGCGGCGACCGCGGCCGCGTTGCCGTCCGACAGCTCGAAACCGGGCGCGGCGGCCGAGGCCCGCTCCTCGAACAGGCGGACCGCTCCGGTTCGGCGCAGCGCTCCGGGATCGGGCGGGGCGGTCGCCGGCGGCAGCGCCAGCGGGGCCACGAGCCGCAGCCGCTCGCCGGAAATCCCCATCGGCTCCCTACTCGTCGCCAGCAGGCGCAGGTGCGGGGCGGCGGCCAGCAGGCGCGCCGCCATCCGGGCCGCGCCGTCGATGACGTGCTCGCAGTTGTCGAGGACCAGCAGCGCGCGCTTGCCGCGCAACGCGTCGGCGAGCCGCTCGGCGAGTGGAGCACCGCCACCTGCCGCGGCCGGAAGGCCGGGTTCGGCGTCGTCGCGCAGTCCGAGCAGCGCGGCGACGGCTTCGACCGGGTCATCACCGCGATCGAGCACCGCCAGTTCGACCAGCCACACACCGTCCGGGAAGCCGCCTGCCGCCGCGGCGTCGGAGGCCGCCTCGACCGCCAGCCGGGTCTTACCGACCCCGCCCGGCCCCGTCAGCGTCACCAGCCTGCCGGCCTCCAGCAGGGCACGGACCCCGGCGACGTCGCCGCTTCGCCCGATCAGGGGCCCGGGGGGCGCGGGCAGGTTCGTGGCGGGGGGCGCGGTGCGGGTTCCGGCGCCGGCGGCGGTCCGTGTGGATGGCGAGGCCGCGGGTGACGTCCGGTGCGGCGGGGCAAGGTCGGGGTCCTGGCGGAGGATGGCCGCGTGCAGGGCGGCCGCCTCAGGGCCGGGATCGAGGCCCAGTTCGTCGGCGAGGCGGGTACGCAGCTCCGCGTAGCTCTCCAGAGCCTCGCGCTGGCGGCCGGACCGGTACAGCGCGCGCATGTGGGCGCGGCGCAGCCGCTCACGGAAGGGGTGGCGCTGGACGAGGGCACCGAGCTCAGCCGTCAGCGCTCCATGTTCACCGAGGTCGAGGCGTGTTTCGGCCAGGTCTTCGAGCGACGTGAGCCGACGCTCCTCCCAGCGCGCGACGGCCGCCCGCGCGAAGTCGGCGTCGGCGAACTCGGGGAGGGCCGGTCCGCGCCACAGGTCGAGGGCGGTGGCGAGGAGGCCGCGGCGGTCATGGGGGTTCGCCGACGCCGCCGCCTGCTCGGTGAGCGCCTCGAAGCGCCCGGCGTCGACGTGGTCGGCCGGGATGTCGAGGACGTAGCCGGGTGCCCGGTACTCCACCAGCGCGCGCCCGCCCTCCCCGGCCTCTTCGAGCGCCTTGCGCAACTCGGAGACGCGCGCCTGCAGAACCCCCGCCGGGTCGGCGGGTGGGGTGTCCCCCCACAGGTCGTCGACCAGCCGGTCCGCGCCGACCACCCGGCCCCGGCGCAGCAGCAGCCCGGCCAGTAGGGCGCGGACCTTGGTACCGGGCAGTGCGGACCGCTGCCCGTCCGCCGTCCACACCGTGAGTGGGCCCAGTACCCCGAACCGCATACCGACAAAGGTATCCGGGCCGGGCGGCGGCGCAGACGGGCGGGCGGGCGGACGCGTAGGAGATCGCAAGCCGATCCGTAGCGGTCGCGGCGAGAGTCGTTCCCGTCCCGGCCGCCGCCGGAGCCGGAGCCTGTGGGGGAACCGGCCCCGGCGGTGCCCGCGGACGCGACGGGAACACGAACGGACACCTCGCGAGGAGGCTCACGTGAGCACGACGAACACGAACACCAACACGAGCACGGCACCGGTGACGCTGATCGGGCTGGGTCCGATGGGCCAGGCCATGGGACGGGCCCTGCTGAAGGCCGGCCACCCGCTCACGGTCTGGAACCGGACCAGGGAGAAGGCCGCACCACTGGTGGAGCAGGGTGCGGTGCTCGCGGACACCCCCGCCGATGCGGTGGCCGCCAACGAGCTGGTCCTGCTCAGCCTCACCGACTACGACGTCATGTACCGGCTCCTGGGCGACCTCGACGCCGAGCTGCGCGGCAGGACCCTGGTCAACCTCAGTTCCGACACCCCTGCCAGGGCCCGTGCCGGCGCGTCCTGGGCGAGGGAGCGCGGCGCGGCCTATGTCACCGGTGGCGTCATGACCCCGCCGCCCGGAATCGGCGACCCCTCCATGTCCACGTTCTACAGCGGCGACAAGGAGGCCTTCGAGGCGGTCCGCCCGGTGCTGGAGACCCTCACCGCGGCCGACTTCCGGGGGACCGACCCGGGCCTCGCGCAGGTCTACTACCAGGTGGTGATGAACCTGTTCTGGACGAGCATGACCTCGTTCGTCCACTCGGTGGCCCTGGCGCGGGCCGAGGGGATCGCGGTGGGCACGATCGTGCCCTACCTGGTGGAGTCCAACGACATGGCCGACTTCTACCGAGGGCTGGGCGAGGAGATCACCGCCGGGGAGTTCCCCGGTGAGCTGGAGCGCCTGTCCATGGACGCCGCCAGCGCCGACCACGTGCTGCACACCGCCCGCGACGCGGGCGTCGACGACACGCTTCCGGCGGCGGTCATGTCGATCCTCCAGCGCGGCCTGGACGCCGGATACCACGACCGGTCCTTCAGCATCCTGGCCACGCTGATGGACGCGGGGGATCGCGCCTGAACCGCGGGTCTCCGCCGCCGCACATGCGGCGGCGGAACTCACCTGCCGAAGGGCGACCCGGGGTCGTCCACCGCGGGCTTGCGTCCGCTCGTGGAGAGGTGGACGGCGCCGGTGCCCGGGGTGACGCGCCAGTTGCCCGCGAGTACGCCGCTCGCGGGCAGGAACTCGCGCTGGGAGGGCAGGGTGACCGTGTCGTCGGCGTCGACCGCGGTGAAGAGGCACCAGCCCTTTCCCGTCACCTTGCACGCCCACAACCGGGCGCGCTCGGGGATGTCGTCCGGGGCCTCCTCGTCGAGCTCCAAGCCGATCTCGCGGCGCTCGGCCTCCTTGCGGATCACGCTGCGCGCGTGTTCGGCCAGCGTCACCTGTCCCGCCGTACCCATCGTCCGCGCCCTGTCCACCGTTTCCACCGTCACGCTCCCACACTCGTGTGTCTCAGCGGCTCCGCGCCCCGGTCGCAATCGCCGCCGGGTACTCCGTGGCTCACCGGATGGTGACAGCTTCTTCCCGTCGGCGTCGACCCTCGCTCTCCTCCGTCCGGGAGTGGCCAACTTCGCTCCTCCATTCGCCCCCATTCCGGCGAACTCCGCTGCTTTACTTGGGATCATGGGCGAGCGTTGGCAAGATCGGTTCCGTGCGAGCAGGATCAGTCTCCCATCCTGGGCCAGGGAAGCCCCTGATCATTCGATGTTCCGCGGCAACGCCAGCGGCACCTGGGAGATCTACACCTGGGACCGCGCCACCGGCGAGCAGCGCCAAGTGACCAAGCGCCACCACGGCACGACATCGGGCACCCTCGACCCGACCGGGACGTGGGTGTGGTGGTTCGGCGACACCGACGGCGACGAGTTCGGCACCTGGCGGCGGCAGCCGTTCCAGGGCGGCCCCGACACCGCGGCCGTCCCCGGCCTTCCCCCCTCCTACATCGGCGGGCTCGCACTCGGTGTCTCCGGGCTGGCCCTCGTGGGGCGCTCCACCGACGACGGCTTCAGCGTCCACCTCAGCCGCCCCGGCACCCAGCCGCGCACCGTCTACGCCCACCGCCAGGAAGGCTGGATCGCCGACCTGTCGCACGACGAGTCGCTCTTCGTCATCGGGCACAGCGAACACGGCGACAGCCGCCACATGGCCGTGCGGGTGCTGCGCCTCCTACCCGACGGCACCGCCGCGACCGTCGCCGACCTGTGGGACGGCCCCGGCCGCGACCTCACGCCCGTCGGCTTCGCCCCCGGCGGCCACCGGGTGCTGGTGCTGCACGAACGCCACGGCCGGGTCGAGCCCCTCATCTGGGACCCCCTCACCGGCACCGAGCAGGAGATCCGCATCGATCTGCCCGGCGAGCTCTCCGCGGGGTGGACGCCCGACGGCCGCTCCCTGCTGATCTCCCAGGACCACCGGGCGCGCAGCCGCGTCCACCGGCATGACCCGGCCACCGGCGCCACCACCCCGCTGGACATCCCCGACGGCCTGGTGGCCGCCGCCGCGGCCCGCCCCGACGGGACGGTCGAGTACTCCTGGTCCAGCTCCGAACACCCGCCCGTGGTCCGCGACACCACCGGCGCCACCCTCCTGGCCCCGCCCGGCCCCGTCGCGCCGCCCTCCGTCCCGGTCCGCGACGTCGACGTCCCCGGGCCCGGCGGCGACATCCACGCGCTCGTGTCCGTCCCCGCGGGCGCCGCCGAACCGCTGCCCACCGTGTTCATGGTCCACGGCGGTCCCCAAGCTCAGGATGTCGACGCGTTCTCCGCGGCGGTCTCCGCGTGGGTCGACCACGGCTTCGCCGTCGTCCGGGTCAACTACCGGGGCTCCAGCGGCTACGGCGCCGCCTGGCGCGACGCCATCGAGGGCCGCGTCGGCCTGACCGAGCTGGAGGACATCAAGGCCGTCCGCGACTGGGCGGTCGCCTCCGGGCTGGCCGACGCGGGGCGGATGATCCTGGAGGGCGGCTCCTGGGGGGGCTACCTCACCCTCCTCGGCCTGGGGGTGTACCCCGAGGACTGGAGCCTGGGCATCGCCGCGATGCCGCTGGCCGACTACGCCGCCTCCTACGCGGACCAGATGGAGTCGCTGCGCGCCTTCGACCGCTCGATGTTCGGCGGCTCCCCCGACGACGTCCCCGACCTGTACCGCCGCTCCTCGCCCATCACCTACGTGGAGAACGTGACCGCTCCCGTGCTCATCCTCGCGGGGGAGAACGACCCCCGCTGCCCCATCCGGCAGATCGACAACTACATCGCCCGCCTCACCGAGCTCGGCAAATCGCACGAGGTGTACCGGTTCGACGCCGGGCACGGCTCGTTCGTCGTGGAGGAGCTGATCCGCCATATGTCGGCCGAACTGGATTTCGCGCAGAGATTCACCGCCCCCCGCAGGGAAGGACCGTCCCCGAGGACCGCATAGTCATGGCAGGGCAACCGCGCTATCTGTGGCTGGCCGACCGGCTTCGCACGCCCATCCTCAACGGAGAGCTGACCCCGGGGACCCGGCTCCCCTCGCGGTCCCGCCTGGCCCGGGAGTACGAGGTGAGCGAGCAGGTGTCCCGGCACGCCCTGCGCCTCCTCGTCAGCGAGGGACTGGTGGAGGCCCGGCCCGGCTCCGGATACTACGTGCGGTCGGTGCCGCAGATCCACCGCTTCTCCCGCACCGACCGCGCCTCGGGGTCGGGCGTGGAGCCGCTGTGCCGCCGCGACCTCGACACCGTCACCGAGAAGGCGTGCGACCTGGTCTCGCGCCGGCTCGCCATCCGCGACGGCGACGCCGTGTACCGCACGCGCTGCCTCGGTCTGACCGACGGCGTGCCGGTCGCGCTGCACACGGCATGGGAGCCGATGCTGCTCACCCACGGCACGCTGCGCACCCCGGCCGACGCCGAGCCGGGCACGAGCGTGCTCGACCGGCTCGGTGCCGCCGGGGTGATCATCGACCGGGTGGTGGAGGAGGTGGGGGTGCGCCCGCTGCGCGAACCGGAGGCCTCCATGCTCCAGCTCGCCGCCGGCCTCCCGGTCCTGGTGGTGGAGCGCACCCATTACAACGGCCAGCGCCCGGTGGAGACCTCCGACCTGGTGGGCTCGGTCGACCACTGCCGCCTGCTGTACCGCCTCAGCCTCTCCCGAACCCCCAGAAGGACCCGGTGAGCCGGATGACCAGGGCGCTCGGCGGCGATCCGGTCCGTTTCGTCCCGCCGAGCGCCATGGTCACCGCGCGGAGGGGCAGCTGAGGCCCTCCTCCGGCACCGACGTGTCGATGAGGTAGGCGTCCAACGGGTCGTCGATGCACGCGCTCTTGTTGTAGCCGTACACCGTGTGGCCGTCGCCCTCATACGTCACCAGCGTCGCCGACGCCAGCTGCTCGGAGAGCTCCTCGGCCCAGGCGTAGGGGGTGGCGGGGTCGTTGCGGGTGCCCACGACGACGATCGGCGGGGCGTCCTCGGCGGAGAACTCCGTAGGCGCCGGCGCGTCGGCCGCCCAGTAGGCGCACGGCAGCTGTGCCCAGACCACGTCGGCGCCGAACAGCGGGGACGCCTCCGCCGCCTTCTCGGCGGCCTTCCGGTAGGCCTCGATGTCGGTGGGGTCGGTGCGGTCGACGCAGTTGATCGCCACCAGCGCGGCCTCGGTGTCCACCGTTCCGTCCTCGTCGTCCCCCGCGGTGAACTCCTCGCCGCCGAACATGTCCTCGGCGATGGCGTCCAGGTTGTCCTGGGCGACCTGTGTGTCGCCGTAGTCGGCGGCGTCCAGGGTGTAGCGCAGGCCCTCCCAGTTGTCCTCGCTGTAGAGCATCTGGCTGATCAGGTTGAGCATGGCCGACCGCGTGGCCTGCATGCCCGCGACCTCGTACCCGCCGTCCTCGATCTTGCCGAGGATGCGCTCCAGCTCGTTCTCGGCCGCATCGGTGGAGGAGAAGGGGCAGTAGTCGCCGGTGGCGATGCAGTCCTCCACGAAGGACTCCCACGCCGTTTGGAAGCCCTTGGCCTGGTCGACCGCGATGTCGGCGTTGGACCGGGTGGTCTCCACGGCGCCGTCGAGCACCAGGGCGCGCACGTTGTCCGGATAGGTCTCGGCGTACAGCGCGCCGATGTAGGTGCCGTAGGAGAACCCCACGTAGGTGAGGGCGTCGTCGCCGAGCGCGTCGCGCAGCACCTCCACGTCGTTGACGACGTCGACCGTGCCGACGCTGCCCAGGAAGTCCTCCCCGACATCCTCGGCGCACGCGTCGGCGTAGGCCTTCGCGGCCTTCTCCAGCTCGCCGAGCTCCGCTTCGGACAGCTCCGCCGGGTCCGTGCCGTGGATCGCGTCCTGCGCGCCGTACAGCGCCTCGGGGTCGCCGCACATGATGGCGCGGCTCTTGCCGACGCCGCGTGGGTCGAAGGAGACGATGTCGAAGCGGGAGCGGATGCCGTCGCCGAAGGCGGGGGAGTCCATGTGCTCGACGCCGGAAACGCCGGGGCCGCCGGGGTTGACGATGAGCGAACCGACGCGGTCGTCCGCG
This sequence comes from Nocardiopsis mwathae, assembly GCF_014201195.1. Classification (NCBI taxonomy): domain Bacteria; kingdom Bacillati; phylum Actinomycetota; class Actinomycetes; order Streptosporangiales; family Nocardiopsidaceae; genus Nocardiopsis; species Nocardiopsis mwathae. The sequence continues at coordinate 5,220,430 of NZ_JACHDS010000001.1, read as the reverse complement.
GTGCCCTCGGCCGGCTTGCGGATGACCCGCATCTTCAGCGACCTGCCCTCGGGGTCGGCGTAGTCGACCGGTACCGTGAGCGACCCGCATTCGAGCGCGGCGCGCCAGTCGCGGGCCTCCTCGGCCTCGTCCTCATCGAAGCCGACCTCAAGGTCCGCGTCGTGGAGTTCGTCGACCTCATCGTCGTCGTGGCAGGGCTTCCAGGAGATCGACTGGCCCAGCGCGGCGGAGATGTCGTCCGACGCCGCGCCCTCCTGGTCCTCCCGGCCGCCGTCGACCGCGCCGAGGCTGCACCCCGCCGCGAGTGTGAGGACACCCAGCAGCCCCCCGACCCGCAGGGCGAGCCCGGAATTCGTTGTCACCTTCTGGCTCCGTGTTCTGTTGTCGCGCATCCGCACCGCGCGGCGCCGTGTGAACCGTGGTCGAGCCGGAGATTCGACCGGCGGCGGTGTCGTGTGTGTAGACGCGGACCCCGTTGTCCGGGTTGCCCGGAGCGTCCCGGTAACCGGTGAGATCACGGACACAGTCCGGCCCGGGTCGAGGGGGCGGGATGCCGAAACGGCGGTGGCCGGGGCGCCCCCGCGAGAGGGTCGCCCCGGCCACCGCCGCTCCGGGTGAGCCGCCCCTGGACGTCAGCCCCGGGTGAACTCCTCGGCCAGGACCTCCGCGATCTGGGCGGTGTTCAGCGCGGCCCCCTTGCGCAGGTTGTCCCCGCACAGGAACAGGTCGAGCGACCTGGGGTCGTCGAGCGAGCGCCGAATGCGCCCCACCCAGGTCGGGTCGGTCCCCACGACGTCGGCCGGGGTCGGGAACTCGCCCTTGGCCGGGTCGTCCTGGACCACCACGCCCGGGGCGGCGGCCAGCGCCTCGCGGGCCGCGGCGGCGTCCACCTCCTGGGCGAAGGTGGCGTGCACGGCCAGCGCGTGGGTGGTGACCACCGGCACGCGCACACAGGTGGCCGAAACCCGCAGCTCCGGAAGGCCCAGGATCTTCCGCGACTCGTTGCGGACCTTCAGCTCCTCCGAGGAGTAGCCGTCCTCCTTCAGCGACCCGGCCCACGGCACCACGTTCATGGCCAGCGGCGCCGGGAACGGGCCGAGCTCGCCCGCGGCGGCGCGCACGTCTCCGGCGCGGCTGCCGAGGGTGCGGTCGCTGGCGACCTTGGAGATCTGGTCGTGCAGGGTGTCGATGCCCTCCTGGCCGGCGCCGGAGGCGGCCTGGTAGGAGGCGACGACCAGGTCGGTCAGCCCGTAGGCGCGGTGCAGCGCGCCCATGGCGACGATCATCGACAGCGTGGTGCAGTTCGGGTTGCTGACGATGCCGCGCGGGCGGTTGCGCGTCTGTTCGGCGTTGACCTCGGGAACCACGAGCGGGACGTCGGGGTCCATCCGGAACGCGCCGGAGTTGTCCACCGCCACCGCGCCGCGCTCGGCGGCGATCGGCGCCCACTGCTCGGACACCTCGTCGGGCACGTCGAACATGGCGACGTCGACGCCGTCGAAGACCTCGGGGGCCAGCGCCTGGACCTCGATCTCCTCGCCGCGGACGGTGAGGCGCTTGCCGGCGGAGCGCGGGGAGGCGATCAGCCGGATCTCGCCCCACACGTTCTCGCGGGTGGAGAGGATGTCGAGCATGACGGTGCCCACGGCACCGGTGGCGCCGACGATGGCGAGGGTGGGAAGGCGGTTGCTCATCGTCCGGTACCTCCGTACACGACGGCCTCGACCTGGTCGGCGTCGAGCTCGAATTCGGTGTGGGCGGCCGCGACGGCCGAGTCGATCTGGTCCTGCTCCACGATGACCGAGATGCGGATCTCCGAGGTCGAGATCATCTCGATGTTGGTGCCGGAGCGCGCGATGGCGTCGAAGAACCGGGAGGTGACGCCCGGGTAGGAACGCATGCCCGCGCCGACCAGCGACACCTTGCCGATCTGGTCGTCGTAGCGCAGCCCCTCGAAGCCGACCTTCTCCTGGATCTTCTGCAGCGCCGTCATCGCGGTCTGGCCGAAGTCCATCGGCACCGTGAAGGAGATGTCGGTGCGCCCGGTGGCGGCGGTCGACACGTTCTGCACGATCATGTCGATGTTGATCTCGGCGTCGGCCAGGGCCGTGAAGATCGCCGCGGCCTCACCGACCTTGTCGGGGACACCGACGACCGTGATCTTGGCCTCGCTGCGGTCGTGCGAGACGCCGGAGATGATCGGTTGTTCCATGCCTTCGGTTTCCTCAACTTCCGAGACGACCCAGGTACCGGGCTTCTGACTGAACGACGAGCGGACGTGCAGCGGGATGTTGTACCGCCGCGCGTACTCCACGCACCGCAGGTGCAGGATCTTGGTGCCGGTGGCCGCCATCTCCAGCATCTCCTCATAGGAGATCTTGGGGATGCGGCGGGCGGTCGGCACGATCCGCGGGTCGGCGGTGAACACACCGTCGACGTCGGTGTAGATCTCGCACGCGTCGGCGTTCAGCGCCGCCGCGAGCGCGACGGCCGTGGTGTCGGAGCCGCCGCGGCCCAGCGTGGTGATGTCCTTGCTGTCCTGCGAGACACCCTGGAACCCGGCGACGATGCAGATCGACCCGTCGTCCAGCGCCTCCTGGATCCGGCCCGGGGTGACGTCGATGATCTTGGCGTTGCCGTGCAGGGACGTGGTGATGACTCCGGCCTGCGAGCCGGTGAAGGAGCGGGCCTCGTACCCCAGGTTCCCGATCGCCATGGCGACCAGGGCCATCGACATGCGCTCACCGGCGGTCAGCAGCATGTCCATCTCGCGGCCGGGGGGAACGGGGGAGACCTTCTCGGCGAGGTCGAGGAGCTCATCGGTGGTGTCGCCCATGGCCGAGACCACGACGACCACGTCATATCCCGCTTTTTTCTGAGCGACGATCCGCTGGGCTACCCGCTTGATGGCGTCTGCGTCAGCGACGGAGGACCCGCCGTACTTCTGCACGATTAGAGCCACGGTCGTTGCTCCTGAGGAGTTGGGATCAAGGTAATCAACCAGAAGTGTAGCTATCAGGTTTCATCGGATGCCCTCTCACCTGCGGCGAAAGGCACCGAGAACGGGTCGTACCCGACAATCGGCCACCTACTCCGACTTTCGGAAACTCACCGTCCGGACTTGTACGACGCGCCGCCGCCGCGGGCGGTTCGCACCGCCGCAGCGCCCGCTGACCGGGCCGCAGGCGATCAGAACTCCAGGCTCCGACGCCCCTCGAAGGCCCGCCCCAGCGTCACCTCGTCGGCGTACTCCAGGTCGCCGCCGACGGGCAGCCCGCTGGCCAGACGGGTGACCTTCAGCCCCATGGGTTTGACGAGCCGCGCCAGGTAGGTGGCGGTGGCCTCGCCCTCCAGGTTGGGGTCGGTCGCCAGGATCAGCTCGGTGACCTGCCCGTCGGACAGCCGCGACATCAGCTCCCTGATGCGCAGGTCGTCCGGGCCGACGCCTTCGATAGGGCTGATGGCGCCGCCGAGCACGTGGTAGCGGCCGCGGAACTCGCGGGTCCGCTCGATCGCCACGACGTCCTTCGACTCCTCCACCACGCAGATGACGGCGGGGTCGCGCCGCGGGTCGCGGCAGATGCGGCACTCCGCTTCCTCGGCGACGTTGCCGCACACCCCGCAGAACCGCACCCGGTCCTTGACCTCGATGAGCGCGTTCGCGAGGCGTTTGACGTCGGCGGTCTCCGCGGAGAGCAGATGGAAGGCGATGCGCTGCGCGCTCTTCGGACCGACACCGGGCAGCCGCCCCAGCTCGTCGATCAGGTTCTGAACCGCGCCCTCGTACATCGCCAACCACTCACTCGTCGTTCCCTCGGCCTCCACGGTAGTCGAGCCGAGTCGGACACATCTCACCCGCGCCCGCCGACAGGTGCGCCGGGCCGCCGCGCCGCCCTCTGCGGGCGGACGGTCTAGAAACCGGGCAGACCGGGCATCCCGCCGCCGCCCGGCAGGCCGCCACCGCCCAGGCCCTCGGCGAGGGGGCCCATCTTCTCCTGCTGCAGCTCCTCCACCGACGCCTCGGCGTCGCGGATGGCCGCCAGCACCAGGTCGGCGATGGTCTGCGCCGTCTCCTCGGCGTCATCCGCGTCGACGGCCTTCGGGTCGATCCGGATGTCCTCGACCGAACCGCGGCCGCTCACCGTCACGGTGACCAGCCCGCCGCCCGAGGTGCCCTCGACCTTGGCCTCGTCGAGCTGCTGCTGGGCCTCCATGAGCTGCTGCTGCATCTGCTGGGCCTGCTGCAGCAGCGCCTGCATGTCCATTCCGCCGCCAGGGTTCACGTGCCAACATCTCCTTGCGTCATGTACCGACAGTTGCGAGCGTAGCCGCTCGGGACGTCGCGGCGGGGCGGCCGCGGGGGAGCGCGGCGCGCCCGCTCAGCCGGAGCGCGGCGACGAGCGCGCCGAGGCGGACGCGATGACCTCGTCCAGCAGATCGCGCGAGGCCGCGAGCCGGTCGATCATCGCCGAGATGCGCCCCCGCTCCCGGGCGAGGGAGTCGAGGAGGTCCGGCGCGGGGTCACCGCGCTCCTGGGCGTACATGCAGGGCAGCAGCTCATAGATGCCGGAGCTGTTCACTCCGGCGGCGTACAGGCACTGGATGCGCTCGACGCGTTCCACCGCGGCGTCGGAGTACTCGCGGTGGCCCCCGGCGGTACGCCGCGCCACCAGCAGGCCCTGCTCCTCGTAGTAGCGCAGCGACCGCTCACTGACCCCGGTGCGGCGCGACAGCTCCCCGATGCGCACTATGACCTCCGCCACAAACGGTTGAACCTGACATGAGTGTCAGATTCTACGCTCTGCCGCATGGACATCGACACCGCCGCCACCGGCACCCGCAGCCCCCTGCTGACCCCCGCCGCCATCGCCGGGACCGAACTGCCCAACCGCATCGTCATGGCGCCCATGACGCGGCTCCGCGCCGACACCCGCGGTGTTCCACAGCCGGTCATGGCCGACTACTACGCGCAGCGCGCCGGCGCCGGCCTGATCGTCTCCGAGGGCATCGCGCCGAGCGTGCGCGGCCAGCTCTTCCTCAACGAACCCGGACTGTTCACCGAGGAGCAGATCGCGGGCTGGAGGCGGGTGACCGACGCCGTGCACGCGGCCGACGGCCGCATCTTCGCGCAGATCATGCACGCCGGACGCAACGGACACCCGGCCAACCGGCTCGACGGCGGCACCCCCGAGGCGCCGTCGGCGGTCGCGACCACCCGGCCGCTGCACACCCTCGGCGGCAAGGTCGACCCGGTCACACCGCGCGCGATGACCACCGCCGACATCCGCACGACGATCGACGACCACGCCGACGCGGCCCGCGCCGCGCTGCGCGCCGGGTTCGACGGCGTGGAGATCCACAGCGCCAACGGCTACCTTGCGCACCAGTTCCTCGCCGACAACACCAACGTCCGCACCGACGCCTACGGGGGCGGCCCGGCCGACCGCGCCCGCTTCGCCATCGAGCTCACCGAGGCCGTCGCCGACGCCGTCGGCGCGGACCGGGTGGGACTGCGCGTCGCGCCGGGCAACCCGGAGAACGAGCTCGTCGAGGCCGACCCCGCCCCCGTGTACCGCGCCCTGCTCGCCGCCGTCGACCCGCTGGGCCTGGCCTACCTGCACGTCACCGACGACCCCGGCTACCCCGCCCTGGACGACCTGCGGCCGCGGTGGAGTGGGACGCTCATCGGCAACACCGGCGAGCACGAGGAGACCACGCGGGAGTCGGCGGAGCGGCTGATCCGGGAGGACCGCGCCGACCTGGTCTCGTTCGGGCGCCCGTTCATCTCCAACCCCGACCTTCCCGCGCGTATCGCCGACGGTGTGCCGTGGGCCCCGATCCGGGAGAAGAACTTCCACTACACGTCGGGGCCGCGGGGCTACGTCGACTACCCGGCCGCCCCTCGGAAGGCGGTCGCCGGATAGGGGACACGCCCGACCGGTCCGGCCCCACCGCACGCCCGCGCGGGGCCGGGCCTCGGCGTAAATGCAGGTGGAGACGGTCGGTGCGGCCCACCACCGAACGCAGAACCCCATTGGCCGCGATGCCACTCGGTCATCACCTGGTATCTATATGGAGTCAAGGCGCGCCGCTGAGGATCGATGAGCACTGACCGTTCGAGTGGACGGATTCGACACATGGTCCGCAAGGTCCGCAAGGTCCGCATGGCCCGACCCCATCGCCTCCCCACCCCCGACCGGCGCAGCTTCCTCGCATTCACCGGCATCGGCACCGCCGCGTTCGTCCTCGGGACCGGCGTCGCGGGGCACGCCGCACCCGTCGCCCGGCCCCTGCCCGACTACCCCTTCACCCTGGGTGTCGCGTCGGGCGACCCCACCCCCGACGGCGTGGTCCTGTGGACCCGCCTCGCCCCCGACCCCCTCGCCGACGACGGCCGCGGCGGCATGCCCGCCCGGGACCTGCCCGTCGAGTACGAGGTCGCCACCGATGACCGGTTCCGCGACGTCGTCCGGCGCGGCACCGCCGTCGCCACCCCCGACCTCGCGCACTCCGTCCACCCCGAGGTGCGGGGGCTGGAGCCCGGGCGCGTGTACTTCTACCGGTTCCGCGCCGGCGGCGAGATCGGCCCGGTCGGCCGCACCAAGACCGCGCCCGCGCCCGGCGCCCGCGTCTCCGCGCTCAACCTGGCCATGACCTCCTGCCAGGCCTGGTACCACGGGCACTACACCGCCTACCGGGACATCGCCGCCCAGGACCTCGACCTGATGATGTTCCTCGGCGACTACATCTACGAGTACGCGATCACCCCGGCCAACCTGTGGCGACAGGGCGCCCCGCCCCTGAGTGCGGCGCACGCCGCCGCCGTCCTCACCCTGGAGCAGTACCGGCTGCGCTACTCCCTCACCAAGTCCGACCCCCACCTGCAGGCCGCGCACGCCGCCGCGCCGTGGGCGGTGACCGCCGACGACCACGAGGTGGAGAACGACTACGCCGGCGAGCACTCCCGGTACGGGGTCGCCCCGGAGGACTTCCTGCGGCGCCGCGCCGTGGCCTACCGCGCCTGGTACGAGAACCAGCCGCTGGGCGCGGCGTCCCTGCCCAAGGGGCCCGACATGCACCTGTACCGGAGGTTGCGCTACGGGCGGCTCGCCGAGTTCAGCGTGCTCGACACCCGCCAGTACCGCGACGACGTCCCCGCCGACGGCGGCGTGCCCGGGGGCGGCCACACCGACCCGGCGCGCAGCATCCTCGGCCGACCGCAGGAGAAGTGGCTCTACGACGGGCTGCGCAACAGCGACACCACCTGGAACGTGCTGGTCCAGCAGGTGGTGATGGCCCTCATCGACCGCGACACCGGACCGGGCACCGCCTACAGCATGGACCAGTGGGACGGTTTCACCGCCAACCGCGACCGGCTGTTCGACGTACTGACCGAGCACGAGGTCGCCAACCCGCTCGTGCTCACCGGCGACATCCACCGGCACGCCGCCATCGAGCTCAAGGCCGACTTCGCCGACCCGGACTCCGCCACCATCGGCACCGAGCTGGTCACCACGTCGGTGGCCTCCGACGGCGACGGCGCCGACCGCGACCGCTTCGCGCCGATCTGGCTGGGCAACGAGCACGTCAAGATGTACAACGGGCGGCGCGGTTACGTACAGCTGCACATGACGCCCGACGCGGTCACCTCCGACTTCAAGGTGATCGACCGGATCCAGGCCGACGACTCCGGGACGGTGAGCACCGTGGCCCGGTTCGTCACCGAGGAGGGCCGCCCCGGCCTGAACCCGATCGGCGGAGGACGCCCGTGAGCAGACCCCCCATGCCCGTCACCCGTATCGCCGCCCAGGGGCGCGTGGGCGCGATCGACCTGACCTGGCGGCTGCCCGGCTGGGAGCCGCTGGTCGACCACTTCGCGATCCACGCCGCCGAGGACCACGACGTCGAGATCACCCCGGAGACGATCATCGGCAAGACGGTCTACGGGAGGTTCACCCACGACACCCTCGGGCCGCAGGCGGAGACGCGCCACTACCGGATCGTCACGGTCGACGCGGCGGGCCGGCGCAGCCGCCCCTCGCGGCCGGTGCGCGGGGTGTCGGCGGAGTCGATGACCGTCCGCGGCCGCCCGTACGCCCAGGTCGGGGAGTTCGATTCCAAGAGCCTGGAGCTGGCGCTGGCCCCCGACCGCGGGCAGCAGAACTACCTGGCGACTTTTCCACAGGGTGTGGATTTCCGCTACGGGGAGAGCGACCCGGCCGCCGACTGGTGCTACCTGCACCCGGGGCCGCGCGACCGGTGGGCCGGGAACCGGGCGCACACCTTCCGGCTCCGGTTCGACCTGGCGGCGCGGCCCACCACCGACCCCGGCTTCGTGGTCTGGCTGATCGACACGCACGCCACCCTGGCCGGGACGGCGGCGATCGCGGTCAACGGGCGGACCGCCACGGAGGTGTACTTCGAGGGCGGGGCCACCCGCGGGTCGCTGGAGGGCGACGCCACCGTGCCCGGCACGGCGCTGCGCCCGTCCTTCGTCGAGCTGCGGCTTCCGGCCGAGTACTTCGCCGCTGGGGACAACGCCATCGACATCACCAAGCACACCGGGTCATGGCACGCCTACGACGCGGTGGGGGTGTTCGACCTGGCCGGGTGACCGCCGACCGGACCCGTCGTGCCGCCACCGGCGGCGGTCGCGGTTCGATCGCGCGTGGCCGGGGAAGACCGTGACCGGTGGCACCGCGCTCCCCGCCCCATCGGCACGAGAATCGGAAGCACACTCAGATGATCACCGCCGACCAGCGCCACGCCGCGCTGATCGACACGCTCGTCCGGTCCGGTGAACTGGTCGACGACCGGCTCATCGCCGCCTTCCGGGCGACTCCGCGCCACCTGTTCATCCCCGAGGCCGGGGCGCTCACCGTGCACGGCACCGTGCTCGACCGCCGCACAAGCCCGGATGCCTGGCTCGCGGCCGTCTACGCCGACGACGCGATCATCACGCAGGTCGACGACGGCGACCCGGCCCGCCCGCGCGGTCGGCCCACCTCCTCCAGCTCCGCCCCGACGATCGTGGCGCGCATGCTGGAAGCCGCCGACCTGCGCGACGGGCAGCGCGTCCTGGAGATCGGCACGGGCACCGGATGGAACGCGGCACTGCTCGCCGCCCGGCTCGGCGACGCGAACGTGACCACGCTGGAGGTCGACGCCGAGGTGCTGGCGGGGGCGCGGTCCGCGCTGGCGGCCTCGGGGCGTTCGCCCACCGTGCACCTGCGCGACGGCGAAACCGGGTACCCGCCGGGCGCCCCCTACGACCGGACGATCGCCACCTGCAGCGTGACCCGGGTCCCGCGGGCCTGGATCGAGCAGACGCGGGTGGGCGGGATCGTCGTCACGCCGTGGACGGCCATGGAGGGCGCGGGTGTGCTCGCCCCGCTCACCGTCGCCGCGGACGGGTCGGCGGCGGGCCGGTTCCGCGGCGGATTGGGATTCATGCTGCTGCGCGGGCAGCGCTCCCCCGACGCGCCCTCGCACGACATCGGCGCCGAGCCGGACGAGACGCGGCTGGTCGACGTCGACCCCATCACGCCGCTCACCGAGTTCGCGACCGCCTTCCCGATCACCTTCATGGTGCCGCGGTGGCGGATGGGGCTGCGGAGGATGGGCACGGGGATGGGGCTGTGGCTGTCGGCCACCGACGGGCCGTCGTGGGCGCGGGTGTACCCGTACGGCAGCGTATGGACCGTCGAACAGGGGGGACCCCGCTCGCTGTGGGACGAGGTCGAGAGCGCGACGGCCGAGTGGAACGCGCTCGGCTCACCGGACCAGGACCGGTTCGGGCTCACCGTGGCGCCCGACGACCGGCACCGCGTGTGGCTGGACACCCCGAACGGACCGGGCTGGGACTTCGCCCAGCCGAACCGGTGAGTGGTCGGGGTGGCCGGGGTGGCCGGGGTGGCTGGGGTGGTCGGGGGTCCGCTGAGCGGCCTTGCCCGCAATCGCGCGCGGGGTGCCCTGTGGTGAAAAGCAGCAGCGACAGCGGGTGGGCAGCCAGGGACACATTTTCCCTGCAGGTGAGTGTGTGGCCGGGGTGGCCGGGGGTCCGCTGAGCGGCCTTGCCCGCAATCGCGCGCGGGGTGCCCTGTGGTGAAAAGCAGCAGCGACAGCGGGTGGGCAGCCAGGGACACATTTTCCCTGCAGGTGAGTGTGTGGCCGGGGTGGCCGGGGGTCCGCTGAGCGGCCTTGCCCGCAATCGCGCGCGGGGTGCCCTGTGGTGAAAAGCAGCAGCGACAGCGGGTGGGCAGCCAGGGACACATTTTCCCTGCAGGTGAGTGTGTGGCCGGGGTGGCCGGGGGTCCGCTGAGCGGCCTTGCCCGCAATCGCGCGCGGGGTGCCCTGTGGTGAAAAGCAGCAGCGACGGCGGGAGCGGGGTGGGCGCCCCTGCCACCTCACGGTCGGCGGCCGGGTCGGGGCTGGAAGTGCCTTCCAAGGGCGGTCAGGTTCCGGACATGTCGGAGCGGCGATGGCGGACGACCCCCATCCGTCTGGCGCCCGATTTATCCTGTTCCCGCGAATGACAGTGGGATTTAATCGGGCGCAACGGACACCATCGGATGCCAGCCCATGATCATTGGCGACGCGAGCACAGCGAGGCACATGTATCTCGAATCGCGGAATGTGCTTCACGCGAAGCGGAAATTCTGGCTTCCGGCCGGACCGAAGCCGCCGCCCCCTGCACCCGCAACCGCCCACCAGACCCGAAAAACCTCCGGAACGCGCTTTCCGCCCCTGTCGGCGTTGATCTCGGAGATATTGGGGTGATACCGGCGAGTATCACCCCAATATCTCCGAGATCAACGCCGACAGGGGTGCCGATCGGCTCGGCGCGGCCGCCGACCGTGAGGTGGCAGGGGCGCTCGCCCCGCTCCCACCGTCGCTGCTGCTTTTCACCACAGGACACCCCGCGCGCGAGTGCGGGCAAGGCCGCTCAGCGGACCCCCGGCCACCCCGGCCACACACCCTCCGGGCGGTGGCCGCGGGCGGGTCACCGGGCGGTGTGGTCGATCTCGTCGATGACCTTGCCGCCGAGCTCCTTCTCGATCAGCGCGAAGCCGGACGGCCGCGGCGCCTCATCGGCGGCCGGGTCGTGCGGCGGTTCGGACGGGTCGGGCTCGGGCCCCCGCTCCGGCGGCGGAGCCGCGGCGGCGTTCTCATAGGGGTCCGGTGGCGGCTCCGGCAGGTCGGTGATGGGACCCCGCGCACCGCCCGCGCCCGCGGGAGGGCGCTGCTGCCGCGGCTCCTCGGGCGCGGCGGGACCCGGCTGCTGCGGGCTCTGCGGCCGCGAGTCCTGCTGGTGCGTGCTCTGCGGCGGGGCCGCAGCGGGGGCGTCCCAGCCGGACGGTTCCGTACCGGGGGCCGGGGAGGGGGGCGGGGCCGAAGCGGGGGCCGCCGGGCGCTGCGGCGCGGGCGGCGCACCCGTCCCGGCGACCGCCGAGACCCGCACCTCCACGCCGAGGATCTGCCCGATGGCCCCGGCGACCACCTGGTCGCTGCCGCTGTTGGAGAACCCCTTGGCGTCGTTGGGCCGGGCGAAGGCGAGCTGCACCACGTTGCCCTCGACGGCGGCCGGGCGGACATCGCTGCCGCTGAGCACCATCCAGGTGAAGCGGCGCATGCCCTTGACCGTCTCCAGGATCCGGCCCCAGGACGCCTGGAGCGTCCCCAGGTCGAGCGCCCCGCCCGCCGCGGGACGGGCGGCCGGAGCGGGTGCCGGAGGCGGCGCCGGGGCGGAGGCCGCCGGGGGCGCGGGAGGCGTGTCGGGCCAGTCGTCGGCCGCCGGAGCCACCGGGCGCTCGGGCGCCGCCTCGGGCTCGGGCGGCGGGGGCGCGGACGGCGCCGGAGCAGACGGCGTCGGCGCCGGAGCAGACGGCGGTGCGGCCGGGGGCGCCGCGGGCGGCGGTCCGACCGGGGGCGCGGAGCCCGCGGGCGCCACCGCGCCCGACGCCACCCGGCGCTCCAGCTGGTCCAGGCGGGCCAGCAGCGCGCCGCCGTCGCCGCTCGCGTCGGCTGCGGGAAGCAGCACCCGGGCGCACAGCAGCTCCAGCAGCAGGCGCGGCGAGGTGGCGCCGCGCATCTCGGTCAGCCCCTGGTTGAGGATCTCGGCGGCGCGGGTGAGCTCGGCCGCGCCGAGGCGCTGCGCCTGCTCGCGCATCCGGTCGACGGCGTCGGGCGAGACGTTGATCAGGCCCTTGTCCAGCGCGTCGGGCACGGCCGCGAGCACGACCAGGTCGCGGGCGCGCTCCAGCAGGTCGGCGGTGAACCGCCGGGGGTCGTGGCCGCCTTCCATCACCCGGTCGATCAGGCCGAACACGGCCGCGCCGTCGCGGGCGCCCAGCGCGTCGACCATCTCGGAGAGCAGGGAGGAGTCGGTGTAGCCGAGGAGCGCGACGGCGCCGTCGCGGGTGATGCCGCTCGCGTCGGACCCGGCGAGGAGCTGGTCGAGGATGGACAGCGAGTCGCGCGCCGAGCCCGCGCCCGCGCGCACCACCAGCGGCAGCGCGGCGGGGTCGAAGGCGACGCCCTCCTCGCTGAGGACCTCCTCCATGAGCTCGCGCAGCGTACTCGGCGGGATGAGGCGGAAGGGGTAGTGGTGGGTGCGCGACCGGATGGTGCCGATGACCTTGTCGGGCTCGGTGGTCGCGAACACGAACTTCAGGTGCGGCGGCGGTTCCTCGACGAGCTTGAGCAGCGCGTTGAAACCCTCGCGGGTCACCATGTGCGCCTCGTCGATGATGTAGACCTTGTACCGCGAGCTCACCGGCGCGAAGAACGCGCGTTCTCGCAGTTCACGTGCGTCGTCCACACCGCCGTGGGAGGCGGCGTCGATTTCGATGACGTCGATACTGCCGCCGCCGTCGGGGGCCAGCGCCACACAGGAATCGCACTCCCCGCACGGGTCGGGGGTGGGGCCCTGCGCACAGTTGAGCGAGCGGGCGAGGATACGGGCGCTGGACGTCTTTCCGCACCCGCGCGGCCCGCTGAACAGGTAGGCGTGGTTGATCCGCCCGTTGCGCAGCGCCTGGCGCAGCGGCTCGGTGACGTGCTCCTGCCCGCGCACCTCGCCGAACGTCGCCGGCCGGTACTTGCGATACAGCGCGATGCTCACGGCGCGTTCACTTCTCCCTCCGCACGTCCACGCCCCCATTGAACCGTGTCACCGTGACACCCCGCGCCGGATCCGGCGGAAAGCGGGGAGGGCACACGGGAAAGAGGGGAGGCGGGAAACCCCGGTCCGGGGAAAGAAAAGGACCCCCCGCGCACCCGCCAGAGCTTACTTATCCTTGCTGCCTTCCGGCCCTGGGGAGGTTCATAAGATGACGCCGCACGAGGGGTCTGCCCGAAAGTCTATAGGACACGGCGGACCCCTGCGTACCCCCGTCGCCGACAGCCCGCCACTCCCCGGGATCCCCGCCCGCCACACACCCGGACCACCCCGAAAGCGTTCGAAGCACCTCCGATCCCCCTGTAGAGTGGTCTGCGGAGGATTCGCCTAGAGGCCTAGGGCGCACGCTTGGAAAGCGTGTTGGGGGCAACCCCTCACGAGTTCGAATCTCGTATCCTCCGCCAGCCTCTAGTAGGCAGAACGAGGGCCCGGACCAGGTGCGTGGTTCGGGCCTTCGTCGTTTCGCGGAGCGGGCACGGATGCCCTGGCTCCTACTCAAGTAGTAGCAAGTAGCAGGAGGCCCCCCGGCATGCACGCGGACGCGTGCATGCCGGGGGGCCTGCTCATTCGTCCCCTTCGAGGTCTCCCTCGGTCGCCAGGTAGACCTCCCGCAGGGCGTCCAGCACCTGCGGGTCCGGCTTCGCCCACATGCCGCGCGACTCCGCCTCCAGCAGCCGCTCGGCGATGCCGTGCAGGGCCCAGGGGTTGGCCTCCTGCAGGAACTCGCGGTTGGCCGGGTCCAGCACGTAGGTCTCGGTGAGCTTGTCGTACATCCAGTCCGCCACGACGCCCGTCGTGGCGTCGTAGCCGAACAGGTAGTCCACCGTCGCGGCGAGTTCGAAGGCCCCCTTGTAGCCGTGGCGGCGCATCGCCTCGATCCACTTGGGGTTGACCACGCGGGCGCGGAACACCCGGGAGGTCTCCTCCACCAGGGTGCGGGTGCGGACCGTCTCCGGGCGAGTGGAGTCGCCGATGTAGGCCTCGGGGGCGGTTCCCCGCAGCGCGCGGACCGTGGCGACCATGCCGCCGTGGTACTGGAAGTAATCGTCGGAGTCGGCGATGTCGTGCTCGCGGGTGTCGGTGTTCTTCGCCGCGACCGCGATGCGCCGGTACGCCGTCTCCATCTCCTCCCGGGCCGGGCGGCCGTCGAGTTCCCGGCCGTAGGCGTAGCCGCCCCAGACCGTGTAGACCTCGGCGAGGTCGGCGTCGGTGCGCCAGTCGCGGGAGTCGATGAGCTGGAGCAGGCCCGCGCCGTAGGTGCCGGGCCGGGAACCGAAGATGCGGGTGGTGGCGCGGCGCTCGTCGCCGTGCTCGGCCAGGTCGGCGCGGACGTGCGCGCGCACGTGGTTGGCCTCGGCGGGTTCGTCCAGGGACGCCGCCATGCGCACCGCGTCGTCCAGCAGGCCGATCGTGTGCGGGAACGCGTCGCGGAAGAAGCCGGAGATGCGCAGGGTGACGTCGATGCGGGGGCGGCCCAGTTCCTCGGCCGGGACGGGTTCCAGGCCGGTGACGCGGCGCGAGGCGTCGTCCCAGACCGGGCGGATCCCCAGCAGCGCGAGCGCCTCGGCGATGTCGTCGCCTGCCGTGCGCATCGCGCTGGTGCCCCAGAGGGAGAGTCCGACCGAGGTCGGCCAGTCCCCGTTGTCGGCACGGTAGCGCTCCAGCAGCGAGTCGGCCAGGGCCTGGCCCGTCTCCCAGGCCAGGCGGGACGGGACGGCCTTGGGGTCGACGGAGTAGAAGTTGCGGCCGGTCGGCAGGACGTTGACCAGGCCGCGGAGCGGGGAGCCGGACGGCCCCGCCGGGACGAAGCCGCCGTTCAGGGCGTGGACGGCGTGGTCGATCTCGGCGGTGGTCGCGGACAGGCGCGGCACCACCTCGCGGGCGGCGAACTCCAGCACCGCGGCGACCTGTTCGCCGTGCTCCCTAGGCACGGCCCCCGGGTCCCAGTCCGCGTCCTCCATCGCCTGCACCAGGGAGCGGGCCGTCTCCTCCGCCCGGTCGGCCGCGGTCCGGGTCGCCGCCGACTCGTCGAGACCGAGGGCTTCGCGAAGGCCGGGCAGGGCCGTGGTGCCGCCCCAGATCTGGCGGGCCCGGAGGATCGCGAGGACCAGGTCGACCCGGTTCTCCCCCGCCGGCGGGGCGCCGAGGACGTGCAGTCCGTCGCGGATCTGGGCGTCCTTCACCTCGCACAGCCAGCCGTCGACGTGCAGGAGGAAGTCGTCGAACCCGTCGTCGTCCGGGCGGTCCTCCAGCCCCAGGTCGTGGTCGAGCCTGGCGGCCTGGATGAGGGTCCAGATCTGGGCGCGGATCGCCGGGAGCTTCGCCGGGTCCATGGTGGAGATCTGCGCGTACTCGTCGAGTAGCTGCTCCAGGCGCGCGATGTCGCCGTAGGAGTCGGCGCGGGCCATCGGCGGCACCAGGTGGTCGACGAGTGTGGCGTGGACGCGGCGCTTGGCCTGGGTTCCCTCGCCCGGGTCGTTGACCAGGAAGGGGTAGATCAGCGGAACGCCGCCGAGGGCGGCGTCGGGGCCGCATGCCGCGGACAGGCCGGCGTTCTTGCCCGGCAGCCACTCCAGATTGCCGTGCTTGCCGAGGTGGATCATGGCGTCGGCGCCGAAGCCGCCGTCGGCGCGGGAGGCGGCGATCCACCGGTAGGCGGCCAGGTAGTGGTGCGAGGGCGGCAGGTCGGGGTCGTGGTAGATGGCGATCGGGTTCTCACCGAAGCCGCGCGGCGGCTGGATGAGGATCAGCAGGTTCCCGTGGCGCAGTGCCGCCAGGACGATGTCGCCCTCCGGGTCGCGGCTGCGGTCGACGAACATCTCGCCGGGGGGCGGGCCCCAGTGCTCCTCCACTGAGGTGCGCAGTTCCTCTGGGAGCGTGGCGTACCAGCGCCGGTAGTCCGCCGCCGGGATGCGGACCGGGTTGCGGGCCAACTGCTCGTCGGTGAGCCACTCCCGGTCGTGGCCGCCCGCCTCGATCAGCGCGCGGATCAGCTCGTCGCCGTCGCCGGAGGCCAGGCCCGGAACGTCCGCGTCGCCGAAGTCGTAGCCCTCGTCCCGCAGCCGGCGCAGGAGGGCCACGGCGCTGGCCGGGGTGTCGAGGCCGACCGCGTTGCCGATCCGGGAGTGCTTGGTCGGGTAGGCGGACAGCACCAGGGCCACGCGCTTCTCCGCGGCCGGGACGTGGCGCAGGCGCGCGTGGCGCACCGCGGTCTCGGCCACCCGGGCCGTGCGCTCCGGGTCGGTGACGTAGGCGGGCAGGCCGTCGGCGTCGAACTCCTTGAAGGAGAACGGAACGGTGATCAGCCGCCCGTCGAACTCGGGGACGGCGATCTGGCTGGCGGCGTCCAGCGGCGAGACGCCCTCGTCGTTCTCCGCCCAGTCCGCCCGCGATCCGGTCAGGCACAGGGCCTGGAGGATCGGCACGTCCAGCGCGGCCAGGGCACCGGCGTCCCAGGACTCGTCGTCGCCGCCGGCCGACGCCTCGGCGGGCCGGGTGCCGCCCGCGGCCAGGACGGTGGTCACGATGGCGTCGGCGTCGCGCAGCGTGGCGACCAGCTCGGGTTCGGGTGCGCGCAGGGAGGCGACGTACAGCGGGAGCGGCCGCCCGCCCGCGTCCTCGATGGCCTGGCACAGGGCGTCGACGAAGGCGGTGTTGCCGCTCATGTGGTGGGCCCGGTAGTAGACGACGGCGATGGTGGGGCCGTCGGCGCCCTCCCGCGCGGAGCGCTCCAGCGGCCCCCAGGTGGGGGCGGGCGTCGGCGCCTCGAACCCGTGGCCGGTGAGCAGGACCGTGTCGGAGAGGAAGCGGGCGAGCTGCTCCAGGTTGGCGGGGCCGCCGTGCGCGAGGTAGGCGTGGGCCTCGGCGGCGATGCCCACGGCGACCGTGGAAGTGGCCATCAGCTGGGCGTCGGGGGCCTGTTCACCGGTGAGGACGACGATCGGGCGGCCGTCGGCCAGCAGCAGGTCGAGTCCGTCCTGCCACGCGCGGATGCCGCCGAGGAGGCGCACGACGACCAGGTCGACACCGTCGAGGAGGCCGGGCAGGTCGCCGAGGTCGAGCCGGCTCGGGTTGGCGAAGCGGTAGGACACCGGGCCGCCGGCCGCGCGGGCGCTGAGCAGGTCGGTGTCGGATGTCGACAGGAGCAGGATACGGGGGTGCGGGGACGGTGCCCCGGCTGAATGCTGCATGCTGCGTCGGCCTTCCTCGGGGTGTCCGCGCCCCGGGCGGTGTCGGACGGCGGGAGTTCCTGGCTCACCCTCCCCGGTGGGGCGGGCTCACAGTGGCGGGACCGCGCCGGAGTCGCACCGGGCTTCCTCCCCTGCGCCGTCTGTGGCGAGGGCGGATCGGACGATCCACCGCGAGCATAGTAAGGGCCACCGGGGCCGTGCGGGGGAAGAGGGCCGGTGCGCGGGTCGGTATGCTCGCCGCCGTGCGCACACCTCCCGACCACCCCCCGCCCCCGGCCGTTCCGACCGCACGGGACCGCGGTGACGCCTGCCCGGGAACGCTGCGGCTGCACGCCGCGGACGACGGGGCACTGGCCCGGGTCCGGATCCCCGGGGGAGTGCTGCGCCTCGACCAGGCCGGGGCGCTCGGCCGCGCCGCGCGGGATCTCGGCGACGGGGAGCTGCATCTGACGTCGCGGGGCAACGTGCAGCTGCGCGGCCTGGACGCGGGGTGCGTCCGGGAGCTGGCGGCCCGGCTCGACGCCGCCGGACTGCTGCCCTCGCACCGCAACGAGCGCGTGCGCAACATCGTCGCCTCTCCGCTCTCCGGGCTCGACGGGCGCGGGCACCTCGACGTGCGGCAGTGGCTGGGCGCCCTGGACCGCATGCTGTGCGGGAGCGAAGCCGCCGGTGGCTTGTCCGGGCGGTTCCTGTTCGCCCTCGACGACGGTCGCGGGGACGTGGCCGCACTCGCCGCCGACGTCACGCTGCGCGCGGCGCCGGACGGTGGCGCGCGGCTGCTGGTCGGGGACACCGGTGTCCTGCACGTGGACGCCCGGGACGTCCAGGACGCGCCCCGGCTCGCCCTGCTCGCCGCGGAGGCCTTCCTGGAGGCCGCCGACGGGCGCGCCTGGCGGGTCTCCGAACTGCCCGGGGGCGTGGGGGAGGTGGTCCGGCTGCTGCGGGGCCGGGGCGTCCCGGCCGCGGTGGGGGCCCGACCCGCGATGCCGGTGGGGCACGCGCCGCCGCCGGGCGTCGTCACCGGCTCCGGCGGCGCCGACCCTGACGGCGCCACGGCGATCTCCGTCCTCGCTCCTCTCGGCCGGTTCTCCGCCGCGCAGTGGGCGGAGCTCACCGCCGCCGCCCACCGGGAGCTGCGCCTGACCCCGTGGCGCGGGGCGGTCCTGCCCGGGTCCCCTGCCGCCGCGCTCACCCGCCTCGCCGCCGCCGGCCTGATCACCGACTCCTCCTCGCCCCTGCTCGGCGTCGGCGCCTGCGTCGGGCACCCGGGCTGCGCCAGGTCGCTGGCGGATGTGCGCGCGGACGCGGCGCTCCACACCGGCGGGGCCCCGCGTACCGGCGGCGCGCTGCCGGTGTACTGGTCCGGGTGTGATCGCCGCTGCGGCCGACCGCGCGGGGACCACGTGGACGTGGTGGCCGCACCGGGCGGCTACGGGGTCGCCGTCGTCCGGGGTGGTCGCCACTACACCGGGGCGACGATCGCCGACCCTTCGGAACTCGCCGCCGCCGTGGCGGCCGCCCGCGTCGCGGGCCTGGACGGATGAGTGGGAACGCAGTGTTGGACGAGAGCCCGGTGCCGGACGGCAGCGCGGTGTCGGATGGGAGAACCCTGTTGGAGTACGAGAAGGACGGAGCGGCCATCTACCGCCGGTCCTTTGCCACCATCCGCGCGGAGGCGGACCTCGCGGCCCTGCCCGACGACGTCGGCCGGGTCGCGGTCCGGATGATCCACGCCTGCGGGATGGTCGACCTCGTCCGCGACATCACCTACACCCCCGGTGTGGTCGCCCGTGCCCGCGAGGCGCTGCTGGCGGGTGCGCCGATCCTGTGCGACGCCGCCATGGTCGCCAGCGGTGTGACCCGCAAGCGGCTGCCCGCCGACAACGACGTGGTCTGCACGCTCGCCGACCCCGGGGTTCCGGGGATGGCCGCGCGGCTGGGCACCACGCGCAGCGCCGCCGCCCTGGAGCTGTGGCGGGACCGGCTGGAGGGCGCGGTCGTGGCCGTCGGCAACGCGCCCACGGCGCTCTTCCGCCTCCTGGAGATGATCGAGGAGGGTGCGCCCCGCCCGGCCGCGGTCATCGGCGTGCCCGTGGGCTTCATCGGCGCCGCCGAGTCGAAGGAGGCGCTGGCCGCCCACCCCTCCGCCCTGGAGAACCTGGTCGTCCGCGGTCGGCGGGGCGGCAGCGCCATGGCGGCGGCGGCCATCAACGCGATCGCGAGCGAGGAAGAGTGAGCGGGGACAAGCAGATGACCGGGCGGCTGTACGGCGTCGGACTCGGACCGGGCGACCCGTCGCTGATGACCGTGCGGGCGGTGGAGGCCATCGCCGAGGCCGACGTGGTCGCCTACCACAGCGCCCGGCACGGCCGGTCGATCGCCCGCTCGATCGCCGCCCGCCACATCCGCGCCGACCACGTCGAGGAGCCGCTGGTCTACCCCGTCACCACCGAGACCACCGACCACCCCGGCGGCTACCGGGGCGCCATCGACGAGTTCTACGCCGAAGCGGCGGCCCGGCTGGCCGCACACCTCGACGCGGGCCGGACGGTGGCGGTGCTCGCGGAGGGCGATCCGCTCTTCTACGGCTCCTACATGCACATGCACAAGCGATTGGCACACCGGTACGCCACCGAGGTGATCCCCGGGGTGACCTCGGTGAGCGCGGCAGCGGCCCGGCTGGGCACGCCGCTCGCCGAGGGCGAGGAGGTGCTGACGATCCTGCCGGGCACGCTGCCCGAGGAGGAGCTGGCCGCGCGTCTCACCGGTACGGACCCCGCCGTGGTCATGAAGCTGGGGCGGACGTTCACCAAGGTGCGCCGGGCACTGGAGGGCTCCGACCGGCTCGACGAGGCACACTACGTCGAGCGGGCCACCATGGCCGGGGAGCGCACCGCCGATCTCGCGGAGGTGGATCCGGAGTCGGTGCCCTACTTCTCGCTCGCCGTCCTGCCGAGCCGGGCCGACGCGGAGCCGCCCGCCCGGGAGCGGGGCGGGGTCGTCGTGGTCGGCACCGGTCCGGCCGGGCCGCTGTGGCTCACCCCCGAGTCGCGGGGCGCGCTGGCCGCCGCGGACGACCTCGTCGGCTACACGACCTACCTGGACCGGGTCCCGGTGCGGCCGGGGCAGCGCCGCCACGGTTCGGACAACCGGGTGGAGGCCGAGCGCGCCGAGTTCGCGCTCCAGCTCGCCCTGCAGGGCCGGCGGGTGGCGGTGGTGTCGGGCGGCGACCCGGGGGTCTTCGCGATGGCCACCGCCGTCCTGGAGGCCGCCGCGCACGAGGAGTACGCGCAGGTGCCGGTGCGCGTGCTGCCCGGTGTGACCGCCGCCAACGCCGCCGCGGCGCGGGCGGGCGCCCCCCTCGGCCACGACTACGCGGCGATATCGCTGTCCGACCGACTCAAACCGTGGGAGGTCATCGCCGAGCGGCTGCGCGCCGCGGCATCGGCCGACCTGGCCCTCGCCCTCTACAACCCCGGCTCGCGCAGCCGCACCTGGCAGGTGGGCAAGGCCCGCGAACTGCTGCTGGAGCACCGCGCGCCGGACACCCCGGTCGTGGTCGCCCGGGACGTGGGCGGCGCGGAGGAGCGGGTGCGGACCGTGCGCCTGGCCGATCTGGACCCGGCCGAGGTCGACATGCGCACGATCCTGCTGGTCGGCTCGTCGCAGACACGGACGGCACGGCGCGGCGACGGCGAGCAGGCCGTCTGGACCCCGCGGCGGTACCCCGGGGTGTGACGGCGCGGGGGCGGTGAGGAAGGGCGCACCGCTCGGCCGAGCGCCCGCGCACGGCTCATCCGAGCGCCGACTCGGTGATCCACCGGGCGGCCTGGTCAGGGCCCTGCACCACCGGGACACCCTCCGGGGCGGGCGGACGGCGTACGATGACGACCGGCACCCCCGCCTCGCGCGCCGCCGCGAGCTTGGGTGCCGTGGCGGCGCCGCCGCTGTCCTTGGTGACCAGAACGTCGATCCGGTGCGCGCGCAGCAGCTCCCGCTCCGCGTCCAGGGTGAAGGGGCCGCGGTCGAGCACCACCCGCATGTGCCGGGGGCACGGCGCCGCGGGCGCCTCCACGGAGCGCGCCAGGAACCACAGGTCGTCCAGCGCGGCGAAGGCGGCCAGGCCGGTGCGGCCGGTGGTGAGGAACACGCGGCGGCCGAGCCCGGGGAGCAGCCGGGCCGCGGCCTCAAGCGAGTCGGCCTCATGCCAGGTGTCCCCGGGGCCGGGGACCCACCCCGGGCGCCGCACCGCCAGCAGGGGAACATGGGTAATGCGGGCGGCCCGGGCCGCATTCAGGCTGATCGTCCGAGCGAAGGGGTGGGTGGCGTCGATGAGTGCGTCCACCCCTTGTGCGAGCATCCACCCGGCGAGCCCCTCGGCTCCGCCGAACCCGCCGACGCGCACCTCACCGGGTGGCCGTCGGGGTGCGGCCACCCGCCCGGCCAGCGAGGTCGTCACCCGCAGGCCCGGCGCTCGGGCCGCCAAGGCCTCGGCCAGGCGGCGGGCCTCGGTGGTGCCGCCCAGGATCAGTACGTGCACGAGGGTTCGACCCCCTTCTCTCGAACAGCGGAGTACCGGCGGCAGGACATGAGGGTCAGGACATGAGCGGCCATCCCGAGGGCGGTCGCGGAGCCCAACTCAAGCACACCGGCCTGCGCGCGGGCTGGACCACCGGCGCCTGCGCGACCGGCGCGGCCACCGCCGCCTACACCGCCCTGCTCACCGGCGAGTTCCCGGACCCGGTGCCGATCGCCCTGCCCAAGGGGCACACACCCGCCTTCGCGCTCGCGGCCGAGGAGCTGGCCGACGGGTACGCGATGGCGGGCATCGTGAAGGACGCCGGCGACGACCCGGACGTCACACACGGCGCGCTGGTCCGGGCCACCGTGCGGCGGCTGCCCGCCGGCTCCGGTGTCACGTTCCGGGCGGGTCCGGGCGTCGGCACCGTCACCCGCCCCGGGCTTCCGCTCCCCGTGGGCGAACCGGCGATCAACCCCATGCCCCGGCAGATGATCCGCGAGCACATCGCCCGCGTCGCCGAACGGTACCGGGACGGCGGCGACGTGGAGGTCACCGTCTCCGTCGATTACGGGGAGGAGATCGCCCGCTCCACGTGGAACCCACGGCTGGGCATCCTCGGCGGGCTGTCCATCCTCGGGACGACCGGGGTCGTGGTGCCGTACTCGTGCTCGGCGTGGATCGACTCCATTCGGCGCGGAGTCGATGTAGCACGGGCCGCTGGACGCGCCCACGTGGCCGGCTGCACCGGATCGACCTCGGAGAAGACCGTCACCGCCGAGTACGGGCTGCCGGAGGACGCGCTGCTCGACATGGGCGACTTCGCCGGCGCGGTGCTGAAGTACGTCCGCCGCCACCCGGTCGACCGCCTCACGATCTGCGGCGGCTTCGCGAAGCTGTCGAAGCTCGCGGCCGGCCACCTGGACCTGCACTCGGCGCGCTCCCAGGTCGACAAGGGCTTCCTGGCCGAGCTGGCCCGCCTCGGCGGCGCCGACACGGCACTGGCCGCCGAGGTGGCCGACGCCAACACCGGCCTGGCCGCGCTCCAGCTGTGCGCCGCGGCCGGGGTGCCGCTCGGCGACCTCGTGGCGCGGGCCGCGCGCGACGAGGCCCTGGCGGTGCTGCGCGGGGCCCCCGTCGCGGTCGACGTGATCTGCATCGACCGGTCCGGCGCGATCGTGGGGCGCAGCTCGGTGCGGTAGCGCTTGCCGGGACCGCCCGGCCGGCGCCACCGGGGCGTGGCCGGTGGCGAGCTCCTTGGCGGACCACCCCCTGGCGGACACCGCGCCCCTCAGCAGGCGTATCCCTAACAGACGTGGCGTTCCCGCTCCGGCGAGTACAGGTGGCTGTCGCCGAACTGCTCGGCGGCCAGCGTGCGGCCCACCATGATGACCGCGGTGCGCACGATGCCCGCGGCCTTGACCTGGTCGGCGATGCCGTCGAGGGTGCCGCGCACGACCAGCTCGTCGGGGCGGCTGGCGTACGCGACGACGGCGGCGGGGCAGTCGGCCCCGTAGTGCGGCAGCAGCTCCTCGACCACGCGGTCCACGTACTTGGCTGCCAGGTGCAGGACGATCAGCGCCCCGCTGCGGCCGAGCGTGGCCAGGTCCTCGCCTTCGGGCATGGCGGTGGCGCGGTTGGCGACGCGGGTGAGGATGACCGTCTGGCCGACGGTCGGCACGGTCAGCTCCCGATTGAGGGCCGCGGCCGCGGCGGCGAACGCGGGGACGCCCGGCACCACCTCGTAGGGCACCCCGTGTGCGGCCAGCCGCCGCATCTGCTCGGCGACCGCGCTGAACACCGACGGGTCACCCGAGTGCAGCCGCGCCACGTCGTGCCCCTCCTCGTGCGCGCGGACCAGTTCGGCGGTGATCTCGTCCAGAGTGAGCTGCGCGGTGTCCACCAGCCGGGCCCCCGGCGGGCACTCGGCCAGCAGCTCCTCCGGCACCAGGCTGCCGGCGTACAGGCAGACCTGGCAGGCGGCGAGCGTCCGGGCGCCGCGCAGGGTGATCAGGTCGGCGGCGCCGGGGCCGGCTCCGATGAAGTGCACCGTCATCTCGCTGCTCCTGGAAGGTATCGAAGGGATGTCGTGTCAGGGATGCGGGTCGGGAATCCCGCGTCAGAGATCTCGTGGCGGTGTTCTCATGTCCCAGCCGGGGCGTCGTCCGCGGCCGCCTTGCGCACGGCCCACTGTGTCACCGGCATCGCCTGCCGCCACCCGGTGAAGGCGCCCACGGGCGCGGCCCGCGCCACGGCGAGCCGCACCAGCTCGCCGCCCCTGTGCCGGTGGGCGTCGGCGAGTACCGCCTCGGACTCCAGTGTCACGGTGTTGGCGACCAGCCGCCCGCCGGCGGGCAGCGCGTCCCAGCAGGCGTCGAGCAGCCCCTCGGAGGTGAGCCCGCCGCCGACGAACACCGCGTCGGGCCGCGGCAGCCCGGACAGTGCGGCGGGGGGCGCGACCGGTCACCACCCGCAGCCCCGGAACCCCGAGCCGCTCGGCGTTGCGCGTGATCCGCCCGGCGCGCACGGGGTTCCGCTCGATGCTGACCGCCCGGCACGACGGGTGCGTCCGCATCCACTCGACGGCGATCGAACCGGAGCCGCCGCCGATGTCCCACAGCAGTTCGCCGGGCGCGGGCGCGAGCACACCGAGAGTGGCGGCCCGGATGTGGCGCTTGGTGAGCTGCCCGTCGTGCTCGTAGGCCTCGTCGGGCAGGCCCGGTACGGCACCGAGACGCAGGGTGCCGGGGGCGCGGCGGCACTCGACCGCGACGATGTTGAGGGGGTCGCCGGGCGGGAGCGTCCACTCGTCCGCGGCGGCCGCGCCGGTCACGTGTTCCTTCCCGCCACCGAGCTGCTCCAGGACGCGCATCCGGCTCGGCCCGAAGCCGCGGTCGCACAGCAGGGCGGCGACCTGGCCGGGGGTGGCGGCGTCCGCGCTGAGCACGAGGATGCGGCGCCCGTCGTGCAGCGCCGCGGCGAGTCGGGCTGCGGGCCGCCCGACGAGGGTGACGACCTCGGTGTCCTCCAGCGGCCAGCCGAGCCGCGCGCAGGCGTGGGAGACGGACGAGGGGTGCGGGAGCACCCGCACCGCGTCGGCGCCCAGTTCCTCGACGAGGACGCGCCCGATCCCGTAGAACATCGGGTCTCCGCTGGCCAGCACGGCGATCCGGCGTCCGGCGTGGTCGGCGATCAGGCGGGGGACCGCGGGCCGCAGCGGCGAGGGCCAGCCGACCCGTTCACCGGCGCACTCCGGCGGCAGCAGCGCCAGCTGTCGCGGCCCTCCGATCAGCACCTCGGCGGCGATCAGCTCCGCGCGCGAGGGTGACGGCAGCCCTTCCCAGCCGTCCGCTCCGATCCCGACGACGGTCACGGCGGCCGGTGCTGCGGGAACTGCGGGGTTCACTGCCTACTACCTCGGGGACTCGGAAGGGGACGGAGACGCACTTTACCGGCCGCCACCGGGCGTGCCCGCCCCCGGGTACGCCGCGCCGGACCAGCACCGTACACCGCATGCCCCGCCCCAAGGAGCGCGCCCGATCGCGCCCCGGGCTTCGGCGTCCCCACCGAGCAGCGGACGGGGACCCATCCGATATCGGGATGACACCGGCCGCTCCGGGGCGCGATGATCGTTCCGCCCATCGTCGGACGGACGCCCCACGGAACAGTACGAGGAGACCCGATGGCACCGCCGCCCCCGCCGTTCGATCCGGAGCTGGCCCCGGCCCTGGAACTCCTGCGCGACCAGTCACCGGAGCGGCTCACCCCCGAGGTGATCGCCGCCCAGCGGGCGGCCGCCGCCGCACACCGGCCGTCGCCGGAGAACCTGAGCTGCGGCGGGACCTTCGAGGTGGAGGAGCGTACGGCCCCGGGCCGCAACGGTTCCCCCGATGTCGACCTGCTCGTCCTGCGCCCCGCCCACCCGGGCGGGCCGCGGCCGGTCCTGTACTACATGCACGGCGGCGGCATGGTGATGGGCGACGCCACCTCCGGCATCGAGCGCCCCCAGGAGTGGGCGCGCGAACTGGGCCTGACCGTCGTCTCGGTGGACTACCGGCTGGCCCCCGAACACCCGTACCCGGACCCCGTGGAGGACTGCTACGCGGGGCTGCTGTGGACGGCGGAACACGCCGCGGAGATCGGCGGCGACGCCGACCGGCTCATCGTCGCCGGGACCAGCGCGGGCGCCGGGCTCGCCGCGGCCACGGTCCTGCTATCCCGCGACCGCAACGGGCCGACCCCGATCGGTCAGCTCCTCGTCTGCCCCATGCTCGACGACCGCAACGACACGCCCTCAGCGCACCAGATGGCCGGGCACGACCTCTGGGACCAGTCCGCGAACGAGGTGGGGTGGAGCGCGCTGCTGGGAGATCTGCGCGGTTCCGACGACGTGCCTCCCTACGCGGCCCCGGCCCGCGCCACGGACCTCTCCGGGCTCCCGCCCACCTTCATCGACGTCGGCTCAGCGGAGACCTTCCGCGACGAGGCGGTCTCCTACGCGTCGGGCATCTGGAACGCCGGAGGCCGGGCCGAACTCCACGTGTGGCCCGGCGGCTTCCACTCCTTCGACGGCCTCGCCCCACACGCCGCCCTCTCCCAGGCAGCCCGCACCGCCCGCCTGAACTGGCTGCGCCGACTCCTGGGGGAGTGACACCCGGCCTTCGAGAAGCGGCGGGTGCACGGATGAACCGGACCGACCGCTCAGGCGCCGCTGAGCGCCGTGGCCAGGAGGACGACGCCGAGGGAGCCGACCAGGGCGGCGACGGCCAGGGCTCGGGCGAGGTCGCGCCGTCCGCGGCCGTGCGCCCAGCCGTGGGCGGCCGCCAGCAGCATGACCGCGGCGAACAGGACGAGCTTGGCGGCCAGGACCCGCCCGTATCCGGGGGCGGCGAGCGACTCCCAGGTGACGCCGGCCCGCCAGGCGAGGGCAACGCCGGTGGCGACCTGGACGGGGACGAACAGCGCCACGGTGAGCAGGCCGAACCGGCGGCCCGCCGCGCCGACGAAGCCCTCCCTGGCCTCCGCCGAGAGCATGCGCCGGGCCAGCGGGAGGATCACCAGGGACAGCGCGAGCTGCCCGCCCACCCACAGCGCCGCACCCAGGATGTGCACGAAGCGCACGATGGTCCACAGGTCCACCCCGGTCATGGCGTCACCTTCACGATCCCGTGCGCGCCCGCCTCGGCACGGCGCATGTCGTGGTCGACCAGAGCGTAGTGCCCGGGCTCGGGGAAGACGGCCTCGACGTACCCGCCCTGGGCCGCGGCCAGGTCGAGCACCTGGGCCCCGCCCGGGTCGTCGGGGCGCACCAGGTGCGCGCCCTCCTTGTAGACGGAGTCGAAGACCGTCCCCACGATGTGGAAGGCGATGCCGTCGCTCGGCCCCGCCGCGACCACCCAGAACCGGACGCGTTCCTCGGCGCGCGCCGCTAAAGGTGCCGCGGCGTACTGGCCCGCGCCGCCGTTGAACACCCAGGCGTCCGGACGGCCCTCGCGCATCTTGGCGACCTGCCCTTCGCTACCCGGTTCGCCCAGGTAGAGCTGGGAGGAGACCAGTACGTACTCCCGATCGGCCTGCTCCAGGTCGGGCGGGTCGATGATGACGGCGCCGTACATCCCGTTGCCGATGTGCTGGAGCATCGACGGCGTGCTGCAGTGGTACAGCCACGCCCCGGCCCGCTCCGCGGTGAACCGGTAGACCAGCCGCTCCCCCGGACCGATGGTGCGCATCGGCTCGTCGGGCGCGAGCGCACCCGCGTGGAAGTCGATGCCGTGCCCCATCTCCGCGTCGTTGACCAGGGTGACCTCGAAGACGTCGCCGACCTTCCCGCGCAGCGTCGGCCCCGGCGCGGTGCCGCCGAACGTCCACATCCGCTGGCTCACCCCGGGGGCGACCTCGATGTCGGCCTCGACGGCGCGCAGCTCCACCTCGTGCACGCGCGCCTCCTCGGCCGGCGGCAGCACGGCCGAGCGGGGCTCCCACCCGTCGGAGTGTTCGGCGGCCGGGTCGAGGCCGTCGGGGGAGGCGTGGCCGTGACCGGGCTCGGACTCCGCACCGCCGTCCGCCGACCCGGTGACCGCGATCGTCATGCTCATACCGGCCGCCCGGTGTCCCGGCACCGTGCACCATGCCTCCAGATCGGCGGCGATCGGCCCCACCTCAAGCAGGTGGCTCTCGCCCTCGCCGAGCATGGGGGTCCGCGGCCCGTCCTCGACCCGCAGGTCGTGGCGCTGGGTGTCCCGGTTGACGACCTCCAGCCGGAGCACGGTGCCGGGCGCGACCTCGATGCGGCTCGGGCTCACCGCCATCCCCTTCAGTTCGACCTCCACGGTGCGCGTACCGGTCGCGGCGGTGCCGCTCCCCCCGCCTCCCGAGGTCGTCCCCGCCGGGAGGCCCGCGGCGACCAGGGCGAACACGATGAGCAGAACCCCGATCCCTGCCCCGGCCAGGGGAGCGCGCCACGCCGCGGCACCTCCGGCGCCCCCTGTCACGGCACCCTCCCTGCTGCGCACCAGGGCAGCCGCGGCGAGGCCGAGGAAGGCGGCGAACGCCGCCGCGGCCGCCCCGAACCCGACCGCCCCGACAGGCGCGGGAAGCGGGAGGAACAACAGCAGCACGCCCGCGTTCAGTACCACCAGCCGGGTCCGCCACCCCCAGTCGAGGAGATCTGCCAGCGCGGCCCGGTCCGTCGGCCCACCGCTGAGGACGACCGGCAGCAGGTAGGTCAGAGCGCCCAGCAGCGTCTGCCCGACGAAGCCGATGAGCAGCACCGGAAGCAGCCCGTGCAGCGCAGGGTCGAGGTGCGACAGCTCCCGGGTGGCCATCAGCCCCAGGTCCGCCACGACCCCCACCACCAGCCAGCAGGTGGCCGCGGCCAGCATCCAGGAGGCGCCCGAACGCGGGGCGCGGCGCAGCACGGTGCGGAGGAACAGCGCCGACGCCCAGCCCACCCCCACCGCGTAGACGGCGAGCCCCGCGACGGCGGGCCACCGGGCACCCAGCAGCAGCGCGGGGACGGCGAGCAGCAGCCCCAGACCGGTCAGCCACAGCACCCGGCGCGCCACCGGGACCGTGCGATCCTCCATCCGTACGCCCAGCACCGTCGGCCACAGCATGAACAGGGTGCCCACGATCGGCAGCCCGACCCAGCCGAGGAGGTTGACGTGGATGTGCGCGAGCTCCACTCCGGTTCGCCCGGCCTCCCCGAGGGCACCGGTGGCCAGCAGCCCGCCCAGCACGGCACCGGCGATCAGTGCGACCCCGGCGAGGCGGTAGTACCCGACGACGGGGGCGAGCCGTCCGCCCAGCGCACCACGGCCGAGCCGCACCAGCGCCGCCACATGGCCGATGATCGCGGCGACGACCCCGAGCGTGCCGACGCCGGCGAGGACCGGCCAGTCGACGGCCACACCGGTGAGCACGGCGACGGCGGAGACGTTGAGGGCGATGAGGCGCACGCCGCCCCATCGGGGGTCGGGCGGCGGCGCGTGCAGCATCGCGACCGCGAAGTGCTCGGTCCACACCATGATGGCCGTGGTGACCGCGCCGAGCAGGAACAGGTGGATGGCGAGCCAGTGGGCCACCGGAAGCGTGTGCTGGGTGGTGGCCGTGATCAGCGCCAGGGCCAGCCAGACGACGATGACGACGTGGGCGCGCAGGTGCCGGACCCGCGGTGCGGAGGCCGAAGAGGCGCCCGGGCGGGGGCGCTCCGGGGTGGGGGCGGCGGTCTCGTTCGGGCCGGTGCTCACACTGCCTCCTGCGACGTCAGCAGAGCTCGCAGCTCCCGCTGGTAGGGGAACGTGCCGGGCCGGTAGCCACACCAGGGCTCCTCGGCGTAGGCGTCGCCGGTGACGCCGAAGGCGCGGGACCGCGACCCGCCGCAGACGTGCCGGAACTCGCACTCCCCGCACCGACCGCCGAGCCGGTCGGTGTCGCGCAGGCCGGTGAACAGCGCGGAGGAGCGGTAGATGTCGGCCAGCGGGCGCTCGCGGACACTGCCCGCGTCCAGCGGGAGGAACCCGCTCGGGTGGACGGTTCCCACGTGGGAGACGAACACGAAGCCGCGCCCGGCGTTGACGTCCAGCGGCGGTCGTCGCACGCGCCGTTCGGCCTCCTCCAGCCCGAGCTCCCGCGCCCGCTCGCGCAGCCGCTCGTACAGCGGACCGAGGCCGAGCACCGCCACGTGGTCCTCGCCCCGGGCGGCCAGTACCCGGCGCTGCAGCACGACCCGCCGGAAGTGGTGCGCCTCGGTCGTCTTCGCCGGAACGGCCAGGCCGACGTCGTGGACGAAGTTGAGCACGTCCTCCGTCTCGGCCGCCGTCAGCCCGGCCAGGTTGCGGCCGCGGCCGGTCGGCACCAGGAAGAAGGCGCTCCACACCACGCTCCCGTGGTCGCGCACGAGACGGACGGTGTCGGGCAGGTCGTCCAGGTTGTGCCGCGCGACCGTGGTGTTGACCTGCACCTTCAGGCCGATCTCCCGGGCGGCGCGCCACGCGTCCAGGGTCCGGTCGTACACCCCGGGCACGCCCCGGAACCCGTCGTGCCGTTCGGCGGTGGAGCCGTCCAGGCTGAGCGAGAGTGCGACGGCGCCCGCGTCGTACACGGCCCGCAGGTTGTCCGGGGTGAGGGTGGGGGTGCCGGACGGGGCGACGGCGACCCGCACTCCCGCCCTCGCGCCGTAGGCGATGAGTTCTTGCAGGTCGGTGCGTTGGAACGGGTCGCCACCGGTGATCACGAACAGGGGCGCCGGCCGCCCGAAGTCCGCGACCTGGCGCAGCAGCCGCTTGGCGTCGGCGGTGCCCAGCTCCCGCGGGTCGCGGTCGGGGACGGCTTCGGCGCGGCAGTGGCGGCAGACCAGCGGGCACGCCCGGGTCGATTCCCAGATCACGATGAACGGCTTGTCCGCCACGTCCTGGCGCTGGCGGCGGAGCGGACGGCCGGACGGCGCGGACCGCGCGGTAGCGGCGACGTGGGGGTGGCGGCGCCGCGGGCTCTCCGCCCCCGGCCGACGCGGGAGGTCGCCGGGGGGCGGCTTCGGTTCGGACACGCTGAAATCCCTTCGGGCGGTTCCCTATCAGCGTGACCACCGGCCGCGCCCGCCCGCTCGGGCGGATCGTCCCCGCTGACCGGGTCGAACGGGGCGCGTCCGGGATGATCGTCCGGGGTCGTTCGGTCGCCCGTCCCGGGACCTTCGGCTCTCGGCCGGGGAATACCCCACCGATCTAGTGTGGTTCGCATGGCGAACACGTCGGTCACCGAACCAACCGGAACCCCTCCCAGCCCGGGGTGGCCGCAGGGCGGCCCATGATCTTCGACGACCTCAGGACCGCCTGCCGCAAGGACCCCGCCCTGCACGGCTCCCGCGTCATCGAGGTGGTGCTCTACCCGGGCCTCTGGGCGATCTGGTCGCACCGCATCGCGCACCGTCTGCACCGCTGGAGACTCCCCCTGCTACCGCGACTGCTCTCCCAACTGACCCGGGCGCTCACCGGGATCGAGATCCACCCCGGCGCCGCCATCGGCCGCCGCTGCTTCATCGACCACGGCATGGGCGTGGTGATCGGCGAGAGCGCCGAGCTGGGCGATGACGTCATGCTCTACCACCGCGTCACCCTCGGCGGCACCGGCTGGTGGACCGACGACAAGGGGAGCAAGCGGCACCCCACCGTCGGCGACCGGGTGGTCCTCGGCGTCGGCGCGACCGTGCTCGGGCCGGTGCGCGTCGGCCACGACGCGGTCATCGGCGCCCACGCCCTGGTCCTGCGCGACGTCCCCGCCCACGCCACCGTCCGCGCCCCGCAGGCCGACATCGCCCCCGCCGACCGTGCCGCCGCATCCACCGCGGCGCACATATCGGCTCCCGCCGACCCCGCCACCCCGCACACCGCCCGCACGGAAGGAACCCGCCCATGACGTCGATACACCCGTCGGTCACCTCTCTGATCGGCCGCACCCCGCTGGTGGAAATGTCCAGATTCAGCGGCGACCTCCCGGCCCAGCTCGTCGCCAAGCTGGAGTCGGCCAACCCCGGTGGCAGCGTCAAGGACCGCATCGCCCTGGCAATGGTCGAGGACGCCGAAGCGGCCGGGCACCTGGCCCCCGGCCACCACATCATCGAGCCGACCAGCGGCAACACCGGCATCGGCCTGGCCATGGTGGCGGCCGCCAAGGGGTACGCCCTCACCCTCACCATGCCGGAGAGCATGAGCGTGGAACGCCGCGCCCTGCTGCGCGCCTACGGCGCGGACCTCGTGCTCACCCCCGCCGAGCAGGGCATGCCCGGCGCCGTGGCCGCGGCGGCCGAGCTCGCCGACCGGAACGGATGGTTCATGCCGCAGCAGTTCGCCAACCCGGCCAACCCGCAGGTCCACCGCCGCACCACGGCCGAGGAGATCTGGGAGGACACCGACGGGCTCGTCGACGTCCTGGTCGCCGGGGTCGGCACCGGCGGCACCGTCACCGGCGTCGGCCAGGTGCTCAAGGAGAAGCGGCCGGAGATCACGGTCGTGGGGGTGGAGCCCGTCGAGTCCCCCGTCCTGTCCGGCGGAGAGCCGGGCCCCCACGGCATCCAGGGCATCGGCGCGGGATTCGTCCCCGAGGTCCTGGACACCGACGTCTACGACCAGATCCGCACCGTGTCGATCGACGACGCCCGCGCCGCCGCCCGGCGCCTGGCCCGCACCGAGGGAATCGCCGCCGGCATCTCCAGCGGCGCCGCCCTCCACGCCGCCACCCGCGTCGCCCGCTGCTGCAAGCACGACGGCGCCATGATCGTCGTCATCCTCCCCGACACGGGAGAGCGCTACCTCAGTACTCCGCTCTTCGAGGAGGTCTGATCAGGGGTGTCGTGCATCGTCGAGCTGACGGGACGCGCAGACTCGCTGTGAACTGGCCAGCAGCGGCCAGTCCCACATACCCGCAGGTATGGACTCTCCAATTGAGGTTGACAACCTTGTTCCGGGCAGCGTTGACTCAGCTTGCCGACGATAAGAGGTCCATGGGACTTCTTCCCATGTGGTTAGCTGGGATAGTCGGCTTTCTCATTTTCTGCCCAATGGAGTGCGGACGGGAAGTGCCTCGTCGAACTTGAGGCCAGGCAGTTTGCTGTTCTGCATAGGCGTCAGCCCTGCGCCCCCGGAATCATGTAGGCGACCTCATAGCGGCCCGTGGACTCCACAATGCCAACTGTCTCCATCGGTCGCTCGTCGGCGAATTATTCCCGCCATTGGCCGCGCACGCCGTTCTCAAGGAGCAGCGCAACCTGGGACCACCCCACCTGCAGCGGAACCACGGTGGTCCAGTAGGCGCGGAAGTAACGGACGATCGCGCTTACACCGAACCGGGCGATGCGTCGTGGGATCGCAGCCAGCGATCGTCTCGTTGCGGCTCCGGCCCCACGCGCGGCTGGCGTTATCCCATTGCCCAGCAGCAGGGTTGCCGTTCGGAGGGCATCCAGAACGTTAGGCGAGCAGGATCCCGCGTAATCCCCATGAATCAGGCGCTGCCATGGGGAACGCGATCGCGCCCAGGCGAGGCGTTCCAGGCCGGAGCCGAGATCGAGTGCGGCGCGGGCGGGGTTCTGTGCGTTCCACAGAAGGACGATGTCGCCGATCTCTTCGCCGAGGTGCTGGAAGTGGAGGGTGACGCCACGGACTTCGCGGCGGTGCCAGACCTTCAGGTCCCCGCTCATGGAGATGTGTCTGGCGTGGAGGCTGATGCGGGAGAGCACGCTGAGCCAGCCGTCGATGGCCTCGATGTAATCGGTGATGCCGGCGATGGGTTCGACGCGTGAGACGTTGACGAAGGACGTGAGGAAGCCGTCGCGCAGCTCTCCGAACTGGTCGCGCCGACCGGTGAAGCGAACGACGGGCTGGGGAATGTATCCCTGCCGATAGGTGACCGGGCGGCCATCTTTGAGTAGGGGGTCGAGCGCTTGGACCGCCGAAATGGTCAGGTCGGTGTCGCGCCCCCAGCGAAGCGGGAGGCAGTGATCGCGCCGCACACCCTGGGCAGCGAACGCTTCCTCGATCGCCTGCAGCAACTCGCTCCAGGACAGGTCGCGGCGCGGCGGCAGGTAGAGACTACCCCGGTCTTTGTGTTCGGCCCGGATCTTGGTCCCGCTGGTGGTGATCTCCCAGCGGGACCCGAGTCTTCGGTGCAGGAGCTCCGGTATCCGGCCGACCTCATCGGCCGGGGTCACCGGCGCGCGGCTAGGGCTTCGAAGTGCTTGAGGGCGTCGAAGCGTTGTCGGCCGATGGCTTGTACGTCCGTGTGGTCCAGGCTCTCGGACTTCTCGATGGCTTCGGCCAACGCGCGGGCGGCCGCTTCGTCGTCGGCCGCCGGGTCGACGACCGCCACCTCTCCGCTCTTCTCACACAAGGCCGCTTGCGCGCAGGTGCCCTCGACCCACGCCAGGGCGGCAACGGGCGTTCCAGCACGCAGTGATTCGCCGAAAACGGCGGCTCCGGCTTCGATGTAGTCGCGGGCGCAGGTGTAGACGAACACTTCCGCTCCGGTGAACGCGGCGGTCTTGGCCGTACCTCCCAGTTCGCCCACCCATTCGACGTGGTCAGAAGCGAAAGGGGCCTTGTGCCGGTCGAGGTAGTCATGGTCGAAGACGGGACCGATGAGGCGGATCGGGCGCTTGAGGATCTGGGCGGCGCGCACGGCGATATGGGGCGATTTCTCCTCGTCGATCCTGCCGACCCAGACAAGGCCTCGGCCTTTGACCGCCGCTGGTTCCTCCTCCTGGAACCCGGTATGCACGGCCAACTGCTGGATCGGGGCGTGGGAGGCGTAGCGCTCCATCATCTGCGGTGAGTAGCAGTACAGGCGGTACTGGTGGCCGTCGAAGGCGTCGGGGGTGTGGCGGAAGGCCGGTGCGTGCTGGAACGTGGCGACGTCGCACTCCATGGCTTCGGCGGTCCTCCGCCATTCGGGTAGCGAGGGGTACTCGTGTCCGACGATCAGCAGGTCGTAGCCAGCCTGCCGCAGCTCCTTGTCTTGCAGGGAGCCTCGCTCCACCTCCTCTAACCGAATCGGGTAAAGGCCCCAGTCGGTACCGAGATCATCACGCCATCGGGGACCGAGGAGGTGCACGTCGGCGCCTGCGGATTGGGCTCCCTGGGCGGCGGCCCACAGCCACCGTTCGATGCCGCCATAGCCGTGGGGTGGGAAGGCGTAGGTTCCGGGGAAGTCGCAGACGCCGACGAGCAAGGGCTACTCCTGGGGGGTGCCGTCCGCCGTGATGCGGCGGAATCCGAGGTAGGGGATGAGGGCTTCGGGCAGCACGACCGACCCGTCGGCCTGCTGGTTCTGCTCAAGCAGCGCGGCCAGGGTGCGTCCGATGGGCAGTCCGGATCCGTTCAGGGTGGCCACCGGGGTCGTCTTTCCGTCGGCGCCGCGGGTGCGGATGCCTGCCCGGCGGGCCTGGAAGGTGCCGCAGTCGGAGACCGAGGAGATCTCACGGTAGGTGTCCTGGCTGGGCAGCCACACCTCGATGTCGTGGGTGAGCTGGGCGGAGAAGCCCATGTCCCCGGCGGCCAGCTCGACGACGCGGTAGGCCAGCCCGAGCTCCTTGAGGCAGGCCTCGGCGTGGGCGACCATCGTGGCCATCTCCGCCTGGGAGTCCTCGGCCGCGCAGATGCGCACCATCTCGACCTTGGAGAACTGGTGCTGGCGCAGGATGCCGCGGGTGTCGCGCCCATAGGACCCGGCCTCTGAGCGGAAGCAGGGGGTGTGGGCGGTCAAGGCGAGCGGCAGCTCCTTGGCCGGGATGATCTCATCGGCGAACAGGTTGGTCAGGGGGACCTCGGCGGTGGGGATCAGGTAGAGGTCCCGTTCGGCCACACCGGTCTTGAACAGGTCCTCTTCGAACTTGGGCAGCTGCCCGGTGCCGGTCATCGTCTTCGGGTTGACCAGGAAGGGGACGCTGTACTCGGTGTAGCCGTGGCGGCGGGTGTGGATGTCCAGGAACAGGGTCGCAAGCGCGCGCTCCAAGGCCGCGCCAACGCCCCGGGCGACGCTGAAGCGGGGTCCGGACAGCTTGGTCGCCCGGGTGAAGTCGAGGATGCCCATGGCCTCGCCGAGATCGACGTGGTCCTTGGGCTCGAAGCCGAATGCGGGGGGTGTACCGACCTTGCGCAGCTCGACGGCGAACTCCTCGGAGTCGCCATCGGGGGCCTGGTCCAGCGGAATGTTGGGGATCACCAGCAGGAAGTCGCGCAGCTCGCGCTCGATGTCGTCCTGCGCGGCCTCCAGGTCGCGGATCTCCTCCTTGATCTTGCGGGCGCGCTCCTTGAGCTCGCCGGCGTCACCGCCGGACCGGGCGACCTGCCCGACTTCTTTGGCCACCCGCTTGGACTCGGCGCGCAGTTCGTCGGCGGTGCGGATGTTGTGGTTGCGCCGGGACTGGAGACTGTCCAATGCGGAGATGTCCAGCGAGTAGCCGCGGCGGGCCAGTTTCCGGACGGCTTCGGCACCCATGTCGATCAGTGCGCGGGCATCATGCATCGGATTCGTTCTCCTCCAGTGATACGGACACTGGCCCGAAAAGAGCGAGGACAGTGCTGTCGTCTTCCGACGATATCGCCGCGTCGCCTGGCCCTCTCCAACAACGCGGCTCGGCACCCAGCCGACGTGCAAGGTCCTTTGTCACCTCGGTGATCTCGTCATCAGTGGCGACGATGGGCTCGGCATAGGGCGCTTCGGGCAGAAACAACGGGATCCGCTCCGCCCTCGCTGCATGGGCTCGGTGCCACGACAACAGGGACACCAACAACCCGTGTGCGACGATCAAGCGGGGTCCTGGCGTGTGCAGCTGTCCGCGGAGGCCGCCGAGCATCCGCAGCATGCCGTCACGCTGGGACTCGGCCGCGCCGGGCGGGACAGCCCAGGGCCCGTTGGCTAGAAGCCATCGGGCGTAGGTGGCGAAGGGGCCTCCTTCGAAACGCCCGTAGTCCAACTCGTTCAGACGGGCGTCACGATGGCCTGACTGCGATCCGGTGAGCAGCTGAATCGTCTGTCGCGTCCTCGGAAAGGTGCTGCTGGCGTAGGAGCTGAAGCGTCGCGGCGCGAGCCTGCCCCTCAGCGCAGCGGTGGAGCGCAGACCCTCCTCATCCAGGAGGACGGGAGCGCTCGGG
The DNA here is from genome assembly GCF_014201195.1 of Nocardiopsis mwathae. Taxonomy (NCBI): domain Bacteria; kingdom Bacillati; phylum Actinomycetota; class Actinomycetes; order Streptosporangiales; family Nocardiopsidaceae; genus Nocardiopsis; species Nocardiopsis mwathae. The sequence goes on along the minus strand of NZ_JACHDS010000001.1, from coordinate 5,183,401 downwards.
TCCCCATTGACCAGGTAGCGCGCGCTGTAGGGGGTGCGTCCGTGCCGGATCACCAAGGTCGTCATCACTGTCCCCATTCCTGGGAGATCAGCAGCAAGACTTCGGCGATGCGGGGAGCTCGTGGGTCGTCGACGTCCAGGTAGTAGAGGAGTCCGTCCAGGCACAGAACCAAGCACCACGTCCGGAGCTCATGGACGCTGATGCCCGAGGTGTGAGCCGCCACGTCGAAGCGTCGACGTGTCCCCGATCCAAGGGTGTAGTAGACGATCCAGAAGGCCCAGTCGAACACCGCATCGCCGACCATGGGCAGCGGATCGATGAAGACCGGACGCGCCCTTTCATCGAAGAGGACGTTCTCCTGGTACAGGTCGGCGTGGAGCAGCGTGGCTCGACGTGGGCACTGTTTCGCGCGCCGCAGCGCCGCCCCACCGATCGCCAGCTGGGCTGTGTACCCATGCTCACGGGCGAGGTGACTGCGTCGGCCGATTCGCGGGCGGACATCGGTGTCGATGTAGTGGTCGAGGCTCTCGAAGTCCTGCAACCTGGTTCCAGAGCGTCCCTTGGAGTGGACTTGGTGAAGCGCCAAGGCCGTCACGTCGGCTTCATCCTCGGGGCGGCGGCAACCGCCCGGCCGACATCCCACCTGTGCCAGCGCGGCAACGCAGTGGTCGCCGGCCGCGGCGACGAGTCGCACGACAGGCCCGCCCGCCCATAGACATAGAGCGTCGGTCTCCGCTCGGAACCGGGTCGCGTCCGGCCAGGCCTTGAGGAGGACGCGCTCGTCCTCGACAGTGGTCGCGGTGGCGATGAGGGAGGCATGGCCGACGTCGTGATAGCCGGTGGCGGTGAGATTCCAGCGGCGCGCCGCCGTAGTCAGCAGGTCCGGGGCTGCACTCATCCATCCGGCGACCTCGGATCCGTAGTGGCCGATCAACCGGCGTCTAGCACCTTCCGGAGGGGCGGCCAGGTCGGGCGTGGTCATCAACTGAGCACGACCCCATCGGCCACGATCTCGCGGGTGAGTGCTGGAAAGTCCTCTATGGCCTCGCCCCACACGCCGCCCTCTCCCAGGCAGCCCGCACCGCCCGCCTGAACTGGCTGCGCCGACTCCTGGGGGAGTGACACCCGACCCTTGAGAGGAGGACGGGGGCATGGACGAACTCGCCGGAATTCTGACGGCCCCGGATCCGGACGCGGAGGCCGCCGCACCGTGGCTGCTGGTGACGCTGTCCAGCGTCGCCTCGGCTCCGGGCCTGCGCGGCGGCCGCCGAGCTGAACGTCCACCACTCCACCCTCCAGGAGCGCCTGCCCCTCGCCGAATCCCTCCTCGGCTGGCCCCTACGCACCCCGCAGGGCAGGCTGCGACTCCAACTCGCCCTCACCCTCCACCGCCTCCGCCGCAACCCGGCGACCCACTGACCGGGCGCCGATCCTCAACGCCGACCTCGTCAGCGACGGCCCCGCGGCGGACCGCGGCCCCTGCTCTTCACGACCGCTCAGGTACCGGTGAGCGCCGTGGCCAGCACGGAGTCCTGGCGCCAGCCAGACGCCTGGCCAGGGCACGCGCCGCCGGTTAGCATTGTCGCGGGAACGCATGGGAATGCGTATGACGGCCCTGCTCAGGCGGGGCCGTTCTCAATTGCATCAGCTGACATCAGCCCTGCTCGACCGGGATCATGTACGCGAGCTCGTAGCGATCCGTCGGAACCACGATGTCGGCCGTCTCCACCGGCCGCTCCTCGGTGAAGTACGTCCTCTTGATCACCATCACGACGGTGCCGCGGCCGATTCCCAGCCGCTCGGCTTCTTCGCCACCGGCAGACCTCGCTGTGACGATCTCTGACGCCTGGATGATGTGCTGGCCGATCGCCCGCATCCGCTCGACCACGCCGCGCCCGGCGTACCCACCGTCCTCGGGCAGAACCACGGCTGTTCCCCGAGTCAGCTCCAGAGGCTCGTACGACGTCGACAGCATGACCGGTTCGCCATCACCGGTGAAGGTGTACGTCGTCCGCATGACCTCGGCATCGGTGTCCAGGGCCAGCCGCTCCGCGATTTCGGCAGGGGCTGTCACCGGTTCGGATGCCGACTCCCAGCCACCGCGGACCGCTTGTGCCGCCATGTCGGCCCGGAATGGCGAACCGCCCCGCGCTTCCCGGTACCAGGAGCGCGTGAGGCGGCGGACTGCCGGGCGGGGGCGCACATAGGTTCCCGATCCCGTCTTGGAGACGACATAGCCCTCGACTGCAAGCTGCTGTATCGCGTCGGCGGCGACGCGGGGCCCGACGTCGAACTCACTGGCCAGTGCTTGCCGTGAGGGGAGTCTGTCTCCGGGGTTATATGTGCCTTCGAGGATTCGTTTCCGCAGCTCATCAGCGATGCGCTGGTAGGTCGGGCGGGCCACGGGCACTCCTCGGTTGAGACCGATTGGCACGAACAGCTTGACAAACCCGCACGTGCCAAAACAAGCTGCACGTACAACTTCATAATCTGAACGTGCCGATCCGATAGGACGGTTCATGGAGGAGACGATCACTGTTCCGGCGAAAGCCGCGATGGTGCCTGCAGTCCGGCGAGGAGTGCGCGGTCTCCTAGCCGGGTTCGAACGCCTCGACGATGTAGAGCTGGTCGTCTCGGAACTCCTGACGAATGCCATCAAGGCGAGCTGCGGAGACATCACGATTCGGCTCATCGACACCGGCGACGTCCGTCTCGAAGTACAGGACCAGCGCGGGCGGCGTCCCCGTCTCGACGCAGTCGAGAAAGGTACGGGCCCTGACGGCCTTGCCCTCGCCTCCGCGATCGCCGACATGATCGGTTCCGTTCGCCATCGGTCCGGCAACTGCATGACCTGGGCCGTTATCCGATCCGCATTCCTTGAGTTCCCGCCCGTCGGACCTCCCATCCGGCACTGCTCCTAGGAGATCGCTCATGCGACTCGTCTCAGCCTTTGTCCTCCTGGTCCTGCAACCTCCACCCCCATCCGCAGCGCCGCCCCGCGCCTCCCGCAGGCGGGCCGCCCGTGTCCGGCCCTACGCGCGGTCCATCCAGGCCGACACGGCGGAGGTGGCCTGATGCTCGACCTCACCCCCGATGAAGTCCGGCGCCTGCGGGCCCTGGCCGACCTGATCGCCGCGGGCACCTGCGACCGCGTCTACTGGCTCGGCGGCGCCCGGGACGCCTCCATCCGCATCCTCAAGCGCGTCGCCGACTGGCTCGGGGACGCCTGCGGGCACATCGACACCACGCCCGACCGCCCCGGCCCCGCGCTCCTCCGATCGCCCTGCGTCCGCCCCGCCGAACACGGCGGGCTTCACCTCGACGTCAACGGCCACGCGTGGAAGCCCACCGGCGAGGAAGCAGGGGGTGCGTGATGGCCGGCCCCGAAACCACTGCCGCCATGTGGCTGCGGGCCCGCTACCCCGGCACCGTGGTCTGGCGCGGCTCCCACACAGAACGGTGGTGGGCCATGGTTCCCGACCACCCCCGCCTGCTGGAAGCTCCCAGCATCGAGGCCCTGGAACTCCTGGTGGCTTCCCGGTTGTGGACCATGCGCGAGACCCAGCAGCTAGCCCGAGTCCTGCCGCCGAATCAGCCCCGGCGATCGTGGCCCGGCCGAGGGATCTCGGCACGGTCCCGACTGCGACAGCTGACCCCCGTGTAGAGACCGCGGTGTCCCGGCACGTGAACGGTCTGCCGGGAGACCTTCCGATCGCGGGGTGCCTGACGGAGGGGGTCGGGCACCCCGCCCTCGAATCGGTCCGGGCTGAGAGAGATCCGGTCGCCTCCGCACGTCAAAGCGACACTACGACGGAGTTCGTCGAACGTACCGACCGCCATGTGACCGAGGAACTGCACTGAGGAGATTCGATGGCCACCGACGACCGCCCGAGGCAAGGCGGCTCCGCCCATGCCGAGCAGGGCATGAGCAAGGCATTCGGCCGGAAGGGCGACCGGGAACTTCGGTCCCACTTTCTCTGGTACCTGGGCAGCACGAGAAACGCGGTTCAGGCGGTGATGCCGAACTTCCGCCTCGTCGATGTCCCCGCTGATGAACCGGTGCCCGTCGAACCGCTCGGCTTCGACTCCGCCGCGGCGGCGCTCGGCTGGTTCGAGACCGAGCGCGCGAACCTCCTCGCTGCGATGCGCAGCGCACTCGACCAGCGTCACTTCGACCTCGCCTGGCGGCTTCCCGCGGTCGCCTACCCGCTCTTCGAAATGCACCGGCACCGCGACGAATGGCGGCAGATGCACCTGTGGGGACTGGATGCCGCGAGGTTGCTCGGTGACCGCCACGGGGAAGCGCGTAACCTTCTCGGCCTCGGCGACGCCGAATGGCTCCTCGGGAACCTGCCCGCGGCTCTGGACCGCTACGCCGCCGCCCTCACCGCCAACCGGGACGTCGACGACGGGTGGATCGAGGGCTTCGCGCTACGCCAGGCCGGCCTGATCCGCTGGCAGCAGGACCGGGCGGCGGGAGCACCAGATCTCCTGCGGCAGGCGATCGAGGCGTTCAGGCGCGCGGGTGAACGACGAGGGGAAGGCATGGCACTGCTGAGCCTCGCCGACTGTGAGCGGTCCACGGCGAACATCGACCGGGCTCTCGCACACAGCCTCGCCGCGCGGACGATCTTCACCGAGATCGACGACACGTGGAGCATCGCCTGGAGCCGCTGCTCACTCGCGGCCGCGCTGGTGTCGGCCGGGCGGTACCCCAAAGCCGTGGCGGAGTACCGCGCGGCACGTGGTGTCTTCCACGAGCTCGGACACCGCGAGGGTGAATCCGCCAGTTTGATCGGCATGGGCGAAGCCTTCACCGCGCTGGGCGACACCGACCAGGCCCGCATGCACCTCGGCGCCGCCCTCGACCTCCTCAGGTCGGTCGACGACCCGAGGGCGGATGAGGTGGAGGCGATGATCGCCCGCCTGCCCGAATAGGCCTCCAGGTTCCGTTGTCCCGATCGCTGGATCACTTCGACCGAAAGCCAGGCGTCGTCGATGGGTTGGAATTAACAGCGCAGGTCCGCGTGTGCGCGTGTTGGCTCGCAGAGCCCGCCGGGATCGACGGATCGTTTCTGCGATTTATAGGGGTACGTTTTATAGAAGTGTGTTTCTACATCCATGCGCCCTGGGGAGAGGGTCGCCATGGACAAGCCTGCCGAGATGTTCGACCGCGACCATGAGTGGTCGTCACTGACCCGCTTCATCACCGATGATCAGCCCGGGGCCACTCTCGGCGTAATCTCGGGCAGGCGTCACCAGGGCAAGACCTTCCTCCTCGATGCCGCCTGCCGTGCCGTCGGAGGCTTTTACTTCGACGCCACCGAGGCCACCGATGTTGAATCCCTGCGCAGGATCAGCGCCATGCTGACCGAACACGACCGGCCTGCGAGCCCGTACCACATCAGTGCTGGATCCGCGTGAGTGGCCGGGCAGTCGTAGCACCGGTCACGCCATGCGGGCGACCCGGAAAATGCCTCGACGTGCGCGTCGTCGTGCAGGACACTCACCCGTACGGCACCCGGCCGATCGGTGTCGGGCTCTCGCGAGACGACACGACCGCGGACACGATGAACATCGGGAGGATTCACATGCGCCAGGCGTCAGATGCAACCCGAAACGGATATCTGACCACTGCGCATGCAAGGACGTCCATCCTCCATGAAGACCCTCAACATCGGAATCCTGGCCCATGTTGACGCCGGGAAGACCAGCCTGACCGAAAGGCTGCTGTTCGAGACCGGAGCCATCGAAACGGTAGGCAGCGTCGACAGCGGCACCACGCAGACCGACTCCATGGACTTGGAGCGAAAGCGTGGCATCACCATCAGATCGGCCGTTGTTTCGTTCTCGATCGACGACCTCGATGTCAATCTGATCGACACTCCGGGCCACGCGGACTTCATATCCGAGGTCGAACGGGCGCTTCGGGTACTGGACGGCGCGATCCTGGTGGTCTCGGCCGTGGAGGGGGTGCAGGCCCAGACCCGGGTGCTGATGCGCACACTCCAGCGGCTGGGCGTCCCTACCCTGATCTTCGCCAACAAGATCGACAGGATGGGCGCCGGCACCCATGTCGTCACCGCTATCAGGGAGCGACTGACCCCGCACGTCGTCGTGATGAGTGAAGTCCAGGGGATCGGCACCGCTGCGGCTCAGGTCACCCCGCGGTCATTCGGCAGCAGGGATTTCCCGACCGAGTTGGCTGAGACCTTGGCGGATGCGGACGACGCCCTTCTCGCCGCATACCTGGACGACCCGCACCACATCACCGCGGAACAGTACCGCGCCGGGCTGGCCGCCCAAGTGTGCAGCGGACGGGTCTGCCCTGTCTTCTACGGGTCGGCGGTGACCGGCGAGGGAGTGGCCGACCTGGTCCAGGCCATCGGACAGCTCATGCCGACCGACGATGGGAACGCGGACGGCCCGCTGTCCGGGACCGTTTTCAAGATCGAGCGGGGAGCCGCCGGTGAGAAGGTCGCCTATGTGCGGCTGTGGTCAGGGTCGATGGCCGTCCGTGACCGGATCACGTTCTACCGGCCCGGCCCCGGCGGCCAGGCTACCGAATACAGCGGAAAGATCACCGCGATGCGGGTGTTCGGCCGCCGCGGCCGGGAATCCGAGACGCGACTGAGCGCCGGGGGTATCGCCGAAGTGCGAGGCCTGAAGGATGTTCTGATCGGCGACCGCATCGGCGAGAGCACGACGGGGTACGAACAGCCCCACTTCGCAAGGCCGGGCCTGGAGAGCGAGATACGCGCCGAACACCGCGCTGACCAGACCAAGCTCTACGCGGCACTGCGACAGCTGGCCGAACAGGACCCGTTCATCAACGTCCGGCGGGCCGACGGCCGACAGGCCATCACCGTCTCGCTCTACGGCGAGGTACAGAAAGAGGTCATCCAGGCGACCCTGGCCGAGCGGTTCGGCATCAGCGTCGGCTTCGGGGACACCCAGACCGTCTACATCGAGAAGGTCACCGGGGTCGGCACGTCCGCCGAGGTCATCGACAAGCGGGGCCACGATGGGTTCTACGCCACCGTCGGCTTCCGGGTCGAGCCCGGCCAGCCCGGCTCCGGGGTGGTCTACCGCCTGGGTGTGGAACCCGGCTCGCTGCCCGGTGCCTTCCACACCGCCATCAGGGAGACCGTCCATGAGACGCTGCGGCAGGGCCTATGCGGCTGGGAGGTGAGCGACTGTGTCGTCACACTCACCCACTCGGGGTACGCCTCCCCGGTCAGTACCGGTTGGGACTTCCGGGCGCTGACGCCGCTGGTGCTGATGGACGCGGTGCGCAAGGCCGGAACCCGGGTGTACGAGCCGGTCAACCGTTTCGAGGTGGAGACACCGGTCAGGACGCTCAACGCGGTTCTGAAGCGGCTGGCCGAAGCCGGAGCGGTCCCCGAGGAGCCGGTCGTCGACGGGGACATCTGCCGCGTGGAGGGCACCCTGCCGGCCAGCCGGGTGCACGAGGTCGAACGCCGGCTGCCGGCGCTTTTCCAGGGCGAGGGCGTGTTCCTCTCCGAGTTCGCGGAGTACCGCCCGGTCGCCGGGAAGGCCCCGGTCCGGCCAAGGACGGGCGCCAACCCGCTCGACCGCCAGGAGTACCTGGTCGCGCTCTCGATCAAGCGATCGGCCGGCCGGCCCTGACCCGGCGGATCACAGGCCCAGCGCCTACCTCCAGGGCAGAGCCGGGCATGACTCCGGACAGCTCCGGACCGACGTCAGCCGACGTTGTTGAGCGCCTGGCGGGCCAGCTCCGGCATGAGTTTCTGGACGTCGTCCCAGTCCATCAACGAATCGCCCACGGGAGCATCGCTGTCCGGTCTGATGCCGTGTTCGATCTCAATGATCATGTTCTCCGCCCGGACGATCACCGTCGCCTCCTCGCCGGCGTCCTTGCTGGACATATCGGTGAGAACGATAAGGCTCTCGTCACCAACGTCGGACTTCTTCTCCTCGATGCGCTCGCCGAGAATGCCGATGCCGCGCTCCGCATGGAACCCGTAGATGTTCTTGGCCTGGGAGACCGACTCATGGTCGTCCGGCGGCACCGAGTACTGAACGCTCAGAGTATGGAAGCTGCCGTCGGGGGCCAATCGGCTCCAGTCACAGCTCGTGATGCTCTCGTTTTCGTTGAAGTAGTCGTGCTCGTCCATGCCGAGTCCGTCCAGCGTTTCATCGGTGAGAACGGAGCACACGTCGTGCACGTCGGGGCGCTCGTAGGGCCCGGAGCCGATGTCGACCTTGGTCGGAGTGGAGGGACCGGTGTAGCGGGCGAAGTCATCGCCGTCACGGTTGTCGGAGGCGCGACCCGTGGCCTCGCTGTCCTCGGATTCCGTGCCACCCGCGGCCGGGGCGTCGCGGCGGTCGGCGGGTTCGTCGGAGCCGCCGGACGTCGCGAACACGATGCCACCGATGATCACCAGCACCAGGACCACCGCGCCGACGCCGAGCCCGATCCACAGACCGGTCCGCTTCTTGGGCGCAGGCGGGGGACCACCCGGCATCCCCGGACCGCCAGGACCACCCGGCCCATACGGGCCGCCCGGACCGCCCGGAGGAAACCCCTGCTGGGCAGGCCACCCCTGAGGCGGCGGATACCCCGGCCCGCCGGGCATCCCCGGCCCGCCGGGCCCGGCGGGGTGCGGCGGGTACCCGGGGCCACCGGCCGGGGGTCCAGGAGGCTGCGCTGGAGGCATCGGGGGTTGGGACTGGTCGCTCATCTCGTCCTTCGACTCACAGGCTCCCCGCAGTCAGGGAGCGGGCTGGCGGGAGAACCGCATGAAACCGGTCAACCATCTCATCCGACACCGTCTTCGGCACATCAGCCTCGAACCGGCCGGACCCGGCGCCGGGTCGTCGGCGCCGGGTCGTCGGCGCCGGGTCGCGGGAGTCGCTGTGTGATCCGGTGAAGGCCTCGCGAACACGTGTCAGTCGACGTTGTTGAGCGCCTGGCGGGCGAGTTCCGGCATCAGGACCTTGACGTCCGCGTAGTCCAGCCCCGGCTCGCCGCCGTCCTTGCGGACGCCGCGGGTGATCTCGATGACCATGTTGTCCTTGCGGACCAGCCCGGTCGCCTCGAGTTGGCCCTCCTGCAGGCTGTTGTCCGCGAAGACCAGCTTGCCCTCGTCCCCGACGTCGAGCTTGTCCTCCTCCTTACGGGTGCCGAGGGCGGCGATCCCGGCCTCCTTGAAGTCGAAGAGGCGCTCGCCCTTGCTGGTCGACTTCTGGTCGCCCGGCGGCACCCAGTACTCGACCTTCAGGGTGTGCAGGGTGCCATCGGAGGTCACGTTCATCCAGCGGCAGGAGGCGGAGTCGCCGATGTCCACACTGCTGCCATCGCCCTCGACGCCCAACCCGGCCAGGGTCTCATCGGTGAAGGCCGCGCAGGCGTCCTTCGGAACAGCGAAGGGCGCCGAGCCGATGTCGACCTTGGTGGGCTTGTCGGGCCCCCGATAGGTGGAGAATTCGTCGGCCCCGTCCGACTTCGGCCCGGCATCCCGGTCGGAGTCCTGCGGTTCGTCGTCCTCCTTGCGGTCGTCCTTGGCCCTGTCCTCGGAGTCCCGGTCCTTGGCCGCCACCGGTGTCTCTCCCGGGCCGTCGTCGCCCGACGTCATGAACACGACGCCGCCGACGACCACCAGCAGCAGGACGACCGCGCCGATACCGAGCCCGATCCACAGACCGGTCCGCTTCTTGGGCGCAGGCGGGGGACCACCCGGCATCCCCGGACCGCCAGGACCACCCGGCCCATACGGGCCACCAGGCCCTCCGTGCATAGGCGGACCCCCCGGAGGAAACCCCTGCTGGGCAGGCCACCCCTGAGCAGGCGGATACCCCGGCCCACCCGGCGGCCCGGGAACCGGCCCACCCGGGGGCGGCGGATACCCGGGACCGCCGGCCGGAGGCCCAGGAGGCTGCGATGGAGGCATCGGGGGCTGGGACTGGTCGCTCATCTCGTCCTTCGACTTACAGGCTCCCCGCATTCAGGGAGCAGACCGGCGCGAAAACCACACGAAACCGGTCAACCATCTCATCCGATGTTTTCGGCGCGCATCCGACGCGGACGGTTCCCGTGAAAAGCCGACGCACGTTCGTCGGCAGTGCGGGTCGACGCGGTGGCTACGCATAGCATTCCTCTGAGGTCACCGTGTGCGCCTGTGCGCGTATGGGGCCGGTGTTGCACGTCGCCCGTTCGAACAGGAGTCATTCGCCCGTGTCCTCGTCCACTCCGGATCCGGCCGCTGCGGGGGCTGTCCGCGTGTTGCTGGTGGAGGACGACGACCTGATGCGCCGGTCCTTCGCCGTCGCCCTGGAACGCTACGGCTACCGGGTGACGGGTGCGGCCGACGGGTTCGCCGGGCTGGAACTGTTCCGCGAGGAGAGCTTCGACCTCCTGATCCTGGACGTGATGCTGCCCGGCCTGGACGGGATCGGCCTGTGCCGGAGGATCCGGGAGACCAGCCTGGTGCCGGTGCTGATGATGTCGGCTCGCGGCGACGGGCTCGACGTCGTCGCCGGCTTGGAGGCCGGAGCCGACGACTACGTGGTCAAGCCCGTGGACACCTACGTGCTCGTGGCACGCATCCGATCGCTGCTGCGTCGGGCGACCTACGCGCCCCCCGCCCCCGGCTCCGCCTCCGACTCTGAGCGGACCGCTAGCGACGCGCCGCCGTCCGAAGGTCGGCTACTGGAGTTCGGCGGCCTGACCATCGACACCGGCGGCATGGAGGTGTCCGTCGACGGGAACCCGGTGGCGCTGACCCCGACCGAACTCAAGCTGCTTCTGGAGTTCGCCACCCACCCCGGCATCGTGCTGGACCGGCACACCCTGCTGCGCAACGTCTGGGACTACGGCTGGGACGGCGACAGCCGGGTCGTGGACCTGTGCGTGCAGCGGCTGCGCAGGAAACTGGGCCGGGACCGCATTGAGACGGTCCGCGGCTTCGGCTACAAGCTCAGGCGCTGATAGGGGTGCGCCGTCTGCACCGGCTCCGGCCGGACCGCGTGTCCCTGCGCTGGAAGATCGCCGCACTGGCCGCGGCCACTGCCTTCCTGGTCGTGGCGGCGGTGGGCGTGCTCGTCCACGTGTGGACCGCACACGACATCCGCAACCGGGCCGAAGCACAGGCCAGCAACAGCGTGTACGCGGCCATGGACGTCTACCGGCGCACCGGAGCACTGACGGAGGGCGCGTCGCTCGACCCGGCCGAGCTGCCCGCCGACCTGCGGAACCCGCCCGACGGCGACCGGCATACGGCCTACGATCCGCGCGTCGACGGCAATCTGGGGCCGAGCGTCTGGGCGGCCCAGCGGACCGAAGGGCCGGGCAGCCCGGTGCTCGCCGTCCAGGTGAACATGGGCCCGCAGCTCTACGGGCTGCGGCGGCTCGATATGAGCATGGCCGTGGCCTCGCTGGCCGCGCTCGCGGCAGCAGCCCCGCTGACGGTCTACGGCGCCGGGCTCCTCGCCCGCCGACTGCGCAGGGTCTCCGAGACCGCGACCCGGATCTCCGCCGGAGACCTCGACACACGGACCGGGCCCACCAGGGGCCGCGACGAGGTTGCCGACATCGCCGCCACCGTCGACCTGATGGCCGACAGCCTCGCCCGTCGCCTGCACACCGAGCGGCGCTTCACCGCGGACGTGGCGCACGAACTGCGCACGCCCGTCGGCGGCCTGCTCGCCGCCGCCGACCTGCTGCCGCCCGGTGAGACCGAGGACCTGCTCCGGGCCCGAGTCCGCGATCTGCGCGGCCTGGTCGAAGACCTGCTGGAGATCTCCCGGCTCGACGCCGGAGTCGAGCAGCCGGTCCGCGTCCCCGTCCCGCTCGGCGCCGTCGTCACCGAGGCCGCGGCCCGCACCGGCCTCGACACCGCGGTCACCGTCACCGGCGCGCCGTGCGACGAGCCGCGCGACGCTCCGGTCGACGAGGCCGCCCACACCGTCGAGACCGACCCGCGCCGCCTGGAGCGGATCGTCGGCAACCTCGTCGTCAACGCCCACCGGCACGGGAGCCCGCCGGTCGAGGTCACCGTCGAGGGGCACACGGTCATCGTGCGCGACCACGGCCCCGGCTTCCCCGCGGACCTGCTGCGCCACGGCCCCCAGCGCTTCCACACCGGCGCGGCGGAACGCGGCTCCGGCCACGGACTGGGCCTGACCATCGCCCTGGGCCAGGCCCGGCTCCTCGGCGCCGAGCTGCACTTCGGCAACGCCCCGGACGGCGGCGCCGTCGCCACCCTGCGCCTGCCGGACTGACCCCGGCCCTTTTCTCCCGGGAACCGCCCGGCCCGCGCCCCTACAGAACCGATACGAAGCGGCGCGGACGCCGATACACGGCGGCACGGGCCCCGATACGTCCCCCGGACACCCTTCGAAGTGCACCGTTGCGCACCGAAGAGGAGTGTCCCTGTGAGGGGTCCCGCTGTTGCCGGACAGGGTTGAACCGGCTATTTCACGCGGCCAATCGCATCTCCTGATGGGCTGCGTATACCTCCGCGGGCGTGTTGTATCCCAGTGCGGAGTGCAGGCGCCTATGATTGTACCAGTGCTCGATATAGCAAGTGATGTCGCGCCGGGCGCCTTCACGAGTGGGATACACCATGCGGTTCACCCGCTCGTTCTTCAGCGCACCGAAGAACGACTCGGCCAGGGCATTGTCGTAGCAGATCCCGGTTCGGCCGACCGAGCGCTGGAATCCGTGTTCGGCGAGGAATTCGCCGAAACCCCGTGAAGTGTAGTTGCTGCCACGATCAGAGTGGAAGATTGCGCCTGCGGATACCTTTCCGTTTCGCTGAGCGTTCTTCAGCGCTTGGATGATGAGCGGGGTGCGGTAGTGGTCGCCCATCGCGTATCCGATGACTTCCTTGGTGCAGCAGTCGATCACGGTCGCCAGGTACAGCCACCCTTCCCACGTAGGAATGTAAGTGACATCACCGACGAGTTTCATACCGGGCGCCGGGGCGGTGAAGTCGCGCTGGACCAGGTCGGGGATGTCGGCGGTGCCGTCGGGGTCGGTCAGGCACCCGCGGGCAGGGCGCGGTTGGCAGGGCTCCAGGCCCATCTGTCGCATGAGCAGGCGCACCAGCTCGGGGCCGGCCTGCACATCCCAGCGCTGGAGCTGGGCATGCACCCGCCGGTGGCCGTAGGTTCCCTCGGAGTCGTCGAAGGCCTTTTCGATGAGGAGTTTCAGGTGTTCTCGCCGCTGATGGGTTGCTGATTCCGGTCGGGCTCGCCATTCGTAGTACCCCGATCGGGACACGTCGAGGCGGGAGCACATGAAGTCGACGGTGAAGGCGTACTTCGCGGTGTCATCGAAACGCATGGTCTCGATGAACTCGTATTTGTCGCTTACGGACGATCCTTCGCGAAGTACGCGGCCGCTTTTTTTAGAAACTCGATTTCTTTGGCCTGTTCGCGGTTGATCCGTTCGAGTTCCCGGAGGCGGGCGCGCTCGCTCAGGTCGAGTCCGGGTTCTTCGGGGGCGCGGCTCTCTTGATGGCGTTTGACCCACGTGCGCAGGGTTTCGGAGTTGACACCGAGTTCCTTGGCGACATGCGCGATCGGACGCCCGGACTCGATCGCGATTCGTACTGCTTCCTCGCGGAACTCCGGCGAGTACTTGCTTGCCCTGCTCAATTCTTCCCCTCGTTTCCTTACGGGACCATCTTATTGGGTCCCTGTCCGGAAACCTCGGGGCACCTCACTGTGACCACCGAGCCCCGTGCCCCGCACACACCGCACCCCATGGACAGGATCGCGGCCGCCACCACCGACCTGTCGAAGGTCTACGGCAGTGGCGACAACCGCGTCGTCGCCCTGGACCGGGTCGGCATCGCCTTCCGGGAGGGCGAGTTCACCGCGATCATGGGCCCCTCAGGCTCCGGCAAATCCACCCTGATGCACTGCGCCGCCGGGTTGGACTCGCCCAGTTCCGGCTCCGTGCGGGTCGGCACGACCGAACTGAGCACGCTCGACGACCGGAAGCTCACGGCGCTGCGGCGCGACCGGATCGGGTTCATCTTCCAGGCGTTCAACCTGCTGCCGACGCTGACCGCGCTGGAGAACATCACGCTGCCGCTGACCATCGCCGGACGCCGCCCGGACCGGGACTGGCTGGACCGCGTGGTCGCCATGGTCGGCCTCGCCGACCGCCTCGACCACCGGCCCGCACAGCTGTCCGGCGGGCAGCAGCAGCGCGTCGCCGTCGCCCGCGCCCTGGCCTCCCGGCCCGCGATCGTCTTCGGCGACGAACCCACCGGCAACCTGGACTCCCGCTCCGGGGCCGAGGTCCTCGGCTTCCTGCGCGACTCGGTGCGCGAACTCGGCCAGACCGTGGTCATGGTCACCCACGACCCCGTCGCCGCAGGCTACGCCGACCGGGTGGTCTTCCTCGCCGACGGCCGCCTGGTCGACGAGGTGGCCCACCCCACCCCGGACCGGGTCCCGGACCTGATGCGGCGCCTGTCCGAGGGAAACCCCCAGCCCCCCGCACTCCACACCCACTCACGCACCCGCTGACCCGCGCCGCGCCCACCGGATCCTGAAGTTGATCTCGGCGAAGTGCACTGAACACAAGAAACCACCGCCGATCATTCGGTGCACTTCGCCGAGATCAACGGACGGTTCGGCGCCCCAGGCCGCACGTCCCTGTTCCGCCACGTCTTGCGAAAGCCCATCATGCTGAGAACAGCCCTGCGCAACGTCTTCGCGCACAAAGCCCGTCTGGCCATGACCGTCCTCGCGGTCTGCCTGGGTGTCGCGTTCGTCTCCGGCACCCTCGTCTTCGCCGACTCCTCCTCCGCCGCCTACCGCGCAGCCGCGTCGAAGAACTTCGCGGACACCGCGGTCACCGTGATCCCGAAGGACCCACCACCGGGGTCCGCCGGAGACCGGCCCGCCCCCGTGCTCGACGACGCCCTGGCAGCGGAACTCGCCGACGTGCCCGGCGTCGCCGAGGTGCGTCCCGCGGTCGACGGCTCGGCCGTGCTGAACGCGGCCGACGGTGCCCCGCTCCGGGCCGATAAAGCCTGGGCGAACCCGGCCGCCGCCTACGTGCCGGGGAAGAACGGCGAGGACACCCGCTATCCGCTGGTCGAGGGCCGCGCCCCGCACAACGGCGGTGAACTCGCCGTGGACACCGGTACCGCCGAGGCCGGCGGTTTCGGCATCGGCGACACGGTCACGCTGGCCACCGACGGCCCGGTGATGGCCAAGCGGCTCGTCGGGATCGTCACCACCGACGATACCCGGGTGACCGCCGGCGGCACCCTCACCCTGTTCGACACGGCCACCGCCCAGGAGTTGTTCGCGTCCCCGGGCGCCTACACCGGGATCGACCTGTCCGCCGAGCCCGGCACCGGCGAGGCCGAGCTCGCCGACCGGGTCACCGCGGTGCTCCCGTCCGACCGGGCCGAGGCGGTGACCGGCACCGCCCAGGCCGACCAGCAGGCCATCCTTGTCGACACCCTGACCCGGGGCTACGCCAAGCTGCCGATGATCTTCGCCGGGGTCTCGCTGTTCATCGGCTCGTTCCTCGTCGTCAACACGTTCACCATGCTCGTGAACCGGCGCAACCGCGAGATCGCGCTGCTGCGGGCGATCGGCGCCTCGCGCCGCCAGGTGGTCGGCTCCGTCCTCCTGGAGGCCGTCCTGCTCGGCCTCGCCGCATCGGCCCTCGGCTTCCTGCTCGGGCTCGGCATCGCCCGGGTGCTGCCGGACATCCTGAGCATGACGGGGGAGACCCTGCCCCGCGGCCCCCTGGTGATCGGCCCGCGCCCCATCGCGGCGGCGCTCGGCGTGGGCGTGGGTGTCACCGTGCTCGCCGCGTGGCTGCCGTCCCGCAGGGCGGCGAAGGTCGCACCCGTCGAGGCGATGCGCTCGGCCGACCGGCAGTCCACCGCCACCCGTCCCTGGATCCGCTGCGCGGCGGGACTGGGTCTCCTCGTCCCTGGCGCCGGTCTGCTGGTGTCGCTCGCCGGGGCGGAGGACGCGTCAGTGGAGAACCTGCAGACCGCGATGCTCGGCTGCGCCGCCGTGGGCGCCGCCATGATCGTGCTGGCGCCACTGCTCGCCGCCCCCGTGATCCGGATGTCCGGACGGCTGACCGGCCGCTTCGGGATCAGCGGCCGCCTCGCCCGGGACAACGCGCTGCGCGACCCGCGGCGCACCGCGGCCACCGCAGCCACCCTGATGATCAGCACAGCGCTGGTCGCCGGGCTCGCCGTGATCGGGAACTCCACCGAGCAGGCCCTCGACCACCAGGCCGCGGCCGGCCTCGGCGCCGACTACGTGATCAGCACCCGCACTCCGACGACCGGCATCGACCCGGACGCCGTCGAACGGGTGGCCGACACTGCCGCGGTGCGGACCGCGACCGCCGTCACGGACTCCACCCTGTTCGTCGGCGGCGACGTCCGGCAGATCTCCGGCGTCGACCCCGGCACCGTGGACGACACCATGAAACTGGACTTCACCAGTGGCTCCCTCGACGACCTCGGTCCGGGCCGGATCGCCGTCTCCAGCACCATCGCCCGGGAACACGGGGTGAGCGCCGGCGATGAGCTCAACGCCCGCATGGGGCCGGGTGAGGACTTCACCCCCTACACCGTCGTGGGCGTCTACCGGGACAACCCCACCGCCGGGGACGCGCTGGGTGCCCTCGGCGAGGTGCAGGAGAGCAGCTTCCGGCCCGGATCCGTGCAGCGGATCCTCGTCCGCACGAACGGCGGCGTGACCTCGCAGGCCACCGAGGCGCAGCTGCGCGCCGCCGTGGACCGCAATCCGCTGCTCAAGGTGGCGGACCGCGGCGCACTCATCCGGGAGGCCGGCGGTGCCGTGAGCAGCCTGCTGACGCTGTTCTACGGGCTGCTGGCCATCGGCGCCGTGATCGCCGTGCTCGGCATCGTGAACACCATGGCCATCTCGGTCGCGGAGCGCACCCGCGAGATCGGGGTGCTGCGCGCCATCGGCATGGACCGCGCCGGCATCCGGCGGATGATCCGCCTGGAGGCGGTGACGGTCGCCGCGTTCGGAACGCTCCTCGGCCTGGCGGGCGGACTGTTCGGCGCCTGGGCGGTCGGCTCGCTGGCCAACGGCGCGATCGAGCAGTACCGGCTGGTGGTGCCCTGGGGAACCCTGCTCCTCGTGTGCCTGGGGTCGCTTGCGATCGGCGGGGTCGCGGCCACCCTCCCGGCGCGCCGGGCAGCCGCGCTGAGCCCGCTGGAAGCCGTCGCGGAGGGGTGACGCACGGGCCCGCGCCGCGGCAGGGCTGCTCAGGGCTCCGGCACGGTGGCGCCGGGGCCCTGCGCCGGTCAACCCACGTTGTTCAGCGCCTGGCGGGCCAGTTCGGGCATCAGCTTCTGGGCATCGGCCCACTCGATGGTGGGGTCGCCGGAGGTGTCCGAGGGGTCCGGGCGGATGCCGCGGCTCACCTCGACCATGATGTTGTCCTTGCGGACCAGCGCCGTCGCTTCGTGGTGGCCGTCGTCCTTCATCCTGGTGAGGACGACCACGCTCTCGTCGCCGACGTCGGACTTCTCCTCCTCGACCCGGTCGCCGAGGATGCCGACGCCCTTCTCCGCGTGGAAGTCGTACATCTGCTCGGCATCGGCCACCGACGTCGGGTCATCCGGCGGCACGGTGTAGTCGACCTGGACATTGTGGAACGACCCGTCGCCGGCCAGGTGGTACCAGGTACAGCTCGCGATCGTGGAGTCGGTCAGGGTCGGCTCCCCCTTCTCCCCGTCGATCCCCAGGCCCACCAGGGTCTCGGGGGAAAAGGCGGCGCAGGGGTCGTCGGGGAGCTCGTAGGGGCCGGCGCCGATCTCCACCTTCGTCGGCCGGTCCGGGCCGGTGTAGCGGGCCGGATCCCCGTCCGGCTCCGGAGTCCCGTCCCGGCCGTCGCCGTGGGCGCCGCCGGTCGGACGGGAGCCGTCCGTCTCGGACGCGTCGTCGTAGCCGGGCAGCCCCACGGCGAGGACCAGGCCGACGACCGTGAGCACCACGAGCACCGCGCCGGCACCGAGCGCGATCCACAGGCCGGTCCGCTTCGGGGGCGGCGGGTAGTCCCCGCCCATCCCGGGGCCGCCCCAGCCCCCGTTGGGGCCCCCGGGCCCGCCCGGCAGGTGCGGGCCGTACCAGCCCGGAGGGCCCTGGTACGGCCCCTGCGGTCCGGACGGAGGCCGGGGCGGCCCGGGCGGCGGAGACCCTGCGCTCATGCGAATCCTTCCGGTGCCGACCCACCTGCGGGTGGCGACGTCGCATCGGTCCTGACGGTCCCAGAGCAGGCCGCCGCGCGGATCCCGGTCGGGGGGCGGGAGCCGGAACCCGGGCGCGACCGCCCGAGCATAAGGAAATGGCCGCCCTGGAGGACCAGGGCGGCCAGACGCGGTGGATGAGGGATTTGAACCCTCGAAGGGTTGCCCCTTACCCGCTTTCGAGGCGGGCGCCATCGGCCACTAGGCGAATCCACCGCGAGTGAGTTTACCCGAAACGACGCCGTGAGAAGAACTCGGTCAGCATCCCACCGCATCTTTCTGCGATGTCACTGCTCACGAGGTCGGGCGGGATGACCTCCGGCCGGTGGTTCAGCCTGCGGTCGCGGACCACGTCCCACAGCGAACCGACCGCGCCCGCCTTGGCGTCACGGGCGCCGAAGACGAGGCGCTCGACGCGCGCCTGCACGATGGCCCCGGCGCACATCGTGCACGGCTCCAGGGTGACGGCGAGCGTGCACCCGGTCAGCCGCCACGCGCCCAGGTGCCGGGCGGCGGAGCGGATCGCCAGCAGCTCGGCGTGTGCGGTGGGGTCCCCGACGGCCTCGCGCTCGTTGTGGCCCGAACCGATGAGGACGCCCTCGGGATCCAGCACCACGGCCCCGACCGGCACGTCCTCGCTGCCCGAGGTGAGATCGCTCTCGGCCAGCGCGAGTCGCAGCGCGGCGTCGATCTCCGCCCGCCCCATGGCCCGTTCCCCCGCGTTCATGAGTGCAGCATGTCCAGCACGTCGCCGAAGCCGGCCCGGTCGGCGAGGTCGGCGAGCACGTCACCGGGCAGCGCCCCCTCGGCCACCGCCATCGACCGCAGGGCCTTGCCCGACGTTCCGAGGTCCGCCAGAAGCTCCTCGTCGCCCCCCGGGTCGGGGTAGGGCTGCTGGCCGGTGCCCTCGCGCTGCTGGGGGGCGTGCACGTCACCGCTGTCCAGGAGCAGCGCCGCGATCGGGTACTCGCCCACCACACGGACGTCGGACAGGAACACCCGGGGGTCGGCGTGGTCGTCGACCCGGATGACGCCGAACCACTCGTCATCCGCCTCCATCATCAGGACCATGGTGCCGTCGACCGCCTCGACATCGCGGGCGGCGGCGACATCGCGCATGAGATCGGCGATGTCGTCGATGCTCTCCGTGCCCGCCAGGTCCACCACTTCTCCCCTCCACACGCCGACCGCGCGGAAGAAGAGAACCGAGAAGATCGGCACCGTCCGCTCCCGTCCGCTCCCGGTTCCAGCCGCAGGAATCCCTACCCCATCCCGTCGAGGGCACGCTGGAACGCCTGCTGGAATCCGAGCCGCTCGGAGATGCTCGCCAGGACCTCGTCGGGGTAGAGGTCGAGGTCGCCGGCGAGCGCGCCGAGTTCCATCTCGTCCATGCCGAGGTCGGCCAGGATCGACAGGTCGCCCGCGGGCAGCACCTGGTCGAGGTCCTCGTCGTCCGGGACGTCGATCTCCAGGTAGTCCAGGACCTCGCGGGCCACCGGCCAGTCGATGGAGGCGGTCACGTCGGACAGGAACAGGCTGACGTCGTCGCGGCCGTAGACGCGGATGATGATGAAGAAGTCGTCGCCGACCGAGACCAGGCCGATCGCTCCGCTGATGCTCGGCTGCTGGCGCAGCGCGTGGAGCAGCCCGGAGAAGTCCTGGGCCAGGGCCTCGGGGAGGCAGTAGACGTCCCAGAGCTCCTCTTCCCGGTAGGCGACGGCCGCGAAGTCGCCGGATTCGTCGTCGTCGCTCTGTTCGAGTTCCGTCATCGTCACCCCACCAGGCAGGCCATCGTCCGGCCAGGATCGCAGATCGGCCGGTGCGGCGTCATGGTGGTGCCTGTTCTCGTCCACGACACGCTCCGTCCCAGAGGGCCTGTCACCGTGATAGAAGTCCGCGCTCACACGTCCTATTAGAACGGACATCCCGTCCTCGGCAGAACGGGATCTAGGAAGTCAAACCCGAATCGTCACTCACGGATCCGGTGCCCCTCCGGACCGCACTAGACTCGGACGCCGACTCCCCGCTCGTTTGCCCAGCTCATCCGGAGTGTTCAATGGAAACCCTGGTCGTCGACCATCCGCTCGTCGCGCACAAGCTCACGACCTTGCGCAACGTGCACACCGACTCGCCCACGTTCCGCCGCCTGACCGACGAACTGGTCACGCTGCTCGCCTACGAGGCGACCCGGGACGTGCGTGTCGCCGACGTGACCGTGGACACTCCGCTGACCCCCATGACCGGTGTGCAGCTGACCCGGCCGACCCCGCTGGTGGTGCCGATCCTGCGCGCCGGGCTCGGCATGCTCGACGGGATGACCCGCCTGCTCCCGACCGCCGAGATCGGCTTCCTGGGGATGGCGCGCGACGAGCAGACGCTCCAGCCGGCGACCTACGCCGACCGCCTCCCGCAGGACCTGTCCGGACGGCAGTGCTACGTGCTCGACCCCATGCTGGCGACCGGCGGGACGCTCGCCGCCGCCCTGAAGCTCCTGGTGGACCGCGGGGCGGACCACATCACCGCGATCTGCCTGCTCGCCGCTCCCGAGGGGCTGAACGCCGTGGAGAAGAAGCTGACCGAAACCCTGCAGGCGGACCACGGCGCGACGCTGCGCGTGGTCACGGCCGCCGTCGACGAGCGTCTGGACGAGAACGGGTTCATCGTCCCCGGGCTGGGTGACGCCGGGGATCGGCTGTACGGCTGCTCCTGAACCTCCGATCCCGTGCCGGTCTCCCGCACCCGTTCCGCGGCGCCGCGGATCGCCATGAGCGGGCGAAGCGCCCGACCTCACCGGTCGGGCGCTTTCTGTATCTTTCCGGATCTCCATGAATGAACGTCCGAAAACGGGGAAGCACACCACACACCCCGACATCCTGGCTCGTGAAAGCCCGGATACAGGCTCGCAGGACAGGACGATCTGCCTTAGCCGAATTCATTCTGAGACGGAGACGTGACACATTAGAGTGATCATGGAAGGCGCACCTCCGGCACCGCCGATTCCCCGAACACCGCCCGACGAGGCGGCCCACCGGGCCACCACGGTCCGCATCACCTACCCTGACCTGCACTGACAGGCCTCCGACGACCAAACGCGAGCCGCCGTTCGACCTCCTGGAAGCTCACCGAACGCAGTCCGGTGAGCACGGAACGACAGCGATCACCCTTCCCCTCAAGGAGTGAGATGCCCGAGAAGACCCAGACCCCGCCCCGCGACTTCACCGCGGTCATCGACCGCCTGCACGCCGAGTTCGCCGACGTGCACCAGCAGGCGACCGTGGCCAGATGTGTCGACGCCGCACGGCACGGGGCACTGGAGGTCACCGGGAAGGCCACTCCGGATCTGGTGGAGCGGATCGCGCGCCAGCACCTCCAGGTGCTCGCCCTGGCGTTCGCGGAGCGCCGCTGACTCCGGACGCAGAGTGATCAACACCACACACGCGCTCGAAGAACGCCACGCCGATGCCGGGCATCTGGCTTTACGGGCTTGATTGTCGGTGTAACAATCAGCTTGGGTCAGTGGGTCGGCTGCATTCTTGGGGAGTTCGGTCATGGCGAAGTTGAAAAAATGGCTGGGGTACGCCCTCATCGCCTTCGTTGCGTTTTATCTGCTTACCCAGCCTGAAAGCGCCGCGGGAGTGATCGAGACCGGCCTCGGCGGTCTCATGTCCGCGGCCGAATCCCTGTCACGCTTCGTCAACGCCTTGAGCGCGTAAAGAGGGTCGATCGGCCATGAAGCTCGTAGCTCCGACCAACCGGGCCCCCGCATCGGTCAACCGCTACCTGCTACCCCACGAACAGGATGTCGTCACCATCCGGCGTCATCCCGCAGTCCTGATGACACCCGTCGCCATCGTCCTCGGCGCACTGATCGTCGCGGGCATCCTGAGCAACACCGTCCTGGCGGCCAGCGCTGCGGCGCTGGCGGTCATCTGGTGGCTGTGGCTGCTCGTGCTCGTCTGGTTCGTGTGGCGCGTCGCGGAGTGGTCGGTGGACTACTTCGTCATCACCTCGGCTCGCCTGCTGCTGACCACCGGCCTGATCACCCGGCAGGTCAACATGATGCCGCTGGGCAAGGTCACCGACATGCGCTTCGAGCGCTCGATCATCGGCCGGTTCCTCGGCTACGGCACCTTCGTCATGGAGTCGGCCGGTCAGGACCAGGCACTGAGCCGGATCAACTTCGTTCCCTACCCGGAACAGCTCTACCTGGAGGTCGTCGGGCTCATCTTCCCGGACAACGGCTAGCTCCCGGCACCGCTACACACCGACGCGCCCGCCCCTCGGCGGGCGCTTCTTTCGTGTCCGCACCCTCCGGCCGGGCGGGTGCCACCCCGGTGTTCACCCTGCCGTTCACCTTCTCGTTCACCTTCTGCCGGTGATACCGCCCACACCCCCCGCCACCTCCGGTCGGTCCGTTTTCCCTGTACAGCACCACTTCCGGAAGGTCGCAACAGCCACATTCGGGACACATGACGACGAATCCCGATTGACTTCAAAGTGAACAAACGGTTAACTGGGGTCCTCTGATAGACGAACGAGGGGGGTGTCGCCATGACTCGCCAGGTCAACCGAGCGCCGCAGACCAGCCGCCCCACTCCGGCACGCCGCCGGACCCGTCCCTCCGCGCTCCGCACGACCGCCGGACGCAGCCGCGTCCAGCAGCAGGGCATCACGATGCCCGAACCCCGTGAGACGACGGAGACACTGTCCACCGGCCGACCGCAACTGAACTGGGTTCTGGTCACCGACGAAAACGGACGTACGCGCCCCGAGGCCCGCTGGGCCTGACCGGGCCGGAGACGCCCGACGAGGGGGCCGACCACCTAGGGTGGTCGGCCCCCTCGCGCATGCGCCCATGCTCTTGTCGGCGACCGGCGTACTCCCGCGGGGTCACCCAGGTCGACTCATCACCCGGGCGCCATGTCGACGAATCGGCTGTAGTGCCCCTGGAAGGCCACGGTGACCGTGGCCGTGGGGCCGTTTCGGTGCTTGGCCACGATCAGGTCGGCCTCCCCGGCCCGCGGGGACTCCTTGTCGTGCACGTCCTCGCGGTAGAGCAGGATGACCATGTCGGCATCCTGCTCGATCGAGTTGTGGACGTTGATACCGTTCGCCACGAAGTTGTGCGTACCAAGGACGGTCGCGTCGAAGACCTCCTGCTCACCGAGCGGTTCGATCTCAGCGATCTCGTCCCAGAAGACGTCATTGGTAGCGAGCAGCTCCAGGTCGGCGTCGTCCAGGACCGCCGCGACACGACCCAGCCGCTCCCGGCTCGGCGCACGCTTCCACATGGCGCTGCCGCAGAACCGGGTCCCCATCGCCGAGGCGAACTCGCGGTGCGGCATCTTCCGCTCCTTGAGCGTCTCCCCCACGCGATCCCAGACCTGCACCGGCACGGTAGCGAGATTCGTGTTCCGCTGCTTGTCGGCCAGCTCCGCGAGACAGCGGCGAACCTGAGCATCACGGCCCCCGTTGCAGCCGATCCTCTCCAGAAAACGCTGCTGGTTCTCGGTGCCATGGATGAGGAGCTGATAGCAGGTCCGGTAGTTCCCCTTACGCGTCGGCTTGATCCTGGTCATGATGTTGAACCGGGCCAAGAGCGCCGCCACGTCGGAGATCAGGCGATGGCTCGTCGAGGCGTAGTAGATCCGGGCCTGTCCGGCCTTCGCGTCCCAGTGGACACACCCGTCGGTCGCCCAGAGATGGTGGAGGAACAGCGCCACCTGCCGCTGGGACAGCCCGAAGACCGGTTCCGGTACGAACTTCTCATGACTGCGCAGCCCGAAGAGCCCCAGGTCGTCCAGCCAGGCGGCGATCGGGTTGCGCTTGCCTCGGGCCAACCGGAACGGTGCTGGCAGGCGCAGCGTGGTCACCCGCGCCTGCGCGAAGTCGTCGCGAACGGCGGTGACCCTGAAGTGCTCGGCGGCCTTGGACACGGCCGCGAGGTTCGCCTCGTCCACGCTCGCGTAGCGCAGTGGCTGCCGCCTGACGAACGAGCCATCGCCGATGAGGTGGGCGAGAAGGACGACCTCCGCTTCGGCCCACTCCCTGGTCTCCGAAGGAGCCGGAACGTGGCGCGGGACCGCGATCCGAGTGCCCGAGGAGAGATCACTCAGCTGCTTCCACCCGTCATAGGTCAAGAACGGGTGGTTGCCGGACGCCGTCACCTCGCGGCCCGAGGTCAGACGCAACCGGAAGGTCTCCTTGACCCCGCTGGAGAAGACGTGGGTCATCGTGCGGGGGACCAGGCGCAGGCGCTCGTCCAGCGACCACACCGGGATGTCGCGCTCACCACTGCGGTACAGCTCCCCCATGGTGACCTCGGCGCCGGTGTCCGCGCGCAGGACACGCGTGTCGGCCGTCAGACACCCGGACTCACGAAGGTCGCTGACCTGGGGTTTCTTGTCGGTACGCTGCTCCGGACCACGGTTGAGCTGCGACAGCGCGATGACCGGGACCTCAAGCTCCTTGGCCAGGAGCTTCAGGGACCGGGACATCTCGGAGACCTCCTGCTGGCGGCTCTCCACCCGGCCGGGTGAGCTCATCAGCTGCAGGTAGTCGACGACGACCAGCTTGAGGTCGTGCTGCTGCTTGAGGCGGCGGCACTTGGCGCGGATCTCCATCATCGACATGTTCGGGGAGTCGTCGATGAACAGCGGCGCACTGGCGACCTCGCCCATGCGGCGCGCGAGCCGCGCCCAGTCGTCGTCGGTCATCAGCCCCGAGCGCATGGTGTGCAGCGGCACCCGCGCCTCGGCCGACAGCAGCCGCATGACGATCTCGTTGCGCCCCATCTCCAGACTGAAGAACACCGACGTCAGCTGGTTCTTGATGGACGCTGCCCGGGCGAAATCCAGGGCTAGTGTCGATTTGCCAACGGCCGGCCTGGCCGCGATGATCACCATTTGTCCGGCATGGAGGCCGTTGGTGAGCTGGTCGAAGTCGGTGAAGCCGGTAGGGACGCCGGTCATGGAGCCGTCGTGGGCCGAGATGGCCTCGATCTCGTCGAGGGCGCCCGGCATGATGTCGCTCAGCGGGAGGTAGTCGTCGCCGGTGCGCTTCTCGGCGACCTTGTAGATCTCGGCCTGGGCGTGGTCGACGAGGTCGTCGACCTCGCCGTCGCCCGCGTAGCCGATCTGGGCGATGCGGGTGCCCACCTCGACCAGGCGGCGGAGGATCGCGCGGTCGGAGACGATGTTGGCGTAGTAGCCGGCGTTGGCCGCCGTGGGGATGGACTCGGTGAGGGTGTGGAGGTAGACGGCGCCGCCGACGCGGGCCGCCTCGCCGCGCTTGGTGAGTTCGGCGTTGACGGTGATGGCGTCCACCGGCTCACCGCGGGCGAAGAGGTCGACGATGGCGTCGAAGATGGTCTGGTGCGCCGGGCGGTAGAAGTCGTGCGAGCGGACGATCTCCACGACCTGGGTGATGGCCTCCTTGGAGAGCATCATGCCGCCGAGCACGCTCTGCTCCGCCTTGATGTCATGCGGAGGGGTGCGGTCGAATCCGCTGCCTTCCTCCGGCGTATGATCAGCGACGCTCACGAACTCTCCCCCTGGGACCCGACCGGCACGATGCCCATGCCGGGACTTGGATTGTCGCGACTGGGGACAGCGGATGCAAAGCGGCCTGTGGATACAGCTGGGGAGATCCTGTGGACGAACCGCGCGTTTCTGCGGATAGCTTGTGCACAACGGTTGTGGATAACTTCCCCGACACCAGCGCACATGCTATGTGACCTGCAGAAACGCTATGCCCAGGGTGTGCATGAAAGAAAGTTCACACCCGACTGTCCACAAGTTATCCACAGGCGCAGCCCTCAGTTGTGGATCTCACCGCACCCCCTCGAACGCCTGTCCGCTAACGTGGCAGAGCCATGCCCAGACTGCTCTCCGCCCTGCCGTTCCGGCACGTCCACGACCGGCAGATCTTCCTCCTCGCCGTCCCCACGTTCTTCGCCCTCATCTCGGAACCGCTGTTCCTGCTGACCGACTCCGCCGTCGTGGGCACGCTCGGCACGCAGGCACTGGGCGGGCTCGGGGTGGCCAGCCAGGTCCTCCTGACGCTGGCCAACCTGTGCATCTTCCTCGCCTACGGCACCACCGCGGCGGTGGCCCGCCGGTTCGGTGCCGGGGACGTGCCCGCCGGGATACGCACCGGGATCGACGGCCTGTGGCTGGCACTGGTCATCGGTATCGCGGTGGTGGCCGTCGGCCAGGTGTCGGCCACCTGGCTGGTGCAGGCGCTGGGCGCATCGCCCGAAGTGGCCCCCTACGCCCTGACCTATCTGCGGATCAGCCTGCTGAGCGCGCCCGCACTACTCGTCATCATGGCGGGAACCGGGGTCCTGAGGGGCCTGCACGACGCGAAGACCCCGCTGCTCGTCGCCGTGGGCTCCAACCTGGCCAACATCGCGCTCACCGTCACCTTCGTGCTCGGCCTGGGCTGGGGTATCGCCGGGTCGGCGTGGGCCACCGTGTTCGCGCAGACGGCCGGTGCGGCGGTCTACATCGCCATGGTCGTCCGCGCCGCCCGCCGCCACGGCGTCGGCCTGACCCCGGACCTCGACGGGCTCAAGGCCGCCGCCGCGACCGGTGCCGCGCTGTTCACCCGCACCGTCTCGCTGCGCGTGGTGCTGGTGGTCATGACCGCGGTCGCGGCCCGCCTCGGCGACCCCGAGATCGCCGCCCACCAGGTGGCGTTCCAGATCTGGGCCCTACTGGTGTTCGCCATGGACGCCATCGCGATCGCCGGGCAGGCGATCATCGGACGCTACCTGGGCGCGGGCGACCGCGCCGGAGCCCGGGCCGCCACCCGCCGCATGGTGGAGTGGGGTGTGCTCATCGGCGTTCTGTTCGCCGCGCTGGTCCTGCTCGTCCGGCCGTGGGCGCCCCTCCCCTTCACCTCCGACCCGCGGGTACACGCCCTCATCCTGGGAACGCTCGTCCTGGTCGCCGCCCTGCAGCCCGCCAGCGGCGTGGTGATGGTGCTCGACGGCATCCTGATGGGCGCCGGCGACCAGCGCTACCTCGCCTGGGCCAGCCTGTGGACGATGCTCGTCTTCCTACCGCTGGCCGCCCTGGTGCTGTGGACGACCCCGGAGGGCGACCCGAACGGGCTGTTCCGGTTGTGGCTGGCCTTCGGCGTGTGGATCTGCGCCCGTGGCGTGACCCTGGGGCTGCGGGCCAGGGGTGACGCGTGGCTCGTCACCGGCGCCACGCGCCCCTGACCACACGCCGCCCTGTTCAGGCCGCCTCTCCGCTCCCGAGGGCGGGTCCGTGGTAGAAGAGGTCGCCGCGTTCGTTCGTCGGCACCTCGGGGAAGGTCGGCAGCAGCTCCTCCGGCGCCTCCAGCAGCTCGTCGGCTCGGATCACCAGGGGCAGCCCCAGGGTGCTCATGCGCTGCGCCACGTTGGTGCGCAGCATCGGCAGCATCGCGTACAGCCGGTCCCCGGGGCAGTTGGTCGCGTTGTAGTCGCGGTGCCCGACGATGGCGCGGCGCGGGTCGAGCCGGTAGACCGCGCAGAGGTAGGCGCATAGCTCGATGAGGGAGTTCATCAGCACGCCGGGCGGCGTCGTCGACGTGTAGGTGCCCTCGTTCTCGATGCCGATCGTGTGCGCGTTGTGATTGGCGGTGTGCGCCCCGACCACGTGCCTGCCCTGGCCGAGCGCGGAGATCACGCTGTTGCGCCCCTCCATGATGTAGCCGCCCCGGCTGATGGTGAGCTGCTGGCCGATGTCGTCCCACCCGTTCCTGTCCATGTGGTGGCGCTGGATGGCGCGCGAGAGCGAGGCCGCATGGCTCGTGCTGTAGTTCGTGCTGTTGGGCGTCGCGGTGTGGTGCACCACGATCCGGTCCGGTCGCCGGTTGAGCACCTGGGCGGGACGGCGCGCCGAGCGGGCGCGCCACTGGGAGCGCGTGTAGATGTAGGGTCGTGCTTCGGCCACAGCGGAGTCGGCGTCCCCCAGGACGGCCGCTCCCCCGAGCAACGCCCCTCCCGCTGCCAGGGCGGCCGTGTGCAGCGCCCTCCTGCGGGTCATGCCCTGACTGCGGTCGTCGTGGTGTCGCCGTTGATCGGACATATCCAAGCCCCGTCCTTCCTGTGTGGAAGCAGCTCCCCAACAGAAAGATAAGTCGCAAAGCGTGATCAAGCGATCACCCCTTGCTTTTCGGTGTGTCCTCAACCTCCCACAACGCCAGCGGTCCCGCCCCCGGAACGGGGGCGGGACCGCTGTACTCATGGGCACCGGTGCCCGGAGGCCGGTTCGGCGTCAGGCGCCGACGACCTCCAGTGCGATCGTCGCGGTGACCTCGGGGTGGAGGCGGACCTCCACCTTGTGGTCCCCGACGGACTTGATCGGGTTGCGGATCTCGATACGGCGCTTGTCGACCTGCGGGCCGCCGGCGGCCTTGACGGCCTCGGCGACGTCCGCCGCGGTCACCGAGCCGAACAGGCGGCCGCCCTCGCCGGCGCGCTGCGTCAGCTTCACGGTCAGCGCGCCCAGCTGGCCGGCGGCCTGCTTGGCGTCGTCCAGGTTGCGGATGTCGCGGGCGGCACGGGCGCGGCGGATCGAGTCGATCTGCTTCTGCCCGCCGCGCGTCCACCGGATGGCGAACCCGCGGGGCAGCAGGTAGTTGCGGCCGTAGCCGTCCTTCACCTCGACGACGTCGCCCGGGGCACCGAGACCATTGACCTCGTGGGTCAGAATCAGCTTCACGACTAATACCTCCCTCGGAATTCCCCGGTTAGCGAGCGGTGCTGGTGTAGGGCAGCAGCGCCATCTCGCGGGCGTTCTTGATCGCCGTGGCGACGTCGCGCTGGTGCTGGGTGCAGTTGCCGGTCACCCGACGGGCGCGGATCTTGCCGCGGTCGGAGATGAACTTGCGCAGCAGAGTCGTGTCCTTGTAGTCGATGTAGGACAGCTTCTCCTGGCAGAAAAGGCAAACCTTCTTCTTGGGCTTGCGCACTGCCGGCTTCGCCATCGTGGTGCTCCTTGTTCAAGAGCCCCGGATCTCTCCGGGGATGGTCATTCGGACAGAAATACCGCTGGGAACGGTGTTAGAACGGCGGCTCGTCGGAGAACCCTCCGCCGCCGCCGAAGCCACCGCCGCCGCCGTTGGTCGCCCACGGGTCGTCGGCGGGAGGACCGGAACGGCCACCCTGCGGGCCGCCGAAGCCGCCCCCCTGGTTGCCGTAGCCTCCGCCGCCCTGCTGGGGACCGCCGCCGAATCCGCCGCCGCCACCACCGAAACCGCCGCCCTGGCGCTGCGACTTCGTCACCTTGGCGGTGGCGTAGCGCAGTGCGGGACCGACCTCTTCGACGTCGATCTCGAAGACGCTGCGCTTCTGCCCTTCCTTGTCCTCGAACGAGCGCTGCTTGAGGCGGCCCTGCACGATGACGCGCATGCCGCGCTGCAGACTCTCAGCGACGTTCTCCGCGTACTGCCGCCAGACGGCGCAGGTGAGGAACATGGCTTCGCCATCTTTCCACTCACCGCTCTGGCGGTCGAAGACACGCGGGGTGGACGCGACGCGGAAGTTCGCGACCGCGGCCCCGCTGGGGGTGAAGCGCAGTTCAGGGTCATCGACGAGGTTGCCGATGAGCGTGATCTGGGTTTCGCCTGCCATGGGATTGGCTCCGGTTGGAAGTAGTCGGATCAGGCGTACGGTCGACGCGGTGACGCGGATCGCGTCAGTGCGCCTCGGGGCGGAGAACCTTGGTGCGCAGAACGGCCTCGGTGAGGTTGAGCTGGCGGTCCAGCTCCTTGACGGTGGCGGGCTCGGCCGTGAGGTCGATCACCGCGTAGATGCCGTCGGCGTTCTTGGCGATGTCGTAGGAGAGGCGGCGCTTCCCCCAGACGTCGACCTTCTCGACCGAACCGCCGTCGTTGCGGACGACGCCCAGGAACTGCTCCAGCGACGGCGAGACCGTACGCTCGTCGAGGTTGGGGTCGAGGATGACCATGACTTCGTAACGACGCATAGGCGTTCGTAACCTCCTCTGGACTATCGCGGCCATGGTCTCTCCATGGCAGGAGGGCTTTTAGCCAGACAAAAGCCAAGGCTACCAGCCGTCAAGAGGCGGAATCGCCCCTTCGCAGACAGTCCACGACCACCAGCGCACACACCACGGCCAGGGCTGACAGCCGCCCCAACGACAGCACGGCGTAGGCGGCGAAGTCGAGCCCGGCCGACGCCGTTCCGTCCTCCCCCCGGGTGGTCATGAAGAGCAGGTGCTGCCAGATACCGAGGATGTAGCCGACCTCCGCGAGCTGCCACAGGACGAACACCGCGACGGCCGGCCACGGCCGCACCGTCCGCGGCCAGGCGAGCACCGCGAGGGGGAGCAGCCACAGCACGAACTGCGGCGACCACACCTTGTTCGTCATGAGGAACGCCGCCACGGTGAGGAAGAGCAGCTGCTCCAGCCGGGGCGGCCGAGGCGCGAGGAGGCCGAGCACGGCGATGCCCAGGCACGCGGCGGCCAGGCTCAGCGTCCCGGTGAGGTTGACCAGGTCGCGATCGCCGCTGTCGAACAGGCCGAAGCCGCCCAGCACGTAGAAGACGGACCCCCAGTCGGTGCCGCGCTCGCTACTGAACTCGAAGAACTCCGCCCACCCGGCCGGGGCCGCGACGAGGACGGGAACGTTCACCGCCGCCCAGGCGAGCACGGCCCCGCCGAGGGTGCGCAGGAAGTCGCCGACCGCCACCCCACCGCCGACGCCTTGGCCGCGGCCCCGCCACAGGTCGCGCAGCGTCAGCACCAGCAGGGGGCCGAAGAAGAGGAACGGGTAGAACTTCGCGGCGACGGCCAGCCCGACGAGCGCCCCGGCGCGCCACCGCCACCCCCGCGCATAGCCGACGAGCCCACCGGTCAGCAGGGCGACCGCCAGCAGGTCCCAGTTGATGTAGGTGGTCAGGAACGCCGCCGGGACCAGCGCGACGAACCCCCCGGCGAGCAGCGCCGCCCGCCGGTCGAAGGGGCGAGAGCCACCATCGGCCGCGACCCCGCCCCGCCCGACCAGGTACCCGGTGCCGAGGACCACCGCCACCAGGCACGCCGCCAGGACCGCGGCCGTCAGGTCGAAGTAGCCCGCCGCCCGCGCGGCGGTGTCCGGCAGCCAGGCGGCGGCCCGCGCCATGAGGTGCATCAGTCCGCCGGTGAGGACCGGGTACTCGACCGGCTGATCGAGGTAGGGGATGGTGCCGTCGTCCAGGCCGTCGCGGTAGTACAGCGGGAAGATGTCGCTGTAGCAGGCGTAGGCGTACTGGCCGCCGTCCACCCACGCGCCGCCGAACCGGCAGGGGATCTTGGCCAGGTAGCCGAGGAGCGCCCCGGCCACCCCGATCGCGGCGAGGGCCGCCCATGGCGGTGTCGACTGGCCCGTGATACGCCGCGTGCCGGCGGCGATGGTGTCATCGTCGCCGGCACGCAGCTGTCCGGAGCCACCGGACGTGGAGGTCACTGCTCTTCCTTACCTCACTGGCTCGGTGCGGTTCTCATCCGTCAGTCCCGCGCGTTGGCGATACCGATTCCGCCGTCCTCGCGGTCTCCGCCGTCTCCTCCACCGCCGGGATTGCCCCCGCCTCCGGGGTTGCCCTCGTTACCGCCCCCGGAGTTTCCCTCGTTACCGCCGCCACCGCCGGGGCGGTTCGAGTCGCAGTCGGGCCCTCCGAGCGGACCGCAGGGGTCGGGCGACTCCGTCGGGTCCGGGTCGGGCGACTCCGTCGGCTCCAGATCCGGGGACTCGGAGGTCTCCGGCTCGGGCGACTCCGCGGCGTCGGGGTCGGGCGACTCCGAGGCGTTCGGGTCGGGTTCGGGAAGGAAGTCCCGCTCCTCACCCTTCCACGCGGGGGGCGGGAAGTTCTGCTTCGGGACATCCTTCATGGCCACGGTCATGAACTCGCGCCAGATCTTGGCGGAGGTGGTACCACCGTAGACGTCCTGGACGCCGGGGATCTCCAGCTGCTTGCCGTCGGTACGGCTCAAGCCGACCGCCACCGACAGCTGCGGCGTGTAGCCCACGAACCACGCCGACTTGGCGTCACTGGAGGTACCGGTCTTGCCCGCCACGGGGCGGCCGTCGGGCAGCGCGGCGTTCTTACCACCGCCGTCCTCGACCACCTGGGTCATGGCGTAGGTGGCGTCGGCGGCGCTGTCGGCGTCGATCGCGGGCTGATCCCCCTCGGCTACGGGGTCGTCGTCGAGCGGCGGACGGACCTTGCCGTTCCGGTCCTTGACCTCGGTGATCATGTGGCGTTCGACGTACTTGCCCTCGTTGGCGAAGATGCCGTAGCCGGAGGCCTGGTCCAGGGCGGTCACCTGGTAGGTGCCCAGCGCGATGTTCGGGCCGAGGTCCGCGGTGGCGAACCGTTCTTCCCTGATCCCCGCCTTCTTCGCGGTCTCGACCACGTTGGCCGGGCCGACCTTGATGGCGAGCTGCACGTAGCTGGTGTTGACCGAATCCGCGGTCGACTCGACCAGGTCGACCGTGCCGTACGACTTGTTGCTGTCGTTCTGGACCGGGTCGGAGAGTCCCGGGAAGGTCTGCGGGGAGTTCCCGTCGAACTTGCTCTTCAGGCTGTAGCCGTTCTCCAGTGCGGCGGCCAGCACATAGGGCTTGAACGCCGAACCCGCCTGCGACTGCAGGTAGAGCGAGTTGTCGGCCTCCTTTGTGAAGTCGTCGCCACCATGGAACGCCTTGATCTCACCGGTCGACGGGTCGACCGCGGCCAGGCCCTCGACGGTCTCCTCCGGCAGGTTGGGCACGGCCTTCTCGAACGCCTCCGAGGCGGCCTCCATCAGGTCCGGGTCGAGCGAGGTCGTGATCTGGTAGCCGCCGGTGGCGATGTCCTGCGCCGTGAGGCCGTAGCGCCGCTCGGCCTCGTTCTCGACCGCGTTCTTGATGTAGCCCTTCTCCCCGGCGAAGGCGTCGCCGGTGTCCCACTCGATGATCTCGGGGAACTCCAGCTTGTCGGCCTCTTCACGGGACAGTCCGAGTTCGGGGTCGTCCTCGTGCATCTCCACAAGGCCCTTGACCGCGTAGCCCCAGCGCTCTTCCAGCAGTTCCAACATCTTCGGGTCGGACTTCGCGTTCTGGAAGTTACCGGGCTGCTGGATGAGCGCGCCCATGAGCGCACCCTCGGCCTCGTCGAGATCCTCGACGTCCTTGCCGAGGTAGGCCTGCGAGGCGGCCTGGATGCCATAGGCGCCGCGGCCGAAGTAGATCGTGTTGAGGTACTGCGTCAGGATGGTGTCCGGCTCCATGGTGTTGCCGGCCTTCATCGAGATCAGGATCTCTTTGAACTTGCGGGAGTAGGTCTGCTCCTGGGTCAGGCCCTCGTAGTAGTTCCGGGCCATCTGCTGGGTGATGGTCGAGCCACCGCCCTTCTTGCCCCCGCCCAGGATGGCGCGCAGGGTGCCCTGCAGGGAGATGCCGGGCTCGTCGTAGAAGTTGCGCTGCTCCGCGGCGAGCACGCCGTGCTTCACCTGAGGCGGGATCTGCTCGATGGTCACCGGCTGGCGGTTGAGCTCGCCGCTGGTGACCGCCTCCGATCCGTCCTCGTAGGCGATACGCGTGGACACCATGTTCGCTTCCTGCTGCGCGTTCATGGTGTTCGGATCCGGCGTCCGCCAGTACGCGACGCCGAACGCGACGACACCGGCGATGAAGATCAGCGCGAGGCTGGCCAGCGCGGGCTTCCACGCCTTGGCGAAGAAGCGCTTGACCGGGCCGCGCTCGTCGTACTCGTCATAGTCGTCCCGGGTCGGCGGGCGGCGTCGCCCGCCACCCCCGGCGGCAGCTCGGCGTCCGCCCTCCGAACGCGCTCCGTGGGTCGTGCTGCGGCGCCCGCCGCGCTCCGATTCGGCACGACGCCGCGCGCCCTCGCGCGGGGCACCACCCGACCGGGACTCGGCCGGTCGGCGCCTCCGGGGGCGCTCGTCGTCCCAGAAACCACCGCCATCGTCTTCACGTGCCCTGCGGCTACCGGCGGCGCGTTCGTCCCCGGCAGGGCCGGGGGCCCTGCGCCTGCCGCCGTTGCCGGGCGGGGCGTCCTCCGGGCCACCTGCCCGGCGGCGCCCGCCGGCGCTCCGTCGTCTTTCGGTACTCACGCGTCCTCGATTGCTTCTGATCGGCCGATGGCCTGACGACTCGGGGTAGTTGCGAGGAAAGTGTCCGCTTCCTCAGCGGATACGGGTCTCGGATGCCCGGTTGGGCGGGCTGGAGCGGACTGCGGGGGTACTGCTGGGGTTCATCCGCCACGCCCATTGGACGCCTCACGGGGGTGCGAGGTTTTCCGTCCACGGTGTCCGGCTGTCGTCCTCGTCTTCCTCCTGTCGCTGACCTGTCGGGATGTGAATCGGAGCCGACGCCCCGGGCGAGGGGTGGCCGTCGGCACTCCTGGTTCGGTCGCTCCTGCTTCCGAAAGGCGGACCACGCAGACCAAGAGGACCGGTCGGACCGGCGCCTCACACCGCCCCCCGGCCCCGGTCACGGGGACACCATGGGGAGCGCTCACACGTAAAGCACCCGTCACGTTAAGGCGATGGCGCCATATAGCACAACCCCGGCGTGAGCGTACCCGGCGATGCGACTTCGTTGGTCGCCCTTGGCTACCGCCCGCGTGTGGCAGACAGGGTACGGCTTCCGACGCCGCGACGGGGAGCGCACCGGCCAGAAGTTCCACCCTGCTCGGGTTCGCGCAGGTCACATAGGCAAAGGGCAGGCAATGGACGGTCAACTCGCGGTTGACCTTCGATGTAGTGCACACCACACCGCCGATCATCGCGGCCTTCCGGGCCTACACGACGACGGAGCCGACGGCGCGAACGCCGCCGCCCCCGCAGCGGGACGATCAGGCAGTGGGTACCGCGATCTCCGTCCCGATCGGCCGACCGTGTTCATCGAGCAGGCCGAGTTGCCGCAGGCGTGACCAGTCGAGCTCTTCTCCGCGCTGCTCCGCCGCCATGACAAGTGCGAGCACGGCCGGGTGCACGGCACCTTGGATCTCGGGGGCCGCGGCATCCGGCCGCCAGCGGGCGACATACTCGCTCCGCTCCGCGAGCACGCCCGCGGCCACGGTCCGGCCCGGCGGCGACCATCCTTCAGGAAGCGGACGGGCCAGCGGCCAGCAGCACAGCATCTCGACGCGATCGGTGCCCGGAACCACGCGGTACGACGTCCAGTAGGCGCCCGTGGGCGCGATGCCCTCATCCGCCAGGCCCGTCCACAGCGCGGCGAAGGCGTCGTTGCACCACGCGATCTCGGCGTCCTCGCCTCCGCCTCCGCCCGCGTCTCGGCCGACACCGTCGTCCTCGTCGGGAAGCTCCAGCACGACGCCCGCCCAGGGCTGGGCCGGTGCCCGGCGCACCTCGACATCGCGCGACGAGTGCCCCTCGCCGCGGACCATGTCCTCCAGAAGGGCCAGGGCGGCGTCCTGGCGTGCGCGTTCCGCGGCGAGCCGGGCGCGGTGCCCGGCCAGCGCCTCCCGCGCCGTCTCCGCGTCGCCGAGGACGTGGTCCGCATGGGCCAGCGGAATCCCGGCGTCGCGCAGCGCCCTGAGCCGGAGGGCCGCGGGGAGCTGGGCCGCGGTGTAGCGGCGGTACCCCGACCAGGCGTCCACGGACGCGGGGCGCAGCAGGCCGCGCTCGTCGTAGAGGCGCAGTGCCTTGGCGCTGAGGGTGGTCAGCCGGGTGAACTCTCCGATGCTCATCATGGTGACGACTGTGGGTGCTTCCCCAGGGGCAGAGTCAACTCGTCGACGACGCGAGACCTCGACGAGTCGGCTTCACGGCATGTCGACTAGTCGGGACGGCTGCCCCCGGGGCCACCCGTCCCGTCGACACCGCCACCGCCGTCCTCGCGATTCTTGCCGCCTTCGGAGAAAACGGCGATCAGGACGCCGCCGACGCCCGCACCGATCGCGACGCCGACGGGGATGTTGTCCATGGCGACCCCGATCACCATCCCCCCGACGATTCCGGCGGTGAGTGCCCCGGCGTAGCCGCCGAACGGGTTGGACTTCATGGTGATCAGGGCTCCTTTCGAACCCCTCAGCGTATCGCCAGGCCGTCCAGGAGGCCGCCGCCACCGCCGTTGCCGCCGCCCTCACCACCGGATCCGCCGGAGCCGCCGCCACCGGAGCCGCCATCGCCGGATCCGCCCGACCCTCCGCCGCCGGTGTCACCGCCTCCCGATCCGCCGCCCCCGCCGCCGGTGTGGCAGCGCGGGTCGAACGGAAGGCAGGTCGGCTCGGGGTCCGGGGTCGGGTCCAGGTCGGGGTCCGGGGTGGGGTCGGGCTCGGTCGACGGGGTCGGCGTCGGCTCCGGCTTGTCGCTCGGGCTCGACTCCGGTTCCGGCGAGGGCGAGGTCACGGGCGCATCGTTCCTCGTACTCCCGGTCCACGCGGGCGCGGGGAAGTCCTTCACCGGCTGGCCCTCCATCGCCTTGGCCATGAAGTTGCGCCAGATCCGGGCGGAGGTGGTGCCGCCGTAGACGTCGGAGACGCCGGGGATGACCAGCCGCTGGCCGTCGGTGCGGCTCAGGCCGACCGCGACCGACAGCTGCGGGGTGTAGCCGACGAACCAGGCCGACTTCGCGTCGTTGGAGGTACCGGTCTTGCCCGCCACGGGGCGGCCGTCGGGCAGTGCGGCCTTGTCGCCGCCGCCGTTCTCCACCACCTGGGTCATGGCGTAGGTGGCGTCCGCGGCCGCGGCTTCGGAGAACGCGCGCTTGCCGCTGTCCAACCGCCCCTGGTCGTCGGGGTGCAGTCGCTGCCCGGTGGCGGGGTCCTTGACCTCGGTGACCATGTGCTGCGGGATGTGCACGCCGCCGTTGGCGAAGGTCGCGTACCCGGCGGCCTGGTCGAGCGCGGTCACCTGGTAGGTGCCCAGGGCGATGTTCGGACCCAGGTCGGCGGTTTCGAACTGCTCCTTGGCGATGCCGGACGCCTCGGCGGTGTCGACGACGGCCTGCGGGGTCGTGTCGATGGCCAGCTGCACGTAGGCGGTGTTGACCGACTTGGCCGTGGCCTTCACCAGGTCGACGGTGCCCCACGAGCGGTTGCTGTCGTTGCGGACGGGCGCGGTGAGCCCGGGGAAGTTCTGCGGCGAGTTGCCGTCGAAGGTGCTCTTCAGGCCGATTCCCTGGTCCAGGGCGGTGGCGAGCACGTAGGGCTTGAACGCCGATCCGGCCTGGGCCCGCTGGTAGAGCGAGTTGTCGGGGTCGTTCGCGGGGTCGTCGCCACCGTGGAACGCCTTGATCTCGCCACTCTCCGGCTCGACGGCGGCCAGCCCCATGTTGGTGGTTTCGGGCATGTCGGGCAGGGTCTCGTCGAAGGCCGAATCGGCGGCCTTCATCAGGTCCTTGTCGAGCGAGGTGGTGACCTCGTAGCCCTTGGTCGCGATCTGCTGGTCGGTCAGGTCGTAGCGCTCCTTGAGCTCCTTGACGACCGCGGTGCGGATGTAGCCCTTCTCCGGGTCGGCGTTTCCGGCCTGCCCGGTCTCGTCCCAGGGCACGGTCTCGGGGAACTCCAGCGCGTCGGCTTCCGACTGCGACAGCCCGCGGTCGGGGTGCTCCTTGTGCATCTCGACCTCGCCCTTGACGGCGTAGCCCCAGCGCTCGCGGAGGATCTTCTCCATCTCCGATCCGGCGGGCGGGTTGGAGAAGTTGCCGGGCTGCTGGATGAGCGCGCCGATGAACGCGCCCTCGGCGGCGTCGAGGTCCTCGACGTTCTTACCGAAGTAGGCCTGGGCCGCGGCCTGCACGCCGTAGGCGTTCCGGCCGAAGTAGATGGTGTTGAGGTACTGGGTGAGGATGTCGTCGGCGGACATCTGCCGACTCACCTTCAGCGAGATCAGGATCTCCTTGACCTTGCGCACGTAGGAGCGTTCCTGGGAGAGCCCGTCGTAGTAGTTGCGGGCCATCTGCTGGGTGATGCCCGACCCGCCGCCGGCCTGCCCGCCGGACAGGACGGCGCGCATGGTGCCGCTGATGGAGATGCCGGGCTGCTCGTAGAAGTCGCGCTGCTCGGCGCCGAGCACGCCGTTGACGACGGTGTCGGGGATCTCGTCGCGGCTCACTCGGAAGCGGTTGACCTCACCGGTCGTGGCGGCCTCGGAGCCGTCGGCGTAGGTGATGCTGGTGGCCGCGAACGCCGCGTCGCCCTGCGGGTCGAGATCGTCGAGGTCGGGTGTGTAGGCGTAGGCGATCGCGAGTCCCGCGACGCCCGCCACGAAGCCGAGGGCACCGGTCACCAGCAGCGTCTTGGCGGCCCTGGACAGGAATCGCTTGACCCCGCCGCGGCCGTCGCTCCCGTCGCGGCTGGCCCGGCGGCGCCTGTCGGCGCTCCGTCGTTTATCCGTACTCACGCGTCCTCGCTTGCGGCTCTTGCGGCCGGTCGGCCTGTACAGGTGGACCGGGAGAGGGGGGCGTGCGTCTCCCGCGGGCATACGTCCCCTTCGGCGGGGGGATGCGGGGGATGGGGGCGGGCGCTTCGGCATCGGGCCGAAGGATGTGTCGGGGAGCGGCGGTGTTCTGCTGCCCGCCGGCCCGGCGGCCGGGGGTCGCCCGTGCGGCCGCTTCATCGATCACGTTCGAATCTCGCTCGCGTCGGAGTCAGGGTATGGCCTCTGTACCGCATCCGGCCACGGGTTCGCGGCCCGTTTCTCGAATCCGGACCGCGACGGATGGGCGAGGGGGGCGTCACCGCAGGCAATGCGCCCTTGTAGGTCGTTGACCGGGTGTTAGATACACAACACCCCAGCGATATATATCGACGCGATATAGTCAGAATGCAGCATTGCCGACAAAACGCCTGACTCGCCATCTTCTATACAGAGGTCGACCGCGCGGGAACAGATCCGGCGGTCAGACGGCTGTGGCAAAGAGAAGCGGTCGACACAGGGACAGTGGGAGAGGGGTGAGCCCGTGAGCGGGTGCAGGGCGCGCGTCCTCGAACTCGCCGTCCTCGGCCACCTCGCCGAGGCTCCCATGCACGGCTACGAACTGCGTAAACGCCTCAATTGCGAGTTGGGGGCGTTCCGCGCCTTCTCGTATGGCTCTCTCTACCCCTGTCTGAAGGGGATGCTGCGGTCCGGGCTGGTGACGTCGGACACGGACGACGCCGCCCCCGCCCGGGGCCGCCGATCCCGCATCGTCTACCGGCTCACCCCCGCCGGGCGCGAGCACCTGCTGCGGCTGCTCGCCGAGTGCGGACCGGCGACCGACGACGACGAGTGCTTCGGCGTGCACTTCACCCTGTTCGGCCGGACCCGGGCCGAGGTGCGGCTGCGCATCCTCGCGGGTCGGCGCAACCGGCTCCTGGAACGGCTCGACTGCCTGCGGGAACGGATGGAGCAGAGCGCGCGGGGGGCCGACTCCTACGTCTTCGAGCTGAACAGGTACCGGGCCGAGGCGTTGGAGCGGGAGGTCGCCTGGCTCGACGGCCTCATCCGCAAGGAGCGCACCCGCCTTGAAGCCGGGCCGGTCGGCGAGACCGGTCGGCACACCGACCTCCCGGGCACCGGCGAGCCCGTCGCTCCCCGCCCGGGTGCCCCACCACCCCCCATCGACCTCGACCAATGAACCGGCGGTGGTGCGCGAAAGATCGCATGTGACACGGGCACACGAGACAGCGTGTGCCGGTGTCGGCGCCACCGCCATCGGCACGGCGGTGATCGGTCACCGGCGGCGCAGTCCACAACAGAGCGGATCAGAAGGAGCTAGGACCAATGGGTTCGGTACGAGTAGCCATCGTGGGCGTCGGCAACTGTGCGGCGTCGCTCGTCCAGGGTGTCGAGTACTACAAGGACGCCGACCGCGACAGCCGGGTCCCCGGACTCATGCACGTCCAGTTCGGTGACTACCACGTACGCGACATCGAATTCGTCGCCGCGTTCGACGTCGACGCCAAGAAGGTCGGCCACGACCTGGCGGACGCCATCACCGCCAGCGAGAACAACACCATCAAGATCTGCGACGTGCCGCCGACCGGCGTCACGGTGCAGCGCGGCCCGACCTACGACGGCCTGGGCGAGTACTACCGCGACACCATCGAGGAGTCCAGCGCGGACGCGGTGGACGTGGTCGCGGCGCTGAAGGCCGCCAAGGCCGACGTGCTCGTCTCCTACCTGCCGGTGGGCTCGGAGGAGGCCGACAAGTTCTACGCCCAGTGCGCCATCGACGCGGGCGTGGCCTTCGTCAACGCGCTGCCGGTGTTCGTCGCCTCCGACCCACAGTGGGCGCGGAAGTTCACCGACGCGGGCGTTCCGATCGTCGGCGACGACATCAAGTCCCAGGTCGGGGCGACCATCACGCACCGCGTGCTGTCGAAGCTGTTCGAGGACCGCGGCGTGGTCGTGGACCGCACGTACCAGCTGAACTTCGGCGGGAACATGGACTTCCTGAACATGCTGGAGCGCAAGCGGCTCACGTCGAAGAAGATCTCCAAGACGCAGTCGGTCACCTCGCAGATCCCGCACGAGCTCAAGGCGGGGTCGGTGCACATCGGCCCGTCGGACCACGTGCCGTGGCTCGACGACCGCAAGATGGCCTACGTGCGCCTGGAGGGCCGCGCGTTCGGTGACGTGCCGCTGAACCTGGAGTACAAGCTGGAGGTCTGGGACTCGCCCAACTCGGCCGGCGTCATCATCGACGCGGTGCGGGCGGCCAAGATCGCCAAGGACCGCGGCATCGGCGGCCCGATCCTCTCCGCCTCCTCCTACTTCATGAAGTCCCCGCCGGAGCAGTACAGCGACAGCGAGGCCCACGACCGCGTCGAGCAGTTCATCGCGGGCGAGATCGAGCGCTAGCAGCCCACCCGCGACAGCGGAGTCAACGCATCAGCGAGCCGGGGCCGGAAGGTGTGCCACCTTCCGGCCCCGGCTCGTGTCCGCAGTGGTGGGGCACCGGCCCGACCCCACGACCCCACGCCTCACGCGGTCCGGTTCCTCCCGCCCCATACCCTTGGCCGGTGAGCTTCTTCGGCGATCTGCGTGTGGTCATCCGGGGACCCCGCTTCCGCAGGCTGTTCGGCACCCGGCTGGTCTCGCAGTTCGGCGACGGGGTCTACCAGGCGGGACTGGCCGGCTACGTCTTCTTCAACCCCGAGCAGCACACCACGGCGGGCGAGGTCGCGATCGCGTTCGCGGTTCTCCTCCTGCCCTTCTCCATCGTCGGGCCGTTCGCGGGTGTCTTCATCGACAGATGGTCACGTCGACAAGTCCTTCTGGTCTCCTCGCTCATCAAGGCGGTACTGGCCGCGCTCACCGCGGCCCTCGTCGCGGCCGGGTCGGACGGGGCGCTGTTCTTCGCGGCCGCGCTGGTGCTGCTCAGCATCAACCGGTTCTTCCTGTCCGGGCTGTCGGCCGGCCTGCCCTACGTCATCCCGCGCGACCAGCTGATGATGGCCAACGCCGTGACGCCGACCTGCGGGACCTTCGCCGCATTCGTCGGCGCGGGGGCCGGGACGGGGCTGCGGCTGCTCGGCGGCGACGGATCGCTGGGCACGGCGCTCATCCTGCTCGGCGCGGGGATGGCGTTCGCGGCCGCCGGACTGGCCTCCCTCACCCTGCGGCGCGACGAACTCGGCCCCGATCTGGACTCCGAGCCGCCGGAGGTGCGCGACGCCCTGCGCAACGTCGTGTCCGGGCTGGCCGACGGCACCCGGCACATCTGGGTGCGCCACCCGGCCCGCTACGCACTACTGACGATCGGCGGCCACCGATTCCTTTTCGGCATCGCGTCGCTGATGACGCTGCTGCTGTACAACAACACCTTCACCGAGGGCGGCGTCGCCGGGCTCGCGGGCTTCTCGGTGGCGCTGGCCCTGTCGGGCATCGGCTTCTTCCTCGGCGCGATCCTCACCCCATGGGCCACCGCGCGCATGTCGACCGACGCGTGGATCGCCCTGATGCTCGCCCTGGCCTGCGCCGCGCTGCTGGCCTTCGGCCTGCCGTTCTCCGCCGCCCTCTTTCCGGCGGCCGGATTCGCACTGGGTGTGGCGTCCCAAGCGGTAAAGGTCTCTGTCGACACGCTGGTCCAGCGACATGTCGACGACGCCTACCGGGGCCGCGTCTTCTCCGTCTACGACATGCTCTTCAACGCCACCTTCGCCCTAGCGGCGGGCGTCGCCGCCCTGACGGTCCCGCCATCGGGCGTCAGCCACACGGTCGTGGTCGCGATGGCCCTGGCCTTCGCAGCGATGTCCGCAGGTTGGGCACTGCGTGCCCGCGCACAGAAGGCAGAGCCGTCACCTTCGGACCTTCGATCGCTGCCCGTTCACTGAGAACCGGGAAGACGCACACAAAGTACTGCCTGATCCAAGGCGTGTGTACATGCCCTATTACCATCTGCGATCACCTTGCGCGCCCCAAGCGTCGGGCCCCCTGCCGAAACTTCCCGAGCGACATCACTGTCGCAGCCAGATATCAGCTGCTCATGAACCCGAGCCTCTGACTACGCAACCGGCACACCAGGGACACAAGTGACCAAAAGTGGCCAAACGTAACATTCCCCACTGGGGTCGTGGGATGATCCTTCATGGCAACAGAGGGCACGCAACGTGTAACCCCCAGTTATTCACCACCCTGGATCGGAGTTGGCCGTGGAGAGATGCCGACCGGAAGCTTCGACGCCCGAGGTTGCCAAGGAATTTACAGAAAACAAGAATAACTCCACATGAAAACCCCCGAAGGAAAATATTTAATGAACAGAAAATTCTCGGTCAATTCGCGCTTCAAGAAAGCCTTGATCGTCGCCGCAGTCAGCATGGCCCTGCCCATCTCATCCACAGTTCCAGCAATCGCACAGGAGTCCCCGAAGACCGTCTACGAGCAAGAGATCATCATTACCAATGAGCACGAGATCCTTGAGGTAGGCAAGGACAAGGACGTAGAAAGTGTCGAGGAATTCGTTCGGCAACAACGCAAGAATAACCTCGGCTCCAAGGCAAGATACGAAGCGTTTCTTACGAACGGAACGCTTCGCATCGATACACTTAAGTGCCAATGGGCATCGGTAGACTACTTCAAGCACAGCGGATCAACCATCAGCGCGAAATTCGGAGCTCGCCAGTACAATAAGAACCAATGGTCGAACTCCCAGCGTATCTCCGCAGGGGGTCGAGGTGGTGGGACATTCAAGATCTCATCCAAAGGCCCCGGATCCGGAAGCGTGCAAGGGTTGATGAGGGTCGGCAGCGACACATTCAAGACCAAGATTGTCCCCTGCAAGTAGTTTACAGATCAGCGCAGCCGATTTCTAGCGGTTGACTTCTGCCCGGGCCGACCTGCCCCGCCTGGTCGGCCCTTTAGTCGAATGGGGTTCTTGATGTGGCAAGTGGTGTTATACACAACCCCCGTGACCGTAGGCATTTCAATAGTAGCCCTTACCGCGGCAGCAGTGGTCATTGCGCTTCTGCGCCGCGGTTCGCCC
The DNA here is from genome assembly GCF_014201195.1 of Nocardiopsis mwathae. Classification (NCBI taxonomy): domain Bacteria; kingdom Bacillati; phylum Actinomycetota; class Actinomycetes; order Streptosporangiales; family Nocardiopsidaceae; genus Nocardiopsis; species Nocardiopsis mwathae. The sequence goes on along the minus strand of NZ_JACHDS010000001.1, from coordinate 5,139,704 downwards.
AAGGAATTCTGCCGAGGGGCTAGAGTTCTGCTTGGTGTCGCTTGCGTGGGGTACATGCTGATCCTCATCCCCCCACTCTCCGACATATCTGAGATCGGCCAAACCGACCGGGAGGTGATTTGGGATCCTCTGGTCTCCTTCAAAGAGGATGACGAAATAGTCGAGGGGTCATATATTCCTTTAGTGGGCAGCGACGACACTTACATCTACTACGGAGAGCAGGAGCTGTCTGAAGAGGAAGTAGAACGCGCCCGAGAACAAGCCAGTTCTGACGATGCCGCCTACTATCGTTATCCCTTGACCAACGGTACATCTGTCTGGTTCGATTCGGAAGGCCATGATCTCGACCCTCAGATGCGCGCCGAACTGGAATCTTCCTACCCACCCGAGGAGTACTTGGGCGGAAACGACGCAACAGAAGGGCTTGTAGTTGCGGAGAAGGTTCTCAACGCGCTTATCTTCATACCCATTGGAATTATCGCATTTGCGTCTTTCTTCTCTTGGTGGGCGCGCGTGTGCGTGGGCCCAGCGCTATCGGTTATCATCGAGTTCGGCCAGTGGTATATGGCCGCTGGACGCGTGAGCGAGACCGCCGATGTCATCATGAACTCTGCCGGACACGTTATCGGCGTCGGCATGTTAGCCGCTGCGGCGCTACTAGTGGACCGCCGTCCAGCCGAAGCGCGCCACCGGATTCGCAGCTGAGCCGGATGCGCTGTCCGTCCCTGTGCGGACTGGTCTGCTGGATTTCGGGAGAAGGTGTTTCACGCCTGTCCTTGCGTCAGGGGCTTGCCCCGGTACGCGAGCAGATAGCTCTACAGAGTGACCAGATCGATATGTCGACAAATCGACAAAAGGTTCCGGTCCCGTTCGAATCGGGACCGGAACACCACAGAAAGTAACCTAACGCATCCCCCGCTCGGAGCCAGGGGGAGACGGCGAGGTCAGTCCTCCGCGTAGCCGTTACGCCGAGCGTTGGCCTCGGCCGCCGCACGAACGAAGCCGACGAGTCCTTCGGCCTTGCCCTCGTAGTAGTCGGTGAACCGGGGGTCCTCCGCGTACATGCGCGTCAGTTTCACGTGGAACTCATGCGGACAGTCGTAGAACCAGCGGTCGACCTGCCTCCGGTGTTCCTCGACGGCGTCCATGGCCGTCTCCGAGTCGGCCGCCACACCCGAGGTGAACGCGTCGACCAGCCGCTGCTCAGCGGCGGCACCCTCCTCACCGATGCGCTGCCAGTCCTCCTTCGTGTACGCGGCCGTCCGCCGCGCCGACTGCGCCCACTGCTCGCTGTCACCCCAGCGCTCCCGGGCCTCCTGTGCGTACCCCTCGGCGTCGAAGGCGTCGCCGAACAGCTCCAGCCGCTCCTCCGGCGTGAGTGAGATCCCCATGTCGTAGGCCTCCATCTCCTTGTCGAGCGCGGCGACCATCCCGTCGAGCCGGTGCCGACGCTCCACCAGCAGCCGCCGCTGGCGGCGCAGGTGGTCATAGGTGTCGGTGCCGGGCGCGTCGAGGAGCGCCGCGATGTCCTCCAGGGAGAACCCGAGTTCCCGGTAGCCGAGGATGCGGTGCAGCCGGTCGAGGTCGGCGTCGTCGTACAGCCGGTACCCTGCGGCGGAGCGCGCGCCGGGCGACAGCAGGCCGATCTCGTCGTAGTGGTGCAGCGTCCGCACGGTCACCTTCACGATCCGCGCGACCTCACCTACCGGGTGACTCACGGGTTCCTCCTTCCGATGACCGCGAAGCTACGTCCTCACGTCGCGTGAGGGTCAACCGCCGTCTCTCCGCACGGCCCGGGGCCGATCGACAGGTCACCGTGTCGACACATCGCTACACCGACACGTCCTGACCTGCCCTTTTCCCTTCAAGCTTCCCTCTCAGGTGATCGGCGGCCTGTCCTCCCGGTAGGCGCCGTCCCCGAGGCGGTCCAACCGCTCGGCCGACCAGGACGTGGACAGCAGCGAGACACGGCGCCCCACACGAGCGGGCGGGTCCTCCAGTTCGCGCACGAACTTCTCGACGTCATCGTGCATGACCGTGGGCGCACGGTCGGTCTCCGGATCGGTGGCTACGGCGATCCACAGGTGGGCGGTACGGCGGATCGACCAGTCGGCGGCATAGTGCCGCCGCAGAATCCACAGCATCGGGTCGTCCGCCCCCTGGTCGCGCATCATCGTTCCACCCCCGCTCCCACCAGAAGGCGTCCGTCTGCGCAGTGCGCCGTAATGGGCTCCACCCCCATGCGCTGCCGGTTGAAGGCACGAACCGCATAGGGACGCACCGACCGCACAGAGCGGGCCGGGCGAGTGATGGGCGGGGAAGGGTGGAGCAGAGGCGTGTAGGGCCGCGTCCGGCCAGCGGCACGCGGACGCCGCCGACGCGTGGCGGATGGCAGAATCGCTTTCGTCATCAGTCCTCCTGAGACTGAGGCCACGCCCCGGGAGTCCTGGCCGACTCGCCGGGGTCTTTTGAGGTTGTAGGGATCGAGCCTACCTTTTACGTGTCTTTACGTAAACAGACGTGAGCGAAATGAATAGCTAGATAGAGCACGTCTAGCGTCGTGAACATGGAGTTTGGACCTGACGACGACATCGAGCCCGACGCCCCGACACCGCCGTACAAGCAGCTTGCGGGCATCCTGAAGGCTCGGATCCGGCGCGGGGACTGGAAGCCGAACCGGCCGATCGCGTCCGAGGCTCGACTGGTCGACGAGTTCGGACTGTCCCGCCCGACCGTTCGACGTGCCATCAGGGTCCTGGTGGATGAGGGCGTCCTTTTCGTGGTCCCTCAGCGGGGCACCTACGTCGCAGAGCACCCGGACTCTGCCTGACCTCCCCACTGACGGTGGCCGAGGGCGGGCCAGGTCCGCTGGGCGGCCTTCTTGCCGGCCGCCCGCGAGATATTCCGTGGGGAAAAGCAGCAGCGACGGCGGGAGGGGGTGGGGCGCCCCTGCCACCTCGCGGTCAGCGGCCGCACCGAGCCGTCGGGACCCCTGCCTCCGTTGATCTCGGAGATATCGGGGTGAAAACCGGCCACGATACCCCGATATCTCCGAGATCAACGGAGGCAGGGGCGGGAAGCGCTTTTCCGAGGGATTTCGGGCCCTGTGGGTAGTTGCGAGCACGTGGTTGGGCGGCTCCGGACCGCCCGGAAGTCCGGAATTCCGCTTCGCGTGAAGGGCATTCCGCGATTCGGGAGAAATGGCTGCCGTGGGGGCCTTTCCTGAGATGACCATGGGGTGGAATCCGATGGTGTCCGTTTCGTCGGATTAAATCCCATGGTCATCGGAGATGCGGGGGTGAAGGCGGCCAGGAGGGCGCACCACCTCGGTGCTCCGACCTGAGCCGACGCCCACCCGCACGACGACCGGCGCCCCCAGCCCCCTCCCGCCGTCGCTGCTGCTTTTTCCCACGGAATATCTCGCGGGCGGCCGGCAAGAAGGCCGCCCAGCGGACCTGGACCGCCCTCTCCTCCACCCCGCCTGTTTGTCGACACATCGCCCAAGTGTCCTACCGACACAGCGATGGGCCGACCCGTCGACCCGTCGACCCGTCGATCTGACGGTCGGTCGGCCCATCGATGAAAGGTAAGAAGAGGAAACGGGGAGAGGGGACAGGGGGAAGCGGATGAGGGGAAAGCGGTGACGCGCTACCCCCTGTCTACAGCTCCTCCTGCTGTTCCGCCCACTTGCGCAGTTCGGCCACGGCGTCCGCCTTGTCCATGGGGCCGTTCTCCAGGCGCAGTTCCAGCATGTAGCGGTAGGCCTTGCCGACCAGCGGGCCCGGGCCTATGCCGAGGATCTCCTGGATCTCGTTGCCGTCCAGGTCGGGGCGGATCTTGTTGAGCTCCTCCTCCTCGGCTAGGCGGGAGATACGGTGCTCGATGTCGTCGTAGGAGCGCGCCAGGGCCGCGGCCTTGCGGCGGTTGCGCGTGGTGCAGTCGGCTCTCGTCAGGACGTGCAGGCGCTCCAGCAGGTGGCCGGCGTCGCGGGCGTAGCGGCGCACCGCCGAGTCGGTCCACTCGCCCTTGCCGTAACCGTGGAAGCGCAGGTGCAGCGCCACGAGCTTGCTGACGTCGGCGACGACGTCCTTGGGGAAGCGCAGCGCGCTCAGCCGGCTCTTGCTCATGGACGCGCCCACCACCTCATGGTGGTGGAAGCTGACCCGCCCGCCCGGCTCGAAAGCGCGGGTCTTGGGCTTGCCGATGTCGTGCAGCAGGGCGGCCAGGCGCAGCACCAGGTCCGGCTGCATGCCCCGCTGCTTCTCCAGGTCCATCGCCTGGTCGAGCACGGTCAGCGAGTGCTCGTAGACGTCCTTGTGCCGGTGGTGCTCGTCGATCTCCAGGCGCAGTTTGGGGATCTCCGGCAGCACGTAGCGCGCGATCTCCAGGTCCACCATGTGCTCGATGCCCACCCGCGGGTCGGGGCTGACCATCAGCTTGGTGAGCTCGTCACGGATGCGCTCCGCCGAAACGATCGTGAGGCGGTCGGCCATGTCCGTGGCCGCGGCCTTGACCTCCGGTGCGAGCTCGAAGGAGAGCTGGGCGGCGAACCGGATCGCGCGCATGATGCGCAGCGGGTCATCGCTGAAGGAGTCCTCGGGGCGCGCGGGCGTGCGCAGACGGCGCTCCTTCAGGTCGGCCAGGCCGCCGAAGGGGTCGATGAACTCGCGTCCGGGCAGGTGGACCGCCATCGCGTTGACCGTGAAGTCGCGGCGGATGAGGTCTTCGTACAGCGACTCGCCATAGTCGACCTCGGGCTTGCGCGACTTGGGCTGGTAGGACTCGCTGCGGTAGGTGGTGATCTCCAGCTGGTAGCCGTTCTTGCGCAGCCCCACCGTGCCGAAGTCGATGCCGACCGTCCACACGGCGTCGGCCCATCCGTCGATCAGCTTGAGGATGGTCTGCGGCACCGCGTCGGTGGTCAGGTCCAGGTCGTGCACCTCGCGCCCGAGCAGGGCGTCGCGTACCGGCCCGCCCACCAGGGCCAGCTCGTGGCCGGCGGCGGTGAAAAGGTCACCGAGCTCCGTGGCGATGCCGTCGATCGAGCTGAACAGCCTGCCGATCGCGTCCCTCTGCTCGTCCGTCAGCTCCGCTGGAGCGGTCGACGCGGACGCGCCTTCGCGAGGGGACTCGGGACGCGGGGTTTCACCAGGAAGCGCAGTGTTCGGCACACCACCAGAGGGTAGGTGCCCTCACCCCCTTGTGCGAATCGGCCAAGCGAATGCTGCGGGGGTATCCCGGCGAGGAGGTATCGTCGGGTTGATCCACCGTGCTCGGCCCGCTCCCCCCGGGGCCGTCGCGTGCTGAGAGCCCACGGTGGCCCCTGCGTCAGCGATCTCCCGCGGCCAATATCAAACCGACTCGGAAATCTTCTCGCGTGCGTCGACTTGCTCATTTCGGTGCGGTCGTGGCCACGGCCGCCGTTCTGGTTCCGGCACTGGCCGCGGCTGCTCCTGCTCCTGCTCAGCTGAGCGCCGCCGCACCGGTGCCCTCCACCCGCCCCGTGTCCGACTCCGCCGAGGGCGGCGACGCCCTCACCGTCGAGCGGATCTCCCCGCAGGCGGTCGGCGAGAAGAGCACCGTCACCGTCACCGGCCAGGTCACCAACACCACCGACGACGACCTGTCGGATGCCACGGTCCGCCTGCGCTACTCCCGCTACCCCTTCAGCGACCGCTCCCAACTCGGCTCCTATGCCTCCGGCGACGGTGCGCAGCCGCAGGTCACCGGACCCAAGACCGAGCTCGATGAGCCGCTGCGCCCCGGAGAGTCGGCCACCTACTCGCTGAAGATCAAGGCCGAGGACATGCGCCTGGGCGACTTCGGTGTCTACCCGCTGGCCGTCGACCTGCTGGACGCGTCCGGGCGCTCCCTGGAGACCCGCTACACCTTTCTCCCCTACGAGGGCGGCTCCGCACCCGGCGAGGTCGACATCGCCTGGCTCTGGCCGCTCATGGGCACCCCGCAGCGCGCCGACGACGACACCTTCCTCGGTGACGCCCTGGACAAGAGCCTGACGCGCAACGGGCGGTTGGGCCGGATCCTGGTCGCCGGTGCGCAGAGTTCCGACATCACGCTGGACCCGTCGGCCGACCCGTCCGCCTCGCCCGGCGACAGCCCCGCGCCCACGCCCGGTCCCGAGGCCACCGCCAAGGACACGACCGAGGAGAAGCCCGAGAACGGCGACACGGGCGCGGACGACGGGGAGAAGAGCGCCGCGGGCACCGACGGGGTCCCGATCACCTGGGCGGTCGATCCGGCCACTCTGGACGACATCGAGCGGTTGGGCGCCGGCGACTTCCACGTGCTGGAGAACCCCGGGCAGACCCCCGCGAACGCGGGCGACGCGGCCGCCGCACCCGCGACCGTGTCCCGCGAGGCCAGCACCGCCGCCGTGCTGTGGCTGGAGCAGGCCCGGACGGGTCTCGACGGCCGACCGGTCGTCGCCACCCCGTATGCCGACGCCGACATCTCCGCGCTCCTCCGCCACGATCTGCGCGGCGACGCCGAGGCGGCGGTGACGCTCGGCCGGGAGTCGGTCAAGAACGTCCTGGGCACCGACGTCGACGCGTCGGTGGCCTGGCCGGCGGGCGGGCTGATGAACTCCGAGACCCGCGACTTCCTCGGTGAGCACGGCGCCACGACGTTCCTGCTGAGCGAGACCGCCCTCCCCGCGCGCACGGCGGGCACCACCCCGACGGCGCAGGCCGTGCTCCCCGTCGAGAACTCCGACGACGACGCGACCGGCATCGTCACCGACGCCGGCCTGACCCGGGCGCTCGCCCAGCCCAGCGGCACCCCCGGCGATGCCGCCCTGGCGTCGCAGCGGTTCGCCGCCGAGACGGCGATGATCGCCGCCGAGGGCGGGGAGGACCGGACGGTCGTCGCCGCTCCGCCCCGCGACTGGAACCCGGGGGCGCAGTTCGCGTCCGACGTGCTCAAGGCGAGCGAGGAGCTGCCCTGGCTCGACCCGGTCGCGCTGGAGGACGTCGAGGTCAACGGCAAGGCCGAAGCGCAGCGCGGCGAGCTCACCTACCCCGATGAGGGCGCGCGGTCCGAGCTCACCGGTACCTACCTGGACCAGGTCGAGGAGGTCCGCAAGGACATCCGGCTGTTCAACACGATCCTGACCGACGACGTCGACCCGTTCCGCCCGGCGGTGCTGCGGCTGGAGTCCGCGGCCTGGCGGGATGACAAGACCGCCGCCGCCCAGGCCCGCGCGCTGGTGGCGCGGGCGGTCACGGCCAGCCGCGAGGACGTACACATCATCCCCGGTGAGACGGTCACCCTCGCGAGCAAGACCGGCAAGATCGGTGTCCTGGTCGCCAACGACCTGGAGAACGAGACGGTCACGGTCAACCTGTCGATCTACTCGGAGAACAGCGAGCGGCTGAGCGTCGGCAAGTACCAGAAGGAGATGACGCTCCGCCCCGGTCGCAAGACCACGGTCTATGTCCCGCTGTCCGCCCGGATCAACGGCCGCACGGTGCTCAACCTGAGTCTGCAGAACGCCGACGGCGAGCCGATCTCCGAGGAGGTGCCGCTGCCGGTGAACGCCACCGGTCTGGGGACCCAGGCGCTGCTCATCAGCGGCGTCGGCGCGCTGATCCTGGTGGTGGCGCTGGCGCCGCGGGCGCTGCGCCGCTGGTCGCGCAAGCGTGCCGAGCGCGTCCAGGGTGATGGGCGCGATCAGGGCGCGGGTGGGGGACCCGGCGGCCCGGACGGCGGTGGCAGCGGTGACGACGGGGGGCCCGGCACGGACCCTGCCGACGGCGGCCGCGACGGCGACGGTGACGACGCACCGGGTGCCATGCAGCACAATGGCAGGGGCTCGTCCGGTCCTGCGGATCGGCCCGGTGAAGGCGCCGGTCCGGGCACCGCGTCGACCGGTGAACCCACGGACGACACGTCGTCCGCATAGTCATGAGTGCGCGGGCGCCCGCTGACCGACCGCCGCGCCCGTGTCGCGCTCACTCTCCCCACCACCACCCGACCCGGGCCGCCGCGCGCGGCGGCCCGCAGCTCGCGAAAGGAGCCGAGGCCGGTGGCAACCGACACCGCGAACGGCAGTGACGAGACCTCTTCCGCCTCCGGCGGCGGATCGGGGTCCTCCGGAGGCGCGATGCGTTCCAGCATGGTCATGGCCATCGGCACGATGGTGTCGCGGGTGACGGGCTTCCTGCGCACGATCGTGCTCGCCGCCGCACTCGGCACCCACCTGCTGGCCGACGCCTACAACACGGCCAACACCATCCCGTTCATCATCAACGACCTGCTCATCGGCGGTCTGATGGCGAGCGTGATCATCCCGTTCCTGGTCAAGCGGCGCAAGCGCGACGCCGACGGGGGCGAGGCCACGGAGAACCGGCTGTTCACCACGGCCGTGCTGCTGCTGACCGTCGTCACCACGGTCGCGATCGTCGCCGCCGAGCTGCTGATCCGGCTGTACGCGAGCAAGTTCACCCCCGTGCAGACGGAGGTCTCGGTCTACCTGGCGCGGTTCCTGCTCGCCCAGATCTTCTTCGTCGGATTGAGCGGGCTGATCAGCGCCATGCTCAACACGCGCGACAAGTTCGGGGCCCCGGTGTGGGCCCCGGTGCTGAACAACCTGGTGATCATCGCGGTCGGCGGGCTGTTCCTGGTCATCGCCGGTCCCGGGCACACCCCGGAGACCGTCACGCAAGGCCAGCTCATCCTGCTGGGCGCCGGAACCGCCATGGGCATGGTGCTGCAGGCGGTCGTGCTCCTGGTGTCGCTGTGGCGGGCCGGATTCCGCTGGCATCCCCGCCTGGACCTGCGCGGTTCGGGTCTGGGCGAGGCGCTGGGCACCGCCGGATGGATGCTCGTCTACACGCTGATGATGCAGCTGGGCTTCGTCATCACCGCCAACATCGCCAACGCGGCGAACGTCGCCAACCAGGCCACGGAGCACGCCGCCGGTGCGGGCCTCACCGCCTACAACTACGCCTACCAGCTGTTCCAGCTGCCGTACGCGATCATCGCGGTCTCGCTCATCACCGTGCTGCTGCCGAAGATGAGCGCGCACGCCGACGACGAGCGGTGGGACGAGGTGCGCGCCGGGTTCTCGCGCACGCTGCGCGTCTCGGCGATGGTCCTGGTCCCGCTGGCGCTGGCGATGGCGATGTACTCCGTGCAGCTGTCGGTGCTGGTGTTCGCGCGCGGCAGCACGTCGGTGGCCGACGCGCAGAACATCGGCGTGGTGCTCGCGGTCATGTCGCTGGGCCTGGTCCCGTTCACGGTCTTCCAGCTGATGCTGCGGGTCTTCTACGCCATGGGTGACACCCGTACCCCGGCCCTGATCAGTATCGCCAACGTGTCGGTGCACGCCGCGATCGGCTGGGCGTCCTACTTCCTGCTGCCGCCGCACCTGGTGGTGGTGGGCGTCGCCGCCGGGTTCATGCTGTCGTTCGTGTCCGGCCTGCTCATCGCGGGCACCATCCTCAGCCGCCGGTTGGGCGGGGTTGACGGGCGGCGCGTCTTCGGCACATTGTTGCGGCTGCACCTGGCGTCGGTGCCGAGCGTCGCCGCCGGTTTGGGCATCCTCTGGTTCTTCACCGAGCGGTTCGGCGCGGGCCTGGTCACCAACATCGGTGCCCCCCTCACCGGCTGCGCGGTGGGTGCGCTGCTGTTCGTGCTCTTCGCACGGCTGCTGCGGATCGCGGAGCTGAAGGCCGCCACGGACCTGGTGCGTGCGCGCCTGGGCCGCTGACCCCGCTCGGCCACGCCGTCGCGGCCCCTGCCCCCGACGCCCCGGCGCTCGCCCCACCCCCCGAAAACAGATTGTCGAGAACGGTGTCGAACGATCACCAGCAGACCCCCGAGCGTCCGCACGGCCGGCTCCTGACCCCTGAGGAGGTCCTCGACGAGGTCGAGCGGACCGAACCGGCGAGCGCGCCGGAGCCCGGGCTCGCCACCACCCGCGACCCCCGCGACGTCGGCGACGCCGGCACGGCCGACCGTCCGGGTGAGGACGGGGACGAGATCGGCGGTGCCGCGCACGCCGCACCGCCGAACCTCATGCGGTCCAGCGCCATCATGGCGCTGGGCACGGTGTTCTCCCGGGCCACCGGCTTCATACGGACGATCGTGCTGGCGGCGGCGCTGGGCACCCAGTTGCTCGGCGACGCCTACCAGACGGCGAACATGGTGCCGTTCGCCGTCTACGATCTGCTCATCGGCGGGCTGCTGGCCAGTGTGTTCGTGCCGTTCCTGGTGAAGCGCAAGAGGCTGGACGCCGACGGCGGGCAGGCCACCGAGCAGCGGCTGCTCACCGCCATGCTGGCGGTGCTGGCGGTGATCACGGTCGTGGGGCTGATCGCCTCGGAGTGGCTGATCCGGCTGTACGCGGGTGAGTTCACCACGGCCCAGCACGAGGTGGCGGTTCAGCTCGCGCGATTCCTGCTCGCGCAGATCTTCTTCATCGGGGCGAGCGGCATCGTCAGCGCGATGCTCAACAGCCGCAACCATTTCGGTGCGCCGATGTGGGCCCCGGTGCTGAACAACCTGGTGATCATCGCGGTCGGCGGGCTGTTCCTGGTCATCGCCGGTCCGGGCAGCACGCCGGAGACGATCACGTCGGGCCAGATCGCGCTGCTGGGCCTGGGCACGACGGCCGGGCAGGTACTGCAGTGCCTGGTGCTGGTGTGGGCGCTGTGGCGCGCCGGGTTCAGCTGGCGGCCCCGCTTCGACCTGCGCGGGTCGGGCCTGGGCGAGGCGGTGCGCACGGCCTCGTGGATGATGCTCTACATCGCCGTCGCCCAGTTCGGGCTGCTGATCACCACCAACGTCGCCACCCGCGCGGGTGTGCGCGCGGCCGAACTGGGGGAGTCGGCGGCCGGCGCCGGGATCACCGCCTACAAGTTCGCGTTCATGCTGTTCCAGATGCCGTACGCGATCATCGCGGTGTCGGTGATCACGGCGCTGCTGCCGCGGATGAGCGAGCACGTCGCCGACGGCCGCAAGGACCTGGTCCGGTCGGACTTCTCCCGCGGGTTCCGGCTGTCGTCGGTGCTGATCGTGCCGATCTCGGTGGCGATGGCGGTGTTCGCCGTCCCGTTCTGCGTGCTGATCTACGCCCGCGGCAGCACGTCGGTGGAGGACGCGCAGAGCATCGGCGTGATCCTGGCCGTGTTCGCGCTGATGCTCATCCCGTTCACCCTGTTCCAGCTGCTGCAGCGGGTGTTCTACGCGCTGGGCGACACCCGCACGCCGTCGCTGATCGCGATCCCGGCGGAGATCGTGCACGCCACGGTCGCGATCTCGCTGCTCTTCCTGGTGCCGCCGCGGATGATCGTGGTGCTGCTGCCGGTGGCCTACGGCCTGTACTACATCGTCGGGTCGGTGCTGGCGTGGTGGAAGCTGCGGGACCGGATGAACGGACTGGACGGGAAGCGGACCCTGCGCACCCTGGTGCTGCTGCACGTCGCCACCGTGCCCAGCGCGGTCTTCGGGGTGGCGGCGATCGCCGTCTCCGGTGCCCTGCCGGGCACGGTCCTGCCCGCCGTCACCGCCGTCACCGCGGGCGGGCTGGTCGGAGCGGTCCTGTTCGTCCTGGTGGCGCGCCGAATCGGAGTGACGGAAGTCACAACGCTGCTGGGAATGGTGCGGAGCCGACTGCTGCGTCGCTGATCAACAGCGGTGGATGACCGTGCGTGATCACCTGAAGGGACCCTATGCGTCTGAAGTCCGGTGTACTTGTCCTCCGGGGGCGCCGGTCGCGCGTCCTAGCATGGAGCAGCGGTTATCCGCCGCCCCACCCGTCCTTCTCCGAGCTGCCCGAAGGGAGGCCTGGGACAGCCGACATGGCCGGATGCCTCCGCGAGAACCCGGGCACGGGAACCGTTCCGTCCACCGGGCCGTCCGGCCGTCGTGTCCGTTACTCCCGGCATGAGCACCTTCATGATTGAGCCAGGCGCATGGCTCGCAGGCCGTTACCGGCTCGACGAACTCGTCAGTGAGACCGGTGGCGCCTCCGTCTGGAAGGCCACCGACGAAACCCTCGCCCGCCCCGTCGCGGTCTGGACCTTCGCGGAGGGGTTCCCGCGTACCGGCGACGTGGTCCGCGCGGCCCGCGCCACCAGCCGCATCGCCGACTCCCGCGTCACCCAGGTGTTCGACGCCGACGACACCGCCGCCCTGCCCTACGTTGTCGAGGAGTGGGTGGTCGGCCAGTCCCTGGCCGACCTGCTCGCCCAAGGCCCGATGGCGCCCGAGCGCGCCGCCGGCCTGGTCGCCGAGGCCGCCGAAACACTCGCCACCGCACACGCCACCGGCCTCTACCACCTCAACCTGACCCCCGGCAAGCTCATGTGGAGCGTCGGCGGCGCCATCAAGGTCACCGGTATCGGCACCGACGCCGCACTGCGCGGACTTGCCCCGGCCGCCCCCGGCACCCTCGACGCCCAGGGCCTGGGCCGGCTCCTGTACGCCGCGCTCACCGCCCACTGGCCCGACGCCGCCGCCCAGGTCGGCCTGCGACCGGCACCGATGGCCAACGGCGCCCCCTGCCCGCCCGCGCGGCTCAGGCCCGAGATCCCGGCCCGGCTCGACGAGATCGTCTGCCGGGCGGCGTTCCAGGCGCCGATGGGCGGCGGCCCGCTGGCCACCCCGCGCGCGGTCGCCGACGCGCTGGCCGACGTGCCGCGCATGGTGCCGCTCCCCGCGGCGATGACCGCCGGTCCGGCGACTCCCCCGACCGAACAGGGCACCTCCCGGCACAGCGGCGAGTTCGCCGCCGCTCCCGCGCCACCCCCGCCGCCGAGCCGTCGCCGCACTTCCCCCGAGCCGGGCGGTCCGGAGGACTCCCCGGGACCGTCGCGGGTGACCAAGGCGGTGCTGGGCGTCGTCGCCCTGCTGGTGTTCGTCGCCGTGGTCGCGGGCGCGTGGACCATCGGCAGCAGCATCGGCGGATCCGACGCTCCCTCGGCCGACGGCGGGACCTCCGACACCACCGACGACAAGCCGGACGACGGGAAGAAGGACGAGGACGAGCCCGATCTGACCGAGCTCTCCCCGGCGAGCGCCACGGGCTTCGACCCTCCGCCCGGCGACGGCAGCGAGCACGACGGCAACGCGAAGAACGCACTCGACGGCGACCCCTCCACCGAGTGGAAGACCGAGGGCTACAACAGCCCCACCTTCGGCAACCTCAAGAGCGGCGTCGGTCTCCTGATCGACATGGGCGAGGAGGTCGAGCTGCACCAGGTCGACCTGGTCCTCGGCACGGCCGGACCGGCGAACCTGGAGATCCTGGTCGGGAACGCCCCCGAGCTGGAGTCGCTGACGTCGGCCGGAGGCGCGAATGGGGCCAGCGGGGAGGAAACCGTTAAGCTTGCCGAACCTGCCAAGGGGCGCTACATCGTCGTATGGTTCACTGAACTTCCCCAAGACGGCCAGTACCGGGGGACGATCAACGAGGTCAAGCTGCTCGGGAATACGTGACACAAGGTGATGAACGCGGTCCAGGAGCTCCCGGACAAGGAGTTGATGTCCAGGCACGCCCAAGGCGATGACCGGGCCTTCGACGAACTCGTCCGGCGGCACCGTGAACGCATGTGGGCGGTCGCCATCCGCGTTCTCGGCGATCCCGAAGAGGCCTCCGACGCTCTCCAGGACGCCCTCCTGTCCGCGTTCCGCGGCGCACACCGGTTCCGCGGCGAGGCTCGGGTGAGCACCTGGCTGCACCGGATCGTCATCAACGCCTGCCATGACCGCATGCGCCGCAAGATGGTGCGGCCCTCGGTGCCCACCGACGACGCCACCCTCGACGTCCTGTCCAACGAGCGCGCCCGCGCCACCGCCCCCGACCCCACGGGGCGCAGCGACTCCGCCATGGACGTGCACTCCGCGCTCGACCGCCTGCCCCCCGAGCAGCGGCTCGCCCTGGTCCTGGTGGACATGCTGGGCTACCGGGTCGACGAGGCGGCCGACATCCTCGACGTCGCCGCCGGAACGGTGAAGAGCCGGTGCGCGCGAGGAAGGGCGCGACTTCTCCCATATCTCGTTCATCTGAGGAACCCTGAAGCCTCCCGAGACGTCACATCTCCGAGAGGAGGTGACCGGAGACCGTGACGTCTCATGTGGACGCGGAGACCCTCGCCCTGTCGGCCGAAGGACTCCTCGACGACGATGAGGAGCGCTTGGTCCGGGAGCACATCGCCGGCTGCCCGAGCTGCGCCGCGGAGCTGAGCTCGCTGGCCGACGTCTCACGGATGCTCGCGGAGGCACCGGCACCCCCACTTCCCGAGGATGTCGCCGCACGCCTGGAGGCCGTGCTGCGCGCCGAAGCCGAACAGCTCCGTGCGAGCCGCGAGGCGAACGCCCGGCTGCGGAGCGGAGCCGAGACGCCCGAACCGCCCTCCGCCGGCGGAGGGGCCGTCGCACCGCTGCGGCCCCGCACCGGCCCGGCGCGCTGGATGCCCTACCTCGCCGCTGCCGCCGCCGCGGTCTTCGTGATCGGTGGCGGTGCCGCCGTCATCCGCGGCATGATGGCACCGGACCCCGTCGAGCACACCTTCGACGCCGAGCACGACGGCGGCGCGCCCGACGCCGCCCTGCCCTACCGCCTCCGGGTCGTGGAGAGCGGCACCGAGTACACCGCCTCGGCTCTCGCCACCCAGGCCGAGGACGTGCTGGCGGCCTCCCCTGAGACCACCCACGGCGCTGAGAGCCCCGCAGACGCTCCGAAACCCGAGTACCTGGACGAGGAGACCCCCGACCCCTCCGCGTGCCTGCAGCGGCTCGACAGGAGCCGGGAGGACCTGTCCATGGTCGACCTCGCCACCTTCCGGCCCGAGGGGGACGGCGCCCCCCTGGACGCCTGGGTCATGTACTTCGCCGGCGGCTCCGACGGTGGCGCGGACGGCCCCGCCGGCTCCACCGCCTACGATGTGCTGGTCGTCTCACCGGGATGCGCCGGCGGGGCGGGCGACACGGTGCTCGCCCGGGCCACCGTCACGGAGCGCTGAGCACGCCCTCGGCCCCTCCCGGGGACGACACCCGGGGACGAGACCGCCACCGCACGCCGCGGTCCGTATGTCGGCTTGTCGACGAACCCTCCGCCCACGTGTCGACATGTGGGTAAACGAACAGCTCACATGCGCCGCCCGGGTCTCGTGGGAATGGGGCGCACCTACCATCTGTTGGTAGTGAACGACTTCCCCGACACCGAGCTGACAGCTACCAGCCAGCAATCGAAGGGCGCACGAGCGTGAGCGACGTCCGTAACGTAATCATCATCGGATCCGGTCCGGCGGGATACACCGCGGCCGTCTACGCGGCCCGGGCCGAGCTGCGGCCCCTGGTCTTCGAGGGCGCCATCACCGCCGGCGGCGCCCTGATGAACACCACCGAGGTCGAGAACTTCCCCGGGTTCCCCGACGGCATCATGGGGCCCGACCTCATGGACAACATGCGCAAGCAGGCCGAGCGCTTCGGCGCCGAGTTGGTCGCCGACGACGTCACCGAGGTCGACCTCACGGCCACTCCCAAGGTCGTCAAGGTGGGCGAGGATGTCTACCGTGCGCACACCGTCATCGTGGCCACCGGTTCCGGCTACCGGAAGCTGGGTGTCCCCGGTGAGGAGGAGTACTCCGGCCGCGGCGTCTCCTGGTGCGCGACCTGCGACGGCTTCTTCTTCCGTGACCAGGACATCGCCGTGGTCGGCGGCGGCGACACCGCCATGGAGGAGGCCACCTTCCTCACCCGATTCGCCCGGTCGGTCACCGTCATCCACCGCCGCGACGAGCTGCGCGCCAGCAAGATCATGCAGGAGCGCGCGTTCAACAACGACAAGATCCGCTTCGTCTGGAACAGCGAGGTGACCGAGGTCCTGGGCAAGGACGGCAAGGCGGTCGGGGTCCGGCTGCAGGACACCGGGACCGGTGCGGAGAGCACGCTCGACGTCACGGGTCTGTTCATCGCCATCGGCCACGACCCGCGGGTGGAGCTGTTCGAGGGCCAGCTCGATCTCGATTCCGAGGGCTACCTCGCGGTCGACTTCCCCACCACCAAGACCAAGATCCCCGGCGTGTTCGCCGCGGGAGACGTGGTGGACCACACCTATCGTCAGGCTGTGACCGCAGCCGGCACCGGCTGCGCCGCGTCTCTGGACGCCGAGCGCTTCCTGGCCGAGCAGGGCGACTGACACGCAGCGGATGGATCGCCGACCACCGGCGACCGCGCACTGCCGTCGGCACGGCGTACACGTACCGACGATGCCCGACACCGATTCCAATCTGTGAGGAGATCCCATCGTGGCCGAGCTCAAAGAGGTCACCGACGCCAGCTTCGAAGCCGATGTGCTGAAGAGCGACAAGCCGGTGCTCGTCGACTTCTGGGCCGAGTGGTGCGCGCCGTGCAAGCAGATCGCCCCGATCCTGGAGGAGATCGCGGATGAGCACGGCGACAAGCTCACCATCGTCAAGCTCAACGTCGACCAGAACCCGAACGTGGCCCGCGACTACGGCATCATGCGTATCCCGACCATGAACGTCTTCAAGGGTGGCGAGGTCGTCAAGCAGATCATGGGCGCCAAGGCCAAGCGCAAGCTGGTCGAGGAGCTCCAGGAGGTCATGTAGGCTCCTGGCGCCGGGAGGCGGCCCCGCCTCCCAACGATGTTTCACGTGAAACGGCCCCCGAGTTCCTCGGGGGCCGTTTCACGTGTCCGGTCCGTCAGCGCGGGCCGGACGGGCGGGAGCCATGGATCCGGTGCTGCACGCCGCGAGCCGATACGGGCCGATGCAGCGATTTGTCGATGTGGCGAGTTGGCGACGGGTCGCCTCAGCGCTCCGTCGCCTCGGGTGCCATCGCGCCGATGATGCGCTCAAGGTCCTCCATCGTCGCGAACTCCACGACGATCTTGCCCTTGCTGCGGCCCATATTGACCTTCACCCGGGTGTCGAAGGCGTCGGAAAGGCGGCGCGACCACTCCTCCATCTCCGGCTGCGGCTCCTTGCCGACCGGGGAGCGGCGCCGGGAGGCCTGGTCGTCGCCGGTCTCGCGCAGTGCGATGAGCTCTTCCAGTGCCCGGACCGACAACCCCTCCTCGACGATGCGGCGCGCCAGCCGGTCCTGAGTCTCGGACTCCTCCACCGACAGCAGCGCCCGAGCGTGCCCGGCGCTCAGCACCCCGGCCGCCACCCGCCGCTGGACCGACGGCGAGAGGTTGAGCAGGCGCAGCGTGTTGGTGATGTGCGGGCGCGACCGCCCGATGCGCTTGGCGAGTTCGTCGTGGGTGGCGCCGAAGTCGTCGAGCAGCTGCTGGTAAGCGGCCGCCTCCTCCAGGGGGTTGAGCTGCTGGCGGTGCAGGTTCTCCAGCAACGCGTCGCGCAGCAGGTCGTCGTCGCCCGTCTCGCGCACGATCGCGGGGATCCGGTCGAGCCCCGCCTCCTTGCTGGCTCGCCAGCGCCGCTCGCCCATGATGAGCTCGTAACGGTCCGCCCCCAGTTTGCGGACCACCACCGGCTGCAGCAGACCCACCTCGGCGATGGACGCCCTCAGCTCCTCCAGGGCCTCCTCATCGAAGTGCTGCCGCGGCTGACGCGGGTTCGGTCGGACCGACGTGACGTCGATCTCCACCAGGTAGGTGCCGCCGACGAGTTCGGGGGACCGCTCGGGCCCCGAACCGTTCGAGGTGGTGCTGGGGGGAACCGCAGGCCCCTGTGGAATGAGGGCGCCCAGCCCCTTGCCCAGACCGCGCCGCTGCTGGCTCACCGACGTCTCCCTTCACGTCCCATGATCAGTTTCCGGCGCTCGTCCTCGCCCGGTAGGCGATCTCCTTGGCCGCCTCCATGTAGGCCACAGCACCGGTGGAGCCCGGGTCGTAGGTCATCACGGACTGGCCGTAGCTCGGCGCTTCCGAGACCCGGACGCTCCGGGGCACCAACGTCTTGAGTACCAGATCTCCGAAGTGGCCGCGCACTTCATCCGCAACCTGTGACGCCAGGCGGGTGCGGCCGTCGTACATCGTGAGCACGAACGTGGAGATGTCCAGCCCGGGGTTGAGGTGGGACTTCACGAGTTCCACGTTGCGCAGCAGCTGCCCGAGACCCTCCAGCGCGTAGTACTCGCACTGAATCGGGATCATCACCTCGTCGCAGGCCACCATCGCGTTCACGGTGAGGAGCCCGAGGGACGGCGGGCAGTCGATGAGGATGTAGTCCAGCTCGCCGGTGTCGTACGCCGCGAACGCACGCTTCAGCCGGGATTCCCGGGCGACCAGGGACACCAGCTCGATCTCCGCGCCCGCCAGGTCGATGGTGGCCGGGACGCACCAGAGGTTGTCGATGTTGGGAACCGGGCGCGCCAGGTTCCGGATCTCCTCGTCCTCCACCAGGCAGTGGTAGATGGACCGCGAGTCGGCCCCTCTCTCCATCCCCAACGCGGTGGAGGCGTTCCCCTGGGGGTCGAGGTCGACGACGAGCACACGGTTGCCGTGCATCGCCAGCGAGGCCGCGATGTTGACGGTCGTCGTCGTCTTCCCCACGCCGCCCTTCTGGTTGGCCACACTCATGATGCGGCAGCGCTCCGGGCGGGGCCAACCGTCGTCGACATGGCCACGCACCGACATCGCGGCGCGGGCAGCACGCGCTATTGGCGTGTCGAGCTCCACGTCAACGGGCGCCGAAGGCGCCATGATGTCCACCCCGGTTTCACGTGAAACATCCACGGTCAACGACGGATGGTCAGCCCAGTGCTGTGTTTCACGTGAAACATGGGTGCCGTCGGACTGGTTGTGGGGCACGAATGAGTTCACCTCTTCCGTCCGCGCTTATTCCTACCGCCCGGCGCGCGTTGCCGCCTGGACGGAGTGACTTGGTCGCCCTTGGACGTGACAGTGACACGAACGACCGTGGTAGCGGGATCGACTTTACCGCTCCCCACCCGAATAACATCGGCGACGCAGGGGCGTTGCTTCATCAATTCGGCGCGAGACTCTTCGAGTTCGGCCTCGGCCTGCTCTCCCTTGAGTGCGAGCAGACTACCCCCCGGCCGCAGCAGGGGCAGTGCCCAGCCCCCCAACCGGGCGAGCGGAGCCACGGCGCGGGCCGTGACCACATCGGCCTGCAGCTCTCCCTTGGCCTCTTCCGCACGCCCCCGCCGCACCGTCACGTTCTCCAGGCCCAGCAGCTCCACGCACTCGCGCAGGAAGACCGTGCGGCGCAGCAACGGTTCGAGGAGGACGATCCGCAGATCCGGGCGGAGGATCCCGAGGACGACCCCGGGCAGCCCCGCACCGGAACCGATGTCGATGACCTCTGCCCCCTGCGGAATCACCTCCTCGACCACCGCGCAGTTCATCAAGTGCCGCTCCCAGAGCCGGGGCACCTCGCGCGGGCCGATCAGCCCGCGCTCTACCCCGGCGTCCGCGAGCAGTTCCGCGTAACGCGTGACCACAGGCAGGGCGCCACCGAACAGAGCACTCGCCCTCTCCGGCGGCGCAGTGTCAGCACCCGAGGTCATGAGTCATCACCTTGGTCTCTTCATCGGTAGATCGTCAGGTCGAGATAGAGAGATGTCGACCTGCCGCCGTGGACGGCGGACATCGGAAAGTCCGGGGATCAGGCACAGAGAAGCGCCCCCCACGATCCTACGCGTGGAGGGCGCTGGAGTTTCACGTGAAACCTCGGCGTACGCCGCCGAAGTCGACTAATCCACAGGGTGGATGACCACGTACCGGTTGGGCTCCTCACCCTCCGACTCGCTGTGCAGACCCGCCTCGGCGACGGCGTCGTGCACCACCTTGCGCTCGAAGGGGGTCATCGGCGCCAGCGGCTTGACCTCGCCGGTCCGCTTGACCTCATCGGCGGCTTCGGCACCGATACGGGCGAGCGCCCTGCGGCGCCCCTCCCGGTAGCCGCCGATGTCCAGCATCAGACGGCTGCGGCTTCCCGTGCTGCGATGCACCGCCAGCCGCGTCAGCTCCTGCATGGCCTCAAGGACCTCGCCCTTGTCGCCGATGAGCTCGTCGAGGGTCGCACCCACGACGGAGACCATCGCTCGGTCACCCTCGACGTCCATGTCGATGTCACCGTCGAAGTCCGCGATGTCCAGCAGACCCTCGATGTAGTCCGCCGCGATGTCGCCCTCGCGCTCCAGCGCCTCGATGTCGACCTCGGGCTCGACGTCATCCTGCTCGGGGGCGTCCGCTACCGCGACACTGCCGCGGATCTCCTCCGCTTCGGCCGTGGTGCTGTTGCTGTTGCTCAAAGCGAGCTGTCTCCTTCACATCCCGGTCGGCCGGCCGCGCGTGTCCAGGGCCTGTTCCGCCTACGCGCCACCGATACCGTCGCTGACCCTACTTCCGCGGGTTCCCGCCGCCACGCTTCGCCCGCGACTTCTTCTTCGGCTGCTTACGCTCGATCTTAGGCTGTTCGACCGGCTCGGGCTCGGACTCCGTGCGCTTCCCGAACAGGCCCTTCGCGGAACCGTTCGAGCTACCGCCGGCCCCGGCCGTCGCGGGAGTGGTCGCGGGGTGCTTCTTGTAGAGGAAGTGCTGCTGTCCCATGGTCCACACGTTCGAGGTGACCCAGTAGATCAACACACCGATCGGCATGGCGAGACCGAAGAGGCCGAACGCCGGCGCCAGGTACATCATGATCTTCTGCGTCTGCATCATCGGGTTGTCCGGCATCTGCGCCGCACTCCGCTGGATGCTCTGCCGCATGGTGAGGAAGGTCGTGGTACCCATGACGACACACGCGATGGCGATGACGATCTTCGCCATCACGGGGTCGGCCCCGTACTGCTGAAGGTCAGCGGCGGAGCTGGTGAACTGCGCGGCCAGCGGCGCATGGAAGATCATGGCGCCCTGGGCGCTGTGCACGAGCTCCTCGGTGAAGCCGTAACGCGCGTTGCCTTCGGCGACGTTCCGCAGCACGTTGAACAGGGCGAAGAAGACCGGCATCTGCAGCAGCAACGGGAGGCAGCCCATGACCGGGTTGGTGCCGCTCTCCTGGTAGAGCTTCATCATCTCTTGCTGCTGGCGCTGCTTGTCGTGCTTGTAGCGCTCCCGCACCTTCATCATCTGCGGCTGCATGTCCTGCATCTTCCGCTGCGTGTGCATCTGCTTCACGAACAGCGGAACCATGATCACGCGCATCAGCACGGTGAGCAGAACGATCGCAAGACCCCACGCCAAGCCGCTATCGGGGTTCAGCCCGATGAACGTCAAACCCGCGTGGATCTGGATCAGCACCCAGCCGACGATGTTGTAAAGCCAGTCCAGCACCGGCCAACTCCCTTTTCCTTCGGTTGCTACAGGCCCGTTGAGCCGGGTTCCACGTCACCGCCGGTCCCGCGACCCGCGTCGTCCGCCTCGTGGACACGCGCGCTCCGCCCCGGAGGAACGGGATCGAGCCCGCCCGGGTGGAAGGGGTGGCAGCGGCCGATTCTGCGGACGGTCAGCCAGAGGCCTCGCGCCGCGCCGTGCTCCTGCAGCGCCTCGACCGCATAGGCGCTGCAGGACGGATAGAAGCGACAGACCGGAGGGAACAACGGACTGATGAACCGCTGATAGCCCCGTATGGGCACGGTCAGCAGTCGCGCCGCGAAATCAGGTCTACCGTCGGTCATGAACCCGCTTCTCCCGGGGACGCGTCACCGCGTTCAGTGCGCTGTCGAGCTGTGCGGCGAGGGCGTCGTATCCAAGGGACGCGGCCAAGGGTTTGGCCCGCACTACTAGCAGGCTACCCCCGGCCAGATGGCCGACCCGATCCCGCATCAGGTGGCGCAGTCGCCGCTGCACCCGCTTGCGGACGACCGCCCCGCCGACCGCCTTACTGACGACGAACCCCACCCGCGGGGGCCGGTCCGTCTCGGTGGCGCCGGGCGGGGAGGCGAGGTAGACGAGCCCGAGCGCGGGGCGCCCGGCACGCCTTCCCTTGCGCATGACAAGGCCGAACTCGGCGCTGTGCCGCATGCGGTTTCGGGGCGACAACATCGATTCGGTCCTTGAACACACGAAGAGGACCGGCTGCCGGGCGGGCAGACCGGTCCTTGACGGTCGTCGATCGACTCGTGGCGCCTAGTGGCTCACGGTCAGCCGCGCGCGCCCCTTGTTCCGGCGCGAGGCGATGATCGCGCGGCCGGCGCGAGTGCGCATACGCAGGCGGAAACCATGGACCTTCGCGCGGCGCCGGTTGTTCGGCTGAAACGTACGCTTGCTCACAGCTGGACTCCAGGGGCGTCTAAGGAAGTACTACGGGCTTACGACCCCGCGGGCGGGGCCGAGATGTCTAGGCTTGGTCGACGTCGCGGGGACGTTCGAGTGCTGTTGAAGAACATCGCCCGCTCGCGCCGCCACGGCTGTACCTGTGCAGACGAGAGCACGGGTCACAGACAGATAGCGACTCAAGCATAAAGAAGATACGGGTTGCGCCCGCACCGGTCAAATCGGCGACAGCACACCACCAGGGACGACGCGCCCCCGGACCCCGTCCAGCCTACCCGGCGCCCGCCGGGGGTCGCCCGGGGCACGGGCACGCACCCCGCCCCACGCGGCCGCTCTGTCCACAGAAATCCGGGTCTGTGGACAACCTCTTCTCCACAGCCGGTGGACTTCCCCCAAACCACGCGCTGCTGTGGATAACGTGGAAGGTGGAAAACCCACCGCGCTCCGCGCCCCGACCTGTGGATTCACTCCCCTTACCCCCAACCTGCTCTCCGCTTGAACTGCGGTTTGTGGATAAGTCGCCGACACCGTCGGGCTTCTGAGAGGCTGTGTACGAAGCTGTGCACAACCTGTGGATGCCTGCCGAAAGCTGTGGAAGCCCGCCCGGCAGGCGGAGAATCCGCACCGTGAACGTGGCGCCGGCCGTACACAGCCAATCCACAGTCGGCCCCCTGGTTACCCACAGGCCACCCTTGGCGACGGAGTCGGCGTCCCCGTCCCGCACGGGTCCGAGCAGCGGGGACAATGGTGCGTCCGGGGCGGTCGCGCCCGGGTGTGTCAGGACAAGCAGAAGACCAGGCGAAAAGGGGACGAACCGTGGCAGGTCACCGTGTCTGAGGCACAGGTCAACCTCCCAATGGTGTGGTCGAGCGTGCTGGACAGCCTCGACAACAGCACGCTTCCCCCACAGCAGCGGGCGTGGCTCCCGCAGACCCGGCCACTCGGGCTCATCGAGGACACCGCGCTGCTGGCCGCACCCAACGAGTTCGCCAAGGAGATCCTGGAGACGCGCCTGCGCCCGGCCATCAGCCAGGCACTCTCCGCCGCGCTGGGCCGCGAGATCCGGGTCGCGGTCACCGTCGACCCGACCGCCGTGCAGCCGGCGCCGCCCACACCCCCGGCCGTGCCCCGCGACGTCCCGGCCGCGCCGCCGGTCCAGGAGCCGCTCCCTCCCCACCCCCAGGAACCGCTCCCCGGCGGGCCGTTCGCGCGCCCCGCCTCCACGCCGCCGCCCCCTTTCCCCGAGCCGCCCGCCGCCCACCACGCGCCGCCGTCCCCGCACGACCCCGCCGGTTATCCACAGCCCTCGGGGCAGCAGGGCCCCGTCCACCACTACGACCGGGGAGAGGACCTCCTGGCGCCGAACCGCTGGGAGACACCGGTCGCGCCGCCCACGTCCGCCGACAGCGCACCGGAGCCGGCCCTTCCTCCCGGCCCCCCGGGGCACGAGGTCCCCGGGGGCGAGGTCGATGGCGACACCCAGCCGCAGAGTTCGGGCGAGCTCGCCCGGCTCAACCCGAAGTACACCTTCGACACCTTCGTCATCGGGTCGAGCAACCGCTTCGCGCACGCGGCCGCGGTCGCCGTGGCCGAGGCGCCGGCCAAGGCCTACAACCCGCTGTTCATCTACGGTGGGTCCGGACTGGGCAAGACACACCTGCTGCACGCGATCGGCCACTACACCCAGCGCCTGTACGACGGTGCCCGGGTGCGCTACGTGAGCTCGGAGGAGTTCACCAACGAGTTCATCAACTCGATCCGCGACGGCAAGGCCGACGGCTTCCGCCGCCGCTACCGCGACATCGACGTCCTCCTGGTCGACGACATCCAGTTCCTGGAGAACAAGGAGCAGACCCAGGAGGAGTTCTTCCACACCTTCAACACCCTGCACAATTCCGACAAGCAGATCGTCATCTCCAGCGACCGGCCCCCCAAGCAGCTGGTCACGCTGGAGGACCGGCTGCGCAACCGGTTCGAGTGGGGCCTGATCACCGACGTCCAGCCGCCGGAGCTGGAGACGCGCATCGCCATCCTGCGCAAGAAGGCCGCCCAGGAGCGGCTGGCCGCCCCACCGGAGGTCCTGGAGTTCATCGCCAGCAAGATCTCCACCAATATCCGCGAACTGGAGGGCGCGCTCATCCGGGTGACCGCCTTCGCCAGCCTCAACCGGCAGTCGGTCGACCTGCACCTGACCGGCATCGTGCTCAAGGACCTCATCCCCGACGACGAGGGACCGGAGATCACGGCGGCGGCCATCAAGGCCGAGATCGCCGACTACTTCGGCACCAGCGTGGAGGACCTGTGCGGCACGTCGCGCTCCCGGGTCCTGGTGACCGCCCGGCAGATCGCGATGTACCTCTGCCGCGAGCTCACCGACCTGTCCCTGCCCAAGATCGGCCAGCAGTTCGGCGGCCGTGACCACACCACGGTCATGCACGCCGACCGCAAGATCCGGTCGCTCATGGCCGAGCGGCGCTCCATCTACAACCAGGTCACCGAGCTCACCAACCGGATCAAGCAGCAGTCGCGCAACATCTGACCCCGATTTCCCCGGCTTCGCGCGGGTGAACCGCGCCGATTATCCCCAGAACTGGGCCGCTTTCTGTGGATAACCCGTGGATAACCCTGGGGACAACAGCCCCTGTCCTGTGGGCGACCTGTGGGCGGACTGTGGGTAACGCGACCGACCATGGGACGACCGATCCCCGGACCTTGTGGGCAGCCCGTGGATAACCGGTGGATAAGCGGTGGATAACCCGTGGACAACGTGTGGAGCGCCGATCCCCGTCCACAGAACGCCGAGTTGTCCCCAGGCTCCGCCCACAGGCGCGGTGGATAAAAAATCGCCGTTCACCTGCGGAGACAGTGCTTATCCACAGTATCCACAGCCCCTATTACTACGACGCCTTCCTAGAGAACTCACGTGGCTTCTCAATCAGGTTTCCCCCAGATCTGTGGACAAGCCCGCCCCGGCCCGACGTCCTCCGGCCGCAGCCCCGACCGGTCGGCCCACTTGAGGCGTTGCGGGCACCGAGGACGGTCGACTACGGGTACCGTGTGAAGCCGTCCCCTCCTGGCGTGCTTCTCCACAGGGGGCTCCCCTAGGTGATCTGAGGAAAGCGAGTCGGATGGTGAAGTTCCGGGTCGAACGCGACGTACTGGCCGACGCAGTCGCCTGGACCGCCCGCAGCCTGCCGGTCCGGCCGTCGGTGCCCGTTCTCGCGGGCATGCTGCTGGACGCGAGCGAGGGCGGGAGCGGACAGCGGCTCAAGCTGTCCTCCTTCGACTACGAGGTCTCCGCCCAGGTGTCGGTGGAGGTCGACATCGAGGAGCCGGGCACCGTCCTGGTCTCCGGCCGCCTCCTCGCCGAGATCACCCGCAACCTTCCTCCACAGACTGTGGAGATCAGCACCGACGGCGCCAAGGTCGTGGTGGCCTGCGGCAGCGCCAAGTTCACCCTGCTCACCCTGCCGGTGGAGGACTACCCGACGCTGCCGGAGATGCCGGGCCTCACCGGCGCGGTCGGCAGCGACGCGTTCGCCGCCGCCGTCAGCCAGGTCGCCGTCGCCGCCGGCCGCGACGACACCCTGCCGATGCTCACCGGCATCCGGGTGGAGATCGAGGGCGAGACCATCACGCTCGCCTCTACCGACCGCTACCGCCTCGCCGTCCGCGAGCTCACCTGGAAGCCGGAGAACCCCGAGCTGTCCGCGGTCGCGCTCGTCCCCGCCAAGACCCTCCACGACACCGCCAAGTCGCTCACCAGCGGCGCCGAGGTGTCGATCGCGCTGTCCGGAGCCGACACCGGCGAGGGCATGATCGGCTTCGAGGGCGGCGGCCGCCGCACCACCACCCGCCTGCTCGACGGGGAGTTCCCCAAGTACCGCGCGCTGCTGCCGGACTCCTTCGACACCGTTGCCGAGGTGCAGAAGTCGGAGTTCCTGGAAGCCGTCAAGCGCGTCTCGCTGGTCGCCGAGCGCAACACCCCCCTGCGGCTGGACTTCACCGAGGGCCGCCTGGTCCTGGAGGCCGGCACCGGCGACGAGGCACAGGCTGTGGAAGTCCTGGACGCCGTGCTGGAGGGCGGGGACATCCAGATCGCGTTCAACTCGGCCTACCTCATCGACGGCCTGAACGCCATCGACTCCGACGTCGCCCGGCTGCAGTTCACGACGTCGACCAAGCCCGCGATCATCACCGGCAAGCCGGCCGATGACGCGGCCGCCTCCGACTACCGGTACCTGATCATGCCGGTGCGGCTGTCCAGCTGACCTGTCGGCGGGCGGATACGGCGACTTAGCGACTTATCCACAGGTGGTTCAGGGGGATCACGCAAATGCAACTCGGCATGGTCGGCCTCGGCAAGATGGGCGGCAACATGGCGGCGCGGCTCCGCGACAAGGGGCACGACGTCGTCGGCTTCGACTTCAACCCCGAGCAGCGCGATGTCGCCAGCCTCGCCGAGCTGGTCGAGCGCCTGGAGGCGCCCCGCACGGTCTGGCTGATGGTCCCGGCGGGCGAGCCGACCGCAGAGGCCATCGAGCAGCTGTCCACCCTGCTGGCCGCCGGTGACCTCATCATCGAGGGCGGCAACTCCCACTATGTGGACGACCGCAGGCGTGCCGACTCCCTCAAGCAGGCCGGCATCTCCTACATCGACGCCGGTGTGAGCGGCGGTGTGTGGGGCCGGGAGAACGGCTACGGCATCATGGTCGGCGGCTCCGTCGAGGACGTCGAGTGCGCCAAGCCGATCTTCGACGCTCTCGTCCCCGACTCCGGCGGCGGTTTCGTGCACGCGGGCGGCGTGGGCGCCGGCCACTTCGTCAAGATGGTGCACAACGGCATCGAGTACGGCATGATGCAGGCCTTCGCCGAGGGCTACGAGCTCATGGCCGCCTCCGACATCGTGGACGACGTCCCGGGCACCTTCGACAGCTGGCGCGAGGGCACCGTGGTGCGATCCTGGCTGCTGGACCTGCTGGTCCGCGCGCTGGAGGAGGACCCCGGCCTGGACGACCTGCGCGGCTACGCCCAGGACTCCGGCGAGGGCCGGTGGACCGTCCAGGCCGCCGTCGACCACGCGGTGCCGGCCCCGGTCATCAGTGCGGCGCTGTTCGCCCGCTTCGCCTCGCGCCAGGAGGACAGCCCGGCGATGAAGGTCATCGCGGCGCTCCGCAACCAGTTCGGCGGCCACGCGGTGACCAAGACCACCGACGACCCCGTGCGCACCCCCCGCTCCTAGCCTCGTCATCGACCACCGCCCGAGGGGCGCCGCTCCGCCGTGCGTCGGCGCCCCACCCGTCCGCCCGGACGTCGGCGGGCGGTAGGTTTTCCCTCCCGGTCGCCCTCGTGTCCCACGGGAAACACGAGGGTATGGGGCGAATGGAACGGACGAGGAGAAAGAGGCCGGATGTACGTTTCGCACCTGCAACTGGCCGACTACCGCTCCTACGAGGCCGCCCACCTGGAGCTCGGCCCGGGTATCACGACCTTCGTCGGCCCCAACGGCCAGGGCAAGACCAACCTCGTCGAGGCCATCGGCTACGTCGCCACCCTCGGCAGCCACCGGGTGGCCACCGACGCGCCCCTGGTCCGCAAGGGGGCCGAGCGCGCCATCGTCCGGGCCGCCGTGGTCAAGGACGACCGCCAGGCCGTCATCGACCTGGAGATCAACCCAGGCCGCGCCAACCGGGCCCGGCTCAACCGCTCCCCCGCCACCCGCCCCCGCGACGTCCTGGGTGTGCTGCGCACCGTCCTGTTCGCCCCCGAGGACCTTGCCCTGGTCAAGGGCGACCCGGGCGAGCGCCGCCGCTTCCTCGACGAGCTCCTGGTCGCCCGCGCGCCGCGGTTCGCCGGGGTGCGCTCCGACTACGAGCGCGTGCTCAAGCAGCGCAACGCCCTGCTCAAATCGGCGTCGGCCAGGTACTTCAAGCAGCGCACCGAGCCGGACCTGTCCACCCTCGACGTGTGGAACGACCACCTGGCCGAGGCCGGCGCCGAGCTGCTCGCGGCGCGGCTGGCCCTGGTCGCCGAGCTGCAGCCGCTGGCCGCCAAGGCCTACGGTGAGCTGACCACCTCGGGCGGCCCACCGGTACTGCAGTACCGGTGCTCTGCGGCGCCCGACGACCCGCACCTTCCCGCGGACCGCGACCGCCTGGCCGACCTGCTGCGGGCGGCCCTGGCCGAGGCCCGCGGCTCCGAGCTGCAGCGCGGCGTCAGCCTGGTCGGCCCGCACCGCGACGACCTGCTGCTCAACCTCGACGACCTGCCGGCCAAGGGGTACGCGAGCCAGGGGGAGTCGTGGTCGTACGCGCTGGCGCTGCGGCTGTCGGCCTTCGAACTGCTGCGCGCGGACGGCGACGACCCGGTCCTCATCCTCGACGACGTCTTCGCCGAGCTCGACTCCGAGCGTCGCCGCCGCCTGGCCGAGCACGTCCGCCACGCCGAGCAGGTGCTCGTCAGCGCCGCCGTGGCCGCGGACATCCCCGACGAGCTGCAGGGTGCCCGGTTCCGGGTGCACGAGGGGGAGGTGACCCGTGAGTGAGCCGGAGCGTCCACAGCCTGTGGAGGAAGCGGGGGGAGGCGGCGCGCTGAGCGGTGCCGATCTCGCCCGCCAGGCGCTGGCTGCGGCGAGGGCCGCAGCCAAGGAGCGCGGTGCCTCCCCCGACGGGCGGCCGCGGCGTACCCGCCGCGCCCGTGTCCGGTCGCGCAACGAGCCGCAGCTCTTCGGCGAGGCCGTGCGCGCGTGGCTGGTCGAGCACGGCTGGCAGGAGCAGGTCGCGATCGGCGGGGTGTTCGGCCGGTGGGCGGAGATCGTCGGCGAGTTCAACGCCCAGCACCTGCGGCCGGTCTCCTATGAGGGGGGCGAGCTGGTGATCGCGGCGGACTCCGCGACGATGGCCGCGAACGCCCGGGCCATGGCCCGCGACCTCCTGCGCCGCCTCAACGAGGAGCTCGGCGACGGGACGGTCCACACCATCAGGGTGCAGGGGCCGGGCCGCGGACGGGGTCGGCTCCGCAACGGCCACTGAACGCGTCGCGGAACTGATCACGGGGCCTCCCGCGTGTGGGGACTCGGGTCCCGTCCCGTTCGTTCGTTGTGGAGCGGCACAGCGCCGTGGGTGCCACTTTCCTGTCGTGTGCGGGGTATCATGGGGGGAGTTCTTCGGACGCTTCCGCCGGTAAAGCTCGCCCCAAGAGTGGGTGGCCGGATCTGGGGCTTGTGAGCGGTGTCCGGCGTGGGGCTGTCTGTCGGCGTGCCTCTCCCCGGGGCCACCGTGTCCACGCTCCGACCGTCCCCAACGCGTCCCTAGCAGGAGGGTGTTTCCACTTGGCCTACGACGCTTCAGCGATCACAGTTCTCGAAGGGCTTGAGGCGGTACGTAAACGCCCCGGCATGTACATCGGTTCCACCGGTGAGCGGGGTCTGCACCACTTGGTCTACGAAGTGGTCGACAACTCGGTGGACGAAGCCCTCGCCGGCCACGCCAACGCGATCGAGGTCACCCTGATGGCCGACGGCGGCGTCCGCGTCGCCGACAACGGCCGCGGCATCCCGGTCGACCCGCACCCGGTGGAGAAGCGTCCGGCGGTCGAGGTGGTCCTCACCACCCTCCACGCCGGCGGCAAGTTCGACGACAAGGCCTATGCGGTCTCCGGTGGTCTGCACGGTGTCGGCGTCTCGGTCGTCAACGCCCTGTCCACCCGGCTGGAGGTGGAGGTCCGCAAGGACGGACACATCTGGCGCCAGGAGTATGAGCTCACCCACCCCACGGGCGACCTCCGCAAGGACGGCGAGACCGGGGAGAGCGGCACCCAGATCACCTTCTGGGCCGACAGCTCGATCTTCGAGACCACCACCTACAACTTCGAGACGCTCGCGCGGCGGATGCAGGAGACGGCCTTCCTGAACAAGGGGCTGTCCATCACCATCCGCGACGAGCGCCCGGAGTTCACCGGCGACGCCCCGGTCGTCCACACCTACCACTACGAGAACGGCCTGGCCGACTTCGTCCGGCACATCAACGCCAGCAAGGAGCCGTCCCACGCCTCGATCATCTCCTTCGAGGAGGAGGGCGAGGGGATCTCGGTCGAGATCGCCATGCAGTGGAACCAGTCCTACACCTCTTCGGTGCACACCTTCGCCAACACCATCAACACGGCCGAGGGCGGCACCCACGAGGAGGGGTTCCGCTCGGCGCTCACCTCCATCGTCAACCGGTACGCCCGCGACCAGAAGCTGCTGCGGGAGAAGGAGGACAACCTCACCGGCGACGACATCCGCGAGGGCCTGACCGCGATCATCTCGGTGAAGCTGGCCGACCCCCAGTTCGAGGGACAGACCAAGACCAAGCTCGGCAACACCGAGGCCAAGTCGTTCGTGCAGCGCGTGGCCAACGAGCACCTGCGCGACTGGTTCGAGCGCAACCCCGGCGAGGCCAAGGACATCGTCACCAAGGCCAACCAGGCCGCCCGTGCCCGGGTCGCCGCCCGCCAGGCGCGCGACCTCACCCGGCGAAAGACGCTGCTGGAGTCGACCTCGCTGCCCGGCAAGCTGTCGGACTGCCAGTCGACCGACCCGGAGATGTCCGAGGTCTACATCGTCGAGGGTGACTCCGCGGGCGGCTCCGCCAAGGGCGGCCGGGACCCGCACTACCAGGCGATCCTGCCGATCCGCGGCAAGATCCTCAACGTCGAGAAGTCGCGCATCGACCGGATCCTGAAGAACAACGAGGTCCAGGCGATCATCACCGCCATGGGCACCGGGGTCCACGACGAGTTCGACATCGAGAAGCTGCGGTACCACAAGGTCATCCTGATGGCCGACGCCGACGTCGACGGCCAGCACATCCGCACGCTTCTGCTGACCCTGCTGTTCCGGTTCATGAAGCCGCTCATCGAGGCCGGCTACGTGTACATCGCCCAGCCCCCGCTCTACAAGATCAAGTGGGACCAGCGCGGTGCCGACGCCGACTACGCCTTCTCCGACCGGGAGCGCGACGAGCTCATCGCCGCGGGCGTCGCGGCGGGCAAGAAGGACCCGCGCCCGCGCGACCTCGTGCAGCGCTTCAAGGGCCTCGGCGAGATGAACGCCAACGAGTTGTGGGACACCACCATGGACCCGGCGCGGCGCGTGCTGCTCCAGGTGACGCTCGACGACGCCGCGCAGGCCGACGAGATGTTCAGCGTGCTCATGGGCGAGGACGTCGAATCCCGGCGCTCCTTCATCCAGCGCAACGCCCGTGACGTGCGCTTCCTCGACATCTGACCTCGCGTTCGTTTCGTGCGGTAGTGCGGAAGAACAGACTCCACCAGTAAAGGAACATTTGATCCCGTGGCGGATGCGAACACTCCCGAAGCCCCAGACGAGGCCGGCGCGGTGGTGGCCCACCGGGTAGAGCCCGTCGACATCCAGGTCGAGATGCAGCGCAGCTACCTCGACTACGCGATGTCGGTGATCGTCGGCCGCGCGCTGCCCGACGTCCGCGACGGCCTGAAACCGGTGCACCAGCGCGTCCTGTACGCGATGTACGACGGCGGCTACCGGCCGGACCGCGGCTACTTCAAGTGCGCCCGCGTCGTCGGCGACGTGATGGGCAACTACCACCCGCACGGCGACAGCGCCATCTACGACACCCTGGTGCGGCTCGCCCAATCGTGGTCCATGCGGATGCCGCTGGTCGACCCCAACGGCAACTTCGGCTCTCCGGGCAACGACCCCGCGGCGGCCATGCGCTACACCGAGTGCAAGCTCGCGCCGCTGGCCATGGAGATGCTGCGGGACATCGACAAGGAGACCGTCGACTTCCGGCCCAACTACGACGGCCGCTCCAGCGAGCCCGTGGTGCTGCCGGCGCGCTTCCCCAACCTGTTGGTCAACGGCTCCGCGGGCATCGCGGTCGGCATGGCCACCAACATCCCGCCGCACAACCTGCGCGAGGTCGCCGCCGGCGTCGACTGGTACCTGAGCCACCCGGAGGCCTCCGACGAGGAACTCCTCGAAGCGCTGATCGAGCGGATCAAGGGCCCCGACTTCCCCACCCGCGGGCTGATCGTGGGCCGCCGCGGCATCGAGGAGGCCTACCGCACCGGACGCGGCTCCATCACCATGCGCGCCGTGGTCGAGGTCGAGGAGGACGCGCGCGGGCGCCAGACCCTCGTCGTCACCGAGCTGCCCTACCAGGTCAACCCGGACAACCTGGCGCTGAAGATCGCCGAGCTCGTCAAGGACGGCAAGATCACCGGCATCGCCGACGTGAAGGACGAGAGCAGCGGCCGCACCGGCCAGCGGCTCGTCATCGTCCTCAAGCGCGACGCGGTCGCCAAGGTCGTGCTGAACAACCTGTACAAGCAGACTCAGCTGCAGGACACGTTCGGCGCCAACATGCTCGCCCTCGTCGAGGGCGTGCCCCGGACGCTCCGCCTGGACCAGCTCATCCGGCTGTGGGTCGAGCACCAGATCGAGGTCATCGTCCGGCGCACCCGCTACCTGCTGCGCAAGGCCGAGGAGCGGGCGCACATCCTGCGCGCGCTGCTCAAGGCGATCGCGCGCATCGACGAGGTCATCGCGCTCATCCGGGCCAGCGCCTCGGCCGACGAGGCCAAGACCGGCCTCATCGAGCTGCTGGAGATCGACGACGTCCAAGCACGGGCGATCCTCGACATGCAGCTGCGCAAGCTCGCCGCGCTGGAGGCCCAGGCGCTCACCGACGAGTACGACGAGCTGATGGCGCAGATCGAGGACTACAACGACATCCTCGGCTCGCCGGAGCGGCAGCGCAGCATCGTCGCCTCCGAACTGCGCGAGATCGTGGAGAAGTACGGCGACGAGCGCCGTACGCACATCGTCCCGTTCGAGGGCGACATGCGTATGGAGGACTTCATCGCCGAAGAGGACGTCGTCGTCACCATCAGCCGCGGCGGGTACGCCAAGCGGACCCGGCTGGACAACTACCGGGCACAGAAGCGCGGCGGCAAGGGCGTGCGCGGCGCCCAGCTCAAGCAGGACGACATCGTCCAGCACTTCTTCGTGACGACCACGCACAACTGGATCCTGTTCTTCACGAACAAGGGCCGGGTGTACCGCACGAAGGCCTACGAGCTGCCGGAGGCGGCCCGCGACGCCCGCGGCCAGCACGTCGCCAACCTCATGGAGTTCCAACCCGACGAGGAAATCGCTCAGGTCATGGCGTTGCGCGACTACGACGCCGCCCCGTACCTGGTGCTGGCGACGCGCAACGGCCTGGTGAAGAAGTCGCGCCTGGAGGACTTCGACTCCGCGCGCTCGGCCGGCATCATCGCGATCAACCTGCGCGAGGACGACGAGCTGATCGCGGCCCGGTTGGTCTTCCCGACCGACGACCTGCTGCTGATCAGCAGCGACGCCCAGGCCATCCGGTTCTCCGCCTCGGACGAGTCGCTGCGCCCGATGGGGCGCGCCACCAGCGGCGTCATCGGGATGCGCTTCCTGGAGGGCGACTACCTGCTGAGCATGGACGTCATCCGGGAGAGCGACGGCCCCGCCGACGTTCTGGTGGCCACGCAGGGCGGCTACGCCAAGCGGACCCCGTCCGACCAGTACCCGACCCAGAACCGCGGCGGCAAGGGCGTTCTCACGGCCAAGGTCGTCGAGGCGCGCGGCAAGCTGGTCGGCGCGCTGATGGTCTCGCCGGAGGAGGACGAGGTCTTCGCGATCACCTCCAACGGCGGCGTGATCCGCACCCGCAGCTCGGAGATCAAGCAGTCGGGGCGTGCCACCATGGGCGTCCGGCTGATGAACCTCGACAAGGGCAACCACGTCGTGGCGATCGCCCGCAACGCCGAAGCCGACGACGAGGACGTCGATGCGGCCGAGATCGATGTGGCCGAGGAGGAGGCGGCGGAGCCCGGGAGCGGCGGCGCCGCGAACCCCGAGGCGTAGCGTCGGCGTTAGTCGGCTCTAGGAGCATGATGATGTAGAGAGGGGTGCGGAGCGCACGGTCGTGGGCCGTCCTCCGCACTCCCGTATGGGCCGGGCGGCCCGCCCGCGGTGCCCGGCCCGGCCCCGATCCCCCTGACCCGGTTTTCACCCGTCACATGGAAAGACCAGCGGTAACGTGGCTAAGTCTGACAACGCTCAACGGGAATCCGCCGCTGCGGCGTCGGCCGACGTGAAGGTCGCCGACGAGGGCACGGAGGAATCGGCCCACGACGTCACCGAACCGGCAGGGGAGGCGGACGGCGTCGACGCCGGCCAGGGGTCCGGCACCGACGCGCCCGCCGACCGGAACCAGAGCTCGGCAACGGAGCCCGAGGAGCCCGAGCCGGAGGCCGGAGGGGAGTCCGGCGCGGCGTCCGCCCCGGAACCCGAGGCTGAACCGGCCGATACCGAGGCCGGCCACGGTTCGCGGGACGACACGTCGGCCGCGACCACCCCGAACGAGTCGGCCGGTTCGACCGACTCAGGAGACGCAGGTGACGCTGCCGCCTCAGTGGGCTCAGTGGGCTCAGTGGGCTCGGCCCGTGACGACGAACCCGATTCGGTAGCGGAGGCTCCGGTGCAGTCCGAATCCCAGCAGGGGGGTGTGCCGATGTCGGCACCGAAGGATGGATCGAAGGCCGTCAAGGCGACGCCGAGCGCCCGCAAGGCTCACCTGGCGGTGAGCCGGATCGAGCCGTGGTCGGTGATGAAGTTCAGCTTCGTCATCGCCCTCGTGTGCTTCATCATCCTGTTCGTGGCGGTCGCCGTCACGTATGCGATCCTGTCCACGCTCGGCGTCTTCGACGCGCTGACCAGCCTTCTCGTCCAGCTCGCCGACAGCGGCGAGGGAGAGGAGCCGATGCTGAACCCGGCCGGCTGGTTCTCCCCGGCCCGCGTCCTGGGCTACACGGGCCTGATCGGCGCGCTCAACATCATCCTGATCACCGCCCTGTCCACGGTCGGCGCGATGCTCTACAACCTCTCGTCCGACCTCGTCGGCGGTATCGACGTGACCCTCACCGAATCCGAGTGACCCCCGTGCTCGGGCCCGCCTCCACGCAGGCCCGAGCACCCCTTCGAGGGCGCTAAACTTGAAAACGAAGAGGGACGCGGTCTCCCGCGGCCCTCCTTCCACTGCCCAGTCGACCTCGTTCGATCCGGCCCGCCGGATACGGTAGAGTTCCACCGGAGCACGGGCGTATAGCTCAGTCGGTTAGAGCGCATCCCTGATAAGGATGAGGCCCCAGGTTCAAGTCCTGGTACGCCCACACGTTTTCGCAGGTCGGAGCCTTGTATCCCCCTCGGGGTGCAGGGCTCTTCTGCTTCTTGTACGTCGCTCGTCCGTGAACCCCGACGGTCCCGACACGGACATGGACCTTCCGACAGCGCTCTGAGCATGTTGTTCTCGCTCTCCCGCATCGTTATGGGCGATGGGGCCGCAGGTTCAAGCCGCGAGAGGCCTCCACATGGCTCAGTCGCCTTGCCCAGCACCCGCCCAGGCTGGTTCAGCGCCATGCTCTCCGTCCCCCATCGCGACACGGAGCCCGCATCACCTACGCTGCCCCCGGGCCGCAACGGCTTCCTAGCCCTTCAACTGAAGGGCTAGGAGCTCCAGGAGGTCCGCTGCGTCCACCAGGTAGTCCTGGCCGAGCACAGTGGGGAGCCGGCGACATGCCCTCCTTGCAGCTGCTCGCGTGGGAGAACGTGCAGGAGAAGTTCGCCGACTACCCCTGGCACACCTGCCGGGTTCGGCGAGTACAGAATGCACGAACTCGGCATCGAACCCGACGCGTACGACCCGAAGCTCGACGCCGACTTCACCCTGCTGCGCAAAGGGGATCTGAACGTCGTCGGCTTGGACCAGGCCGCGTAATGCCGGGTGCGCCCGCGGTGGCGACGCGGGCGCCGAGTCGTCAGGCGGGCTGGACGGTGATTGTGCAGAGGCGCTTGGTGGCCCGGGTCAGGGCTACGTACAAGTCCCTTTCCCCACCGGGGCGGGCCGTGGTGATTTCCTCGGGGTTAATGACGACGACCCCGTCGAATTCCAGGCCGCGTGCTTCGGACGCCGGTACGATGCGTGCGTGGTGAGCGATGCCCTGGGCCGTCAGCTCGCTCACCCTGGTGTCCGCGCAGATCACTCCCAGAAGCTCGCCCGGGTGCGCGGTGCTCTGGGCACGGAGTTCTTGAACGACGGCGGTGACCAATCCGTCCGGAGATGTGGTGACGGTGCGAGGGCTCTCACCGTTTCGCAGTGAGCGTGTGGCCTCCTGGTCCGGAGCGATCCGCGTGAGCAGGTCCCGGACGCTCTCCAGGATCTCTTGCGTGGTGCGGTAGCTGACGGTCAGGTTGTGCAGTTTGAACCACGGTCCGACGTGGGGGCTCAGTGCTTCCTTCCAGTCGCGTGCTGTCGCGACCGGGCCTGCCTGGGCGAAGTCACCCACCAGCGTCATCGCCCTTGCCGGGCAGCGGCGGACGATCATCCGCCACTGCATGGCGGTCAGTTCCTGCGCCTCGTCGACGACGACGTGCCCGTACGTCCGCTCGGGGGGGCCGTCGACCAGGCTCGCCGCCTCGTCCAGCAACGGCACATCGGCATCGGTCCACGGGTCGTCCGGACCGCGCAGCAGAAGGGACCGCTCCTGCGCGGTCAGGCGGGGCAGGTGCTCGGCGAGAGCGTCGGCGTTTGTCAGGAGCGCCTTCACGAGGTCACCGGGTACCAGCCGCGGCCACAACACCTCGACCGCCCGGTCGACGTCGGCGTCGTCGAGGAGATCGGCTCGGATGGCGTCCAGGTCCAGCTCGTGGGCCGGACCCGAGTCGGCCGCACCTTCGGCACGGCGCCGGGCGGCTCCCGTGAACCGGTCGAGGTTGATGCCCGTCATGCTTTCGGTATCGGCGTCGATCTGCTCCAGGAGGTCGCCCATGTCTCGTTGCATCGCGTCGGTGACGGCGTCGACCAAGAGCTCTTTGAACACCTGGCGCGCGGGGTTGTGCCCCGGTACGGCTGCCACAGCGGCGTCGCGTGCCGTGGCGACTTCCTCGCCGGAGAGGTGAACCAGTTCCTGTCCGACCCGCACGGTGAAGTCACCGGCGGGGGCTTGGTGGACGCGCAGCAGGCCGGCCAAAGCGTCGGCGAGGTCGGAGCTGCCCTTCAGACGCGCCGTATCGAACGGGCCCACCGTGTCCGTGGGCACTCCGGCCAGTTCCCGAAGGGTCGCCAGAACGACGTCGTTCTCTCCGAGCGAGGGAAGGACCTGGGAGATGTAGTCGAGGAACCGGGCGTTCGGGCCCACCACCAGGACACCCTTCTCCGCGGCGCGCGGGAACGCGTACAGGACATAGGCCGCCCGGTGCAGGGCGACCACCGTCTTGCCGGTGCCGGGCCCGCCCTGCACCACGGTCACCCCGCGGTGGGCGGAGCGGACGATCTCGTCCTGCTCGGCCTGCAGCGTCGCGACGGCCGCGTGCATCCTGCCCGTACGCCGTGCCGACAGAGCCTCGGTCAACGGGCCGTCTCCCACGACGTCCTCGTCGGTCGGGGCGGTCCCGTCCAGCAGTTCGTCACTCACCGAGATGACCGTGCGCTCCTCGAGGCGCAGGTGCCGGCGCCGCCGCAGGTTCATCGGGTGGACCGGTGTCGCCTCGTAAAAGGGCCGCGCCGCGTTCGCTCGCCAGTCCACGAGCAGAGGCAGGTCATCCTCCTCCGTACGCAGTCCGATCCGCCCGATGCGCAGGGCCGTGCCATCCGTCCAGTCGATGCGCCCGAAGACCAGCCCCCTTTCGGCGCCCTCCAGTCGGCCGATTTCCTTGGCCAGACGCTCGGCGGCGATTGCTCTCTCGTATGCCTCATGTGGGCTGTCCGCCGGGGCCTTCAGCACACTTGCTCGCTCTACTCGCGCCTCGGAAAGCCGCTCAGTGAGCAACTCATACAAGGAGGACACATAATCCTGCTCCGATTCAACCGCACGCACAGCGGGATCATTCATTTTCGACAACAGGGGGCTCCTTCGATTCGATTCGTACGGTCAACGTGCACCGCCCATCCCACGGACGGCAGGCAGCTGGACAGCATCACCGCATGTGTCAAGTCAACGCTCACTCGATAATCGGCGGATCCGCATCAGACCTTCATTTATCCAGTTCATCGCCCTCTTCCTGTCGTCACTAACGAGTGACCGAGGGCGCAGGGAGGGCATCATGACCCGACGACTGAATCCATGACGGATGACCATGTGGCGTATCACACGTTCTGCTGTTCCGTATATCGCTAATTGCGCTCACGATGCCCATCTTCCTATGGGCGGTCCTGCCTTGGGTGCCGACGATGTTTTGCCGCGCTCGGGAAAGGGGGAAGATAGGAACTCCCCTCATCGCAGGTCAGTAGGCACCTCTTCCTATTCCCCGTCCACAAACGGCCCATCACGCGGTGGAGCGAGGCTCGGAGCTGCGGGCCTCTTCGTAGTCCGGCTCCGGTGTCGCACTCTTCTTCTTTCCGGTGGCTGGCAAGGCGATCAGCAGCACGGCTGCTGCGAAGAGTGCGATGAGCATGATCCAGATCGCGCCGACGTGCATAGCGTGGATGAACGCATGATCGGCAGCCTGCGCAAGAGCGGGCCGGTCTAGAGTGGCGGCTACATGCCGAGCCTGTTCTGCGGAAACACGGGCGCTATCCTGTAGCGCCTCCGGGACATCGCTCAGCGAGGGTTCGATCGCGCCTCGATATGCGATCGACATGATCGTGCCGCCCACCGCAATCCCGATCACACTGCCGACCTGCCGCGCCGTGTTGGTGACGGCCGACCCGGCACCGGACCGTTCCAGCGGCAGACTGCTGATCAGTGCTCCGGTCACCGGGGCCATCACCATGCCGACGGAAAGGCCCTGCGCCAACAACAGGATCTCGATCCAGAAGAGTGGGGTGTGCAGATCGAGAAATCCGACCGCGCCAAAGCTGAACGCCGCCACAGTGAGCGCCGGCACGGCGACAGGGCGCAGCGACCATCGGCTGACCAGGCGTGCGCCCAGGGGCGCCCCTACGACAGCGCCGACCGCGGTCGGAACATTGGCCAAGCCGGCCTTCATCGGCGAGTAGCCCAATGCCCCCTGCATATAGAACGCGTTGTAGAAAGTGACGGCAGCCACAGAAAAGAACAGCAACGCCATGGACGCGTTGCCCCCACCGAACAATCGCTGCGCAAGCATCCGGGGATCGAAGCTTGGTTCCTTGGTTCTCAATTCGACGAGCACGAAAGCGGCCAGCAGGACAAGCCCGACCGCGATCGGCGCCCAGACGTCCGAACGGCTCCAGGCGCCCACCTGCCCCGCGCGAATCAGGCCGTAGGTCAACGCCGCGAGTCCGCTGATCGACAGCAAGATCCCAGCCGGGTCCAGCGGCCGCACGGTAGGGCTGCGAAAATTGGGGACCAACAGGACGATCCCAGCCAATGCCAGCACGACAATCGGGACGTTGACGAGAAAAACCGAACCCCACCAGAAATGATTGAGCAGGAGTCCCGCCAACACCGGTCCAGCTGCCATTCCAACACCGGTGGATGTCGAAGAAATGGCGATTGCGGTTGCCCGACCGGGGCCGGTGAAGGTCCACAACAGGATGGCAAAGTTGGCAGGCATGATCAGTGCGGCGCCGACTCCCATCGCGGCCCGGGCGGCAATCAGCTGGCCGGCATCGCCTGCGTACGCCGCCCAGATCGAGGTCCCGGCAAAGATCACCAAGCCAACTGCGAGCACATTCCGGTGGCCGAAGCTATCGCCCAGTGCGCCTGCGGTGAGCATCAAGGTTGCGAAGACCAGGGTGTATGCGCCTGTCGCCCATTGCAGCTCGGCCGGGCTGGTGCCCAGTCCGCGAACGGGGTCGGCAAGGGTCTCCAGGGTAATACTGAGGACGGTGTTCTCCAGCCAAATCAGCAGCGAACACACCATGAGAACGGCAAGAATCAATCGCTGCCTGGACTTCGGCAGCGTTGGAGGCGCAGTCATGAACACCTTTGGATATCGATCGCGGGAGCTTGAACGACGGAACTATAAGCAAACTCCACAACGCTGTCAATCTCAAAATTTTTCGTCAAAACCGTTGCGGCCGAGCCGAACCATATGCCCTTGGCGGATTTGCGGACTGAATGATTTTGTGCCTCTGGCGGATCTCCGAGTTGAGGGATTTCACCCCCCCCTGAGGGTTGCGACTGAGCGGATTTTCTGCCTTTAGCCTCGATTCTTCAGCGGGGTGAGGCCAGTGATCGGTCCGGCACTTCGCCCGTTATGTCCTCGGCCGGTGGAGGACGGGCCGTCGCGTGACGCCGCGGGGTGCGCCGGGTTCCACGGGCCCGGGATCGCGAGGTTGTCCTCCTTCCTGCTTCCCATCGGGGTCGGGCCCGCCGTCAGCCGGCGGCGGGCAGGCCTCTGAGTCTCATCCAGCAGGTGGCGAACGCCTCCGCCCAGGGCCAGGTGCGCTCCAGGCGCAGCAAGCGGCGGCGGGCGTGGCGGGCCAGCCGGGCGGGCAGGTGGTAGAGGCGAAACCGCATGGCCTCCGGCTCCGCGCGGGCGAGGTCGTCGTGGTCGTGCAGGGTGAGCAGGCGCAGCCAGGCGTCCAGGTCGCAGGCGATGTTCGCGGCCAGCATCCAGGCGGTGTTGATGTCCCATGAACGGGAGGGGAGGTTGGCCAGGCCCATCGCCTTGTTGGTGCGCACCCGGTCCTCGACCCCGGCGTGGTCGCGGTGCAGAGCGTCGAGGAACTGCACCTGGTGGGACCCGGGAATCCCCCACATGCGTCCGATGTTGGTCGCGGTGACCGAGTAGCGCCACCCGGTGCGCTTCTCGAAGGCGGTCAGGTTCTTGGCGTGGCGTTTGGAGGGGCGGACCCGGCGCGCGATCAGCCGCAGCCCGTGCGGCCAGCCCTGCCGGGTGTTGAGCCCGGTCAGTTCGGCCACCTCATAGCCCTCCTGCACCTCTCCCTCCTGGGTGAGGGAGGTCTGCCAGGCGTGTTCGGGCAGGCGGGCGATCGCGGACTCGTCCTCGGGCGTGATCTTCCAGCCCACGGTGTAGCGCACCGTGCGCCGGGTAGTGGCCAGCGCTTCGAGGTGATTGAGCAGGCCGTGGGTGGCCCCGGCCCCGTCGGCGCGGATGAGCAGCTTGGCCGCCGAGGAGCCGGGGATCTGGTCCAGGGCGGCCCTCAGCACACCGATGTGGTCGTCGACGGTGTTCGCGCCGGCGTTGCCCGGCCGCAGCTGCATCGCCAGGCACTCGCCGGTGTTGGCGCACCAGGCGCCCAGGGGGTGGAATCCGAAGGTGCCCTTGAACGTGGGTGCGGCCCCGTGCTTCTTGGAGGCGCTGGTGATGACGGTGGCGTCCAGGTCGACGGTGATCCACCCCTTGAGTTCCCGCCCGGCCACACTCAGGTGCGGGAAGCCGCCCGGCCGCAGGTGGAGCAGCGTCCACACGTGGCGGCGGATGTGCTTGCGCGCCTTGGTGATGGCCGCGAGGGTGGGTTCGTCGAGGGCTTCCAGCAGGCGGCGCAGGGTGGAGTCGGAGGCCGGTGGGCCGAAGATGTGCTGGTGGTGCAGGCCGAGCCGTTCGGCTTCCAGCAGGCTGCGCGCTCCGAGTGCGATCGCGATCGCGAGGTGGACGAGGGCTGTGGCCCGTTCCTTCCAGCCGTTGGCGGTGCTGGAGGGGAGCACGTCGGTGAGGGCGCGGGTCAGGCCGGTGCGGTCGGCGAGCTTGCGCAGCAGTACTGCTCCGGCGTGTCCGACCAGGTGTTTTCCGTCGGTTGTGACGGACAGGCCGCGGTCCCAGCGTGTAGGCTCGCTCACCAGAAAGGTGCTCCTGATACTGCGCTTGATGCTTCCTCGACAGTCGCATCCTTGCAGTTCAGAGCACCTTTCGTGCTGTTAACGGGGCAGAAGCTTCAATTCCGCTGAATAGCTGGGGTTAGTGAGCTGTCGCACCGCGTCCTGCGACCCGTCGCCGATCGATGGCGGCCCGGTCGCCGAGTTTGTACACCGTCGCGCAGGACTGGTGGTCGTCGATGAACTCCTCGACGCCATCCTCAACACCAAAGGCGTGGCCAGCGGCATGGGCAAGCCGTTCACCAGGAAACCCGTGGCCTTCATCCGGCATGCCTACCACGTACGCAGCCACCCCCGACGACTGCGCGCTCAAGGCATGCTCACCGTCGCCGAAACCGCCACCGAGCTCGGCGTCCACGTCCTGGTCCTGACCATGGACACCCTAGACACCGAAAAGGGAGCAGTGTGATGGCAGACGTTCGTCCTTCGGCTTCGGCACGCGCCGGGTCCACCAACGTGTCGTAGTAGGGGGCGGGTTCGGGGTACGACCTGTAGATCTGCGGGTCGTAGAGGTCCGGCTTGTCCACCCCGGTCCTCAGGTCGTCCGGCACCAGACGCCGCGGGACACCTGGCTCTTGGACCGGCCCGCGTCCCCATGCACGTGGATCTTGATGACGCCGACCACGGTGAATGTTCTCCTTGCCATCCGGTGTGTCCGTCTGCCTCTCGGAGCCGTCGAGGGACCTCGACGGCTCCGAGAGGCCAGGACCCGCAACCCGGGCACCGGCATGGCCCATGGGAAACCCGGCCGATTCGCAAGAAAGAAGCAAAAATCTCGCAGACAACCCACAACAGGGAATATCAGGCTAGTTCGAGCGTGGCCCGCGGCGTGATCGACGGTCAGCGTCCCGCTGGGGAGCCGTGACCACAGGGGGAAATGACTGACCGCCGATCATGCAGATCGTGGGGAATCACCTGACCGTCGACACGGGGTCGTGCCCCAAGTAGCGGCGGGCCGCGTGAACATCGCCGAATGCTCGGCGCAGGCGCCCGAGCACGCCGCGCGCGCGGCCGGGCTTGTCCAGGTCATGTGTCCTCGTTCCTCGAACCCGACGGTTCCGATATCAACGGCCGCTGATTGAATCGAGCCAGCGCCGGAGGTGTGCGGCGGTCTCTGCCGCCTGTTCCTCGATGATCGAGAAGTGATCTGCCTCGATGCGCTCGATCGGTCCACGGTGTTGCCAGTCGGGGACGGGGTCGACGTCTCCGAAGCTGCTCAGCGTCACGGTGGCCCGCAGATTCAGCGTCGGCGCGGCGATCGGCTTGGCGTCGCGCTCAGAATAGATCCGCACATAGCCGCCCATGGCGACGAGGCCGTGGTCGTCGACGGGGGTCAGTGCGTTGTCCCGGGACAGGATCTGCCCCAGCGCGTCGGTGAGCACGAGGCGGTTGAGTTCGACGTCTTCCGTGGAGTAGGTGTCGATCATCGCGACGCCCGCGAGCTCGCAGCCGTCGTCTTCGAGCCGCCGGGCGACCGCATGGGCGAGCGCACCACCGATCGAATAGCCGATGAGCGCCACCGAGCCTCGCTCGAGTTCCGATGCGACGGCCGCGGCCAGGCTCTCGATCGCCGCCGCCCATGTCGCCGGTAGGTCGTCGCCTGCGCGCATGCCGGGCAGCCGCAACGCACTGACCTGCTGCTCGCCGCCCAGTTCGCGGGCCAGGCGGGCGAACTGGTGTGGGCCTGATCCCGGCAGGAACGAGGGGATGCAGATCAGTGCCGGTGCCGCGGCACCGCGCGCCAGGAGCTGCGCAGCCGGGGGCTGTGC
Organism: Nocardiopsis mwathae; assembly: GCF_014201195.1. Lineage (NCBI taxonomy): Bacteria > Bacillati > Actinomycetota > Actinomycetes > Streptosporangiales > Nocardiopsidaceae > Nocardiopsis > Nocardiopsis mwathae. The sequence continues at coordinate 5,095,925 of NZ_JACHDS010000001.1, read as the reverse complement.
GGCGGCCTCGTCGGCGGGGTACGTGGTCATCAGAGCCTGGCTCGCGATCAGCAGGGGCATCGCCCCTGCCAGCTCACCGCGGCGATGCGCTGCCGACACCAGGTCGGTGATCGTGCCGCGCACGCCAGCCGGTGCCTGCTCGACCACACTGGTGTCGGATTCCTCGATCCGCGATCGCACCAGTTTCGCCACATCGGCGGCGGTCGGGTGGTCGAAGATCAGCGTCGACGGCAACGTCAGCCCGGTCAGCTGTGCGAGCCGGTTCCGGAATTCGACGGCACCGAGGGAGTCGAAACCGAGCTCGGTGAACGGCGCGTACGGCTCGATCGCGTCGCCGGACAGGTGGCCGAGGACCGCCGAGGCGACGTTGCGCACCTCTCGCAGGATCACACCGTCGCGGTCGGCGTCGGGCAGTGCGGCCAGCTGCCGCGCCAGGCTGACATCGGCACTCGCGGTGGCAGGGGGAACCCGGATCATGCCGCGCAGTACCGCGGGTAGCGTGCCGCCGCGCGCCAGGTTGGTGAGCGCCGCCGTGTCCAGCAGCGCCGTCGTCGGTGTCGCCCGATCGGTCGCGAGTGCGTTGTCGAACAGCGCCATCCCGGACTCCGGGGCGATCGGGATCAGGCCCAGCCTGGCCCGGATCTGGCGGGCGTACTGCTCGGCGCCGTCCCCGCTGAGTATCCCTGCCATGCCGACGGTCCACAGTCCCCAGGCCAGTGAGTGCGCGGGCAGGCCCGCGCTGCGCCGCACGCGTGCCAGCGCGTCCAGCGCGCTGTTCGCGGCGGCGTAGTTGCCCTGCCCTTGTCCGCCGAGCAACGGCGCCGCGGACGAGAACAGCACGAAGGCCGACAGATCCAGGTCGCGGGTCAGCTCGTGCAGGTGCAGTGCCGCATCGACTTTCGGTGCCAGCACCCGTGTCGTCTGCGCGGTGGTGAGGGTGTCGAGCGTGCCGTCGTCCAGGACGCCCGCCGCATGGATGACGGCGGTCAGCGGGGCGTCGGTGTCGATGTCGGCCAGGAGGTCCTGGACCGCGGCGCGTTTGGTGACGTCGCACGCCACGACCCGGACGTGGGCGCCGAGGTCGGTCAGCTCGGCGACCAGTTCGGCGGCGCCGTCCGCGTCGGCACCGCGCCGCGATGCCAGCAGCAGCCGTCGTGCGCCGTGCGCTGCGACCAGATGCCGGGCGACGATCGCGCCGATGCCGCCGGTGCCGCCAGTGATGAGCACCGTGCCGTGGTCGAACGACAGTGGCACGCCCGGTTCGGTGGCGGGCAGCGGCTGCAATCGCGGTGCCAGGAGCCGACCCTCGCGAACGGCCATGTGCGGTTCGTCCTGGGCCACGGCGTCGGCGAGCGACTTGATCGGCAGGGCGTCACTGTCGTGGTCGATGAGCAGGAACCGGCCCGGGTGCTCGGACTGTGCGCTGCGCACCAGCCCCGCCACGGCGGCCCCGACCAGATCGGGTTCCTCGCCGGGCAGTCCGGCGGCCGTGCGCGTCACGATCGCGAGTCGGCCGGGATGGTCGGCGACCATCCAGTCCTGCAGCAGTGCGAGCGTCGTCAGAACGCCGGCGTGTACGTCCGCCGCGCCGACACCGATCCCGCGGGGCGCCTGCCATACCACCGTGTCGGGAACATCCTGCAGTACAGCGAGTTCCGCGAGATCGACACAGCATGTCGGGGGCTCATGGGCCTCGACGGTCGCGGGGTCGCCGAGCACAACGATGCGCCCGGGGGCCGCATTGGAGACGGCGGGCACGGGCACCCACTCGAGGTCGAACAGCGGTGCCGCGCCGCGCAGCTGGGCCAGAGCCTGCCGCTCGATCGGGCGGACCCGCACCGACTCCATGCTCAGCACGAGGGCGCCGGTCGCGTCGACTGCGTCCACGCAGAAGGTGTTCGGTGCGATGCGGGCGATGCGGGCGCGCAAGGCACCCACACCGGACTGTGCCAGCTGGACACCGTCGAAGGCGAAAGGCAGTGGCACCCGGCCGTCGCGCCCGCCCTCGGCGAGATGGTCGACAGCCGCGTGGAATACCGCGTCCAGCAGTGCCGGATGCAGTCCGAAGGCGGTGGCGCGCGCTGCGGTGTCGGTGTCGAGCGCCAGGTCGACGAAGACTTCCTCCCCACGCGACCACGCGGCGCGAACACCCTGGAACACCGGGCCGTACCCGAAGCCCAGGTCGCCGAGCGCGCGATACACCTGCTGCCCGTCGACCGGATCGCCCGCAATCGGAGGCCACTCCTGGGACCAGTCCGGCGCCGCGGTCGGCGCGGCGGGCGTGAGCAGGCCACGGGCATGCAGCACCCAGGCGTCGGCGACGCGGGCGTGGATGGCCACGGTCCGGTGCCCGTCGGCGTCGGGTTCGCCCACGGCGAGCTGAACATCCGCGGCACCATCGATCGGGAGAATCAGCGGCGCCGCGAGCACTAGCTCCGCCAGGCGCGGCACGCCGAGCCGGGCACCAGCGGCCAGAGCCAGTTCCACGAATCCGGTACCCGGCATCAAGACCGCGCCGCAGACAGCGTGGTCGGCGAGCCATGGATGCGTGAGCAGCGAGAGCCTGCCGGTGAACAGCCACTCGTCCTTGTCGGCGAGCTGCACCTGGGCGTGCAGCAGCGGATGGTCGGCGGAGTCGGCGCCGGCGAGCGGCGCAGCGGCCTCCGCGGGCAGCAGCCAGAATCGTTCGTGCTGGAAGGGGTAGGTCGGCAAGGTGACCCGTGCCTGCGGTTGATCTCCGAAGTAGGCCGCCCACCGCACCGGCTGGCCCGCGCAGTGCGCGGTTGCCAGCGCGGCGACCAGTTGCTCGGGTTCGGCGACTGTGCGACGGGATCCCGCGACCACCGATGCGCGCGCTGCGGGTTCTGACGCCAGAGTGGCGCGGGTCATGGTCGTCAGCACCGCGTCCGGGCCCAGCTCGACGAACAGGCGCGCACCCCAATCGAGCAGTGACTGCACCGCCGGGGCGAAGCGCACTGCCTCGCGCACCTGCCGTACCCAATACTGAGGCGTACCCACCGAATCGCCGGCGAATGCGCCGGAAACCGTGGAGCACAAAGGTATTCGTGGCTCGTGATACGTCAGGCCCGCGGCGATCTCCGCGAAGTCGGTCAGCATCGGATCCATCAATGCGGAGTGGAACGCGTGGCTCACCCGCAGCCTGCTGGTCTTGACGCCCTCGGCCACCAACCTCGACTCGAGCGCCGAGACCGCCTCGGTGTTTCCGGAGAAGACCACCGAATCGGGAGAGTTCACAGCGGCCAGCGAGACCGCGGTGGCTGCCGGATCGGCATCACCCGCCGCCAGCAGCTCCACGGCCCGTCCCTCCGGCACCGCGGCGGCCAGCATGCTCCCCTCTGTCGGCAGCGCCCCCATCAATCGACCCCGGGCCGCAACGAGTCTGCACGCATCAGACAGCGACCACACACCGGCCACATACGCCGCGGCCAGCTCGCCGATCGAATGCCCGGCCACCACATCCGGCGTCACGCCCAACGACTCGACAAGGCGATACATCGCCACCTCGAACGCGAACAACGCGGGCTGGGCGTACTCAGTTCGGTCCAGCAGAGTCTCGGCAGTCGCGCCGCTCGCAGCGGCTGGTGCGTCGATCTCACTCGCTTCCTGCCCGATGCCGGTGCGCTGCGCGCCGAACATCACATCCCGCAGCGAATGCTCCAGATGTGCGTCGAATTCCGCGCACACATCGTCGAGCGCGGCGGCGAAGGCCGGGAACGCCCGGTACAACCCAGCGCCCATCCCGATCCGCTGCGCGCCCTGACCGGTGAACAGGAACGCTGTCGTGCCTGTCCGACTGGCGCCGTTGACGATGCCCGGTCCTGGCTCGTCGGCTGCCAGACGTGCCAAGGCCGCCAGCAGCGTCCCCCGGTCCGAGCCCACGACGGCGGCGCGCTGTTCGAGCTGCGCGCGGTGCAGCGCCAGCGTCACCGCGACGTCGGTCAGGTCGAGCTCCGGACGTTTGTGCAGAGCGTCGTACAGTCGGCGCGCTTGGGTCCGCAGCGCGGCAGTCGTCCGCGCGGACAGCAGCAACGGCAGAACCGCCGTGCGCGGTAGATCGACCGGCCGCGGCGGGACCGCGGGCGCCTCTTCGAGGATCACGTGTGAGTTGGTCCCGCTGATCCCGAACGACGACACTCCCGCCCGGCGCGGACGCTCCCCGACCGGCCACGGCTCGGCCTCGGTCAGGATCCGTACCGCGCCCGCCGACCACTCCACGTGCGGCGATGGCGCGTCGACATGCAAGGTGGGCGGCAACATCTCGTGCCGCAGCGCCTGCACCATCTTGATCACACCGCCGACACCGGCAGCCGCCTGCGCGTGTCCGATGTTCGACTTCAACGACCCGATCCGCAGCGGCTCGGCGCGATCCTGTCCGTAGGCGTTGATCAGCGCCTGTGCCTCGATCGGGTCACCCAGCGTGGTGCCGGTGCCGTGCGCCTCCACCGCGTCCACCTCGGCCGCGGTCACCCCTGCGTTGACCAGTGCCTGCGCGATCACCCGCTCCTGGGAAGGACCGTTCGGTGCGGTCAAGCCGTTGCTCGCACCGTCCTGATTGATTGCGCTACCGCGGATCACGGCCAGCACGGGGCGCCCGTTACGCTGCGCGTCGGACAACCGCTCAAGGGCGAGCACGCCGACGCCCTCGGCCCACGAGACACCGTCCGCAGCACTCGAGAACGCCTTGCAGCGCCCATCCGGTGACAGCGCCCGCTGCCGGGAGAACTCCACGAACAGCAGTGGAGTCGACATGACCGTCGCTCCGCTGGCCAGGACCAGCGACGTCTCCCCGGCGCGCAGTGCCTGCACCGCCAGATGCAAGGCCACCAGCGACGACGAACATGCCGTGTCCACCGTAACTGCGGGTCCTTCCAGGCCGAGGGCGTAGGACACCCGGCCGGAGACGACGCTGCCGGCCGATCCGGTCGCCAGATAGCCTTCCGCGGCACCGTTGGCGGCGTCCCGCGCCGTGTAGCCGTAGTCCTGGTACATGACACCCGCGTACACCCCGGTATCGCTGCCCCGCAGTGAGGTCGGATCGATACCGGCGTCTTCGAGCGCTTCCCAGGACGCTTCGAGCAGCAACCGCTGCTGCGGGTCCATCGCCGCTGCCTCACGGGGTCCGATTCCGAAGAAGGCGGCATCGAAATCACCTGCGGCATGCAGGAATCCGCCTTCTCGGGTGTAGATCTTGCCAGGTTTGCCGGGGTCGGTGTCGTACAGGTGGTCGACGTCCCAGCCGCGGTCGCCCGGGATCGGGGTGATCGCGTCGACGCGCCCGGTGATCAGTTCCCATAGCTGGTCAGGATTCTCGACGCCGCCGGGATACCGGCAGCTCATGCCGACGATCGCGATCGGCTCGTCGGCCGTGGCTTTGGCCCTGGTCGAGGCGGGGCGCGGTCGTGCTGGCTCCGAACCGTCGACCCGGGTACGCAGGAAGCCCGCAACAGCGGCGGCGGTTGGATAGTCGAACACCAGCGTGGACGGAAGCTGAACACCTGTGGCGGCGGTCACCTTGTTGCGGAACTCGACTCCGCCGAGAGAGTCGAAGCCCAGTTCTGTGAACGGTGTTTCGGAGTCGATGGCGTCGGCCGACTCGTGGCCGAGGACCGCGGCGGCGATCGCGCGGACCTCATGACGGATCAGCTTCTCCCACTGATCGGCGGGGGCGTCGAGCAACCGCTGGCGCAACGGGCTGTTGGCGATCTGGCCGCGCGACGGTATGTGAATCAGGCCGCGCAGCACCGCAGGCAGCGTGCCGAGCCGGCCCAGCACGGTGAGGGCGGGTGTATCGAGCAGCGCGGTCATCAGCATCGGTTCGCCGGTGTTCAACGCGTCGTCGAACATCTGCATGCCGGTGTCCGGCTCAATCGGGGACAAACCGAGACGCGTGCGGATCTGACGCACCAGATGTTCGGCACCCGGGTCGTTCAATGCCTCGGCCATGCCGCGCTTCCACAGCCCCCAGGCCAGCGAATGCGCGGGCAGACCGGCGCTGCGGCGCGCCTGGGCGAGGGCATCCATCGCCGCATTCGCGGCCGCGTAATTGCCCTGGCCCTGCCCACCGAGCAGCGGCCCGGCGGAGGAGAACAGCACGAACGCCGACAGATCCATGTCGCGGGTGAGATCGTGCAGATGCCAGGCGGCATCGACCTTCGGGGCGAGCACCCGATCCACCTGCTCGGCGGTCAAGGTGTCGATGGTGCCGTCGTCGACCACGCCCGCGGTGTGCACGACAGCGGTCACCGGTTCGTGCGCCGGTACAGATTCCAGCAGCGCCGCGACCGCGGCGCGGTCGCTGACATCGCACTCGGCGACGCGTACGTCGGCGCCCAGCGCGGTCAGCTCGGTGACCAGCTGCGCGACGCCCGGCGCGGCGAAGCCGCGGCGCGAAGCGAGCAGCAGTCTGCGTACCCCGTGCCGGGTGACCAGGTGGCGTGCGGTGACGGCGGCCAATCCGCCTGCGCCGCCGGTGATCAGGACCGTACCATCACCGAAGGTCTCACCGGTCGATTCGACGGTGGTCGTACGAATCAGCCGCGGTGCCACCGTGGCGCCGTCGCGGATCGCGAGCTGTGGTTCGTCCGTGGCGACTGCGGCGGCGATCCGCTGGTGCACGTCCGCGAGGTCGTTGTCGTCGAGGTCGACGTTCACGATGCGCCCCGGATGTTCCGATTGCGCACTGCGTACCAGGCCGCGGACGGCCGCTGCCGCGGGATCTGGCGTCTCACCGGGCAGACCTGCTCCATTGCGGGTCAGCACGATCAGCGTCGAGTTGGCGCACCCCGGTTCGGCGAGCCAGTCGCGCAGCACCGCGAGGGCGTTGTGGACGGCGGTGCGGATGGTCGCGGGGACGTCGTCGCCGTCCGCCGACGCCGTTTCGGGCGACCAGACGACGACCGCGCCTGTGTGGCCCCCGCCTGTCGCGAACGCCGCGACATCCTCGAACGTCTCGGGGCAGCCTGCGACGGGTCGACCCAGTGCAACCAGTTGCTGGTCCGACACCGCAGGCGCCGTCACCGGCGTCCAGTCGAGAGCATAGAGCGGGCTGCGGGCACCGGCGAGAGCGCTCGCGTCGGCGGGGCGGGCGAGCACGGCGTCGATCGACAGTACCGCGGCGCCGGTGGCGTCGCAGGCGTCGATGCGCACCTTCTCGGGACCCGAACGGATGATGCGGGCGCGGACCGCGGTGGCGCTGTGCCGGAATACACGGACGCCGCCGAAGGAGAACGGAAGCGGCAGCCTGCCGTCGGGCAGGTCGTCGGCGAGCACATCGATGGCAGCGTGGAAGGTCGCGTCCAGTAGCGCCGGATGCACCCCGAAGGCAGCCGCCCGGCCCGCTGTCGTCTCGTCCAGGGTCACCTCGGCGAACACGTCGTCACCACTGGTCCAGGCGGCGCGTACGCCTTGGAAGCTCGGGCCGTAGCCGAACCCCAGGTCGGCGAGCCGGTCGTACAGTCGCGTTCCGTCGATCGGCGTGCCGTCGGCCGGCGGCCAGTCGGGGTCGATCCAGGCTGGCGTCACGCCGTCGGTGGGGGCAAGGGTGCCGGTGGCGTGCAGCGTCCAGTCCGGCTCGACCGGGTTGGACCCCGCGGTGCCGGTGACGGCACGCGAGTGGATCGACAGGCGTCGACGGCCGGTGTGGTCGGGCTCGGTCACCGAGACCTGCACGTCCACGGCAGCGGCACCGTCGAACAGCAGCGGCGTCGCCAGGACAAGTTCGTCCACGACGGGCAGGTCCAGGCGGCTACCCGCGGCCAACGCGAGGTCCACGAATCCGGTGCCGGGCAGAAGCATCGCTCCGAAGGCCGTGTGGTCGGCGATCCACGGCTGGTCGGCGGTGGAAAGCCTGCCGCTGAACAGCCATTCGTCGCGACCGGCAAGCGGCGCGGCGACGCGCAGCATCGGATGATCGAGCGCGGAGAAACCAGCGCGGCCCATGTCACCGAGCGCGCCGTCGTCGGGCTGCACCCAGTAACGGCGATGCTGGAAGGCGTAGACAGGCAGGTCGAGGTGGGTGACCGGCCTTCCCTGTGTCAGCGGCGCCCAGTTGACGCCAACGCCCGAGCAATGGGCGGCGGCGAGCAACCGCAGGAACTGGTCGACCTCATCGACGCCGCGCCGTGACGCCGCCGCGACCAGCGAGCGGGACGCCACCTCGTCGGTTAGTGTCCGGCGGGCCAGCGCCGCCAGCGCCGCGTCCGGACCCACCTCGACGAACCGGCGCACGCCGGCGTCGACGAGTGACTGCACCGCCGGGGCGAACCGCACGGCCTCGCGCACCTGCCGCACCCAATACTGCGGCGTCAGCAGTTCGGGACCGGCCGGCGCACCGGACACCGTGGAGCACACACCCATGCGTGGCGCCCGATACTCCACCGATCTGGCGACCTGCTCGTACTCGGCAAGCATCGGCTCCATCAACGCCGAATGGAAGGCGTGACTGACCGTCAGCCGGGTCGTCTTCACACCCTCGTCCGCCAGCCGGTCCTCCAGTGCGACGATCGCCGCCGTCTCGCCCGAGAACACCATCGCCTCAGGCGCATTCACGGCCGCCAACGAGACCGTCCCAGCCGCGAGCAGTTCCTGCGCCCGCTCCTCCGACACCGCGGCGGCGAGCATCGCTCCGTCTGTCGGCAGCGCGCCCATCAACCGACCACGGGCGGCAACGAGTCGGCATGCGTCGGCCAGCGACCACACCCCGGCCACATAGGCCGCGGCCAGCTCACCGATCGAATGCCCGGCCACCACATCCGGAGTCACGCCGAACGACTCCAAGAGGCGATACAGCGCCACCTCGAACGCGAACAGCGCAGGCTGCGTGAATTCCGTCCGGTCAAGCGAGGCCATGCGCCCGGTGTCGCCGACGCTGTTCCCGGCACCACCGGTCCCGCCGAACATGACCTCGCGCAGCGATACCCCCAGCAGGGCATCGAATTCCGCGCACACCTCGTCGAGGGCAGCGGCGAACACGGGGAAGGCGGCAGCCAACCCAGTGCCCATACCGAGACGTTGCGCGCCCTGACCGGTGAACAGGAAGGCCGTCTCACCGGTGGTGGCGACACCTGACACAACATGCGGGGATGCCGAACCCGCGGCCAGGGCTTTGAGGCCGGCGAGCAGACCGGCCCGGTCGGCGCCGAGCACCGCGCCGCGCCAACCCAGCTGAGCGCGCGCAGTGGTCAGGACGGCAGCGACATCGGCGTCATCTGCCTCGGGCTGGTCGGCGAGCCAGGCCAGCAGTCGGCTCGCCTGTGCCCGTAGCGCGGCCTCCGACTTGGCCGAAAGCAACCACGGTGTCGGCGGCGTCGATGAGCCCGACTGCGACTGCTGGACAACAGCGTCCGGTCCTGTCACCGGATCGACGGCACGGTGGCGCGGCGCCTCTTCGAGGATCACGTGAGCGTTGGTCCCGCTGATCCCGAAGGACGACACGCCCGTCCGACGCGGACGATCGAGCTCCGGCCACTGCTGAGCCTGCGTCAGCAGTTTCACCGTGCCTGCCGACCAGTCGACCTCGGGGGTCGGCTCGTCCACGTGCAAAGTCGAGGACATGACCCCCTTGCGCATCGCCATAACCATCTTGATCACGCCCGCGACACCCGCCGCGGCCTGCGTGTGACCGATATTCGACTTGACTGAACCCAGCCACAACGGGTTGTCGTCCCCACGGGCCTGGCCGTAAGCAGACACCAGCGCCTGCGCCTCGATCGGATCACCCAGCCGTGTACCTGTACCGTGCGCCTCCACGGCATCCACCTCGGACGCCGACAGCCGCGCGTCAGCCAACGCAGCCCGGATGACCCGCTCCTGCGAAGGCCCATTCGGCGCAGTCAGCTGGCTGCTCGCACCGTCCTGATTCACTGCGGAACCACGAATCACGGCCAGCACCCGATGCCCACTGCGCTCTGCGTCCGACAGCCGCTCCAACACCAACACACCCACGCCCTCGGCCCAGCCCGTGCCATCCGCCGACGCCGAGAACGCCTTGCACCGGCCATCCGGCGACAATCCACGCTGCCGAGAAAACTCCACGAACGTGCCCGGTGTCGCCATCACCGTCACACCACCCGCAAGCGCCATCGAACACTCACCCTGACGCAGCGACTGAGCAGCAAGATGAAGCGCGACCAGCGAGGACGAACACGCGGTATCGACCGTCACCGCCGGCCCCTCCAACCCGAAGGTGTAGGCCAGACGACCCGACGCGATGCTGCCCGCGCTTCCGGTCAGTAGGTAGCCCTCGAAGTCCTCGGGCGCACTGGGCATCCGGGAGCCGTAGTCGTCGTACATGACGCCCGCGTACACACCGGTGCGAGTGCCCCTCAGCGCGGTCGGGTCGATGCCTGCGTGCTCGACAGCCTCCCACGCCGTCTCCAGCAGCAACCGCTGCTGGGGATCCATCGCCGCCGCCTCGCGAGGGCTGATGCCGAAGAACTCGGCGTCGAACCGGTCCGCCTCGTACAGAAAGCCGCCTTCGCGGGTGTACGAGGTCCCGAGGTGGTCGGGGTCTGGGTGGTACAGGTTTTCCAGGTCCCAGCCGCGGCCCTCCGGGAAGAGACCGACCGCGTCACGTTCGGCGCTCAGCAGCTCCCACAGATCATCCGGGGAGGCGATACCGCCCGGGAGTCGGCATGCCATGCCCACGATCGCGATCGGCTCGTGTGCACGCTCCTCCAGATCCTGCACACGCTGACGGCTCTCCCGCAGGTCGACCATTGCCCGCTTGAGGTAGTCGCGAAGTTTCTGCTCGTTGTCCATGTCTACCTGCCGAGTTCGTAGTCAAGTGCGGCGAAGAGTTCGTCGTCGGTTGCCTGGTCGAGGTCGGGGCCGTCGGGACCGTCGGGGCCGCCGTCCACTGTCCGAAGCAGGCCGCGCAGCCGCGCGGCGTAGGTTTCTGCCGGTCCGTCGCCGTCCGACGGGCCGGCGGCCGAGAGAGCGGCCTCAAGTGCGTCCAGGGCTGCCTGGACCGGGTCTGCCGCTTCGCCGACCAGCTCGCCCCGCAGGTATTCGGCGACGGCTTGGGTGGTCGGGTGGTCGAAGACGAGCGTGCTGGGCAACCGCAGTCCGGTGGCGGTGTTCAGCCTGTTGCGCAGTTCGACCGCGGTGAGGGAGTCGAAGCCCAGGTCCAGCAGTCCGCGCTGGACGTCGATCGTCCGCGGGGCCGGGTGGGTCAGGACGGTGCCGACCTGTTCCCTGACGAAGTCGAGCAGCAGCTGCTGCTGCTCTTCCACGTCCAGGCCCGTGAGCCGCCGCGCCAGCGGGATCTCCGCTCGAGCGGAGGTACGCCGGCCGGTTCGGCGCTCGGGGCGTACCAGGCCCCGGTACAGCTCGGGCAGTGCGTCCCCGAGGCTCCGCAGTACCGCAAGGTCGAGTGCCACCGGTGCGAGCACCAGTCGGGTCCCCGCTTCGCCGTCGGCTTGTGGCGCCTTGGCTCCGGCAAGGGCCGCGTCGAGGGCGGCGAGTGCCCGGTCGGTCGGCATCGGCAGGATCCCGTTGCGTGCGAGCCTGGCCCGGTCGGCACGGTCGATGTCGCTCGCCATGCCGTCCTGCCACATACCCCAGGCGAGGGACACGGCGGGCAGTCCTTCGGCGCTCCGGTGTTCGGCGAGCGAGTCCAGGAAGGTGTTGCCGGCGGCGTAGTTGGCCTGTCCGGCATTGCCCACCAGGCCGGCGACGGAAGAGAAGAGGACGAAGTCCGTCAGCTCCAGTCCGGCGGTCAGCTCGTGCAGGTTCCAGGCGGCTTCCGCCTTCGGCCGCAGGACCCGGGAGAGGCTCTCCGGGCTCATGGCCTCCAGCGTGGCGTCCTCGACGACTCCGGCTGCGTGCACGACCGCGGTGAGCGGGTGCTCGTCCGGGATCGAGGCGAGCAGCCCGGCCAGCGCGTCGCGGTCGGCCGCGTCGCATGCCGCGACCCGTACGTCCGCGCCGAGCGCCGTCAGTTCGGCGACCAGGTCCTCTGCCCCACCTCGCCGGCTGGCGAGGAGCAGGCGACGGGCGCCGCGGGCGGTCACCAGGTGCCGGGCGACCTGGGCTCCGAGTGCGCCTGTGCCACCGGTGATCAGCACCGTACGCTCCGGGTCGAACGCGTCGTCGACGTCCGGGGGCCGGACCGGGTACGGGACCTTGGTGAGCCGGGTCACGTAGGCCTGTCCCTCGTGCAGTTCGAGCTGCGGTCGGGGGTCGGCCAGGGCCGCGGTCAGCAGCTCGCGGTCGGCCGGCAGGCCGTCCGTGATCACGTGCTGGAAACGTCCCGGGTGTTCCGACTCGGCGGTCCGCATCAGCCCGGAGAGTGCGCTGTGCGCCAGTTCCCCGGTGCTGACCACGACGAGCCGCGCACCGGCCGACGCGTCGGTGGTGAGCCACTGCCGCAGTACCGCCAGCACCTCCTCCGTGACCCGGCCGGTCTCCTGCGGAGTGGCCGGGCGTACCGGAAGGACGACCACGTCGGGTGCGGCCGCGCCGTCCGCCGTCGCGGCGGCCAGGTCGGCGAGGTCGGCGCGGTGCTCGGCTACGAGTCCGAGGTCGGCCTCGCCGAGGACCACGATGGTCGTGTCGCCACCGGTGGGGAGTTCCACACCGACCCGCTGTACCGCGTACACGTGCTGGTCGGAGGGGCGGGTCAGCGCGGTCCCCGCCGGCAGGGCTCTCAGGGCGAGCGATGCGACGGTGGCGACCGGCGCGCCCGTCTCATCGGCGATGCTGACCGCGGCCGTTCCGTCCGGGCCGGCCGACAGCTTGACCCGCAGGGTGCCGGTCCGGGACCCGGTCAGCTGGACGCCGCCGAAGGAGAAGGGCAGCCGCAGTCCGGCCGACTCCTCCAAGAGCAGTGTGTGCAGCGCGGCGTCGAACAGTGCCGGGTGCAGGGAGAATCCATCAGGGTCAACGGACAGCCGTACCTCGGCGTAGAGGTCCTCGCCCGAGCGCCATGCCGCCTGGAGGCCCTGGAAGGCGGGGCCGTAGCCGTACCCCTGGTCGGCGAGGCGGTCGTACAGGTCCTCGACCGGCTGGGGCTCGGCGCCGGCCGGAGGCCAGGACGCGAGGTCGGGTTCGGGGCCGCCGGGAACGGCGGCCACCACGGTTCCGGTGGCGTGCCGGTTCCAGACGTCGCCTTCCTGGTCCCCGCGCGAGTGGACGGCGACGGGCCTGCGGCCGTCTCCGTCAGGGCCGCCGACGGTGATCTGGAGCTGGAGCGCACCCTCGTCGGGAAGGACCAGGGGTTCCTGGAGGGTGAGTTCCTCCAGCCGCTCGCAGCCGAGTGCGGCGCCCGCGTGGAGCGCGAGCTCCACCAGGGCCGTGCCCGGGACGAGCAGGGCGCCGGCCACGGCATGGTCAGCGAACCAGGGGTGGCTGCGGGTCGAGATCCGGCCGGTGAACAGGACACCATCGGAGTCGGCGAGCGGAACCGCGGCCCCGAGCAGCGGGTGCCGTGCGGAGTCGAGTCCGGCCGAGGTGACGTCGCCGCCGCTCGGCCCCTCCGTGAGCCAGTAGCGCTGGCGCTGGAAGGGGTAGGTCGGCAGGTCCGCGGCCGGTCCGGCGTTCTCGCCGAACAGTGCGCGCCAGTCCACCGGCACGCCCCGTACGTGGGCGTGGGCCAGAGCGGTGACGGCGGTGTGCGGCTCGGGGCGCCCACCGCGCAGCAGCGGGACCAGGAGCGATCCCGCGTCGAGGAAGTCCTGTCCCATCGCGCTGAGCACGCCGTCCGGGCCGAGCTCCAGGAAGGTCCGTACGCCTTCGGACTGCAGGACGCGTGCCGCGTCCAGGAAGCGCACGGGCCGACGGACGTGCCGGACCCAGTACTCGGGCGTGGTCAGTTCCTCGGCGCCGACCGGCTGCCCGGTCAGGGTGGAGACGATCGGGATGGTGGGCGCGGCGAACCTGAGCCCCTTCGCGACCGTCTGGAATTCGTCCAGCATCGCGTCCATGTGCGGGGAGTGGAAGGCGTGGCTGACGCGCAGTCGCTTGGTCCTGCGTCCCTGGGCGGAGAGTTCGGCCCCGATGGCCTCGACTGCTTCCGCGTCGCCCGAGAGCACCACGGAGGTGGGGCCGTTGACGGCGGCGATGTCCAGCAGGTCCTCCCGTCCGGCGAGCAGCGGCAGCACCTCCTGCTCCTCGGCCTGCACGGCGAGCATCGCGCCGCCGCCGGGCAGTGCCTGCATCAGCCGACCGCGGGCCGCGACGAGCTGCGACGCGTCCGCCAGCGGCAGGACGCCTGCGACGTGCGCGGCGGCCAGCTCACCGATGGAGTGGCCCGCGAGGAAGTCCGGCCGTACGCCCCAGCCTTCGAGGAGTCGGAAGAGCGCGACCTCGGTTGCGAACAGGGCGGCCTGCGTGAAGCCGGTCTGGTCCAGCGGCGCCGGGTCCTCACCGAAGAGGACGTCGAGCAGCGGCGTTTCCAGCCATTGGTCGAGGTCTTCGCATACGGCGTCCAGGGCCTCGGCGTAGGCGGGGTAGGCGGTGTGCAGCTCCCGGCCCATGCCGAGTCGCTGGCTGCCCTGACCGGTGAAGAGGAAGGCCGTACGGCCTTCCACGGGTGTACCCCGCACGGTCAGTGCCGCGCATCCGTCGACCGCTTCGGTGGCGCTGGAGGCCACTACCACGGCGCGGTGCGGCAGTCCGGCCCGTCCGAGGGCCAGGGTCCGGCCCGTCGATGCCAGGTCCTGCTTCCCGGTGTCGGCGAGGGCCGCGCCCACCCGGTCGGCCTGCGCCTGCAGGGCCGCGGCGTTGTGCGCGGACAGCAGCAGCGGCACGACCGGCATCGGCTCGGCCGATGGGACCGTCCTCTCGGCCGACGGCTGCTCCACGATGACGTGGGCATTGGTGCCGCTGATGCCGAAGGACGAGATCCCCGCCCGGCGCGGCCGCTCGGACTCGGGCCACGGCACCGCCTCGGAGAGCAGGTCCACCTCGCCGGCGGACCAGTCCACGTGCGGGCTGGGCTCGTCGATGTGGAGGCTCTTGGGGAGCACGCCGTGCTGCATCGCCATGACCATCTTGATGACGCCGGCCACACCGGCGGCGGCCTGGGAGTGTCCGATGTTGGACTTCAGGGAGCCCATCAGGAGGGGCGACGGGCGCTCCTGCCCGTAGGTGGCGAGTACGGCCTGGGCCTCGATCGGGTCGCCCAGCGTGGTGCCGGTGCCGTGGGCCTCCAGCGCGTCGACGTCCGCGGTGGTCAGGCCCGCGTTGGTCAGGGCTTGGCGGATCACCCGCTCCTGGGAGGGGCCGTTGGGGGCGGTGAGGCCGTTGCTCGCACCATCCTGGTTGACGGCGGTTCCGCGGATCACGCCGAGGATCCGGCGGCCGTTGCGCTGGGCGTCGGAGAGCCGCTCCAGCAGGAGGATTCCGGCGCCTTCGGCCCAGGCCGCCCCGTCCGCCTGCGCGGAGAAGGCCTTGCACCGGCCGTCCGGTGCCAGGCCGCGCTGCCGGCTGAATTCCACGAACAGGCTGGGCGAGGCCAGTACGGTCACACCGCCGGCCAGGGCCAGCCCGCATTCGCCGTTCCGCAGCGCCTGCGCGGCGAGGTGGATGGAGACGAGCGAGGAGGAGCAGGCGGTGTCGACGGTGATCGCCGGTCCCTGCAGGCCGAAGGTGTAGGCGACGCGGCCGGAGGCGACACTGACCGTGCTGCCGACCGACAGGTAGCCCTCCAAGGCCTCGGGGGCGTCCTTCAGGCGTGCCGCGTAGTCGTTGGCCATGACACCGGCGATCACACCGGTCTGGCTGCCCTTGACAGCGGTCGGGTCGATGCCCGCGCGCTCGAACGCTTCCCAGCAGATTTCCAGCAGCAGGCGCTGCTGCGGGTCGATGGCGGTGGCCTCCCGGGCGCTCACCCCGAAGAGCTCGGGGTCGAACTGCGACGCCTGGTAGAGGAATCCGCCGTGCCGGGTGTACGAGGTGCCCGGGTGGTCGGGGTCCGCGTCGTACAGGCCGTCCAGGTCCCAGCCGCGGTCGTTCGGGAACGGGCCGATGGCGTCCCGCTCGTCGGACAGCAGCGCCCACAGCTCCTCCGGGGAGCTGACCTCGCCCGGGTAGCGGCAGGCCATCGCGACGATCGCGATCGGCTCGTCGGAGGCGCCGACGACCGGTTCGGCCTCGGCCACCGCGGCGGCCGAGCCGAGCAGTTCGGTCCGGAGGAAGCCGGCCAGCTCGACCGTGTTCGGGTGGTCGAACACCAGCGTCGCGGGCAGCTTCAGACCTGCGGCCGTGTTCAGCCGGTTGCGCAGTTCCACTGCCTTGAGCGAGTCGAAGCCCAGCTCGTTGAAGGCCCGGTCGGACGCGACCTGGTCGGCGTCGGTGTGCCCCAGTACGGAGGCCACCACGCCGCGGACCAGTTCCAGCAGCGCGCGCTCCTGGTCCTTTGGGGCCAGGGGCGCCAGGCGTTCCCGGAGGGAGTTCCCGCCCGCCTGATCGCCGACGACGGTGCGCCGCGCCGGGCGCACCAGGCCGTGGAAGAGCGCGGGCAGGGTGCCGTCCTCGCGCTGTGCTCGCAGTCCGGTGTAGTCCAGCAGCGCAGGAACGAGCACCGGCCGACGGGTCGCGAGGGCCGCGTCGAACAGCGCCAGCCCCTGCTCGCTGCCGATGGGGGCGATGCCGCCCCGGGACATGCGGGCGAGGTCGGCGTCGGTCAGGTGACCGGTCATCCCGCTGCCCTCGGCCCACAGGCCCCATGCCAGCGACGTACCAGGCAGGCCCAGGGCTTGGCGGTGGTGCGCGAGGGCGTCCAGATAGGTGTTGGCCGCGGCGTAGTTGGCCTGTCCCGCGGTGCCGACCGTACCGGCCAGCGAGGAGAACAGGACAAACGCATCCAGTTCCAGGTCGGCCGTCAGCTCGTGCAGGTGCCGGGCGGCATCGACCTTGGGGCGCAGTACGGTGTCGAGCTGCTCGGCCGTGAGGGCGTGCAGCGTGCCGTCGTCGAGGACGCCGGCGGTGTGCAGCACCGCGGTGAGCGGGTGTTCCGAGGGGATCGCGTCAAGCATCGCGGCGACCGCCATGCGGTCGGCCGTGTCACAGGCGACCACGGACACGTCGGCTCCGTGGGCCGCGAGTTCAGCCTCCAGCTCCAGCATGCTCGCCGCGCCCCGGCCGCGGCGGCTCGCCAGCAGCAGGTGCCGTACGCCATGTTCGGCGACGAGGTGGCGGGCGAACAGCCGGCCCAGGGTGCCGGTAGCGCCCGTGATGAGCACGGTGCCCTCGGGGTTCAGGGCGGGAACGGTGTCGCCCGTCGCCGACGACGCGACCAGCCGCGGTACGAGCAGTGCCCCGTTCCGCAGGCTCACCTGCGCGTCCGGTACGGCCAGCGCACGGCCGAGCTCGGCCTCGCAGAGGTCCCAGTCCGTCAGGTCCAGCAGGCCGAACCGGTCGGGGTTCTCGGCCATGGCGGTACGCACCAGCCCCCAGGCGGGAGCCGAGGCGAGTCCGGCCTCCGTGCGGGCGGTGGTTGCGTCCCGGGTCGCGAAGACCAGGCGCGAGTCGGCGAACCGCTCCTCGGCGAGCCACTCCTGGGCCAGCCGCAGGGCCCGGTGCGCCACGGCGCCGGGGCCGTCCTCGCCGGAGAAGGGGACCACGACGAGCGGCGGGGTTCCGACAATGCCGGCGAGGTCCGAGTAGCTGCCCAGAGGGGCGGGCAGACCGTGGCCGGACTCGTCGAGGACGGCCCATCCGGCGGCCGGGGCGGCCTCCGGGGCGGTCGTCCACTCCACCTGGAGCAGCGGCTGGCGAGGGGTGCCCGAGCCAGCCGGCTGCGCGGGGTCCACGGCCCGCAGGCTGAGCGTCTTCACCGACGCGACCGGCGCACCGCTCGCGTCGACGAGGGACAGGGCGGCACCCGAGCCTTCCGGGGTGACACGTACGCGCAGCACGCCGGCGTTCACCGCGTGCAGCCGAACGCCGGTCCAGGCGAACGGCAGCACCAGGCGGCCGCCCTCCGCGAGTGCCAGCGGGTGCAGGGCGGCGTCGAGAAGGGCCGGGTGGATCCCGAACTCGCCCGGGGGGACGTCCTTCGGGAGCGCGACCTCGGCGAACATCTCCTGACCGGCACGCCACAGCGCCCGCAGGCCCCGGAAGGCGGGTCCGTACTGGAAGCCCCGCTCGGCGAGCGTGTCGTACGCCGCCGTCAGGTCGACCGGCTCGGCGCCGGACGGGGGCCAGGCGGTGTCGGCCGGTACGCTCGCACGTCCTTCCGCGTGACCCAGTACGCCGGTGGCGTGCAGGGTCCACGGGTGGATCGCGGGGTCGTCGGCCTCGGGCTCCGGGCGAGAGTGGACCGACATCGCGCGTCGGCCCTCCTCGTCCGGAGCCTCGACCACGACCTGGAGCTGTACTCCGCCGCGGTCGGCCAGCACCAGCGGTGCCTGGAGGGTCAGCTCGTCGAGCTGGTCGAGGCCCGTGTGGTCACCCGCCCGGATGGCGAGGTCCACGAAGGCGGTACCGGGGAGCAGCACGGTGTCGGCCACGGCGTGGTCCGCCAGCCAGGGCTGCGTGTTCAGGGCAACCCTGCTGCTCAGGACCAGCTTGTCCTCGTCGGCCATCCAGAGCGCGGCGCCGATGAGCGGGTGCCGCTCGGCGGCCATGCCGAGCCCGCCGGCGTCCCCGGCCGGCGTCGGGCCCTCCAGCCAGTGGCGTCGGCGCTGGAAGGGGTAGGTCGGCAGGTCGACGACCGCGCCGGGTCCGCCGACCACGGCAGCCCAGTCGAGCGGGGCGCCCGAGACGTGGGCCTGCGCCGCGGAGGCGAGGAAGTCGTCGAGTCCGCCCTCGTCACGGTGGAGCGAGGGCACGGTGACGGCGCTGTCGTACGACGTGTCGTCGATCGTCTCTTGGAGCGCGATGGTCAGCACCGGGTGGGCGCTGGCCTCGATGAAGACGCGGTGGCCCTGGTCGAGCAGGGTCCGGATGGCTTCCTCCAGCTGGACGGTCTGGCGCAGGTTGCGGAACCAGTACGAGCCGTCGAGCTCCGTGCCGTCCAGCGGCTGCCCGATGACGGTGGAAAGGAAGGGCACCTTGACGGCGCGCGGGGTGAGCGAGGACAGGGCGTCGAGAAGCTCGTCCCGCAGGCTTTCGACGTGCGCGGAGTGGGAGGCGTAGTCGACCGGGATGCGCTTGGCGCGCATGTTGTTGTCCTTGCAGTAGGCGACCATCTCCTCAAGAGCGGTCACCTCTCCGGCGACGATGACGGAACGCGGGCCGTTGTGTGCCGCGATGTCGATGGCGCCGTCCCAACGGGTGATGAGCTCGCGGACCTCGTCGGTCGGCAGGGCCACCGAGACCATCCCGCCCGTACCCGCCAGCTTCACGATCGCCCGGCTGCGCAACGCCACGACCTTCGCCGCGTCGTCCAGCGACAGCGCCCCCGACACCGCGGCCGCCGCGATCTCACCCTGCGAGTGACCGATCACCGCATCCGGCTCGATACCCACCGAACGCCACAACGCGGCCAGGGACACCATCACGGCCCACAGCGCCGGCTGCACCACCTCCACCCGATCGAAACCGGGCGCACCCTCCACACCGCGCAGGACATCCAGCAGCGACCAGTCCGTGAACGGCGCCAGCGCCCGCTCACACTCCACCAGCCGGGCGGCGAACACCGGGGAGGAGTCCAAAAGTTCCAGAGCCATGCCCTGCCACTGCGAACCCTGACCCGGGAACACGAACACCGTCTTGCCCGAGCCCGTGGCCGCACCCTGCACCAGGTTCGCCGCAGACCCACCTGAGGCCAGCGCCTCAAGACCCGCCGACAGCTCATCCCGGCCGACGCCCGAAACCGCCGCCCGGAAGGGGAGGTGCGGGGCCCGGGTCACGAGAGCAGCAGCCACCCGCGCCGGATCGGCGGTCTCCGAGGCCAGCAGCTCACGCACCTGGTCGGCACGCGCCGCCAGGGCCGCCTCGCTTTTCGCCGAGACCACCAGCGGAAGCCCCGCCACCACCCGCTCACCGGCCACGACCGGCTCAGGGCCCTGCTCCAGGACCACATGCGCGTTCGTACCACTGATACCGAACGAGGACACGGCCGCGCGACGCGGACGCGCCACCTCCGGCCACGCCCGACGCTCGGTGACCAGCTCCACCGCACCCGTCGACCAGTCGACGTGCGGCGTCGGCTCGTCCACGTGCAGTGTCGCCGGAAGCTCCCCGTTACGCATCGCCATCAGCATCTTGATGATGCCCGCGACACCCGCGGCAGCCTGCGTGTGACCGATGTTCGACTTGATCGATCCCAGACGCAGCGGCTCTTCGCGGTCCTGGCCGTAGGTGGCCAGCAACGCGTTGGCCTCGATCGGGTCACCGAGCCGGGTACCGGTGCCGTGCGCCTCGACCGCGTCCACCTCGTGCGGAGCAAGGCGGGCGTTGGCGAGGGCCTGGCGGATGACGCGTTCCTGCGAGGGCCCGTTGGGGGCGGTGAGGCCGTTGCTCGCACCGTCCTGGTTAACCGCGGAACCACGGATCACGCCAAGGATGTTGTGCCCGAGCCGCTGAGCGTCCGACAGCCGCTCCAGCACCAGTATGCCCGCACCCTCGGCCCAACCCGTACCGTCCGCCGAGGCCGCGAACGACTTGCAGGTCCCGTCCGGAGACAGACCACGCTGACGCGAAAACTCGACAAAGGTCGTTGGCGTGGACATCACGGTGACACCGCCGGCGAGTGCCATCGAGCACTCGCCCTGGCGCAGCGCCTGAGCGGCCTGGTGCACCGCTACCAGCGACGAGGAACACGCCGTGTCCAGCGTCACCGCCGGCCCCTCAAGACCGAACGTGTAAGCCACCCGACCCGACAGGACACTCGAGATCGTGCCCGTCAGCAAATGTCCCTCGAAGCCCTCCGGAGCACTCCCCAGCCGCGACCCGTAGTCGTTGTACATCACACCCGCGTAGACACCGGTCGAGGAACCGCGCAGCGAGGCGGGGTCGATGCCCGCACGCTCCAGCGCCTCCCACGCGACCTCCAGCAGCACACGCTGCTGCGGGTCGGTCGCGATCGCCTCACGCGGACTCAGACCGAAGAACTCGGCATCGAACTCGGCGGCCTCGTAGAGGAATCCGCCCTTGCGCGTGTACGACTTGCCGATCTTCTCGGGGTCCGGGTCGAAGAGGCCTTCCACGTCCCAGCCGCGGTCGGACGGGAACTCGTCGATCGCGTCCCGGCCCTCCGCCACGAGCCGCCAGAGGTCCTGCGGCGAGGAGACCCCGCCCGGGTAGCGGCAACCCATACCGACCACGGCGATCGACTCGTCCATTCCCGGGGCGTGGGCGACCGCTGACGGGACGACGGCCGTTCCGGTCGCGTCGAGCCGGTCCAGCAGTAAGTCCGCCACCGCCTGGGGCGACGGGTGGTCGAACACGAGGGTGGTGGGCAGTCGCAGACCGGTCACCGAGTTGAGCCGGTTGCGCAATTCGACACCCGTGAGGGAGTCGAAGCCGGTGTCCGTGAAGGTCTTGGCCGGGTCGATGTCGGTGTTGGCCCCGTGCCCGAGAACCAGCCCCACGGTCTCTCGTACGGTCTGGAGTACGGCCTGCGTCCGCTCCTCCGCGGCCAGTGCGATCAGCCGCTTGACCCACGACGATTCTGCGCCGCGGGCGGCGCCGGCCGCCTGCCGACGGCGGACGCGGACCAGGCCGGTGAACAGCTCGGGGAGCGCGTTCTCCTCGGCCCGGGCGCGCAGGGCGCCCAGGTCGAGTTCGGCGGGGACCAGCAGCGGCTCCGCCGAGGCGACCGCCGCGTCGAACATTTCGAGACCCAGTTCCGGGGGCAGCGGGACGATTCCGCTCCGCTTCCACCGCGCGACGTCGGCCTCGGCGAGGGTTCCGGCCATGCCGTTGGCGCTGTCCCACAGGCTCCACGCGAGGGAGGTGGCGGGCAGGTTCTGGGCGCGGCGGTGTTGCGCGAGGGCGTCGAGGAAGGTGTTCGCGGCTGCGTAGTTGGCCTGGCCGGCGTTGCCCATGAGACCCGAGATGGACGAGAACATGACGAACGAGGCGAGGTCGACGGACGCGGTGAGGCGGTGAAGGTTCCAGGCCGCATCCACCTTCGGACGCATCACCCGCTCCAGCTGATAGGCCGACAGCGACGCGACCGTCGCATCGTCCAAGACACCCGCCGTATGCACCACGGCAGTCAGCGGACGCTCGACCGCGACCTCATCCAACAGACCCGCCAGCGCGTCGAAGTCCGACACGTCACACGCCGCCACCCGAGCCCGCGCACCCAACTCCGCCAGCTCCGCCACGAACTCGGCAGCACCCGGAGTCTCACCACCACGACGCGACACCAACAGCAGGTGCCGCGCACCGTGATGCGTCACCAACCGATGCGCCACCAGACGGCCCAACGTACCCAGAGCACCGGTCACCAGGACCGTACCCTCCGGATCCAGACCCTCCACCACACCCGCCACGACATCCGCAGCACGCGCCAGACGCGGCACGAACAACTCGCCGCCCCGCACGGCCACCTCAGGCTCACCCGAAGCCAACACGGCAGGCAGCAGCTCCAGGCCCTCCTCATCCACGTGGGCGAGGACCAGTCGGTCGGGCTGCTCGGTCTGCGCGGTACGGATCAGGCCCACGAGCGGGGCCATGTGCAGCGCGCCGTCCGGTACGACGAGGACGAGGCGGCTCTCCGTGAACTGCGGGGCGGCCAGCCATTCCCGCACCACCTCCAGCCCCCGTGCCGCCGTGGCGTGGGTCTGGTCGAGCACACCACCGGTGATGCCGACAACGAGCTCCTGCTCGCCGATCACCACGAACTCCGGTACGGCAGATCCGGCGTCGACCGCGGCGCTGAGCGCGGTGAGGTCGGCGTAGGGCGCCTCGCCCAGCCGGACCCACCGCTGGTCGGCGACCGGCTCGGCCGCCGGGACGGCCTCCCAGGCCACCCGGTACAGGGGCGCCACGGCCGAGTCGGCAACGGCGAGCTGATCGCGGGCGATCGGCCGCAGGGAGACCGACTCGACCGCCGCCACCGGAGCGCCGGCGCCGTCGGCGAGAGCGAGACGGAACGTGTCCTGGCCGGTAGGGGTCCAGCGGACGCGCAACACCGTGGCACCGACCGCGTGCAGCACGAAGCCCGAGAACGAGAACGGCAGACGGATCGTGCTGTCGTCCTGCGTCGAGGCCGCGGTCTCCAGCACGAGCGGGTGCAGAGCCGCGTCGAGGAGGGCGGGGTGCGCACCGTAGCGCGCGGCTGCGGTGTGGAGCTGGTCGGGCAGGGCGACCTCGGCGAAGAGTTCGTCACCGGCGCGCCAGGCGGCGCGCAGACCGTGGAAGGCCGGCCCGTATCCGTAGCCCAAGTCGTCGAGGCGGTCGTAGACGCCGTCCAGCGGGATGGGGGTGGCATCGGCCGGGGGCCACTGGTCCAGGGACACGCCCGGCGAGGGGATGGAGGACGTGAGCAGGCCGACCGCGTGGGCGGTCCACTGCTCTTCGCCGGTCCGCGAGTACACGGTGAACTGACGATCGCCGCGCGCGTCGGCCCGGTCGACGGTCAGCCGCAGCTGAGCTCCCGTCTTCTCCGACAGGATCAGGGGTGCCTGGAGGGTGAGTTCCTCGACGGCGGCGTAACCCAACTGCTCGGCCGCGGTGCCCGCGAGCTCCAGGAACACCGTCCCCGGAACCAGGACCGTCCCACCGATCGCGTGATCGGCCAGCCACGGATGCGAAGACAACGACACAGCAGCCGAGAACTGCGCCGCATCACCATCCGGCTCCGTGATCACCACAGCCAACAACGGATGATCCACAGCCGTCAGACCCAGACCCGTCGCATCACCGGAATGCGGCACATCCAGCCAGAAAGGTTGACGCTGGAAGGCATACGTGGGCAGCTCCACCACACCCGAACCTGGCAGGAACCGCTCCCAATCCACACCCACACCATGTGCGTGCACAGCGCCCAAGGCGGCGAGGAGGGAACGCTTCTCGGCACGGCCCTTGCGCAACACCGGAACCGCGACGACGCCCTCACCGCCCTCCAGGCACTCACCCGCCAGACCCGCGAGCGCCCCGTCAGGACCCAACTCCACAAACGCCGTAACACCAAAACCGGCCAACGTGGCGATGCCATCGACGAAACGAACCGCAGAGCGGGCCTGAACAGCCCAGTACTCGGCAGTGAACTCCTCAACCACCTCACCGGTGACATTCGAAACCACCGGAATCCGGGGCGCCGAATAGGTCAGAGTCCGAGCGACTTCGGTGAGCTCCGCCAGCATTCCGTCCAAGTGCGCGGAGTGGAAAGCATGGCTCACCTTCAGGCGCGTCGCCTTCACACCCTCCCCGCGAGCCAGCTCCAGGACTTCGAGCACCGCAGTCTCGTCACCCGAAATCACGGTGCCGGCCGGACTGTTGAACGCGGCCACATCCACACCGGAACGACCCTCAAGCCACCCGGCGACACGCGCTTCATCCGCATTCAGGGCAACCATCGCCCCACCCTCGGCAACACCCTCCATCAGACGCGCCCGAGCACACACCAAACGCGCAGCGTCCTCAAGACACAGCACACCCGCCACATGGGCCGCCGCCAGCTCACCCACCGAATGACCCACCAGATAATCCGGGGCCACCCCGTAATGACACAGCAGACGGAACAGGGCCACCTCGACCGCGAACAACGCCGGCTGAGTGAACACCGTCCGATCCAAAAGCTCCGGCTCGCCCTCGATCACCCCGGCCAGCGAGCGATCCAAGTGGACATCCAACGCCGCGACAACCTCGTCGAACGCAGCCGCGAACACCGGCTCCGCCGCATACAACTCACGACCCATACCCACACGCTGACCGCCCTGCCCCGAGAACAGGAACGCCACCGAACCCGCCGGCATCGCACGACCCGACACCACACCAGCCGCAGGCACACCAGCAGCCAACGCCCGAACACCCGCAAGAAGCTCCTCACGGGTCTCCCCCACGACCACCGCACGGTGATCGAAACGAGCACGCGATACGGCCAGCGAACGGCCCACCGCCGCGACGTCCAGCTCCGGCCGCTCCTCCAGGAACGACACCAGCCGCCCCGCTTGACCAGCCACAGCTTCAGCCGACTTACCCGACACCACCCACGGCACCGGACCCGACAGCGGCGGTTCCTCCACCGGAGCTTCGATCTCCGTGACCTGCTCGACGATGAGGTGTGCGTTGGTACCGCTGATGCCGAAGGACGAGATGCCCGCCCGGCGCGGACGGTCGAGCTCCGGCCACTCCTGCGCCTGCGTCAGCAGCTCCACCGCGCCGGCCGACCAATCGACGTGCGAGGTCGGCTCGTCCACATGCAGCGTAGCCGGGAGAACCCCGTTACGCATGGCCATGACCATCTTGATCACGCCCGCGACCCCCGCCGCGGCCTGCGTGTGACCGATGTTCGACTTCAGCGAGCCGAGTCGAAGCGGCTCTTCGCGGTCCTGGCCGTAGGTGGCCAGCAGCGCGTTGGCCTCGATCGGGTCGCCGAGCTTGGTGCCCGTGCCGTGCGCCTCCACTGCGTCCACCTCGGACGCCGACAGGCGGGCATTGGCCAGCGCGGCGCGGATGACCCGCTCCTGCGAAGGCCCGTTCGGGGCCGTCAGGCCGTTGCTCGCACCATCCTGGTTCACGGCGGAACCACGGATCACCGCGACCACTCGGTGCCCGTTGCGCTCCGCGTCCGACAGCCGCTCCAGCACCAGCAGACCCACACCCTCGGCCCAGCCCGTACCGTCCGCCGACGAGGAGAACGCCTTGCAACGCCCGTCCGGCGATAGCCCGCGCTGCCGGGAGAACTCCACGAACATGCCGGGCGTGGCCATGACGGACACACCGCCGGCGATGGCCACGGAGGACTCGCCCTGTCGCAGCGACTGCGCGGCGAGGTGGAGCGCGACGAGCGAGGACGAGCAGGCGGTGTCGACCGTCACCGCCGGGCCCTCCAGCCCGAAGGTGTAGGCGAGCCGACCCGAGGCCACACTGGCGGTGTTGCCCGTCAGCAGATGGCCGTCGTATCCGTCGGACGGCTCGTGCAGCCGCGGCCCGTACTCCTGTGCCGTCGCGCCCACGTACACACCGGTGCGGCTGCCGCGCAGCGCGGCGGGGTCGATTCCCGCCTGCTCGAAGGCCTCCCAGGCTGTCTCCAGCAGCATCCGCTGCTGGGGATCCATCGCCGCCGCCTCGCGGGGACTGATGCCGAAGAACTCGGCATCAAACCGGTCCGCATCGTGCAGGAAACCACCTTTGATGGCGTAGGTCTTGCCGGGGCTGTCCGGATCGGGGGCGAAGAGCGAATCAAGGTCCCAGCCTCGGTTGGTCGGGAATCCGTCGACCGCATCGACCTCGCTGCTGACCAAACGCCACAGGTCCTCCGGAGAGGCGACCCCTCCCGGCAGCCGACATGCCATGCCCACGATCGCGATCGGCTCGTCAAGGGCTACAGCCTCGTACTCATCGTCATCCTGGCCCTGGCCGAGGAGCTGATCACCGAGGTGTTCGGCGAGTATGGCCGGGGTCGGGTAGTTGAAGAGGAGGCCGGAGGGCAGCGAGAGCCCGGTGGCCATATTCAGCGCGTTCCGAAGCTCGACTGCCGAGAGGGAGTCGAAGCCCAGGTCCTTAAAGGTCGTGTCGATGTCCACGTCGCGCGCCGATCCGTGGCCGAGCACTGCTGCCACGTGCGCACGCACCAACTCCAGCTCATCGCCTCGCGGCGCGGACCGCTTCGGACCGCTCCGCCTTGCCGCAACGGTCCGGACCCGGTCCGGACCGATCGCCGCACCATCCAGCCAGAAAGGTTGACGCTGGAAGGCATACGTGGGCAGCTCCACCACACCCGAACCTGGCAGGAACCGCTCCCAATCCACACCCACACCATGTGCGTGCACAGCGCCCAAGGCGGCGAGGAGGGAACGCTTCTCGGCACGGCCCTTGCGCAACACCGGAACCGCGACGACGCCCTCACCGCCCTCCAGGCACTCACCCGCCAGACCCGCGAGCGCCCCGTCAGGACCCAACTCCACAAACGCCGTAACACCAAAACCGGCCAACGTGGCGATGCCATCGACGAAACGAACCGCAGAGCGGGCCTGAACAGCCCAGTACTCGGCAGTGAACTCCTCAACCACCTCACCGGTGACATTCGAAACCACCGGAATCCGGGGCGCCGAATAGGTCAGAGTCCGAGCGACTTCGGTGAGCTCCGCCAGCATTCCGTCCAAGTGCGCGGAGTGGAAAGCATGGCTCACCTTCAGGCGCGTCGCCTTCACACCCTCCCCGCGAGCCAGCTCCAGGACTTCGAGCACCGCAGTCTCGTCACCCGAAATCACGGTGCCGGCCGGACTGTTGAACGCGGCCACATCCACACCGGAACGACCCTCAAGCCACCCGGCGACACGCGCTTCATCCGCATTCAGGGCAACCATCGCCCCACCCTCGGCAACACCCTCCATCAGACGCGCCCGAGCACACACCAAACGCGCAGCGTCCTCAAGACACAGCACACCCGCCACATGGGCCGCCGCCAGCTCACCCACCGAATGACCCACCAGATAATCCGGGGCCACCCCGTAATGACACAGCAGACGGAACAGGGCCACCTCGACCGCGAACAACGCCGGCTGAGTGAACACCGTCCGATCCAAAAGCTCCGGCTCGCCCTCGATCACCCCGGCCAGCGAGCGATCCAAGTGGACATCCAACGCCGCGACAACCTCGTCGAACGCAGCCGCGAACACCGGCTCCGCCGCATACAACTCACGACCCATACCCACACGCTGACCGCCCTGCCCCGAGAACAGGAACGCCACCGAACCCGCCGGCATCGCACGACCCGACACCACACCAGCCGCAGGCACACCAGCAGCCAACGCCCGAACACCCGCAAGAAGCTCCTCACGGGTCTCCCCCACGACCACCGCACGGTGATCGAAACGAGCACGCGATACGGCCAGCGAACGGCCCACCGCCGCGACGTCCAGCTCCGGCCGCTCCTCCAGGAACGACACCAGCCGCCCCGCTTGACCAGCCACAGCTTCAGCCGACTTACCCGACACCACCCACGGCACCGGACCCGGGCCGGACTCAGCGCCAGGCAACTCCTCGTCCGCCACCGACTCAGCGCACCAGTCCGAAAGCACGACGTGGCAGTTTGTACCGCCCATACCGAACGAGCTGACACCTGCGTAGAGCGGCTCGTCTGGACGCGGCCAAGGCTCGAAGCTTTGCTGTACGGCGAGCTTCAACTCATCGAACGGAATGTCTGGGTTGGGGGTTTCGAAGTTCAGGCTCGGCACGAGCTCGCGGTTACGGATGCAGAGCGCCGCTTTCAGCAAGCCGACGATGCCAGCGGCACCCTCAAGGTGCCCGACGTTGGTCTTCACCGATCCGACCCGCAGCTCAGCTCCGTCCACGCGGCAGTCACCGAGCACCGCGCCCAGAGCCGACGCTTCGATCGGGTCGCCCACCTTGGTACCCGTGCCGTGCAATTCGACGTACTGCACCTGCTCCGCGGACACACTGGCACGCTCGTACGCCTGCCGCAGGACATCCTGCTGGCCGGCCGGACTCGGTACGGTGAGACCCTCGGTCGTCCCGTCGTTGTTCATCGCGCTGCCGTGCAGCACGCAGTAGACCGAGTCGCCGTCTGCTACGGCGGCATGCAGCGGCTTGAGCACCACGAACGCGCCGCCCTCACCGCGTACATAACCATTCGCCCTCGCGTCGAATGTGAAGCTCAGACCGTCTGGCGAAAGTGCGCCGAGACGCTCCGCGCCGATGGTGCTGTCCGGCACCAAATTGAGGTTGACACCGCCGGCGATGGCCATGGCGGACTCGCCGCGGCGCAGGCTCTCGACTGCCAGGTGCACAGCGACCAGCGAGGAGGACTGGCCGGTGTCCACGGCCACACTCGGTCCGTGCAGACCCAGGGTGTAGGAGATCCGGTTGGCAACGACGCTGCGGCTGAGACCGGTCAGGGTGTGGCGGGTGATGCCTTCGACCCCGTGCTGATGCGTGAGGGCAGCATAGTCGTCGGCCATAACACCGACAAAGACACCGGTCCGACTATCGGCAAGATCGGACGGGAGGATCCTGGCGTCCTCCAGTGCTTCCCAGGCGACCTCAAGCATCAGCCGCTGCTGCGGATCCATCGACGACGCCTCACGCGGACTGATGCCGAAGAAGCCTGCATCAAAGCCGCTGACGTCCTCGAGATAGCCTCCCGGCCGAGAGGGCAGTTCGGGGCGGTCCGCCGGGGGCGCGCCGATCACACTGCGGCCGTCGCGCAGTAGCTGCCACAGCTGAGTGGGGTTGTCCGCATACGGCAGTCGGCAAGACATACCGACGATGGCGATCGCCCCCGCCGATATCGACGTGTCCGCTTGGAATTCAACCATGGTCGAGCTGCCCTACCTATTGTTACGTACGATGCCTGAGCGGAGGCGTAGCACCCGCAGCTGTGCTGCGGATGCTACGCGAATTGATTCTGTGGCGGTCGGTCAGCCGCATTAGGGATTGGACGATCCAAAGCCAACTCCGAGAGTGAGGAACCGTCGCATATATTCCACAACGCACGCCGCGCCTGATTGCGAGTGACATACTTCACCCGGTGTAGCAACTCGTTCTTCAGAGCGCTTTCGTTTGTAGCTACGAGCTGGCGTTCGGCTCGTATTTCGAGACGAGCATCCGTTTGAGAACCTTTCCGTTGGTTCCCATCGGGAGAGCGTCGATGAACTCGACTCGACGAGGGTATTTATATGCGGCGAGACGCTGTTTTCCCCATTCGATGATCTCTCGATCCGATCCAGAGGTAACGTCCTCCGGCCGGACAGGCACAACAATCGCCCAGACCTCCTCACCGAGCTCTGGGTGCGGAACACCGATAACCGCCACCTGCGCCACGGCCGGATGCCCGACGACGATCTCCTCGATTTCGCGCGGATAGACGTTGTAGCCGCCACGAAGAATCAAGTCCTTCTTACGGCCCACAACCGAAAGGTATCCGTCGCCATCCAGCCTGCCGAGATCACCGGTAAGGAACCAGCCGTCGATCAAAACCTCGGCGGTGATATCTGGACGACCGAGATATCCGGCCATGACGTTCGGACCGCGCACCACGATCTCGCCCACCTCACCGACGGGCAGGAGATCGATCCTGTCGGCATTCGGCCGAGCTATACCGACAGTGATGCCATTGATCGGAACACCGACTGTTCCGGAGTGAAAAGTCAGGCCCGGATAGTGATAGGCAACACTACAGGAGGTCTCGGTCATCCCATAGCCCTCGTACACAGGACATCCGAACGTGCTTCGGACATCGTCGAGGGTCTTGACCGGAAGCGCCGATCCCCCGCTGTAAACGCGGTCGAGCCGAGGAACCTGTGCCCCCTGGGCCACCGCATCGAGCAACCTGAAATACATTGTCGGCACACCCATGAACACCGTGCATCGGTGTTTCGCCATGAGCGCGAGGGCCTCGCGCCCGGAGAACCTCGGCATCATGACGATGGATATACCAGCTCGGAAGCCAGTCAGCATACCGCAAATCTGCCCAAAGCCGTGCGTCAGCGGCAAACACCCGAGCAGTACGTCGTCACTCCGGAACGCGTACGGAGTGGTAACCATCCTCTCGACGTTGTACCGAATATTTCGGTGGGTGAGCATCACGCCTTTCGGCTCACCCGTCGTACCGGACGTGTAGAACACGACCGCGATATCGTCGGGCTCCCGCACTGCGGAATCGTCGATCGGCGCTGTGTCCTGTGCCGCGTTCTCCAGATCGACAGTGCCCGAAGGGCCAGGGCCGACGGTGAGGAGCACCGTGCCGCCCGGCTCCGCCGCCTCTCGCGCCTGGGCGAGTAGTGAGGAAGCGCACACCAGAAAATGGGCGTCCGCATCAGTCAGTACGTGATCGATCTCCGACGCGGTCGACATGACGTTCAGCGGGATAGCGACGGCGCCGGCCGCCAGTACGCCGAAGTACACAACGGGAAACTGTGGGGTGTCGGCCAAGAGCATAGCGACCCGGTCTCCTGGCCGTACCCCGTTGGCGCGCAGCACGGAGGCGTAGCGACGTGCTTGTTCCCACAGCCACCCGTAGGTGAAATGCTCGGACTCGTAGATCAAGGCAGAGTGGTCGGGTCGCTGCGCCGCTGTGTCGGCTAGCACGTCGGCAACTGACACGGTCATTGCGGCAGCCGTCCGTCTTTCGCGACGGTGCGGGCGTTGCCACCACAGAGCCCGGACGTGAACCAGTCTCGGGCACTCGCGGTCGGGATGTCCAATTCCTTCCAGATTCCGTGAAGAGCGTGGGCGAAGTTCTCGACATCGCTCTGATCGTGCACGGCGGACGGAGCGATCCGCAGGATCTCCTCGCCCGCGGGCACGCTGGGGGCATTGATGGACTGGACGTAGATCCCGTGCCGCTCGAACAGCAGCTGGGACGCCCGCTTGCACATATCGTCATCACCGACGAAGGCCGAAACGATATGGGAGTCCGTCGAAATGAACGGGATGTCGGCCGCGATCAGAAGGCTGTGCAGAAGCCGCGCATTCTCCGAGAGAGTCTTTCGCTCCACATCGGAGGACCGCAGGTACCGAACCGACGCCAGCGCGCTGGCCGCGACCGCCGGCGGCAGCGAGGTGGTAAAGACGAACGAGCGTGAATAGGTCCGCACCGCGTCCACGATGGCCGCCGGTCCCGCAATGTAGCCGCCGACCGTTCCGTAACCCTTTGCCAAGGTACCCATCACGACCGTGAACCGATCGGCGATGCCTTCCCGCGCGGCGATGCCGGCGCCCTGCGGGCCGTACATGCCGACCGCGTGTACCTCATCAATGAAGGTCGTGGCACCGTATTTATCCGCAATGTCGGCAATCTCGGCGAGCGGCGCGACGTTGCCCGACATGGAATAGACCGTTTCCGCGACGATAAGCTTCGGACAGTCGGCGGGGGCGGCCGCGATCAATTCTTCCAGGTGGGCGACGTCGTTGTGACTGAAGATGTGCTTCTTCGCACCGCTGTGCCGGATACCGTCGATGATCGAGGCGTGGTTCTTCGCATCGGAAAATACGACGGTATCTTTAGGCATCCCCGCCAGCACGGAGAGAGATCCTTCGTTGGCCGTGTATCCCGATGTAAAAAGGAGAGCGGCTTCCTTGCCGTGCAGATCCGCCAGTTCCTTTTCGAGAGTAACGTGATGATGGTTGGTTCCACCGATATTCCGGGAACCTCCGGAGCCTACGCCATGGCTATCGATTGCGGCTTGCATGGCCGCGATGACCTGGCGATTCTGGCCCATTCCCAGATAGTCGTTGCTGCACCAGACACTTACTTCCGAATCCACTCCGTCGCGCCGCGCAGTTGCCATGGGGTAATTACCGGATCGGCGGCCGATCTCCAGAAACTCGCGCTTGCTTTCAGCAAGATCGCCAGCAACTTCACCATCCAGGTATGACTCCAGGTGAAAGTTCATTTACTCGCCTTCTCGACGTAGCGGTTGGATTGACATGCGAACCAGAAGGTCTGTGCTAGACGCATTGCGATCTCAGGGCCACTTTGTCGGGCTTGCCGTTGTTATTCATCGGCAGAGCACTCAAGATGTTTATCTTCTCGGGCACGTGAATCGGGGACAGCGTCTCAGAAATTCCCGCACGGATATTCTCTACTTCGACCTTCTCAGCCGGATCGCATTCGATTGCGGCGTGTATGTGCTCGCTACCATCCTCGTCTCGCACCCCGTAGACGGCGGCGTGCCGGACACCCGGGTGGGCAAGAATTTCCGCCTCGAGAACTATTGGATGAACCTTGACGCCGCCGACCTTGATGACGTCGGCCACCCGACCCAAGAGAGTCAAATATCCTCGCTCGTCGAGACAGCCGATATCTCCGGTGAAATACCAGCCGCCACGAAGAACTCGTGCGGTCAATTCCGGGTCGCCGTTATAGCCGTCCATCATCTGAGGCGAGCGGACGCGAACCTCACCGATTTCACCAGCCTCTAGTTGCGCGCCCGAATCCGAGTTGCAGACAACGACCTCCACTTCAGGGAAGGGCCGCCCGACTGTGGCCGCGAGCTCCGGTGCGCCGTGCTCCGGAGGTGTCAGGGTCGTGATTCGACCGGACTCGGTCGTGGCATACCCCTGCGCCAACACAGGGCCGAAAAGCCGAAAGGCCTGCGCAATTCTAGCGGGTGCCGCAGGGCTGCCGCCATAGACAATCCGCTTCAGCGAGGACAAGCCCGCAGCTTCCACATCGTCACTGTTGCGGATTCCCTGTTCGAGCAGATGGTCGATGAGTTGGAACACGTGGTTTGTCGCCATGAACGTCCACGAGACCTCCTTCTCCGCGGAGACGGTGTGCACGAAATTCTCGGCATCGAAGCTCCCATGGAGATAGAGCGCTCCGCCCAAGGCGAAGACTGCGTCTGCCATCGGGGCAACGCCATGACTCAGAGGGGTCGAAATCAAGATCGACGCACAGTCGGATTCACGACCAAGATCCATCCATGCACGCACTGTGGCTTCCCACGCGCGGCCCGCCAACCGGATGCCTTTGGGCCGTCCCGTGCTGCCACTCGTGAAGTTGATGACGGCTAGCGCATCCGGATCCCATGACACTGCGTCCGGGGTATCGGCAACATCGACCCGGCCGACCTCATTGCGTTCCCCATGTTGAAGTCGGGTTACCGGGATCCCACTGCCATCAGCGAGCTCTGTCGCGCGCTCCGCACTTTCGGCATCGGCATAGACGGTTACGGCTTCGGTGTCGCGCAAGATCTGGATCTGGTGATCCAGCGGAAGGACCGTGTTCCTGGTACCAGGATTGGTGGTTCGCAAATAGCACACGGCGCCGCCGAGCAGATGTGTCGCGTACCGCACGGTGAGCGTCTCAGGGCTGTTGGGTGCGACCAGAATCGCTACTACATCCCCCTTGCCCACTCCGGAACTGCGCAGCGCAAGGAACGTTTCAGTTACGGACCGAATCAGGTCACGACCAGAGAAGGCTTCGCCACGCCAATAAACGACATCTCGATCCGGCGCGACTGCGAGCAGTGAGAGGATCTCCGAGACATAACTTTCAGTTGCGCTCCACCAATTCTCGGGTGTGCTCATGGGGCCTTCCTTTGATTTTGCCAACTATAACGACGTTATCCAATTGGGCGGTTCAATCTTCGCAGTGTAATTGAAGTAAGCGGTAGATCGTTCGACTGGCTAAAACGTAGTGTCGGAAGACATCCCGATCGGGGTAGCCGTTCGGCGCGCGCTGTACGGCTACCCACGGCGTCGGCGTTCTCGATTGGGTGCAGCTCGTTTCGAGGGATGTCCTGAACTGGGGAGATGTTGTTTGGTGTGTGGGTGGGCACGTCTGTCCTTGACGGGAGGAGGGCGGTGCCGATGGGGTCGTTGTTCGATGGGATCGGGGCCGAGGAGACCGTGGTCCGGGAGAGTGTGGAAGAACTCGTGTCCCGGGTGGCCGAGTTGATGGTGCGAGTGGGGGCCGGGCGTGAAGGGCGGTCTCGGCTGGTGATCACGCGGGAGACGGTTCTCGCGAGAATGGTCAGCGGTGATCCGGGAGAGACAGTTCGGGAGACGCCGTCGACGGCGAAAGCGGTGTCGCCGTTCGCGGGGGCGGGTCGGGTGGTCTTTCGCGTGCGGGCAGCAGAGGCCCGGACGGCGGCCGACCTGGAAGAGCAGTGGAGCGCGGAGAAGACCGGCAGCGAAATGTTCTACGGGCTGACTCCGAAGAAAGGGGAAGGAAGTAAAGGCGCTGCGACCTGAACGCACACAGCTCGAGTCGGCGTCCCAAGCCGAGAGAAACGCACCGGGCGACGTTGCTCTAAAGCGACCGTCAGGACAATGCAGGCTCGAACAAGAGTGGAAATTGCTGTTCGGCGCATTCGCCGCAATCCAGATACGGACGAGGCAGAAGGAGAACAAGACGCCCGACCCCAAGAGGCCTATTCACATCTGGAAGCAATAACCCGAGGGAGAAGTTGAGGGCTGTAATTCACAGAATTAGGACCGGGGGATTCGCGAATGCCCCGGTCCTATGTGGCTTGCTCGTCAGGCAGCGGCAGGCCGCGACTGAGGGAGGGCAGCCTGCCCCATGGCGCGGTCTCTCGCGTTCTCGACCACGACCCCGGGCGGCCCGGTCACGCCCACATCACCCATCCACACGCCAATCATCAAGAAGTATGTTTCCGGACTGGCCGTGCCGACGGACAGAAATTCGCAATCGGTCGACAGCTCACATAACGAGGAGCCCTAACTCTATGGCCCGAACGACCGCAAGGGTCCGATTTGGGCAGTTGAGCTTGGCTAAAATGATGCCGACCGCGCGTTTGACTCCATGTTCAGAGATACTCAGCGATCGAGCGACTTGTCGGTTACTCATCCCCTCGGCGATCAGGTGCAGTACCTGGTGTTCACGTGCCGTCAGTGCAATCATCGACGCGTGCTTCGAGGTGGTGCCTTCACCGGCTTGGTCGGGTGTCGTCACGGATCGTCGCGCCAGGGTCGCTGACACATGAAATCGTCCAGCTTTCACGTCGACGATCGCTTCGTGCAGGGTCTCGGGGCGGAGATCTGCCCAGCTCAGGAAACCGCTTGCATGATTGACCCAGGATTGCTCAACAAAGTCCGCCGAATCTACCAGGATCAGTACATGTATGTTCTGGATGCGCAGCTTTTCAGCGATCTCGCCAGGCACAGAACCCAAAGTATTGCTGTCTGAAATGATCAGCTGGACGTTGCAGAATGTCGAGAGATCTTCGAGGTCCGTTATGGATTGCACTGTCAGCTGGATATCGAGCGAACGAAGCATTCCCTCGATACTGTATCGACGAATGTCGTCTTCGATTATCAGCGCTATCTCGGTCTGCAACAGGGGTCGTTCAGCCCGCGGGGAAGATCGCCTGCCGGATAAATCAGGCGCCAAGCAGTCTATCCGACTACTTGAGTTTTCGTGATTTCCGCTGATCGAAACCGGTTGCCACGTCAACCCGTCCTTCGCGCTGCCCCTATCAGCGCGTAATCCCCCGTTGCCCATATCAATGATGCCCCCGTTAACTCACGCTAAAATCTCGAAGGTTCGAGCCCCGATAGACGAGGATGGCACGGAGCGACGGGAACTGTCCAACCCGAACTAAGGGTTGTCCCGTCACTGCTGGTCACGGGTGAGATGATCTTACCGTGTCTGCTGTGATCACGGTGTCGGAGGCGTCCTGGATACCCCGTTCACCGGGCTGAGCCCGCGTCAGTTCAGCAGGCTCATTACCGTGCTGCGGGGCGAGGGTGCGGATCCGGTACGCGAGGGCCAGAATTTCGCCTGGTGACCGATGGGTGGAATGTTCAAAAAATGACAAAATAAAGATCATTGGGTAGTCAAATTTCACGACTGTCGGCATTCGGTGGGTGGTCGGTCCCATCGACCTGACGCCGCGGCTGTCGGTGCCGATGTGCAGGATGGGTTGGTGTGCGGTCAAGGTCGTCCCGGTCGGCTACCAGCCACTGCGGATCGACGAACGGCCGCGGTGGAGCGGGACCACGCCGCGACTGGCGGGGACCCCGCAGCGCACCGGTCTTACAGTGCCCTTCAGCTGGGGAGACGGCTCCCGTCGGCCGCATCCGCCGCCCTGACCCGCGCCGGGCAACACCTTGTGCAGGCGCTGGAGACATCCCGACGGCTCGGCGACCGCACCAGTGAGGGCCGGGGCGCAACAGCCTCAGCGTCGCGGCGCGGCGAAACGACGAGTACGAACTCGCCACGCACTACACCCGGTAGGCGCTCGACCCGCACTTCCAGGCCAGCAACCAGTCCGACATCGCGTTCATGCTGACCGATCTCGACACCATGGAGACGCAGCTCGGTTAGCTCGCGCCCGCTGATGAGCACGTGCGCCAGGGCTTCGACCTCTTCTGGTGGATCGGCAACCAGCAACGAATGGCGTACGAGCTGGACCAGCTCGGCATCGTCTATACCCGGATCGGACTAGCCGACCTGCACGAGATCGTCGGTGAGCTCGTCAAGGCCGAGCGGGCCCAGCGACAACGCGGCCATGTGCCAGGCCTTGTGGTCGAAGCGGCTGCCGGGTGTAGTACGGGGCGGCCGCGCTGCCCTTGGGCACGACCCTCGTTTCGATGTCCTTCACCGGGTCGGCGATCTCGAAGTACGTCCCGTCAAGGTCGGCGATCGCACGGCAGGTCAGCTCGTGCAGCCGGAGACGGATCTGCTCCACTCCCTCCACGACGTCGCCGGCAGTATCGAGGTGGCGCATGGCCTCCGGTACCGAGGCGTCCGGAACAACCAACCGCGCCTGCTGCTCAAGCTGCGCGGCCAAGCAGCGGTACTCGGTCCAGCCCCAGTCGTACGTCTTGGCCAGGTCGATGTCCGCACCCGTACGCAGCCTGGCAAACACGCGGTATCAGCCCGAGCCGACACCATCGCTGATGCCCTGGGTTCGGGGCAGATACTCGTTGGCCAGCCAGCGCCTCAGCGCCGTCGCTGCCTCCACAGCGACTGTCGCGGCCTGGTCGAGCTCATTGCGAAGCGACTGGGACACATCGGCACCCGCACAGAACTCCGCGAACCAGCCCCGCCCGCCATACGCGGCGACCCACTGGCGCAGTTGCTCTACGGTGCCGTTCACCTGCCGGGGCGCCGCGAGGATTCCGCGCCTGGCACCCTCAGAGAGCGAGGCGATGTACCCCGCGAACGCCTCCGGCGTGCGCGCCATCCGCCGAGCGGCGACCGCCCAGTCGTCCTCGGTCTCGGTGGACATCAGCACGAGCATCTGCCGAACCGACTGAACCGGCCCGGCGATGGTGCGCACCGCACACAGCTGCTCGCCGGCCGCGCTCACGTCGAGCTGGGTACGCAAGCGCTCCGCCAACAGTCGCGCGCACCGACGCTCATGCGGGTCGGTGGGCGGTGCCGCCCGCACCAGCAAATCCAGCTCGGCCAGCGTCGTCCGCGCGAGCTCGTCCTCGGCGGCCGTGCCGTCCGGCGAAAGATCCGGCATACGGTCGTCCCAGGGGCGAAGGCCAACCATCATGGCCACCATAGGACTCAACTCGGCGAGCGACCCGACATACCGGTTTGCAAGGGCCCGGATTGTCCATGTCGTGTCCGGCGTGCTGCCTCGCGGGGCGTTCGACACTCACTCATTCTGGCACAGCCCGGCGAAGCGCAAGAGGTGTCTCTCGGGTGCTCAAGCCGGTGAGTTCGGCGACGAAGTACCCGTCCTGCCTTAGATTGGCCTGGAGGTTCCATGCTGCAAATATGTGGGGCTCGTAGTGTGTTCGAGCTACGAGCCCCACCCCTGTGTTTATCAGGCGATACTGTTCATGGTCTCCTGCCTGGTGCGGTTGCGGATTTTTCCGAAGGCTTCCAGGGCGCTGTCGTCGGCCTCGGGGAGGGTGTGGAGGTAGCGCTCGGTGGTGGTGATGGAGGCGTGGCCGAGGCGTGCCTTGACGACCATGAGGTCGGCGCCGCCGGCCAGGAGCCAGGAAGCGTGGGCGTGGCGCAGTTTGTGCACGGTGATGTCCTTCGGAAGGTCCACGGCTTCGCGGGCCGGGTGCCAGATGTGCTTGCGGAACCAGTCCGGGGGGATGTGTCCGTCGATGGTGACCCGTCAGCGTCGTCTGGGCTGGTCTTTGCCTTCGGCTCGGCGCAGGGCCCGGTAGCGGGCGAAGGCGGTGCGGCAGTGGTCGCAGCGGCACTTTCCGGTGGTGTAGGCGGTCGTGGTGCCGTGCCGGTAGCGGCGTCCCTTGTCGTTTGGCGCGGTGAGGCCCAGGTCGGCTCCGTCGGGGACCTCGGGGATGGGGGCGCCGGTGTCCTGCTCGGGGAAGGCGAAGATGAGGTCGTCCTCGCCGATGCCGTTGGCCATGGCGAAGGCGGCGATCTTCGTGACCAGGGGACGCCGGAGCTTGAGGCGGCGGAACTCGCCGTCCTTCGGGTAGTCCTTGACGAGGAACCTGCCGCCGGTGGGATGGAACTTCGGGGAGAGTTCGACGACGGCGCGGCTGACGGTGAGCATCCCGGTCGACCTGTCCAGGTCCTTCATGCGCAGCTCGCTGAGTTCTCCCCAGCGCAGCCCGGATTCGATGGCGACCTCCACCAGCAGCTTGAAGACGTCTCCCTCAATGTGGGTGTAGAAGTCGTCGAATTCTTCTGGGGTGATGATGGTCAGCGGTTTTCGGCTGACGTGGGGCAGGACGATTCCCTTGCAGGGGTGGATGAAGATGATCTGGTTCACCAGTGCGGTGGAGAAGATCGCGCTGAGGACCGTGATGGTGCGGCGGATGGTGCTGGGGGCGAGTCCCTTCTTCTGGCAGTTGCGGACGAATTCCTGGACGTGGCCGGGAAGAATTTCGTTCATGCGCATTTTGCCGAATTCGGGGATCAGGTGTTTGTTGACGTGGTAGGTGTTGTTCTGTTCTGTGGTCGCCTCCGCGACGTGGTTGGGTAGCCAGCTTTCCAGGACGTAGTCGCCGAAGCTCTGTCGGCCGTGGCTGACGCTGGTGACGCGGCCTTCGGCGACCCTGGCTTCGGCTCGCTGCCAGGCCTTGGCTGCTTCCTTTTCGGTGTCGTAGGTGCCCGCGGAGCGCTCTTTGCCTCGGATGTCGATGTAGCAGGCGGTGAGCGGGTCTTGCCCTTCTTGGTGGTGCGTGGTTTGACGAACCCCATGCCAGACCCTCCCTTTCATGATCTCTGAGTGGGCGGGTGCGGGGCGAGCAGCGGGTCGCTGCGAGGTGCCCACTAGTGTCCTGATTGGTTAGTTCGTTTGTTGATTTGTTGGCAGTAGAAGGCAAGGCTGTCGAGGATCTCCTCGGCGGTCTTGGTCCACACATATGGGCGGGGGTCCTCGTTCCAGGACGCGGCCCAGGCGCGGATGTCCTTTTCCAGGGCTTGGACGCTGCGGTGGGTGCCGCGGCGGATCAGCCGCTCGGTGATCTCGGCGAACCAGCGTTCGACCAGGTTCAGCCAGGACGAGCCGGTCGGGATGAAGTGGAGGTGGAACCGGGGGTGGCGCAGCAGCCACCTGCGGATCTCGGGTGTCTTGTGCGTTGCGTAGTTGTCCAGGACCAGGTGTACCTGCAGCTCGGCAGGGACCTCGCGGTCGATCTTGGCCAGGAACTTCTTGAACTCCGTGGCGCGGTGCCGGCGGTGGATGGAGGTGATCACCCGGCCGGTGGCGGTGTCCAGGGCTGCGAACAGGCTGGTCACTCCCGCGCGCACATAGTCATGGGTCGCGCGCTCGGGTGTGCCGGGCATCATCGGCAGGACCGGCTGGGTGCGGTTGAGGGCCTGGATCTGGGATTTCTCGTCCACGCACAGCGCGACCGCCCGTTCGGGAGGGTCCAGGTACAGGCCGACCACGTCGCGGACCTTGTCGATGAAGAACGGGTCGGTGGAGAGCTTGAACGACTCGGTGCGGTGGGGTTGCAGGCCGAAGGCGTTCCAGATCCGCCAGACCGCGTTCTGGGTGAGGCCGGTGTGCTTGGCCATGGAGCGTGTGGACCAGTGGGTGCCGTGGGCGGGCCTGGTCTCCAGGGTCGCGGCCACGACCGCCTCGACCTGGGCGTCGGTGACGGTGCGCGGCCGGCCCGGCCGTGGTTCGTCGGTCAGGCCCTCCAAGCGGTGCTCGGCGAAGCGCTGCCGCCACTTGGTCACCGTGGGCGCCGACACCCCCAGCTCGCGCCGCACTTGGGCGTTGGACATGCCCTGGGCGCAGGCGAGCACGATCCGCGCCCGCAGGGCCAGGTCCTGGGCGGTCTTGCGGCGTCTGACCCACCGCTGGAGCTCGGTGCGCTCGTCCTCGGACAGGTCCAGCGGTGGCGGTTTCGGCCCGGGAAGACTCATCCCACAACCATAAACGAACTAACCAATCAGGACACTAGCGGGGAAGTTCGGGTCACGGAGGGTTGTGACGCGGGCGCCGGATGCCAGTGGAAGGATCCTGCAGCGCCGATTTCGGGAAGCGCGGGTTTTCGGCGGGGTCTGTGTCCGTCATTTGTCCGTGGCACGGTGCGGTTGAGGGTGGTATGAGGCGACACGTCGTGACACGGCAGATGCGGGATGAACTGCTGAAATGCCGGTTTTGTGCCCGCTTGGGCAGCTATGTACTTTGCTGATAAGGATGAGGCCCCAGGTTCAAGTCCTGGTACGCCCACACGTTTTCGCAGGTCGGAGCCTTGTATCCCCCTCGGGGTGCAGGGCTCTTCGGCTATGTGTCCGTTCGTCCGTCGTTCGTTCGCAGGCTACGATGCCTCGCGCCGACCGAGACTCCCCATAAGCCACCCTGAACTGGTGGTTCCTGCCCTCTGTCATCGTTTATGGCGATGATGTCACTGAGGGTTTTTTCATCCCGTCTCACGGGCCTGAAGCACGAGAATAGCGCGGGCGATCTCACCGGCGTGTAGCGGGCAACACCGCCGTTTGCGAAGGACACGCCCATCCTTCAGCGCGGCGTTGGCCCGCTCACCCGGACTGCGCAGCCGGGCGTGCTCACGGTTGGGCTGCTTCTTCCGCTCCGGTTTACCGCGTCCCTTGAACGGCGTGACCACGCCCCTGCCTGCGCCGACGTGCCCCTTGCCGGTGAGAGCGACCAGCCCGCTCTCCTTCAGGCGGCGCAGTACGCCGTACACGCGGGTGGCTTTCAGGCCGCGCACCGCCCCGGAAGGTTCCCATCGTCCCACTGCGGTGTGCCGTCCGGAGCGGCTACCGACTGGACGTTCCTCCCGTGCTTCTTGTGCTTGCCGGAGTGTACAGAGGGGGCCGGTCGGAGGCCACCCGGTCGATGGGGATCAGCGTGCCGTCGGGCACGGCAAAGCCGTGCCCGGCCCGCGTGGCCCGCCGCAGTGCCTGACCAAGGGCGGGTGCCCGCTCGGCGAGCAGCCGGTGGTCTCGCGCACGTAGCGCCAGGCAGTGGTCGTGCTGGCGGCGAATCCGGTTGCGAGCAGCGCGAAGGTGTCGTCCTTGAGCAGGTGGACCAGGACGAGCAGCGCCCGGCGGGCCGGATTCTTGGCTCTCTGGGACGGGTTGATCCTCGTGCGGCGGTCCTGGTTGAGCCGGGCGGTGGAGTTCGGAGTCCGGCGTGACGACGGCAGGGGGCAGGGTAGAAGGGTACCGAGGCCCCTTGTGCGGTGGTCGATCGTGGTTGACGAACCATCCGCCAGGGGTTTCTTCGTGTCGTGGGGTGTATCAAGCAGCTGTGGCCGAGGTGTGACCTGCGCTTTCATAATGAAAGGGCCTCATTGAGTCGACCGCCCCACGACCTTTCTGTGCGGGTCGAAGATCAATTCAAACCTCGATATGGGAAGCGTTCGGCAACTCAAGGAAGCCTATATATCAGAGGTGAGATGCGTATGGTACTTGAGTGGCCTCGGGAACGGCCGAGCAATCCGGTAGCACTGAAGTTCTATCTGTGATCCGTGCGCCCCCGACGTGGGTGGTTTCCTACCTTCCCTCCTGGGAATATCAGGTCCAAGAACCCAGCCGGGCATGTGGATGGTGTCGCCGATGCATGCCCTGGGCGGTCAGCCGGCGGCCTCGGGCCATGCTTCGCGTTTGGGTCGTCTCGCGCGCCAGCAAGGAAAGGGAAAGGTGGGCAGAGATGGGACGCATTGTGGGAGATCATTATGCTCGGCAAGCCATGGAAATCGGCGCCGGGACCCTCGTCGGTGACCTGGCGCTGGTCCGGTCCGATGAACTCCTGCACACCGCCGGACTCACCCCTGTTCCAGTGGCGAGCGTGCTGCCGCTGATTGACGCCGCGCGCACCGAGGCCATGCACGGCCAGTACCTTGACCTCTCCCCCGCCGGTCGGCCGACCGCTGACGTGCGGCGGGCCGTGACGATCTGTCCCTACAGGACCGCCAAGCACACCGTTGAGCGATCCTTGCACGTCGGTGCCGTCCTTGGGAGTTCCGATGGGGTATTCCCGCTGTCCTTGAGTGACCGCGCTCTGCCCATCGGAGAGGCTTTCCGATCGCGCGACGATCTTCTCGGTGTGTTCGTTGAACCCGAGCAGATCGTTGAGTGCCACCTGGATGACTTGCGAGAAGGCGAGCGCCCCGCGCGCCTCGTCATCGCCGTGCAGCGTGCCACGCAGCTCCGGCTGCGCGAGCTGGAAGCGCTCCCGAGGAGTCCC
The DNA here is from genome assembly GCF_014201195.1 of Nocardiopsis mwathae. Classification (NCBI taxonomy): domain Bacteria; kingdom Bacillati; phylum Actinomycetota; class Actinomycetes; order Streptosporangiales; family Nocardiopsidaceae; genus Nocardiopsis; species Nocardiopsis mwathae. Next base: position 5,052,804 of record NZ_JACHDS010000001.1, on the reverse strand, counting down.
GACCCGAGCGAGCGGGGAGTCCGGAGCGGACGCCGGATGCTGTTCGGGACCGTGGCCCGGCGGCAAGTCGGGGGACTGACTGAGGAACGGAGCGCACGAGCCCGACAGGCTCTCGATGACAGCCCGTTCGACCACCGAACCCGCACGCCCCTGCGGGATCCAGCCACATGGCCACGGAGCGCACGACATGACGAGTTCAGCACGGCCCAGCACCGGCCCCATCCGGGTCACCATCCCGTATGCCTCCAGGACCAGCGCGGACGTGGCGCGCTCCCGTCTCCGTCACCACGCCTGGGTCGCCCAGCGCGGCCTATGGCCGGACTCGCGGACAGAGCAGGCGTACCGAGCCGCGGACTTTCCCCTGTTCGTCGCACGGACACACCCCTGGGCAGAGGGTGACGATCTCGACCTGGCCACGGATCTGGTGGGGTGGAGCTGGCTGTGGGACGACTCGCTGGACAAGCAGGCATCCCCGGTATGGGCCGCGGATGCCCTCGACGCCTACCGCTCTGTCCTGTACGACCACCCGCCACAGACCCCGGACACGCCGCTTCTCGCGGCCTGGCGTCAGCTCTTGGCGCGCCTGGAACATCGCACGACCGCCGACTGGCGCCGGCGGCACGAAGCACATTGGGAGGCAACCTTCAAGAGCTTCCTCCAAGAGGCCCACAACAACGCCGGAAAGATCGTTCCGGAGTTCGACACATACGTGGCCATGCGGCGTAACGCCGGCGGGATGGACATCTGCCTCGACTGGGTGGAGGCCGTGGGGCGCTATGAGCTGCCGCTTCACGTTCATGCGATGCCCGAATTGATCAGCATGCGTCAGGCTGAACAAGACGTGGTGGCGATGACCAATGACCTATTCTCGGCAGGCAAAGAATGGGCGGTCGGAAACACCGACAACATCATCCCGGTACTGGCGCAAGAGAAGAACTGCTCATGGCAGGACGCAACCCGTCTTGCCCATGAATGCATCTCCATGGCGCTCCGGAACTTCCACGATGCGGAGAATCGGTTCCTTTCCTCGCGTCCCTACCGAGAACTGCCGCGCGCGGATCGGGAGAACTCCGACCACTTCATCGAGGCGATGAAACTCTGGATGCGTGGCAGCTTGGATTGGCATCTCACCTGCCCTCGCTACCGAGAGGTGACTTCGTAACGGATAATCAGCACAGCAGAAAACGAAAGGACGTCTATGACAACCGCTGCGTCCGCCCCGGGCGCACTTCCTCTGCTGGGCCATGCCATACCGCTTCTGCGTGATCCGCTGGGTTTCCTCCAGTCACTTCCTCCTAGGGGAGACCTTGTGGAGATCCGAATCGGCCCCTACAAAGCGCTGGTCATGTGCACCCCTGAACTGACTCACCAGGCTCTTCTGAACGGACGGATCTTCGACAAAGGCGGCCCCTTCTACGAAAGCGCCCGCAAGGTGGTGGGAAACGGGCTTGTCACGTGCCCTCACCGCGATCACCGCGAGCAGCGAAGGCTGGCCCAGCCGGCCTTCCACACGAGTCGCTACCCCCTATATGCGCAGGTGATGACCGCGCAGATCAGGGAAACAGCCGACTCATGGAAGGACGGCGAGTCCATCGATCTCCTTCACGAGATGACCGCGATGGCCGCCCGGATCGCCGCCAAGACGATGTTCCACTCCCTGCTGCCCCCCCACCTGGTGGAGGCCGCAGTCGCGGACATCGGCGTCATCATGCGCGGCATCTACAAGCACACGCTTGCACCCTGGCTGAGCAAGCTGCCCACACCAGAGGAACACCGCTACCGGCGGGCACGACACCGCCTACGCCACACGATCAGGCACGCCATCGAGCACCACCGAGCCAGCCGGACCGATCACGCCGACCTCCTGTCGATACTGCTCGCCACACGCGACGGCCTCGGCGACAACACCGAGCAGGGCCACATCAGCGATGAACACATCGAGGAGCAGGTCCTCACCTTCTTCCTCGCCGGGGTCGAACCCACCGCTGCCACCATCGCTTGGGCACTGCACCTACTGGCGCAGCATCCCCACATCGAGCAGCGGCTTCACGCGGAAGTCGACGCCGTCCTCGCAGGCCGGAGACCGGCCACCTATGAGGATCTGCCCCGACTTCAACTGACCCGGCGCATCGTCGTCGAAACGCTGCGGCTCCACCCGCCGCCATGGATGTCCACCCGAACCGCCGTCGCCCACACCCGGCTCGGCTCGCACAGAATCCCCGCCGGTACCGTCCTCGCCTTCAGCCCCTACCTCATGCACTACGACCCGCAGCTCTACCCGGACCCTCATACCTTCGACCCCGACCGCTGGGCCGACCGGCGCCTTCCACCGCTGTCGCCCACGTTCCTGCCGTTCGGAGCCGGGGCGCGCAAATGCATCGGCGACACCTTCGCCCTCACCGAGTCGGCGCTCGCGCTCTCGACCATCACAGCACGCTGGCGCCTACAGCACGTGCCGGGCCGAGCGGTCCGATCGGCGGTCAGCGCCGTAGCCAGCCCAAGAGGACCTCGAATGCGGCTTCTCGCACGGCACGCCCGCCCACCGGCGGCACCCCCGGCACATGCTCAAGGACTCTGAGATGGCCCGTGACACCCACACCCCGCCAGCGGCATCCGCCGGCCCTCCCCTGCCCTACCCCACCGGCTGGTTCGCTATCGCCTGCTCCGGCGAGATTCCACCAGGCCGCGTTCTCACGCGTACCTTCATGAACGAGGAGGTCGTTCTCTACCGAACCCGAGGCGGCCGCCTACGGGCCGTCCAACCCCACTGCCCTCACCTCGGTGCTCACCTCGGCCACGGTGGCACCGTCAAGGGTGAACACCTCATCTGTCCGTTCCACCGGTTCGCCTTCGCCACCGACGGCACATGTACGGCCACCGGCTATGGCACCCAACCGCCCCGAATCTCTCTGACCGCACTGCCGCTGCATGAAGTCAACGACATCGTCTTCATCGGCTACGAACAGGACGGCAGTGCGCCAGCTTGGCAGATCCCTGACCTGTCGGGACCTCCCCAGCGCCCCTACTGCCGTCCTGTACACCACACCTTCACCCTCGCCGGGCACCCCCAGGAGGTCTGCGAGAACGCCGTCGACAGCGGACACCTCGCCGCCCTCCACGGGTTCACCGTCCTGCAACCTCCCGAGAACGACCTCGTCTACCACGACACCTGGTTTACCTACACCATGCGCGTCGGTCGGCGCGTGCCTCTGCTGGGCGAGGTACACCTCACCCCACGCATCCATGTCTACGGAGTCAGCGGCATCCGTGCCGATCTGCCCCTGCCCGCCGGCCTAGGCCGACTGCGCATGTGGGTCCTTCCCATCGCCACCGGGCCGTGGCACATCGAAATCCGCCTCCCCATCAGCGCAGCACTTCCAGCTCTGCGTTTTCTGCCCCCTGCGCTGCGCGCTCCCGTCGGCGAACGCCTCGCGCGCCTGCTAGCCCGCCTCTACAAACCCCTACTCAAATGGGATATCGGCAGTGACGTGCCCATCTGGAATCACAAGCGCTACATCGATCCGCCGCGCCTAGCACGCGGAGACGGACCGATCGGTACCTACCGTAAGTGGGCGCGACAGTTCCTCTCAGCACCGTCCGGGACGCCGAACAGCTCCCAAGGCGAAGAGCGCCTTCACAGGTCGTCCCGCCCCGATCAAGAACGGCTACTCAACGACCAGGATCATCCGTAAGGCCGCGTTCGAGGCGGCTGTGCCTCGTGCCGGATGTCATGGAGGCATTCATTCCCGGGAAAGGCGAGAGTCATGGCGCCGATCGGGAGATGCCCGGATGGTCTGCGGAAATGCGTGGCCAGGATGGCCGTGAACGCCAGTCGGAACCCGACCACAGGGGCCTGGGCGCTGGCGCGGATCGCCCGGTATCTGGTCATCGACCCCGATACCGGGTGCAACCGGGCCACCCAGGCCGAGGCGTTCCACTCGCTGCCCAAGGCCGCACCGGTCCGCTCCAGTCGGCCATGGACCAGCTTCGACGAGCCGGAATCGCGGTCGACGAGTACATCGGCTGTGAGTGCGGGTCGCGGGGGGTAGGGCGCGGCGGGCGGCTGATGCGGGTGCGAGGTTCCCATCGCATCGATTCGGGACGAGCCGGGAGCCTGTCCTCCGTGGGAGCGCTCCTCGGCACCGCTGATCCCCTACGGGCAGGTCGCGGGTGGTCGGCCGCAGCACGACACGCCTGACCACTGCCGCTGCTCCACGGATCGGAGCGGTCGCGTTGAGTACATTTCGGGGTGGGAGGCAGGAGGTCGTATGCGTCCGACCATCGTGTTGTTCACCAGGGACCTGCGGGTCCGCGATCAGCCGGCGCTGGCAGCGGCGGTCGACCGTGGTGCTCCCGTGGTGCCGCTGTTCGTCGCCGACCCCGCGATCACGGCCCGGGCGGCACGGAACCGGATCGCCTACCTGTGTGAGGCGCTCTCGGACCTGCGCGGCGCCCTCCGGGCGGCGGGCGGGGGCCTGGTGCTGCGCCGCGGCGACACGGTCCGCGAGACGATCCGCGTCGCGCGGGAGACGGATGCCGGGCGCGTCCACCTGAGCGCGGACGTGAGCGCGTTCGCCTCCGCGCGTTCGGCGCGGCTGCACCGCGAGGCGGCCGCCGCGGGTGTGGAGGTCGCGGAGTTCCCCGGGGTCACGGTCGTCCCCCCGGGCGAACCGGTGCCGGCGGGAGGCGACCACTACAAGGTCTTCACGCCCTACTGGCGGGTGTGGGAGTCGTGCCGCCGGCGCGACGTGGTCGCCGCGCCGACACGCCTCGGCCTGCCCCCGGGGATCGCCGAGGGCGGTTCCCCGGAGGACGTGCTCGGTGGGGCCGACGAAGGCGTCGGCGACCTGTCCCCGCTCAGGCAGTCCGGCGGTGAGCGGGCGGCGCGCCGCCGCCTGAGCGCGTGGCTGTCCGGGGGCTGTTCCTCCTATGAGCAGACGCACGACGACCTCGCCGCGGCCGCGACCTCCCGGCTCAGCGCCGACCTGCGCTTCGGCTGCCTGTCCCCGCTGGAAGCGGCGGAAGCCGCCTGTGCGACCCCCGGCGGCCGCGCCTGGGTCCGCCAGCTCGCGTGGCGGGACTTCCACCACCAGGTCACCGCGGCTTTCCCCGGCATCGCCGTGCGTGACTACCGGCCGCGCGGTGCGCGGTGGCGCGATGACGAGGAAGGTCTTGAGGCATGGCGCCGCGGCCGGACGGGTGTGCCGATCGTGGACGCGGGGATGCGGCAGCTCATGTCGGAGGGCTTCATGCACAACCGCGCCCGCATGATCACCGCCGCGTTCCTCACCCGGTACCTGCGCGTGCACTGGAGGAACGGCGCAGCCCACTTCCACACCCTGCTCACCGATGGCGACATCGCCGACAACTGCGGCAACTGGCAGTGGGTGGCCGGGACCGGCAACGACACCCGCCCCAACCGGAGGTTCAACCTGCTGCGGCAGTCCCGGAGGTTCGACCCGGAGGGCACCTACATCCGCCGCCACGTCGCCGAGCTCGCCGACCTTCCCGGTGCGGACGTCCACACCCCGTGGCGGGCGCGGACCCCGCCGATCGGCTACCCGAAGCCGCTGGTGGAGCTGGGTGAGTGAGCCGCGGGCCCGGCGGCGCGGAAGCCGCGGTCCCGCAGGAGGAGGGGACAGGGCGCGCGGTTCGCGGAGGCGGTGGGCGAGACCCCACCGCCCGCGCTTCAGTCGGCTGTGCCGTCCGACTCCGCCGCGGCGGCGATGTTGTCCGCCATGGCGCCGAAGACCACGCCGTGGAACGGCGCGATGCCCCACCAGTACGCCTGGCCCGCCAGCCCGCGCGGGTGGAAGACCGCCCGCTGCCGCAGGACGGTGTTCGGCTCCCCCGGCTCCACCCGCAGCTCCAGCCAGGCGAGACCGGGCAGCCGCATCTCGGCGCGCAGCCGCAGCAGCCGACCGGGCTCGATCTCCTCGACCCGCCAGAAGTCCACGGAGTCGCCCACGCGCAGCCGCTCCGGGTCCCGGCGCCCGCGGCGCAGCCCCACCCCGCCGAAGAGGCGGTCGAACCAGCCGCGCGCCGCCCAGGCCATCGGCCAGGAGTACCACCCCCGCTCTCCGCCGATGCGCTCGATGACGCGCCACAGCGCCCCGGGCGGCGCGTCGACCTCGCGCCGCCGCTCGTCCACGTACAGGGAGCCGCCCGTCCACCCCGGATCGGTGGGCAGGGGTTCGGACGGCGCGCTGGGCCAGTCCGCGGACGACCACCGGGTGTCGACCCTGGCCTCGCGGACCCGGCCCAGGGCGAGCCGTACCGCCTCGTCGAAGCCCAGGCGTTCGTGGTCGTCGAGCAGGTCGGCCAGGTCGTCCTCGGCGCAGACGACCTCGTTGCGCAGCGAGTCCACCAGCGGCCGGGCGATGGAACCGGGGACCGGGGTGATGAGGCCGACCCACAGGCTCGACAGCCAGGGCGTGAGAACCGGCAGCGGGAGGATGATCCGTCGGCGGATACCCGCGACGCGTGCGAAGCGCTGGATCATGTCGGCGTAGGTGAGGACATCGGGGCCGCCGATGTCGAAGGCGCGGTCGACGTCGGCGGGCAGCTCCGCCGACTCCACGAGCAGGCGCAGCACATCGCGCACGGCGATCGGCTGCACCCGTGTCCGCACCCAGCGCGGGGTGGTCATGACCGGCAGCCGCTCGGTGAGGTAGCGGAGCATCTCGAACGACGCAGAGCCCGAGCCGATGATGACGGCCGCGCGGAGCACCGCGGTGGGAACCGGTGAGTCGAGGAGGAGCCGACCGACCCTGTCCCGGGAGGCGAGATGGGCCGACAGCGGTTCGCCGCGCGGCGTGAGGCCGCCCAGGTAGACGATGCGGCGGACTCCGGCGCGTGCGGCGGCGTCGGCGAAGTTGCGCGCCCCCTGCGGGTCGCGTCGGCGGAAGTCCCCGCCGCCCATCGAATGCACGAGGTAGTAGGCGGTGTCGATACCGCTCAGCGCCGGGGCGAGGCCGGCGGGGTCCAGCACGTCGCCGGGTACCGCCTCGACCCTGTCCCGCCAGGGCAGGTCCCGCAGTTTCCCGGGTGAGCGCGCCATGCACCGCACGTCGTGCCCGGCGTCGAGCAGCCCAGGAACCAGGCGCCCGCCGATGTAGCCGGTCGCTCCGGTGACCAGCACGCGCATGCCGTCTCCCGTTCCGGCGTTCCCGGACCCCATGGCCCCGAGCCGCCACCCCCGGGCGCCGCGCCACCGCCGCCTTTTCCCTGGCAGCCGGTATACCCGCTGACCTCGCGGGACTACCCCCGTCCCACGGGCACCTCCTAGGGGGCGGCGCCGGAGGTCGACGCCGGTCGGTCGGCCTGGTCGGCGACGGCGCGGGGTGAGCTCCTGCGGCGGCGGGAGGCCAGGGCGAGGTGGTCGAGGAGAGGGACGGTGCGGGACCAGCCGAGGCAGGGGTCGGTGATGCTGAGGTCGGGGCGGAGGGTTGCGGCTCCCGGGTCCTGTCTTCCGTCGGACAGGTAGGACTCGATCATGACACCGGCCAGTGAGTCGTCGCCGTCGGCGATCTGGGCGGCCAGGTCGGTGATGACGTGCGGCTGGCGGTCGTGGTCCTTTCCGCTGTTGCCGTGGGCGGCGTCGACGACGAGGCGGTGCGGCAGGTCGGCCGCCGCGAGTGCGGAGCGGGCCTGGGCGACGCCGGTCATGTCGTAGTTGGGGGTCGGGCCGCCGCGGAGGACCAGGTGGGCGTCGGGGTTTCCGGTGCTGTCGAGGGCGGTGAGGCACCCGTCGGGTGACACGGTGGGGAGGGTGTGCGGGTGGGCGGCGGCCTGGACCGCGGCGATGGCGGTGTCCAGGCGGCCGGAGACGCAGTTCTTCATGCCGACCGGCATGGGGAGCCAGGAGGCCAGGTGGCGGTGGGGCTGGCTGGCGACGGTCCGTGCGCCGACGGCCGCCCACGACACCGTGTCGGCGACGTACGGGGCGAGGGCGGGGTCGACGAACTCGTAGGCGAGAGGCAGGCCGGTGGCGGCGGCGTCGGTGAGGAAGGACCGGCCGAGCCGCAGGCCGGTGGCGAGGTCGCCCTTGCCGTCGAGGCCGGGGCAGGCGATCAGGCCGGTCCAGCCGGTGATGGTGCGCGGCTTCTCCAGGTAGGCGCGGAAGACGAGCACCAGGTCGTCGGCGAGGCGCCGGGCGGCGTCGGCGAGCAGCCCCGCGTATTCCAGGGCGGCGGCGGGGTCGTGGACCGAGCAGGGGCCGACGACCACGAGCAGGCGGGGGTCGCGTCGGTCGAGGACGGCGGCGACGGTGGCGCGGTGGTCGGCGACGGCGTCGGCCGCCGCAGGGGTCAGCGGGTGGGCCGCGGTGAGGGCGGCCGGTGTGGGCAGGGGATGCATCACGGTTTCCTAGCGTGGGTCCGGGGCAGCCTGGTGGCCCCGGCGGCGGCGAGCAGACAGAGGCCGACGACCCACCAGAAGGTGTCGGCGAACGCCCCGGCGATGTCGGGGCCGTGGGCGGAGAGGCGGTCCTGCAGGACCACGGCGAGGGCCGCGGTGCCGACGGCTCCGCCGACGGTGTTGAGCAGGTTGAGCGCCGCGGATGCGCGGGGGAGGTGGTCGGGCTCGATACGGCTGTAGACGATGTTCATGACGGGGGCGCCGATCATGGCCATCCCGAGGCCGCGGACGACGAGCGCCGCGGCGATCGCTCCGTCCGCAAGCCCGTGGTCCAGTTGGGTGAAGGGGACCGTCCCCAGGAGGATCAGCACGATGCCGGTGACCACCAGGGTCCGGGGGGCGACCGCGTCGATGGTGCGGTTGACCAGTACCGCCCCCGCGGCCGCGCCCACTCCCTGCGGTGCGAGCAGCAGGCCGGCCTCCCACGCCGACAGGCCGCGGCCGGTCTGGAAGTACAGCGGGAGCAGGAACATCGTGCCGAAGACCGACGCGCCCAGGACGAGCAGCGCGAGGGCGGCGGCGCCGAACGGCGGCCGGGCGAAGAGCCGGGGGTCGATCAGCGGGGTCCGGCGGGTCCGCAGCCCGTGCACGGTGAAGCCGACCAGCATCGCCGCGCCGGCGGCCACCCCGATCGCGGCCGGGAGGGTGCGGCCGTGGGCGGCCTCGGTCAGCCCGTACACCAGCACGGCCAGGCCAGGGGAGAGCAGCGCGGCCCCTCGGAAGTCGAACGCGGTGCGCTGCGGCGACGGCGCGATCGCCGGCACGTGGCGGTGCGCGAGCAGCACCGCGGCCACCCCGATCGGCAGGTTGACCAAGAACAGCCACGGCCAGGGTGCCACGCCGAGGATGGCGCCGCCGACCAGCGGGCCGAGCACCGGGGACAGCAGGGGGACGACCGCGACGATGCTGATCACCCGCCCGGTGCGCGCCGGGCCGGCGATGCGGGCCAGCAGCGCCTGCCCGGTCGGCGGCAGCAGGCCGCCGCCCAGACCCTGGATCACCCGGAACACGATCAGGCTGGTCGCCGACCAGGCCAGCGCGCACAGCAGCGAGCCGAGGAGGAACACCCCCACGGCGGCCAGCCAGGTCCGCCGCGCGCCGAACCGGTCGGCGAGCCAGCCCGAGGCGGGCACGGCCGTGACGACGGCCAGCAGGTAGGCGGTGGAGACCCACTGGATCTCGGTGACGGAGGCGTCGAACTCGCCGGCCAGGGTGTCGATGCCGACGCTGACGATGGTGGCGTCGATCGTGGCCATGAAGGTGCCGAGCACCAGGATGGACGCGATCCCCAGCAGCCGCCGGTCGACCCGGTCGGTGGTCGCGGCGGTGTCTCTCGTGCTCCCGCTCATCGGTGCCCCAGGAGGTCGTGCACGTCGCCGTCGAGGTGGTCGCCCAGTCCGCGGAGCAGGTCGAGCAGTTCCTCGGCGAGGCCGCCGACGTCCGCTCCGGCGCGGTGGGCGAGCACGCCGGTCCAGCCGTCGCCGTCCGGCATGACCGTCAGGGTCACCGGGTGGTGGGTGGCCTCGCGGAACCGGGTCCCGACGACCGTGAGCCCGGGGGCGGGTTCGCGCAGGCGGTCCGGGTCGACCGGGTAGTTCTCGAACACCACGAGGGTGTCGAACAGCCTGCTCCGACCGGTCACCCGTTCCAAGTCGGACAGGGCGACGTGGTGGTGCTCGACCAGCGCCCGCTGCCGGGCCTGCAGGTCGGCGAGGGTGTCGGCGAGCGTGCCCGCCAGCCGGGCCCGCACGGGCACCGTGTTGGCGAGTAGCCCGATGATCTCCTCGACCCCCGGAAGCTGCGGCGGACGGTTGGCGACCATGGCGCCGAGGCAGACGTCGGTCCGGCCGGAGCGCCGGGCCAGTAGCACCGCCCACGCGCCCTGAAGCAGGGTGTTGGGTGTCAGTCCGCGCCGTGCGGCGATGCGGGTGAGGTCGGCGACCAGCGCCGCGTCGAACGTGATGATCGCGGGCTCCTGCCACGCGGGGCCGACGTCGCCGCCGCCCAGGTGGTCGCCTTCGGCCACGCCCTCCAGCTCGGCGGCCCAGGCCGCGAGGTCGGGCTCGTGGTCGGCGCGCCAGCGCAGGTAGTCGGCGAACGGCACGGGCGGGGGCAGGTCCGGCACCTCGCCGCGCACCCGCGCCGTGTAGAGGGCGAAGAGCTCGGTGAGGATGCGCGGTGCCGACCAGCCGTCGGAGAGCACGTGGTGGCTGGTCAGGACCAGGTCGGCGCGCTCAGGGCGGTGCCGGATGACCGTCAGCCGGAGCAGTGGGCCCTCCGCGAGGTCGAACGGCTCGGCGAGGTCGGCCGCCAGCACCTCCTCGGCCGGCCCGTCGGCCACGCGGAAGTCCGGCCGGGGCGACGCGGGGATCACCGCCAGGTCGGCGGGGAACACCGCACCCAGGTTCGGGTGGCGCGCCATCAGGTCGGCACCGGCGGCCCGCAGGGCGTCGAGGTCGAGCTGCCCCGCGAGCGAGAAGGTCGACTGCACGGTGTAGGGGTCGGGGCGCTCGGTGCGCGAGTGCCGCAGCATCACCTCCTGCAGGGGAGTCAGCGGCTGCACCTCGGCGACCGGGCCGCCCCGGTCCAACGCCCCGGCCTCCGGCGCTGCGGCGGTGCGCAGCAGCGCGGTCCGCAGGTGCTCGGCCAGGTCCTCGATCTCGGCCGCCGTGAACAGCGCGCCCGGCCAGGTGATCCGCACCCCGAGCGCGTCGTCGCGCACCAGCGCGTTGACCATCAGCCCGTGCGGCAGGGGCATGGCGTCGGGGGCGCCCGACCCGAGCGGGTCGGCGTCCGGGGGCGCCTGCCACGGCGTCTCGGTTTCCGGGGCGCCGGCGAAGCGGCCGAGGTAGTTCCAGGCGACCTCCGGCTCGACGGGGTCCAGCAGACCCGCCGCGGTGAGGATGCCGTAGCCCAGGCCGTCGCCCTGGGCGCGAAGCCGCTCCCCGACCGCCTTCGGGTCGTCGTCGGCGTCGAGCAGCACGGGGTGGACGGCCGTGAACCAGCCGACGGTCTGCGACAGGTCGACATCACGCGGGCGGCCGTGGCTCTCCAGCGCGACCAGCAGCTCCGGTGTCCCGCGCCAGGCCCGTACCGCCTGGGCGAGTGCCGAGAGCAGCACGGCGTCCGGCGTGGTGCGGTGTGCGGCGGGCAGCACCGTGATCAGGGCGCGGGTCGCCGCGGCGTCGAGGCGGATCTCGTGGTGCGCCGCGGTGCCCGCGGTGTCCCGCGCGGGATCCAGGGGCCGGGCCGTCGGCCGGGCAGGGGCCATCCGCCGCCAGTGCGGCAGCTCGGAACGCCGGTCGGTGGCGCGCAGCGAGCGCGCCCAGCCGAGGAACGACTGCCCGTGGCGCGCGAGTCGGCCGCCGGAGTAGGCGTGCTCCACGTCGTCCAGCAGGATGCGCCAGGACACGCCGTCGACGACGAGGTGGTGGGCGACGAGGACGAGTCGGCCCGGCCGGTCCGGTCCGGCGTCCACCCAGATCGCCCGCAGCAGCGGGCCGGTGCGCGGGTCCATCGAGGCGCGGGCCGCCGCGGTCCGCTCGTCGACGAGGGTGCGCAGGTCGCCCGTGGCCGCCACCCGGGTCAGCACGTCGGCGCCGGTCACGGCGCCGACCGGTGGGATGCGCAGTGCGTCGCCCACCAGGTGGGCGCGCAGCACGTCGTGGCGGGCCAGGACGGCGTCGAGGACGGCCCGCCAGGCCGCCTCGTCGCCGCCGGGCGGGACGCAGATTTCCGCCCACTGGCAGAACCCGTCCGCGGCGGTGCCCGCGCGGCGCAGCAGGTCGCGCATGATGGGGGTCAGCGGCGCGTCGCCGACGGCGGGGGCGTCCCCGCCGTCGAGGGCGCGCGCCCGCGCCGCGATCCCGGCGATCGTGGCGCCCTCGAACACGTCGCGGGCGGTCAGGCCGAGCCCGTGGCGGCGGGCCCGCGACACCACCTGCAGCGACACGATGCTGTCCCCGCCGATGGCGAAGAAGTCGTCGTCCAGGCCGACGGCCGCACCGGCACCGCCGGTACCGAGGATGTCGGTGAAGATGCCGAGCAGCACCTCCTCGGCCCGGGTGGCGGGTTCGCGCCGCTCGGCGGCCGCGGCCTCGGGGGCGGGCAGTGCGGTGGGGTCGAGCTTCCCGCCGGGGCTCAGCGGCAACCGGTCGAGCGGCACCAGGGCGGTGGGCACCATGTGGTCGGGAAGCCGCTCGGCCAGGTACGCGCGCAGCCGCTCGGTGTCCGCTGCCGCGGCCGCTGCCGCTGCCGGGGCGGCGCCGTCGGTGGGGATGACATAGCCGACGAGCCTGCCCTCCCGTACGATCACCGCGCAGGCGCGCACATCGGGGTGGCGGGTCAGGGTGGACTCGATCTCGCCGAGCTCGACCCTGAAGCCGCGGATCTTGACCTGGTGGTCGACGCGGCCGAGGAACACCAGCTGCCCGTCGGGCCGCCACCGCACGAGGTCGCCCGTGCGGTACATCCGCTCCCCGGGGGCGCCGAACGGGTCGGCGACGAACGCGGCGGCGGTCAGGCCGGGGCGGCCGATGTACCCGCGGGCCAGGCTCGGCCCGCCGAGGTACAGCTCACCCGTCACACCGGCGCCGACCGGCTGGAGCCCGCCGTCCAGGACATAGGCGCGGACGCCCGGGTCGGGGCGGCCGATCGGCAGCGGGCCGGGGTCGTCCGGGTCGTAGTGCCAGGTCACGGAGTTGATCGTGACCTCGGTGGGCCCGTAGGCGTTGAACAGCGCCCGGCGGCCGGCACCCCAGCGCCGCGCGAGCGCGGGGTCGAGGCGCTCGGCGCCGACGACGAAGAGCACATCGGGGTCGACCGTCCGGTCGTCGGGCATCGCCGCCAGGAAGGACGGCAGCAGGTTCACCCCGGTCACCCGGTGTTCGACGATGTAGTCGAGCAGTTCGTCGCCGGGGACGCGCACCTCCTCGGGGGCGATCACGGAGGTCCCGCCGGACAGCAGCGGCACCATGGTCTGCCAGAACGCCACGTCGAAGCCGGTCGACGCGAAGTGCAGGTAGCGGTCGTGCTCGGTGATGCCGACGACCTCCTCCTGCAGCGCGATCAGGTCGGGCACGCCGCGGTGGGGCACACCCACGCCCTTGGGCCGCCCGGTGGTACCGGATGTGTAGATGACGTAGGCCAGCGCGTCCTCGGTGAGGGCGGCCCGGGCTTCGACCGGGTCGGTGTCGGGCGCGGACGCGAGCGTGGCCGGGTCGTCCAGCCGCAGCACCGGGATTCCGTGTTCGGCCGGCAGGTCGGCGCCGGTCGTCAGGGCGGCGGCCGGGGCGATGTCGTCGAGCATGTAGGCCAGCCGGTCCCGCGGGTAGTCCGGGTCCATCGGCACGTACACGGCGCCGGCCTTGGCGATGCCGAACAGCGCCACCGTCATCTCGATGTCGCGCCCGAGCAGGACCGCGACCGGGTCCTGGGGCCGCACCCCCCGCTCGATCAGCGCGTTGGCGAGCCGGTTGGCCTGGCGGTCCAGCTCGGCGTAGTCGAGGCTGCGGTCGCGGCAGACCAGGGCTTCGGCGTCGGGGGTGCGGCGGACCCAGGCGGCGAACTCCTCCAGCCAGTGGCCGCGGACCTTGGCGGGGGCGGCCCCGGTTCCGGTGCTCAGCATCCGCTCCCGCTCGTCCTGGTCGAGCACGGGCAGTCCGATCGCGGGCCGCCGCGGGTCGTCGACGATCTCCCGCAGGATGTTGCGCAGCCATCGGCCGTAGTCGCGCACGGTCGCCTCCGCGAAGGCGCCGGGCTGGAAGCCCAGGCCGATGGTGATCTCGTCGTCGGGGATCACGATCACGGTCAGCGCGTAGTGGGTGGCGTCGGTGATGTCCACCCCGGCCAGGTCGAGCCCGGGGGCGAGCGGTGTGCGCTTCCGGCTGGACAGCGGGAAGTTCTCCATCACCAGCATGGTGTCGAACAGCTCGCCGACGCCCACCGCCCGCTGGATCGCGGGCAGGCCGACATAGTGGTGGTCGGTCAGCGCGACGCTCTCGGCGTGCACGCGCGCCATCAGGTCCCCGGCGGTCTCGTCCCGGGCGTGCCGGACCCGGACGGGGATGGTGGTGCCGAGCTGGCCGATCATCGACTCCACACCGTCGACCTCGGCGGGTCGGCCTGACACCGGGCAGCCGAATACGACGTCGCGGCGCCCGGTGAGCCGGCCCAGCAGCAGGCCCCAGGCCGTCTGGAGCACGGTGGTCAGGGTGACGCCCCGCTCACGGGCGAAGGCGCGCAGCCGGTCGCTGAACGCGCCGCCCAGACCGAAGGTCACGCGGCCGGGCCGTTCGACGCCGGTCGCGGTGCTCGCCGGTGCCAGCCGCGTGGCGTCGTCGACGCCGGCCAGGGCGTCGCGCCACGCCGCGAGGGACGCCTCCGGGTCCCGGTCGGCCAGCCAGCGGAAGTACTCCGACACGTCGGCGGCGGCGGGAGCGCCCGGGCCGCCGCCGAGCTCGGCGTAGATCGCCAGCAGTGCGCGGCCGACCAGCGGCATCGACCAGCCGTCGAGCAGCGCGTGGTGGTTGGTGATCACCAGTTTGTGCTCGTCCGGGCCGGTTCGGGAGAGCAGGAAGCGGATCAGCGGCGGCCGGGCCGGGTCGAAGGGGCGCTCCAGTTCGGCGCGGGCGGCCGCCTCGAACCGGTCGTCCCGCCGCCACTCCAGGGCGGCGTCGGCGGGGACCACCTGCACCACGTCGTCCCCGACGGGCGCCAGGTACACGCGCAGGGCCGGGTTCCTGCGCAGGAGCTCCCGGGCGGCCGCGGCCATCCGATCCGGGTCCAGCTCGCCGGCCAGCGTCGTCACCGCCTGGACGACGTAGACGTCGGCGTCCTGTTCGTCGCGGATGAGGGTGTGGAAGGAGAGGCCGACCTGCAGCGGTGTGGCCGGCCAGACGTCCTGGACGGGGCCGGTGCGTTCGAGGGCGTCGATGGTGTCCTGGTCGAGGTCGACCAGCGGGATGTCGGAGGGGGTGAGCCCGCCGGCTGTGTCCCGCGCGTGCTCGGCCAGCGCGTCCAGCGCCGCGGCCCAGGCGTCCTGCAGGGCCGCCACCGCCTCAGGGCCGATCACCCCGGTCGCGGCCGTCCACTCGACGGCGAGCCGGGGCGCGCCCTCCTCGTGGACGAAGCAGTTGAGGGCCAGCACCTGCTCCAAGGCCTTGCCGTCGGGCTCGATCACGGAGAAGGCGTCCCGCTCCGGCAGGCGCCACCCGGTGCCGGACAGCGGGGCGAACCGGCCCAGGTAGTTCAGCAGCACATCCGGGGCCGGGGTGGCGGCCAGCTCCGGCCCGGCCTCCGGGTCGAGGCAGCGCAGCACCCCGTAGCCGATGCCGTTGCCGGGGACGGCGCGCTTGGCCTCCTTGGCCTCCCGCAGCACCCGCCCCACGTCGCCGCCCGCCGGTCCGGGGAGTATGGGGACACGGACCGGGTACTCGCTGGTGAACCAGCCGACCGTGCGGGACAGGTCGAGGTGTTCGCGGCCGTGCCCCTCCATCGTGACGGTCACGGCGTCGCCGGACACGCCGCGATCCCGCAGCGCGAGCACGAGCGCGGCCAGCAGGACCTCGTCGACGCCGGCACGGTAGGCCGCGGGCAGTGTGGTCAGCAGCGCCTCGGTGACCTCGGGTGCAGCCACCGTGACCGACCTGTGTGCGGTCGACACCGTGTCCCGCTTCTCATCGAGCGGACGGTCGCCCAGGCGGGTCGCGGAACCGAGAGCGGTCCGCCAGTGGTCCAGTTCGCCCCGGTACGCGCCGCTGCTCCCCTGCTCGGCGAGGAGCAGGGCGTGCTGCCGCCAGGACGCACCCGCCGGGGAGAGTGTGCCTCCCGTGCAGGCGGCGTGCAGGTCGGGCAGGAGCACCCGCCAGGACACGCCGTCGACGGCGAGGTGGTGTACGACCACGACCAGCCGGTCGGGCCCGCCGTCGCCGGTGCGGACCAGGGCGGCCCGCAGCAGGTCGCCCGACCGCGGGTCGAGTTCGCCCGCCAGGCGCCGCGCCACCGCTTCGACCCCCGCTCCACCGACCCGGTGGACCTCGTGGACCTTGTGGACCTCGTGGACCTCGTGGACGACGGCCCGGACCGCACCCCTGGGCGGGACCTCCAGGCCGTCGCCGACCCGCAGCCGCAGCGCGTCGTGCCGGTCGAGCACCGCCTGCACGCCTCGGACCAGGTCCTCGTGTCCGAGGTCGTCGACGCGCAGGGCGGTCCACTGCGCGTAGGAGGCGACGGCGCTGGCGTCCGGGTGCGGGTCGAGCAGACCGCGCACGATGGGAGGCGCGGGCACCTGCCCGGTCGGTTCGTCGACCGGGGCGGTGGTGTCCGCCACCCGCCGGGCGGAGGCGGCCAGGGCGGCGAAGCTGCGGCGCGCCAGCAGGTCCCGGGGCCGCAGCTCGATACCCGCCGCCCGCAGCCTGCTGCTGACCGTGATCGCGGTGATGCTGTCCCCGCCCAGCGCGAAGAAGTCGTCGTCGGCGCCGACCCGGTCGACCTCGAACACCTCGGCGACCGCCGCGCACAGCAGCCGCTCCCGCTCGGTACTCGGTTCCCGACCGCCGCCGGCCGCCGCGGGCGCGGGCAGCGCGGCGCGGTCGAGCTTGCCGTTGGGGGTGAGCGGCAGCTCGTCGAGCACCACCACCGCCGAGGGCACCATGTGGTCGGGAAGCCGCCCGGCCAGGTGGGCGCGGACGGCGTCCCCCGTGAGCGAGCCCCCGGTGCCCGGGGCGGGCACGACGTAGCCGACCAGCCGGGACGACCGCACGGCTGCGGCCGCCGCCGCGACCCCGGGCACCGAGCCCAGGGCGGCCTCGACCTCGCCGGTCTCCACCCGGTGGCCGCGGATCTTGACCTGCCCGTCGCCGCGTCCCAGGTACTCCAGGCCGCGGCCGGGCACCCACCGGGCCAGGTCGCCCGTGCGGTACATCCGCTCGCCCGCGGGGCCGTAGGGGTCGGCGACGAATCGCTCGGCGCTGGCCCCCGGCCTGCCCAGGTAGCCGCGGGCCAGGTGCCCTCCGGCCAGGTACAGCTCGCCGACCGTGCCGTGCGGTACCGGCTGCAGGGCGGCGTCGAGGACGTAGGCCCGGGTGCCCGCGAGCGGGTGGCCGATCGTCGGGGTCTCGCCGGTGATCCGCGCCGCGGTGCTGTCCACGGTCGCCTCGGTCGGCCCGTAGATGTTGCGGGCCGCGACCCCGGAGTCGGCGATCCGCCGCCACAGCGCGGGCGGCGCGGCCTCGCCGCCGAGGACCAGCAGCGTCGGCCGCCGGTCCAGCAGTCCGCCCTCGACCAGCGGTGCCGCCATCGACGGTGTGGTGTCGACGATGTCGATGGCGTCGCGGGCGTGGGCGGCGAGCAGGGCGTCGGCGTCGCGGCAGGTCTCGGTGTCGTAGACGTGGAGTTCGTGCCCGCACAGCAACCACACCAGGTGGTCGAACGCCGAGTCGAAGGCGAAGGAGTAGGTGTGGGCGGCGCGCAGCCGCCGGTCGGCGGCCCGCTCGGCCTCGGCGACGACGGTCGACCGCTGGTGGTGCAGGAGGGCGGACAGCCCGCCGGACCGGCCGAGTACGCCCTTGGGGCGACCGGTCGACCCGGAGGTGTGGATGACGTAGGCCAGGTGCTCGGGGTGCCGGGGCGCGGCCAGCTCATCGGCCCGCAGCGGCGCGCCGGACCGCCCGGCCGCCTCGTCGACCAGGTCGCCCCAGGCGAGCCCGTCGACCGACTCGACGGCCGTCACGACCAGAGCGGGGCGGGCGTCGGTGATGAGCTCGCGCAGCCGCTCGGGCGGGTGGGCGGTGTCCAGGGGCAGGAACGCGGCGCCGGCGTCCAGCACCGCCAGGAGGGCGCCGACCAGGTCGGCGGATCGGGGCAGCGCCAGCGCCACGACGTCGTCGGGGCCGATGCCGCGGGCGCGCAGGGCACGGGCCAGCCGGTGCACCCGGTCGGCCAGCTCCCCGGCGGACCACCGGTCGTCCCCACACACCAGGGCGGTGGCGCCGGGGTCGGTGGCGACCATGGCGTCGAAGGCGGTCGCCACGTCGACCGGGGTTCCGGGCGGGGCGGGCGGTGTCCACTCCGCAGGCGGCCCGGCAGTGCCGACCGTGCCGCTCGTGTCACCGGCCAGGGGGATCCGGCCCACGGGCAGGCCGCCGGTCAGTCCGGCCAGCAGCGCCCGGAACCCGGCCAGCTTGCCGTCGACCGCTGCCTGGTCGTCGGTCAGGGCGTCGACCTCGAAGCCGAGCAGCAGGCCGCCGTCGCGGCTCGGCAGCACGCTCAGGCCCATGTCCTCGGGCGGACCGCCGGCGACATTGCGCATCACGCCCCGCGCCCCGGCGAAGTCGATCTCCAGGTCGAACGCCTTGAGGTTGATGCCGCGCCCGTGCAGCAGCGCGCCGGCGCCGGGCGCCGAGAGGTCCCGCGGCAGGTCCTCGCCGCGGTAGCGCTGGTGTTCGCGCATCTCCCGCATGGCGGCGGCGACCCGCCGGCTCAGCTCCCCGAGCCCGTCCCGGCCGTGGACGTCCACCCGCAGCGGCAGCACGTTGACCGCCATCGCGGGGGTGCGCAGCTGGGCCGGTCCGACCCGGCACATCAGCGGCAGGGCGAAGACCACGTCGTGGCGGCCCAGCATGCGGTGCAGGAACGCGGCGTAGCAGGCGACGAGTGATTCGCCCCAGGTGACGCCTTCCTGTTCGGCGAAGGCGCGCAGCCGCGCCGTCTCCTCGGGGGTGACGGTGGCGCGGGCGGTCAGGGTGCGGTCGGGCGGCCCTGCGGAGGTGTCGGTGCCGCCGAGGTCGGGCAGCGGGGTGAACCGGTCGACCCAGTACGCGCGGTCCGCGGCGGCCTGGTCGCTGTCCCGGTAGGCCCGGTCGGCGGCGACGAGGTCGGCGAACGCGCCGAAGGTCGACGGCGGCGGCTCGGCCCCGCGCACCAGGGCCGTGTAGTGGGCGGCGGTGCGTCGGGCCAGCATCGCGGCGGTGTACCCGTCGAAGACGAGGTGGTGGCCGAGCTGGGTATACCAGACCTCGCGCTCGGACAGCCGGATGACCGTGCGGGTGTACAGCTGTCGGTCCACCATCCCCCGGCATGCCTCGGCGGCCTGCGCCCGCTCGGCGTCGACGAGCGCGGTGGCCGCGGCCGCGGGGTCGGCCTCGCCGCTGACGTCGACCACCTCGGGCGTCTTCACCGGCGCGTCGTCGACCGCCTGACGCGGGCCCGACGGGGTGTCGTACACCCGCAGCCGCAGGGCCTCGGCCTCGTCCGTGGTCGCCCGGACCGCCTCGGCCAGTGCACGGGCGTCGACCGGCTCGTCGCCGGAGACCTCCACCACGTCGCCGACCAGGTAGTAGGGGGAGTCCGGTTCCAAGCGCTGTGCGTTCCAGATCCCCGCCTGGGCGCCGGTCAGGGGGAGCAGTCCGTCGGAGGGCACGCTCGGGGTGGTCAACTCAGTCTCCTTGGAGTGTGGGGACGACCATGGGGGTGTCGGTCACCGGGTCGGGGACGATGACGCTGGGAAGGTCGAATACGTCTTTGACCAGCGCGGCGTCCACGATCTCGGCGGGGTCGCCCTCGGCGGCCACCCGGCCGTCGCGCATGGCGACCAAGTGGTCGGCGAAGCGGCAGGCCTGGTTGATGTCGTGGAGGACGGCGATGACCGTGCGCCCCTCGTCGCGCATTCGGGCCAGCAGCCCGAGCAGCTGGTACTGGTGGGTGATGTCCAGGAAGGATGTCGGCTCGTCGAGCAGCAGGTAGGGCGTCTGCTGGGCGAGCACCATGGCCATCCACACCCGCTGGCGCTGCCCGCCGGACAGTTCCTGGACCGGTCGGTCGGCCAGGTCGTCGACGCCGGCGGCGATCATCGCCTCACCGACGGCCTCCTCGTCCCGGGCCGACCACGCGGCCAGCAGCGACTGGTGCGGGAACCGCCCCCGGCTCACCAGCTGGCGGACCCTGATGCCGTCGGGGGCCAGGGGGTCCTGCGGCAGGAAGCCGAGCACCTTGGCCAGGGCCTTGGACGGGTAGCCCCCCACCTCGCGCCCGTCGAGGTGCACCTGCCCGGTGTCGGGGCGCAGCAGCCGGACGAACGCCCGCAGCAGGGTGGACTTCCCGCACGCGTTGGGACCCACGATGGCGGTGAACGCGCCGTCGGGGATGTCGAGGCTCAGCCGTGTGGACACCACGCGTTCGCCGTAGCGCAGGGTGATCTCCTGCGCGCTGAGGCGTGCGGTCATGCGCGCCTCACCTCCTTGGTCAGCAGCCAGATCAGGTAGCAGCCGCCGATCGCGGTGCTCACCACGCCGACGGGAAGTGCGACGGGCGCCAGCAGCATCTGGGCGAGCAGGTCGGCGCCTTGGAGCAGCACGGCCCCGGTCAGCGCGGCCGGGAGCAGCGGCACTCCGGCGGCGCCCGCGAGCCTGCGGCCGATCTGCGGGGCGGCCAGGGCGATGAACGCGATCGGCCCGGCCACCGCGGTCACCGTGGCCGTGCAGCCGACGCCGATCAGCACCATCAGCAGCCGCAGCCGGTTGAGCGCGACACCGGTGGTCACCGCGACCGCGTCGCCGAGCAGCGTCTGGTGCATGTCGCGGGACAGCGCGGCCATGCCCACGAGCAGGACGGCGATCACCGCGAACGGGACGCGCAGGTCGGCCCAGTCCACGCCGTTGAGCGAGCCGGCGCTCCACCCCACCGCGGCGATGGCGATCTCCAGGTCGGCGCGGAGCACGATCCACGAGTTGACCGCGGTCACCATCGCGTTGACCGCGATGCCGATCACCACCAGCCGCAGCCCGGAGAAGCCCCGGTCGGAGGAGAGCAGGTAGATCACGGCCGCGACGAGCAGCCCGCCGACCACCGACCCGGTGGCCAGCTGCGCGGACGTGCCCGACAGCACGGTGATGGCGATCAGGGCGCCGGTGTAGGCACCCGCGTCGAGCCCGATGATGTCCGGGCTGCCCATCGGGTTGCGGGTGAGGTTCTGGAAGATCGCGCCGGCCACACCGAGCGCGGCGCCGAAGACCAGCCCGGCCATGACCCGCGGCAGCCGCCATTCCGTGATCACCACGGAGCGCTCCGCCCCGGTCAGCGCGGCCAGCACCTCGCCGGGGGTGGCCCAGGAGGCGCCGTAGCAGAGCCCGAGCAGACCCAGGCCCGCGATGACGGCGGCCAGCACCGCCGATACCGCCACCGTGCGGTGTTCGGCGTGCAGAAGACGTGTGTTCACAGCGACCCCGCCCCGTAGCGGCGGACGGCCCAGATCAGCACGGGTCCGCCGAGGAACGCCGTCACGATCGCCACCGGCACCTCACCGGTGGGCAGCAGCACCCGCGAACCGACATCGGCGACCAGCAGCAGGATCGCGCCCAGCACCATCGAATAGAGCACCAGCCACGGCACCGAGCCCCCCGCCGGACGGCGGACGAGGTGCGGAACGATCAGCCCGACGAACAGGATCGGCCCGGCCACAGCCGTGGCCGCCCCGCTGAGCACGGTGATGAGCACCAGCGCCAGCGCCCGCACCCGCGCCACGCCGGCGCCCAGCGTGTGCGCCACGGTCTCGCCCAGCGCCAGGGCGTTGAGCGCCCGGCTCAGCAGCACCGCGCCGACCAGGCACACCGCGATCGCCGCCAGCGGCAGCCCCAGCGGCGCCTGTTCCCGGGCCGCCAGTGAGCCGACCGACCAGAACCGGTAGACGTCGAAGACGTCCGGGAACCGCAGCCGCATGCCCAGCGCGACACCGTTCAGCACCGCGGTCAGCGCCACCCCGGTGAGCACCAGGCGCAGCGGTGAGCTCCGCCCGACGGCGGCGACCAGCAGCGCCGCGAGTACCGAGCCGACGATCGCCCAACCCAGCTCGCCCGCCTGCCCGGCGGCCAGGCCCAGCGCCGACCCGAGGGTGATGGCGAACCCGGCCCCCGCGGTGACCCCGAGGATTCCGGGCTCGGCCAGCGGGTTGCGGGCCAGCGTCTGGATCAGCGCGCCCGCCACCGCCAGCGCGGCGCCCACGGCGACGGCCAGCAGCGCGCGGGGCGCCCGCATATTCCACACCACCACGTGGTCGTCGGTCCCCTGGAAGTCGAACAGGGCCCGCACCACATCGGCGGGAGGGATCGGGCGGGCGCCGACGCCGATGCTGAGCACGGCGACGGCGGCCAGCAGCACCAGCCCGCCGGCGAGCAGTCCGACCCGCCCGATCCGCGGTGTGCGCCTGGTGGTCTGCGCCGGTTCGGACGTCCGGCCTAGGGGGGTCACTGCTCCAGCAGCGGCGCGAACGACTCGTCGATCGCGTCCAGGGTCCGCATGGCCTGCCCGTAGGTCGCGGCCTCGGTGTGCTGGATCGGGAAGGTCTTCCCGTCCTTGACGGCGGGCAGGTTCTTCCACAGCTCCGAGTCCATGACGTACTGAACCGACTCGGGGATGCTGCCGTCGGCCTTGACCGAGTAGGTGATGGCGTCGGCCTCACCGAGCGAGTCCGGCAGCTCCTCGACGGAGGGGTACTCGCTGACCGCGCGCGAACCGGGGCCGGGCTCCTTGACCTCGCCGTAGTACGCCGCGCCGATGTCCTCGGCGATGTTGGTGCCCCACGAGCCGCTGAACTCGCGCTGGAAGGTGCCCTTGGCGACCTCGCCGTACTCGCCGATGTGCCCCAGCTTCAGCTGCGGCAGCACGTCGGAGTACTTTTCGGCCAGATCGGCGGCCTTGTTCTCGTACTCCCCCTGCACGGCGTCGAACCGATCGAGCGCGCCCGCCGCGTCGGCCTGCTTGCGGGACAGCTCGCGCCACGCCGACGGCACGGTCGGGCCGATCGCCACGACCGGGGCGATGGACTCCAGCCGCTCGACGTCGATGTCGCCGAGCACCGGGGCCGGGACGCCGATGACGATGAGGTCGGGGTCGGCCTCGGCGATCGCCTCGTAGTTGGTCTCGGCCGCCTGCTCGCCGGCCACCTTCGGCAGCTCCTCGTAGGTGGCCAGGTCCTCCTCGCTCATCAGCGGCTCGCCGCGCTGCCATGACGAGATCCCGACCAGGGGAGCGTCGGCTTCGATCAGGACGGGGACGGCGTACCCGGTGGCCACCACGCGCTGCGGGTCGGCGGGGATGGTGATCTCGCCGTTGTCCGCGGTGAACACGCGGGTCTCGCCACTCTCCCCGGAGGCGTCCTCCCCGCCCGTCGACGACCCGCACCCGGCCAGGGCGAGGGACAGAGCGAGTGCGCCGACCAGGCCCGGCGATCTGCGTGTGAACATGTGCGACTCCTTGTCGAGGCAGGCGGATACGGGTGCCTGCCGAGGTGAGGCTTGCTTTACTCAGGGGTTCTGCGGGCAGGGTGATCGGGCACAGGGGCGTTCCCCTGTGCTCCCTCTGCCGGGGTGTCAGTGGTCGTCGTCGAAGTCGGCGACGCCCCGCTTCCAGTAGCCGGTGATGTCGTGGTCGGCCTTTTCCAGCCGCAGCTCGTCGCGGACCCAGCGCCGCAGCGGCTTGATCTGCCCCGCCTCGCCCGCGGCCCACACGTACAGGCGCTCACCCTCGGGAACGGACACCGACGTCACGGCCCGCGCCAGCGCGCCGCCGGTGCCGGCCGGGCGGTCGCCGCGGTGCAGCCAGCGCACCTCGACACCTTCGGGCGCGGACATCCCGATCTCCTCCGCGGCGTCGGCGACCTCGACGAAGGCCCAACCCCTCGCGCTCCCGGGCAGCTCCTCCAGGCGGCGCGCGATCGCGGGCAGCGCCGTGATGTCGCCCGCCAGAAGGTAGCGGTCATAGGAGTGGGGGACGATGAGCCCGCCGGGGGGTCCGGCGACGTGGACGACGGCGCCCGGCTCCACGGCCTGTGCCCAGTCCGACGCCAGGCCGCCCTCGTGCGGGGCGATGTCGATGTCGATCTCGCCTGAGGCCGGGTCGTAGCGGCGCACGGTGTACTCGCGCGAGGTGGGTGTCGGGCGCGGCCAGCGCAGCATCAGGCCGTTCGGCTCGGGGAGCCGCACCGAGCCGTCCGGCTCCGGGAAGATCAGTTTCACGTGCTCGTCCGGTGCGTGGGACTCGAACCCCGCGGTGCCCGCACCGCCCAGGGTCACCCGCAGCAGGCCGGCGCCGACCATGGCGGTCCGCACGACCTCCGCCTCGCGGATGCGGATCGGATAGCCCACCTTCTCCGCGTGGCGGCCCGCCCGGACCTCCGCGATCCGGTCCAGGTGCCGGTGCCGGTGATCGGGCCGGCTCATGCGGCCCCGCCCTTCTCCGCTCGCTGCGCACGCCGTGCGCGGCCGAAGCCGCCGCGCCGGTCGCTCGGTGCCGGCATCAGGGGGTGCCGCCCGTCAGCAGCGTCGTCCAGTGCGACAGCTCGGGCTGCTCCGCCAGGTCGGGGAATTCCACCGTGGCCGCCCCGGCGGCGCGCCAGCGTTCGACCAGCGTCATGATCCGCATCGAGTCCAGGCCGCGGTCGAGGAGGTTCTCGTCGGGCGCGAGTTCGGCGGGGTCGCAGCCGAGGATCTCGGCGACATCGGCGCGGACGCGGTCGGGCGACAGCGCTTCTGGGGGCGGTGCCTGGTTCATCGGGTGGCTCCTGTGGGGATCGGGGTCGACAGCGAGGTCATCGCCTCGGCGGTGGTGGTCACGACGCCGCAGCGCTGGGCGACGTACTCGCACGCCTGGTCGTGGCGTTCGCGGGAGAAGTCGGCGACCGCGTCGGCCACCAGGAACGGCCGGACGTCGCGCATGAACGCCTCGACGGCGGTGGCCTGGCAGCCGATGTGCGCGTAGACGCCGGTGATCAGCAGCTGGTCGCGACCCAGCTCCGCCAGCCGCTCGGCGAACGTGCTGCGCTGGAACGCGCTGTAGCGCCACTTGACCAGAACGGTGTCCGCCGCGGTCGGGGCGAGTTCGGCGACGATGTCGGCGGCACGGGGGTCGGAGTCGATCACCGCGCCGATGCCGTCGCCCCAGAACTCGGTGAGCAGGCCGCGGTCCGCGGCCTCCTGGCGGCCGGGCTGCGCGGTGTAGAAGACCGGGATCCCGCGCTCGCGGGCGGTCCGGACCAGCGTTGCGATGTTGGCGGTCACTTCGGGCACCGGCGCCCCGGCATACGGTGCCAGGAAGTAGCGCTGCATGTCGTGGACCAGCAGGGCCGCACGATCCGCTTCGGGGTGCCACCGGACGCGCCCCGCGGGCAGCTCGGCGGCCGTCGGCAGATCGTAGGGCCGGATCTCGGGCAGGGCCATGGTCATCTCACTCCTTCGTCCGGGCGAGCGCGGCCAGCGCCGCCCTCAGTTCGCGCTTGCTGGTCTTGCCGACGCCGGTCACCGGGAAGCGCTCGACGACCTGGACCAGGTCCGGCACCTTGAACGCGGCCACCCCCCGCTCGCGCACGAACCCGCGCAACTCCGGACCGGTGGGCGACGCCCCCGCCGCGGGCACCACGTAGGCGCACGTCCGCTCGCCCAGGTACGGGTCGGGCACCGCGACGACGGCGGCATCCAGCACGCCCGGATGGGCCATCAGGTGGTTCTCGACCTCCTCGGCCGCGACCTTCTCTCCGCCTCGGTTGATCTGCTCCTTGGCCCGGCCGACCACCTCCAGGTGCCCGGTGGGCCTGCGGCGCACCAGGTCACCGGTCCGGTAGAAGCCGTCCGGGGTGAACGCGGCGGCGTTGTGCTCTTCGGCCCGGTAGTAGCCGCGGATCGTGTAGGGGCCGCGGGTCAGCAGGGCGCCCGTCTCCCCGGGCGCGACATCGGCCCCGGTGTCCGGGTCGACGACGCGAACCTCGTCATCGGGGGAGATGGGGCGCCCCTGGGTGCCGAGCACGGTCTCCTCGGGGTCGTCCAGGCGGGTGTAGCAGACCAGGCCCTCGGCCATCCCGAACACCTGCTGCAGCCGGCAGCCCAGCGCGGGGCCGATCCGCTCGGCCAGCTCACGCCCGCACTTGGCCCCGCCGACCAGCAGGACCTCCAGCGAGGACAGGTCGCGCTCGGTGCGAGCGGCGGCCTGTACCCACGCGGCGGCCAGTGGCGGCACCACCCCGGTGATCGTGACCCGTTCGGCCTCGATCAGCCGGAACGCGGTGTCGGCGTCCGGTCGCGGAGCCATCACCACCGCCGCGCCCGCGTGCAGTGCCCCCAGGACTCCGGGTGAACTGAGCGGGTAGTTGTGCGCCACGGGAAGTGCGGCCAGATAGACGCTGTCCGGGCGCAGGGCGCAGATCCGCGCGCTCTCGCGGACGCTGTAGATGTAGTCGTCGTGGGTGCGGGGGATCAGCTTCGGCATTCCGGTGCTGCCTCCGGAGAGCTGCAGGAACGCCACCCCTTCGGGGTCGGGGTCGGGAAGCTCGCGCGGTTCCGCCGCGGCCAGGTCGGCGAACTCCTCCGACCCGACCACCAGCACCCGCCGCACCGAGTCCACGTCGGAAGCGACGGCGCGGGCGGTGGCGGCGTGGTCGTGCCGCTCGTGTTCGCCGACGGTGACGATGGCCGCGGCCTCGCTGTGCGCGGCGAAGTAGCGCAGTTCGCTGTGGCGGTGCGCGGGCAGCGCGAACACCGGGACCAGGCCCGCGCGCCACATCCCGAACACCACGGGGAGGAACTCGGGGATGTTGGGGAGCTGCAGGACGACCCGGTCACCGGGTGCGAGCCCGGCGTCGGCCAGTCCCGCCGCGATCCGGTGGGCGCGCTCGTCGAGTTCGGTGTAGTTCCACCGGACGTCGCCGCCCACGACGGCGGTGCGCTCGGCGTACGCCGAGGCCAGCGACGTCAGCAGCGCCCCGAAGGTCTGTCCGCGCCAGTGCCCCGCGGCCCGGTGGCGCGCGGCGACCTCCGGCGGCCAGGGCACGTGATCCCCGCTCACGCGACATCCCCCAGACCGAGGGCACGCAGCAGCGTGCGGAACTTCGCGGTGGTCTCGGCGAGTTCGGCCTCGGGGTCGGAGCCGGCGACGATCCCGGCGCCCGCGAAGAGGCGGACCGTCCGGTCGCACACCTCGGCGCTGCGGATCGTCACCGCCCACTCGCCGTCGCCGTCCGGACCGGTCCAGCCGACCAGGCCCGCGTAGTGGCCGCGGTCCTCGGCCTCCAGGTCCACGATGGCCGACAGCGCCCGATCCGCGGGCACGCCGCAGACCGCGGGGGTCGGGTGCAGCGCCTCGGCGAGCCCGAGTGCCGAGGATGCCGGGTCCGCCGGGTCCGCCAGCCGTCCGGTGATGCGGGTCGACAGGTGCCACATCGTCGGTGTGCCGATCACCTCGGGGCGGGGCGGCACCTCCAGATCGACGCAGAACCCGCCGAGGACATCCGCCACCTGCGCGGCGGTGTGGGCGTGTTCACCGAGGTCCTTGGCGGAGTCGAGGAGCCGCGCGATGCGCTCGCGGTCGGTCGCGTCATCGCCCGACCGGGGGGCCGACCCGGCCAGCGGGTTGGCGGTCACGGTCGCGCCGCGCCGGGACACCAGAAGCTCGGGGCTGGCGCCGACCAGCGTGCGCGGTGCGGGATCACCGGGCGCGGTGACGTCGACGGCGAAGGCGTAGGCGGCCGGGTCGGCCTGTACCAGGCGGGCCAGTAGCGCGGGCACCGGAACCGGTGCGTCGGCGGTCAACTCCAGGCAGCGGGCCAGTACGACCTTGTGCAGATCGCCGCCGCCGATCAGCTCCAGCGCGCGGCCGACGGCGTCGGCGTAGTCGGCGGGCTCGGGGCGCGGCGTGACCGTCCACGCGGTTCCGGCATCGGCACCGGGGGCCTGCGCGCCGGCGGGGGCTCCCGCGCGCCGCACGACGGTGGGCACCACCAGGTCGGCCCGGGCTCCCGGGCGGAACCCGACGGCCCCGGCGACCACGGGGTCGGCCACCCCTGCCGCCCTGGCCGCCTGCATCGCCTGGGCGGCGGCCGGAGCGTACCCGCCGGCATCGGCCCGGACCCGGGTGTGGATGCCGTCGGCGAGCAGCGCGCCGCGTGCCGAGGAGAAGTAGAACGAGCCGGTCAGGTAGGCGGCCAGCAGGTCGGCGGCCCGGTGTACGGGAGTGGGGCGCACCAGAGCTGGTGTGGACACGTCAGCGATTCCTCTCTCAGGCGCGCAGCGTCGCGCCGCCGTCGACGTACAGGTTCTGCATGGTGATGTGCCGGGCGCTGTCGGAGGCGAGGAAGAGCACGGCGTCGGCGATGTCGGCGGGGTCGGCGATGCGGCCCAGCGGAATGCCCACCCGGAACTGTTCGGGGGTGCCGGCGATCACCCGGGCGCGGTCGTCCTCGTCGGCCCACAGCAGGCGCTGCATCGGGGTGTCGGTCGATCCTGGGGAGACCACGTTGCACCGGATGCCGTGGGGGGCCAGTTCCAGGCCGAGGCAGCGGGTGAGCATGGCGGCCGCGGCCTTGGACGCGGCGTAGCCGCCCATGCCCGCGCGCGGGACGCCGGCCGCGTTGGATGCGACGGTCACCAGCGAGCCGCGGCCGCGGGGCACCATCCGGCGGGCGATCTCCCGCAGGACGAGGAATACCCCGGTGGTGTTGACGGCGAAGGTGTCCGCCCAGTCGGCGTCGGTGGTCTCGCACAACCGCCCGGGCCGTAGGATGCCCGCTGCGGACACCCCGGTGCCGATCGGTCCGAGGTCGTGCTCGGTCCGGTCCACGACATCGGCGATCGCGGCGGCGTCCGCCACGTCGGCGGTGAACGGCACCACCCGGCCGTCGGTGCGGTCCGCGAGTTCCGCCAGGCCGTCGGAGTCGATGTCGACGGCGGCGACGGCGGCACCCTCGCGGACCAGTGCGCCGACGACGGCGGCGCCGATTCCGCTGGCCGCCCCGGTGACCAGGGCCACCGGTCCCGCGGCCCTCGGGTCCAGGGTCAGCATGAATGAGCACTCCTTGGGGTTAGGGCAGGCTAACCTTAACCATGTGGTGCAAATGGTGGCAAGGGGGACAAAGAATGCCTAAAGTGTCTCACTTCTGACCCTGTGTGATCACTGCACGTCGGCGTCGGTCCCGGAGCCGTGGATCACGCGATGGTGAACGTCACACGTGAGTTTCCCGGCCTCCGGCGCGGCCGCTGCCCGGCACCGCGCGCGGTGCCGGGCAGCAGACGTGGGGGAAGCGAAAGCTCGCGGGTGTCGGTCCGGTGCCACCGGCGCGGGCTGGCTCAGCCGCCCGGACCGCGGGTCATGGCCCAGGTGCGCGGGCCGCCGTCGGGGATCTCGTACTCGGCCGACACCTCGAAGCCGAGACGCCGGTAGAACCGGACATTGCGCACGTCGGAGGTCTCCAGGAAGGCGGGGACCCCCGCCCGGTCCGCGGCCTCGATACCGGGGCGGAGCACCGCGCCACCCAGGCCCGAGCCCTGCCGGTCGGGGGCGACGCCGACCGAGCCGAGGAACCACACCGGCTGCGTGGGGCGGTGCGGGGCCATGGCGGCCTCGGCTTTCCCGGCCGCCTCGGCTCGGTCCCCGGAGATCTCGGCGAACGTCGCGCCGAGCTCGGCGAAGATGTCGGGGGTGGTGTCCGGCGTCGTCCACACCGCGACTGCGGCGCCGCCGTCGGCCACCCATACCCGGCCGTGGTCCAGCCCGATGCGGGAGATGAACAGCTCGTTCAACCGTCGGAGGCGGACTTCGTGGTCGTCGGCGGCGATCGTGTGGCGGGTGAAGGGGTACTCCGCGTAGGCGTGACACAGAGTCCGGACCGCCCGCGGGACATCGGCGGGGGTGGCCAGGCGGACGTCGGGCTCGTTCGTGGTCATGGATTCCTCTTCTCTCGGCGGTCCGGGGCATCGTGGTGACGGACCCGTGCGGAAGGCGAATCCGGGGGCGAAAGCGAGCGCCGGCGAGGCCTGGCCCGTCGCCGGTGACGCACCGGCCGCCCGTTTCCTGCGAAATAAATGCCTTCTGCCGTGCACTCGGTTCACCGTGAAACATGGGTTCTGGCGTTTATAAGATCATGGGATGATTCTCTCTCCCCCGAAGGCTCTGCCGACCGGATCCGGCGTTGGAACGTAGCACAGGCGCGGCCGCCTCCCCTGGGCGTGAGAGCACACACGCCGCGCGGCTTCCTCGACCTCCCCTGCGACCCGCCCCGACAGCGGAGTCGCACAACGCGTCCCCCCTTCGCCTCGCCGCCGAGGTCTGCCCGGAGGTCCCCATCGTCGGCCGGGAAATGGCGAGGAAGATTCCCCGTTTCAATCCCGATATCGAGATTGAGGGCGTGATTTCGGAGGCTCGCCGACCTCGGTGACGGGGTCATCCTCTCGTCCGGATCCTCGGCCGCCCCCGGTGCGCGGGCGGGAATGGGGAACTACCGCTCGACCGCGGCCGGGGCACGGCCTCCCGAAGCGACGAGGAGGGCGCCGATCGCGAGGGCACCGGCGAGCCACATGACCGAGACGCCGCCGAACGAGTCCATGACCTGGCCGCCCGCGAAGGCGCCCAGGGCGATGCCGGCGTTGAAGACGCCCACGAACAGCGCGGTGACGCTTTCGGCCTCCTCCGGGGCGGACTTCATCATCCAGGTCTGCACACTCACCGACACACCGCCGTAGGCCAGGCCCCACAGCACCATGAGCGCGCCCGCGCCCAGGGCGGCGGTGCCGAAGAACGGGACGAGCAGAACGGCTGTGCCCAGGCCCGCGCTCAGCACGACGATCGTGGTGCGCGGGGCGTCGGCCGCCCGGGGGCCGGCCACGAAGTTGCCGACGATGCCCGCGATGCCGTAGACGAGCAGCATCGTGCCGATGACTCCCGCGCCGATGCCGGACACGCCCTCCAGCACCGGACGGATGTAGGTGTAGGCGGCGAAGTGGCCGGTGACCAGAAGCAGCGCCAGGATGAGCCCGGTGGTGACCCGGGGGTTGGCCAGGACTCCGGTGACGCCGCTGAGACGGGTGGCCCGTTCGGAGGGGAGCCGCGGCAGCAGCACGGCCATCGCCACGGCCACGACCAGGGCCAGCCCGGCGATCGCGACGAACGACTCGCGCCACCCGAACAGCGCCTGGATGTAGGCCCCGATCGGCACGCCGAGGACCGAGGCCACCGCGATGCCGCTGAAGATCGTCGCGGTGGCGGCTCCCACGGACCGCTCGGGGACGAGCCGCGGCGCCAGGGCGCCGGCAAGTGCCCACACGCCGCCCATGCCGAGGCCGATGAGGACGCGGGCGACGACCATGACGGTGAAGTTCGGCGCCCAGGCCGCCAGCAGGTTGGCGCCGGCGAGCAGCACCATGAGGGCGATCAGTACGGTTCGCCGGTCGGCCCGCCCGATGACCAGAGGAGCCGCGGGTGCGGCCACCGCGGCGACCAGGCCGGTGATCGTCAGGGTCAGCCCGGCGGTGCCTGCGGTGACCCCCAGTGAGGCGCCCATCGGAGTGAGCAGCCCGACCGGCATCATCTCGGACGTGACGACGGTGAACGTGCCGATGGCCACAGCGATGACGGCGAGCCAACCCCGTGTCGGGGTCAGCGTCTCCGCAGGTGCCGGCCGACCGGCTTCGGAAACGTTGGACATGTCGATCATCAAAACGTCGCGAATCATCGGGAACAACGACGAATCACTCATGCTTCAATGAGTCAGGCTTATCGATGCAGGTAACGTCTGAGGAGTTCTGGGAGAGGATGGGGAAACGATGGCGGCGCTGGAGATCAGGGAACTGGAGTGCTTCCTCGTCCTCGCGGAGGAACTGCACTTCGGCCGTACCGGTGAGCGCCTTTACATCTCGCAGAGCCGCGTCAGCCAGCTGCTGCGATCCCTGGAGTCCCGTATCGGCGCCCGCCTGGTGGAGCGCACCAGCCGCCGCGTCCACCTCACCCCCTTCGGTGCGGACTTCGCCGCCTCCCTGCGGCCCGCCTACCGGGCGCTGGCCGACACGGTCGAACAGGCGAGGGCCGTCGCCCGCGGCGCGCGGTCACGCACCCGCATCGGCTTCCAGGGCGCCATCTACGAGCAGGTCACCCGGGCCATCACCGTGTTCCACGAGCGGAACCCGGGCCACCGCATCGACATGACCGAGATTCCGCTCTCCGACCCGTTCGGAGCACTGCGCCGCGGCGAGGTCGACGCCGCCGTGGTGCTGCTCCCGGTCGAGGAGCCGGACCTGGTGGCGGGAGTGGTGTTCTCACAGCAGCGGGTGACCCTGGCGGTGCCCGCGTCCCACCCCTTCGCCCGGCGCCCCAGGATCGGGGCGGAGGACCTCGCCCGAATCCCCCTCATCCCGCTGGACGGCCCCGCCCCCGACTACTGGAAGAAGGTCCATTCCCCGACGGCCACACCCGAGGGCTGCCCCATCCCTCAGGAGGAGGGCGTGCAGACCCTGCAGGAGGGACTGACCCTGATCGCCTCCGGGCGCGGGGCGATGCTGCTGTGCGGTGCGACCGCCGAGTACAACCGGCGCAGCGACGTCGCTTTCGTCCCCGTCTCGGGACTGCCCGACTCGGCGCTCGGCCTGGTGCTGCCGCGCGGCCGCGAAGCGCCCCGGCTGGAATCGTTCGCCGCGGCGATCTCCGAGACCGCGGTCCGAATTCCCCGCCGGGCCCGAGAATCCCCGTCCCCGCGCATGTCGAAGAACACGCGGTCCTCCCACGCCTACCAGAAACGGTGAACTGGCCACCCATACCGGCAGCGGTCGAAAAATGCGCGGTCGATAGAATCGGCTTCCATGATTTCGCACGGAAACAGTGGCGTCCTCGTCGGCGGAACAGGCCCCGGACTCCTGCTCGCGCACGGAGCGGGCAGCGATGTCCAGGACAGTTTCGGCCCGGTGCTCGACCGCCTCACCCGCGGAAATACCGTGGTCGGCCCCGACTACCCGGGCTCCGGGCGGACACCCTCGGCCCCTGCACCGCTGGAGCTCGACGACCTGGCGGACCACATCGTCGCGGCGGCGGTCGACCGCGGTGTCGACACGTTCGCCGTCGCCGGCTTCTCCATGGGAACCGCCGTGGCGGTCCGCACCGCGGTCCGCTTCCCCGAGCGCGTGACCGCACTCGTGCTGTCGGCCGGCCTGGCCCGCGCCGACGCCCGTCTCCGACTCATCGCCGACACCTGGCGTTCGCTGGCCGCCTCCCCGGACCGCAGGGCGCTGGCGTCCTACCTGTCCCTGCTCGTCAACAGCCCGGAGTGGCTGGGGGATCGCACCCCCGACGAAATCGAGGCGCAGCTCGCCGAGTTCGCGGCGGGAACACCGGAGGGAACGGGCGACCACCTCGAACTCCTGGCCCGCGTCGACGTCCGCGCCGACCTGGACAAGGTCGCGGTGCCGACCCTCGTCGTCTCCCCCACGCGCGATCTCCTGCTGCCGCCGTCCCACGCGCGGGAACTGGCATCCGGCATCTCCGGCGCCCGGCTGGTCGGGCTCGACTCGGGCCACGCCATCGCGGCGGAGAAGCCCGCGGAATGGGCCGATCTGATCACCGGCTTCCTCACCGCCACCGGCAGCTGACATCCGGCGGGCCCGACTCCTCCGCCACCGCGGGCCGTGGCGTCCTGGCCGCCGTCAGTGCGCGGTGGCCAGCGCGGCGACGAGGGATCGGGTGAGGCGGGACCGGTAGCCCGGGTCGAGGGGGCCGTCGGTGATCAGAATGCGGAAGACGAGCGGGGCGCCCAGGAGATCGGTGGCCAGGTCGTGGTCGAGGTCGACCGGGAGTTCCCCGCGAGTGGTGGCCCGGCGCAGGATCGCGTCGACGGCCGCGCGGCGGGGCGCCAGGAGGGCGGTGCACATGGCGTCGGCCAGGGCGCGGCTGCGCTGGGCCTCGGCCAACAGGTCGGGCAGGATGCGTCGGATGTGCGGGCGGCCGAGGAGGTCGGCAGTCGCGGCGACGAACGCCGCCACATCGCCCTGCAGCGATCCGGTGTCCACCGGCTCCGGATGTTCGTCGCGCATCTCCGCGGAGACCAGGCCGACGAGCATCTCCTCCTTGGACGCCCACCGCCGGTACAGGGCGGCCTTGCCGACGCCCGCCCGCCGGGCGACCGCCTCCATGGACATGCGCGCGTAGCCGGTTCCGGCCAGTTCTTCGAAGACCGCCGTCCGGATGGTGGCCGTCACGGATTCCCGGAGCAGGGCGTTTCCCCGCGGTGGCTGGGCTGTCCTGCACATATGCGCAGGCTATTACAGAACGGAACCGTTGCGTTTCGAACCATTGAAGGTTACCGTTCAGTAGTTAGAACGGAACGGATCCGTTCCGTCATCACGCGGAAGGGGACCGGATGAGACACCCGCCCGACCCGCTCACGCCCACCGGGCCGTGCGCCTCCGGGAGGCGGATGTGATGAGTGCACGCGCAGGTCCCCGCGGCGTACTCGCCCTCCTGGTCGTCTTCATGATCATCAACTTCGCGGACAAGGCGGTCCTCGGCCTCACCGCCGACGCGATCATGGCGGAACTCCACCTCTCCGCCACCCAGTTCGGAACCATCGCGGGTTCCTTCTACCTCCTCTTCAGCGTCTCCGCCCTCCTCATCGGATTCGTCGGCGACCGCGTCCGCGCCAAACCGCTCCTCGCCGGCCTGGTCCTCATCTGGTCGGTGGCCCAGCTCCCGATCCTCATCCCCACCGCGGGCTTCGGCTTCCTCCTCGTCACCCGCATCCTCCTCGGAGCGGGCGAAGGCCCCGCCTTCCCCCTCGCCAACCACACCGCCTTCACCCACTTCCCCTCGCACCGGCGGTCCCTCCCCGCGGCGATGGTCACCATCGGCGGCGCCCTCGGCGCGGTCGTCGGCGGCCCGCTGACCATCCTCATCTCCGAGGTGTTCGGCTGGCGTGCCGCGTTCGGCGCCCTCGGGGCCATCGGCCTGGTGTGGCTGGTCGCCTGGCTCCGGTACGGCGGCAGCGGTCCCTACGCAGCCGGAGGATCGACATCGGCCGGAGCAGCGGCGCCGTCGGTGCCCATGCGGTCGGAACCGGAGAAGGTCGACGGCCGGACCGGCGATGTGTCCGACCAGGAGCGCTCCCGGCCCACGGCCGACACCGCCGTGCAGCACGAGGACGGGCACGAACCCATGCCCGACCACGTGCCCTTCCTGCGCATCGTCGCCACGCGGACGTGGCTCGGCGCGACCTTCGCGACGGCGACGGTGCTGTGGTCCCTCGCACTCGCCCTTGCCTGGATCCCCATCTACCTGGAGGACGAGGTGGGACTCAACAAGGCCGGGCTGAGCGTGGCCATCGGTCTGCCCAGTCTGTGCGCGATCCTCCTCGTGCTCAGCGGTGGCGGCCTGGCGCAGCGGCTGATCGGCCGGGGCGTCTCCTACCGGGTCGCGCAGGGCTGCGTGGGTGGAACCGCCGTCACGATCGGCGGTGTGTTCATGCTCGCGATGACCCGCGTCGAGGCGGTCCCACTGGTGCTGCTGTGCTTCGCGGTCGCGTTCGCCATCGGCAACACGCAGACTCCGCTCTCCAACGCCGCGATGTCGCACATCTGCCCGGAACGGAAGCGCAGCGCGGTGCTCGGTGCCTCCTACGCGGCGGCCACGGTGTCCAGCGTGCTCGCCCCCTACATCACCGGCCGCATCATCGACGCGGCACCGTCCCAGATGGCCGGCTTCTCCCTGTCCTTCGACCTGGCCGGGCTGCTCCTGCTCGTCGGTGGCCTGGCCGCGTTCCTGCTCATCCGGCCCGACAGCGACGCGGCCGCGCTGCGGCGGTCCGTGGGCGCCCCGGAGCGCCCCGCCGGACCGGCTCACCGGACCTGACCTCTCTCCACGAGCGATCGCCCCCACACGACGACCGCGGGAGTGGGGTGGGAACGAGGTCCCCACCCCACTCCCGCGGTGGTGCGGCCGGGCCGGATCGAGCGCGGCCGGGGCTACAGCGACCCTTCGGCCTTCAGCGCACGCGCGACACGGACGACCCGCTTGGCCTGCACCTGGGCGGCGGTGCGGGTGGTGTCGTCGACGGGGTTGTCGCCCTGGGCGTCGACGTGCGAGGTGCCGTAGGGGTTGCCGTCGGCGAACTTGCTGGCGTCGGTGTAGCCGGGCGGGACGATGAATCCGCCGAAGTGGTAGAAGGTGTTCGAGAGCGCGAGAAGGGTGGACTCCTGCCCGCCGTGCTGGGTTGCGGAGGACGTGAACGCGCTGTACACCTTGTCGGCGAGGTTGCCCTGCGCCCACTCGCCGCCGAGGGTGTCGATGAACTGCTTGAGCTGCGACGCGACGTTGCCGAACCGGGTCGGTGAGCCGAAGACGACAGCGTCCGCCCACACGACGTCGTCGGCGGCGGCCTCGGCGACGTCCTTGGTCGCCTCGGCGTTGGCGGCCCAGGCCGGGTTGCCCTCGATGGCGGCGGCCGGGGCGAGCTCGGCCACCTTGCGCAGGCGCACCTCGGCGCCTTCCTTCTCCGCGGTCTCGGCGATCTCGCGGGCGATCTCGTAGCCGGTGCCGGTCGACGAGTAGTAGATGACGCTCAGCTTCACGGACTCACTCATGGTGTACCTCTCCTGGTAGTCGCGGTGCGACGAACTATCTTCTTGGAAAGATAATGCGTAAGTATTCATTCCGCGACCCGTTCGGGCCCGATGTGACGAGCGCAACGGGCGGACCCAGGGGCGCCTCGCCGGAGCGCGTGGAACGTAGGGGGCAAATGGGTGGAGAAGTAGGCGAACCAGAGGGGTGGGGTTAGGCGTCCTCTGTGCGAGGAGCTGCGGACGTGGCGCCGCATGCCCTGACCGACGGCTGACCGACCCCGCCCCGGAGCCGGTCGGCCGGAGAGCAACGCACCCGGACCATGGAGGCGCTGAACGCATGCGTGGACCC
Organism: Nocardiopsis mwathae; assembly: GCF_014201195.1. NCBI lineage: Bacteria > Bacillati > Actinomycetota > Actinomycetes > Streptosporangiales > Nocardiopsidaceae > Nocardiopsis > Nocardiopsis mwathae. The sequence continues at coordinate 5,015,691 of NZ_JACHDS010000001.1, read as the reverse complement.
CGACGAGAAGCCGCCCTGGGCGTGGTCGCCCCCCTGGCCGCCATGGCCTTGCTGGCCTCCTGCGCCGCCGAGGTTCGGGAATCGCACTACGACGACCTGGAGCACGCGCGGGAGGAGGGCGCAGTGGACCAGGGATGGGTCCCGGAGTGGGTTCCCGAGGAAGCACGCGACATCCGGGCGAAACGCGACCTCGACACCAACGCCCAACTCCTGACGTTCACGGTCGAGTCCCGGAGCCTGCCGGACGCTTGCGAGGACATGGAGGTCGACCCCGAGGGGCCGAGACTCACGGCCGACTGGTTCCCGAAGAGACCCGCCTCCCTGACCCAGCGGTGCGGCGATTTCAACGCGGTACTGAGCGACGGCCTGATCTACGCGTGGACGAACGGCGGTGCGGCCTGAACCGGTCTCGCCCCCATCGCGCGTTCGCGACAAGGAGACGGATCCCCACATCCACAGGTCCGTCTGCCGCCACATCACCTTGTCGACACGTGAGGCCGCAGGCGGAACTCCGGTTCCACCCGGCCCGGTCGGCACCGCCTCAGGCGGCCCCGGCATCCGGCGCCCCGTAACCGCCGTCCGCGTACGCGACCAGCCCGGCAGGGTCGACCACCACGACCTGTCCCCGGCGCAGCCGCACCAGCCCGCATCCGGCGAGCTCGCCGAGCGCCTTGGTGGTGCGCTCCCGCGTGGTGCCGGTCAGGCGTGCCAGCTGCTCATGCGTGAGCCGCACGCCCTGACCCGCGCCCCTGTCGGGGACGATGAGGGTCGACAGCGTCGCGGCGGTCCGCTCCGCCACCGACTTGCAGGCCATGTCGACCAGCCGACGCTCAAGCTGGGCGATCCGGGCCGCAAGCTGCTCGGCGACCCGGGTGACGACCCTTGGGTCCGACAGCAGCAGGCCCCGCACATCGTCGTGGCTCAGCAGGTGGAGCACGCTGTCCTCCAACGCCTCCGCCCAGGTGCCGCCCATGTGCAGTCCCAGCAGGTCCATCTCCCCGAAGATGGCGCCCGCCCCCAGGAGGCCCGTCGTAATCGTGCGGCCGTCGTCGGACACCCGGTACAGCCGCACGCGCCCGTGCTTCACCAGGTACATCGTCTCGGCGCGGTCCCGGGGCGAGTAGATCGTCCGCCCCGCCGGAAGTGAACGCGTGGGTACCTGCGCGCCGACGGAAGCCATCTCCGCATCGGTCAGCTCGTGGAAGACGGCCGCCTCGGACACACCCCGGTGATCATGCGCCATCGTGCACCATGGCTCCTCGCTCGGAGCAGGCGTTCCATCATCGATCTTCCTTCACTTCACCTGGCCTGTCCAGGGTCGGGTGAACGGGTGGCCACGGCGGCGGCCAGACCGGGGATCCAGCCGAGCGCGACCCCCCACACCACGCCCGTCAGCGCACCCGCGGCCACGATCAACCCGTATCCGACCGGGCCGAAGCCCAGCGTCACACCGACGTCGATCGCTCTGAGCGCATTGGCGGCCACCGCACCGAGGACGAACCCGGCCCACGCCGACAGGCAGGTGCGTGTGCGCCGGCCGGCCGACCGGCGCCGCAGACCGCGCGCCGTGTACGCCCCGGCGACGGCCGCGAGCACGGCCACGGCGACCAGTTCGGTGAGCAGCACCTTCCAGCCCTGTTCGCCGAAGGGCGTTGCCCGCAGTCCGGGCAACCCGAACGGGGCACCCAGCGCCGACGGCGCCACCAGCCAGGGGATGTGGGCCGTCAGCCCGACCATGAGGCGCGTGCTCCCGAAGACCAGGCAGATGCCCGACGCGGCGACGACCACAGCAGCGGTCGCGGGCGCCGGAGGGGAAAGAGGTAAGCGGAAGAAGGCGAAAGGTGTCGAGGGAGAGGTATTGCGAAACGGATTCACGTTCCGGATGATAGTGATCCACGTCTCATCGAGATAGCCCCCCGCCTTCCCCCACGAAGGATCGCGCTCCATGAAACGTCTCCCCTGGCTCGCCGCCGTCGTCACGCTCGTCCTGGTCGGGGGAGTCCTCGCGGCCATCGCCCGCCCTTCCCCCGAGAACCCCCGCTTCATCACCGACGATCAGGGGCGGGCGCTCATCCTGCACGGCTTCAACACCTCCGGATCGACCAAACGCGACCCCGACTCGATGCCGTGGATCGAGGAGCAGGACGTCGAGAACGAGTACCGGCTCATGGGCACCAACTTCGTCCGCTTCCTACTGCAGTGGAGTGCGCTGGAACCCGCGCCGGACGAATACGACGAGGACTACCTGGACGCCGTCGCCGAGCGCGTCTCCTGGTACGCCGACCGCGACTTCCACGTGCTCCTGGACATGCACCAGGACCTGTGGGGGCAGAGCATCACAGCCGAGGGCAACGTCGGCAACGGCGCGCCACCGTGGGCCACCCACACCGACGGCCTGCCGGTCGCGGAACAGGAGCAGTGGGAGCTCGTCTACCTGGAACCGGGGACGATGCGTTCCTTCGACCACTTCTGGAACACGACCGGAGAACACCCGGAGCTCATGGACCACTACGTCAGGGCGTGGGGGCACGTGGCCGAACGCTTCGCCGACGAGCCGTCGGTGATCGGCTACGACCTGATGAACGAGCCCTGGGGCGGCACTCTCCAGGGACCGGCGTTCGAACGCGGGCCGCTCGCCGAGCTCTACCGGCGGTGCATCGACGCGATCCGCGGCGCCGATGAGGACTCCTGGATCTTCGTCGAGCCGCAGGCCGTGGGGACCAACTGGGGCCTGCCGTCGGCGCTCCCCCACCTCGCCGACCCGAGATACGGCGAACCGCGCATCGTCTACGCGCCGCACATCTATCCACTGCCGATGGACCTCGGGGAGTCGTACGGTGACGACACGAGCCGGGCGTGGATCGATCGCAGCGTCGACCTCTGGCGCACGAATGTCCAGGCAACGGCGGAACGGCTCGAAGCGCCCGTGGTGCTCGGAGAGTTCGGGCTCGATACGACGAGCCCTGGAGCCATGGAGTACGTCGAACGCCTGCTGGAGGTGAGCGACGAGATGGGCGCGGGACGCGCCTACTGGTCCAATGACCTCGACGGGTGGGGGCCGTGGGACTACGGCAACGGCGGAGAGGACATCTCGCCGGGTGCCCTCGTCGAGGTCATGAACCGCCCCTACCCACGAGCCATCGCGGGCGAGCCCTTGGCGGTGCGCTACGACCACGACACCTTGACACTGACCGTGTCCTTCGCGGAGAAGAGCGACGAGGACGTGACCGGCCCGACGGAGATCTACGTACCGGAGGACAGGTATCCGGGCGGAGGAACGATCAGTTCCAGCGACCCGGAGGGCGCATGGACGGCAGAGTGGGACGCAGAGCGAAGTGTGTGGGAGGTCGAGTCAGACCCCCGCCGACAAGAGCACGAGCTGGTCATCACCCCTCCGAGCTGAGTGGATGACCTGCGCGGAACCCATCTCGGATGATGTGACTCGTATCACACGCCGGTTCGGTTGGCTCAATCGATCCGCGGGGCTACAGTAGACCGGGTCGCCTTGAAGCGGTCGGGTTCTCCCGCCGCCCCGGGGCGGCGGTCTTCTCTCCGGTCGCTCCTGGGCCCCTGGCCTGGTGGTGGCGGCCGCGTCCGCAGGGTTCGAAGCACAAGATCCGACCGGCATACTTCTGTGTGCCCGGTGGTCTTCTGCGGGGAAATCCCTCGGGGGCGGTTTATCGGGGTCGGGATGCGGAAAGCCCGCCGGTTTGGCGGTTCCGGGCCCACCTGATAAAGTGGAGACACAACAAAGCGGAAAGCACCGCCTCTACAGAAAAGCCTGATCAGGATCGTTTGCGGGTCGGCTTGTATGGGATGAGCGGTTGTTTCTTGAGAACTCAACAGCGCGTGTTTGTTTTTCTTTCAGCCAAGTTTGTTTTGGCCCCTTAGAGCACACGGATGCATTGCGGTGTCCGGTTGGTGCTCGGGGTTCCTTTGATTGGCCAGGGTGATACCTGGTCGGTCAGGGTTATCTCTTCCAGGTTTACCGCCGCGCCCTCGGGTGCGTGCGGTTGTTTGGCCTTTGATGGAGAGTTTGATCCTGGCTCAGGACGAACGCTGGCGGCGTGCTTAACACATGCAAGTCGAGCGGTAAGGCCCTTTCGGGGGTACACGAGCGGCGAACGGGTGAGTAACACGTGAGTAACCTGCCCCTGACTCCGGGATAAGCCGTGGAAACGCGGTCTAATACCGGATACGACGCCCCTCCGCATGGTGGGGTGTGGAAAGTTGTTTCGGTTGGGGATGGACTCGCGGCCTATCAGCTTGTTGGTGGGGTAACGGCCTACCAAGGCGATTACGGGTAGCCGGCCTGAGAGGGCGACCGGCCACACTGGGACTGAGACACGGCCCAGACTCCTGCGGGAGGCAGCAGTGGGGAATATTGCGCAATGGGCGGAAGCCTGACGCAGCGACGCCGCGTGGGGGATGACGGCCTTCGGGTTGTAAACCTCTTTTACCACTCACGCAGGCCCGGGGTTTTCTTCGGGTTGACGGTAGGTGGGGAATAAGGACCGGCTAACTACGTGCCAGCAGCCGCGGTAATACGTAGGGTCCGAGCGTTGTCCGGAATTATTGGGCGTAAAGAGCTCGTAGGCGGTGTGTCGCGTCTGCTGTGAAAGGCTGGGGCTCAACCCTGGTTTTGCAGTGGATACGGGCATGCTAGAGGTAGGTAGGGGAGACTGGAATTCCTGGTGTAGCGGTGAAATGCGCAGATATCAGGAGGAACACCGGTGGCGAAGGCGGGTCTCTGGGCCTTACCTGACGCTGAGGAGCGAAAGCGTGGGGAGCGAACAGGATTAGATACCCTGGTAGTCCACGCCGTAAACGTTGGGCGCTAGGTGTGGGGGCTTTCCACGGTTCCCGTGCCGTAGCTAACGCATTAAGCGCCCCGCCTGGGGAGTACGGCCGCAAGGCTAAAACTCAAAGGAATTGACGGGGGCCCGCACAAGCGGCGGAGCATGTTGCTTAATTCGACGCAACGCGAAGAACCTTACCAAGGTTTGACATCACCGGTAATCCGTTAGAGATAGCGGGTCCTTCGGGGATCGGTGACAGGTGGTGCATGGCTGTCGTCAGCTCGTGTCGTGAGATGTTGGGTTAAGTCCCGCAACGAGCGCAACCCTTGTTCCATGTTGCCAGCACGTAGTGGTGGGGACTCATGGGAGACTGCCGGGGTCAACTCGGAGGAAGGTGGGGATGACGTCAAGTCATCATGCCCCTTATGTCTTGGGCTGCAAACATGCTACAATGGCCGGTACAGTGGGCGTGCGATGCCGTGAGGCGGAGCGAATCCCTAAAAGCCGGTCTCAGTTCGGATTGGGGTCTGCAACTCGACCCCATGAAGGTGGAGTCGCTAGTAATCGCGGATCAGCATTGCCGCGGTGAATACGTTCCCGGGCCTTGTACACACCGCCCGTCACGTCATGAAAGTCGGCAACACCCGAAACCTGTGGCCTAACCCCTTGTGGGAGGGAGTGGGTGAAGGTGGGGCTGGCGATTGGGACGAAGTCGTAACAAGGTAGCCGTACCGGAAGGTGCGGCTGGATCACCTCCTTTCTAAGGAGTCTTTGATAGCCGACGGTTCCTGCGTTCGCAGGGTTTTTCCGATTGGTCGGCGGACTCGGAAGTGGACCCGGGTTCCTGGTCTGGTTTTTCTGGACCGGGGTTGCCTGGGATGGCTGGGTTTTGAGAAGCAAACGTCCTGCACCGTTTGGAAGAGGGGTGTGGGCGCGCTGTTGGGTGTCTGAGGGAGCGACCGTGTGGTTGTCTTCCCGCTGCCACCCCGATGAAGACCCGGGTTGCGGTCGTCCTGCTTGTTCGCTGGTTGTTGGCCGGTGGAGTTGGTGGGAGGTTCCGGCTGCTGCTGTCTGGTGTTGTGGTTGGGTGTGTGGCTGGTTTTTTGATTCGTGGATAGTGTGCGCGAGCATCTTGTATCTGTGGTGGCCAAGTATGTGTGGCATACGGTGGATGCCTTGGCACCAGGCGCCGATGAAGGACGTGGGAGGCCGCGATAGGCCGCGGGGAGCTGTCAACCGAGCGTTGATCCGCGGGTGTCCGAATGGGGAAACCTAGCCCGAGTTGTGTCGGGTTGCCGCCGCCTGAATGTATAGGGCGGTTGGTGGTAACGCGGGGAAGTGAAACATCTCAGTACCCGCAGGAAGAGAAAACAATATGTGATTCCCTGAGTAGTGGTGAGCGAAAGGGGATGTTGGCTAAACCGTGCGCGTGTGATAGACGGCAGTTGTTGCGTGTGCGGGGTTGTGGGATGTGCCTGTTCAGGTCTGCCGGCCTGGGGTGGTTGTGTGTTCTGTTAGCTGAATCCGTTGGGAAGCGGTACCGGAGTGGGTGAGAGTCCCGTAGGTGAAGGCAGAGCACTGGCTGCTGGGCATGCTCCCGAGTAGCGCGGAGCCCGTGAAATTCCGTGTGAATCTGGCAGGACCACCTGCTAAGCCTGAATACGTCCTGGTGACCGATAGTGCACTAGTACCGTGAGGGAAAGGTGAAAAGTGCCCCGGTGAGGGGTCGTGAAATAGTACCTGAAACCGTGTGCTGTCAAGCCGTCAGAGCCTGTGCTTTTGTGTGGGTGATGGCGTGCCTTTTGAAGAATGAGCCTGCGAGTTATGGTGTGTGGCGAGGTTAACCCGGGTGGGGTAGCCGTAGCGAAAGCGAGTCTGAATAGGGCGTTTGAGTCGCATGCTGTAGACCCGAAGCGGAGTGATCTACCCATGGCCAGGGTGAAGCGGCTGTAAGAGGTCGTGGAGGCCCGAACCCACCAGGGTTGAAAACCTGGGGGATGAGCTGTGGGTAGGGGTGAAAGGCCAATCAAACTCCGTGATAGCTGGTTCTCCCCGAAATGCATTTAGGTGCAGCGTTGCGTGTTGCTTGCCGGAGGTAGAGCGACTGGTTGGCTGATGGGCCCGACAAGGTTACTGAGGTCAGCTAAACTCCGAATGCCGGTTAAGTTGAGCGTGGCAGTGAGACTGCGGGGGATAAGCTTCGTAGTCGAGAGGGAAACAGCCCAGATCATCAGCTAAGGCCCCTAAGCGTGTGCTAAGTGGGAAAGGTTGTGGAGTTGCTGAGACAACCAGGAGGTTGGCTTAGAAGCAGCCATCCTTTAAAGAGTGCGTAATAGCTCACTGGTCAAGTGGTTCTGCGCCGATAATGTAGCGGGGCTTAAGCACACCGCCGAAGCTGTGGAGCCGGCACCTAGGGTGCTGGTTGGTAGGGGAGCGTCGTGCATCCGGTGAAGCTGCCGAGTGATCGTGTGGTGGAGGGTGTGCGAGTGAGAATGCAGGCATGAGTAGCGAGACACACGTGAGAAACGTGTGCGCCGATTGACTAAGGGTTCCTGGGGCAGGTTAATCCGCCCAGGGTGAGTCGGGGCCTAAGGCGAGGCCGACAGGCGTAGTCGATGGATAACGGGTTGATATTCCCGTACCCGTTCGCACGCGTCCAGTATCGAATCCTTTGATGCTAACCACCACTGAAGCGGTTTTTCACCTTCGGGTGTTTTTCCGTGGAGGCGTGGGACCCAGGAGGGTAGTAGGTAAGTGATGGGGTGACGCAGTGGGGTAGCTCTACCGGGCGGTGGTTGTCCCGGGATAAGCGTGTAGCCCGGAGCATAGGCAAATCCGTGCTCCATATTAGGGTGAGGCGTGATGTCGAGCCGTTTTTGGTGAAGTGAGTGATCCCGTGCTGTCGAGAAAAGCCTCTAGCGAGTGTGTGGGCGGCCCGTACCCTAAACCGACGCAGGTGGTCAGGTAGAGAATACCGAGGCGTTCGGGTGAACCATGGTTAAGGAACTCGGCAAATTGTCCCCGTAACTTTGGGAGAAGGGGAGCCCTGTCTGGTGAAGGAGTTTTCCTCTGGAGCTGGGTGGGGTCGCAGATAGCAGGGGGAAGCGACTGTTTATTAAAAACACAGGTCCGTGCGAAGTCGTAAGACGCTGTATACGGACTGACGCCTGCCCGGTGCTGGAACGTTAAGAGGACCGGTTAGATTCCTTTCGGGGGTCGAGGCTGGGAATCTAAGCGCCAGTAAACGGCGGTGGTAACTATAACCATCCTAAGGTAGCGAAATTCCTTGTCGGGTAAGTTCCGACCTGCACGAATGGCGTAACGACTTCCCCGCTGTCTCAACCATGGGCCCGGTGAAATTGCACTACGAGTAAAGATGCTCGTTTCGCGCAGCAGGACGGAAAGACCCCGGGACCTTCACTATAGCTTGACATTGGTGTTTGGGATGGTTTGTGTAGGATAGGTGGGAGCCTGTGAGGCCGCTACGCTAGTGGTGGTGGAGGCGTTGGTGAAATACCACTCTGGCTGTTTCGGGCATCTAACCCGCACCCGTGATCCGGGTGGGGGACAGTGTCTGGTGGGTAGTTTAACTGGGGCGGTTGCCTCCTAAAGGGTAACGGAGGCGCCCAAAGGTTCCCTCGGCCTGGTTGGCAATCAGGTGTTGAGTGTAAGTGCACAAGGGAGCTTGACTGTGAGACGGACGTGTCGAGCAGGTGCGAAAGCAGGGACTAGTGATCCGGCACCGGCGTGTGGAAGCGGTGTCGCTCAACGGCTAAAAGGTACCCCGGGGATAACAGGCTGATCTTCCCCAAGAGTCCGTATCGACGGGATGGTTTGGCACCTCGATGTCGGCTCGTCGCATCCTGGGGCTGGAGTTGGTCCCAAGGGTTGGGCTGTTCGCCCATTAAAGCGGCACGCGAGCTGGGTTTAGAACGTCGTGAGACAGTTCGGTCCCTATCCGCTGTGCGCGTTGGAGACTTGTGAAGGGCTGTCCCTAGTACGAGAGGACCGGGACGGACGAACCTCTGGTGTGCCAGTTGTTCCGCCAGGAGCATGGCTGGTTGGCTACGTTCGGGAGGGATAACCGCTGAAAGCATCTAAGTGGGAAGCCTGCTTCGAGATGAGGTCTCCTGCCCCATTTCGGTGGGGGTAAGGCTCCCAGTAGACGACTGGGTTGATAGGCCGGGTGTGGAAGCCTTGTGAGGGGTGGAGCTGACCGGTACTAATCGGCCGAGGGCTTGTCCACCGCAGATGCTGGGTGCTCGCGCACACTATCGACTTCTTTCACCGCTTGTGGGTGGTGGGGTGGTTGGCGAAGATCGCACACGAATCGTTTGTTTTTTCATATTGTGCCGCTGTTGCGGCCCTGGTTTTCCACGCTGGCGGGGTTGTTCCTGTTGGTGGTGGTTGAGGGTTGCGGTGGTTTTGGCGGAGGGGAAACACCCGGTCTCATTCCGAACCCGGTCGTTAAGCCCTCCTGCGCTGATGGTACTGCCCTGTGGTGGGGTGGGAGAGTAGGTCGCCGCCGCGCATTCTTTGAGGTGGAGGGTTGCCCCCTTTTGTGGGGGTGGCCCTCCACTTTTTTGTTGTTTGTGTTTGTGTTTGTGATTGTGTGAACCCGTGGGTGGGTGGGGTTCGGGGGGTGTGCTGGGTGGTCGGGCGGGCCGGGTGTGGGGCGGTCTCCGTTGTCCGGTTCTGGGGCCGTACGCAGAAGCAGCGGCGAGGAGGAGAGGGGAGGGCGTCCTTGCCGCCCCGGGTCGGGTCTTCTTTCGTTGATCTCGGAGATATCGGGGTGAAAACCGTGTGGGATACCCCGATATCTCCGAGATCAACGGGAGAGAGAGGGGTGGAAGGGCGCCCCTCCCCGCCCCTGCTCCTCGGTGCTGCTTTTCCCCGCTGGACGTGCCGCGGGTGACCGTCGGCAAGGCCGCCCAGCAGGCCGTGCCTCCCGTTCTCGGATAGCGCCGCGGCGTCGGTGAACCTACTGCACTTCGTGCTGATCTTCGATCTGGACGTGCTGATGGGTTACGCGGTCACCGCGCTGCTGGTTGCCTGGCTGCTCAATCGGTCCCAGGGCGTGTGCGATGCGGTGATGTGGGCGGCAGGCGCTCTGCACCTGGCCGTCATCGCCGCATCCACCCTGGATCTCCGGATGTTCCCTGGTGCCGACCCCGCCAGGATGGGGGCACGCGAAGATGGGCTCTTGCCCGCTGGTGGCGAAGGCACCGGCTTCTCGTCCTTCGCAGACTCGTACTGGGATATGGTCTACGACCGCTTCCACCACCTGCTCCAGCTGAGGTGGGGCGACGAGCCGTGGCAGATGTTCCCGATGACGGTGTTCCTGTTCCTCCTGGGTGTGCGGATGTATCGGGCGGGGGTGTTCGCCGACGATGCCAAGGGTCGGCGCATCCGCCGACACCTTCTCGTCTGGGGAGTGGGACTCGGGCTTCCCCTCGCCGTGTTCACCGAGCTGTCCACGATGGACGATCTGGCCATGATCCACCGGTACGGGGTCTCCGCGATCCTTGCTCTGGGCTACATCGGGCTGGCCGGTCTTGTGCTCGACCGCGTGCGTCGGCCGGGACCCATGACCATCGGTTTGACGTCGCTGGGCCAGGTGGCCCTGACCGGGTACGTGGCCCAGAATCTGCTCGGATCGGTCCTCATTCCCGCTCTCGGGTTGGAGGCCCTGATGCTGGACGCCTTCGGCCCGTGGGGAGGGCTGGGCCTGGGCGTCGCGGTCTGCGCGCTGCTCATGGGCGGTTCGTACCTGTGGTTGCTCCGTTTCTCCCACGGCCCGGCGGAGCTGGCGCAGAAGTGGGCGCTGTCCAAGATCCCCGACCGTCCCGCGCAGGGCAAGGGGAACCCGGAGAACGAGTCGCCGGCCCCCGCCCCGAGGGCTTAGCCGGGAGTCGGCGGGGTGAGGCCTCTGAAAACCCTTTGTCCCTGACCGCCTCCCCCGGTACGGTCCCGATCATGTCTCCACTGCGGGGAGCCATGGAGCTCCGCGCATGGCCGCCCCGGCGGTCCCCACGCTGAAAGTAGGTCGTGTCCATGGCATGTCGCATCAGTGAGCTCGTGCTCGGCTGCCGCGACCCTGAGGTGCTGGCGCGGTTCTGGTGCGAGGTCCTGGACTTCGTGGTGCTCGATCGCGAGGAGGACGGCACCCTTGAGATCGGACCACGCGAAGGGTTCGGCGGCCCGCAGCCGACGATCATCCTCAGCTACAGGGACGAGCCGGAGCCGGGGAAGCCCCGGCTGCACATCGACGTCAACGCCACCGACCGCGATCAGGACGCCGAGCTCGAACGCCTCCTGAAGCTCGGGGCGCGCCCGGTGGACATCGGCCAGACCGGCGAGGAGTCCTGGCACGTTCTCGTCGACCCCGAGGGCAATGAGTTCTGCCTGCTCAAGGCTCGCCTTAAGCCACTGTGACGGTATCGGTCGGCATCTGTAACGCGGTCAGGGTCGGCTGCCGGCCACCCGCCCGCCGCTGGGGCGGGGCCTGGCTCGGACGTGCATGCGTTCACCCTGCGGGCCGAAGAGGCTGAGGATCTCCACCGGCGCCTCGCCGGTGCTACCGAACCAGTGCGGCAACCGGGTGTCGAATTCTGCGACCTCTCCCGGTGTGAGTACGAGGTCGTGTTCGGCGAGCACCAGCCGCAGCCTGCCGCTGAGGACGTAGAGCCATTCGTAGCCCTCGTGCGTGCATGGGTCGGGGGTGGTGCGGGTGGCGCCGATGACCATCTTGTACGTCTGGAGGCCGCCGGGCTGCTGGGTCAGCGGGACGATCGTCGAGTCTCCGCGCTTGACCGGCTTCAGCCGGACACGCGGGTCGCCGACCGGGGGCGCGCCCACCAGTTCGTCGAGGGGGACCTGGTGGGCCTGGGCGATGGGCAGCAGCAGCTCCAGGCTGGGCTTGCGCCCGCCGGACTCCAGCCGGGACAGCGTACTGACCGAGATCCCGGTGGTCGTCGACAGCGCGGCGAGGGTGCAGTTGCGCTCCTGCCGGAGGCGCTTGAGCCGCGGTCCGACCGCGGCGAGTACGTCGTCCATCCCCCTATTGCAGAAACAGCAACAAACTTTGTCAAATGAGCTCCCGTTGCCGCAAGGTCGGACCCAGGAACCGAGGTCGGTGCCGAAGAGCGGCCGCCGATACGAGAGCTGAGGGAGGCCGAGGTGGAGGACCGCGGAGGCAGAGGTGACGGCGGCGTCAGGGGTGACGGTGGCGTCAGGGGTGGCAGGGACGAGTGCCGCAGGGAGGGCGCCGGTGGGGCCGGCTCCGTCGACGTCGTGGTGGTCGGGGGCGGCGCGGCCGGGCTGAACGCCGCGCTCGTCCTGGCCAGGGCCCGCCGCCGGGTGCTGGTGGTCGACGGCGGCCGCCCGCGCAACGCGCCCGCGCGGCAGGTGCACGGGTTCGTGTCCCGCGACGGCATGCCGCCGGCCGAGCTGGTGGCCGTCGGCCGGAGAGAGGTCGAGCACTACGGCGGGCGGGTCGTCGCCGACGAGGTGCGCGTGGTGCGGCGCGCCGACCACGTTCCTCTCGGCCCGGATGCGGCGGCCGGAGGTTTCGAGGCCGAGCTGACCGGGAGCGTGGTCCGGGCGCGGCGGGTGATCGCGGCTACAGGCCTGCGCGACGCCCTGCCCGACCTGCCCGGCCTGCGGGAGCGGTGGGCGCGGGATGTGCTGCACTGCCCTTACTGCCACGGCTGGGAGGTGCGCGACCAGCGGTTGGGCGTTCTGGGGTGGCGGCCGGAGGCGGTGCACCAGGCGCTGCTGGTGCGGCGGTTGTCGGACGACGTGGTGTTCTTCGCCCAGGACGGCAGGGACCTCGACGCGCCAGGCCGCGCGAAGCTGGCGGCGAGCGGGGTCCGGATCGTGCACGGTGAGGTGAGCGGGCTGGTGGTCGAGGATGACCGGCTGCGAGGTGTCCGGATGGCGGACGGGACCGTGGTGGGGCGTTCGGCGCTGTTCGTTCCGCCCGAGTTCGTGCCCAACGACGCGCTGCTCACCGGTCTGGGGTGTCGGCGGGACGACAATGGCCTGGTCCGGGTGGACGCGAACGGTCGGACCAGCGTGCCCGGGGTGTGGGCGGTCGGCAACGTGGTGGACCCGCGCGCCTTTGTGGTGGCAGCGGCTGCGGCCGGGGCGAAGGCGGCGGTCGCCGTCAACGCGGACTTGGTCGAGGCGGACCTTGCGGAGGACGGACTGCACGTGGTGGAGGGAGCACGATGAATCAGCACGGGCAGCGGGGCGGCGATCACGGTCACAGGGAGGGCCACGGCCACGGCCACGGCGACGACCTCGACTGGGCGGCGATGGCCGACATGTTGGAGCTGGAGGGCGAGACGCTCATCCCCTATGTGCGCCAGGCCCTGGCGGAGCTGCGGCACCTGGACCCGCACCGGGTCCTGGACATCGGGAGCGGCCCCGGAGTGGCCGCGTGCCGGTTGGCCTCGATGTTCCCGGAGGCCGAGGTGGTCGCGGTCGACGGCGAGCCGGAGCTGCTGGCGCGTGCCGAACAGCGGGCGGAGCGGCTCGGTGTCCGGCTGCGGACCAGGCAGGCGCGGTTCCCGGAGGACCTCGCCGAGCTGGGGCCGGCGGACCTGGTGTGGTCGGCACAGGTGGTGCACCACGTCGGCGACCAGCAGGACGCGCTGCGCCGACTGGCCGCCCTGCTCGACGTCGGCGGTGTCCTCGCCGTCGTCGAGGGTGGGCTCCCGCCCCGCTGGCTCCCCCGGGACCTGGGGTTCGGGCGTCCCGGTTTGCAGGAGCGGCTGACCGTTGCGATGGCCGAAGGGTTCGACCGCATGCGCGCCGAGCTACCGGGGTCGGTCGCCGTGGTCGAGGACTGGCCGGGCATGCTGCGTGCCGCGGGGCTGACCGATGTGCGCAGCCGGACCTTCCTGGTCGACCTTCCCGCGCCGCTGGCCGAGGGGCCGCGGCGGTTCGTGCGGCGATCCCTGGAGCGGCACCGGGCGGCGTCGGATGAGTTCCTGGACGCCGAGGACCTGGCGACGCTGGACCGGCTGCTCGACCCCGCAGACCCGGCGGGTGTCGACCGACGGGAGGACCTGTTCCTGCTGACGGCCAGGACCGTACACCTCGGCCGTCGGCCCGCGCTCTGACCGCACGTCCCCCGGGCACCGGCCGCCCACCGCGACCGGGCCGCGATGCGTGGGCGCACCGGTGCGGTCGGCGTACCCGCGCGTCGGCGCGTCGGCCCGGATCGCGGTCACCGTCCGTCCGCGGCGTGCGGGAAGCTGGGAGGCATGTCCGACACCTCAACGCGCCTCCTGCGACTTCTCGCTCTCCTGCAGTCCCGTCGCGACTGGTCGTGTGCGGACCTGAGCGAGCGTCTCGGGGTGACGCCGAGGACGGTCCGGCGGGATGTACAGCGGCTGCGCGACCTCGGCTACCCCGTGCACGGCACGCCCGGGGTGGCCGGGGGGTACAGGTTGGGGGCCGGTGCCGTGCTGCCGCCGCTGCTTCTCGACGATGACGAGGCCGTGGCCGTGGCGGTGGGGCTGCGTACGGCGGCCGGTGGGTCCGTCACCGGGATCGAGGAGACATCGGTGCGGGCCATGGCCAAGCTGGAGCAGGTGCTGCCCGCGCGGCTGAGGCGCCGGGCGAACGCCCTGCACACCTTCACGGTTCCGCTGCTGCGGTCGGCGGCGACGGTGGACGCCGACGTCATCACGGTGATCGCGGGGGCGTGCCGGGACTCCGAGCGGCTGCGGTTCGCCTACCGGGACCACACGGGCTCGGAGTCCCGGCGCCTTGTGGAGCCGCACCGGATGGTCAACGCGTCCGGGCGGTGGTACCTGGTGGCGTGGGACGTCGACCGGGACGACTGGCGCACCTTCCGGGTGGACCGGATCGAGCCGCCGCTGTCGACGGGGCCGCGCGTGGTTCCGCGCACCCCGCCGGAGGACGCGGGCGACCTGGTGCGGCGGGGGGTTTCGAGCGAGGCCTACGAATTCCAGGCGCGGGTGATCCTGCGCGTTCCGGTGGCGGTGGCCGAGGAGCGCGTGTCCGCGCTGTCGGGGGTGCTGAAGCCCCTCGACGCTACCTCGTGCGAGCTGCGAACGGGAGCGGGGACGCTCGACATGCTCGTGCTTCACCTGGCCATGATCGGCTTCGAGTTCGAGGTGGTGGAGCCGGTCGAGCTCGTCGAGCACATCCGGGCCATGGCCGAGCGGCTCGGCCGGGCCGTCCGCTGAGGGCGTGCCCGTCTCTGAGGGACGAGGTCGACTCGGGGTGATGTCGACACCACGCCGGGTCGCGGTGTCGACACGTCGCCGGATCGTCACGGATCCGCCAACGGATCGTCACCGCGAGTGGTGTCGCGTTCGCGACGCCCGGTGTTAAGGCGATCTTCACGCGGGGAACCGGTATCTCCTTCTCCCCCACGAGTGGTCGGACGACACGAAACGATCACGACCTGCGGATATCCCTGGGAAGGTGAGCCTTAGCTAGGTTAGCCTCACTTACATTGGTAGGGCTTGGCCGGCTGAGCTCCACGACCCCCCCGGATCCCCCCGTCTAGATCACCAGGAGTTTGACCGTGGGTACCTTCCTGTCTCGGCATCGCCGCCTCGCGGCTGTCGCCCTGCCCGCCTTCGCCCTTGTGGCGGCCGGATGCGGCGGAAACGGAGACGGCACCGACGCTGCGTCGTCCGACGACTCGATCACCATCTACTCGGGCCGCGACGAGGAGCTCATCCAGCCCCTCATCGACAAGATGGAGGACGAGACGGGCCTCAAGGTCGAGGTCCGCTACGGCAAGACCGCCGAGATGGCCGCCCAGCTGCTGGAAGAGGGCGAGCGCACCGAAGCCGACCTCTTCATCGCCCAGGACGCCGGCGCGCTGGGCGCGCTCGGCGAGGAGGGCATGCTCACCGACCTGCCCGACGACGTGCTCGACCTGGTACCCGCCGAGTTCAACGCCGACAACGGGCAGTGGGTCGGCATCTCCGGCCGCTCCCGCGTGATCGCCTACGACCCCCGCCAGGTGGACACGCCACCTGACAGCGTCATGGACCTGACCGACGACGAGTGGAAGGGCAAGGTCGGCATCGCACCCAGCAACGCCTCCTTCCAGTCCTTCGTCACCGGCCTGCGGATCATCGAGGGCGACGACGCCGCCCAGCAGTGGCTCGACGACATGGCCGGCAACGGCGTCCAGTCCTATGAGAAGAACGGGCTCATGCTCGACGCCTTGGACGCCGGCGAGATCGCGATCAGCCTCAACAACCACTACTACTGGTACGAGCGGGTCAAGGAGCTGGGCGAGGACGCCGTCGAGTCCGAGCTGCACTACCTGCCCGGCGGCGACGCCGGCGCGCTGATCAACGTCGCCGGGGCCGGGATCCTCTCCTCCAGCGACTCCCCCGAGCAGGCGCAGAAGGCGCTGGAGTACCTGCTCAGCGAGGACGCCCAGGCCTACTTCACCACCGAGACCTCCGAGTACCCGCTGGCCGAGGGCGTCGAGCCGGGCGAGAACCTGCCGCCCCTCGACGACCTGGAGCAGCCCGACATCGACCTGAGCGACCTGCACACGCTCGACGAGACCCTCAAGATGATCGAAGAATCCGGCCTGGTGTGACGGCGACCGAACGCACCCGCGGCGCGCCGGGGCCGGCCCTGGAGAGGGGCGGGCCCGGCCGCTCGGCGTCTCTGCCCCCACTGCTGGTCGCGCTCGCCGCGCTCACCGCGCTGCTGGCACTGCTCCCGCTCACCTACGTGCTCGTCCGGGCGCTGGAGAACGGGCTGCCCGCGGCCGCCGACATCCTGCTCCGCGAGCGCACGCTGCGGCTCATCCTGCGCAGCCTCGGCCTGGCCGCCACCGTCACCGGCGCCTGCCTGGTCATCGGCGTCGGCATGGCCTGGCTGGTCGCCCGCACCCGCCTGCCCGGCCGCCGCGCGTGGGCGCTGCTCGCCACCCTCCCGCTGGCCATCCCCAGCTACGTCGCGGCATTCGTGTGGATCGCCGCCTTCCCCGGGCTGCGCGGCTTCGCCGGCGCGGCCATCGTGCTGACGCTGTGCTGCTTCCCCTACGTCTTCCTCCCGGTCGCCGCCGCCCTGGAACGCGCCGACCGCGACCAGGAGGAGGTGGCACGATCACTGGGACGGGGACCGGCGGCCGTCTTCTTCACGGTGACCCTGCGGCAGGTGCAGCCCGCCGCGGCGGCCGGTGCGCTGCTGGTCGCGCTGTACGTTCTCTCCGACTTCGGGTCGGTGTCGATCATGCGGTTCGACGCCTTCACCCGTGTCATCCACACCTCCTACACCGCGAGCTTCGACCGGACCCCGGCGGCGGTCCTCAGCGTCGTGCTCGTCTCGGTCACCCTGCTCATCCTGTGGGGCGAGGCACGGGCCCGCGGCCGCGCGCGGTTCAGCCGCGTCGGCTCCGGGGCCACCCGGGTGCGGCCGCCCGCGCGGTTGGGGGCCTGGACCGTCCCGGCGCTGGGCGCGTGCGCCGCACTGGCCGCCCTCACCCTCGGCTTCCCGATCGTGAGCCTCGCCTACTGGGTGACGATCGGCTCCTCGGCCGGGCTGGACCTGCCCCTCCTCGGCACCACGGCCGCGACCACACTGGGTGTGTCCGCCGGCGGCGCGCTGCTCGCCGTCTTCCTCGCGCTGCCCGTGGGGGTGCTGGCCGCGCGCCACCCGGGCAGGATCCCGCGGCTGCTGGAGCGGGCCACGTGGATGGGCTACTCGCTGCCCGGCATCGTGGTGGCGCTGGCACTGGTGTTCCTCTCGGTCCGCTACGCCTACCCGCTCTACCAGCAGACACCGCTGCTGGTGTTCGCCTACGCGCTGCTGTTCCTGCCGGCGGCCGTGGGCGCGGTCCGCTCGGCCGTCGGCCAGTCCCCGCCGGGACTGGAGGAGGTGGCGCGCTCCCTGGGTTCCTCCCCCGGCCGCGCGTTCACCCGGGTGACGCTGCCGCTGGCCGCCCCCGGCGTGGCGGCCGGTGCCGCACTCGTCTTCCTCACCTGCATGAAGGAGCTCCCGGCCACGCTGATGCTGCGCCCCACCGGGATGGAGACCATCGCCACCCGGCTGTGGGCGCACACCGAGATCGGCGCCTACGGGGCCGCCGCGCCGTATGCCGTGCTGCTCATCGTGCTGGCGGCGGTGCCCGCCTTCCTCCTCGGATACAAGGTCAACGGATTCGGAGATCGATGATGGGCCTGCTGGATGTCACCGGTGTCACCAAGTCCTTCGGCACCACCCCGGTCCTGCGGGGGGTCGACCTGCAGATCCCCGACGGATGCCTGGCCGCGGTGCTGGGGCCGTCGGGATGCGGCAAGACGACCCTGCTGCGCGTGGTCGCGGGCTTCGAGCGGGCGGATGCGGGCCTCGTCGACGTCGGCGGCCGACGGCTGGCCGACGGCGGCCGGACGCACGTGGCGCCGGAGCGGCGCGGTATCGGGATCGTGCCGCAGGAGGGCGCGCTCTTCCCGCACATGTCGGTGGCCAAGAACGTGGAGTTCGGGCTGCGCGGTGGCCGGGACGCGCGACTGCGCAGTGCCGAGGTGCTGGAGCTCGTCGGACTGGCGGGGTACGGCGGTCGGATGCCGCACGAGCTGTCCGGCGGGCAGCAGCAGCGGGTGGCGCTGGCCCGCGCACTGGCGCCCGAACCGTCGCTGATCCTGCTCGACGAGCCGTTCAACGCCCTGGACCCCGGGCTGCGGGCCACCCTGCGCCAGGAGGTGCGGGGGGTGCTGCGGGCCGCCGGGGTGACGGCGCTGATGGTGACGCATGACCGCGAGGAGGCCATGTCGATGGCCGACCTCGTGGCGCTGATGCGCGACGGTCGGGTCGCCCAGTCGGGGGCGCCGCGCGAGGTGTACGAGCGGCCGGCCGACGCCGAGCTGGCCGCCTACATCGGGGAGACGGTGGTGCTGCCGGGCGAGTTCCGCGCCGGTCGGGTGCACTGCGCCCTGGGGCGCCTGGCGCCGGTGGAGGGCATGGAGGTGCCCGCGGGGCGGTGCGACGTGGTGCTGCGGCCCGAGCGGTTGGTCCTGGGGACCGACGCGGACGAGGGTGCCCTGGCCGTGGTCAAGGACGTGACCTTCGCGGGCCACGACACCGTTGTGGAGCTGGCCCTGGACGGCGACGGGACGGAGCTGTGGGTGCGGTCGCACGTCTACCCGGCGCCGCTGGTCGGCGAGACGGTCCGCGTGCACCTGGCGGGTGCCCCCGCGGTCTTCCCCACCTCGGAACTGCCCGCCCGCGGAATATTGGTGTGACAGCGGGGCGTCGGCCCGGCAGGATCGGCGGTGTCGCCGACCGGGGAGGCGTTCTCCGACGGAGAGGACGGGCGCCCCTGGCCACCGCTGGGAGGACGCCCATGCCCGACGATCGCACCGCCTCGCTGCCGCCCGGGCTCAAGGTCGAACTGACCCGCCACCGCATCCGCCCGGGACGGCGGGCCGAGTTCGACGCGTGGATGCGGATGCTGGAGGAGCGCCGGGAGGAGTGCGTGGCCACTCTGGAGGCCGAGCGCATGGCCGTGGAATGCGTCTTCCACTTCGAGGACGCGGACGGGGAGTGGATCTTCTGGCTGGAGATCTACGGGGAGGGCGGCCGCGGGCCGGACACCGGCGTTCCGATCGACCGCGACCATGTGGCCTACTCCGAGCGCGCGAAGATCCCCGGGCACGAAAGCGCCGAGCTGCGCCTGCTTCTGCTTCCCGACCCGGTCCGGGAGGCGATCGCGTCGTGGGCGGTGCCGGAGGGTGCCGCGTCGGCCAAGCGGCCGGACGCATCAGGGCGGTGAACACCGCGGACCGCGGTGAGAAGGCCCGTGCATACGGCGGGCCCGCGGAGGGCGGCGCCCTCCGCGGGGTGGTGCGGTGGTGGCTCGGTGGCTGCTCTAGTCTTCCTCGGACTCCACCCCGGAGGGGGATTCCATCAGCTGGCGCAGCAGCGCCATGAACTCTTCGTCGCTCATCGCGGCCCAGTCCACACGCTCGTTCATGGTGTGCGGTTTCCCCAGGATCAAGATCGATAAGCCTGGGGCGCCGTATCGCAACGGATAATTCTGTGTGAATGATGGGATTGCCGAGGCGTCGAAAAGGGCCGAAGAGCGTCAGATCCTACGATTCACCGCGGCTCGGCACTGCGGGCAGCGGCAGCGTTTGTTGTAGCCGGTGACCGTTCCGTGGGGCAGGTCGGGGTCGCGCTCAGCGGTCAGCGTCGCGTCGAGCTGCTCGCCGAAGTGCCCCAGGATGCGCGCCGCGGAGAAGATCCGCTGCGGGTTCACCCCCAGCTCGCGGGCGGCATCGTCGATGTGCATGCCCTTGCGCAGCTTGGCGATCAACCGCGAGCGAGTGGAGGGCGGCAGCTCCTCCTCGGCGTTCGCGATCAGCTGCTCGGTGTCGTCAATCGGATAGCTCATTGGGTTCCTAGCGTGTAGGGGGTTCATACCCCCGGCAATCCACCCAGCATCGTACGCGCTTTCCCCCCCTCGGAGACGGTGGTGGCGTGGATCACCGCCCCGCGTGGCAGCGTGGACGCCCTCGCCCGCGTTATCGTCACAGGCATCGGCGGTGCCGTGTGAGCCCGCCCCGGACGAGGTGCGCCGTACCCGGTACGACAAGACGGCGCGGACCTGGAAAGTCGGGGGTGCGTCATGGCGTGGGTACTGCTGCTGGTGTCCGGTCTGCTGGAGACGGTCTGGGCGATCGCCCTGTCGGCGTCGCAGGGGTTCAGCCGCCTGTGGCCGTCGGTCGTCTTCGTCGTCGCGCTCGTGCTGAGCATGGCCGGGCTGGCCCTGGCGCTGCGGACCATTCCGGTGGGAACGGGGTACGCGGTGTGGGTGGGCATCGGCGCGGTCGGTACGGCTGTCGTCGGAATGGCGTGGCAGGGTGACGGCGTGAGTGTGGCCCGGGTGCTCTGCCTGCTGCTGATCGTCAGCGGGATCGTGGGCCTCAAGCTCCTGCACTGACGGACCGACGGGCGCGACCGCACGCTCGCAGACGGATCGTTCGCTCAATCCGGTCGCGCGTTCCGACGCCGCCCGGAAGGCCGGAACCCCGTCGCGGCCGCGCGGTGCGCCACCGGTCGCCACCTGAGTCACCCTGCTCGCCCCACCTCCCCCTGGCTGCGGCTTCGACGCGCGTTGGTGACATCGGGGAACAAAGAAAAACCACCGATCCGGGGCCGATTTCTAGAAACGCATTGCTAGAGGCTAGGTCAAGTGCTTCTCTAGTTGCTACAGGACCGGTACTCAGCGTGTACGGATTAGACGCCATGACGAGCCCCACTGTTCGACGCCGCCGCCTCTCCGCCGAACTGCGTCGGCGGCGTGTCCAAGCTGGAATGACACTCAGTGACGTTGCCGATGTGCTCGAATGGTCGCCGGCCAAACTCGGGCATATCGAAACGGGGATCCGCAAGTGGCCGTCGGTCATGGAGGTCTCCGCGCTGCTCAAGCTCTACGGGGTGACGGGCGGCCAACGAGAGGCCATCCTCACGATGGTCCGCGAGTCCCGCCTGCGCCCGTGGTGGACCGAGTACGAGGACGTGCTGTCCTCCGCCTACGTCGGGAACGAGGCCGGCGCGATCGCCATCGACACCTATGCCGGGATGCTCGTGCCCGACCTCCTCCAGGTGCCCGAGTACACCGCCGCGGTGGCGCGCGCCCAGGGGCGCGGTGAGCGGGCCGCGGAGCGCATGGTGGCCGCCTACCTCAAACGTCAGGAGGTGCTCGACCGCGACAACCTGCTGCGCTACCACGCGGTGCTGGAGGAGGACGCGCTGCGGCGGGTCGGCTCCGATCCCGACATGCTCCACACCCAACTGCGCCGCCTCATCGAACTGGCACGGGACCATGACAGGGTCACCATCCAGCTGCTGCCCACCGCGACCGGCCTGCACGCCGGTGCGGCGGGGCCGTTCACCGTGCTGGAATTCGACGAGGGCGAGGCGTCGCTGGCCTTCGTGGACGCCACCCACGGCGGCGCGATCGTGGAGTCGGAGGACGCGGTGAAGGACTGCCAGCAGGTCTGGCGGCAGGTGGTCGCCTCCGCGATCTCGCCCGAGGCCACGGTCACCACACTGAAACGCCTGTCCCTGCTGACCTGAACACCGGGCGACACGCCACCCAACGGTCGGAAACACGGGCACACCAGCAACGATCGGTCGAAGAGTCCCGAAACACACCGGGAGTCGGAGCCGGGGCCGTCGGTGTTGCTAGTCTGCATGGTGACAACCCCATAAAGTTCTCTAGTGACGCCTACCGCTCGGTAGACGGGGGAGACGCCCGGCACAGTTCGTCCGAGGCGATCCCACCCGGTCTGAAGAGTCGCGTGACGTCAACCGACCCGTATATCCGTGATACAAGAAAGGGTCCAACACCGTGAAGAAGATCATCGTCCTGGTGCTGGTGGCCCTCGGGGCGTTCGCCGTCTATCGCAAGATCCAGGCCGACCGCGCCGAGCTCGACCTGTGGACGGAAGCCACGGCGGCCAGCGAAAACTAGCAATACCACTGGTCGTCAGCCACGGCACGTCCGACGTGTCAGTGGCTGTCGACTGCTGTCCCTGGGGCCGTGGGCGGCGGTTTCGTCCCCTTACGACGCCCGCGCCTCCCGGGCCACCCCCGAAAACCGGCACCGGCCAGGTCCGGCAGAGCGGTATGCTCTGATCAGCCGCGTCTGGGGCCATAGCTCAGCTGGCAGAGCGCCGGTTTTGCATACCGGAGGTCAGGGGTTCGACTCCCCTTGGCTCCACCAACGAATACGCAGGTCAGACGACCTGAGCGGGGATCCTTCGGGGTCCCCGCTTTCGTGTACCAGGGGCTCAGTACACATTTAGTACACATGCGCTCTAGGCCGCGCGCTTCCTCGACTTCGCCTTGGCCGCGTCCTTCGCCTTGCGTAGCGCGGCAGCGCGCCCACTGCTCAGCTTCGACGCGACCTCATCGAGGCGATCGGGGAACAGGTGCCCGTAGTGGTCGAGGGTCATGGTCGCCGTCTTGTGACCGAGCATCGTCTGAATGACCTTCACGTCCGCCCCAGCCGCGACCGCATCGGCACGGCATCGTCGAGGGCACCGGCCTCGGTGACGACGGCGATCGCGTGCTCGTAGTGCTCGCATGCGCTGCTGAAATCGCCGCGCATGGCGATCCGATCCGCCAGCTCGGTCAGGGCGAACGAGATCCCCCACCGGTCGCCGATCGCGCGGAACTCCGCGAGCGCCGTTTCGAGATACTCCTCCGCGTCCGGTCCTTCCCAGCCGAACCGGATCCGCATCTTGCCGAGCTGCAGCCGGGCCAGGGCACGGACCCAGGGGTCCTCGTCGGCGAGCAGCGGTTCGAATGCGGGCAGGAACGCCTCCGGCGCCTCCAACATGCGTTCCAGTGCGACGGTGAGCCGCACCGCCGGGTGGCGGCTGCGGGCACGCCGGCTGATCTCGTGCACCCCGCGGATCCACTTTTCCGCCTGGTACTGGTCGTTCGCCCGCCCGGAGGTCAGGAACCCCGTGGCGAACGCGTACACCACGGCCCGGACCTCGTCGGGCACGTCGCCGGGCGTGGCAGCGGCGGCCATGATCAGCTCGCTGCCCTCGGCCTTGTGCCCGCCGAGCCACCAGTACCAGCCGGCGGCCGCTGCGAGCCGCATCGCGCCGTGCGCCTCCGCCGCCGCGAGCGCACCGCGCATCGCAGCGGAGGTGTTGCCGTGCTCGCTCTCCAGCGCGGCAAGCCATTCCAGCTGCTCGGCGCGGCGAAGGTGCGGTTCCGCGGTTTCGGCGAGTTCGGTGAAGAACGCGAGATGCGCCTGGCGCGCCGACTCCGATTCGCCGGCCTCCGCCAGACGGTCGGCCGCGTACTCCCTGATCGTGCCGAGCATCCGGTAGCGCGGGACACCGTCTCCCTCGGCGACCACCAGCGACTTCTCGGTCAGCGTGGTGAGCAGCTCCAGCACCTGCCGCGCCTCGACCCCGTCGCCCGAGCAGACCCGCTCGGCCGCCTCCAGGCTCGCGCCGCCGGAGAACACCGCGAGCCTGCGCAGGACCGCCCGCTCGGCGTCGGTGAGCAGCTCCCAGCTCCAGTCGACCACCGCACGCAGCGTCCGGTGCCGCGGCAGCGCGGTGCGGCTGCCGCCCGTCAGCAGGCGGAACCGGTCGTCGATCCGGTCGGCGAGCTGGCCGAGGGACATGGTGCGCAACCTGGCCGCGGCCAGCTCGATGGCCAGCGGCATCCCGTCCAGGGCCCGGCAGACGCGCGCCATGGTCGGCAATGCGCGGACGTCGGTCGCCAGCTCCCTGCGCACCGCCCCGGCTCGGTCCCGCAGTAGCCGGACCGCCGGAGCGGATTCGATCGCGCCGGGGGCGGCGTCCTCCGCGGGGAGGGGCAGCGGCGCGACCGGCCACAGCGCCTCACCGGTGATTCCGAGGGGTTCCCTGCTCGTCGCGAGGATCCGCAGCCATCGGCACTCGCCGAGCACCCGATGCGCGAACGCCGCCGCGGACCCGATCACGTGCTCGCAATTGTCCAGGATCAGCAGTGCCTCGCGCTCGCGGAACGCGGCGATGACCCGCTCCGTCGGCTCCGCGTCCGGTGCCTCGCCGAGCAGAGCATCCCGCAGGCCGAGCCCGGTGAGCGTCGACTGCGCCACGTCACCGTCCGCGCCGATGGACGCCAGCTCCACCAGCCAGGCCCCGTCCGGCAGGTCGCCGAGGAGCATGCGCGCGGTTTCCGCGGCCAGCCTCGTCTTGCCCGAGCCGCCCGGCCCGACCAGCGTGGTGAGCCGGTGGTCGGTGACGAGTTCGCGGACCGCGGCGATATCGGCGTCCTTGCCGACGAAGCTGGTCAGCTCGGCACGCAGGTTGGTTCTCCGGTGCTCCTCCCGCTGACCAAGCTCGCCGCGCAGCAGCGCGACATGCACGGCGGACAGCTCGGGTGAAGGGTCGACGCCCAACGCGTCGGCCAGGGCCTGTTTCGTGTGCTCGTAGGTGAGCAGCGCCTCATTGCCGCGGCCGGTCGCGGCGAGGGCGCGCATCAGCGCGGCGACGAGACGCTCGCGCAGCGGGTGCGCGGCCACGAGGTCGGTCAGTTCCGCGACCAGTTCCGCGCCGTGGCCGAGGCGGATCTCCGCATCGAACCGGTCCTCCAGGGCGCTCAGGCGGAGCCCTTCGAGCCGGGTGACCGCCGCGTCGAACGCTGCGCTGTCCGGCGAACCGACATCCTGCATGGGCGCACCGCGCCACAGCGCGAGGGCTTCACGCAGCAGCCGTACCCGACGAAGGCCCTCGTCGGTGCGGGCCTGGCCGACGAGGCGTTCGAACCGCACGGCGTCGACGGCGTCGGGCGCCACCCGCAACCGGTAGCCGTCCCTCCGTCCCTCGACCGCCCCTTCCGGAAGCACATTCCGCAGCCGGGATACCAAGCGCTGCAGGGCGTTCGCAGCACCCGCGGGCGGGTGCTCCCCCCAGATCCAGTCCATGAGCGCCGCCTTCGGTACCACACGCCCCGCTTCGAGCGCGAGGGCGACCAGCAACACCCGCAACCGTGTCCCCGGAACGTCGGCGAAACCGCCATCGCCCCTGCGGACCTCGAACGGCCCGAGTATCCCGATCTGCACCCGGCTGATTGTTCCACGGCCGACCGACGGCCCTCCGGCCACTGACGCGGCGCAGAAAGCCTCCGGGGCAACGGCTCTGACCGGTTCGCCTGGCACTCACTTCACCTCGCCGGCCATTCCTCCCACCGACCGGCTCTGGGCGTCCGCCAGTGGCGCGCACGGTGCGCCACCTTCGAGAAGGCAGTGGTGCAAGGGGTGGGGGTCCGGCTGCCCACCGTCTTCGGCCCCGCCGCCGCCCCGACCGCCGACGACCACGGCGTGGTGAGCGCGATGGTCCGGCGCGCCCTGGCCGACGTCCCGCTGACCCTCTGGGGGTCCGGCGGCGTCCACCGGGACCTGCTCTTCGTCGAGGACGCGGCGAGGGCCGTCGTTGCCGCCGCGGACCATGCCGACGTGCTTGCCGGGCGGCACTGGCTGGTGGGCACGTGGCGGCCGACCCGGCTGAGCGACCTCTTCGCCGCCGTCGCCGTCGCCGCCGTCGCCGCCGCCGTCGCCGAGGAGAGCGGGCGTCCTCCGGTGCCTGTGGTGAGGGTCGACCCGCCAGACGGCGCGGCCGCGACCGACACGCACAGCTTCACCGTCGATCCCTCGCGGTTCCACCGCGCCACAGGGTGGGTCCCTCAGGTTTCCCTGGACGAGGGGCTGCGCCGGACCGTGAGCTTCCTGACGGGTAGGGCCTGACAGCGGCGCCTCACTCCGCAGCCTTCGTCGGCACGGGCGTGACCAGGTCCTGGGCATCGGGAAAGTAGTGGCCGATGACGCGTTCACTGATCCCTGCCCGGGCCGCAACCTCGGTCCGCCGCACCCGTTCGGCCCCGGTGTCGGCGGCTACGGCGCGGGCTGCCGACATGATCTGCGACCGCCGCCGGTCGGCGAAGGTGCGCGTGCCGCCCCGCGCGCCCCCCTCCCCCAGGGGGCCGGGGCCGTCCCCGGGATCAGACCGCTTCAGGAACGGTGCGACGA
Source organism: Nocardiopsis mwathae (assembly GCF_014201195.1). Lineage (NCBI taxonomy): Bacteria > Bacillati > Actinomycetota > Actinomycetes > Streptosporangiales > Nocardiopsidaceae > Nocardiopsis > Nocardiopsis mwathae. Next base: position 4,989,333 of record NZ_JACHDS010000001.1, on the reverse strand, counting down.
TCCCCGGGCCGACCGTGGCCAGCAGCCACCCTGCGCGCTCGACCCCCACGTCGGTACAGCCGTAGACCTGGTATCCGGCAGCTGTGGACATCTCCACGCTCGCCAGGCCCAGTCGGCGCTGGAGCAGTGATTGCCGCAGGGTGAGGCCGCTGATCGCCTTGCACTTCAGCGCGGCCAGATGACGTGGCATGACGCCGGAGCGGGTCACCAGGTACCCGCCGGTCACCGTGTAGGCCATGGCCCGGTAGGCAAGCCAGGCGCGCAGCAGCGCCGCCGGAAGCAGCACCGGCAGAAGCGCGGGGCCCAGCCAGGCCGGTACCGGCGCGACCGCTGCCCCGAGCGCCCAGACCGCTGCCGCGGCGCCCAGGGAGGCCAGGGCCGCCCAGAGGAGGCGGCGGCGCAGCGCCGCCCGGGGGTGGGCCGCCAAAGCGGCCTCCAGCGGCCGGTCGCCCTGGAGCGCGGCGGCAGCGACGCGCCGTGCCTGCCCGATGGGCGCACAGGGCAGGATCGTGCTGGCGCTGCTCTCCTCCCAGCTGTCCTCGGCCAGCCCAGTGGAGACGACCCCGACCTCGCCGGCGCCCAGCCACCGCCATCGCAGGGGCTCGATGATCTCCACGCCGCGCAGCCGGTGGTCGTCCCGGCTCACCTCGCGGGTTTTGAGCAGGCCCTGGCTGCTGCGTAGCGCCGTGCCCCGAGCGGTCGTCCCCCGGAAGAGCCGGTACCGCCAGTGCTCGGAAACGAACAGGGCGGCGAAGGAGAACAGGCCGAACAGGCCGAGCACGGCGACACCCGCCAGCACGGCGGGGAGCCCGTGCCGCGTCACCAGCCCGTAGCCGGCGGCGATCCACCCGTTCACCAGCGGCCCCAGGCCCAGCAGCCAGGACACGATGTAGCCGATGCCCAGCAGGATCAGGGGGACCAGGAACATCCAGATTCCCACGACGTTCAGCACCACCCAGGACCAGTGGAACCGGGCCAGTTCCTGGACGTCCGACTCTGGCGTCCGGCCCGGCCGCGCCGGGCCGGGGTCGGCGCCCGCATCGGCTTCCCCGGCGCCGAGTAGCTCTTGGCGCAGCCGTCGGGCAGTGTCCGGCGACACCGCGTCGATCTCGAAGGCGGCGTCGGCCGCTCCCTGCTGGCCCGCGCCGATGACCACGAGCCGCAGCCCGGCCAGGCGGTGCCGGAGCTTGGCCGAGATATCCACGGCGCGGATCCGGTCCCGGCGCACCGCCCGGTGGGAGCGGACGAACAGGCCCGTGCGCAGCTCGACGTGATCAGGGGTGATGCGGTAGCGGGTGCGCAGCCAACGCACGAAGTCCCGGGTGGCGGCACCGACCCCGCTGACCAGGACCATGCCTACACCCAGGTAGAGCCCCCAACCCGCGTCCACACCGTAGAGGACCCACACGAGTACGGCGGGGATGAACGATACGAGGGCCCACAGGGCGTCGACCCACACCATACGGACGTCGAGGCGCCGCCAGGGGGTGTCGGCTTCGGACGGTGCAGGTGCCGATGTCGGTGCGCGTGTCGGCGCAGGTGTCGGCTCACCGGGTTCGGTGGCAGCGGTCATGTCGCGTCCCCTGGTATGGCCTGGGTCAGTTCGCTGATGTACTGGGCGGCCTCCGAGGCGACCTCGTGGTTCAACCCGGGGATGGCGACCGGTCCGTAGGACGAGGCGGTCGTCACCACGAGGGTGGACAACCCCAACAACTGCTCCAGCGGGCCGCGCGTGGTGTCCACAGTCTGGACACGGGCCAAGGGGGCGACCTTCCACTGTCGAATGAACCACCCCGAGCGGGCGTAGACCGCCGCCTCGTTGGCCTCCCAGCGGTGTACCGCGTACCGCCAGACGGGCACGACCACCGCGTAGAGCGCGAACAGCGCGGCGAGCGCGGTGGCCGCCCCGAGCGCCCAGGGGCGGTGATCGGCCAGCCAGGGCCAGAACCGCTCGGCGATCAGGAAGGCGGCCAGCGGGAGGCCGACGTAGCCTGCGATTCCCAGGAGCGACCGCAACGTCCACCACACGATCGCGCGCTGTTCGATGCGGTGGCGCGGCGGGCGTAGGCAGATCGGATCTGGATCCTCATCCAGCCAGGTGATCACGCTTCGGTGTTCGACCATGATGTTTCTTTCCGTACCGTTGTGACTGGCTTGCAGCACTGGTGCGGCGGGACGATCCGAAGGGTCCGCGGCGAGGCTTGCGCTGGTCGGCGCCCAAGCGTGGGCTGCCTGCGTCTTTAGCTGCTTTCCCGCACTGTGCGCGGCTCTCGCGGAGTGGAGACACCGGGACGTTCACCCGGAGTGCGACGGACCCTCTGTGGATCGGAAGACGAATGCGTTGCCGGTGATGATAGCGCAGGGGCGAACACGCCCTAGCGTTTCGAGCCGTTAATCCGATGAAGGTATGAGGTGATGGTCTCGAAGATCTCCTCGGCGGTCCTGGCCACACGAACGGATTGGGATCTTCATTCCAGCCGTCGATCCATGCCTGCACTGCCAGCTCCGGCTCTTTGGCCGAGGTGTGACTTCCCCGCAGGATCATCCGGCGGGTGATCTCGGCGAAGAACCGCTCCACCGGATTCATCCAACTGGAGTAGGTCGGGATGAAATGCAGATGGAAGCGGGGACGGGCCAGCAGCCAGGTCGAAGACGGGGGTGCTGCCCGAGGCGAGCGTCTCGAACATCCGCGGGGTGCGTAGCCGACCCCCGGCGACCAGTGGACGCACCAGCACGGGTGTCAGGGCGGCCGCGCCCATCTCGGCGATGTTGCGGTCGAAGGGAACGGGCGGATGCACGTCCACGCCCATGGCGCGTAGCAGACCGGGTTCGTTCGCGGTGGCGGACTCGTACCCCGGGCAGGGCGGCCCGTCCCACCAGCGGCCGCAGGCACGCAGCCGAGTCATCGGGGGATCCGCGGCACGCGCGGCCTCGACCGCCCTCACCAGGCTCTCCCACCGGTACCAGTTGCTGCCGATGTACTGGATGTCGCAGTCTCGCGCCCCGGGGCCACCGAAGTCCGCGGGTGCGACGACCTTCTCGGGAAGCCCATAGCAGCTGAAGTACGTGGCGCCGCCAGGCAGGGATTCGGGCAGGCGGGGCTGGAGGACCAGGTCGCTGCGGGTCCGGTACAGCTCGTGCCAGCTCTCCGCGGGATAGCCGGCGGCCGAGTCGTCCCCGAACGGAGAGGTGGCGGGGCCCAGTGGGTGTCGAAGTCAATGATCGCCTTGCGGTGCCGGGGGAAGCGCCCCGCGAGGGAGAGTTGCTCGTCGTCCAGGTACTGGCGGGCTTCGAACATGAAGACCAGATGGGTGCCCCAGGCCAGGTCGTTGCGGACGGGTAGGCGCCGCCCCACCCTGTCGTCGAACCAGGAGAGCTGCCGCGAAACCGCGATCTCACAGCCGAGAGTGGGTGCGGCGGCCACGTACTCCGCCAGGGTGTGGCTGTACCCGGCGTTCCAGTGGAAGTTTCCCGAAACCAGGATTCTCGTGGTGCTCATTGCGGATGACACCCGGCTTGTCGCGTTGTCGGGTCGTGCCGGGCCTGTCAGCCGCGGGCTTTGCGCGGGGGGCAGCGCTTCGGGGATCATGGAGCGGGACGACGGCCCGAGAGACCGCCGGGCACGCCGCGGGGCGCACCGCGGGTCGGCCTGAGCACGGGCCGTACACGACGCGGCACCGACCCGAACTGAAGGACACCCGATGGCCACCTATGCGACCCTCCTGCTCCCTTCGGCCAACCGCGTGTACGCTGACTCGTCGGCGCGTCTGATGACGGCGGAGCTGGGGGTGCTCAACCGCGCCGCGCTGGAGGGCCGGATATCGGACATCAAGCAGACCTCGATCGGCGGAGTCCCCTACCTCACCTTTGAGGCCGACGAGCTTTCCGAGGCCGATCTGGCATTATTGGCGAACCTTTCCTCGATCTACGGAATGTTCCGCATCGAGGGGGACCTGCTTGCACCGAAGGAGCTGCACAGGCTCGATCTGTACGATGATGATCTCATCACGATTCAAAAATACCAAGGCAAGACCAACGAGCAGTTCACCAAATTGCTGCTCAATGTCACCCTGTGGAGTTCGAATTTCGCCGGTGAGATGGCCCGGCGTCGATTCTCGGTGCTCGATCCGCTGGGCGGCCGGGGTACGACCCTGAACCAGGCGATCATGTACGGCTACGATGCCGCCGGCGTGGATATCGACAAGCGCGACTTCGAGGCCTACTCCGGCTTCATCCGCACCTATCTGAAGCGGAAGCGCCTGAAGCACCAGGCCGAGGTGGCCCCCGTGCGCCGGCAGCGCCGGGTCCTGGGGCGCCAACTGGAGGTCACACTGGCGCCGAGCAAGGAGCGTTATAAGGCCGGCGATACGCAGCGGCTGAGCTTCTGCAACATCGATACCACCGAGGCCCGGGACGTCTACGCCGCGGGCTCTTTCGACTTGCTCGTGACCGATGCCCCCTACGGCGTGCAGCACGGCAGCCGCACCGAGGGTGAAGGCCTGCGGCGCGCACCGCTGGACCTGCTCAGGGCAGGGCTTCCGGTGTGGATGGAGTTGCTGCGCTCCGGCGGTGCGATGGGCATCGCGTGGAACACTCTGGTGGCCAAGCGCGAGGAGGTCGCCGCCGAGCTGCGCGCGGCTGGGCTGGAGGTGTTCGACTCCGGCCCCTACCGGAATTTCGAGCATCGGGTCGACCAGGCGATCCTGCGCGACGTGATCGTGGCGCGCAAGCCCTGACGGAGGCCGCCTCCGGGCCTCGAGTCGTGGCGCGTTCGGGCGGTGACTTGGATAGATATTCGTGGGCACCGCCTACGCCGACCGTCTCTCCTTCCACAGAAGCGTGGAGACTCTGTGTGAGGAGGGTGTGCGTGTACTGATCGGCCCCGGGTTCTGCCGGTCGTATCCGGCCTGGCGCGGGGCCGAAGCGCACAGCCGGTTTTCCGGGGCGTAGGCGTTGGATGAACTGGGGAAGGTGTGAGCGGGTGTCAGACTCCCGTTATGGCGCAACTCAACGGCTCGCCCGCCACACCTGATGAGCTGCAAGCACTGGCCCTGACCAACTACGGTCACTTCACCACCATGCGGGTCGAGGACCGGCGTGTCCGCGGTCTGTCCCTGCACCTGGAGCGGCTCGTCACCGACTGCCGCGAGCTGTTCGGCACCGAGCTGGATCCCCACCGCGTCCGGGATCTCATTCGCTGTGCCCTCGGTCACGAACGCGGGGCCGTCATCGTTCGGGTCACCGTCATCGTTCGGGTCACCGTCTTCGATCCCCAGCTTGAGATCGGGTCCCCGGCGGCACGGGCAGAGCCGCATATCCTCGTCACCACCCGCACCGCCGGGGCCGGGCCGCCGGCCCCGATGAGCGTGCAGACGGCCGTCTACGCCCGCGATCTGCCGTCGGTCAAACATGTGGGACTCTTCGGCCTGCTCCACCACCGCCGAAGCGCCCAGATCAACGGCTTCGACGACGTTCTCTTCACCAGCGGCTCGGGGTTCGTGTCGGAGGGCGCGACCTGGAACATCGCCTTCTTCGATGGCGAGCGCGTCATATGGCCCGACGAGCCGGTGCTCCCGGGCGTGACCATGCGACTGCTGAAGGATCTTCACGGGAGCAGTGTGGACGTCCCGGTCAACCTCACGGATGTGCCGCGCATGCAGGCGGCGTTCGCCACCAACGCGTCGGTGGGTGTGCGCCCGATCAGCGCCATCGACGGCGTACGGATGCCGCCGGACCACCGCTTGTTCAAGATCCTTCGGAAGGAATACGAAGAGCTCCCCCTGGAGGGCATCTAGTCGCGGGCCGCGTGGGGTCGGTAGTTCCGGGCGCCGACATGAGGCGGGATGTGGACGGATACCCCGTGGGGCCAGCACTCGCGGGCGGTGGCGAGCTGGAGCCAGAGGCATCGCGGGAGCGGGCTTGCGGGGTCGGTTGGATCTTTCCGCGACTCCGGTGGGCGCCCTTGTGTCGTCATTAATCCCAAACGGCGTGCCCCTCGAATCCAGCGGGTTCATGGGGGGCTGAAGCAAGGGAAAATCCCAAACGCAGTGCTATCCCCGCTCGACTCTCGCACGCTTCTACGTTGGCCAGTGCCCGGTGGGCGACACCGCCGGGAGTGACCCTTTCCCGTGCGGCGCTGTGCCGGCGCCGCACGCCGTACCGAAACCGTGGGAGTTGCGCATGGAGCGGAAGCTGTTGTTCGTGACCGTGGCGGCGCTGGTGGCCGTGATCGTGGCCCTTCTGGCGGGGATCCTGATGACCCTTGGCGGGGCGGGTGCGCCGACAACGATCCTAACGGGGGTGGCAGCCTTCGGCGCTACGCTGTCGCTCGTCCTTCGGGTCATGTCCACTCTCGGGCTCGTGTAAAGGTGCGCGAGACGAGGGGCGCCATGGCGGACGGAGAACGCTACCGGTGGGGAGTGAGTGTGAGAAGTCCGGCTGACGTGGCGCCCCACGTCCGGCGACTGGTGCAGGGTCTGAGCAACCCTCTCAACGAGCACGACGCCTGGCGCATCGTCGTCTCCCTGGTCTACGGGCGCTGGGCGGCACAGCAGGACGATGGCCGGGAGTCTCCCCGGCCGACCTGGTCGTGGCTCGTCGCCGTAGCCGAGCGCGAGCCCCGGGTGGGGCCGCGCGTTCGAGAGTTCCTCGACCACTGGCTGCCGCGAGACGCCGCCCCCAACACCCCCGACGCAGGCCAGGCCGATGTGCCGAGCCTTCACCCGACCGTCGACAACGAACTGCGGGGCCTGATCTCGACCATCAACAGGGCGGACAGACTGGACGACCTCTTCGAACACTGCTTGAGGGAGCTCTCGGACTCTCAGGCGAAGGGCGGGCACTACTTCACCCCCCGCGACATCGCCCGGCTGATGGTGGAAGCGGTGCAGCCGCGTGACGCGCACCGGATCTGCGATCCTGTCTGCGGTTCAGCGGGCCTGCTGATCGAAGCCGTTCGCTACCTGCGCCGACACACATCCCTCGATGTCCGGGCGCGACTGACCGGCCAGGACCTGCACGCAGGCACCCTGCAGATCGCGCAGATGAACCTCGAAGCCCATGGCGTCAAGGCCGACCTGGCACCACCCATGGACAGCCTCGCCGAGCCGATGACCGAGCCGTTCGACATCGTGCTCGCCAATCCGCCGTTCAACATGCCTTCCTGGACGGCCGACGCGCCGAATCCTCACGACCCGCGATGGAGCGACCACGTTCCCCCGCCGCGCGGCGACGCGAATTTCGCCTGGCTCCTGCACATCGTCCATGGCCTGGCACCTCACGGACGAGCCGCGGTGCTGATGCCCGACGGCGCCGCGACCAACCGCCGCAAGGCCGATCAGAGCATTCGCGAGGGACTGGTCCGCGATGACCTGGTCGAGTGCGTGGTGGCGCTTCCGCCGGGACTCTTTCCGCATGTGCGGATCCCCTGCTGCCTGTGGCTGCTGAACCGCGACAAGAGTCCACAGGGTAGGGGCGGAACCGACCGGCGCGGCGAGGTCCTGTTCATCAACGCCCGGAAGGTATCCGAGCAGATCGGCACCAGCCGCAGATGGCGGCTGGAGCGGGACGGCACCCAACGGATCCTGCACACGTTGGCCGCCTGGCGAGGGGCGCCGCGCTTCGCTGACGTCGATGGCGCCGAGGGCTATCAGGATCAGCCCGGGTGGTGTCGGTCCCGCTCTCTCCACGAGCTTGTGGACGGGCACTGCGATCTGCTGCCGCCCAATCACGCCGTCGACCCGAGCGACACGGGTGCCGACTCCCGGCAGCGCATAGCCCAGATCAGATGGGAGCTCTACAAGAAGCTCGAAGAAGCGTGGAATCTGGACATCGAGCTGCGAAGGGCCTTGGACGAGCTATGACGCACGACTGCGCGGCCACCCCTCCGCTCTTTCCCCTTCCCCAGGCGCCAGGGCTCTTCGAAGGATGGAGCCATGCCACGGTCGGCGGTCTGGCGGACGCGACGGCGACATACGGGCTCAACGATGAGCCCCGGCCCGCCGATCAGACGATCGTTCGGGCGGGAGATATCCGCGGAGGCCGCATCACCGCGGAGCACGCCGCGGATCCCGTACGTCCTGCAACGGCGACCGAGCGGGCGATTCTGCGCGAGGGCGACCTGGTCCTCGTTCTGGTCGGCGCCAGGGTCGGGGAGACCGCTCTGGTCACGCCGCTGCACGACGGCTGGATCGCAACGCGCTCCGTCGGCATCCTCAGATCCACGGACCACAGGACCATGCGCTGGCTGAGGATCTGGCTCCATACACCGGCCGCCCGCGCGCAGATCTCCCGCGAGACGTCGGCACACGTCGAGGCGACGCTCAGCATCGACGCGCTGAAGAAGCTGCCGGTGGCCGTTCCGCCGCAGGAGCAGATGGATACGATCTTCCGCCTGTTCGACCTGATCGCAGCGAAGATCGAACTCAACGTGGGGATCGCGGCCGACGCCGTCGCCCTGGCCGACGCCCACCATCGAGAACGGACGCGGCACCGAGCAGGCTGGACGGCCTGCACGTTCGGAGCGGTGACCGACGCGGTGACCGGCAAGAAGGCCCCTGCCAAGCCGTCCACCGACAGCGACGTCGTCACCGTGCCACGCGTCGCCGCGGCCCACGTCCTGGAAGCCCCACTCCCCTACATCGTCGAGGCGGGCGACCATGGGCATGCGGAGCCGCGATCGGTGTGCGACCCGGGAACGATCCTGGTCGCGCCCCGCCCCGAAGGAGCCGGAGTCGCGGTCACCCTGATCTCCATGGCCCCGAATCGCGGAACCCTGGCAGTACGTCCGGCCGAGAGCATCGACCAGTGGTGGCTCCTGCACGAGCTCCGTTCCCGAAGCGATGAACTGTCACGGGCCGCGCAAGGGCGACACGGCCGCGAGATCAGTCGGCGCGCCTTCTCCCGCCTGGAGGTCGCATGGCCCGAACCCGAGGTGCGGCAGCGGTTCCACCAGGTGGCGGAACCGCTGCACCGGCGGGCGCTGCATGCGCTCGACGAGAACCGGACTCTGGTAGAGCTCCGCGACTCGCTGCTGCTCGATATCTCGCGGGCCCCGCGGAACGGCGCCTCCCGGGACACAGCCCTCTGATCGGGTGACGCTGACTCCCGCGTGGCGGTGTCCCCGGACGCGACGTCTGCCCCTCCACCTGTAGCGCCGCGCGGCCCCGGGCATCGCTCGGGGCGCCGGCGCGATGTCACCCCTCGGCCGACCGCGCCTGGGCGAGGACGTCTTCGATCTCCCGTGTTTCCTCGTGGTCGGGCCCGTTGACGAGGCACAGGTCCTGGTGGAGCGGTTCGAGGACGTCGATGGCGGCTTCGGTGTTTCCCTCGGTCAGGAGCAGGAACCCGATATACCGGCGCACTTCCAGCGCGGTGGTGGACGCGTCGCCCTCATCCGCGCGCACTCGCCCGAGTACCTCTCGAAGCTGCTTCAAGGCGGAGGTCGCCTGCCCGAGCTCCGCACGGCAGTAGGCGGCGAGGCGACGGCACTTCAGCGCATCCGGGCTGGCCTGGCCCCCGGTGCGCACGTAGGCGGCGGCGAGGGCGTCGAATTCGGCCAGTGCGCGCCGGGAGTCGCCGCCGACCTGCAGGATGGCCGCGCGCCGTACACGCAGCCGCAAGACACGCGGACTCTCCGAGCCAAGGAGGTCCGCCGCGGGCGTGATCACGTCCTGCAACACCTGCGCCGCCTGGCCGAAGCGCTCGTCTTCCAACAGCGCGTCGGAGTGCTCCACCGCGGCCTTGATCGCGTCCCGTAGCGCGGTGTCGGGCGCGGAGCTCGGCGACGCCGATGGACCGACCGCGGTGGGGCCGGGCACCGCAGGAGTGTCCTCGGCCCGCGGACGCGGGGCGTTCGGCCGCCGGTACATGAGGGTGGGGTCCGGGACACGGAGCAGCCGCTCATCCGACGCGGGCGGGGGTGAGCCGGGAGGTGGCAGGAAGGGCAGAAGCCGCTCGTAGACGGCGTAGGCGTCGATCGGCCGCCGCTCGGGATTCTTCCGCAGCAGTTCCAGGACCAGCCGCTCCAGTTCGGGTGGGACGTCCGCGCGCAGTTCACGGAGCGGCCGGGGCTGCGCGGACACGTGCTGCTGCCGGATATCGAACTCGTTCGCGCCGTCGAACAGGGCACGGCCGCACAGCAGCTCATGCAGGACGCAACCCAAGGCGTACAGGTCGGTCTGCGGCGTGATCGTCGCACATCGCACCTGTTCTGGGGCCATGTAGTGGGAGCTTCCCACGTAGCTCCCATCCACGGTGAGTTTCGTGACGCCCTTGCGCAGGATGGCCGCGATCCCGAAGTCGAGGACCTTGACCGTGCCGTCGTCGGCAACGTGGACGTTGTCCGGCTTGAGGTCGCGGTGGACGACGGGCACGGCGTGGGCGTGGGAGAGGACGGTGCAGACCTGCGCGGCCATGGCGGCGGCCCACGCGATGGGAAGGGGGCGGTCCGGATCGATGAACGCGCGCAGGGATACGCCTCGCACCAGTTCCATCACCAGGTAGACCTGGTCGTATGAGCTCTCCAGGACGGCGTCGTAGACCTGGGGTACGCCGTGGTGCCGGATGCGCGCGGTGACCCGGGCTTCACGCTTGAAGCGTTGGGCGAAGTGTTCGGCGGCCTCCGGCGACGTGATCTCGTCGTGGCGGATCCGCTTGACCGCCACCTCGCGGTCCAGCACGGCGTCGTAGCCGCGCCACACCGTCCCCATGCCACCGGAGCTGATCTCTTCGATCAGCTCGTAGCGTCCAGCGATCGGCTCGTCCGGCACCGTTCCCCCGACTGCGCTCGTATCGACACGTTGTGGGACAAGTGTTGCTCACGGTGAAAATAGCCCATCCAGCGCCCGGCGTGTTCGGGTTCGCCCGGCGGCGCTGGATGGGAGGGCCGTCAGGCCACGTCGTCGATGACGCCCTCCTGTTCGCGGATCAGGCGCCACGCGGCGCTGCGGGCGCTCCGGTTGAGCGAACTGCGGAAGCTCCGGTCCGCCCCGAAGTACTGGCGACCCAGCCCGGCGATGGTGTCGATGTGGTCGGCCATCTTGTCCTCGAAGACCTCGTCGAAGACGACCCCGAAGTTCTCCTGGTCGTTGTTGGCGACAGCGGCCAGCCGGACCCTGGGCTCGGCCACGGCCGCGTTGAACGGGAGGATGACGTCATGTTCCGAGAATTCCGTGCCGTGCTTCTCGTTGAACCGCTCGATCAGCTCGGAGAGCAGGGACTTCTCCGGTTCCTTCGCCCCGCCGGAGCCGTCGCCGAAGCCCGGTAGCTCCGCTGCGCCCTCGGGGGCCAGGCTCAGGTTGTGCTCGCCGGTCTTCTCCACGCGCATGTGGCTGAGGTCGATGTCGCCGACGTCGACCCCGCCGTCGGCGCGGCGCGGCAGCCGGTTGAGCAGGTGACGGCCGTAGAGGTAGAGGCGCTCCAGCTCGGCGTCCTGGTAGGGGACGATCTGCGCGAGGAAGCCGTACTTGCGGATGTAGTCGTTGAGGTCCGCCCGGAACTGCTCGGCGGTCTCGCGGTCGTACTCGTCCTCGCTGTCGATCAGGTCGGTGAACCGGGCCACCGCCGGGCCGAGGAACCGGTACAGCTCGGCGTGGAGCTTCTGCCACTTCGCCTGCGAACCCGCGGCCTTCTCCTCGGCCGCCAGGTACGCCCCGGCGAAGTCCTGCATCTCCTGGCCGACGAGGATCGGCGGGGACATGACCCGGCTCTGCGCGGTGTAGAGGAGGTTGGGGTCGGAGGGGAGCGTCTCCGCCTCCTCGAAGTACGGCCGGAAGGCCGCCTGGATGTCCTCGGCCTCGTTGACGAAGTCGAGCACCGCCAAGTCGCTCTGGGCCTTGCGCTCGGCGGTGCGGTTGAGGCGGGACAGGGTCTGCACGGCCGAGATCCCGGTCAGCTTCTTGTTGACGTACATCGTCGTCAGCAGCGGCTGGTCGAACCCGGTCTGGTACTTCTCGGCGACGACCAGAATCCGGTACTCGGGCTTTCCGGGGCCACCGGACCGGGTCGCCTTGTCATCGGCGCGGGTGTAGGCGAACGCTTTCGGCAGGGCGCTCTCCGCCAGGCCGCCGTTCTCCTTCGACTCGGTGACCTCCTCGCCCTCGTAGGTGAGGCTGCCGGAGAAGGCGACGAGCACGCCGACGCCCTGGTAGCGGCGGTCGCCGATGTACTCCTTGATGGCGCGTGCCATCTGGACCGCGCTGTGCCGCGAGGCGGTCACCACCATCGACTTGGCGCGCCCGCCGAGGCGCCCCTTGGTGTGGGCGCGGAAGTGCTCGACGATGACCTTGGCGTGCTGGGCGACGGTCGAGTCATGGGTCAGGGCGTACCGCGCGAGTAGCGGATTGGCCTTCGTCGGGTCGACCTCCCGCTCATCCGGGTTCTCGTTGACCAGCTTCCAGTAGGTGTTGTACGTGACGTAGTTGCGGAGCGGGTCGAGGATGAAGCCCTCCTCGATCGCCTGTCGCATGGAGTAGGTGTGGAAGGGCCAGTAGGCCGTCACGCCGTCGATGGTGTCCAGGGTGCCGAAGTTCTCCAGGGTCTTGGCCTTCGGCGTGGCGGTGAACGCGAAGTAGGAGAGATTCTTGGCCTGGCTGCGCTCCTCGGCCTTCTTCTTCAGCTTCGCGTCGACGGTCGTGGCGCCGTCGTCGTCGGAGTCGGCGTCCAGGCCGAGGTCGCGCAGGGCGGAGCGAACGGCGGACGCCGCGTCACCGGACTGGGAGGAGTGCGCCTCGTCGACGATGATCGCGAACCTGCTCCCGTGGATCTCCTTGGGGTCGCGCTTCAGGTAGTCGAGGAGAGCGGGGAAGGTGTGCAGGGTGACCGTGATGATCTTCCCGGAGCCCTGCGAGAGCGCCTGCGCGAGCTGCTCGGACTTGGCGCCGTGCTTCTCGTCGATCGGAACGACCAGGCCGGCGGTCTGCTCGAAGCTGCCGACGGTCTCGCGGAGCTGGGCGTCGAGGTTGCGGCGGTCGGTGATGACGATGATCTTGTCGAACACCGGGGTGCCGGGCGTGGCGCCGTCGACCGCGTCGGGGGCGGCGTGCAGGTCGCTGAGCCGGTGGGCCAGCCAGGCGATGGTGTTCGACTTGCCGGAGCCGGCCGACGCCATGACGAGGTAGTTGTTCCCGGTGCCGTGCCGAGCGGCGTGGGCGGTGAGCTTCTTGACGACGTCCCACTGGTGGTAGCGCGGGAAGATCACCGTCTTGGTGGTGGCGCCGCCCGGGGCCTTGGACCTGTGGAGGTGGACGAACCGTTCGAGGAGGTCGAGCCAGTTGTCCCGCTCCCAGATCTGCTCCCACAGGTAGGAGGTGGCGTAGGTGCCGGGGGCGGTGGGGGCGGGGTTGCCCGCGCCGCCGGGGCGGCCGGGGCCGTTCGACCCGGTGTTGAAGGGGAGGAACTGCGTCTTCGCGCCGCGGAGCTGGGTGGTGACGAAGACGAGGTCCGGGTCGACGGCGAAGTTCGCGATGACGCGGCGCGTGAAGATCGGCTCGGTCGGGTCGCGGTCCGACCGGTACTGCTGCTTGGCCTGCTCGACGCCCTGCCCGGTGAGCGGGTTCTTCAGCTCGGCGGTGGCGATCGGGATGCCGTTGAGGAGGAGAGCCAGGTCGAGCCGGTTTCCCTTGTCGGCCGGCTTCGTCGCGTATTCGAGCTCCCGGACGACGGTGAGCCGGTTGGCCCGGTAGCTGTCGAGGACCGAGTCCGAGAGGACGAGGTTGGGTTTGAAGTAGGCGACGCGGATGAGCACGCCGCGGTCCTTCACACCCTTGCGGAGGACGGTGAGCAGGCCGTCGGCGGTGATCGCCTGGTCCAACCGTCTCGCGAACCCGACCTGCGCGGCGTCGGCGTCGTTGCCGTAGAGGGCAAGGAGTTCGTCCCACTCGGCGGGCTGAGTGGCACCGATGAACGTGAACAGCTGAGCGGTATCGAGCCCGAGGTCCGGGCGGTAGTCGTGCGGGTTTCCTTCCTGCCAGCCGCGTTCCACCATGGCGGCGACGATCGCATCACCGAACGCGGACTCGTGGTGAACGGGGCTCATGACGTGATTCCCTCCGTTACGTTGCGTCCGCTCGCGGTGGAGACGTCGATCTGGCCGGTTACGGCGGCGGTGATGAGGGCTTGGCGGCGTTCGGCGAGTAGCGAAACTTGGCTGTCGAACCGTGCAGCAAGTAAATCGATATTGTCCGTGATGGCGCCGATGCGCTTGACGATCGAATTTTGTTCAGTTGTCGAAGGAAGGGGAATCTTGATTGATTGGAGATCCGGCATAAACACCGTAACGTTGGTTGTGCCGACCTGAACACTTTCGAAGTACTGGCGCATGGATCGAAGCGTATGTAGGAGGTAGTCAGGCAGCAGCGAGTTCCCGCAGGTCCAGGTGACGAAGTGCTGGCTCACTGCCATGTCAACGCCCATGACCGTAGAGAATCCAACGGATGCAGTTCGTGACAACACGACCGTTCCGGCCGGGTGCAGGCATGCCGAGGAATTTTCCATGCCAAGTTCGCTGATCTTCTGAACTGTCTCAGTTAGACGTGTCTGGCGAACATCTCGCATTCCGCCTACGTCAAAGAGCGAGATCCAAGGGATCGTGCAATCTTTCCAGTATTCTGCATGGGTCCGACTGGGAGTGTGGCCGCTTCCCAAATCGGCGACATGCTTTAGCCGCACAACCGGCCAATCATCGGGAATTTGCCGAACCCAACCTAGCATTGGGTCGTAGTGAGGCCCGGAACGATCAGCCCCCGTAACGAATGAATGGACTGTTGCCCAGCGGCGTTCATCGAGAAGTCTTCGACCGCGTTTAGCTGTGGCTGCGATTTTTTCAATTCGAGCAGTTTCGGCGTCGAGGAAGTCGGCGATGCGGCTCTGCTCTTGCAGCGGAGGAATGGGTATCGATATGCTCCCCAGGTCTGCATAGTTAATTCGAGGTGTGCGCACGTTTCCCTGGTCGGAGGATCCAATTCCGCGAAGACGTGCGGTCATCTCGGATATGAACCATTCGGACCTGAAGAGATGGTGTAGGTAGCGAGGATCTGCCGAACCTGCGGGCCTCAGGACGAGGTAGTCAGGGCTGACAATTCCGTCCTCTTTGCATACTCCGATTGCTCCTTGAAATGCACGCATCCGATTTAGAACGACGTCGCCAGTACGGCAAACTTTGTAGTTACTTAGATCTTCGGCTCGTGGCAAGTCATTAGTGATGGAGTCTCGGCGAATGACTCCTTGGTGGATCGAAACTGACAGCAGTGGAAGTTGGCTCCTGCCGACACGCTCGTCGATCGCGCGCAAGAGCCACTTCGCTCGCTGTAGAGATTCTGTGTACTTGTGCACGCTCACTCGGTCACCTCGCCCAGCAGCGCCTGAATCTCCACTTCCAGTGCCTTCAGCTCTGCGTCGATTTCTGCAAGTGGCCGGGGTGGCTCGTAGACGTAGAAGTGCCGCGTAAACGGAATCTCGTATCCGGTCTTCGTCTTGCTGTGGTCGATCCACGCATCCGGAACGTGTGGCAGGACCTCGCGCTTCAGGTAGTCCTCCACGTCTTCCTCAAGCGGCACGTTCTCAAAGTCCCGCAGCTCTGGGTCCGGTTCCGGTGAGCCCTTGACCAACTGGACCTCGCCCTCTGGATCCCGCACGCCGATCGCATCCCGCAGAGCCTTGTTGAAAGGCGCCCCCGACGGCCAGGTCAGGCCGGACGCGATCACCGCATCCTTCAGGGCGAGCCACGCCTCCTGCTTCGTCGCCCAGGACCGGACCTCCATGGCGCGCAGGGCATCGAGGAAAGCGGACGGGTTGGAAAGCTTCTGGATCGGCTTCGACGCCTCCAGCGCAGCCAGCGCCTCCTCCGTCACCTCGAAACGGAGCTTCAGCGGGCGTTCGACGGTGATCCTCCGGTAACCGAAGTCCTCGTTGCGGAAGACCTTCACCTTGCCGTGCAGGGGGTGCTCTGCATCCTCGGCGACCGCCAAGGCGTCCTCGTACAAACGCGTGATCTCAGCGATCTGGTCCGGTGCGACGTACTTCCGCTTGTCGCCCAGAGACTTGCGCATCTTCTGCCAGTAGTCGCGGGCGTCCAGCAGCACGACCTTGCCCTTGTGGTCGGGGGACTTCCGATTGGTCACGATCCAGAAGTAGGTCGAGATCCCCGTGTTGTAGAAGAGCTGGTCGGGTAGGGCGACGACGGCCTCCAGCCAGTCGTTCTCCAGGATCCACTGACGGATCCTGGACTCCCCGGACTCCGCCGCACCCGTGAACAGCGGCGAGCCGTTGAAGACGATGGCCACGCGGCTCCCGCCCTTATGGGCGGGCTTCATCTTCGAGATCATGTGCTGGAGGAACAGCAGCGAGCCGTCGTTGATCCGCGGCAGGCCGGCGCCGAAGCGGCCGGACTCGCCCAGCGACCCGTGCTCCCACTCGACGGCGTCCTTCACCTTCTTCCACTCCACGCCGAAGGGAGGGTTGGCGAGAAGGTAGTCGAACGTGGCGCTCCTGTGCCCGTCGTGGGAGAACGAGTTGCCGAAGGCGATGTTGTCCGGGTTCTGCCCCTTGATCATGAGGTCGGATCGGCAGATCGCCCAGGACTCGGGGTTGAGCTCCTGCCCGTACACCTCGACGGTCGCGTCCGGGTTCAGGGCGGTGATGTGCTCCTCGGCGGCACTCAGCATGCCGCCCGTGCCGCAGGCCGGATCCAGGACCTTGCGCACGGCGCCCGGCGTGCTGAGACCATCGGCGTCAGGGGCCACCAGCAGGTTCACCATCAGCTCGATGACCTCGCGCGGGGTGAAGTGTTCACCGGCGGTCTCGTTCGACTGCTCCGCAAACCGGCGGATGAGCTCTTCGAATACGTAACCCATCTGGTGGTTCGAGACGATCGTGACGGGTTTGCCGTCGTCTCCCCGCACCACGTTGTTGTTCTCATCCAGCAGGTAGGGGCGCAGATCCAAGTCCGCGAACTTGCCGATGACCTGGTAGAGCAGCCCGGCCCCGGCCAGGCGTCGGATCTGCTGGGCGAAATCGTACTTCTCCAGCACCTCGCGTGCGTTGCCGGAGAAGGCGGCGACGTACGCCGTCAGGTTCCGCGCGGCGTGCGTGGGGTCGTCGAGGATTCTCTTGAGCGTGTATTCGCTGGTGTTGTAGAAGTCGTGCCCGGAGGCCTTCCGCAGGAAGCGGTCGGTGTCGATCTCCTGGCCCGCGAAGTGGAGCAGTCGCGCACGGACCTTCTCCCGGGTCGGTTCGAGTACGCACTCCAGGCGCCGCAGCACCGTGAACGGAAGGATCACCTTTCCGTAGTCCGATTGCTTGTAGTCGCCGCGCAGGAGATCGGCGACGGACCAGGCGTGGTTCGCCAGCTCCGTGTGCTTACTGCTGTTCAAGGGGGTCCTTCCACTGATCGGCTGTGTTGAGGGCGGGCGGCGCCGGGGGTACGTCAAGTGTCGTCCGTCGAGGTGTTGCCGCGACAGGTTTTCAGGACATTTCGTCCTCTGGCGGCGTCAGGGCGCCGGTGGTGAGTCCGGCTCTGAGTATCCGGGTGGTCTCTTCCGCAGCCTCGGCCGCGCTTCGGGCTGCGGTGCGTACGGCGTGCAGATGGCGGAACGCCTCGCCGTAGCGCTGCTGCTCAGCGAGAGAGAGAAGGGGTACGCGGAGCCGCCGCGGGTCGATTCGGATCACGGACGTTCCAGTCGTCGCGGCGTTGACGTTCTGCTCGGCCGACAGGAACCCGGAAAGGAACCACGGGTCGAGCCGACTCTGGTCCGGGCGGAAAAGCAGAAGCTGGGGCCCGAAGAGACAGCCCTCTTCTTCGGCCGAGGCGACGCGGGCGACGTGCGGGGCACCACTGCGGACTATTTCCGGGAGCAGCACGTCACCGCGCTGGAGGTGGGGCAGCGGGACCTCGGCGTCGACGTCGGCCTCATTCCCTGATGGTGCGCGGCTGGACAGGACATCGTCGACGGTCAACACCGGCCGTTCGCTGCGCTGGGGCTTTCGGGGGCGCTGGTCCGAGCGCCCGCTCCGGGTGCGGCGACCGTGGCCGGCGGTGTACGGCACATCGAGCGCTCCGCCTCGCAGCAGGTCCGCGACCGTGGCCGTACGCCACTCGCGGGGCTTGTCCCCGGACGACTGCCACTCCCCATCCTTGAGGAGACGCATCAACTCCTCCCCCCGCGTGCGCAGACGGGCATGCGCTTCCGCTGCCTTCTGAGCGTGCTGCGCCGGGGAGGTCATGGGCGTGCCCGCGTGAACATGACGCGTCGGGGTCAGATCAATGACCTCGTCGAGGAGGTCGATCACCGCGAGTGCTCTCGCGGAACCGGGTATGCCCTCGAAGTCACCGGGATCTTCGCTGTACTGCCGCCATGCCGAAAGCACGCTTTCGCTGAGGCCGTCCCAGTCGATTCTGGGGCTGTCGGCGGACACGGAGGTACTTGCCGCATCGACGAACAGCAGGTTCTCGGCCGTGGCCTCTTGCCCCCCGGGGCGTTGCAGCACCCACAGTTGCAGGCCCACATGCAGGGGGGACGCGGCGCCTTGGGGGAGCGCGATGATCGCCCGGATCGCCCCGTCCCGGACGAGCTGAGCGCGAATCCGGCGGGCTCCGGCGCGTTCCGCGACCGCAGGCGGCATGAGAAGGACGGCCCGGCCGCCGGGCACGAGATGGGCGAGGCAGTGCTGCACCCAGGCGAGTTCGGATTCTCCCTTCGGTGGCACCCCGTACGCCCAGCGTTCGTCGTAGGCCAGCTCGTCGTGCCCCCAGTCGCGGACGCCGTACGGGGGGTTGCACAGCACGGCGTCGGCCGCGAGCTCGGGGAACGCGTCGGCGCGCAGGCTGTCCCCGACCCGCGCTGTGACGTCCACATCCGATTCCGCCGCCGTCCGAAGCCGAACGACCGTCTGCGCGGCCTGGATCTTGCGAAGATCCTGTCCGAACAGCTTGGAGGCCCCTTTGCGGCATGCCGCGGCGAGCAGAGTTCCGTTGCCGCAGGCGGGGTCGAGAACTGTGGTCGGATAGCCGCCGGTCCCGTCGCCCAGTAGGTCGGCCATGAGGTCGACAAGGGCGGGGGGCATGGCGGATGCGCCGGTGGCGCCGGCCTCCATCAGACGCTCCGCCAAGACGTCCGTGGTTGCCTCTGGCCCCTCAGAGATCACTGACCGCAGCACGGTCCGCAGCGGCTCGACGGTCCGGGAGTCGACCGCGGATGCGTCGGCACCGGGGATCTCGTCGCTCGCTGCGGCGGCGGCCGACCTGAACCATGCCAACAGTTCGTCGTCGGACCTTTTCGGCAGGGCGTCGAGCTTCTGCCGATCGAGCAGGGAGGCGGCGAGAACGCCGGCGAACAAGGCCTCGGTCTTGCCACTGCCCGTTGCCATGTGGACGACACGCAGCTTGTCTCTCGCGGACTCCTCGGGGAGCTGGCCCCGCTCGGCGAGCCACGCCCGCACCGCTTCGAGGTCATACAGGGGGCGGTTCTCCGTGCCGCCCTCCGGTGCCGGGAAGTCCGCGTGCCGACGGCGCCAGTTGCTCACGGTGGCCCGCGTGACTCCTGCCAGGCGTCCGATGTCGGCCGCGGTCACAAAGGTGTTGGCCTGCTGGCTCATGGACTCCTGCCCCCGGTTCGGATGGTGCGTGCTCCGGATGTTAACAGCATACACCGCCATTCGATCCGAGAATACTGTTTGACAACGCTTTCATGCTTCGCTCTACTGGAAGTGCTTTCATCGGCCACTTCGCGGGTCTCCCTCTTCCCCGGGCCTCCTGTGCCCAGATGCACTCTTCGAGGAAGTGACACCATGACGACCAGTACGTCCAAGCGGACCCTCTACCGACTCAGGGGCGTCGCACCGACGCCCGAGGCGATGTTCGACGCCCTCGATCCGAACCAGCTGGAGGAGATCGGCGCGGAGCTCGAATTCCCCGAGCGCCTCGCGCAGCCGGCGATCTTCGTCAGCGGCAGCTTCGAGCAGCCCGTCGCGTCCTGGTGTGGGGATGTCCTCCGCACGACGGGCTGCGAGGTGTCACGGCCGGTCAACCGCTCGGCCGGGCTGCTGATGCTGGCGGTCGACGGCGAGGTGTACGCCATCGGCTACGACCAGGGTTTCCGCCTCGTCCCCGACCGCCTGAAGGATCAGCGGTTCGGGCTGAGCTTCGCCGTCCGCCGCGTCAACCCGGACAAGATCCGTGACCTGGTCTCCCACACCCCCGGCGGCGGGCGCACCGACATCACCCTGGTTCCGGGCGGGACGTCCGTGCGGAGCCTCGGCGTGAGTGAGCACGCGCAGATCGTGCGCCGTCTCGGGGGCCAGCTGGACGGTCTGCCGCTCACCATCGCGCGCGACAACCCGGAGAAGGTGTCCAGCGTCGAAGGCGGCGTCGGCCTGTGCATGCGCCTGGGAGTCGACCCTGACGACCTGGTCGCCGATATCCGTGCGGTCGCCCGTGTCCTGAGTGAGGATGAGCCGAGCCCTGAGCTTGAGTTCGTCGAGCATGTCGTGCCCGTCAAGGACCACCGGCTCCGTGTCCGACTGGAGAGTGCCTTCGACGACATGCTCGGTCAGCCGCCCGACGGCCGCATCAGGGCGGCCGTTCCTGTCGACCACTGGGCCGACTACACGGCGGCCAGGGCGTTCACCGCCCGGATCAACAGCTATGCGGCGGGAACCCCGACAGATGACTTCGACCTGCCCTACGTCCTCGACCGGGCCCGCGTCCAGCGCAGCGGGAGTCGAGTGAAGGCCCTGCGGGAGGGGGCGGTCACCCTCTACCGGAGCAGTAGTGCCGACAAGCGTGACGTCATCCGGACCTCCAAGGCACTGAAGTGGATCGAGGCGGAGGTACCGCTCGGCTCCCGGCGGTTCTTCCTGACGGACGGGTGCTGGTACGAGATCGACCAGGAGTACCTGACGGCGCTCCGTGCGCACGTCGAGCGGCTGATCACCACCTCTCCCTCCGTCGACCTGCCCCCGTGGGTGCTCAGCGATGAGGAGCGCGACTACAACAGGTCGGTCGCGCGCAAGCGCCCCGGGTACATCTGCTTCGATCGGGACAACGTCAAGACCTCCCTGCACAGCCACAACGGCGTCGAGATCTGCGACCTGCTGACCCCGGACGACGTTCTGGTGATGGTGAAACGCGCCAAGGGGTCCGACGCGCTGAGCCACCTCTTCAGCCAGGGGCTCGTGGCCGTGCAGACGCTGGAGCACTCCCCGGAGGCGAGGGAGCAGTTCGTGGCGAAGGTGGCCGCGGCCCGGAAGGGGGAAGCGTCGACCGAGGACTTCCAGCCGTCGAAGGTCGTCTTCGCGATCCTGCTGAAGCGCGGCACTGAGCTCACGGCCGACACGCTGTTTCCATTCTCGCAGGTCACCTTGGTCCAGACGGCCCGGCTGTTGGAGACACGGAACATCAAGGTCGAGGTGGTCGGTATCGCGGGCGCCGAGAGCGGACCCGCCTCGGCAGCTGCCTAGCCCTTTGCTGGCCCTTCCGCGATGACCATGGCAAACGGCGGGACGAAACCGACAGGATTGACGCCTTTCGCCATGGTCATCGCTCCATGGGTCGGCGTCCGCTTCCGGCCATTGCGGGCTTGACGGCTTCCCCTTATTGGTCCCGATAGATAGGTTCGCGTTGGCTGAATCCGTCACACCGTGCAATCGGCAGCCAACGGAAACGTTGCGGCGGTCCCGCCGACGCGCCGAGGCACGCCCGACGACGATCGGTACCCCCTACCTACGCCGAGGCGAGGCGATGAAGTTCGAGATGATCGACCCTCCGGACTGGGACGATGAGTCGCCGGTGGCCGAGGAGGACGAAGCCGCGCCGGCCCCTGTCCGGCCCGCGGCCGCGGCACTCACCCCCGTGACGCTGCCCGACCCGAAGGCGAACGGCCATCTCAAAGCGGTCGCCGACGAGATGGCCGCACAGGCGAGGGGCGTCATCACCCCGCTGTCCGAAACCCTGCGGCGCCTCGAACTCCGGGTCATGGAGGAGGTCCAGGCCGAGTCGGGCGCGCCCCTGCCCGACGCTGGGGCGGACCCGTCGCTGGTGCTCCGCCCCGAGAAGTTCCGCCGCGCGGGCGGCGCAGCCCCCACTCAGGCGGATCGAGAAGACGCTGCGCGAACCGGCGAGGGTGGTGAGAGCGCCTGAGTTCGTGGGACATCGAGCCGGCGGGCGTCAACTCCGTCCTGCAGGCGGTAGGGAAGATGATCGGTGGCGAGGGCGGCGGAGACGGCCTGGTCGGGACCACGGCCAGCGTCACCCAGGACCTGCAGTACGCCTCCAGCTGCTCCAACAGCGGACCGGTCAGCTACGCCCTCGGTGGGTTCCTCGAAGCCTTCGCCCCCAAGATGCACGGGATGGCGGCCAAGAGCGGGGGCGCGGTCATCGGGTGCGGCGAGGCGACCCGCGCCTACCTTGACGGCGATACGGAGATGGCGGCCGAAGCCCAGTCCAGCGCGCGGCACGTCGGCGACCTCGGCCTCTAGCTCCCGCCCCGAGCCCCCCGTTACCCCCCACCCCCGTGAGGACGAGGACCCCCCGTGATTCCGGATCCCACCCCCGGCCCGGCTGTGGGCAGCATCGGGCTGGACGGCGCCAGCCTGATCGTCCCCGAAGCGATCCCCATGCCCGGTGTGGCGGTCGAGGAACTGCACTCGACCGCCCGGGGCATACGCGGCGACGGCCAGGAACTGGCCGACACCGGGCACAGCATCCGCCACACCTGGCAGATCCTGCAGAACTTCTACCGGGCCCCGGAGGCGGGCGAGCTGTTCGCCGCGACCGACCCGGTGGCCGACCGTGGTGAGGAGGTCAACGACGCCCTGTCCACCGTGGCCTCCGCCCTGGCCGCCTTCGCCGATGCTGCTGAGCGGATCACGAACCGGCTGAGGAAGATCAAGGCGGCAGCCGAGGTCTTCGTCGCCGAGGCCGGGGAGGACTGGCAGAAAGATCCAGAGAAAGTCGGCCGGAACCTGAGGTTCAAGGCCGATGTCAACAAGGCGATCGCCGAGTACCAGGACGCCGAGCGCGACTGCGCCAACAAGATCACCGACCTCTACGACGGCCCCACCTTCGTCCCCGACACCGGTAAACCGGTCGGCGACGGCCAGCTCGCCTACGGAATGGACGACCGCTCGCCCGATACCCGGGTGCAGATCGAGGACGCCTGGGGTGCGGTGCGTGCAGTCGACAAACCCTGGTGGGGCGACATCATCGACGCTCAGATGGACATGGGGGTCGGGGCGCTGGTCGAGCAACTCGTGTGGTCGACCGGGGCTATCGGCGAGCACGGCCGAGCCCGGTCACTGGGCGACATGCTGGACAACGCCATCGACTATCAGATCGCGGGGTTCCAGGGCCGGGCACAGCTGATCGGTGTGTCCTTCGACGAGAACTGGAGGCCGTCATGGGCGTTGGGCACGGCAGGTGACGCCTGGGGGGCGGTCGTCAATGGGTTCACCGCCTGGGATCAGCGTCACGACCGTCCCGCGTACACCGCCTACACCACGCTCGGCAATACGTTGCCGCTGCTGGTGGGTGGCGGCGTCGGGGCTGCGCGAACCGCAACGCAAGCGACGGCGAAGGTGGGGCAGCTTGCCCGCGGTCTGCGAGGGGGCAACGGAGAGAAGGGGACGACTGGCTCCCACAGCTCGAACAGCCCCCACAACCCCCGGACACCCGCCCACAGTCAGGGGAACGCCTCGGCTGACCCCACGACCCGCCAGCTGCAGG
Organism: Nocardiopsis mwathae; assembly: GCF_014201195.1. Lineage (NCBI taxonomy): Bacteria > Bacillati > Actinomycetota > Actinomycetes > Streptosporangiales > Nocardiopsidaceae > Nocardiopsis > Nocardiopsis mwathae. Next base: position 4,965,617 of record NZ_JACHDS010000001.1, on the reverse strand, counting down.
AGGAGGTCGACAAGTTCCAGCAGCTCGCCGACAAGCTCGGCAGCTACGACAAGGCCTTCGCCCAGTGGGAAAAGTCGAAGACTCCCGCCCTCGAACCCGTCGGAGCCGGAGCCCGCGGGGGCGATCCGTCGCCCACCGCTTCAGCTGGAAACGGCGGTGAACCCCCGCCCAGGTCGGGCGGTGGGTCCAACATGGACGCGCCTAACAGTTCGCAGTCAGGCGCGCGGGGATCTTCGTCTCCCACTTCGCTTCCAACGGGTGAGCCGAAGGGCGGTACGGCTGGCGGACGGGGAAGTGACCCGATGGGAGGTGAATCCCCACACTGGAGGGGGAACAGTCCTCGCAATCACGCTCCATCTGAAAAATCTCCGGATTACGATGGAGAGCAAAGATCTCGTGGGGCGGACGCCGCGCCCGCTGATCGGCACAAGTCAGAGAACACAGACCGAAATCAGGCGGAAGATCTTTCGACCCGTGAATCGAAGCCTGAGGAGGCGAGCAGGCCTCATTCTATAACCGGGGGCGAATCTCAAGCACGCCCCGAAGGACTTGGTGACGGGGCTGGAACTTCTCGTTCTGATGGGAACAGTTTCGGTGAGCGCCCCAGCGCTCTGGAAGTCCTCACCTCGAAGGATGCGCCGAAGGGCGATGGAACTCCTGGGGCTGTGAATCGCGACATCGACGGCCTCGTGAAAGACGGCCCCCTTGGCGATGACTTCAAGCGCGATGTGGTCCAGCATCCGAAAAGTAAGTTCGGGCAGCATGAATGGGAGATCGCTCGGCTTCGCGCTGACGAGGGTAGGCACGTGACTGGAATCAAGGAAAGTGGTATTGATGGCGTTAAGAATATGGATGTACGCGAGAGGTCCGGGCCAGATGATCCGGGGCGGCTAGTAGAGTACAAGACTGTGCAAGGAGAAAGTAATAATGCGATCGAACAGCAGATTCGCAACGCCCTAAAGAAATTCAAGCAAGATACAGATTCTCCCGTAACTGGTGGCGACATTGTCATCGATGGCCGGGATAAAGCGGCCACCGAGAACGCACTCAAAGGCATGGAGGGTCGACTCGGAAGGGATCTCAAATCGGGTGGGGGTAGAGTTGGAAGAGTTGGTCGAATGTACTTCTATACCAAGGACGGGGATGTTCTGATATATGAGGATGGGGTAATATACAAGAACGGTGTGGGGATGCGTGAGTGGAGGGGGGAATCGTGGCATACGATGTAAGCATATTTCTTCGCGGGGCGCGAGGGATTGTGGGCTTGGCGGACGTCGCTGCAGCAGCATGTCGGGCAAATCTCTATTGGGTGACGTCTGATAGCGCTTTCTTTACATCCAGGCTCGGAGGGGAAGGGCGAGATCCAGGTCTGGGGGAATTCACGGTTTGTCTCACTGACCTGGGTGAGAGTGGAGATCCGGGTATGCACTCGGGCACGGCTCTTGAGGGCTATGACTATGAGATATCTATCGAACTTCGCGGATTCCCGGATGCAAGTTATGACGAGCTGGATGGGATCGGATTTCGGGAGTTTGAGAAGATTTCCGAACTTGGACTGCCAGCTAGTTATCTCGTGAGAGACGATCAACTTCACTCTTCATACCTTCCTGGGCGGGGGATTCGTCGGTTTGTTCCGACGGTGGCTGTGGAAGACGAGAAAGCAAGAGAGGAAGTAGCGGATCAGCTGAAGCGAGCTCGTTCGCCCTTGCCTCAGACTTCACTGGGAACAGACGTTTTTCTCCGTATCTATTCGGTTGGCGAGGCGGTAGCTGTTGAGCGAATATCTCAAGACAAAGGTGAGGCGACACTGCTTCCCCTCTGCTTTATCAGGAGAGACCTAGTAACCGCCGATCTGCTCGGCGCTGTGGTCTGTCAAACGGCGAGCCGGTCCCATCTGGAGAGGTATCCACGGAAGTCGTTCAAAGAAACATCAGAACTACTTCTCTCTGTGGTTGGTGAAACCGCAGAGGATCTTTCCAGGAACACGGAGTGTCTGTTAGTCCAGATTCGTGGAGGAGAAATTACTGTATTTGACATTCCTGTATCGGTGGAGGGGGAGGAGTTCGCGCTTCCTCGATTAATCCAGCGAGAAGCACCACTCCAGCGGAGCACTCTTCCTGCAGCAACAGCGGAAGTTGGAGATCTCTTGCTCTCCGCCCTGGAGAGGATAAGAGGATGAGGTGTGTGGATTAATGCCCGAAGGAAGGGGTCAGGGGACAAAAATCCACGTTGGAGAATCCGAGGAGTGCCAGCTAATTGGAGGAAACGAACTTTCTGGTTGGTTCGCGCAAAACGGAGCCCCAAATGTGAAAGTCGTACATCTTGAGTAGGTGGAGAGTGCGGCAGATAAAGTGAGAAGTTCGGAATGAGGTGTGTCCGCGCGCCCTCTGCGGATTGGTGGGGCAGAGGGCGCGCGGGTGGAAGGGTCAGGTCGACGACGGGTGCGGTCGTGACGGGCGGCCTGCTCGGGCGGGTGGGTTTTCGAGGTCGTGGACGAAGGCTTCGATGCTGTCGTGGATGACGGTGGGGGCGTGGTCGGCGTCGGGGTCTCGTGCTGTGGCGATCCAGAGGCTCTTGGTGCGACGGATCGACCAGCGGTGGCCGTAGTGCTTGTGGAGCAGCCGGAGGAGTGGGTCGTCCCTGGTCGTCATCACCCTGTGCCCCCGTCCAGTCGGTTGAGGAGGCGGGCGGCCTGGGTGCGGGTGAGGCCGCATTCGTGGATGAGGGCGCGGTGGGCTTCGCCGCGTGGGGCGCGGAGGCGGATGAGGCGACCGCTGCGCTCGCGGATGGTGAAGCGCTGGAGGAGCGGGAGCCGCGGGTCGTAGGTGACGGCGATGCCGCTGAGCGCGGCGCGGGTGACGGGGGACGTCATCGCTCTGCCTCCGAGGAGGAGGGGGAGGCAAGGGACGCGGCGAACCGCCGGAACCGGTCGGCGTCGATGGCGCGGTGATGTTCCAGAACCCTGATGTAGGGCCGGATGCGGTTGGCTGATCGGGTTCGGGCACAGCTAGGCTGCTGCATGTCGATCTCCTTGGTAGATCGGCCGTGCCCCGGGAGTGTTCGCGCACTCGCCGGGGTCTGTCGTTTGTCGATGTTCTCTTCACGATAACTGAACTGGTAGCGCTACGTACAGATACGTAGCTCTTACATTCTCTTGGTGTAGACACTTCTAGCGTCGTGACCATGGAGTTCGGCCCTGATGACCAGATCGACTACGACGGCCCGGTGACTCCGTACCGGCAGCTGGCGGAGATCCTGCGCGCTCGCATCGCCCGCGGTGACTGGGCGCCGAACCGCGCGATTCCCTCCGAGGCGCGCCTCGTGCAGGAGTACGGGCCAGCCCGGACCACCGTCCGGCGTGCGATCAAGGTCCTTGTTGAGGACGGTGTCTTGTTCGTCGTCCCGCAACGCGGCACCTTTGTTGCCAAGCGTTCAGCTGACAACCGTCCAGGCGAAGCTGGCCAGGAGTCATAGAGTCCCCTTGTCCCCCGCTTCCTGTGCCTCGGAAGGGGCCATCGTGATCGACGACTGGGATCCAACGCGTCCGAAGTGGGAGCAGATAGCCGACGTGCTCAGGGCACGCATCGCGTCCGGCACATACCCGCCGCAGCATCTGGTGTCCGAGGTCCGGCTGGAGCAGGAGTTCGGCGTTGCCAGGATGACGGCACGGAAGGCCGTGCGGGCGCTGAGAGAAGAGGGATTACTGATCACGAGACCGGGCATGGGGTCGTTCGTCTCGCGGAGGCATGAGTTAGTGAAGCAGCCCGACGGCGACTGATGGGACGCCGGGCGGCAGTACGAGCAACACGGTCTCAGGCAACGGCCCGGCCAGACGCCGCGAGGCGACGCTACAGATCCCGTAACCAGCCCGCTGTCTCACTTGATTTGACACCTACCGTCGTATGAGTCAGACGTCGGCGAGGCGTGCTCGCGCGAGCATGTCCCCGATGTCCTGGCTCTCCTCGTGGTCCGGGACATCGATCAGGCACAGGTCCTGGTACAGGGGTTCGACGATGTCGTTTGCGGTTTCGGCTGCCGGTGACGCTCATCAGCAACGTCCGGACACCTGTTTGCCATGGCTGTCGATCGGCACTCGTGACAGGCGGGAGAACACCAGGCTGTCGGTCAGAGCAGCCCCGTCGCATATGAACGTTGCCACACGCAGGCTTCTGAACAGGAGCGCGCTGCGTTGTCGAAAGCCGCGCGACACCCGTGCTCACGGGCGCCTTCCGAGACGAAGCAGCATCATCGGAGCATCGCGTCCCTGAATGGCTGTGCAGACAATCCTGCTCTTGGACGGTTGCGCGTCCGACTACCCTCGGCACGTCGTCAGTCATTCGTGGTCAGCAAGTTGATCACCAATTCGGCCAGGGAAGCGAGGGGCAGTGGGGGCGCTTCAGGGGACCATCGAGGCCGACGGAGCCCGGCTCTACTACGAGACACGCGGCGAGGGCCCACCTGTCTTGATCATCCAGGGTGGCATGGGTGAAGCGGGCGCGACCGAACAGCTCGCTGACGAACTCGCTCGGGACAACCAAGTCATCTCCTATGACCGTCGTGGCCTGTCCAGAAGCACGGACGGAGGCGCTGTCCCGATCACTATGGCGCGCCACGCTGACGACGCGGCGCTGGTCCTGTCGGCCGCGACGACACAGCCGGCCCGAGTGATCGGGGCGAGTATCGGGGCGCTCATCGGACTTCACTTGGCGGTTCGGCACACAGATCGGGTCTCGATGCTGGTAGCGCATGAGCCGCCGATGGCCTCTCTGGTCCTGGACCATGAGCGTGAAGCAGAGCTGGACAAGGTCGCGGCTGCTGCGACGGTGGACGTCCGAGCGGCGATCGGCCACATGGCCTCACTGACCGGCGGTGGCCAGGACTCGGTGCAGGAGGGAGCGCGCTCGGGTCCCCTGGTCGGTGATATCGACGAGAACCTGCGCTGGTTCTTCGCCCAGGACTTTCCGGCGGTGCGGCGTTCGGCCTTGAGCGCGGATGAGATCGTGGCCGCTGCGAACACCACGACGGTCATTGCTACCGGCGGTGTGGAGTCACGAGGCGGGTGGGAGTACCGCTGTGCGCAGAAGCTGGCCCGACGTCTGGATCACGACCTCGTTGAAATGCCAGGCGGTCACAACAGTCTCGTCAGTCACCCATGGGCACTTGCCGTCGAGCTGAAGCGTCTGTTCATGGAGACAGGGCCAGATGAAAGGTGATGCCAGAGGCTGGCGCAATGATCTTCAGCTTCGACGTGGTGTGAAACAGCTTCTGCGTCAACTGGATCTCGATGCGCCCCTGGATGTTCGTGTGCTATGTGAGCGGTTGGGTGAGCATCGCGGACGCCCGATCAAGCTTGTTCCTCACCCATTACCGGTGCCCGGAGCATTTGGGTTGTGGGTAGGCACAGCGCAGGCAGATCATATCTATTACCAAAAAGAAACAACGCCTGCCCACCAAGATCACATTATTCTGCATGAGATTGGCCATATCATAAGTGGCCACGGTGGAAATAAAAACGACGCCGACCTATGGAGTCAGGTGTTTCCGGACCTTCCTCCCGAGTTGATTCGACGCATACTGATGCGAGACGGCTACGGCCCCGAGCACGAGCGCGAAGCTGAGATGGTAGCGACAGTCATAAAAGAGTGGTCGACCCTGCTCGAACGATTAAAGTTCTCTCCGGATCGGAAGACACATTCCGCCCGACGGCTTCGATCCGCATTCGATGATCACCAAGGGTGGCTATGATGTTTTTGCCGAATCTCCTTATGTGGGCTGCTTCCGGCCTTGCTGCCATGTGGAAACTAGTCCAGCTTGTTCGCGTTCCGCGCGATAACTGGCTTCGGATCGTCGTAGTTTGCACTGTCATGGTTTTCCTGGCGCTATCGGCGCAACTCATGGTCGGTGCGGCTGGATCTTCCGAGGTATTTCCGGGTCAGTCGCCTAAGCTCATTCAGAATGTAATTCTGACGCTCTTCTTCGCGTTGCTCATTGTCTTGCTGCAGTCTGCCGTTTCTCCAGTCGCCAAGCCGAAACATGGCTGGATCGAGGTTGCCATTGCACTACTGACCTGCCTCGCACTGATCAGCACATTCGCCTCGATCGATTCCGACGTTGGGGCCGTGAATTATGAAGACGCTGGCCAGACTCCGGGACTACTGGCGTTCTATGCGCTTGGGAATCTGTACATGAGCTATGCGACGGCGCGTGGTGCTCACCTCGCGTGGACCGCGTCCGACCACACCCGGTCGCGTGCTCGTCTGAGTCTCCGTCTGGCCTCTGCGGGACTGGCAGTGAACTGTATCGGTACCCATATCCCACGCGTAGTTTCTACGTCGGGACGGCTTCTGTTGGGCATCGATCCGATTCCTGGTACAGAAACATGGACAACCCCCATCTTGGCGATTGGCATAATCGCATTCTTTGTCGGGATTGGATATCCCGGGGGGCGAACACTCGTCGTGAAAATACGACTCTGGTTTGAGGCTCGCCGCGACTACCGTAAATTGCGCCCGCTATGGTCGGCGCTGTCCTCGCAATTTCCCGAAATCGCGCTCTTTCCTCCGGTGCACCCCTTGCGGGAGATGCTGCATTTCCGGTCTATGCGGTTCCGTTACTATCGGAGGATCATCGAGTGCCGCGATGGCCTTGTATCGCTCAGCCCCTACATTGCTGACCTTGGCGACGACAAAACGATTATCCGACAAGCAGAGCTTGTGCGGGATGCTATCGTACGCCGATCAGAGGGACGGGGGCCCGTTTCGGAGGCATCCGTTATCGCCGCCCCGGCGGTCTCCGGGATGGAGGCAGATGTTCAGGAATTGCTTGCGTTGGCCTGCGCCTGGAGGAAGTTTTCTGATCGCGTCGGAAACAGTGCCGTATAGGAGGTCAGCAGGTCCGCCTGATCTGAATAACGAAAGCAAACTGCGTTTTCTGGTGCTGGCTGTCCTCATTGCTGTGAATCCGATTCAATCCTGATCAGCATCGTCCTGTTCCAGGGACTGAAGCTGCTCCATCATGTTCATCAGTAGCCCACGGTGCTGGGGAGACAGCTGCCCCAGGCGCAGTGCTATATCCTTGACGTCTGACTTGCCAAGGGCAACCAGCAGTTCCAACTGTTGTGCGTACTCTTCTGCTGCTGTGTCGTCGCCGAAGTAGACCACCGAGACGCCGAAGAAATTCGCGATGTTGTTGACCAGCTCCCACGCGGGCCGCTGCTTCTTACCGGACAACAGGTCGTAGAGGTGCTGTCGGCTGACGCCGACACCGGATGCGACCTCGGCCACCGAGTAGCTACCGCCACCCTTCTCGGGCGGGCGCGGGACCACGTGAAACAACCTCTGCAGCCGAGCGGCGAACGTGTCCTGCTCGTCGGTCATGCTGTCAGCCACGCTCACCACCTCGCTACCCGTGATCCACTACCTGGACAACAGTAGCCGACTACCTGTATCGCTGTGTCATATACAACTTACATTGCGTCGCCTGTGGTTGGCATCGCGGGTAGAGCCGCATGCCCGTTGACACGTCGTGCAGGCTTGGGGCGAGAGGACGATCTGCGGCGGCGGGGCTCACGGTGTGAGCCGACAGGCGAGATTGGAAAATCACACAAAGACGCACAATAATCGGATGGGAAGTGGTCATTCCCTTAGCGACCGGCGCTGATGGCCCTGGACTCCGTCAGGTGCGTATTTCGTTACTGCCCGAAACCTCTGGTGTCAATTCAGCACACGTCTCGCCCTCGCGCGCGATCGTATCTCGGAGTTGGGCACTGGCCGTGGCGAGCAATTCCATGAGGTTGGGATCTGCATCTTCCCGAAGTGCGAGAGACATCCGAATCGTGATGGGATCTCCGTCGAGAGGGAGCACCATCACTCGACGGGAGGAGACCGCGTTGACCGCTGTCGGGTAGATCGGGGTCCAGCCCGGTGTGCCGGCGCTGATTCCGGCCAGGGTGTCCTGTAACCCGGTTGAGGGAGGACCAACGGTCGGCTCGAAACCCGCCTTGCGACAGGCTGCGGTCACGGTTTCGAAAAGCACCGGGTTCGCAGTGCGGGAGGCCACAAGCAGTGGCAGCTCGGCCAGGTCCGCCAAGTCCAATCGGGACTCGGCGGCCCGGGGGTGTGATGCCGGTAGTGCGACCACCATGGGGTCGCACCACAGTGGGAGAAGCCGCAGACCCGGGGCACTGTCGATACCACGGATGAACGCCGCGTCCAGTCGCCCCGCGCGCAACTGCTCCAGGCGAGTACGTGCCGGAAGCGTCTGGAACTCGAAGCATGCGCCGTTACTGGCGGTGGTCAGCGCATCGAGGAAGTCGTCCAGGCGCTGTCCTACGGCAGAGCCGATTCCGACACGAAAAGTGGTCGTATCAGAGGCGGCCAGGTGCTGAGCCTTGGCGGTGAGGGAGTCCAGGGCCGTGAGCAGTTCGCGAGCCTCGGGAAGCAGGGCCTGACCGGCCGGGGTGAGGCTGACCGTGCGGGTGGAGCGATCGAAGAGCTGAGTGCGTAATTCGCGCTCCAACCGACGCACCTGTTGACTGACTGTGGGCTGCCCTATGTGTAGCTGTTCCGCCGCTCGTCCGAAATGCAACTGCTCAGCGACGGCGACGAAGTACTGGATCTGCCGTAGTTCCACTGAATCCCCGCATTTTCTCCGACCTTGTCTCTACTGGCCGGGAGTGCCATCCAATGACGCTCGCCGCCTTTTCAGTCGTGCAGCGAAACCCGGAACCCCGGGTGGGGAGTTCGCATGATCGAGAACATACCAGGAGATGACTGTGCTCTTCGACGACCTGTGTACAGGGTACGTTGGCTCACTGCGAAACCTTGGAATGATGTCGGTCACTCCATGCGTCGAGATGCTGGGAGCGCCTACTGATCCCCTCTGGGGGCAATGGTGTGCGTTGGCTCTCCTCCGGTTGGTTGCGTAGTGGCCCGTTGTGCGGCTTGCGAGAGGAACACCGCAAAGGCCGCGATTCCCACGAGCGAGGCTCCCACCACGAACCAGCCCAGAGCGAACAGGTCGCCGGCCGGCAGCAGGCTGGAGAGGTAGATCCCCAGCGATGCACCCAGGAGTTGCAATGCTCCCATCAGCCCAGAGGCCGAGCCCGCCGCCGTGCGGAAAGCAGTTACGCCCGCACTCATCGACAGCGGGAGCAGGAACCCGTTGCCGAAGGTCATCACCGGCATGAAGACCAGCACCAGCAGACCCCAGGGTGCGCCGACTCCCGCGATGCCCAGGCCCAGCATCATCAGTGCGCCGGCGAAGAAGAATCCGTGACCAAGCCACAGCAACTGGTTGATGGGTCGGGTGCGGACGAGCCTGCGCGAGGAGAGGTTCCCCACCACGTAGGCGATCGAGACGGTGATGTAGCAGTAGCTGGTGGTTTCGGTGGCGAGACCCATTCGTTCGAAGACCAGGGGCGAGGCGGCGAGGTACCCGAAGTAGCCACCGTAGGCAACTGCCAGGTTCATGGTGTAGGCCCAGAACAAGGGCTGGGCCAGCAGCCTGGGGTAGCCCCGGAGCGTGGCGCCCAGGTGCCTGCTACGGCGTTCCGGCGGCAGGCTTTCGGGGATCGAGCGCGCCATGACGACCAGCGTTGCCAACCCGATCAGTGCGGTGACCAGGAACGGAGCGCGCCAGGACACGTACGTGGTCAGGTAGCCACCGATGAGGGGGGCGATGGACGGGGAGACGCCCACGATCGGCATGACCGTGGCGAACATTCGCGCCGCGTCCTTCTCGTCGTAGAGATCACTGATCACCGCCCGACCGAGGACCATGCCGGATCCGGCGCCGAGGGCCTGCAACAGCCGCCCCGCGGCGAAGACCTCGACAGTCGGCGCCGCCGCGCACACCAGTGAGGCCAGGACGAACAGGCCGAGTCCTGAGACGATGACACGCTTGCGCCCGTAGGCGTCCGAGATCGGCCCGTAGACCGCCTGTGAGATCGCGATACCGATCATGAAGGCGCTGAACGTCCATTGCACCGACGCGACCGGAGTGTCCAAGGCGTGCGCGGTGGCCGGCACCCCTGGCAAGTTGATGTCGGAGGCGAACAGCCCTCCGGCGTTGAGGGAGCACAGCACTGCGAGCAGCAGGGCGTAAGGCGTGCGTGTTGTCTCGGAGGACTTCATCGAGCGTGTCAATCTCCTGGCCTCACTGATCAATCAGTGGTGAATCAGCGCTTGGCGGCGCGGGCGGCGAGCGTCTCTCCTGCGATCGACCAACTTTCGGTGTCGATCTCCTGCACGGTCACCCACACGCTTTCCGGCTTGCTGCCAGTGGCCTGTACGTAGGCGTTGGTCAGTTCGCGGACGAGTTCGGCCTTCTGCTCGGCGGTCTTGCCGGGGGTCTGCTGCACCTGGATAAGAGGCATCGGGATTCTCCGGGATCGTGGGTGGTCTCATCACACGCGGCCCCCGGCTACTCCACCGGGGGCGGCGAGAACCACTTCAGCAGCAGGTGAGGTGACGTCCAAGACGCAAATCGCGCTGACACTCATCACGAATTGCGATTAATGAGGCCAGGGTGAGGTGTTCGGGTGCGGTGGACGCCTATGAGCTTGGGTTCTACTCAGCGGCGGGCGGTGCTGCTGGGTTGTGTCGGGCGACCCTCCATGTGACGACGCTCATGCTCAGACGAATCGCCAGGTCGGTGCAACACCCGAAGGTCCCCACTCCTGGCCTCAGCTGCCCAAAGGGCCCACCCGCAGCGACAGCCATAGTTGACGCATTCGGATGGAATGTCTGCATTCGTTGACATGCTTGTCGTCTCTGGCTTACAGTTCATCCGCTTGCGGTCGATGGGGTTTGCATCCTGAACGGGCGTCCCGCTGCTATCGAGGGCCACAAGGGGGAGTGCGAGGTCACGCAAGCGGGTCTTCGCGTTCGTGTGGCCTGGTGCCTGCGTGTCCTGAGTCTGGGGGCGGTGCGAGAAGCAGGCAGGTCGAAGCGTCGGGCGAGGGGCCCAGGTGGGCGGTTTCGGCGGAGGCAACGGTATTTCTCGCGGGCTGCCCTGCTGGGCTTGGTTATAGCCGGAGAACATTCTTTGTCAGCCGCCATAGTCGCCTCGGCCAAGCATTGAACCTGATGAGGTCATATGGAGGGAAAATGATTACCAATCTTGACGTCACTCTGCGCGACGGTGGATACAGGAACAACTTTGAATTCCCACTCGACTACGCGATTCGCCATGCCAAGGAGAGTGCCGCTGCGGGGATGGAGTGGATCGAGATCGGATATCGGAACGGTTCATTCAAGCCCATGCCAGATATCGGCATCACCGGGTTGGGAGCAGACGACTACATTCGTGCGATTGCCGACGTGGTCGCCCCGGAACGACTCTGTATGATCCTCCACCCCAAGAACATCACGGAGGACGACCTGCCTCGTATGTACGAGGCCGGCATCCGGCTAGTGCGGTTCTGCCTGCCGTCCGGCGCGCCCGGACCTGGTTTGGCCATGCTTTCGCAGGCCGCAGACCTTGGCTTCAGTACCACTGTCAACATCACGCGAGTCAGCCAACTTCCGCGACGTCGACTGGCGGAGCTCGCTGCGATGTCCGGTGATGCTGGTGCTGACGTCGTATACCTGGCCGACTCCAATGGCAGCCTGCTACCGCATGAGGTATCCGAACTTGTCACTCTGGTCCGGTCGGTGACCGATGCGGCTATCGGCCTGCACGCGCACAACAACCTCGGTCTGGCGCTTTCCAACGCGATTGCCGCGGTGGATGCGGGAGCGACCTGGATCGACTCCTCCGTGCTCGGGATGGGTAAGGGGCCGGGCAACCTCGTCACTGAACAATGGGTCGCCTACCTCGCTCGCCACGGGCGGGGACAGGGATATGACCTGGGCCGAATCCTGAGTCTCGCCCATGGCATGGAGGCGGAATTCGAAGAGGCCGTGCCTTCTCTTCCATTGCCTGACCTGATCCTGGGTCACTTCGACCTGTCCGTCGAAGAGCGCAGCAAGCTGCCCACGCATTGGATCGGTGACGCCTTCTCGGCAGCTCGCGAACTGAAGGCTGCGGGGGCCCGGTGACGCCACGTCCTCCGGTAGCGGGACCTGTGCAGGTGGAGAACCCGACCGCTGTGCCTGCCCGCCTTCTCCTTGGCGAGGGTGGTGCACCGCTCCACGCGGTTGTCCTGAGTCCAGTGCTGCCCCGTTGGGACCATGGCGCTTTCTTCCAGCGCATCGCAGAATCCCTGCTCGGTTCGGGGCACCGGATCACCGTGTACGACACGCTGTCGATCTGGAGAGAGGGCGATGACCTGGGCACCCTGGCGGATCGGTGGGTGCGGCTGCTCGCGTCGAGCAGTGACGCCGCGCCAGACGTTCTGGTCGGAAACGCGCTTGGCGGGGCGGTCGTACAGTCGATCCTCGCTCAGGAATGGACGCACCAGGCGAAGGTCCTGCTCCTGTCCGCCCCCACCGTCGCCGACGACGCTCTGAATTCCAGGCTGGAAGGGATCGCCGCCACCGTTGGAACGTGCGGCTTGGCCGCAGCGCTGCGTCGGCTCGGTGAGGTCGTGAGGGGCCCTGACCACCAGCCGGAGGGCGTCGGGTCGGGTCGCGACAGCGACAGCATTGAGCGACCGGATTCGCATGAGCAGGAGCGAGCAGGCCGACGACTGGCCGCAGGCCTGCGGCTCCTGCGCGATCTCGATGTCCGTTCCAGTGTCCGGGGCTTCCCTGGATCTCTGCTGCACGTGTACGGCGAACAGTCGCTGCTCGTACAGCGCACGCACCTCGCCACCGGGACACAGTCGAACCACGGGTACACGGGTATCCCACGTGCGGGTATGCGTCCGTGGGCGGACCAACCTGACCTGACCAGCAACGCCGTTGCTCAATTTGTAGAAAACGACAAAACATGAACCGCAAGACCATCGCAGTACTGCCTGGTGATGGGATCGGGCCGGAAGTCCTGGATGCCGCGCTTCCGGTGATCGAGTACCTCGGCGTACCCCTCGATCTGGAATTCGGCGACATCGGTTGGGAGTGCTGGCGCGCAGAGGGAAACCCCGTGCCGGACCGCACATGGGAGCTGATCAGCCGCAGCGACGCCGTTCTGCTGGGAGCCACCACGAGTAAGCCGCCTCGCGAGGCAGCAGCGCAACTGGAGCCCGAACTGCGCAAGCGCGGGGCGCAGTATGTCTCGCCGATCATCCAACTGCGCCAGCAACTGGACCTGTTCGCAAACCTTCGCCCCGTGGAGAACTACCTCGGCGGCGGTACTCCCTACCGCTTCTGCGTGGTCCGGGAGAACACAGAGGGGCTGTATGCGGGTCTCGATTTCCGCGACGTACCGGACGAGATGTGGCCCCTGGTCGCCGAACATCCCAACGTGCTCCGCAGCGGTCATGCCGACACCACGGCCAGCATCCGCCTTCAGACATCGCACGGCTTGGACCGCATCCTGCGGTTCGCCTTCGAAACCGCCCGTCACCGTGGCTACGAGCGGGTCACTCTCGCAGACAAGCCCAACGTTCTACGGCATAGCAGCGCCTACGTCCGCCAGCGTCTGGAGACGATCGCCGCGGACTACCCGGAGATCATCTCTGAGGTGCTCAATGTGGACGCGGTCGCGTTGTGGATGGTGCGTCGTCCTGAACGCTTCGGCGTCGTTGTTGCCGAGAACATGTTCGGTGACATCCTCTCCGACCTCGGCGGTGGCGTCATGGGTGGGCTGGGTCTGGCCGCCAGCGCCAACATCGGCGAAGCCGGCGGCTACTTCGAGCCGGTGCACGGCAGTGCCCCGGCCATGGCAGGTCAGGGGCGCGCCAACCCTGCTGCCGCGTTCCTGACCATCGGTCTGATGCTGGAGCATCTCGGCTTTGCCAGTGAGGCCGAGGGCATTCAGGAGGCCGTAAGGCACGTGGCCCGCCGCCGCGACCGGGTGACCTACGATCTCGGCGGTACCGCCACGACGACCGAGGCAGCAGCGTCAATCATCGACGCCTGTCGTTCGGCGCCGGACATGCCCACGGCCGCGATCCTGTCCATCGGTGACGAGCTCCTCAGCGGTGACCTGGAGGACTCCAATGGAAGGAACGCTTCACGGGTACTCGGCGAGCACGGGATTGCGGTCCGAGTTCGCCACACCGTCCGCGACGACGAGGCCGCGATCTCGGACACGATCCAAGGCTGCCTCGGGCGCGACGACGTCATCGTGGTCATGGGGGGACTTGGCCCCACTTCGGATGATGTGACCCGCAGTGCCGTAGCCCGCGCGCTCAATCGTCCCCTGGAGCACAGAGAGCGAGCCTGGCAGGGTGTCGTGGAACGCCTTACCCGCTTCGGTGTCGCTATCCACGTCGACAACCGCCGCCAAGCCCTGTTCCCTGAGGGCGCCGAGCTGCTCCCGAACCCCAACGGGTCGGCATGGGGATGCCGCGCCGAGGCCCAGGGGAGCGTAGTGATCATGCTTCCTGGCCCGCCCCGGGAATGCCTCCCGATGCTGGCGGAGGCAATGCACGAGGCCCTCGCACACCTGCCTCGCCAGCCCGAGAGGACCACGGTCTTCCGGCGCACGCTCGGCATCATCGAGGCAGATGTGGCGGCTTTGGTGGACGAGCTTGTTCGGGACAGTCGGCTGCCGATCAAGTCGGCCTATCGCTGGCACTACCCGTACGTCGATATCCGGCTGGACGGCTCGGCAGACGCGGTCGGCACCCTCGCTAAGCGCGTGGACTCCGCGCTGATGGACTACATCGTTACCGACCAGCACCGCACGGCTGTCCAGGAGTTGGCACTGCTGTTGGACCAACACGACCTGGCGCTGGACATCGATGACCAGCTCACTGAAGGCGCCTTCGCTGCCAAGCTGGCCGAGGAACGCCGTAGCAGCGGCTCGCAGACCCTCAGCGTCGCCCTGTCCGGGACATGGCAGGACGGGGACCGCGAGAACTACACCGGCACAGTCGCCCTGAGCTGTACGGTTCGCGACGCATCCGGCGAGCGCACACGTGGACTGACCATTCCCAATCGCGGAGCCGAGGTCGGCACCTACTTCACCGAGTTTGCTGGATGGTCCGTTGTCCGGCACCTCACTGACCACCGCGTCCCGGAGGTATCCGAATGACTGCTCTTGCTCCCGCACACCCTGACTTCGAAGCGCTACGCGAGCGAATGTCCCGGCTGGACACGGCCGCTGTCTCCGACGCGATGGACAGTCTCCACGCCATGGACAGTCTGCACGCCGCACCGTTCATGCTGCCCCATATCAGACCCCGAACCCCGGGCACCGTGGCTTGCGGACCCGCGTTCACCGTCCGCTATCGGCCCGTTGCGGACACTGCCGGTTTTCGCAATGCCGCCAACTACATCGATGAAGTACCCGCCGGCTCGGTCATCGTCGTTGACAATGGCGGCAGCCGCACCTGTACCAACTGGGGCTCCCTACTCAGCACGGTCGCCCAGGAAAACGGCGTGGCAGGTACGGTCGTGAACGGCTCGGTACGAGATGTGCGAGAAGGCCGTGCCCTGGGCTACCCGCTGTTCAGTACGGCAGTGACGATGGTCAGCGGTAAGAACCGCGTCGTGCTGGACCGCACCGGTGTGCAGGTAGACATCGAGGGCACGGTGGTCGCGCCGGGTGACTGGGTGTTCGCTGACGACAACGGGGCGCTGCGCATCCCAGCTTCTGCGCTTCCGGAAGTCATCCGACGTGCCGAAGCTGTGGAACGTACGGAGTCCCGTATCCGCCGAGCTGTCCTTGGTGGCAGCAGGCTGGACGCGGCACGCGCCCGCTTCGGCTACGCGCGGCCGTGGGAGGACGGGGGCGATGATGGTGACCTCTGAGTCTGCTGAGGCAGGAAAGGGCGACTGCCTCACTGCACAGACCGACCAGCTTTCTGCCTACGAAGCGCGCTTCATCGACGTCCACTACCACGTCGGACCGGACGCGTACGTGCGTCGCCATCATGCCGCCACTGCCGCTGCGATCTACGCGGAGCACGGCGGCTGGGTCGTTCTGAAGAACCACCTCGGCTCGACTGCTGCCCAGGCATGGGAGGCCCGACAGCAAGGCCTCCCCGTCTCCGGCTCACTCGTGCTCAACGATCTCGCTGGCGGCTTTGACCTGCGGGCAGTGGAGCAGGCTGTCATCCAGCACGGTGACGACAGCGGACTGCGCCTGATCGTCCACTTGCCCACAGTCACCGGCCGTGCCCACCGCAGCCGCCTGCGCCGAAGCCCCTCACACCCACTGTTGGCCGAAGGCCTACGCCCGCTGACCGTCACTCAAGATGGTCGAGTTCTTCGCCGCGACGTCCGTGCACTGCTGCACGCCGCCCGCGACTTGCCGATAGTCATCTCCACCGGCCATAGCAACGGATATGAGGTACGGCTGCTGGTCGAGGAGGCGGTACGGCTGGACCTGCCCCGTCTCTTGCTCAACCAGCCGGCCAATCCCATGACCGGGCTGGCCTACCAGGACCTTGTGGAGGTAGCCGCACCGGATCAGGTGTGGGCGGAGCAGACCGCGCTCACGCGGCTGCTCGATTACCAGAGCTGGTCTGACTTCGCCGCCGTTCTCTCCCGCCTTCCCAGGGTGGTGTACAGCTCCGACCTTGGCCAGCCATCCCAGATGGACATAGGGCCCTGGATGGACTGGACGCAGCGCTGCTTCACCGAGGCAGGGCTCACCGCCGAACGGATCGTCGAAATCACCCGCACCGGGCCATTGCGCATGCTGAGTCTGTGACGTCCTCTTGACGGATCTGGATCTCCGCCTCACGTGCAGGTTGTTGCTTGGTTCTGGAGGCTAGACACCCGAGGTATTGGCTTCATCGAGCACATCCGGACTCCCCTCCACATGGTTGTGGGTGCGCATCCGACTATCGTCGGCACTGGTCCTCAGGTGAACCAGGGTCTTCTCAGGGCTATCCCCCATGGTCTGGCCGGCGGGCCGGGCGCATTATGGAGGGGAGCATTGAGTGTGGGAGGACTTTGTCCCGCCGGGCCTTGGGCGCGGTATCCGGTGGTCTGTGAGGAGTGAGTGTGGCAGTGCATGAACCGATGTCCTCACCGGGTCACGGCGGCCGCGACGGGAGGGTGCCCGATCGCAGGTGGGATCCCGCCCAGCCGGCCATCCGCCTGACGCATGCCGAGCGTGACGCCGCAGCCGAGACGCTGAAAGAGGCCTACGCCGACGGGCGCCTGGACGACGAGGAGTTCGAGGAGCGGCTCGGGCTCGCGATGAAGGCCAAGTTCCCGGCCGACCTCGAACCGCTGTTCAACGACATCGTCCCGCGCAACGCGCACCAGTCCCCGGCGCCACACGCCTCCGCCGTGCCCCCGGCGCAGCCCGGGCAGCCCGAAGCGCCGCCGAACGGCTCGGAACGGCTGCTGGCCGCCGGCGGTCACGTCTCCGGGTACTTCCTGAGCGCGCTGGGTCCGCTGATCGTCGTGCTCGCCAGCGGGCGCACCTCCCCCTATGTGCGGAGGCACGCCTATGAGGCGCTCAACTACCAGCTCACCGTTCTGATCGCGTCGATCGTGATGATCGGCCTGGCGTGGCTGGTCATCCCCGCCATCCTGTGGGTGCTCATGATGATCGGGTGGGTCTTCATGCCGGCGATCGCCGGACTCGTCGCCCTGGTCGGCGGGCGCTGGAAGTACCCCTTCACCTGGCGGGCCGTCAAGGATTGACCGTCGCCGCGGCCGCCGTCCCCGCGGCGACGGCCCCCGCCGCCACCGGCCCCGCCACCGGCGCGGTGGCGCCGATCGCCGGACCGGTGGGTGCCGTCACTTCTTGACGCGGCCGTTGAGCTCCTGGGCGGCTTCCTCCGCCTTCTCCTCGGCCTTCTCCTTCACCTCCGTGGCCGTCTTGGCGGCCGTGTCCCCGGCCTCCTCGACCTTCTTCCTGGCCTGAGAGGCGGTCTTGGACGCCTTCTCACGGGCTTCCTCCGCCTTGTCCCCGGCTTCGTCCCTGAGATCCGACGCGGCCTTGGACACCTTCTCCTTGGCCTCCTCCGCCTTGCCGACGAGCTTGTCGCGCGTCTCGCGCACCTGCTCGCGGGCCTGGTCGAGGTTTTCCTGCCACTCCGCGTCCTGCGACGCCTGGCGCAGCTTGAGCACCCCGTACAGCACCGCCGCACCCATGGCGGCCACCCCGGCGAAGACGACGACGCGTGGGATCCGGCGCCCGTTCTTGCGAGCGGTGATCATGCGGCGGCGCGCCCGGTTGGGCTCCACGCGGGCCGCCGCCGCGGTGAGCAGGTCGGCGACGCGCGGTGCGACGGTGTCCTCGACACGGTGCGCGGCGGTCTCCAGGCGCGGTGCCGTCCAGCCGCGGGCCTGCAGCAGCCCCTGGGCGGCGCTCTCCTTGGCCTGGCCTGCGTAGGGTCCGAGACGTTCGGCCTGCTCGCGCGCGACTTCCTGCAGGCGGGCGAGAGCCGCCTCGGCCTCGGCGTTGCCCGCGCGACGCTTGAGCTTCTTGCGCACAATGACCTCCCATGCGATGACGGATGTGGGTAGCCCCCTGCCCGTTCGTGCCGGTCCTTATGCGTATGTTCGGCTATTCGGACCTGGTCGTACGGCTCGGGCGCAGCCGTTATCCCTGTGTTATCTCCCCTGGTATCTCAACATACGTCCACTCCGTCCACGAATCGACGGTTCGACACGCGACGCGACGGTCACCCGCATTCGCTCGCCTGGCCCTGTTGAGCCCCGATCGGACGGGTCCGCTCAGGCTGCCCGATGGTCCGGGGGAGCGGCCGTCCCCTGACGACGGCGGGTAACGTGGGACCGCACGTAATCGCAACGGAAAGGCACCCAGGTGTCCGAAGTCAACGGCCGAATCCATGCTCGGCTGAACACCACCAAGGGAACGATCGTCGTCCGGCTCTTCGCCGAGGAGTCCCCGGAGACGGTCGCGAACTTCGTCGGCCTTGCCGAGGGCACGAAGCAGTGGATCGACCCCACCACGGGCCAGCCCTCCACCGCCAAGCTCTACGACGGCACGATCTTCCACCGGGTCATCGACAAGTTCATGCTCCAGGGCGGCGACCCGCTGGGTAACGGCCGCGGCGGCCCCGGCTACAAGTTCAAGGACGAGTTCGACTCCGGTCTGAAGTTCGACCGCCCGTACCTGCTGGCGATGGCCAACGCCGGCCCCAACACCAACGGCTCGCAGTTCTTCATCACCGTCGGCACGCCCGACTGGCTGAACAATAAGCACACCATCTTCGGTGAGGTCGTCGAGGGCACCGACATCGTCGAAGCCATCTCCAAGGTCGCGACCAACCCGCAGGACCGCCCGCTTGAAGACGTCACCATCACGTCCGTCGAGATCGAGCGGGGCTAGGGCCGGCCGATGAGCCTCCCCCCGACTCCCCACCCCGGATCCGGGGCAGGGGAGAACGCCGTCCCCACCTGCTTCCGGCACACCGACCGGGAGACCTACGTCCGGTGCACCCGATGTGAGCGGCCGGTCTGCCCCGACTGCATGCGCGACGCCGCCGTGGGCTTCCACTGTGTGGAGTGCGTCGCCGAGGGGCAGAAGTCGATGCGCCAGGCGCGCACCGCCTTCGGCGGGAAGGTCGTGCAGGGCCCCTATGTGACGTGGACGCTGCTGGGTCTCATCGTCGCCGTGTTCCTGGCGCAGATGGGTTCCCCGCAGCTGACGGTGCTGTTCGGGATGCACGGCGGCGCAGCCATGGTGGAGGGCGAGTGGTACCGCCTGATCACCGCCGCGTTCCTGCACGGCGGGGTGATGCACCTGCTGTTCAACGGCTTCGCCCTGTACGTCATCGGCCCGCAGCTGGAGAGATGGCTCGGCCACGCCCGCTACCTGGCCCTGTGGGTGCTCAGCGCCATCGGCGGGTCGGTGCTCACCCTGCTCGTGCAGCCGACCCAGCTGTCGGTGGGTGCCTCGGGCGCGATCTTCGGCCTGTTCGGCGCGGTGTTCGTGATCGGTAAGCGGCTCGGGCTCGACACCCGGTTCATCGTCGGCCTGCTGGCCGTGAACCTGGTGATCACGTTCCTGGTCCCGAACATCTCGTGGACCGGGCACATCGGTGGGCTCGTCACCGGGCTCGCCCTGGCGGGCGTCTACGCCTACCTGCCGCGCCAGTCGGCGCCGCACCGGACGGCCATCCACGCGGCCGCGACGGGTGTCTGCGCGCTGTTGCTGGTGGTGCTGGCCTACGCCGGCACCCTGTACTGGCTGGGCTGACGGCGACGCCGAGAAACGGACGGGGCCGGGGAGCAGTTCACTGCTCCCCGGCCCCGTCACGTGTTCCCGTGGTGGACGGGAAACGGCTTTTCGGTGCGCAGGACGCAACTCCCCACAGGCTGTGGATAACTCTGTGGATACAACGTTCACCGGTTGTTGTGATGGCCCCAATTGCCCTGTCTGAGCAGGGGAAACACGGGAAATGCGACGTCAGTGCCAGCGTGTGGACAAGATGACGCAGATGATGATTCCGCCGAACCCGATCGCCAGGTTCCAGTTGCCCAGATCCTGCATGATAGGCACCATCGTCCCGGCGATGTAGTACACCGCGATCCACAAGATGCCGAGGATGCCGAACCCGAGCATCGTCGGCACCAGCCACCGCGGGCTGACCTTCGGCTTCGCCGACGACGGCGGTGGCGTGTAGACGGCCTTCTTCTTGCGATCGTTGCGGGACTTGGGCACGGTCGCTGCTCCAAAACGAATCGGCCGGTACTTACGCGTGAAGATTACCCCAGTGTACGCACTGCGCAGCGGTCGGCATCCGGACGGCCCGCCGACCGCCGCTGCGCTGCATCTCGCCGAAAACCGCCCGGCGATCCGGAACGGTCAGGGGCGACCCCGGAACGGGTACTCCCACCAGGGCGTGCCCTGGTCGTCGCCGCTGTGATCGCCACCGTCACCGAAACCGGGCGGGAAGCCCGGGGTGCCGTCGCCGTTGTCCCCGTTGTCGCCGTTGTCCGGCGGCGTCGGGGTCTCCGGAGGCTGTTCGTCCGGCTTCTTCTTGGCGATGACCACGTTGACCGTGCTGTCGGGGTCGACCTCGCTGCCGCTCCCCGGGCTCTGCCGGATCACCCGGCCCTCGGGCTCGTCGCTCTCCTCCTCGGAGAACGACCCGCTCAGCCCGCGCTCCCGGAGCGCCGACTCCGCCTGGTCCCGCGTCATCCCGGCGAGGTCGGGGACCTTCACCTTCTCCGGGCCGGTGGACACCCACATGTCGACCTTGCTGCCGGGGTCGGCCGTGGCGCCGCCCTCGGGAGAGGTCCGGGTGACGTTGCCCCTGTCGACCGCCGAAGACGTCTCGCTATGCGGGCCCCCGATCTTGAAGCCCGCGTCCTGCAGTTCGGCGACGGCATCGCTCTGCGACATCCCCGTCACGTCGGGGACCTCCACCGACCCGGGGCCGGTGGAGACGAACAGCGTGATCTCGGTGTCGGCCCGCACCTCGCGCCCCGCACCCGGGTCGGTGCGGATCACATTGCCCTCGTCGACGTCGTCGCTGTTCTCTTCTTCGGCCTTGATGTTCTCGAAGCCGTCGGCTCTCAGCTTCTGCTCGGCCTCCGACTGCGACATGTTCACCACGTCGGGAACCGCCGTGGTCTCCGGCGGATCCTGTTGGAACATCCAGACCAGCACGCCGGCCGCGGCGATGACGGCGAGCGCGAGCGCGATCCACAGCCCCGCCTTCTTGCCGCTGCCCCGGCGCTCCTCCTCGTAGTCGTCGTAGCCGTCGTCGCGGCCGTCGTCGACCGGGTCCATCGCGGTCGTCGCCCCCGCGGCCGCCATGGCCGCCGCCGAGGTCGGCATGCCCTGGACGCCGCGCTGGATGTCCTGGCGCATTTCGTCGGCGCTCTGGTACCGCTCCTCGCGGTCCTTGGCCATCGCGCGCAGGGTGATGTCCTCAAGCCACTCGGGGATCTCCGGGTCGATGTCGCCCGGCGGCACCGGCTCCTCGCGGACGTGCTGGTAGGCGATGGAGACGGGGGAGTCGCCGGTGAACGGGGGTCGGCCGGTGAGCAGCTCGTAGAGCACGCAGCCGGTCGAGTAGATGTCGCTGCGGGCGTCCACCCGCTCGCCGCGCGCCTGTTCCGGGGAGAGGTACTGGGCGGTGCCGATGACCTGGGAGGTCTGGGTCATCGTGGCCTGGTTGTCGTCCATCGACCGCGCGATGCCGAAGTCCATCACCTTGACCTCGGCCTGCCGGGTCAGCATGACGTTGGCCGGCTTGATGTCGCGGTGCACGATGCCGTTGCGGTGGCTGTACTCCAGCGCCCGCAGGATGCCGTCGGCGATCTCGGCGCAGCGCTCGGGCAGCAGCCGCCGGTCGTCGTCGAGCAGTTCCTTGAGCGTGCGGCCGTCGACGTACTCCATGACGATGAACGGGATGGAGACGCCGTCGACCATGTCCTCGCCGGTGTCGTACACGGCGATGATCGAGGGGTGGTTCAGCGACGCGGCGGACTGCGCCTCGCGTCGGAACCTGGCCTGGAACGTGTGGTCGCGGGCCAAGTCATGGCGGAGCGTCTTTACGGCCACCATGCGGTCCAGACGCAGGTCGCGGGCGCGGTAGACCTCGGCCATGCCACCGCGTCCGATGACACCGTCGAGTTCGTAGCGGCCGCCGAGTAGCCGTGGCTGGGACATGTCGTGAACTGTTCCTCGTATCTCCGCGGTGGCGGCAGCGGTCCGCCGTCACCTGGTGAGTTCTCGTGTCTGGTGCCTTTACCACTCGTCTTCGACAGCCGGACCCGCGTCCGCGGACCTCGTGGCGGCGCGCGCGTGCGCTGTACCATCTTGGGTGTTCGCCGCGTCCGATGGCACCCGAATCCCGCCGATCGGTACAGGAGTGTAGTTCTCCGTCGGTCAGCTTATCGTGGCGTGTCTACCGACCCGCGGATCGCCTGGCCGAACCCGGGCAACTCGGCCCTTCACCCGCCCCGCCTGAGTTCTCCCTGCTCACGGGTGTGCTGCGGTGGCTCGCTTCAGGAGGGCGCGTCCAGTACGGCCTGGATGATCGACCGCGCGATGGGTGCGGCCAGCGTCCCCCCGCTGCCGCCGCCGTGCTCGACCACGACCGCCACCGCCACCCGGGGGTCGTCCGCCGGGGCGAAGGCGATGAACCAGTTGTGCGTCGGCCCGCTCGTCTCCGCCGTCCCGGTCTTCCCCGCCACCTGCACCCCCGGGATCGCGGCCGAGCGCCCGGATCCCTGGGCGCCCTCGGTGACGCTGACCATCATGCGCGTCAGCTGCTCGGCGGTGTGCGCGCTCATCGCCTCGCCGTACGCCTCCGGCCGCGTCCGCATGATGGGCTCCAGGTCGGCGTCGGCGATCCGGTCCACGAGATAGGGCCTCATGACCTCGCCGCCGTTGGCGACACCCGCGGCGACCATCGCCATCTGCAGCGGAGTGGCCCGCACGTCGAACTGGCCGATCCCGGTCTGCGCGAGGCTGCTGCCGCCCATCCCCGTCGGATACACGCTCTGGGCGACGGGGGACGGGATCTCCAGCCCGGGGCGGTCGAAGCCGAAGCGCTCGGCCTGCTCGCGCATCTCGTCCTCGCCGAGCGCCAGGGCCCAGTTGGCCATCGAGGTATTGCAGGAGATCTCGATGGAGTGCGCCAGAGTGTCGGGGGCGCCGTCGTTGCACGGTCC
The DNA here is from genome assembly GCF_014201195.1 of Nocardiopsis mwathae. Taxonomy (NCBI): domain Bacteria; kingdom Bacillati; phylum Actinomycetota; class Actinomycetes; order Streptosporangiales; family Nocardiopsidaceae; genus Nocardiopsis; species Nocardiopsis mwathae. Next base: position 4,942,005 of record NZ_JACHDS010000001.1, on the reverse strand, counting down.
GCTGAACGCGTTGGGGAGGGTCCCGCCCTGGGGGAGGGCCAGCACGGCCGGCGCGGGCTGGGTGGATTCCGGGGTCGCCCCGTTCTCCAGCGCCGCTGCGGCGGTGACGATCTTGAACGCCGAACCCGGCGGGTAGGTCTGGTTGAACGCCCGGTTGAGGAGCGGCTGGCTGTCGGCCGCGGACAGCTGCTCCCAGCGATCCGCCGCTGCCTGCGGGTGCGTCACGCTGGTGACCTCGCCGGGGTCGAAGGTGGGCGCGGAGTAGGCGGCCAGTACCGCCCCGGTCGACGGATCCAGGGCGACGGCCGCCCCGTTGCGGCCCAGCTGCGCCAAGCCGTCCCGGGCGGCCCGCTGTGCGGCGGGGTCGAGGGTCAGGGCGACGGTCGCGCCGGTGGGCCGCTCCCCGGTGAGCAGGTCGATGAGGTTGCGCACCGCGAGCCGGTCGTCGGTGCCGTTGAGCAGCTCGTTCTCGCTGTCCTCGATCCCCGAGGCGCCGGTGGTCCGGAACGTGCCCACGACGTGGGAGTACAGCGGCCCCTCGGGGTACTCGCGCTGGTAGCGCACCTGGCCGCCGCCGCTCGTGCTCTCCAGCGGCGTGGAGTACGCCGCCCGCGTCTCCCCGATGACGATCGGCCCCCGCGGCTCCTGCAACCGATCCAGGTAGCGGCGGGTGTTGTGCTCGTTCTCCCGCAGCTCCTCGGCCTGGAAACCCTGGATCCAGGTGACGTTGAGGAGCAGCACCACGAACAGCGCCATAAGGAACACCGAGAGCCTGCGGATCGACCGGTTCATCGCGAGATCACCTGCGTCGACCCCTCGTCCTGGAGAGCCTGGGGTCCCGGCTTGCGCGCGTTGTTGCTCATCCGCACGAGCAGGGCCAGGATGATCCAGCTCGACAGCAGCGCCGACCCGCCCTTGGCGACGAACGGGATGGTCGCGCCGGTCAGCGGGATGACCCGGGTGACCCCGCCGATGACCACGAAGGTCTGGAAGCCCAGCAGGAACGCCAGCCCCGAGGCGCACATCTTGACGAACAGCTCCTGGGACGCCAGCGCGATCCGCAGCCCCCGCTCCACCAGCAGCATCAGCACCAGCAGGATCGTCATCACGCCGGTGAGGCCCAGCTCCTCGGCGAACGCGGAGAAGATGAAGTCGTTCTGCACCTCGGGGACGAACCCCGGCTGGCCGCCGCCCAACCCGGTGCCGACCACCCCGCCCTCGGCCATCGCGAACAGTCCGCGGACCAGCTGCTCACTGTTGCCGCCCACCGGACCGTCGATGATGCCCGGCTCGAACGGGTGCAGCCACGTGTTGACCCGCACGCGGAAGTGCGGGACGACGAAGTACAGCGCATAGCAGGCCGCGAAGAACGGCACCAGGCCCAGGACGATCCACGAGGCCCGGTGCGTGGCCACGTACACCATCGCCAGGAAGGTGCCGAACAGCAGCAGCGCGGTGCCCAGGTCGTTCATCAGGCCGACCAGCACGATGATGCAGAAACCCCACATGAACGCCATCGGCGCGGTGTCGCGCAGCCGGGGCAGCCCCAGCAGCTTGACGGACCCCACCCTGATCTGCCGGTTCACCAGCGCCATCGCGTCCCGCTTGGTGACCATGTACCCCGACAGGAAGATGATCAGCGCGATCTTGGCGAACTCCGAGGGCTGCAGTGCGGTGAAGCCGAAGTTCACCCACTGCCGTGCGCCGTTGACCGTCCGCCCGATCGGGTCGGGCAGCAGCGGCAGCATGAGCAGCAGCACCGCCCCCACCGCCATGAGGTAGGGGTAGCGCTGCAGTTTGCGCGGGTCCTTGAGGAAAAACACGATCCCGGCGAAGACCGCCATGCTGAGCGCGGTCAGCATCAGCTGGTTCGACGCGCTGCCGCTCTCCGTGTCGCCGGTGGCCTCGAACAGCCGCCACAGCATCGCGATGCCCAGGCCGTTGAGCAGGACGGCCAGGGGTAACAGCAGCGGGTCGGACCACGGGGCGAAGAAGCGGATGAAGACGTGCGCGAGGAGCGCCAGCCCCCCGAAGAGGCCGCCGAACAGGGCGAGGTCGGGCGGGATCTCCCCGTTGCGGGTCAGCCCCGCCTCGACCATCGCGAACAGTGTGATGGCGATGGCGAAGACCGTCATCACCAGTTCGGCGTTGCGCCGTTTGACCTGCGGAAGTGCGGTAGAAGATGCAGCCACGACGGCCTCCGCCAGGGCATTGTGCCGACCGTGCGCACCGGCCGGCCTGCCGACCGTGCGGCCGTGTGAGTGATCCACTCACACCGATCTATATGTCCCCGTCCGCCCCGCTCTAAGCCTGAGCTCCGCCCGACGCCACCCCGTCGCTCCGTTGTTCTCGGCGGAGTGCACCGGATTCCGGCGGCGGATTTCCGGTGCACTCCGCCGAGAACAACGACACGGCGGTGCCGCGCGCCTTGGCGCGCGGCACCGCCGAGGTGCCTGCTACGGGTGCGGCTACAGCGCTCCGCCGGGGTCGCCCACGTGGCCACCGCCGCCGGGGTCGCCACCGCCGCCACCGCCCTGGCCGGGGTCGCCACCGCCGCCACCGCCCTGGCCGGGGTCACCGCCGTTGCCCCCGCCGTTGCCCGGGTCGCCGCCGTTGCCGGGGTCGCCCCCGCCGTCGCCGCCGTCCGACCCCTGGTCGCCCGGTTCCGTCGGATCCGGCGAGTCACCGCCGGGGCTCACGCTCTCCCCGGAGTCGGGTGCCTGGCCGTACCCGCCGGTGTTGTGGTCCGGCTGCTGCCACCCGCCGGGGTTGCCCTCCTGCTGCGGCGGCGGCTCCTGCACCGGCTCCGGTGACTCCTGCTCCGGTGTCTCGGGGCTCGGGCTCGGGGTGGTGTTGCGGTCCTTCTCCACGACGGGGCGGCTCTCGGCCCCCTCGTTCCACATACTGCCGGCGATGGCCACACCCACGACCACGACCACCGCGGCCACGACCGCGGCGATCACCACCGGCATGCTCGGCCGACCGCGCTGCCTGGAGCGACGGCCGGGCCCGGCGTCCTGCGGGCTCGCCCCGCCACTCGCGGCGCCCGCGGCGCCCGCAGTGGCCGACGTGTGCGCGCCGGTGCGGCCCACGGCCGGGGAGAGGCCGGACGGCCGGGTGGAGGCCGTGCCGCCGGCGCCGAACACGGCGGTCTGCCCGGGGTCGGCGAGGTTCATCGCGGTGGTCGCGCCGCCCAGGTCCGGGCCGATACCCGCGCGCAGCCGCTGGGCCGCCTGGGCGATCTCGCCCGCCGAGCCGGGCCGCTGCTCCGGGTCCTTCTCCAGCAACTCGAACACGAACGCGTGCAGCTGCTCCGGAACGTCGTCGGGCAGCGGCGGCGGGGGTTCGCGCGTGTGCGCCAGCGCCAGGGCCAGCGGGGTGTCGGAGGTGAACGGCGGGCGCCCGGCCAGGCACTCGTAGGCCACCACGCCGAGCGCGTAGATGTCGGACGCGAAGGTCGCCGGCCGACCGGACGCCTGCTCGGGGGAGATGTACTGGGCGGTGCCCATGACCATGCCGGTCTGGGTCAGGGTCACCGACTCGTTTCCGCGGGCGATGCCGAAGTCGGTCAGCTTGACCGTGCCGTCCTCGGTCACCAGCAGGTTGCCCGGCTTGATGTCGCGGTGGATGACGCCGCGCGCGTGCGCGGCGGCCAGCGCGGCCGCCGACTGGGCGACGATGTCCAGCGTGACGCCCGGCTCCAGGCCGTCGTTGCGCTTGAGGATGGAGGACAGCGGCTCGCCGGGCACCAGCTCCATGACGATGAAGGCCCGGTCGTCCTGCTCGCCGTAGTCGAAGACCTGGGCGATGCCGGGGTGCGACAGCCCGGCCGTGATCCGGCCTTCGGTGCGGAACCGCTCCCGGGCGGTGGGCTCCGCCATCTGCGCCGGGTGCAGCAGCTTCACCGCCACCGAGCGGTTGAGCAGGTTGTCCGTGGCCCGCCACACCGTACCCATGCCGCCCGAGCCGATCTGCTCGTCGAGCCGGTAGCGGCCGCTGAGGATGAGGTCCTGGAGGTCGTTGGAACCGGAAGGCCCGGGGGAGTCCGCGCCGTGGTCGCTCACTCGTTGATCACCGCTTCCATCATCTTCTTCGCGACGGGAGCGGCGGCCCGGCCACCGCTGTCGTTGCCCCGCTCCACGACGACCGCGACGGCGATCTTGGGATCGTTCGCGGGGGCGAAGGAGATGAACCAGTTGTGCGTGGATCCGTCGCCGACCTCGGCCGTACCGGTCTTGCCGGCCACCTGCACCCCCGGGATCTGCGCGCCCGGGGCGGATGCGTCCTGGCCCTCGGTGACCAGGACCATCATGTCGGTCAGCTCCTGGGCGGTCTTGGCGCTGACGGCGGTGGACAACTTCTCCTGCTGGGCCGACTCGACGACGGACGCGTCGGAATCCTTGACCGACTCCACCAGGTAGGGCTTCATGACCTCACCCTTATTGGCGATGCCGGCGGCGACCATGGCCATCTGCAGCGGGGTCGCCTCGTTGTTGCCCTGGCCGATGCCTGCGCGGCCAAGGGTGTTGCGGTCGGTCTCTGCGGGGGACAGGCTCTCGACGGCCTCCAGCGGCGTCTGCACCTTGCCGCTGTTGAATCCGAACGCCGTGGCCTGGTCGGACAGCTTCTGGCCGCCCAGATCGATCGCCCAGTTCGCCATGGAGGTGTTGCAGGACTGCTCGATGGAGTGCGCGAGCGAGTCAGGCTGCCCCCCGTTGCACGGCCCGCCCCACGCGTTGGGCAGCGGGGCACCCAGGTCGAGCGAGGCGGGGGCGTCCTTGGTGGACTCCGGGGTGGCCCCGTCCTCCAGGGCGGCGGCCGCGGTGACCACCTTGAACGTCGAGCCCGGCGGGTAGCGCTCGTTGAACGCGCGGTTGAGCAGCGGCTTGTCGCTGTCCTGCTCCAGCTCGTTCCACTTCTTCAGGGAGTCCTCGGGGTCGGTGACGCTGGTGACCTCGTTGGGGTCGAACGTGGGGACGCTGACCGAGGCGAGGACGGCACCGGTCTTCGGGTCGAGCGCGACCGCGGCGCCGTTCTTGCCGAGCGCGCTCAGCCCCTCCAGCGCGGCCTCCTGCACCTTGGGGTCGATGGTCAGCTCGACGCTGGCGCCCTCGCGCTCGTTGCCGGTGAGCGTGTCGACGAAGTTCCGCACCGCGAGCCGGTCGTCGTCGCCGGTGAGCAGGGCGTTCTGCGCCTCCTCGATGCCGGTGGCGCCGGTGGGGCTGAACGTGCCCACGACGTGGGCGTACAGCGGACCCCCGGGGTACTCGCGCTGCAGGTTGTCGCTGTCGCCTCCGACCGGCTCGGACTCGGCGACCTTGGTCTCGTTGGCGGCGAAGATCGTGCCGCGCGGCTCCTTGAGCCGGTCGGCGAACTGTCTGCCGTTGAACTCGTGGGTGCGCAGCGCGTCGGCGTGGAACAGCTGCAGCCAGGTGGCGTTCAGCATCAGCACGCCGAACAGTGCGAGAACGAAGACGGCGAGGCGTCGGATGGGCGTGTTCATCGGGAGATCACCTGCGTCATGCCTTCGTCCTGGATGGCCTGCGGGGCCGGCTTGCGCGCGTTGTTGCTCATCCGCACCAGCAGCGCGAGCATGATCCAGCTCGACAGCAGGGCGGAGCCGCCCTTGGCGATGAACGGCAGGGCGGCGCCGGTCATCGGGGTGATCCGGGTGACGCCCGCGATGACGATGAAGCTCTGGAAGGCGATCACGAATGCCAGGCCCGAGGCCAGCATCTTGATGAAGAGCTCCTTGGAGGCCAGCGCGATCCGCAGTCCCCGCTGCGCCAGCAGGGCCAGTGCCATGAACATGACCATCAGCCCGGCCAGGCCGAGCTCCTCACCGAAGGCGGTGATGATGAAGTCGTTGTAGACCTCGGGGACGAAGCCCGGCTTGCCGCCGCCCATCCCCTGCCCGGTGACACCGCCCTCGGCCATCGCGAACAGGCCCTGCACCAGCTGCTGGCTGTTGCCGTTTCCCGGGATCATGCAGTAGGCCTCGGGGTTCGACCGGACCGCGTCCGTGCAGAACACCTCGGGGTTGAACGCATCCAGCCAGGTCACCATGCGCACCCGGAAGTGCGAGACGAACGGGTAGAGCGCGGCGCAGGCGCCGAAGAACGCGGTCAGCCCGATGATGATCCAGGACGACCGGTGCGTCGCAACGTAGATCATCGCCAGGAAGGTGCCGTACAGCAGCAGCGACGTGCCCAGGTCGTTCATCAGGATGACCAGCACGATGATGCACAGGCCCCACATGGCGGCCATGGGCGCCATGTCGCGCATCCGCGGTACGTCGAGGATCTTGAGCGGGCCGATCTTGATCTGCTTGCTGGCCAGGGAGAGCACATCGCGCTTGCTGACGAGGTAGCCGGCCAGGAAGATCACCAGGGTGATCTGCGCGAACTCGGACGGCTGCAGTGTGGTGAAGCCGACGTTGATCCAGCGCCGGGCGCCCAGGACGGTCATGCCCAGGCCGGGGATCAGCGGGAGCAGCAGCAGGAAGATCGAGGCGAGCCCGAAGAGGTAGGGGTACCGCTGCAGCGTGCGCGGCTCCTTCAGGAAGTACACGACACCCGCGAACACCACCAGGCTGATCGCCGTCAGCATCAGCTGACTCGACGCGCTGCCGTGGTCGGTGTCGCCCGTGGACTCGAACAGCCGGTAGAGCATCGCGATGCCCAGGCCGTTGAGCAGGACGGCCAGCGGCAGCAGCAGCGGGTCGGACCACGGCGCGAAGAAGCGGATGAAGACGTGCGCGAGGATCGCCAGCCCGCCGAAGAGCGCCCCGTAGAGCATGAGGTCGGGCGGGACCTCGCCGTTGCGCGTCAGGCCCGTCGCGATCATCGCGAACAGGGTGATGCCGATGGCGAACAGCGTCATCACGAGTTCCGCGTTGCGCCGCTTGACCGGCGGCAGCGCGGTGGTCGGCTCACTCATCGCGCCCCCCGGTGGCGGGCTCGCCCGGGTTGCCGGCACCGCCGGTGCCGCCCTGCGGGAGGTTCGCCTCGGCGCCCCTGTCATCGGAGCCGCCGGCCGGGTCGGCCGTCTCGGCCGTCTCGGTGGCCTCGGACGTGTCGGCGGCGTCGGCCTCGGACGCCGCGGCCGGCAGCCCGCAGGACTCCGGGTCCCGCTCGCAGTCCTGCGCCTTGGCGCGCAGCTCCTCGACGCGCTCGTCGGCCGCGGCCCGGTCACCCATCGGGATGGTGTTGGTGACCGCGTTGCGCTCGCTCTCGGGGAGCCGGTCCAGCGGGATCTCGGTGTCCTGGACCTGGTCGGCCAGGCTGTATCCGGCGATGTCCTCGTTGATCCCCTGGAAGATCGCGACGTGCTTGCTGTCGGCGGTGGGGCCGATGAAGTACTGGTTGTTGATGTAGTTGGAGCCGTAGTAGTAGCCGGCCCCGGCGACGAGGGCGGAGACCGCCAGGAACGCGGCGACCATCGGCCACCAGCGGCGGGTGCGCCGCTCGGGCTCGGAGTCGTCGCCGGAAGCGGCGAACTCCGGCGGCCGGGTCATCTCGGCGGTGTCGCCGCTGCGGTTGTTGAGCCCCTGGGCGCGCCCTGCCGGGGTGTCGGGGGTCATGACGGGCTCGCGCCGCTGGTCGGCGGCGCCGACGACGGCCGGCTCCTGGGTCGGGCCGCGCGGGTCGGTGGCGGTGTCGATGACGTCGGCGACGACGGCCGTGATGTTGTCGGGCCCGCCGCCCCGGTTGGCGAGGTCGATCAGCCGCCGCGCCGCGGCGTCCGGGTTGGTCTCCGAGGTGAGGGTCTCGTGCAGGGTCTCCTTGCTGACGACACCGGACAGGCCGTCGGAGCACAGCAGGTAGCGGTCGCCCACCCGCGCCTCGCTGATGGAGATGTCCGGGTCGACCTGGCTGCGGCCGTCGAGCGCGCGCAGCAGCAGGGACCGCTGGGGGTGGGTGGCGACCTCCTCCTCGGTGATCTTGCCCTCGTCGACAAGGGTCTGCACCAGGGTGTGGTCGTGGGTGATCTGGCCGAACTCGCCGTCGCGCAGGAGGTAGGCACGGGAGTCACCGACGTGGATCAGGGCCACGCGTGCGCCGGACCACAGCATGGCGGTCAGCGTCGTCCCCATGTTCTCCAGCCGGGGCTCCTCGCGGACGCGCTGGGCGAGGGTGGAGTTGGCCAGGTCGACCGCCTGCTGGAGGGAGGAGGCCATCTCGTCGGCCGGTGGGACGTCGTCGTCGAGCGCCATGAGCGTCGAGATCGCGATCGAGCTGGCGATCTCGCCGCCGGCGTGCCCGCCCATGCCGTCGGCGACCGCGAGGATGTAGGGGCCGGCGTAGGCGGAGTCCTCGTTGCCTTCGCGGAGGCATCCCACGTCGGAGTACGCGGCGTAGCGGAGAGCGATTGTCATTTGCGCAGTTCCAGGACGGTCTTGCCGATGCGGATGGGCTGTCCCACCGTAATGGGCTGGGGACGGGTCAGGCGCTCCTGGCCGATGAAGGTGCCGTTCGTCGAGTTGAGGTCCTCGACGAACCAGCGGCCGTTCTCGGTGAAGATACGCGCGTGGCGGCCGGAGGTGTAGTCATCGTTGATGACGAGGGTGGAGTCGCCGGCACGGCCGATGGTGATCGGTTGGGAGGCGAGGTTGAGGGTGGTTCCGGTGAGGGGGCCCTTGGTGACGACGAGGGCGCGCGGCTCGTTACGCCGCCCGCGCGGCAGTGAGGGTTTGCGCTGCGGGGCCTTCTTCGGGCGCTTGTCCTTGGACTTCGAGGGACCGAAGAGGTCGGTGCGGATGACGCCGACCGCCATGATCACGAACAGCCACAGCACCCCGAGGAACAGGATCTTGATCAGCATGAGGGTCAATTCGGACATTGATCTGCTCTTCGGCCCCTGTCGTGCTCCGGCTGTGATGGCGGCCGTCTTCAGTCGCCACCGCGTCTACTCGGCGTCGAAACCGCGGGATCGTGCGGCACGGCACGGCGGTCCCACGGGCTGCCGCCATTGTGCCCGGTCGAACGGGTCTGCGTCCCGCGGCCGGCGATCACGATCACGTCGGTGTCCGTCGCGTCCTTCATACGCCCCATCAGACGCCTGGGGGGCGCTGTTGGTTTCGCCCGCATCCCCGGGTTCGTGGGGGAAATCAGTCCCGGCGGAAGGTCATGGTCGTCCGGCCGAGGCTGATGCGCGTGCCGTCCACCAACCGGGCCCGCTTGACCTGCTGCCCGTTGACGAACGTGCCGTTGGTCGAGCCGAGGTCCACGAGGACGGCGTCGTCGTCCTCGACACGGATCTCCGCGTGGTGCCGGGAGACACCGTTGTCCACCAGCCTCAGGTCGCAGTCGGTGCCCCGGCCCAGCAGGGTCACCTGGGTGTTGAGCTCGAACGACTGCTGCATGCCCTGGCCGGCCGGGCTGTCCTCCAGCGCGCCGCTGCCGGGGGAGATCAGCAGCCGCGGTTGGCCCTGCACCTGCTGCCCGCCGCGGGGGTGGTCGCTCACCGGCTGGCGGATCTCGCCGCTCTCGACCGTGGACCCGCGGATGACACCGGAACGGATTCGGAACCGGCCCATCTGCAGGGTCTCGTCGGACTTGAAGTGCACGCGTACCGGGCCGACGAAGGAGTACCCCTGCTCCGTGGCATAGTCGCGGGCGAGCTTGGCCAGCTCCTGGCCGATGGTGTCGGCGAGGGCCTCCATGTGCTCCTTGTCCTCGCCCGACAGCTCGACGACGAAGTCGTTGGGAACCAGGGTCCGGCCTTGGGCCACGATGGCCGCCCGCTCGTCCATCTCGCGCTGGACGGCGCTGGCGATCTCCACTGGTTCGAGCTTGGACTTGAAGGCTCGCGCGAAGGTGCCTTCGATCATGCCGCCAAGCCTGCGCTCGAAGCGTTGGAGCACTCCCACGAGGTACCTCCCTTGCTCTACTCCGGTCTTTTACTGGTCGATCGTAACCGGGTAATCGTTCCCTTGGTTTCACGCACACCTCTCACCACCTCTCGCGGTGGGGGCCGCGAAGGGGCAGGGGCCGGGAGGCATCGGATATGTGTGCACGACCGGTGCCACGACCGTGCTAGCCTTATCTCTGTCGCCAGGCGGACAGCCCGGAACACCGGGGGTCGGACCTGATGCGAACACTCTATATATATGTCACTCGGGCGGGTGGCGGAACGGTAGACGCGCACGGTTCAGGTCCGTGTGTCCGAAAGGATGTGAGGGTTCAAATCCCTCCTCGCCCACACTGAGGAAGACCCCGGTTCGGTGGAGTTGGTTCTCCCCGATCGGGGTCTTTTCGCGTTCTCTCCCCTGTGCCGCCGCTGTGCTCTCCTTCGGCCGCTCCGCCTCCACGCGGCGAAGCCCGCCGTGCCACACTGTGCGTGTGCCGGTGAGCGAGGAACTCCACGAGATCGGCCGCCCGATGGTGGCCGAGCAGCTGCGCCATCCGACCGTCGCCGGTATCGCCCGCGGCGACCTCGACGAGCGGGTGTTCGCGTCCTGGCTGGAACAGGACTATCTCTACCTGCTCGACTACGTGCGGGTGTTCGCCCGGCTGGCCTGGCAGGCGCCCCAGCCGCGCGTCGGCGACCTGGTCGATCTGGCGCACTCCACCCTGCACGATGAGCTCGACCTGCACCGCTCGCTCGCCCTGGAGTTCGGGGCCGACCTCCAGGGGGCGGTCAAGGGGCCGGCCTGCGCCGCCTACACCTCCTGGCTGCTGGACGCGGCGGCCGACTACACCGACGGGCTGGCGGCGCTGTACCCGTGCATGTGGGGGTACTCGACACTGGGCGCGCTGCTGGCCGACGCCGAGCCCGCCGACGCCCGGTACCGGCGCTGGATCGACACCTACGCCGACCCCGGCTTCGCCGAGCTCACCCGCAGGTGTGCGGAGATGCTCGACGAAGCCGAGCCGGAGCCGCGGCGCGCGCGGCGGCTCTTCACCGAGGGCATGCGCCACGAGCTCGCCTTCTGGGACGTCCCCTGATCCTGCTCGCCCGTGCCCTCCGTCGACCTCGTCGCCCTCGGGGCCTCGCGGGCCGTTCTCATCCCGGTGTCTCCGAGATCGACGGAGGGGCGGGGACGTCAGGTGCCGGGTTCCAGGACGGCGCCCATGTCGTCGTAGCGGGCGATCTCGCACCCGCCGGACCTGTTGAACACGGTGTCGATTTCGGTCCCGTCGACGTGCCCGCTCACCGCGGCGATTTCCGGACCGCCGTAGATGTGCGTGCACACCTGGTCGTCCGGGACCTCCGCGAAGGCCTCCGGGCCACCGGCCTTCTCCAGGTCGGCGCAGGCCTGTTCCGGGTCGGGATGGTCGCCGCCCGCGGGTGAACACGTGAGCGTCCACTCGCGGGGTGCGGCGTCCTCGGGGGTCAGCTCCGACCCCTCCTCGTAGGTGATCTCGATCGTCAGTTCGGTGCCGGCGCCCTCGGCGCCGTTCTCGGTCGCGGTGTCCGGTGCGGGCGTGACCGGGGTGGCATCGCCGCCGCAGCCCGCGACCAGGACGCCGATGGCCGCGAGCGGCGCGAGACGTGCCAGCACGGTGCGTGTGTGCATGCGCATACTCTGTTCGACGCGGGGGGTCGCGGCGGGGTTCCCTGGATCACACTCCCCGCGGTCGAATGGAGCGAAGAGGGGTTTTCAGCGTGTTCGAATCCAACGTGCCGGTCGTCGAAGTCGGTTCGGTCCCGGACGACGGCTACGTGCTCGACGTCCGGGAACCCGATGAGTGGAACGCGGGGCACGCGCCGCAGGCCGTGCACATCCCGCTCGGTGAGCTCGCCCAGCGGGCGGACGAAGTGCCCCGGGACCGCCAGGTCTATGTCGTGTGCCGGGTCGGCGGCCGCTCCGCGCAGGCGGTGCGGGCCCTCAACGAGGCGGGCTGGCAGGCGGCCAACGTCGCCGGAGGGATGCAGGCGTGGGCGTTGTCGCGCCGCGCCATGGTCAGCGAGGGCGGCGGGCAGCCGCAGGTCGTCTGAGGCCGGGGACGGGGCCGAAGAGGCAGGGCGCGATCGGGCCGGTTTTCGGTCTCGCGAACTACCCGATTCCGGTCGTTCCGCCGCTCCGGTCCCGTCTTTCTATCCCGTCTCGCTTTGGGAAAACGGCAGCCGCGGGGTCGGTGGTCGGTGGCACTATGACGGCGTGGCCCACGATCGAGCTCCCCTCAGCGCCGACGCGGTGCTGGCGTTCTCGGCCGACGCGATCGTCGCCGTGGACACCGAGTTCCGTGTCGTGCTGTGGAATCCGGCAGCCGAGCGGATGTTCGGGTGGTCGGCCGAGGAGATCGCCGGGAGCGCGCCACCGATCATCCCCGACGAACTGCTCGCCGAGCAGCACGCGGTGCTGGAGCGGGTGCGCACCGGCGGCCCGCTGTCGATCGTGACCAGGCGGCAGCGCCGCGACGGCACCGTCATCGACGTCCGGATCGACACCAGCTGCCTGTTCGACGACGCCGGCGAGGCCACCGGCTGGGTCACCGTCCTGCACCCCTACCAGAGCACGTCGGCCGCCGCCGACGACGCCGTCCAGGCGCACATGACCGAGCGGGCGCGCCTGGTGCGCCGCCTCACCGACGTCGTCGCCGACATCAACGCCGAACTCGACCTGAGCGCGGTGCTCGACCGCATCGCGCACAGCCTCACCGAGCTGACCGGAGCCGACGCCGGGGGCTTCGTCCTCATCGAGGACGACCGGCTGCACCTGGTCAGCCTCACCCAGCTCTCCGACCACCTGCGCGGGTACACCGCGCCCCTGGAGTCCAGCCTCTTCGGTGAGCTGCTGCGCAGTGGGAAGACCGTGCTGCTGGCCACCAACGAGACCCGCAGCCTGGACGACCTCATCTGGGCCGACCTGGAGGGTCTGCACACCATCGCCCTGGGCGTGTCCAACGTGCAGGGGCGCCCGTACGGGGCGCTGTACGCGCTCTACAGCCGCCGCAAGGTCGGCCACCTCGAACTGGAGCTGCTGGAACTGCTGGCCGCCCACGCCGGCAGCGCGCTCGCCAACGCCATGGCCTACCAGGAGATGGTGCGGCAGCGCGCCTACGAGCACGCCGTCGTCGACTCCAGCGCCGACGGCATCGCCGTGCTGGACCGCGACGGACGGGTGCGCAAGTGGAACCGGTCGGCGGCCGAGCTGACCGGGTACGCGGCGACCGACGTCATCGGGAGGCTGCCCCCGTTCCCGCTCCCGGTGTCCGTGGACGGTCAGATCAAGCACAGGCTCGACAACGGGCGCTGGCTGGAGATCCTGGTGACCGACATCCCCGCCACCGCCGAGCGGGTGGTGGACTTCCGCGACATCACCGAAGCCAAGGAGCTGGAGGAGCAGAAGGACCTGTTCCTGGCGACGGCCGGGCACGAGCTGCGCACCCCGATCACCGTCATCCAGGGGCTCGCCGGGACGCTGGTCCAGCGGTGGGGGAGGCTGGACGAGGGGGCGCGGCGCAACGCCGTCGACACCATCGCCGAGCGCGCCCGGACCCTGGCCGAGCTGGTGGAGAACCTGCTGCTGGGTTCGCACGCGGGCAACGGCGACCTGCGGGTGCATCGTGCCCCGTTCGACCCGGCGCGGCTGCTGCGGGCCAACGCCGAGGCGTTCGCGGGCTACTCCGACCGCCACACCCTCCTCCTGGAGCTGCCCGACGACCTCCCCGCGGTGTCCGGGGACCCCATGGCCACCGAGGTGATCGTCGACCATCTGCTGGAGAACGCGTTCAAGTACTCGCCCGACGGCGGCCGGGTGAGCCTGCGCGCACAGGCGGAGGACGGGCGGCTCGTCGTCACCGTCGAGGATGAGGGGATCGGGATCGCCCCCGGGGACGAGGAGCGCGTCTTCGGCCGGTTCGCCCAGGGCGAGGCCGGGGACCGCCGCAGGTTCGGCGGTATCGGACTGGGGCTCTACATCGTGCGCCGCCTGGCCCGTGCCCAGGGCGGCGACGTCACCGCCCACGCACGGGAGCGTGGCACGAGAATGAGATTTACATTACAGTCGGCTGACGGCCCGATTGCCGACCTGCCTGCGGAGACGGCGGATCCGGCGCGATGAGTCGGCGCTTCCGCGGGGCCTGATCCTCCCGGCGAGGGACTTCTGCGGCACGCGGGTGTTTCCACTGGGACCTAACGGGGCATTTCGGCCCTGGCGAGGTTCACTGTCGCGACTTTGCCGAAAACCGGCCAACGGAATACCGAGCGCGCCCGGAGTCGGTCATCGGCAAAGGCCTGGTCACGTTCCGGTCGGTGCTGAGGCGAACCGAGCGCACACAAGGGCGCCGGGGAACAGGAGAGAGGGACGTGTCGAGGGCCGTACTGCTGCCACACGCGCCGTCGAGCGTGAGCACCGCGCGCCGACGCCTGTGTTCCGACCTGCACGACGCGGGGTTCGACTCGGCGCGGGTGAACGACGCCGCGCTCGTCCTGAGCGAGTTACTCAGCAACGCCCTGCGGCACGCCGCCCCGCTGCCCGAGCCGTTCCCCCCTGATTGCGTCGAGGCGTCATGGGGTGTGGGTGCCGACAGCGGCGACGGCTGGCTGGAGATCGCGGTGACCGACGGCGGGGCGGCCACCCTGCCGCGCGTCGCGCGGCCGTCGAGGTCGGCGCTGGGCGGTCGGGGCCTGGAGATCGTGCAGCACATCGCCGCCAAGTGGGGGACCGAGGTCGACGGCGGGGTGACCACGGTGTGGGCGGTGCTGGAGGTCGCCGTGGACGCGCTGGAGCCGTGCGCGCGGGCGGAGGGGGCCGGGAGTGCGGCCGTGCCGCAGGGGGTCGGCGAGCCGCAGACCGCGAGGGCATGACATTCCCCGGATCGGGGGGTTCTAACCGTCGGATCGTGACCCAAACCGTGAAACGCCGCCAACGAGGTGGCCAGCGACCTCTGCGGCCGCTACAGTCACGACTGTGGAGTTGAAGATCTCAAGTCAGTCTCGCGCCGATTACGCGGTTGTCGCCGTGTCCGGCGAGATTGATCTTTACACGGCACCGCAGCTGCACAGCGAGCTGGTCGACGCGCTCGACGACGGGGCACGCCGCCTCATCATCGACATGTCGCGGGTGGAGTTCTGCGATTCCACCGGGATGAACGTCCTGCTGTCGGCGATGAAGCGCGCACGCGAGAAGGAGGGCGACCTCGAACTCGTCGCGCCCAAGCCGGCGGTCATGAAGATCCTTGAGGTCACCGGCCTGAACGCCGTCTTCACCCTCAAGGACTCGACCGACTCCCTTCCGATCACCGCCGGCACCAACGCGGCCAAGTAGTCCTCGACCGCCCGGGACCTCCGGGCGGGACACGGGCGTGGGCGAGGAGCCACACGCCCCGCGGGCGAGCGGGAGACACACCATGAGCGACGGTTCGGCGAGCGGCGGCCCGGCGGGTGTCGCGGTCGTCATCGCGGCCAAGGACGAGGAGGTCCGGATCGCCCGGACCGTGCGCGCCGTGCGCGAGCTTCCCGGGGTCGACCTCGTCGTCGTGGTCGACGACGGTTCGCGGGACACCACCGCCGAGTCCGCGGCCGAGGCCGGGGCCCGGGTGCTGCGGCACAGCCGCAACCGGGGCAAGGGCGCGGCCATGGAGACCGGCGCCGAGGGGGTTCGGCTCATCGAGGAGCACGAGGCCGCCGAGGGTATCGTCGCCCCCCCACGCCACCTGCTCTTCCTCGACGCCGACCTGGGGTCCACCGCCTCCGGGGCGGCGCCGCTGATCAAGCCGGTCGTCTCCGGCGAGGCCGACATGACGATCGCCCTCTTCCCCGCCACCCGGATGCGGTTGGGCGGGCACGGGTTCGTGGTGCGCCTTGCCCGCGACGGTATCCGCCGAGCCACCGGGTGGGAGCCCGAGCAGCCCCTCAACGGGCAGCGATGCGTCACGCGCGCGGCCTTCGAGACCGCGCTTCCGCTGGCCCCCGGGTTCGGCGTGGAGACCGGGCTGACCATCGACGTGCTGCACCTGGGATTCCGGGTCGTCGAGGTCGAGGTGCCCCTGGAACACCGGGCCACCGGGACCGACCTCCACGCCCAGCTGCACCGCGCACGGCAGTTCGCCGACGTGGCGCGCGCACTGGCCGCACGCGAGCTACGTCCGGCGATGGTCCGCCGCCTGCGGCGCGCCCGGGAGAACGTCCGTGCGACCACGGCGTCCGTGGCGCGAAAAATCCCGCGCCACAAGGGCGGGAAACGCTAGCAGCATCCTGCGTCGATCGTGGCCGAGCGGTTACGCTCGCATTGTGTTCACTATCACCCTGGCCGTCTTCGGCACGCTGACCGGTATGGGCGGGCTCATCGTCGGCGGGTACGCGCTCATGCAGTCCCGCACCGCCATCGGTGATCGCGAGGCCCTGGTCCC
The DNA here is from genome assembly GCF_014201195.1 of Nocardiopsis mwathae. Lineage (NCBI taxonomy): Bacteria > Bacillati > Actinomycetota > Actinomycetes > Streptosporangiales > Nocardiopsidaceae > Nocardiopsis > Nocardiopsis mwathae. Next base: position 4,925,704 of record NZ_JACHDS010000001.1, on the reverse strand, counting down.
GCGGCACATCCCCGAGAGCGGGGAGGTCGACACCCGCGCCATCCGCGACGTCGCGGTGGTGCGCTACGACGCGCTGGAGGAGATGTCCGGTGCGCGGTCCTTCTCGCTGGCGCTGCTCAACGCCGCGGGCGACGGCATCGTCGTCTCCTCGATCAACGGGCGCACCGAGTCCCGTACCTACGCCAAGGCCATCCAGGCCGGCCGCGCGGCCGAGACGCTGTCTCCGGAGGAGTACCGCGCCATCCGCGCCGCCCGCCTGGGACAGGGCCTCGGGCAGGTGCCCGTGGGCGACGCCCAGACCGTCTCCCGGATCCCACCGCTGGAACCGGCGCGGCGCGCCGCCGCGGAGGAGGACGCGGAGCGCCGCGAGGACGCGCGCAACCCCCGCGATGTGGTCACCGACCCCGGCCCCGCGGTCCGGCTGCGGGAGGTCCCCGAGTCCGCCACGTGACGGGGGCCGCCACCGAAGCGGCCGCACACATCACCGTTACCTCACGTCACGCACGGTGACGGGTATAGCCTGACGCATATGCCGAACCGTTACGCCTACCTGGGACCGGCGGGCACGTTCACCGAAGCCGCGCTCCGGCAGCTGCACCCCGGCCTCACCGAGGACGCGTCCGTGCCCTGCTCCGGGGTCGACGCGGTCTTCGCCATGGTCCGCAAGGGCGAGGTCGACGGCGGGGTGGTGCCGCTGGAGAACTCCGTCGAGGGCGGTGTCACCACCACCATCGCCGAGCTCATCAACGGCGTCCCGCTGCTGATCTCGGCCGAGGCGGCCGTCCCCGTTCGGTTCACCCTCGCGGCGCGGGACGGCGCCGCGCTGGCCGACGTCAAGCGGATCGCGACCCACCCGCACGCGCTCGCCCAGGTCCGCGGCTGGATCTCGGCCCACCTGCCCGAGGCCGAGACGTTCACCGTCTCCTCCACCGCAGCGGCCGCCCAGGCCGTGGCGGAACCCGGCGCGCCCTACGACGCCGCCGTCTGCGCGCCCATCGCGGCCGAACGCTACGGGCTTCGCCCGCTCGCCGACGACATCGGCGACCGGTCCGAAGCGGCCACCCGGTTCATCCGGCTCAGCCGCCCCGGCGCACTCCCCGCCCCCACGGGCGCCGACCGCACCTCCCTCGTCGCGTTCATCGCCGACGACCACCCCGGTGCCCTGGTCGAACTCCTCAACCAGTTCGCGCTGCGCGGAGTGAACCTGACCAGGCTGGAGTCCCGGCCGACCGGCGACGGCCTGGGGCGGTACTGCTTCTGCATCGACGCACAGGGCCACGTCGCCGACGCCGCCCTCGGCGAGGCCCTGATGGGCCTGCGCCGCATCTGCCGCGACGTCCGCTTCCTCGGCAGCTACCCGTGCGCGGACGAGTCCACCGGCCCCGCCCGGCCGACCCGGCCCCGGGCCACCAGCAACGCCGACTACCACGACGCCGAACTCTGGCTCGAACGCATCCGCAGCGGCGGTGTGGCCTGACCCCCGTCCTCCCTCTCCGAGATCAACGGGGAAGGGGGCGCGAGAGCGCAGTCAGGTTGCCTTTCAGGGCAGGTAGGCAGGCGGCTGCGGGTGCGAGACCGGTACTCGTGGCGGCCCGGAACCACGGGTTTCCGCTTCGCGTGCAGCGATTTCCGCGATCCGGGAGCCTCGGGCTCTCCCCGGGCTGACCATGGGCGCACATCTCACGGCGTCCGGTTCGCCCGACTGTTTCCCACGATCACCGCGGGGAGTAGTCCCGGATCGACTCGATCTCCCGATTCGGGCGCCCCTGACCCGCGCACGGCGCTTTCCCGTTTCTGCCTCCGTTGATCTCGGAGATGTTGGGGTCTCACGAGCGATTTTCACCCCGATATCTCCGAGACCAACGGGAAGAGCGCGTCTTCACGGCCTCGGGGGCGTGCCCTTCGCCGAGGTGCGGCCGGCGCGCGGGCCATGGCCCCGGTCCGTCTCGTTCCACCGTGTCGACCGAGTCGAACGGGTGCGCCCGCTGCGCGCGCACAGGCGGCAGCCCAGGTGCGGGGTGACGTGACGCTCTTCCTGCTTCCCAACGCTCATGCCATGCTCCATTCGGGCCGGGCCGCCGGCTCCTCGCCCAGGACGAGGGCGAGACGGCCGCGCAGCGCTTTCTCCAGTGCGATGTCGTCCGGTGACACGTGGGCCAGCCGCCGCAGCGCCGCCACGAGTTCAGCGGCCGTCATCTCGGCGAGCGGCTTCATCGGCCACGATCGCGTCATCCTGCTCCTCCTTCGTCCGCGCGGGCGATCCGGCCGCAGCCTCGCGGGCGACCGGCGGCGGATCAGGACCCGGCTCTTTCACGAGTCGCGTCCGCCACTCCTACTAACGCGCGTTCCCGCGGGTCATGACGCTGCTTCGGCGGATTTTCTCCCTGTGATCCCGATCGCCGGTGCGTCCCGCCCACCATCGAACGCTAGGGGAGGGTGGTGACGGTTTCGCGGGGGTGATCGATGTGGTTCGGCGGCCCATCCCCGGTAACCTGCTGAACGTGATCGACCTTCGCGCACTCCGAGACGACCCTGACCGCCTTCGCGCATCGCAGCGGGCCCGCGGGGAAGACGACGCCGTCGTCGACCGGCTGCTCGACCTGGACTCGCGCCGCCGCGCCGCGCTCACGCGCTTCGAAACCCTGCGCGCCGAGCAGAAGAGCGTCGGCAAGTCGGTGTCCAAGGCGTCCGCGGAGGAGCGCGACGTACTGCTGTCCCGCGCCAAGACGCTCGCCACCGAGGTCAAGGAGGCCGAGGCCGAGGCGGGGCGGCTCGGCGACGAACTCGACGCGACCCTTAAGGACGTGCCCAACATCGTCGAGCAGGGCGCGCCCGAGGGCGGCGTCGACGACTTCACCGTGCTGGAGGAGGTCGGCACCCCGCCCGAGTTCGACTTCGCCCCGCGCGACCACCTCGAACTGGGCGAGATGCTGGGCGCCATCGACACCGAGCGCGGCGCCAAGGTGTCCGGCGCGCGCTTCTATTTCCTCACCGGTGTCGGCGCCATGCTGGAACTCGGACTTCTCAACATGGCCATGCGGCAGGCGGTGGCGGCCGGGTTCACCCCGATGGTCCCGCCGGTGCTGGTGAAGCCCGAGACCATGGAGGGCACCGGGTTCCTCGGTGCGCACGCCGACGAGGTCTACCGGCTTCCGGCCGACGACCTCTACCTCGTGGGGACCTCCGAGGTCCCGCTCGCCGGGTACCACGCCGGGGAGATCCTGGCCGCCGACGCGCTGCCGAACCGCTACATCGGCTGGTCCTCCTGCTTCCGCCGCGAGGCCGGCTCGTACGGCAAGGACACCCGCGGCATCATCCGGGTGCACCAGTTCAACAAGGTCGAAATGTTCGTCTACGCCCACCCCGACCGGGCGCACGAGGAGCACCGGCGGCTGCTGGCCTGGGAGCGGGAGATGCTCGACAAGCTGGAGCTGCCCTACCGCGTCGTGGACATCGCCGGGGGCGACCTCGGGTCGAGCGCGGCCCGCAAGTTCGACTGCGAGGCCTGGGTGCCCACCCAGGGCCGCTACCGCGAGCTGACCTCCACCTCCAACTGCACCGACTACCAGTCCCGGCGGCTGAACATCCGCTACCGGGACGCCGACGGCAAGCCGCGGTTCGCCGCCACGCTCAACGGCACGCTCGCCACCACCCGGTGGATCGTGGCGATCCTGGAGAACCACCAGCGGGCGGACGGCTCCGTGGTGGTCCCGGAGGCGCTGCGCCCCTTCGTCGGGCGTGACGTGCTGGAACCGGTGAACACGAAGAAGTAGCCCCGGGGGGCGAGCCATCACGCGAGCGAGGGCCGGGAGCGTCGTCGACGCTCCCGGCCCTCGGTGTACGGCTGGGGTTCCCCTGCCCCTACAGGTAGGGGCCCGACCCCGCGCCACCCGGACCCATGTGGTCGGCACCCTGCTCCTGCGCGTGCACGGAACCGCCCGCGGGCAGGGCCTTGCGCATGTTCTCCAGCTGGGCGCGGGCCGCCATCTGCTGGGCGAACAGGGTCGTCTGGATTCCGTGGAAGAGCCCTTCCAACCAGCCCACCAGCTGGGCCTGGGCGATCCGCAGCTCGGCTTCGGTCGGGGTGCCCTCGTCCGTGAACGGGAGGGTGAGGCGCTCCAGCTCCTCGATCAGCTCCGGAGCCAGGCCGTCCTCAAGTTCCTTTATCGAATTGGTGTGGATCTCGCGGAGCCGCACGCGGCTGGCCTCGTCCAGCGGGGCCGCCTTCACCTCGTCCAGGAGCTGGCGGATCATGCTGCCGATCCGCATCACCTTCGCGGGCTGCTCCACCATCTCGCTCAGCGAGCGCTCCTCGGTCGCGCCCGCCTTCCCCTGCTCCGGGTCACCGGTGTCGGAAGCGGGCCCCAGGGAGGCGCCGCCGGGGCCGACGATCAGGACCTGCTGCTGGTTGTTGGCTGCGTCGTTCATTCAACCCTCACCTTGCGGCTTTTCGATATCCCGGCGCTGTCAGGCCGTCGGTCATCAGACTGTCAGCACGAGCTTGCCGACATGTGCGCTCGATTCCATGATGCGGTGTGCTGCGGCGGCCTGGTGCAGCGGAAGCGTGTGATCCACCACCGGGCGGACCGATCCGGCGGCCAGAAGTGGCCACACCTGCCCCGCGACCCCGGCGACGATCCGCGCCTTCTCCTCAGCGGGGCGCGATCGCAACGTCGTGGCCTGCACGGACAGCCGCTTCACCAGCATCCGGCCGATGTCGAGCTCGGCCTTGCGTCCGCCCATCAGCCCAATGATGACCAGGCGGCCGCCCACGGCCAGGGACCGGACATTGGACTCCAGATAGGAGCCACCCATGATGTCCAGAATGACGTCGGCGCCCGCGCCGCCCGTCGCGTCCTTGACGCGTGCGGCGAAGTCCTCTTCACGGTAGTTGATCGCTACGGCCGCGCCCAGTTCCCGGCAGCGTTCGAGCTTGGCCTCACTGCCCGCCGTCACGATGACGCGGGCGCCCAGGGCACAGGCGAACTGCACGGCGAACGTGCCGATGCCGCTGCCCCCGCCGTGCACCAGCAGTGTCTCTCCGGGGCGCAGGTCGGCGACCATGCACAGGTTCGACCACACCGTGCAGGCCACCTCGGGTAGCGCTGCCGCTTCGACGAGCGAGACCCCGCGGGGAACGGGCAGCAGCTGGCCGACGGGCACGGCGACGCGCTCGGCGTAGCCTCCCCCGGTCAGCAGCGCGCACACCTCGTCTCCGACCGACCAGCCCGAGCCCTCTGTTCCGGGGCCGAGCTCCGCGATGGTGCCCGAGCACTCCAGCCCGGGGTACTCCGAGGCGCCGGGCGGCGGCGGGTAGGTGCCCTGGCGCTGGGCGACATCGGCACGGTTGACGGCGGTCGCGCGGACGTCGACGAGGACCTCGCCGAGGTCGGGAACCGGGTCGGGCACCTCGCTCCACACGAGGACGTCGGCGTCACCCGGCTCGCTGATCACGATGGCATGCATGACTGCACGCTACCCAGGATGCGCATGGGGTCGGCGTATGCCGGAGGGCCGTGTGACGCAGGTCCGAAGTCGGTCGGTACGCGGTGTCCGCGTCGCCTTCGGATGGTTTTATGTTTGTTGACTGAGCTGAAGAAAATCGCGAGGCTGGGGGATCGGTCCCCACGATCCGACCCGAAGGAAAGGGGCACCCGGCTGCGAACGTTCACGCCCCCACAGAGAGCGTCTTGAGGAGAACCGCGGTGGCACACAGAGAACACGACGGTTCGAAGTTCGCGGGTGCGCGTCCGCGAGACGGGGAACGTGACCGCGACACCGCGCTGGAGAACGCCTACGCGGAACAGGGTGAGCAGCCGGGTGGTCCGGGGCCCGCGTCTCCGGCCGACGACTGGTTCGGCGACGGCGGGTTCCCTCCCCCGCCCCCCTACGCGATCGGGGACATGCCGCCTCCGCCGCCCTACGCGGTGGGCGGGCATGACGCTGCGTCCCCACTTATGAACGGCCCGCACGCACCACCGGGCCAGGACCGGCCTGGCGGCCCGGGGCCCTCGGACGGCGGGGTCGGAGAGCACTACCAGCCACAGCAGCCACAGCAGGCGGTCGGGCCGGAGACGGCTCAACCGCCTGCTTACGCGACACCGGAGTCCGGGTACGTGCCGCCCTGGGACCCGGCGCCGCACGCGGGCGACCCCGCCGCTCCGGCCGCGCCCGCGCAGCCGGCCCCTCCCGTGCACGGGCCGCGACCGCAGCCGGAGGGCGACCGCCCCTGGCCCGGCGGCCCCGCACCCCAGCCTCCGTCGGATACGCCGCAGACGTGGCCGGGAGAGCCCCGCACGCCCTCGGCATGGCCGGAGCACGCCGCGCCGCCGGCACCTCCCGCGCCGCCCGGACCGTATGGCCCCGCGTCGGGCGCCCAGCAGGCGTGGCCCCAGGACGGCCACCCCGCACCGGACTGGTCGCAGGCCGCCGCACCTCCGTACCCGGCGCCCCAGGCGCCGGCGGGGCCGCCGCAGGCGTGGCAGGCGCCCGCGCCTCCCGAGGCCCCTGCCTTCCCCGACCCCCGGCACCCCGAGGTCCGGCACTCCGGAGGGCAGCAGCCCGCGCCGGAGCCCGAGTCCGACCCGGGCGCGTGGGGGCCACCGGTCCCCCCGACGACGCCCCACTCGGGCCCCGCCGGGGGCGCCGATCCCACGGGCGCTCCCCCGGCGTTCCCGGACGAGCAGCCGGAGGCGGCCGGCTACGCGCCGTTCGACGACGTGCCCGAGCCCGAGCCGCTGCCCCCGCTGGAGTCGGCCCCCGCCGAGTACGCGTCAGCGGGAGGACCGCACGACCTCGCGGCCGACGAGGAGCCGACGCCGGACCGGTCGGTCGCGGAGACGACGGCCGAGGGACCGTCCGTCGACCCCATGGCCGACCCCACCGTCGACCCCACCGTCGACCCTGCACTCGACGCTGCCGCCGTCCCCGCCGAGGAGGCCCCGCAGGGGGCACCCCTGCCGTCGGAGGAGCGGACCGACCAGGTGGGTCAGGAGTCCGCGTCGCCCGTCGAGCCCACGGACCCCACGGACCCCACCGAGCCCACCGAGCCCACCGAGGCGGACGCCCACGCCCCGGCTCCCCAGGGGTCGCCGAGCGGACCGCAGGTGCCGCCGCACCTCCCCAACGGTCAGTCCGCCCCGAGTCAGCAGGCCCCGCACGGCCCGGAGCAGCCCCAGCCTTACCCGCCCTATCCCGGCCCGCAGCAGCACCCGCACCCCCCGCAGCCGGGGCCGCCCCCGGGACACGGGTACACGGGTCCGCAGCAGCCGTACCCCGCGCAGCCGCACACCGGTCCGCAAGCGCCGGGGCCGCACCCGCAGGGGCCACCGCCCCAGGCGCCGTACCCGGGCCGGCAGGGCCGCCCCGGCCCGCACGCGCCGCCTGGGCCGGGAGGCCACCCGCACACCGGACCCCAGCAGCCGGGGCCCTCCTCGGCCGGGCCGCCCCAGGGCTACGCGACCGGCGGCCAGGTGCCCATGGGGCCGAACGCACCCTGGGGGCCGCAGCAGCAGGGACCTCCCGGATTTCCCGGACCTCCTGGAGCTCCCGGAGCCCACGGTCCGCAGACCTCCGCCATGCCCCACCCGGACGCCGCACATCCCTTCCAGTACCGCGCCCACATCGTGGGAGACGGCGAGGGGCAGCAGGGCGCCGGCGAGACGTCCGACATGCTCGACGCCGACTCGCTGGTGCGCAACCGCCCCAAGCCCCAGGCCAAGGGGTGGCGCAAGGTCGTGCAGTCGGCGACGTTCGGCCTGGTGAACCCCGGTGAGTCCGCAAACGAGGTGCGGCGCCGCGAACTCACCGCCCGTGCCACCACGCACGTCGCGGGCGGGCACCACCGGGTGGCGGTGCTCAGCCTCAAGGGCGGGGTCGGCAAGACCACGACGACGGTCGCGCTCGGCTCCATGCTGGCCTCGCTGCGCGGCGACCGCGTCCTGGCGGTCGACGCCAACCCGGACCGCGGCACGCTCTCGGACAAGGTGCGGCTGCAGACCGCGGCGACCATCCGCGACCTGTTGAACGAGCGGGACACGATCCGGCGCTACGCCGACATCCGCGGCTTCACCTCGCAGGCGGCGAGCCGCCTGGAGATCCTGGCCTCCGACCGCGACCCGGCGGTGTCGGAGGCGTTCAGCGAGGAGGACTACCGCCAGGTCACCCGGATCCTGGAGCACTACTACTCGATCTGCCTCACCGACTGCGGTACCGGGCTGCTCCACTCGGCCATGCGCGGGGTGCTGGGCCTGGCCGACCAGGTGGTGCTGGTCAGCTCGGCGTCGGTCGACGGCGCGCGCAGCGCCAGCGCCACCCTCGACTGGCTGGAGGCGCACGAGTACGGCTACCTGGTCCGGGGCGCGGTCGTCGTGCTGTCCATGGTGCGCACCGACGGTAAGAGCACCATCGACCTGGACCGGCTGGAGCAGCACTTCGCCAGCCGCTGCCGCGCGGTGGTCCGCGTCCCGTGGGACCCCCACCTGGAAGAGGGCGCCGAGGTCGACCTCGACCGCCTCCACCCGTCCACCCGCGACGCCTACCTCCAACTCGCCGCCACCGTCGGCGAGGCCTTCGCCTGGCCGCGCTAGGCGCCGACGGACGACCGGAACGCCCACGCCCACGCCCGCTCTCCCGAAGCCCGGGGAGCGGGCGCCGGCGTGTATGCCCAGGATCCCGTCCGCCCGGCCTCCGCCGGAGCCCGGCGCCGCCGGCCGGGGCGCGGGCCGGTCGAGGCATCCTCCAGCGAAAATCGAGGAGAGCCGCGCACGCTCGATCCGAATCCGCGGGTGTTCGAAAAGGGCGGCCGCGGCACGGTGGGAGGCGGATACCGTGACACAGCTGCTCAGCGTCCTCGCGCTCCTCGGCACAGGTGTGGTGATGGGGGGCTTCTTCGCAGTCGCGATCACCATCGTCCCCGCCCTCAACGCGATGCCGCCGGACCGGTATGTCTACACCCACGATCTTCTCGGACGCTATTCCGACCGGGTCATGCCGTTCCTCGTGCTCGGATCGGCCGTGCTCGGTATCGCCCTCGCCGTGAGCACGGCCGGTACGGCCCGCTGGTCCTTCGCGCTCGCAGCCGCCTGCATGGCCGGCGTCATGGTGGTTTCGCGGACCAGGAATGTGCCGCTCAACAGGCAGGTCAAGCGGCTTCGTCCGGAAGACATCGGCCCGGACTGGAACGATCCGCGCACCAGATTGCGCGACTGGCATCTGGTTCGGACCGTATTCGCATTCGCGGGATGCACATTGGCCGCTGTCGGAGCGGTACTGGCGTGATTTCGCGAGTGGAAGGGCGATACCGCGCGTCGTAGAACTCCGGGCCGCCGGTTCGACCTCGAAGAACCATGGCGCGAGCTATGGCGCGATCCGGCGTGTTCTGCTTATTCTGGAATTGCCGGTAGACGGCACAAGCGGGGGTGGAGTGAAACGGGGGACTTTCGGTGCGGATAACCTGAGGAGCTTCGGAGCATCTATCTGTCATTCTCTGGGGTCGGGTTCCCCGTTCCTGCGCGCTGTGGTGGCCGATGTATCGGAACTGTCGTGGATCGCGGGAAAGGACGACATGAAGATTTCTCTGCTGGGGTCATTCCGCGTATTTTCCGGCGGCACTGATATTACCCCCGGGGCGCCGAAACTGAGACAAGTGCTCGCTCTTTTGGCGCTGAACGTCGATTCATCGGTCAGTGTCGACCAGCTCTACAGCGAGCTGTGGGCGGACCGGCCGCCGGTCAGCGCGCAGACCACTCTCCAGACCTACATCTGCCAGCTGAGACGCAGCCTCGGGCTGTCCACCGGGAGGAACACCGGTCGGGGCGGCCCCGGCAGTGCGACCGATGCGTCACCGGCGCTGCTCACCCGGGTCGGAGGGTACGAACTGCGCCTCCCCGACCGGCTGGCCATCGACGCCTACGAGTTCGAGCACCTGGCCCGGCAGGCCAGGGCCCAGTGCCGTGCCGGCCACGTCGCCGCGGCATCCGCCACCTACCGGCAGGCACTGGACCGCTGGCGCGGGAGCCCCCTGGTGGATGTGATCCGCGGCGAGCGGCTTTCGGCCTGGTCCGTCCGCCTGGAGCAGCAGCACCAGAGCGTGCTGGAGCAGCGCTTCGAGATCGAGCTCCGGCTCGGCCATGAGCGGGCGATCCTCGACGGCCTGTCGGCCGCGGTCGACGCCCATCCCATGCACGAGGGCCTCGCCGGGCAGCTCATGCGGGCCTTCCAACGATGCGGTCGCCGCCCGGAAGCACTGGAGGTCTTCCGAGTGCTGCGCGACCGGCTCGTCACCGAGCTCGGCATCGAGCCGTCGGCGGCGCTGCAGCAACTGCACAAGGACGTGCTGGTCGACCCAGGAGAGGCGGCGTCCGTCCCGAGGGGAGGCGAACCCGCGGCGGCCCCGCCGGCCCGGGCGTGCTCGGCCCCCGGGCCATGCCTGCTGCCCGCCGACACCGACGGCCTGGTCGGACGGTCGGCCGAGCTGGCCGCCGTCACCTCCTACCTGCAAGCCGGAGGGAAGGGCGGCGACGGGCTGCGCATCGCCGAGATCCACGGTCCACCGGGAGTGGGAAAGACGGCGTTGGCGGTGCGGGCGGCCTATCGCCTGCGCCGCCACTTCCCCGACGGCCAACTCTTCCTGGACATGTCGGAGGGCGGGCAGGGCGGTATCCGGTTCGCCGAGGTGCTGGCCGCCGCACTGGAGTCGTGGGGGGCTCCACGCGCGAACGTTCGCACCCGACCGGCGGATCTCGCCCTGATGTTCCGCAGCTGGACGGCAAGCCGACGCGTCCTGATCGTCGCCGACGATGTCACGGTGGTCTCCCGCCTGTCGGAGTTCCTGCCGGCCGGCACCGGTTCCGCGGTCATCGCCACCAACCGGTTCCGCGGTCGCGGCCTGGCGGCCGGGCGGAAGGTGATGGTGCCCCGGCTCTCGCTGGAGCAGATGGTGGAGCTGTACGCACATGCGGTGGGGGGCCGGCAGGCCGGCGACCGGATGGAGGCGGTCCGGCACCTGCTCGACCTGTGCGAGGGGCTCCCCCTGACCGTTCGGGCCATCGCCGGCCGGCTCGCGCTGCGCCCGGACCGGTCGGCCGAGTGGCTGCTCGACCGCCTCCTCCACGACCGGGGCCTCCTGCTCGACGTGCCCGCGGGTACCCAGTCGCTGCTGGGGACGATCGCGGCGAGTCACGGACACCTGTCCGCCCCGTCCCGGGAACTGCTCGAACGCCTGGCTCGGGACGGCCGCGTCCACTGGCAGGCGAGCGACGCGGTGCGTGGCCTCAAGAACACGTTCGCCGAGCGCCTGCTGGAAGAACTCATCGATGCCTATCTGGTGGAGGAGACGTTCACCGCGCCGGATGGACCCGATCCGGTAGCGGCATCCGAACCCGTCTACACCGTTCCTCCCCTGGTGCGGCTGGCCGTCGAACGGTTGCGGAACGACCCCGGACATGGTTCCGAATCCCTGATCGGCCATGGGTCGCAGGATATGAACCGGAAATGGCTGCTCCCCAGCGCGTGAACCACCGTGACATCCGCTGCACGTGTCCGCGGTGCGACTTCCAGGCCATTTCAAGAGAATTTTGAGCCTCCCGGCCGAAGATCGAATCACGAATAGCGGACCTGGGGGGTGCGGTGCACAGAACTCTGATCGTCGCGAGAATGAACCGCGCGGACGCGCCGAACGTCGCCGGGATATTCGCGGATTCCGACGGCTCCGATCTGCCGGCCATGATCGGAGTCCACCGGCGTACCCTGCTCGCGTTCCACGGGCTCTACTTCCACCTGGTCGAGTCCGAAAAGGACATAACGCAGGATCTCTACAAGGTGCGCGGCCATCCCCTGTACCGGGACATACACACCCGTCTCTACCGGTATATCTCACCGTTCGACCCGGACTGGAAGGAACCCCGGGACGCGATGGCGGTCCCCTTCTATTCGTGGACTCCGCACCAGGGACCGTTGATCACGCCCGTCACCGGACCGAGCTTGGGGGGAACGCCGTGACACCGACGACCGCGACCAGGATCGCCGCGGACTCGATCACACCCAACACCAGGCGGGGCGGCGACATCCGCGTCACCCTGAGCCCCAAGACCGTGGGGTCGACATCCGGCTTCGGGGGTGTGGTGCGGCTGCGCCCCGGAGAATTCGTCACCGAGCACTACCACCCCTACTCCGAGGAGTTCCTCCACGTCGTCGCGGGACGCCTGGAGATGCGGCTGAACGGCGAGCCCGTCGAGCTCGGCCCCGGCGATTCGCTGCTGGTCCCGACCGGCGTACGCCACCGGCTGGTCAACGTCGGGGACGCACCTGCGGAGGCCGTCTTCCACCTCTCCCCGCTCGCCCCCCGGCCCGAGCTCGGCCACGTCGACACCGAGCGGCCGCCGAACCCGAACGCCGCCAACCCCGACGTGGGCCGCCCGCGGTGAGCCGTCGGTCGGTCATCACCGGGGTCGGCGCCGTCGCGCCCGGCGGAATCGGCCGCGACGCCTACTGGGACCTGCTGTCGTCCGGGCGCACCGCCACCCGCGGGATCACCCTCTTCGATCCGTCCGGATTCCGGTCCCGCGTCGCGGCCGAATGCGACTTCGACCCGTCGGCGGCCGGACTCACGCCGAAGGAAGTGCGGCGCATGGACCGCGCCGCGCAGTTCGCCGTGGTGGCGGCCCGGGAAGCCGTCGCCGACAGCGGGCTGGACCCGGGCGCCCGCGACCCCTCCCGAACCGGTGTGAGCATCGGCAGCGCCGTGGGATGCACCATGAGCCTGGAGGAGGAGTACGCCGTCCTCGCCGACGACGGACGCGACTGGCTCGTCGACCACACCTACGGCGTGCCGCACCTCTACGGCTACATGGTCCCCAGCACCCTGGCCGTGGAGGTCGCCTGGCAGGTCGGCGCCGAGGGGCCGGTCGCGCTGGTCTCCACCGGCTGCACCTCGGGGCTGGACGCCATCGGCCACGGGGTCCAGCTCATCGAAGAGGGCACCGCCGACGTCGTCCTCGCCGGCGCCACCGACGCCCCACTCGCACCCATCACCTCGGCGTGCTTCGACGCCATCAAGGCGACCACACCGAACAACGCCGACCCGCGGCACGCGTCGCGGCCCTTCGACGCGCGGCGCGACGGATTCGTGCTCGGGGAGGGCGCCGCCGTCGTCGTGCTGGAGGAGGCCGCTGCGGCACGGCGCCGCGGCGCAACCGTCTACGCCGAGGTACTCGGCTTCGCCGGGCGCAGCAACGCCTACCACATGACCGGTCTCAAACCGGACGGGCGCGAGATGGCCGAGGCGATCCGGGTCGCATTGGACCGCGCCCGCCTGGATCCCGCCGCCATCGACTACATCAACGCGCACGGATCGGGAACGCAGCAGAACGACCGGCACGAGACGGCGGCCTTCAAACGCAGCCTGGGGCAGCGCGCCTACGAGGTCCCGGTCAGCTCGATCAAGTCGATGATCGGGCACTCCCTCGGCGCGATCGGGTCCCTGGAGGTCGCCGCCTGCGCCCTGGCGCTGAGACACCAGGTCGTGCCGCCCACGGCCAATCTCACGGTGCCCGACCCCGTCTGCGACCTGGACTACGTGCCGAACGAGGCACGCTCCCACCGGATGGACCGGGTACTGAGCGTCGGCAGCGGTTTCGGCGGCTTCCAGACCGCGATGGTGCTGGGCCGATTCCAGGTGAGGAGGGCGATACCGGCGTGAGCGCCACGGGGGTGCCAACGGGGCGGCGCGTGCGGGCCGTCGTGACCGGTATCGGGGTGGTGGCACCGACCGGGATCGGGGCGCGACGGCACTGGGACGCGGTCCTGGCGGGCACGAGCGGTCTCGGCCGGATCACCCGCTTCGACCCCTCCGGCTACCCGGTCCAGGTCGCCGGCGAGGTCCCGGGATTCGAGGCGCGCGACCACATCCCGGGACGGCTGATCCCGCAGACCGACCGGTTCACCCACCTCGCACTGGCCGCCGCGCAGGAAGCACTGGACGACGCCCGCGTCGACCCCGGGGCACTGCCCGAGTACGAGCTGGGGGTGGTCACCGCCAGCTCGTCCGGCGGCACCGAGTTCGGCCAGCACGAGATGGAGAACCTCTACCGGAAGGGACCCTCGTGGGTGGGCGCGTACCAGTCGATCGCCTGGTTCTACGCGGCGACGACGGGACAGGTGTCGATCCGGCACGGAATGCGCGGCCCGTGCGGCGTGCTCTGCAGCGAGCAGGCTGGCGGGCTGGACGCACTCGGCCAGGCCCGGCGGCTGCTGTCGACCGGCTCACAGCTCGTGCTCGCGGGCGGAACCGATGCCCCGCTGTGCCCCTACGGCCTCGTCGCGCAGTTGACGGCGGGCGGACTCTCGACGATCAGCGACCCCGGCGCGGCCTACCGCCCCTTCGATTCGGCGGCATCCGGATACGTCCCAGGGGAAGGCGGCGCCTTCCTCACCGTCGAGTCGGCGGATCGGCGCAGCGCCGGACACTACGGAGCGCTGCTCGGCTACGCGGCCGGGTTCGACCCGGCCCCATGGGCGGGTCGGCCACCCGTGCTGGCGTCGGTGATCCGTCGGGCACTGGCCGACGCGGAGCTCGAACCGGGTGCGGTCGGCGTCGTCTTCGCCGACGCGTTCGGCCTACCCGAGCGTGACCGCGACGAGGCCAGGGCGATCACCGAGGTCTTCGGTCCCGGCGGGGTCCCGGTGACCGCGCCGAAGACCCTGACGGGGCGGCTGTACGCCGGCGGGGCGGCGCTCGACGCCGCGACGGCCCTGCTGGCGCTCGGCAGCGGCGTCGTACCGCACACCGCCGGCGGGCTGCGGCCGACCGCGGACTGCGGGCTCGACCTGGTCCTCGACCACCCGCGGCGGATCAGGCCGCGGACCGCGCTCGTCCTGGCCCGCGGCCACGGCGGATTCACCTCCGCCCTGGTACTCGGGGCGGGCGACCGGACGATCCGGAGTGAACAGGAACCCGACGAAAGGCGAGGCGGACATGGGTCGGATCGGTGAGATCACGGTAGACGACGTGAAACGGATGCTCCTCGCGGTCGCGGGGGCCGATGAGGCGGTCGACATGGACGGCGGACAGGTGGGCGACACCACCTTCGCCGAACTCGGCTACGACTCGCTGGCCGTGCTGGAGCTCGGCAACCGCATCGAGCAGGAGTACGGCGTCCGAATCCCCGACGGTGAACTCGACAACGGCCAGACCATGCGCGACGTCGTCGCGTACGTCAACAGCGGACTGGCGGAGGGAGGCCCCTGATGGCGGCGAGAACCGACAACTCGATCGTCATCGACGCGCCGATGGACCTGGTGTGGTCGATGACCAACGACGTGGCCGAATGGCCGCGGCTGTTCACCGAGTACGCGGAGGCCAAGATCCTCGAACGCGACGGAGACACCGTGACCTTCCGGCTCGCGCTGCACCCCGACGAGAACGGCACGGTGTGGAGCTGGGTCTCCCGGCGGACCATGGACGAGGCCACCCGAACCGTTCTGGCCCACCGG
The DNA here is from genome assembly GCF_014201195.1 of Nocardiopsis mwathae. Lineage (NCBI taxonomy): Bacteria > Bacillati > Actinomycetota > Actinomycetes > Streptosporangiales > Nocardiopsidaceae > Nocardiopsis > Nocardiopsis mwathae. Next base: position 4,910,212 of record NZ_JACHDS010000001.1, on the reverse strand, counting down.
GTCGAGACGGGCGTCTTCCGCTACATGAACATCCGCTGGACCTACGTCCAGGAACCGGAGGGTGTCCGCATGCGCTGGGAGCAGGACTTCGAGATGAAACCCCACGCCCCTCTCGACGACATGGCGATGAAGGCGCGCCTGGACCGCAACACGCGCGTGCAGATGCCCATCATCAAGGCCAAGGTCGAGGCCGCCGCCCGTGCCGATGGCCAGGGGAAATCCGGCACGGACGGATCGGCCTGAGGAGAGGAGGGTCGTGCTGGGCGGCCCCGCCCCGGCCACGGGCCCACCGTAGGGCGAACGCCACCCCAGGCCCCTGCCGCCCTCGTCGGTGCTGCTTTCCACCCCGGGACACCGCGTGGGTGACCGCCCACAGGGACGACCATAGGACCCCGCGCATGGCGGGCTGGTGTCAGGTGTCCTTGATCTCGCAGATGACGCCGCCGTTGGCGACGGTCTCGCCGGCGGTGACGGCCAGGCCGGTGACGGTGCCCGACTTGTGGGCGGTCAGCGGCTGCTCCATCTTCATGGCCTCGATGACCACGACCGTGTCGCCCTCGGCGACCTCCTGGCCGTCCTCGGCCACCCGCTTGATGACCGTGCCCTGCATCGGCGAGACCAGCGCATCCCCGCCCGCCGAGGCCCCGACTCGGCCGGTTCTGCCCCGTCCCCGCCTGGGCGGCTTCTTGAGGGCTCTATCCGACCCGGCGCCGAGTCCGGCGGGGAGGACGACCTCGACCCGCTTGCCCCCGACCTCCACGGTCACGGTGTCGCGCTCGGGGGCCTCGGCCTGCTCGGTCTCCCCGGTGTAGGGCTCGATGGGGGTGGTGAATTCGGTTTCGATCCACCGGGTGTGCACGCTGAACGGCGCATCGCCCTGGGGGGCGAAGGCGGGGTCCTCCACCACCGCGCGGTGGAAGGGCAGCACGGTGGGCATCCCCCCGACCTCGAACTCGCCCAGCGCGCGGCGGGAGCGCTCAAGGGCCTGGGCGCGGGTGGCGCCGGTCACGATCAGTTTGGCGACCATGGAGTCGAACGCCTGGGGGACGGTGAACCCGGCCTGGCAGCCGGTGTCCACCCGCACCCCGGGCCCGCCGGGCAGGTTCAGCGCGGTGATGGTGCCCGGGGCGGGCATGAAGCCGCGCCCGGCGTCCTCGGCGTTGATCCGGAACTCGAAGGAGTGGCCGCGGGCCGGGGGGTCGGTGTAGCCCAGCTCCTCGCCGTCGGCGATGCGGAACATCTCGCGGACCAGGTCGATGCCGGTGACCTCCTCGGTGACCGGGTGCTCGACCTGCAGGCGGGTGTTGACCTCCAGGAAGGAGACGGTGCCGTCGGCCCCGACCAGGAACTCGCACGTGCCCGCCCCCACATACCCGGCTTCGCGCAGGATGGCTTTGGAGGAGGTGTGGAGCAGCTCGGTCTGCTCCGGCGACAAGAACGGCGCGGGGGCCTCTTCGACGAGTTTCTGGTGGCGGCGCTGCAGGGAGCAGTCGCGGGTGGAGACCACTACCACGTTGCCGTGGGCATCGGCCAGGCACTGGGTCTCCACGTGGCGGGGCCGGTCCAGGTAGCGCTCCACGAAGCACTCCCCGCGGCCGAAGGCGGTGGTGGCCTCGCGCACCGCCGACTCGAAGGCGTCGGGCACCTCGTCCAGGGTGCGGGCGACCTTGAGTCCGCGCCCGCCGCCGCCGAAGGCGGCCTTGATCGCGATCGGCAGCCCGTGGGTGCGGGCGAAGGCGAGGGCCTCGTCGGCGTCGGCGACGGGGTCGGGGGTGCCGGCGACCAGGGGGGCGCCGACCTTCTGGGCGATGTGGCGGGCCTGGACCTTGTCGCCCAGGGCGGTGATGGCCGCGGGCGGGGGGCCGATCCAGGTGAGTCCGGCGTCGATGACGGCTTGGGCGAAGTCGGCGTTCTCGGCGAGGAACCCGTAGCCGGGGTGGAGGGCGTCGGCGCCGGTGCGTTGGGCGATGGTGAGGATTTTGGTGATGTCGAGGTAGCTGTCGGCGGGGGTGGTTCCGCCGAGGGCGTGGGCTTGGTCGGCGGTGGTGGTGTGCAGGGCGTCGAGGTCGGGTTCGGCGTAGACGGCGACGCTGGTGAGTCCGGCGTCTTTGCAGGCGCGGGCGATCCGCACCGCGATCTCGCCGCGGTTGGCGATCAGAACTTTACGCACGGGAGGCTGGTTCCCTTTCGATCCTGAGCGTGAAAGTCCGATGCGACCGGCCGAGCAGGGGGTTTCCGGCCCGTTCCCTGCTTTCCGCTCTGTCCGTCGGCTGCTGTGCCACGGGGAGTCAGAATGCCCCGGCTTTCTACAGCTGCTCTCGAACGCTCCTGGAACCACCTCGGGTGAGTCTCGGAAAGGCCTTGACCGGGTGGTCGTATGGACCGATGTGCGGCGACGCGGCCTTGGGGGCGAGGCGCGTCGGAGGCCTGCGCGGATGCCGCCTGTCGGCCGCCTCAGGCGGCGGCCGCCGACCGGGCGGGGGCGCGAAAGACCTGTCGGTGGTGCCAGTCGATGCGTTCGACCTCGACATCCGGGACTCCGGGTTGCGGAAGGGCGACCGGGCGGCCGTGGAGCGCCAGGACCAGTTCCTCGGCGCTGCGACCGGTGCCGGTGAACCGTTGCGAGACCGCGATCGAGCGCTCGCCGGTGAGTCCGAGGACTCCGCGGTCGAACAGCTTGTGGTGGAGCGAGCAAAGGCTCAGCCCGTTGCCGGGGTGGTCGGGGCCGTCGAAGGCCCACCACTGCACGTGTGCTGCCTCCAGCGCGACCGTGCTCCTGTCGAGTCGGCCGTCGAAGCCGCAGAACGCACAGCGGTGGCCGTAGGCATCGAGGACTTCCTCCCGAAACGCCGGGTCCCGGGACCGGACCGTTCGCCGAACTCCCGCAGCTCCCGGTTCGGCCGCGCCGGGGCTCACTCCGGCGAGCATGCAGATGTCGGCGTGCAGTGAGGGCTCGAAGTTGGCCTCCAGCAGCGACCGCGCGATGCGCCCCAGCAGAGGCGGGTCGTTCCCCAGCGCATTCACGAGCTCTGGAGCCAACCGCCCTCGGGCATCGCACTCCCGCAGCCGCGTGACGTACGGCCCGGGGGATCCGTGGGCGTAGGCGGTGTCCACGATCCACAGGCCGTCGGTGGTCAGGTGGTGAAACGGGTAGGCGGGGGTCGTCTCCTTCGGCGGCCCGAACTCCTCAAGGAGCCGCGACAGGTGCCCTTCGGCGGTGCGGTAGGCGATCGGCTCATCCCCGCGCGCTTGGAACCGGCCGAGCGCATACAGGATCAGCAACGGCTTGTGCGGAGCCCGGTACCCGTTCCGCGACCACCGCCTGATCCCGGCGATCCGCTCGACCCAATCCACAGCGGGAGTCTACGACCCCCACCGCAACGGGCATCCGCTGCCGAGCACGGCACCGGCCACCACGGTCGGCCCCGCTCTCGAACCGTGGACGCCACGCTCCTCGTGAAGTGAGCTAGCATCTGTTCCGGTGTCTCAAGGCACCACCAGGAGGGTTCGCATAGCGGCCGAGTGCGGCGGTCTTGAAAAGCGCTGCTCAAGCGACGTCCGGCGCGAGGAAAGCCGCAGCGGAAGCCCGTTTGACCTGCGGGTTTTTGGCCCGCCTTCTGCTCTTCGGTGAGCCATGAGAGCGGGGAACCCCGCGTCGGAAACAGAACGGAAACACCGGGCCGATCTCGCTTATCACGTTCCTTGAAGCACGTCAAGACCCTTCAGCTCCGGGAACCGGACGGCAGGAGCCATCAGGGGCAGTCGTCTGCGGCTGACATGTGCGCGACGCCGTTGGTTTTCGAGAATCGCCCATGTCACGCGGTGGCTGTGGTCAACTTGAGGGATGGCGCGCCGGTTTCCGCCTCTCAGTTCCTGGCAGCTTGAGGTCCTGAAATGGATCAGCGACGGCTGCCCTGAGGGCGTCATGAAGGGCTTCACCTACAAGGCCACCGCCATTGCCTTGCAGGGTCGGCGTCTTGTGGTGGTCAGCAAGCGCAGAGGTTCGTGGTCTGCGTCGGTGACCGATGACGGTAGGTACTACCTGGAGCACGGCACCTACCCCCAACGCGAAGGCCCAGCCTCAGATGAGGTCGAATCGCAGGACGCGACGGTCCGCGCGGTGCGGAGGACCGCCGCCAAGAAGCCTCGGGCGGTCAAGACCCGCCATGTGGAGATTCGGGAGACCTTTATGCGATACCGCGTGATGGTGACTCGGGTACAGGTGGCCGAACGCTACGTTCGCGCCGCGGACGAAGAGGACGCGGCCAAGAGGGTGCAGGCGGAGTTCGACCGCCCCTACGGGTATTTCGGCTCATGGAAGACGACTAATTCCGAGGTGGAGGTCATCGAGGCCGAACAGACAACGGTGATCAAGCCGAACCCGCTGTCGAAGGAGGGGCCGCTCCTACTCAGTATCAAAGACGCTGGCAAGGCCCTGGGCCTGTCGTACTCAACAGTCACCGAGCTCGTGAACCGTTGGGAGATCGAGCATGTCTTGATCGGATCGAGAAAATACATCTCCCGTGAGGCGCTGATGAAGTTTATCGAACAGAACACCCACCGGGGGTACCACCGTTAAGGCCCTTATCTCCTTCTGGTGGTGTCGTGCCTGGCATCATCCGTCGTCACTGAGCAAAGTGCGGCTATCGCTGGCAGCTGCGAGTCCCTGACGCTCTTTTCCTACGGGGTGCCGCCCCTTGGGTCTGTAAACACAACGGCTCTGTCTCCATTCCGGTGGTGACGTAGGGCATCGTCCTGTCACGCTCGGCTATGCGTGACGTCATAGAGCTTGTACAGACCCTCTTCTCCGGCCTGTCCCCCCTGGCCATCGAGAACATAGACAGCGACGAGGCAGCGATCCGGCTTCGCGCCCGCCCCCGAGGAACCGGCCCCCTGCCCGGTATGCGGTGCCCGCTCGGCCAAAGTGCACGCCTTCCACCAACGCACCGTGGCCGACACACCCCTCGACACCCGCAACGTGCTCGCCGTCGTCAGGGTCCGTCGCCTGGTGTGCCCCACCCCCACCTGCCACCGGCAGACCTTCCGAGAACAGCTGCCCGGCGTCCTGGCCCGCTACCAGCGGCGTACGCCCCGACTGGCCGCCCGGATCGGCGCGGTGGTGCGCGAGCTGGCCGGCCAGGCGCGAGAGTACTGTCGGCCCCGGCCACACGGATCTCGAAGAACACCGCGCTTCGGGCGCTGATGCGCCTGCCCCTGCCGCAACGCCCCGTGCCGCGCGTGCTGAGGGTAGACGACTTCGCCCTGCGCAAGGGGCGCCGATACGCCACCGTGCTCACCGACGCCGTGACCAACGCGCGCATCGACGTCCCGCCCGACCGCAGCGCCGACACCCTCCGGCAATGGCTACTCGACCACCCCGGGGTCCAGACCGTGCTGCGCGACGGGTCCGCCCCTCCAAACGGCATGCCAAGAGCCTGACCGCTTTCGAACGCACGACTGGGTGGCGCTACTCGATCACCGCCACCAACATCGGCCGGATGCGGGGCATCCCCGGCTCCCACCAGCGCCAGTTCCTCGACGTGCTGCACCACGACCACGCCGAGGTCGAGGACCGGGTGCGCACCAACAAGGCGATGGGCCTGCACCGGCTGGCGTCGGCATCCTGGGAGGTCAATTGCGGTTGGGTGCTGGCCGCGAACACCGCCTGCGACCTGGACGCCTGGCTGTGCCTTCTCGCCCTGCACGACCACGACGCACTCGCCGGGGCCGGGCCCGACACCATGCGGCTACGCCTCTGTCACCTGCCAGCCCGGCTGGCCCGCCACACCCGACGCCGCTTCCTGCGGTTGGAGCGCACCTGGCTCTGGGCGGAGGTGTTCGCCGCCTGCTGGAGCAGACTCAGCGTCCTGCCCGCCGTCGGCTGACGGCGGGCAGGACTCAAGGAGGAAATGGAGAGGAGGAGAAGCCTGGCACCGGGCGCGTGGAGCCCGGCGCACCCCGCAGTGTCACGCGACGGCCCGCCCTCCACCGGCCGAGGACATAACGGGTGAAACGCCGGACCGATCAATGGCCCCACCCCACTGAAGAATCGAGGTTGAGCCTTCAACCACTGGATCGCAGATCAGTAGCACGTATGCCGCTGTATGACGCGACTCTTGGTGCACCGGCGGCTGAGCATTTTCGTGTCCTGGGATGCTATTTCTCGGTTGCGTGCTGCCCATCCCGCTGGCGTGAAGTGGGCGCACGCTGGGATGACGATGCGCAGCGGATCCTTTAGTGGTTCCACGGTCCTTGTGGAAAGGTGTCAGTTGTGCCACGATCATGCAAAATTCAGTCAAAATTACCGCAATGAGAGGAAATTGTAGGTTGGACATAGATAGTGTGTGGGTTTGTCCTGTCAGGAGAGAGGATCAAATTCGGCGGGGTGTGACGTGTGGCCACCAATCGCCAATGTGAGGGGAGAGATTAAAGCCATACTGCGCTGTCGCGCCAGGCGGTCGTGCATGCATCTGTGTCCTGTGATCAGCGAGCGTCCTTTGGTGCTGGGAGTCCTATGTGAGCGTGAGCGCCTTGGATCGGGAAAGAATGGAATTTCGAGTCCTAGGTCCGGTTGAGATCGTTAAAGATGAGAGGACGCTGCCACTCAATGGTGCCAAGCCGAAGACGGTCGCGGCGGCATTGCTTCTAGCCGATGGCCGTGTTCTATCGAGTAATCGTCTGAAGGCTCTGCTCTGGGGGCATAGTCCGCCGGCCACAGTAAGTGCTCAGATCCATACCCAGGTATCCAGGCTTCGTAAGCTCGTCGAGCCCTGCGCCCATATTGTGCGAAGGGACTCTGGCTACCTCCTGCAAGCCAACGTGATCACGTCTGATCTGGGCGAGTTCGAACGACTGGCAGCCATCGGATATGATGACCTGAAGCGAGGGTGCTACGATGCAGCATCGGCTCGTCTTTCCGAAGCTTTGGCCCTCTGGAGGGGTACCGCACTTACCGGTGCCACGGAGTTCCTCGCCGATGCCGAGCAGCCCAGGTTCACCGAGTTCAAGATGGCCGCGCTCGAGGGCCGGGTGGAGGCGGACCTGGCGCTGGGGAAACACGATCAGCTCGTGTTGGAGTTAAACGACCTCGTCGAACGGTTCCCCCTGCGCGAGCGCATACGTGCCCAGTTGATGACAGCGCTCTACTGCTGCGGTCGACAGGCGGATGCGCTGGAAGTGTACCGCCGAGGGCGCGAGCTGCTTGCTGAACATCTCGGGGTAGACCCGAGCGCCATGCTAAACAACGTCTTCCAGTCCATACTCAACGGCGAGCTTACGCTCGAAGTCCCCGGGGCGCCGACGCGGAAACTGAATGTAACATCGCGGACGGCGGAGCGTCCGGCATTGCTTCCTCCCGACCTCGCCGATTTCACCGGCCGTGAGTCCCACCTCCGCAGGCTCTTCGCCGAAATGCGATCAGAGGGAAGGGGGCCTCTGGCGATTTCCGGGATGGTCGGAACTGGAAAGAGTTCGCTGGCCGTTCATCTGGCGAATCAATGCCTCCCGGACTTCCCTGACGGCCACCTGTACGTCAACATGAAGGGGGGCGATGATCTATTCCAGGTCCTTGGGAAGTTCATCGAGGCCTTGGGATTGGACGGCGAGCTGCCACAGTCGCTGGAGGAAAGGACGCAGCTATACCGCGCCAAACTCGCGGACCGAAGGATGCTGATCCTAATTGACAATGCCCAAAACGAGAGCCAGGCTCGGATGCTGCTGCCCAGTATAGGGCGGGCGCGCGGCATCGTGACCAGCCGAGTGCGGCTCGCTGTCCTGGATGGCGCCCGACGTGTCGATCTCGGTCCATTCGAACGCGCTGAGGCTCTCGAACTGCTGGGTAAGGTCATCGGCCCTGGTCGGGTCGGTGCGGAAACCGTGGCTGCGGAACGCTTGGTCGAGCTTTGTGAGCATCTCCCACTGGCAGTCCGGATAGCGGCCGCCCGCCTGGCCGCTCGCCCCCACTGGTCACTAGCCCGGTTGCTGCGCCGAATGTCCGATGGTTCGCAGAGCCGCCTTGATGAGTTGCGCATCTCTAATCTGGACCTGAGGGCCGCCCTGAAGCAGAACTACGACCCGCTGCCAGCTACGAAGAAGGCGGCCCTGCAGCGCCTCGCGCTGTTGGGAACGTACACCATTCCTGTCTGGGCGGCGGCTGCGGCTCTGAACGTCCCGGAACGTGAAGCGGAAGACTTGCTGGAGGAACTAGTCGACGCGCGCGTGATCAGCGTCGGTGGGCCTGACCGGGAGGGAAGGTTCCGCTACCGTCTGCCTGAGCTGTTCTTGCTCCTTCTCATGGAGCAAGGGGAGCGGGAGTACGCGAAGGCCGAGCAGACCGCTGTGCACACCCGTGTTCTGCAGACTTGCGTTTCGCGCATGCGGGTTGCGGGCGTGGGCGAGCGGCGGGCACTCGCCACCCTCACAGGCGCCGGGCCCCCGATCCCGAGTGATGCGCTCCCGACTGCGGAGCCTACCAGCGACAACGGCGAGGGTCTCTCCTTCGCGTCCGTGCAGCGATGGATGGCGGAGTCGTCGTCCCGGATCTCGACGAGCCGCCTCGCTTCGCTGTGGGAGTTCTGCCTTCAGATCGCGGCCTACATCGACGGGCAGGGGATCTAGATGTACTGGTCACTGAGGTCGATAACACCAGCCCCGACTGATACACAAGAGGCCCTCCGGGATCGCTCCGGATGTCTCACGTCCCACCACCCGGAAGGCCCTCGGTGCCCCCACGCTACCCACATCGAAGCCAAACTGACCCCCCGGCCGCCTGTCTCTCGCCCGCTGCGTGGTCGCCGACCAGTGGCCGCTTCGCCGAGTAGCCGGACGCTTCCAGGTCAGCCACACCATCGCCCGGCGCTGTCCCGTGCCGGGTTTAGTGGAGACTTCCGACTGACGCGTCAGCCTCTGCTGACACGTGTTTGTGCTGGTAGAAGTCTGATTCGAACTCCGCTGGCGGGACCAGCCCGATCTCTCCGTGCAGGCTGCGGTTGAACCAGTCGATGTACTCGGCCACCGCGATCGCCAACTCATCGAAGCTCGTCCACGGGCCCCGATTGCGAATGAGCTCGGCCTTGAACAGCGAGTGGAACACTTCGGCCAGCGCGTTGTCGTAGGAATCGCCGATGCTGCAGACCAAGGTCACCGCCGTCGACGACCACTCCCGTCTCGCCTACACGGAGAACCTCGCCGATGAGAAGAAAGAGACCGCCGCCGGGTTCTGGGAACGCGCCCGCGCCTACATCGCGTCGGTCGGGATCACGGTGGAGCGGGTGCTGACCGACAACGGGTCCTGCTACAAGTCCCGCCTATGGCGCGATCTGCTCGCCGCCCAGAAGATCAAGCACAAGCGCACCCGCCCGTACCGGCCCCAGACCAACGGCAAGGTCGAGCGCTTCAAGTGCGCCACGAGGCGCACGGTCGTATCCCCGGCGCAGCCGGGAGGAACTCGAAGGGAGGTTCCTGGGTTCGATGGCTGACCTGATGCCGAAAGGCTTATAGGGACCAGAGCATGCCAGTTAACCAGGGGCCGGGCCCAGGCGTTGGGGGCGGTGCTCTGGGGGACCCGCGTGACATGGCGAAAGCTGGATTGCCTGAATCCCAATCTCCAGAAGATGGAAGTTCACATCCGCCGGAAAGACGCCTGAAACCGGCGCCGGCCCTGCCGCTGAGGGTTGGAGCAAGGCGGCACCCTTCGGGGCCAGGAGCGATGCCCAGTGAGGGCATTCAAGGAGATGAGTGGGACGCCTACATCACGCTGGCACGTACGACCGTGACGAACGTGGGATCGCCTACCGGGCGCGAGCCCCAGGGCGACGGAGGCCCCGTAGTAGTCGCCGGAGTCACGCCCGGACAAGGAGGGCGGGAAAGCCGCCTGCACGGGCGAAGGGGGCCAGGTGATCGGACACCCCGGGAATCGGGAGGTATGCGTAATGCAGAGCGCCGAAACGGTGCTGGGTGTCCTGCGTGAGCGCGGCGGGCGGGGCCTGCCGTGTGAGGAACTGTATCGATAGATGTTCAACCCGCAGTTGTATCTGCTGGCCTATGGGCGCATCTACGCCAACAGCGGAGCGATGACGCCGGGGGCCACGCAGGAGACCGTGGACGGCATGTCCCTGCGCACGATCGAGCGGATCATTGCGGCAATGCGCCAGGAGCGCTACCGGTTCCGCCCGGTGCGCAGGGTGCACATCCCCAAGAAGGACGGGAAGACGCGCCCGCTGGGCATGCCGACCTGGTCGGACAAACTCGTCGGTGAAGTGGTGCGGCTGTTGTTGGAGGCCTACTACGAGCCGGTGTTCTCCGACCGCTCCCACGGGTTTCGGCCCGGGAAGGGCTGCCACACCGCCTTGCGGGAGGTGGCCAACACCTGGACCGGGACCACCTGGTTCGTCGAGTGCGACATCGCCGACTGCTTCGGGTCATTCGACCACGATGTGATGATCGCGATCCTGTCGGAGAAGATCCACGACAACCGGTTCCTGCGGCTGGTGCGGAACATGCTGACGGCCGGATACCTGGAGGACTTCAGGTGGGGTGCGACCCTCAGCGGGGTTCCCCAAGGCGGAATCGCCTCGCCTGTACTGTCCAACATCTACCTGCACAAGCTGGACGTCTTCATCGAGACAGTGCTGATCCCGGAATTCACCCGGGGCAGGCTCCGGGCACGCAACCCGGAGTACCGCAAGACCGAGCAGGAGATCGTCCGGGCCCGCCGCCGAGGCGACCGCGCCCAGGTGCGATCCCTCTACCGGCAGCTGCATAGCCTGCCCAGCCAGGATCCCCGTGACCCGGGCTACCGCAGGCTGCGCTACTGCAGATACGCCGATGACAGCCTGCTCGGGTTCGCCGGGCCTAAAGCCGAAGCCGAGCAGATCAAACAGCGTCTGAGGCGGTTCCTGCGCGAGGACCTCAAGCTGGAACTCTCCGAAGACAAGACGCTGGTCACCCATGCCCGCAGCCAGCGGGCCAGGTTCCTCGGCTATGAGATCTCGGTCGCCAGCCGCAACCGCAGAACACGGCGCCCCTCCGCGACCGACCGGCGCAACCGCCGGTCGCTGAACGGGACCATCGTCCTGCACGTGCCTGCGTCCGTGGTCAAGGCCAAGTCCGCTCCGTACTTGTCGCGCGGCCAACCCGCACGCCGGAACCCGATGGTCAACGATCACGACTACAGCATCGTTGCCCGCTACGGGGCCGAGTACCGGGGCATCGTCCAGTACTACCTCCTCGCCAGCGACGTCTTCCGGCTGCACCGGCTGCGCTGTGGCTATGACGGTGTGAAATGGCCCCACCAGGACGACTTGAACTGGCCCCACCCCGGGGCCACTTCGGACCGTCATGACGCCCTGATTCGGCCCCGCGATGACGGCTCGAACTGGCCCCACCCCTCGACTACCTCATCGCGGCCTGCTGCTGGCGGGCCTTGGTATGCGCCAGCCGGTAGGAATCACTGCCGGTCTCCACGATCGTGCCGTTGAAGGTCAACCGGTCGATGATCGCCGCGCAAAGACGGGGATCGGTGAACGTCTTGCCCCACCCGCCGAACGACTCATTCGATGCGATCGCGACGCTGTTCTTCTCCTCGCGCTCGGTCAGCACCTGGAACAACATCTCGGCTCCCCGGCGATCAAGCTCGAGATACCCCAGCTCATCGATGCAGAGAAGATCCACCCGTCCATAGCGGGCGATGGTCTTGGTCAGCTGCTTGTCATCGGCGGCCTCGACCAGCTCGTTGACCAGCTTCGCGGCCAGGGTGTACTTGACCCGGAAGCCCGCCATCGCCGCCGCGGTGCCCAACGCGATCAGCAGATGGGACTTACCGGTCCCCGAATCGCCGATCAGGCAGAGCGGCTCTCCCCGCCGGATCCAGTCGCAGGTGGCCAGATTGTTGACCACCGCCGGGGTGACGTTGGGATTGGCGTCGTAGTCGAAGTCGCGCAGCGACTTCTCCCGAGGGAACTTCGCCGCCCGGATCCGCCGCTCGGAGCGTCGGCGGTCCCGGTCGTCGCACTGGGCCATCAGAAGCTCGGCCAAGAACCCCCGGTAGGACAAGTGGTCGCGCTCGGCCCGATCGGCGAGTTCGGAGAACTGCGCGCGCATCGTGGGCAGGCGAAGCGCCCGGCAAGCCGAATCGATCGCGGCATCAGAAGCCGGCTCGGTCAGGGAATGGCGGCGGTTCACGGCGTCTCCTTCCGGGCGTGGCGCAGCAGATCGTCCCAGCTCTCCAACCGGGGCGGAGGCCGGGTGTCATCGGGAAGATGGGATCGACGGTGCATGGTCAGGCTGGTGACCTGCTGGCCTTCGGGTTCCGGTGGCAGGCTGGGGGCAGGGCCGTGAGCACTGACGTGTGAGGTGCCCCGAGGTTTCCGGACAGGGACCCAATAAGATGGTCCCGTAAGGAAACGAGGGGAAGAATTGAGCAGGGCAAGCAAGTACTCGCCGGAGTTCCGCGAGGAAGCAGTACGAATCGCGATCGAGTCCGGGCGTCCGATCGCGCATGTCGCCAAGGAACTCGGTGTCAACTCCGAAACCCTGCGCACGTGGGTCAAACGCCATCAAGAGAGCCGCGCCCCCGAAGAACCCGGACTCGACCTGAGCGAGCGCGCCCGCCTCCGGGAACTCGAACGGATCAACCGCGAACAGGCCAAAGAAATCGAGTTTCTAAAAAAAGCGGCCGCGTACTTCGCGAAGGATCGTCCGTAAGCGACAAATACGAGTTCATCGAGACCATGCGTTTCGATGACACCGCGAAGTACGCCTTCACCGTCGACTTCATGTGCTCCCGCCTCGACGTGTCCCGATCGGGGTACTACGAATGGCGAGCCCGACCGGAATCAGCAACCCATCAGCGGCGAGAACACCTGAAACTCCTCATCGAAAAGGCCTTCGACGACTCCGAGGGAACCTACGGCCACCGGCGGGTGCATGCCCAGCTCCAGCGCTGGGATGTGCAGGCCGGCCCCGAGCTGGTGCGCCTGCTCATGCGACAGATGGGCCTGGAGCCCTGCCAACCGCGCCCTGCCCGCGGGTGCCTGACCGACCCCGACGGCACCGCCGACATCCCCGACCTGGTCCAGCGCGACTTCACCGCCCCGGCGCCCGGTATGAAACTCGTCGGTGATGTCACTTACATTCCTACGTGGGAAGGGTGGCTGTACCTGGCGACCGTGATCGACTGCTGCACCAAGGAAGTCATCGGATACGCGATGGGCGACCACTACCGCACCCCGCTCATCATCCAAGCGCTGAAGAACGCTCAGCGAAACGGAAAGGTATCCGCAGGCGCAATCTTCCACTCTGATCGTGGCAGCAACTACACTTCACGGGGTTTCGGCGAATTCCTCGCCGAACACGGATTCCAGCGCTCGGTCGGCCGAACCGGGATCTGCTACGACAATGCCCTGGCCGAGTCGTTCTTCGGTGCGCTGAAGAACGAGCGGGTGAACCGCATGGTGTATCCCACTCGTGAAGGCGCCCGGCGCGACATCACTTGCTATATCGAGCACTGGTACAATCATAGGCGCCTGCACTCCGCACTGGGATACAACACGCCCGCGGAGGTATACGCAGCCCATCAGGAGATGCGATTGGCCGCGTGAAATAGCCGGTTCAACCCTGTCCGGCAACAGCGGGACCCCTCACACACCCGACCACCTATGATCCCGTCCACGCTGAACGAATCCAGATAACCAGGTCTCCAGCAAAGCGGGGGGAACCTCACCACGTTGCTCCTCACGGTGGCTGTCCCCAACTTCTGTTTTTGGGACAGGCTCGCCGGGCGGGCCTTGTGCCCGTCTGCCGCAGGGGGTTGCCGTCCTTCAGTCTCCTTGGATCTGCGCCTGCAGCCCCATATGGTCCACCAGCGGCCAAACCTCAGATATGCAGCCGCCCTTGATACGGTAGAAGACATGGGCGCGCTGAGATATCCGCTTTCCGGTTGGGGCGTGCCCGCGGAAGGTTCCGGTGTGCAATCCGGTCGTCACCCCGCGCACTGCTACCTCGTCATTTTCGGCGACGATTCCTTCAATCTCGAAACGCAGGTAACTGAACGACTCGTGCAGCGACCGCCATGTCGACTTGATGACCTCGGGGCCGACCTGTCCCGAGTAGAGGGCGTTGTGCATGATTGCGTCCGGCGCAGTGATCTCGTCGGCCACCTGCTCGTATAATCCCTGATTAACCGCTTCTTCGTACAGACGCAGGATCAAGGCTTTGTTGGCCTCAGCGGCGTTCGTCATCGACTCACTCCCTGGTATAGACAACGGGGGAACAGTCCGCAGCATGAACGGCTCTATATATTATCGGCATCCGACCATAAAGAAGCTCTGGAGAACGAGTAGAGGTGACCGATAGACGCCTTGCGTCAGAAATTAGACGCCTTTAACGTGGGAACACCTCTACGATGGACTTCCCTACCCCTCACCGTGCGGAGTGATGGCCCGATGCCCGAGTCACGCAGCCCTGTCATTGTTCCCACCACTGATTGGTATCCCGAAGTGGAAGCCACACACTCGCAACGTCGCCTACGTTTCGGTGTCCTCGGATGCGCCGACATCGCGTGGCGCCGCACTATGCCAGCGATGAGTGCCGATCCCAACATCGACATCGTGGCCGTGGCCAGCCGCAAGCCGACCAAGGGCGAGCGTTTCGCCGACCGGTTCGACTGCGCCGCCCTGTCGCACTACGAGGATCTGCTGCAACGATCCGACATCGACGCCATCTATATACCGCTGCCCGCAATGCTGCACGCCGAGTGGATAACCGCCGCTCTATCTGCGGGGAAGCACGTACTGGTGGAAAAGCCGCTGGTTGACAGCGGCCAGCGCACAGCGGAGGTCATCGAACTTGCCCGGTCGCGACAGCTCGTGCTGCTGGACAACCTGATGTTCCTACACCATTCTCAGCATACGACAGTGCAAAAACTCCTGGCACAGGATACGATTGGTGAACTGAGGTGTTTCTCCAGCAGCTTCACGATCCCCCCCAGGCCGGAAAATGACATTCGCTATAAGGAAGAAGTGGGGGGTGGCGCCCTGCTCGACATCGGAGTGTATCCCCTCCAGGCGGCTCTCCACTTCCTTGGGCCGGATCTCGATGTGGTCGGAGCCGTTCTGCGTCGTGAGAGCAGGCGGCAGGTGATGGTCTCGGGGAATGCCCTCCTCTGCACCCCCGAGGGGGTGATAGCCGAGGTCTCTTTCGGGATGGAGCACTCTTACCGCACAACCTACGAGTTGTCCGGCAGTAGCGGTCGAATCTTTCTCGACAGGGTCTTTACACCGCCCGATACGTATCAGCCAGTGGTACACATCGACCGCCAAGACCACCGTGAGGAGATCGTCCTTCCGGCCGACCGCCAGTTCGCCAACGTCCTTCGGTTCTTTTTCAACGCAGTCCTCGATGGAACGGATGTGACTCCCCACCAGAACGCTGCCATCCGGCACGCTATGCTGTCCGACGAGATTAGAGCGAAGGCCCGAGTCATTGATTTCTGAGAGAGCTCTCAGCGGCAAGGCTACGATCGAAATAGCCGAGATGAAGGTGTCGAATGCCTTCAGGATAATGCCCAAAAAGATCCCAGATCGACGTGGATGCTTTTATGAGGCGTTCCGCCATGAAGCGATTTCCCGGATCATCGGTCACCCCCTGCGTGTCCGTCAGGCAAACTACTCGGTGTCACAGTGCAATACGCTCCGCGGCATTCACGGAACGCGCCTGCCTCCGGGTCAGGCCAAGCTCGTCACGTGCGTTCGCGGCGCCGCCCTGGACATCGTGGTGGACCTCCGCGTCGGCTCCCCCACGTTCGGGATGTTCGACGTCACCCACCAGGACGCGGATTCCGGCGTCGCCGTCTACCTTTCTGACGGCCTCGGCCACGCGTTCCTCGCCCTAAGCGATGACACGTGCATGAGCTACCTGTGCTCCACCGAGTACATGCCGGGCACCATGATCGAGATCAACGCGCTCGACTCCGCTTTAGGGCTGCCCTGGAACCTGGCGGAATCCCCGGTAATGTCCGACAAGGATGCCGCCGCACCCACGCTGTCGGAAGCAGCGGCCGCAGGTTTGTTGCCCACCTATGAGGACTGCCTCGCGCTCTATGCACGACTCGGTGCGGCGGGATGACGCTCCCCCTACCGAAGCCAGTGCGGTGATCTGCAGCAATACCGGTGTACGAGAGCTTCCTCAGTCGTATTCCGCACAGTTTTCACGGTAAGACCGTTTCATCCTCTGAGGAGATGCCTCTATGAAGGCTTTGGTGTTGTCGGGCGGTTCCGGGCTCCGCCTGCGGCCATTCAGTCACTCCATGCCTAAGCAACTACTTCCTATCGCCAACAAACCGGTGATCGATCATGTTCTGGAGAACATCCGAGACATCGGCATCACCGACATAGGCGTCGTCGTGGGGGGCCAGGCTCCCGAGATCATCACCGCGCTGGGCGACGGATCCCGATGGGGCACGCGTCTGACCTATCTCCACCAGAAGAAACCGCTCGGGCTCGCCCACTGTCTCCTTCAGGCGAGAGAGTTCCTTGGTGACGACGATTTCGTGGTGTATCTGGGCGACAACATGCTCCTGGACGGGATCTCGGATCTCGCCAGCGACTTCTCAGCGGACCGTCCCGCAGCTCACGTGGTCCTGCACAAGGTGTCGGACCCGACCACCTTCGGTGTGGCCGAGCTTGGCCCGGACGGTGAGGTATCGCGGTTGGTGGAGAAGCCCTCGTATCCACGCAGTAACCTTGCCCTAATCGGAGTCTACTTCTTTACCCCGGCTATTCACGAGGCAGTCCGCGCCATCGGCCCCAGTCCCCGCGGTGAACTGGAGATCACCGACGCTGTACAGTGGCTGCTCGACCGGGGTATCCGGGTCACAGCCACTGAATACACCGGTTACTGGAAGGACGTCGGCCGGGTCGAAGACGTCCTGGAGTGCAACCGCAGAGTGCTCGATGGCCTCAGCCCTGCGGTGGCGGGCGAGGTCGATGACATGAGCGTGATCCGTGGCCCGGTCGTCATCGAGCCAGGGGCCCGGATCACTCGTTCAGTGATTGAGGGACCGGTAATCGTCGGCGCGTCGGCCGTTTTGACCGACAGCCACGTCGGCCCGCACGTCTCAATCGGGCGCGGCT
Source organism: Nocardiopsis mwathae (assembly GCF_014201195.1). Classification (NCBI taxonomy): domain Bacteria; kingdom Bacillati; phylum Actinomycetota; class Actinomycetes; order Streptosporangiales; family Nocardiopsidaceae; genus Nocardiopsis; species Nocardiopsis mwathae. The sequence goes on along the minus strand of NZ_JACHDS010000001.1, from coordinate 4,893,083 downwards.
GCATCCTGCGCGACGCTCGGCTCGATGGCTCGATGGCCCTGGATGGCGCGGTGATCACAGGGGTACGGGGGCTACACCACTCACTCATCGGCAGGTCCGCCAGGGTCGGTCCCAGCGGAGGTGTCACCCAACAGCACCGGCTCGTCGTCGGCGATCACTGCCAAGTCGAGGTGGCAGTATGAGGCTTCTGGTCACTGGCGGCGCCGGCTTCGTCGGCTCTCACTACGTCCGGGCCCTACTCAGTGGCGGGTACGCGGGTAGCGAGAATGCCCAGATCACTGTCCTCGACAAACTCACCTACGCTGGCAATAGGGCCAATCTTCCCCTACGCCATCCGAGCCTGAAGTTCGTCACCGGGGATGTCCGCGACTTCGGTCTACTGCTGAACCTATTGCCCGGTCATGACGCGGTGGTGCACTTCGCCGCCGAGTCGCACGTGGATCGTTCCATCGAGGCTGCCGCCGAGTTCGTCTCCGCCAACGTGGAGGGCACCCAGACCCTCCTGGAAGCTTGCCGACACACCGGGGTTCGGCGAATCGTGCATGTCTCCACCGACGAAGTTTACGGTTCCATCACGGAAGGCTCGTGGACTGAGGACTGCCCCCTCTTGCCTAACTCTCCCTACGCCGCCTCTAAGGCAGGATCTGACGCCATCGCCCACGCCTACTGGAAGACCTACGGACTCGATGTCTCGATCACCCGCTGCTGCAACAACTTTGGCCCGTACCAGCATCCTGAGAAGCTCATCCCGCTATTCGTCACCAACCTGTTGGAGGGCAAGCGGATCCCACTCTATGGCGACGGCCGCAACGTCCGAGAATGGCTGCATGTCGACGACCACTGCCGGGCGGTCCATCTCGTGCTCACCCAAGGACGCTCCGGTGAAATCTATAACGTCGGTGGGGGGAACGCGCGGACGAACTTGGCCATCACCCACCGCATCCTGGAGCTGTGCGGGGCGGACTGTTCGATGATTCAGTGGGTCGCCAACCGCAAGGGGCACGATTTCCGGTACTCCCTCAACGAGAGCAAGATCCGTCGGGAGCTGGGCTATACCCCCCGGATTCCCTTTGACCGGGGACTGAGCGAGACCGTCGCGTGGTACCGAGAAAATCCCGGGTGGTGGAAGGCCGTCAAGTACCCCTCCCTGAAATGCATTGACGCATTAGCCCCGAGCGAATCGGCCGTGGGCACGGAACGGGGGGAGGCGCGGCGGTGACCTCTGCCCGAATGGAGGCCCGCCCCCGCGTGGCCCTCAGCCTTGACCACCCGCATTGCTCATTCGTCGGCCGCGATCGACGGCTCGCACACGGCGACGTCTGATGTTCTCAACTGGCTCACTGAACGCTGTAGAGCGCAGGGAATCCGTGTGGAGCGTATTCCCTTCGCCGAGCTAGACAGATGGTGTTTCCAAGAGGGGACCGGGAAGCTGCTCCATCAGACCGGACGTTTCTTCTCCGTTGAAGGACTGCACGTCAAGGTCGGGCACAACCCGCACGAGGAATGGCGCCAGCGCATCATCAGTCAGCCGGAGGTGGGAATACTCGGGATCCTGGCCAAGGAGTTCGACGGTGTTCTGCACTTCCTACTGCAAGCCAAGATGGAACCGGGCAACCTCGGGCTGGTTCAGCTCGCCCCGACGGTCCAGGCCACCCGCAGCAACTACACCAAGGTCCACAACGGTGCGGATGTGCCGTACCTACGCCACTTCATGCGACCAAATAGATCCCGAGTCATCGCCGACGTGCTCCAGTCCGAACACGGCTCGTGATTCTACCGGAAGTTCAACCGCAATATGGTCGTCGAGACGGACGCGGAAGTGCCGCTCCACGATGACTTCCGCTGGCTCACGCTCGGGCAGATTAACGAGCTGCTGCACCTCGAGAACACCGTCAACATGGATTCCCGAACCATTCTGTCATGCCTGCCTCACGAGGACAGGCACGGGCGTGCCGTGCTCTCGGACACCGAACTGCTGTCCTGGTTCACCGAGGAGTGCGCGGGCCACGAGGTGCGGGCCAGCCTGATTCCGCTGGACGCCGTCACCGGTTGGACACGCCGTCAGGCAGCCATTGAGCATCAGGAAGGTCGGTACTTCAAGGTCGTCGCCGTGACCGTAGAGGCGAAGAGTCGCGAAGTCACCCGGTGGACCCAGCCTCTCTTCGAGCCGGTCGGGACCACGGCTCTTGCAAAGTCCGTCGGATAAGAGCGGATCCCCAGGTCACGGGGCTGTGACGATCTCTGGAAACGCCTGAGCGCAGCAGAAGAGCCCCTGTACAAGACGGAAGACCTTCCAAAGTCGAACGTCTGCGCACAGGAGCTCAGGTGCCCCAGTCTTCCATGCCCGCCCCCGCCCTGTCCTCCCGGATCCGCGCTCTGGCCGACCCCCGCGCGGCCCGCGGCCGCCGCCACACCCTGAGCTGCGTCATCCTCACCGCCCTGTGCGCCATCCTGGCCGGAGCACGCTCGTTCGCCGCGATCGGCCAGTGGGCGGCCAACGCGCCCCAGCACACCCTGGCCCGCCTGGGCGCCCGCACCACCCACCCCGCCCTCGCGGTACGCCAACCGCCCTCAGCCGACACGATCCGCCGTGTGCTCATCGCCCTGCCGCCCGCCCACCTGACGGCCTTGAACTGCGATGACGACCTTTCCGTGCTCATCGTGGACGGCAAATGCGCCCGAGGATCAGCCCGCGGCCAGTCCGGCCCGGCCCACCTGCTGGCCGCGATGACCGGCCACGGCCAGGTGGCCGCCCAGCTGCGGGTGCCGGACAAGACCAGCGAGATCCACGCCCTAGCCGACCTGCTCGCCGGTCTGGACATCACCGGCGCCGTCGTCTCCGCCGACGCGCTGCACACCCAGAAGGCCACCGCCGCCCACCTGGTCCAAGAGCGCGGCGCGCACTACCTGCTCGGTTGCAAGGCCAACCAGCCGACCCTGTTCTCCCAGGTCAAGAAGCTCCCATGGGGCAAGGCGCCAGTGCTGGCCCGCACCCGCGAATCGGGGCACGGCCGACGCGAGACCCGCAGCATCAAGGTCCTGTCCGCCTGCGGGCTGCTGTTCCCCCACGCCGCCCAAGCGGTGCAGGTGCTGCGCACCACCACCCGCATCGCCGACGGCGTCCAAACCCGCCGGACCGGCTACTACATCACCGACATGACCTGCGAGAAAGCGTCTCCACAGCGGCTGATGGGCCTCGTTCGCCGGCACTGGGGCATCGAAGCGCTCCACCACATCAGAGACGCCACCTTCGGCGAGGACGCCTCCAAGGTCCGCTGCGGCCGGGGTCTGGAGAACATGGCGATGCTGCGCAATCTCGCCATCCCCCTGCTCGCCTCGCTGGAGAACACCGCCACCATCGCCGAATCCATCCGGTGGGTCTCCTACGAGGCGTTCACACGCCCACTCGACCTCATCGGACTCCCCTGACCAGTAAGAACCCCGCAGAGCACCGACTTTGCATTAGCCGTGGGTCGGGACGGGTGTCACTGCATTCCTCATCCGCACCATCGACGATATTCCGCACGTCCTGGTACGCGCTCGGGTCGAAGGCGGCTTCCGCAGCACCATTGAACTCGGCCCTACTGTCCAGTGCACGCCCCGCAACTATGCGCACCTGGGATATCCGGCACGTCCGGCATTTCTGGATCAGGTGCTGGAAGCCGACCCGGACTGCGTTCTCTACTCAGCCGTCCACTCGGAAGAAGGCGGGAGGTTTCTGCATGCCGAGAGCCGCTACGTCATCATCGAGGCCGACGAGAGGCGCACCCCCCCTCGCTCCCCCACCCGGCTATGCCTGGGTCACCCCGGCCCAACTCACCTCACTGGTCCGGCACACCTCTTACGTCAATGTGAAGGCCCGTACGCTGCTCGCCTGCCTGAACACGATCCCGGCATCCACCTGAGCTCGTCGCTTGATATCCGCCGTGATCGTGACCCCGAGCCGAACGGCTTGGGACCACGATCTGCCTCCCGAATGAGAGGACTACGGGATCAGTACGACGCCGCCGCGGACACCGCCTTTAGCGAGAGTCGTGTGAGCCTCAGCCACGCTCTCGATCGGGTAGGTCCTCGGAGCACGCAGCGTGATTCGCCCTTGCTCCACAAGTTCGACCAACTCGGTGAGCTGCGATCGCAGTCCGCGCGCCAGGACCACCCCTGTGCGAATACCGCGTACGGACTCGGGTGGGGAGGGAGGGGTGACGCCCACGTATGCACCGCCGTCACGGACACCGGCCAAGACCACAGCCCCGATGGCCGCGCTGTCGAGCACGCCGTCCACTCCAGCGCGAGCGGCCTTGCGAATGGCGGCTCCGGGGTCCTCCGAGCGTTCAACGAAATCCGCGCCGAGGCCAGTCAGAAACTCCTCGTCCTGAGGGCCCGCCACGCCAATGACCTTGAGTCCTCGGTGCCGGGCCAGCTCGACGGCGAACCCGCCCACACCGCCAGCGGCCCCCGTGACCGCGAGCGTCTGCCCCGCCGAGAGGTCCAGGATGTCGAGAGCCTGCCGGGCGGTGAGGGCATTGAGCGGGAGGGTGGCCGCTGGCGCGGGCTCGACCGCCATGGGTGCCGACGCCAGAACTTCCGTGGGAAGCACCACGTACTCGGCCTGTGTTCCTACCTTCGTGTCGGGCCAGTTGGACATACCTACCACCGACTGCCCGATAGAGAAATCGGTCACGCTGGGACCGATGGCGTCCACGACTCCGGCGACATCGGCACCGAGGACATAGCGCGGGCCGAGAGGCAGCATGGGGCCGAGGAATCCAGATCGCGCGACGATGTCCAGTGGGTGGATCGCGGCAGCCTGCACACGGATCCGGACCTCGCCCCGGCCGGGCTCGGGGACGGGAAGATCGGCGACCGTCAGAACCTTCGGTCCCCCGAATGACAAGATGGTCACTGCTTGCATATGGCTCCTAGATGTGATCGGACTGAAGAATCGGGTCGGCTATTCACGATTTTTCATGTGTGAAAGCGACCCGGCAGGCAATGGCGTCGACAGAGGTGACGAGACGTCCGACCAACTCGAAGTGACCCTGTGCGTCTGGTCGCGCCCGCATCGTCTCGAATGCCTCCCTGGACTGCCACTGCACGTACGCAATGACGCGCGCACCGTCATGGCTCTTGTGCAGGCTGGTTGACACAAATCCCGGCTGCTGGTCCAGTAGTGGCATGCCCTTCAGTAGGGCCTCGGTTAGCTCGTCCTGTTTCTCGGGAGTAGTGTTGAAAATGTTGATCGTGGTGAAGTGGTCATTCTCCGGGGCGATACTGACAGTGGACAATTCGGGGAGCTCCTCGTCGTTCGGTAGGTGGTTCGAGCTCGGCCTGCGCGGGCACGGACGGATCACGAGCGAACGGAACGGCCGCACGCCGTGATTTTTGCGAAGGCATCGTCGAGAATCCGATCGGCATCGGCGTCGAGGTCTTCGGCCCGCCATGCCACGAATCCGTCAGGCCGCACAAGCAGGGCGCCGCGCGGAGTGATGCCGCTCGCCTTGCGGAACTCGTCCTGCGGGTCGAGCAGGTCGCCTCGCGGGCCCACTCGGTGCACACGCAAAGGAATCCCCAGCCGGCCGGCGGCGGCGCCCGCCGCGACGACCCACTCGTCTCCCTCTTCCGCCGCGAACAGGACAAATGTCTCGCTGGCCACATCGATGGACGAGGTCCTGACGCCGTCGAGCGTCAGCCACGCGTGCGGCACCCGCATACCCGGCCGTCCGTCGATGGCTAGGTCATGACCGAGGGCCTCGCCGTAATCCGGTCCGATGACCGCCGGTGAGGAGTAGCGGTACGCGGTAGTGACGATCGTCTGGTCACGCTCGTCGTGTTCGGTGGTGTCCTGTGGGGCGCTCCAGCGCATGTGCCGCATCCACGCCTGGTCGATGGTCTCCTTGCCGATGGGGCGGCGTTCGGCCTCGTAGGTGTCGAGTAGCTCCTCACCCCCCCAGCCATGCAGGACCGCGGCTAGCTTCCAGGCGAGGTTGCCCGCGTCTTGGACGCCCAGGTTGGCACCGAATCCGCCGGTGGGCGGAAGCACATGGCATGCGTCGCCAATGAGGAAGATCCGGCCTGATCGGTAGGAATCGGCAATGCCGTGCCCGATCCACCACCCCTTGGCCTCGTGGACGTCCACCCGCAGGTCGGGTTCTCCTGCCGCTGTGCGGACCAGGTCCGCGCATTCGCCGGGCGTGAGCCGGTCGGCGTCGAGCATCTCGGGGTCGCCGAATATCCCGTAGATCCACCTGTGGTCGTCGACTTTGAACAGCATGCCGGGGGCAGCGCGATTCGTCAGATAAAGAATCATGAAGCGCCGACCTTCGAGTATCTGCTCGATGTCCGCTTCGAAGAGGACATTGAGTACGTGGCCAAGGGTGCCGTGGCCCCTGCGCTCGATACCCAGCTGCTTGCGAATGGGGCTGTGTGCCCCGTCCGCGGCGATCACGTAACGTGCGCGGATCGTCTGGCGCTCACCGGTGGCACGGTCTTGGACGACCACGCTGACCCCGTCCTCGTCCTGCGTGAATGACACCATCTCGGTGTTGAAGCTGATCCGCGCACCACGACGAAGGGCCTCGTCCCGCATGATCGGCTCGACCTTGTCCTGGCCACACCAGACCGCCTCTGCCGGGCCGATGTCATGGAAGTCGTTCTCGCCTTCCGCCATGACGACGGCATCACCCTTGACGACGTCAGCCAGCGACTTGGCCCTGAGGATGACCCGCGGAAGATGATGCGGTGGAAGGTCCTGGTCAGCCCAGCGCTTACCGAGGACGAATCTCTCCGCGACCTCGCGTAGCCTATGTTCGATCCCCAGGGTGCGGAACAATTCCATGGTGCGCGGACTCACATGGGTGGAGCGCAGCATCTGGGAGACGGTCGTATTGCGCTCGACCACGTGGCATTCGATTCCCTGTTGTCTAAGGAACAGGGCGGCGGCGAGGCCGGAGAGACCACCGCCCACCACCAGAACAGGGACCTGAACATCAAGCATGGCTATTCCCATCCGCTGCTGCTCGAAGACGCTTTTTGGGGAAGGCTCCGAAAAGAATCGCGTCTGTCTCTCCAAACCCGCTGAAGATCAGATGAACCGGCACGTCACTGTGAGGTCGACCCAGTGAGGCCGATGGACTCCCGCTCTGCTTCCGGCCGGCTTCAGAGACCGTTCAGCGGGCCTTTGGCCCGCACGCAGAGACTGAGGCGATTCACTTCACGGACCCCCGCAAGGAGTTCAGGATGGGGAACCTGACCGGGAAAGCCGCGCTGGTGACCGGAGCCTCGCGGGGCATCGGGAGAGCCATCGCCCGACGTCTCGCCGCAGACGGCGCCTTGGTCGCCGTGCACTACGCGACCAACGACGCCGCGGCGGAGGCGACCTTGGCGTCCATCGAGGCGGCCAATGGCCGGGCCTTCCTCGTGCGGGCTGAGTTCGGCTTGGAGAGTGACGATGAAGTCGAAACGCTGTTCAGCGGGCTGGCAGAGGGGCTGGACGGTCGTCCACTCGACATCCTGGTCAACAACGCCGCCATCGGGCACACCGGGTCGATCGAGAGTGCTACACGGGAGGAATTCGATCACGTCTTCGCCGTTAACGTCCGGGCACCATTCTTCATCATCCAGCGCGCGCTCCCCCTGATAAATGACGGAGGTCGCGTCATCAACATCAGTTCTTCGGTGACCAGAATCGCTGTGTCCCACGAGCTTGTCTACGGGATGGCCAAGGGCGCCCTGGACATCTTGGGACGGACACTCGCCCACAGCCTTGGTGCCCGGAACATCACCGTGAACTCTGTGGCGGCAGGCGTCACCGACACGGACATGATCGCCATGCTGCGGCGGAATCCTGAGGTCATGGCAGGCGTCGCTGCGGCGACGGCGCTCGGCCGTATCGGTGATCCCGCCGACATCTCTGACATTGTCGCCTTCCTGGCTTCCGACGACGCGCGCTGGGTCACCGGCCACGTGGTCGATGCCACGGGGGGAATGTGCCTGGGGCTCGGAATCTAGCGGTCGAGCGAGCCTCCGGCACCTATACAAGCAGTATGGCGCTCGCATGAGCTGCCGGAGGGTCCCAAGGACATCCTCCGGCGGAGGTTAGGGTAGATGCGCGAGAATCCGCCGCCGAACTAGCCTTAAGGGATGGATATCGCCACGTTCGATCAGGTCGACCGCAAACTGGTGCACGCGCTTCAGATTGATGGCAGAGTTCCGTTCAACAAGATCGCCGGGGTGCTCGGCACCTCTGACAGCACCGTCGCGCGACGCTACCGGCGGCTGCGCACGGCCGGTCTGCTGAGGGTGGTCGGGTCGGTCAACCTCGCGCGCCTGGGGTACACCGCTTGGACCATCCGGCTGCAGTGCACACCGGACGTGTCCGAGGCAATCGCCACCGCCCTCGCGCGCCGCAACGACACATTCTGGGTGCATCTGCTCTCGGGAGGAACCGAGGTCATCTGCAGTACTCAGGCCCGTTTCCAGGGGGATGAGGACACCCTCCTGCTGCAGAGACTTTCTCGCACCAACCGTGTGGTGTCGGTGACCGCGCACTCGATGCTGCAGGGGTTCGCCAGCCCGCGCGGCTGGTCCGGACTGGTCGCGCTCACCGCGGAGCAGGCCGAGGTGATACGCCCGGAGCCCGTCGATCAGGACGAAGGCTCGGTCACCCTCTCCGAGGAAGACCATGCACTGCTAGAGGTCCTGTCCCAGGACGGACGCGCGGGCTACGGCGAACTGGCGGACGCGACGGGCTGGTCAGAGTCGACCGTGAAACGGCGCCTGATGCTGCTGCGGCGCACCGGGATCCTGTCCTACGAGGTCGACCTCCCGGTATCGGCGCTCGGGTACCACGCTGAGGCCCGGCTGTGGATGTCGGTGCAGCCCTCCGCTCTGGCCTCAGTAGCGCGATCCCTCGCTGAGCACCCGGAGATCTCCTTCGCCGCCGTCACTACGGGCCCCACCAACCTGATGGCCTCGGTGATCTGCCGTGATGCCCGGGATCTGTACCGCTATCTGACAGAGCGGATCGGAGCGCTGGACGCCGTCCGCAGCCTGGAGACAGCGACGGTCGACCGCACCGTCAAGCGTGCCGGCTCCATCCAACCGAGCGCGGTCCGCCCGACGTCCTCCTACTGGTCGGCTGCGCGTGGACGCCCGACCACCGGACGTCCCAGCAACGTCGCGGCCTCTACAACGCGCGGCGGACCGCCCAGCAGCGGATGATGATATTCGTCCTGTGGTAGCTATCAGTGCAGATACTCGTCAAAATGCGGCCTTTGGCTGGTTCCTCACGGGCTCCCAGTCCGATCCTGCGATGGAAGACATAGGACGAAAGGACTTCTCATGCGCAAGTGGTGGCCCCTTGCGGCGGTGTGTCTGGGGTCGTTCATGCTCATCGTCGACACCACGGTGGTGACCGTTGCCCTGCCCGATATCGCTGAGGGACTGCACGCATCTCTGACGAGCCTGCAATGGGTCTTGAACATCTACACCCTCGTACTAGCCGCTCTGACCCTGAGTGCGGGCTCGATCGGTGACCTGTTCGGGCGACGCAAGATCTATCTCTTCTCGGTGGCCATCTTCGGTGCGGCCTCACTGCTGTGCGGCCTCGCGCCCAACCCAGCCGTGCTGATCACCGCCCGCGGGATTCAGGGGATCGGTGGTGCGGCCATGTTCGTCACCAGCATGGCCCTGCTCGGCACCACATACAGCGGCAGGGACCGCGGCACCGCTATGGGTGTGTGGTCCGCGGTCATCGGCGTCGCCGCGGCCGTCGGCCCAATCTTCGGTGGACTGCTCACCCAGGGCATGAGCTGGCGTGCCATCTTCTACGTCAACGTTCCCATCAGCGTACTGACATTCGTGCTGACCATGGCCTTCATCAAAGAGTCCCAGCAGCCCGAGCAGGCCCGGATCGACATCCCGGGCATCGCGTCGTTCGCGATCTGCTCGGCCACGCTGACCTACGCACTGATCCAGGTCGGCGAGAATGGCTGGTCCTCCCCCTCTACCCTGGGCATGCTCGCTCTGGCCGTCGTGGCCTTGGTGGTTTTCGCCGTCGTCGAGCGGAAGCAGTCCCACCCCATGCTCGACCTGGCACTGATACGCAACCCCTCCTTCCTTGCCATAATGCTGACCGCCGTCGCCTCCGCCTGGGGTTTCGCCTGCCTGGTCTTCACCTCGCTGTGGCTGCAGTCGGCGCTCGGGCTCACGCCCATCACGGCCGGGCTGGCACTGCTCCCACTGGCGGTGGCCACCTTTGTGTCCTCCACGCTCACCGGGCGCAGTCTCCACGGTGTCTCCCCCAGGGTGACCATCCCCCTGTCACTTGTCCTCATCGGCGGGGGCGCGGCGCTCAACGGCGTGCTAGTCCATGGCGACGCCGACTGGACCGCCCTCGCTCCAGGCCTCCTGGTTATGGGCGCCGGTGTCGGCGTCGGTATGCCCGTCACCACATCCGCGGTCTTCGCTTCCGTCCCGCCCGAGCGGGCCGGCATGGGCTCCGGCGCCTTGGCCACCTTCCGGCAACTCGGCCAGGCGCTCGGCGTGGCGATCTTGGGTCTAGTCTTCGCCACCACCATCCGCGACGAGCTCACCGGCAAGGTCAGCGACCCCGGCGCGGGCGCCCGCGCCCTCACCAGCGGACTGCACGACACGCCGACCATCTTGCACGCAGCGGCCGCCCATGGTGTGAGCGCCGTCTACCTGGCCACCGCGGCGCTCACACTCGTGGTGGCTCTGATCGCGGCGTTTTGCATCCGCAGCCCTGTCCCCACCAAGACGTCCCTCAACGAGAAGCCCACTAAGGTGCACTGACAGCTTCCGGCCGATCGAACTACAACGACGGATGCGTCGGGGGCCCGCCGACGCATCCGTTTCCACAATAAGTCTGAGCAACACAGGGTGCAAATTTTCTCACACTCCAATAGGGATTAACTAAAAATTTTCTAGAGAAATCCACTCTCGCATAGCACTTTGAAATGCTCGCGTAAAACAGCGGAAAATGGAATCACAGTCCAGCAAATCATGAATGGAGGACGTTCATGCGAGTTCTGTTCGCGATAATGCCCTCGCCGACACACCTGCACCCGTTCGTGCCACTGGCGTGGGCCCTTCAGGGCGCGGGGCACGACGTGCGCGTCGCCGGTCATCCGGACATGGCGGGCACGATCACCGATGCGGGCCTGACGGCGGTGGCACTCGGTGACCGGGTGGACCTTACCGCCGCGGTCGATGGGTGCGTTGCCGACGAGCGGCTGGACCGCATCATCGATCCGCTGGTCGATCCCGCGGAGGCGGGCCTGTGGAAGGTGATCCGGAGCATGCTGATGTCGCCGTTCTGGATGCACTACCCGAGAGAGACGCCCGGCGCAGGGGAGCGACCGTTCACCGACGAGCTCATACGCTTCGCCCGTGCGTGGAAACCGGATCTGGTGCTGTGGGATCCGATGTGCTTCGCCGGTGCCATCGCAGCTCGCGCATGTGGCGCCGCACATGCCCGCCTGCTCTGGGGCCCCGACTACTTCGCATGGACCCGGGCGAAGTTCCTCGAGCTCCTGGACACGCAGGGAGTGGAACCGCACGAGGACCTCATGGCGGACATGATGGAACCGACGCTGCGCCGACTCGGCATCGCCTTTGACGAGGATCTGCTGGTCGGCCAGTGGAGCGTCGATCCGATGCCAATTGAGATGAGACTGCCCGTCGACCTGGACTATGTCTCGGTCCGCCGGGTCCCGTACACGGGCGCACAGGCGGTTCCGGGATGGTTGCAGGAGCACCCGAAGCGCCCGCGCGTGTGCCTTACCCTAGGCGTCAGCACCAGGGCGTTCTTCAGCAAGGAGAGCCAGCTGCCGATGGCGGAGCTGCTCGGCATAGTCGCCGATATGGACGTCGAGATGGTCGCGACGCTCAATGCCGACCAGCTGGCCTCAGTAGACCGCGTTCCGGATAACGTACGCACGGTCGACTATGTTCCGCTCAATCAGCTACTGCCGTCCTGCTCGGCGATCATTCACCACGGAAGCGGCGGCACCTTCGCGGCCGCCGTGGCGAACAAGGTGCCGCAGCTGATCGGCGCTCGCGCGACCGGCCAGTCGATGGATATCGCACGATACGTGGCTGACCGTGGCGCGGGACTTGTCGGTCCTGACATCGCGAGCCAGGACTTCTCGGCGGCTGACGTGAAGGAGAAGCTCACGCGACTACTGGAGAACCCGTCCTTCCAATCAGGGGCCGATGCCCTGCACAAGGAGTTCCAGGCCATGCCGAGCCCCAATGAGATCGTCCCGGACCTGGAGAGGCTCACCGCTCAGCACCACGCCTGATCTTCGTCCCCGGAGAGCTGGCCTGAGGGCAGGCCAGCTCTCCGATGTTCGTGCCCTGGCTCGCCAGTGAGCCAGCTCTCGGGTTTCCCGAAGCATTGGCTACGATGTTGCCGCGATCGGGATCTGGGATCTGGGATCTGGCCCATATTTCGTGACGGAAACGGCCCCGGCGGCCTCACCTGGAAGCCGTCAAGAGCACGCGCTTCCGGAGCAACGGAAGCCCAGCTCGGCCGTACATCTGGCGTTTGACGGTCTTGAGGTGGTTCACCCGCCCTTCGACCGCACCAGAGTTGTGATCACTGGTCAGGCCCTGCTGAACGGCGTCGAAGTCGGCCTCCACTCCGGAGGCGAAGCCGCGCAGGCCGGACAGTCCCTCCTCCTGCACCGAGGCGATCCAGGCGGGAAGCTCCTGGCCGCGCAGCTCGGTGAGCATCTCACCGAACCGGCGCACCTGGTCAGCGGTGGTGTGCAGCTGTGGGCAGTGTTCCAGGATCGCTTTCAGCTTCAGCTTCTCGTCCTGGTCCAAGGTGGCGGGGTGGCGGGTGAGCCAACCGGTGACCTGGCGAACCGTGGGAGGAGGAGGTGGAGCCGGGGCGGGTTCGGTGCACGAGGGCCCCAGGTAGTCACGCACGATGCTGTAGCTTCCCCGACAGCCCCGCTCGGTGATCTCCCGGTGAAGCCGGGCGGCGTTGGTGCACCCCTCCTCCACGCGCTGGTGCAGGTAGGGCTTGAAGGCGTCCAGCTTGGTGGAGCGGGGCTGCTCCCACTTGCCGTCCACCATCTCCTCCCATGTCGCGGCGCGGGCGTAGGGTTGGACGGTGTGGCGGCTCCAGCCGAGCTGGATGGAGATGCCGCGCAGGCTGTTGCCCTGATTCAGCAGTTCGTGGACCAACGCGTGGCGGGTGCGAGTCCGGTCGGCGAACCGGCCGCGCGGCTCGGTGTCGCCCGGTGCTGCCTCCGGCGCCTCATCGGCCTCGGGAGCTTCGGGCTGGTCGTCGACCTGCACGGCGGGTTCGCGCAGGCAGGAGCGGTGTTCGGCCACGCAGCGCTCGACGGCCTTGCCGAGGTTCTGCCAGAGATGGAACCGGTCGGCCACTTGGCGTGCCTGGGGTGCTCCGCTGCGGGCGGCCTCGGCATAGGCGCCGGAGCGGTCGCGGCAGATCACCTCCACCCCCGGGTGGTCACGCAGCCAGGAGGCCAGCGGTTCGGCCTCGCGCCCGTCCAGCAGCTCGATGGGGGCGCCGGTGTCGCAGTCGACGAGGATCGTGCCGTAGATATGGCCGCGCAGCAGCGCGAAGTCGTCGACCCCCAGGACACGGGGTGTGGGGGCGGGCGGGTCGGGCAGCACCATGACAGCCGCAGCATCGTGCTGCGTCCGATCAGCAGGCCGAGCAGACGGGCCAGGCGGGCGCCAGGGCGGTCGGCCAGGTCGATGGCGATCTTCTCCAGCACGTGGCGCAGGACGGGCGTGCGACGCGCATACGGGGTGGTCAGGCCGGTGATCTGCTCGGCGAAGGTCCGCTTCTCACAGGCAGGGGTGTCGCAGAAGAACCGACGGACGTGCAGGTCGATGACGGTTCTCCTGGTGCCGAGGGCGGTGTCGGCGAGTCTGCGCCGGTAGCGGCTGTGTACACGGATGGATGTGCTGCCGCAGGCCGGACACGCGGCGTTGGTGGCGCGGGGGTGGGCGTGGAGTCGGATGAGGTCGGGGGTCTGCTCGACGCGGTCCAGGGTGACTCCGGCGAGGTGTGGGAGGAGACGTCGAGGTGCTGATCGGCACACGTCGGACATCCTGGCGAAGCCAGACCCTACAAGGGGCCGTTTTCCGTCACGAAATATGGGCCAGATCCCAGATCCCATTTCACACCCTCATTGCCAAAGCATGCAGCGCTCCCGCCAAACTGCAGCGGCTCGGCGCCTTCACGCCGCGCCTGATGCACGGTCGGCGACGCCGAGCCAGTGGGACGTAGCCCTGAGGTCACGCCTTGCGCGCCACGACGAGTCGTTCCGTCGCGGTGAGGTTCTCTACTGAAATGCCGGTGAAGCCTGCCGCCTTCAGCCACGAGCGGCATTCGCCGACGGTGTACTCCGAACCCCCGCTACGGACAAGCCTCATGTTCAGGCTCATCAACAGAGACCGTGCCGGGCCACGGCGATCGTCATCGAGCAACTCCTCATAAATGAGCAGTGCCCCACCTGGCCGGATCGCGTCAAAAGCCCGCTTCACCAGCAATATGCGTGTCTCCTCGTCCCAGTCGTGCAGGACGTGACCGAAGATGAGGACATCAGCCTCGGGCAATGGGTCACTGCGGAAGTCAGCGCCCTGAAAGCCGATGCGATCCGAGGTACCGAGCTTGGCCATGTGCTCGTCGAACAGCGGCCTGAGCGCTGGCACATCCAAGCAGGTGCCGCGCAGGTGCGGATGGGCCTTCGCGAGGTGCCCTGCGAGGTTCCCGCGCGCTCCTCCGAGGTCGGCGAAACTCTCGTACGCCCCCCAGTCGAAACGCCCGATCAGTTCGAGCGTCACCGGCGCCGAAACGCTGTCCATCGCGTCCATGAACCCGCGGACCTGGTCAAGATCGCGGTACCAGTCATCGAACGAGTCGACGCCTTCCTGGCGACTGCCGCTGCGCAGAAGCTCGGTGAGGCGCTGCCACCCAGGGTAGAGGGCGTGGCTCATAAAGGTGAAGAATCCTCCGACGTAGGAATCCTTCTCCTTGTCGAGATAACGGTGAGCCGCTGGGGAATTCTCGTAGCGGTCGTCGTTCCGGTTCAAAAGGCCCAGGGCGACAAGCGCGTCGAAAAAGTCCCTCGCTGCGCTCGGGTGGAGCCCGAGGACTTGACTGAGCTCTGTCTCAGTCGCGGGTCCCTTGGCGAGCTGCGTGAACAGACCGAGTTCCACGCCGCTGAACAGCGCCCGCGCCCGCCAGAATCCGCTGGCGATGTCCATAACGTACTGAAGTTCGACATCCGGATCATCGGATCCCATGCAGATTTCCTCCTGTGGAAGTGACGTCATTCGCGATGGCTGAGGTGAGGGCGTGCGCGTTCTCCATGTGGAAGAGGTGGCCACCGCGTATCGACCGCAGCGTGAAGTCTTCGGAGGTGTACCGGTCCCAGTGGGCCATGGCGGCAGGGCCGACCAGCGGGTCATCAGCGCCAGCAAAGGCGACGATGGCCACAGGAAGCCGACCGAGCCTGTCTGGCGGGATGCTGTCGAGCCACACTACGTCTGACCGCATAACCGCGGCGACGCGCCGCCGCACCGAGGCTTGCTCGAGCACCGCAGACGGGATGCCGCCCAATCCGGCCACCTCGTCCAGCAGTTCGTCGTCGTCAAGCCCCGCCCAATGCCGGACCCACCCGTGGTCTACGTGCGGTGGCAAGCAAGCCCCGAGGTACACCACGTCAGGGAGACGGCCACCTCGGCGGATCAATTCCCGAACCACCTCGCAGGCGAGGACTCCGCCCATACTGTGGCCGTAGAGCGCATAGGGTCGGTCCACTCGGTGCATCAGGGCCTCCGCAATCTCTCCGGGGTCGAACTCCGGGGGTTCGACGATCCGGTTGTCTCGGCCCGGCAGCTGGATCGGCTGCAGCCACAAGGATGAGGGCAATGCACGCCGCCATGACAGGTACTGGGTGCCCCCGCCCCCGGCGTTCGGAAAGCAGAAGACCACAGCCCGCGCCTCTGGCGGAGGGGGAGCGCCCAGGAACCAGCGTTCGTACCGCTCAGGATTCACGGTCGTCCGTCCCACGGTCACCACCGAGCGCCCGGTCACCCGACGTGGGCTCGTGGACGTAAACGACCTCGCAGAAGATCGGCACGATGTCGCCGGTGATGGCGCGACAAGCCTTGAAGTGGTCCTGCACGCTCGGGTGGCGACGCATCGCTTCGAAATCCTCCAGGCTGCGCCATTGCGCGTAGTTGACGACCCGCATGCCGTCATGGCTCCTGTGGATGTTGGCCGACACGAAGCCGGGAAACCGCTCAATGATCTCGGTTGCGTCGACGATGGCGTCGTAAATGCGGTCTTGGTTTTCCGGTGCAACGGTGAATACGTTGACGAGGATGTAGTAGTCGTTCTCGCGGGAAATTGCTCCCACGTTGCAGCCTCCTTTAGATGGCGCGCACGACCAGCGCGGAATTGAACCCGCCATGGCCCCGGGCCAGGACCAGGGCGGCGCGGACCTCGACCTCTCGAACCCGCTCGACGACGACGTCGAGGTCGTAGTACGCCGGGATGTCGGCGATGTTCGCTGCGGCCGGGATGACTCCGTCCCGAACGCTCATCAGCGCGCTGACCACATCGAGCGGGGCGCCCCCCGCGTACATCCGGCCGGTCATTGTCTTGGGCACGGCGACTGGTACTCCCCGAGGCCCGAACACCTCCGTGATGGCCGCAGCCTCGGCCGCGTCCATCTCCGGAACTCCGCTCGCGTCGGCGATCACCACGTCGATGTCTTCCAGATCCATGGTGGCGTCGGAGAGCGCCCCCCGAATGGCCTCGGGCAGGGTAGAGGGCCGTCCGGAAACGGGACGGGGATCAAAAGTGGCCGCGTAGCCCGCAAGCTCCCCGTACACCGTCGGTACGCCGCGCTCGCGGGCCGCCTCAAGCTCCTCAAGTACGAGGATTGCGCCGCCCTCGCCGGGCACGTACCCCTTGGCCGCGGCGTCGAAGGGCAGATAGGAACGGGCGGGGTCGGGGTCATTGCTCAGCTTGCCACTGGGGATCTGCGCGGTCAGCCCCCAAGGGGAAAGCGGGGCGTCTAGTCCACCGCTGATCGCCACCCTGAGATCTCCGGCTCGTAGCCGCCTGCGTGCGGCGGCCAGAGCGTCCAGGCCTCCCGCTTGCTCGGTCACCACGACCGACCCGGCTCCCCGGGCGCCGTGCCGCAGGGAGATCTGGCCGGTGTTCACCGCGTAGAACCAGGCGAAGGACTGGTAGGCGCTAACGTGGTGCGGGCCCTCCCTCCACAACTTCTGCAGTTCGCGCTGCCCGAACTCGAACCCGCCACAACCGTTCGCCGTGATCACTCCGACGTCGAAGTCTCCCAGATCCCGAACGGTGACCCCCGCATCCTGAAGAGCCCACTCCGCCGCCGCCAACGCGAACCGCGTAACCCGGTCGGTCTGTGGAATGAGTCGTCCCGGCACATGCTGTGTCGGACTGAAGTCCGAAACCTCTCCGGCGACGCGCACGGGGTAGGGCGAGGCGTCGAAACGGTCGATTGTCTGGACTCCGCTGCGGATCGCGAGGACAGCCTTCCAGTAGTCGTCCAGGCCAAGTCCGTTCGGTGCCACGACACCTATCCCTGTCACGGCGACACGTACCGTCATCTCCGATCCTCCTCGGGGCGCCGTAGGATCGCCGCACTCTGGAATCCACCGAATCCGCTGCCGACGGTGAGCACAGAGTCCACGGGATCTTCCCTGGCGACCAGGGGTACGTAGTCCAGGTCGCACTCAGGGTCCGGCTCACGCAGGTTGGCAGTCGGCGGAACAACCCCGTGCTCGATAGCCAGCGCGCAGGCCGCGATCTCGATGGAGCCGACCGAGCCGAGCGCGTGCCCGATCATCGACTTGATCGAGCTCACCGGAATGTTGTAGGCAGCCGACCCAAGGGCCCGCTTGAACGCCTCTGTCTCGTGCACGTCGTTCTGCCTGGTACCAGAACCGTGCGCATTGATGTAGTCGAAGCTGTCGGCCGGTATGCGGGCTTGTTCCATAGCGGCACGGATCGCCGCGGCCATCTCTGCACCGTCGCGACGGAGCCCAGTCATGTGGTATGCGTTGCAACGTGTGGCGAAGCCCGCGAGCTCGGCGTAAACATGAGCGCCCCGCCGCAGGGCCCTCTCCAGGTCCTCCAGGATGAAGATCGCTGCGCCCTCACCAAGGGCAAACCCGTTGCGGGTCCGGTCGAACGGCCGACAGGCCCCCTCGGGGTCGTGGTTGTCCGGCGATGTCGCTCGGAGTGCGTCGAAGCACGCGTAGGTGATCGGCGAGAGCGGGGCGTCGGTGGCACCAGTGATCACGACGTCGGCCGTGCCGTCGCGGATAAGGTCCAGCGCGTGGCCCACCGCGTCCAAACCCGATGTGCATCCCGTGGACACGACGGTCGCAGGCCCCTCGGCCCCGGCTGCCCACGCTACCTCGCGGGCCAGCGAGGACGGGACAAAGCAATCGAACACGTTATCCGCGGCGAGCGTGTGGTCGACCAGCCAGTCCCGGCCATTCCTGCTAACGGTTGCGTACTGGCTCTCCAGGGTCATCGTCAGGCCGACCGCTGTGCCGACGCTCACCCCGACGCGTGCGGGGTCCAGCCGGTCGAGCTCGATTCCGCTGTCTGTTATGGCTTCGGCCAGGCCGACTAGCGCGAACTGGACCATTCGATCTAGGCCGCCGACCTGCTCTCGTGTCAGCCCGGACGCGATTGGATCGAAGTCCACCTCACCCGCGATCCGCGATCGGAATCCCGTGGAGTCGAACAGCGACACGGGACGCGTCGCTGACCGCCCGGATGTGATTTGTGCCCAGAAGGGCTTAGCGCCGACTCCGCCAGGAGCGACGACACCCATTCCTGTGATGGCGGCTTTCCGCATGGTCACTTCCCCACAGCTGGCGGAGCCTCGGTCGGGAACGGGGCCTTCTCGACCTCGACGTGCCCTTCTTCCGGGCTAGGCGCCAGCGGAGACATCTGGAAGACAATCAGCGCGGTCTCGGTTCCGCGGTTCTCGTAACGATGCGACACGAACTTGGGGATCATCACCGCTTCGTTGCGGTCAACCACGAGCTCCGCGCCGTCCAGGTGCATCACTACCGACCCCTGGACCACGATCGTGAATTCTTCCGAGTAGGGGTGATAGTGCTCGGCGATGAACTCACCTGATTCCAGGACCATTGTTCCGAGAAAGCCCGAGCTCGCGCCCACCGACGAGGGTGTCAGCATCGGACGTATCGTCCCGCCCAGTCTCGAGCTGGCCGGGGCGTCGTCCATGGAAATTTTGGCTAGACCCGACACGGGGTTCTCCTCTGCAAAAGACGGGTCAGGCGTGCCACTGGTAAAACTCCTCGGCCGCGGTGTCCTTCAAGTTCCGGAAATCGGGCGAGTACGGCTCCAGAAAGCCAGCCAAGGCGTCCCCCGTCTCGATGAAAGACGGGACATTGCGAGCGTCGAAGATGCGGTCAACGAGGTCGCCCTCGATATCGTCTACGGCTTCCACCATGTGCACATATAGCCCGTGGAAGCGGTAGAGCGTCCGACGTGCCACACCGATCTTCTGCGGAAGCCCAGTGGCGTCATGGGTCGCCCAGATTTTCGCCACCTGGTCGGCGTTTTGCGGATCCATGCGGTCGATGAAAAGAACGCGCTGCATTGTCCCTCCGTACGATCTGTCACTCGCCTACGAGTTCTTTCGTGATCGCGTCACGATCGATCTTTCCATTGGGGTTAAGCGGGAGCTCTGGCCAGAAAGTGACGGTCCGCGGCACCATATGCTGGGGCAATCGTGCTCGGAGGGCGGCGAGCAGGGCGTCACCATCCCCGTCTCCGGTGCAGACACCATGCAACACCGTGGCCCCGCCCGGATCCGCCACGGCGACTACGATTGCTTCGCCCACCCCGGGGTAGTCCCGCATCTCGGCCTCGATCTCGCCCAGCTCGACCCGGTAGCCCTGAACCTTCACCTGATGGTCGACACGTCCCAGATGGACCAGGGCACCGTCCGCCGACCGCACCACGTCACCCGTCCGGTACCAGGCGTCGGTCGCTGGAGAACCGTTCCCCTTCCACTCCGACAGCCGACCGGCGTTATCGACCAAGAAACGGCCATGATTGTCCGCCTGGTCGAGATACCCGCCGAACCGCTGCGGCCCGCGGACGCAAAGCTCGCCGACCTCTGCCGGACGTCCGTCCGCGTCAACCACCAGCCACTCGAGGTCCGGGTACATCTCGCCGATCGGAACCGTGCCGTTCGGCGTGGTGGGACAGGAAGCGAGATCGACGGGCAGCCGGAATTGGGCGCAGCTCAACGTGAGTTCGGTCGGCCCATACAGGTTTTCGATGACGCTATTCGGCGCGGCTCGCTGCCAGTCCCGGGCCTGGGACAAGGTGAGCCGCTCACCGCAGAACAAGCTCCAGCGCAGATTCGGCATGGAGCCCTCGGCCAGACGCCCCAACCGCCTTGCGACCGAGGCTGCCGACGGCACCGAGAACCAGTGCGTGATATCCCGGTCCGAGACGAAACCGGCAGGGTCCAGCAGCTCGCGCCGACTAGGAACGACGAGCGCTGCCCCCGAACCCCAGGTGGCGAAGAGGTCGAAGACCGAGAGATCGAACGTGAGATCGAAGGTCTGGGTCACGCGGCAGCCGGGGCCGAGTTCGTATCGCGGAATAACATGGCGCAGATACGCTGAAACATTGCGGTGCTGGATGGGCACGCCTTTCGGAGCGCCAGTGGACCCGGAAGTGAACAGGAGATATGCCGTGTCCGTCGGCCGGACGTCCCTCTTCGGCAGCCGCGGTACGGGGCGCTCGCCCAACTCGTCCAGGCGCGCCGCGTCTAGGGGAAGGACCGGCGCAGAAAGCGCAGGGTCCGGTTCCTGAGAGAGGATTACCGTCGGCCGTGCGGCTCGCACGATGCGCTGGTTGCGCCCCACGGGGTATGCCGGGTTAAGCGGCACCACGGTGGAGCCCAGCCGTTGGATAGCCAGGTAACCCGCGTACGCGGTGAGCGACCGGGACGCGTACAGGCCGACCGTGTCGGGGAGGCTGCCCTCGACACCTAGGATCTCATCTACGATGTTCCCGGTCAGCCGGTCGAGCTGCCGGTACGTCAGGTTGACGCCCTCGGCTTCGAGAGCGACCGCCTCCCCGTAGCGAGCGGCGGAATCCGCGAACCAGCCATACAACGTTCCGTCTGACATCGCGATCCAATCACGGGCCGTATTGTCTTGAGCGTCCGGCACGAGCGGCCGAGCCTCAGCTCGCGGCGGCAAGCTCGACCTTCTTCTTGATGACATTCATTTGAATACGCGTGTTGTCATTGATGCGCTTTGTGATGTCAGCGTCGCCAAAGGGCGCGTCCGGTTTGGCCTCGAACTCCTGCCGCCACCGCATCCGTGTGCCCTGCCCCTCAGACTCGTACGACCAGTAGATGTGCATGTATTCGAAGGGACCGGTCTCCACCCGGTGTGCCTTGACGGTCTTCGTCCGCGAATCCATAGTGCGTTCGCTGACCCAACTCCACACGGTTCCGTCGTCGTCGGGCTTCATCGTCAGGCGGAACCGGATCGTGTTCCCCTCCTGGTGGAGCACGTCGACGGAAGCGTACTCGGTGAAAAGGTCCGGCCAGGACCGCACCTCGTTTGTCAGCCGCCACACCACGTCCACGGGTGCATCGATGTATACGGAATTTTCGGTGCTGCTTGCCATCAGCAGTCGCTCCTCATGGTTTCGGTGACGTAGTTGATAATCTGGGTAAGGTTCATCGCAGAGATTTCGTCGGGAAGGTCGATCCCATACTCGTCAGAGACCACCTTCTGAAATTCGATAACTCCGATCGAATCCACCCCCAATTCGCTCAACGATGCGGCTCCCGCCGCATTGAGAATCTCTTGTTCGAGCCCGATCTTCGTAGTGAGAATTTCTTTAATCCTCATTGGGGAAACGCCGTCCGGCGCCATATCACCCTCCAGGGAAGTCAGCATGTGGTCAGACCGGCTCGCACTCGAGGAGGTCCCAATGGAAAACTGGTTCGTTTAGGAGGCGGAAGCCGGAATGGGAGAATAGCCCATGCCATTCGTCGAGAGTCCGCTTGCGGCCGCCGTGCAGCACGAGCATGTCTATGTCGAGCAGTTTTCCGTGATCCCAGTCGTTGCCGGTTTTGAGGACGGAATCGACGATCAATAGTCGTGCGCCGGTGTCTCCGATTGCCTCCCGGATGGTGGTAAGAGCGCGTTGCGCCTCCTCGTCGGAGAAGCGCATGAACACCGCCTTGACGAAATAGCAGTCGGCACCTTTGGGGATGGGGTCCTTCAGCAGGTCGCCACCGACGATCTCGGCACGGTCGTTCACCCCGTGCTTCTCGAATACCTGCTCAGCCTTGTTGATCATCCACGGCAGATCGAACAGATACGCCGTCATCTCGGGGTACCGGCGGAGCGCCTGCGCCAAGAAGTAGCCGTCACCGCCGCCGAGGTCGGCGAGGCGCTCAAAGCGGCCGAGATTCCACTGGTCCAGTTCCTCTTCGGCGAACTGCCGTGCCCAGTAGGACTGGAACTCATCACAGAACCGATCCACTTCCGGATTCTGCTCCAGGTACTCATTGAAGGTAACACCGAAGGCCTTGTGGAACGCCGGTTTGCCGGTCCTGGCACTATGCAGGATTTCTTCGAACGGCCGGGAGGTGAGCTCCATATGGTTGTACCGGATGAGCGGCAGCACCCCATGCGGGTTGTCACTTGTCAATGCCTTGGCTACCGGCGTGATACGGAAGGTCCCGCTCGGTCCCTCCGCGAAGATGCCGAGCATGGCCGTGCAGCGCAAGATCCGCTGCAGAGCCTGCTCGTGCGCGCCAGCCCGCTTGGCTATCTCCGAGATCGGCAGTGGACCGTCGGCCAAGATGTCGGCGATACCCAGCTCTGCCAGCGCGTACACGATTTGGGACAGACGCCCGCCGGAGGCGAGCAGGACCAGCTGGAGGCCGTACAGATCATTGGGGAGAAACGTGTCCTCGATCTTCTCCTCAACGTCACTCACCACTCACCACTCCCTTGGGTTCGGTTGCTTTTCCCGAATTACCTCATTGACCTTCGCGATGACCTCGCGGGGCGTTCGCAGCGTCCCCACCGCCTCGTCAGAGAGGTCGATTCCGTATTGCTGCTTGATCTGAGCAACGATCTCGAGGAGGGCCAGCGAGTCGTACCCGAGGTTCGTGAAGAGCACGTCGAGGATGTCGCCGTCGAGTGCCCCTGCCTCCGACTCCCCGGCATGAGTTCTCGTGAGGTCGATCAACTCTTCGAGTGTCAGTTGTCGCATCGTCAGTTCCTCTTCACCGCCCTGCCGATCAGTCGTTTTGTGCTTCTGTCACGCATCGTGGCAGCGGTGTCTAAAGAAGCCCTCACTAGGCAGTGAAGGCCGATACGCGGCCCCCGAAATCGGCGCGCTTCGCAAGACCGACTTCCAGTTCTTCTTCGCCGTGTTCCAGTGCAAACAGCCGCACCAGATCAAGCAGGCGGTAACGTGTTGCACCCGAGGTGTTATCGAAGGACGCGAGCAGAAACCGACTGTCGTACAGCCTCGTGAGAGCCGCCTCGGCCGCGACTACGGGCAGTCCGAGGACAGGAGCGGCCTCCGCAGCGGTAAATGTGACGCTGACCATGCGGCTCAGCAAGTGCAGAGTGTGCCTGGCATCAGTGCCAAGGCGGGCGTAGGACCACTCCAACCGATGGCACAGATCGGTGTTGCCGACCCTGAGCTCGTTGAGCCGGTGACGTCGGTCCGCCAACCGGATGACCACTCCGTCGAGGGATAGGCACGGCAGGACGGCCAGCTTGGAGCCGATAGCGCGTACGGCGACCGGAAGGTGGTCGCAGAGCTCGGCGACCCGCCTGGCGGTGGTGCGTTCATGGGCAGTCCAATAGCTGCCGGCCACTATGGACATCAGCTCGACAGCGTCCTCGGGAGGCATCGGCTCAACCTCGACCAGGCGGGCTCCACCCAGCCCATACAGAGGCGAGCGGCCGGAGACAATGACCGCGCATTCTGGGTTGCCCGGCAGCAACGGGCGGACCTGCTCCTCCGAATGGACGTCGTCCAGCACGATGAGTACTCTCCGGTCCGCACACCAGCTGCGGAACAACTGACTGCGGCCTGCCAAGTTGCCGGGGATCTGGTCCGGAGTGAACCCGGCGCCGCCCAGGAAGGAGCCGATCACCTCGTGCGGATCGACGGAATGGTCACAGGAGTCGATACGGCCTGCGGTGAAGCAGGCGAAAAACTGGCCGTCTGGATAGCGCCGCCGTAGCCGATGCGCTAGCCGCAGGGCGAGGGCAGTCTTACCCACCCCTGCCATCCCGCTCAGTGCCACAAGGCGCGGCGTGGAATCGCCCCCGCTCCGACCACAGCACTGCTCCAGGTGGGCCAGTTCGTCTTCGCGTCCACAAAACTCCGCGATGTCGGGGGGAAGCTGAGCAGGAGCGTTGACCGCAGGTACCGCGATCCGGTCAACGGCTCGCTCATGGTCGAGGTCCGGGTCCCCAGCGAGAAGCGCCCGGTGCAGCCGCTGCACGGATGGTGAGGGGTCGAGTCCGAGTTCATCGGCGAGACCGTGGCGCAGGTGCTGGTAGGCATCCAGGGCCTCGGGCCGCCGCCCGGAGCGGTGCAGCGCGAGCATCAGCTTCGCATGCAGTTCCTCATGGAGTGGGTGGTTCAAGGTGAGCGCCTTGAGCTCGGGCAGGACGTCGAGATGACGGCCGAGCCGGAGGTACGCCTCTATCCTCAGCTCGATCGCTTGCATTCTGGCTTCTTCGAGCCGGACCGCGTATGCCTCCAGGAAGGGCCCTCTGGGCACGTCAGCCAGGGCCGACGAACGCCATACCGCCACTGCCTCCTCGAAAGATTCGACGGCGTTCGCGTATTCAGCGGATTCGAACGCCAACTTCCCCGCGGTGAAGCGGCTCTCGAACAAGTGCACGTCAACATCCTCCGGAGCAGTCCTGAGCGCGTAACCGGAGGAGTCCGTCACCAGGCTCGCGTAACCCTTCCCGGCCTCTCCGCCCGCGCCCAGGATCTTGCGGAGTTGGTAGATGTACGTCTGCATGGTGGCTGAGACCGTCGCGGGCGGTTGATCCAACCATAATTCTTCGATGAACTTTTCCACCGGCACGGTCTGGCCGCGCGATATTAATAGCTGAGCGAGAATCGTGCGCAATTTCGGGGGCAACAGAAAATTTTTCTGACCGTCCACGACCTGGAGATTTCCCAACAAGCGGAACTTCAACTTCATCACCTCGCATGCGGCACGCGTGTGCAATTCCAGATGCGAAAACGCCGACGAACCGCATTTCCACAATATTGTCCGAAAAGGCATGAGAATTTCCAAATGCCCAGAAGGGGCTGTTCCAGGTGCCCACCGAACAAGGAATTCACCATTCAATCCGAATGGTCTGCGAACACCTGCCCCAGCCCTGACAGGAAGGATGCGGAAGGGGGCTATATTTAGGCGGAGTATCGCTATACCGCGACTATACGGAGGTACACTCGCGGAGTCGGCGACGACTCCGCTCAGGTCAGAAACGTGATGGGACGGCGTGAGACACGCGGCACACGATGCGGATCACCGGGCGACGCTACTGACCTTTGATCTGATGGTTGAACTCTGAACGATATCGGCCTGGAATAGGGGATGCCCCCGAACACCGCACCCCCACACACCCGACCAGCTCGAACAACGCCGCATGACCGCGGCCGCCCTCTTCGAACAAGGAGACCTCTCCCAAGCCGCCATCGCCCGCCTGCTCTGCGTCTCCGACCAAGCGGTGAGCACCTGGCGCAAGAAGTGGAAGGCCGACGTCCCCTCGATGTAGGAGAACACCGCCCGCTCTGCGTCGGTCCGGGTGGCGAACACCGTGCGGTCGATCAGCTCGGTCTCCAGCGACGCGAAGAAGCGCTCCGTGACCGCGTTGTCGAAGCACGACCCACTGCGTCCCGTCGAGGCGGCGATCCCGGCCTCGGCGCAGCGGCGGCCGAAGGCCAGGCCGGTGTACCGCGACCCCTTGCCGGTGTGGTGGATCAGCCCCAGGCCGGGGCGGCGGGCGGAGATCGCCATGCCCAGCGCGTCGCACACCAGCTCGGCGCGCATGTGGCCGGCCATCGCCCAGCCCACGATGCACCGCGAGAACAGGTCCATGACCACCGCCAGGTACAGAGACAACCCTGACCGGTGGCACGTAGGTGATGTCGGCCGTCCACGTCTCGTTTGGGGCGCTGGCGGTGAAGTCGCGTCCGATGAGGTCGGGCGGCGCGGTGGCCGTCGAGCCTGGACGAGTTAGGCCCTTGCGGCGGTGCGGCAGTGCACACCCACCAGGTCCGCGCAGCGCATCAGGCGGCTGATGCGGTTGCATCCGGCGCGGATGTCGTCGATGTCGAGCAGGTCGGCCTGGATCCTGTGGGCGCCGTAGGTGCCGCAGGACTCCTTTCCCGGGCAGGCGCCCGGGAGCGCCGGGTCGGAACGCCACCCTCGTGGAACCTGGGGCGGGGTTGCCCAGCGGTCGGCGGTCGTGTCCCTCCGAGTGGTGTAAAAGCGATGGGCGATTCGAACGAGGCGGTCTTCTGACACGCAAGCCGTTGAGGATGAGACCTCAGAGTCGAACGAACTTCCACCACTCTGCGGGACGCGACCCCGGTCGGCTCCCGGTCCTCAATCCCGTTCACGGAATCTCTGGGCAGTGGGCCGACCGGGTCAGTGAGGTCATTCAGAGGTGTGTGGGAAGGCGTGGACGTGGATGCGTAGTGCGACGTCTTCCGACGGGTCTCCCTCCTCCATCTCGCGGTAGCTCTCGATCAAGTCGTGAATCTTGCCCTCGAGTTCACGCGCCTGGTCAGGAGTGATCCGAAGGGTGAAGTTGCTGAGGTCCCAGCTGCGATTCCACGCCTCCGGCCACTCGTGCATCGTGTGCAGCCAGGCTGACAGCTCTTGCGCGTGTGTGTGCGCGGTCTCATGGATGAACAGGCCCAGAGCACCACGTACGGCCGGATCGGGGTGGTGCATGAAGTCCTCGATGTTGTCGGTTCGGGTACCCCGGTGTGTCGCCTTCCACCAACGCTCGCGTCCCGTGCTGCGTTCGGAGGCCTCCTCAATGAAACCGTGCGCGGCGAGCTGGCGGAGATGGTAACTCGTTGCGCCGCTCGACTCGCCAAGCCTGGCCGCGAGCTGGGAGGCGGTAGCCGGTCCGTATTCCCGCAGGGCGGTGATGAGCTGGATGCGCAGCGGGTGTGCAAGAGCCTGCAATGTGCGGGGGTTGTGGGACGTGGTTCTCTGCTCGATTTCTGCCATGCTCTGCACGCTAGGAGTGCAAACGAACTTTTGCAAGGAGAACTTTGCAAAGAATCATTTGCATGAGGCTGGCGCCTGAGGCGTCCGGACTTCGAAATTCGTCTCAATCTGGCAAAACTGTGCAGTAATTCGTCTGCACAGGGCAGGTAGCTGGAGGTATATCCGCTCAGTCCGCAAACCTATGCAGGGCATGCCGCTGGATAGAGTTGAAAGGGGTAACGACTTGGGTGGCCACGAGCAGGCGATGGCATTTCCGGGCGGCGTCGGTCTCACTGCGCTGATGGCGGCACTCGACCGGTCCGCTGAGAGCAACCGGAACGACAGACTGTTCGAAGATCGCTTGGCCCAGCAGTCCCGCATCACCCTCGTGAAGCTTGCTAAGGTCGCGGGGCTGATCTCGACACACTCCCCAGATATCTCGGCCTTTATTCGCGACACCGTCTTGCTGCGCACCTACTACTTCGACCGAGAACTTCTCGATGCCGCACGTCACGGCTGTGTTCAGGTCGTTCTCCTGGGATCGG
Organism: Nocardiopsis mwathae; assembly: GCF_014201195.1. Classification (NCBI taxonomy): domain Bacteria; kingdom Bacillati; phylum Actinomycetota; class Actinomycetes; order Streptosporangiales; family Nocardiopsidaceae; genus Nocardiopsis; species Nocardiopsis mwathae. Next base: position 4,865,179 of record NZ_JACHDS010000001.1, on the reverse strand, counting down.
GGCTGGACTCTAGGGCCTTCCGCCTGCTATGGCCGGAGAATATCGAGCTCTTCGAGGTCGATCGTGCTGACGTGTTCGCGCTCAAGGACCACATCATCGACGAAACCGAGAGTGCTCCTGCTTGCACACGCATTCCTGTATGGGCCGACCTGCGTGGCGACTGGCTCGGAGCATTGCGGGCCGCGGGGTTCAACCCCTGGCGGCGGACCGTGTGGCTATTAGAAGGACTACTGCCGCACCTGAATCAGGCGGAGAGCGACAGACTGATGGGCGCGATCAACGCCATGTCTGTGAAGGGGAGCAGGCTCTTGCTGGATCACTTTGGCGCTGCTCTTGAGGAGAACGCCGGGTACTCGGAAGTGGTCGACGTGTTTTCCGACGCAGGGATTCTGCTGCGCCTGGCTTCCAGGGAACCGGAGCCCTGGCTGGCGAAGTATGGCTGGACAGCGGAGTCCGTGGACCTACGGAAGCTGATCAGGGAGGCGGGACGCAGAGTCTCCTCGCTGCTCGATCCGCACACGGTACATGAATGCCGCAATTGGTGGATGGTTCGAGCAACGCGGTGAGAGCACGAGAACATGGCTGAGCAACGTGGACTGGCTGCTGTGGGATCAGGAGGTCGGGTGGGCCCAAGGCCGGGGTTCGACGTAATTCGGTGTGAGGTGCCCCGAGGCTTCCGGGCAGGGACCCAATAAGATGGTCCCGTAAGGAAACGAGGGGAAGTTTTGGCCTCGACCTCGAAGAGCGCGCACGCCTGCGGGAACTGGAACGCCTCAACCGCGAGAAGGACATGGAAATCGCGTTCCTGAAAAAATGTGCGGCGTACTTCGCGAAGGATCGCCCGTAAGCGACAGATACGAGTTCATCGAGTCGGTTCGATTCGATGACACCGCGGAGTACGCCTTCCCCGTCACTTTCATGTGCGACCGCGTCGGCGTGTCGAAATCCGGCTACTACGAATGGAGGAACCGCCCGAAATCGGCGACCGCCGAGCGCCGCGACCGTTTGATGCTGCTCATCCGCAAAGCCTTCGACGACTCCGACGGCACCTACGGCCACCGCCGGGTGCACGCCCAGCTCCAGCGCTGGGACGTGCAGGCCGGCCCCGAGCTGGTGCGCCTGCTCATGCGCCAGATGGGCCTGGAGCCCTGCCAGCCGCGCCCGGACCGCGCCTCGCTCACCGAGCAGGAGGAGGCCGCGCCCATCCCCGACCTGGTGCGCCGTGACTTCACCGCACCCGAGCCGGGCATGAAACTGGTCGGCGATATCACCTACGTGCCGACTTGGGAAGGGTGGCTGTATCTGGCGACGGTGATCGACTGCTGTACCAAGGAAGTCGTGGGATATGCGATGGGCGACAATTACCGCACCCCGCTGATCAAGCGGGCCGTGGAACACGCGGAGCGCGCAGGTCGCATCCAGCAAGGGGCGATTTTCCACTCAGACCGTGGAAGCAACTACACCTCTGCCCAGTTCGGTGAGTTCCTGAAGGGGAAAGGTATTAGGAGGTCGGTTGGCCGAACCGGGATTTGCTTCGATAACGCCCTCGCGGAGTCGTTCTTCGGGGTGTTGAAGAACGAGCGGGTGAATCGCGTGGTGTATCCCACCCGGGGGCGCGCCCGCCGGGACATCATTCGCTATATCGAATTCTGGTACAATCGCAAGCGGCTTCATTCGGCCTTGGGGTGCAACACGCCAGCGGAGATGTACGCTGCTCATCAAGAGATGCGGCTGGCCGCGTGAAATGAGCGGTTCAAACCCTGTCCGGAAACAGCGGACCCCTCAGTCCGGGGAACAATGAAACCCGTGGCCACACCGATGTGCGGGCCACGGGCCGAGGTTAATCAACAAGCTACTGATCTTTGATTAGGTGGTTGACGGGATCGGATCTGGAGTCAGGTGAGCGGATCTGACGAATCCAGCAAGCACCTCACCGCGTTTCTGGGCTGAGAGCAGATAGGAGCGCATGGCACCTTCCAACTCCTCCAGGCTCCGGTAGGCGCGGTTGGCGATACGCCGCTTGAGCTGGGACCACAGCGCCTCGACAGGGTTGAGCTCGGGGGCGTATCGCGGCAGCAGCACCACCGTGAGCCACTCCCGCGCCTCCAGGCGCCCGCACAGCCATTTCGTCTTGTGCGAGGCGTGGTTGTCCCACACGAGCACCACAGGGCCGCCTCCCAGACGCCGATGTACCCGGTCGATGAGCTCGGGGAAGTCGTAGTGGGTGAATCCGGCGCGCGAGGTGGTGAAGAGCAGCCGCACTGCTTGGCCCGCAGGGCCGACGCACAGCCACCCGGTCGCGTGCACCCTGGCCCGGGGGCCGCGGTTGACGGCGATGAGGGGCGTGCGCCCGCGTCGGCCCCAGGTGCGCCGGACCGGCGGGTCGGTGCAGGCCCCGGTCTCGTCGGCGAAGACGATCCAGGCGCCCTGCTGTTCAGCGCGGTCTTTTGGCCTGCGGCCAGGTGGCGGTGCACCAGGCGGCGATCTCCTCCTCGTCGCGTTGGACGGCGCGGGCGGCGGGCACCTGCCAGGAGTAGCCCAGGCGCTGGAGCATGCGCCAGACCCCGGAGGGGTCGGCGAAGGCCACGTTGAAGTGTTCGCTGATCAGGCGGTTGATCCTGGACAGGGTCCAGATCTGGTCGTTCCAGCCGTGGGCGGCGGGGCCTTGGTCGAGCAGGCGAAGCAGGCGGTGTTCCCGGTCGGCTTCCAGCAGGGGGGCGGCTCCGGCGGGGCGGGAGGCCAGGGCCTGGGTGCCTCCGGCCTTCCACTGCTTGTGCCACTTGTTGACGGCCTGCCTGGTGGTGCCCAGCAGGCGGGCGATCTCGGCTTGGGTGTGGTGGCCGGCCTCGAACAGGGCGGCGGCCTTCATTCGGCGGTCTTGGAGTTCGTCGGGAGTTCTCGGGGCGGGGGGAACCTCCATGCCTTATGACACCGCTGACGAAGTCGCAGGTCAACCCCGAGATCAAAAATCAGTAGAGGGCGTTTCTCTAGGCGGTGGTGTCCCGGCCGGTCAGCGGGGTGCGGGCTGAAGGTCGAGGACCTGCTTGGGGCGGGGGACGCCGAGCTTGGCCAGCAGGTCGATCTGGGACTTGGTCAGATCGGTGGCCTGTAGGAACGTGCCGTTGGGGCCGGTCAAGGTGCCGATGCGCAGGCGCTGGAGCTCGCGGCGGGCCCGGACACAGGTCGTGTCGGCCCGGGGCTCGATGATGCGGACGAGCAGGGGGGGCGAGCCAGCACAGCACGACGTGGGGCGATCAGCTCCTCCAGGCGGGGGACGAGCTGCCCGCATATGTGCTTGTCCCGCTCAGCCGCCTCGGAGTTGTGGCAGATCACGATCCAGGCGGTGTCGCTGATCCGGACCTCCTTGACGCGCATGTTCTCGGCGGAGGAGAAGCCGCGGTCGGTCACCCACACGATCTTGGACAGCGTCCAGTCGCGCATCTTGTCTTTGACCTGGCGGATCAGCGTCTGGTCGGAGGCGTTTCCCGGCCAGCACCAGCAGCGCGCCGGGATGCCCTCCCGGGGGACGGCCATGCCGATGACGATCTGGGGCAGGTCGTCGCGGGAGTCCTCGGACTTGCCGTAGGTGCGGAACCCGGACTTGTTCGATCGCTGATGTGGGCTGAAGCGGAGGGTGTGGGATTCGAACCCACGAGACCCCGTTAAGGATCTTGTGCTTTTCAAGAGCACTGCACTCGGCCACTATGCGAACCCTCCTGAGGGCAGGGATCCTGCTCTCCGCGGCCATGCTAGCTCACCGGCGGCGCGTTCGCTGAAGCGGCCAGGGTGGGGTGCCTGGTGCCCGCAGCCCAGACCCTCCGAACGGAAACATCGTGTCGCGCTCCTTGTCGTACTGGCGGAGATTGGTTACGTTCTGTTATGAAATGCACCGCTTCTACCTGTGATTACTACATGGGGTGTCCGTGCCCGTTGGTTGGCGGTGGATGGCTAACGGTTTTGGAATCTTTGGTCGATTGGTCAGTTTATGGCTTTTGACCTGCAATTACTACTTGCTGTGACTGATCGTAACGCACTTGAAAACCGCTAAGTCCTTCCGGGGCTTCGTGGGTTCAAATCCCACACCCTCCGCCATCGTTCGGGAAGGCCCCCGCTGGTCAGGCGTGATGTCTGGGTGGCGGGGGCCTTCCCGTGTCCGGGGTGGGTGGTGGGGTGTGCGGCGCCAGTGCGTGGTCGCGGCGGATTTGTTTAGTGTTCATGTATGAACGACTGGGACCTGCGCAAGCTCCGGTTGCTCCGGGCGCTTGACGAGTTGGGCACGGTGCGGGCGGCGGCCGAGGCGCTGCGGATGACGCCCTCGGGGGTGTCGCAGCAGTTGGCGGTGCTGTCCCGGGAGCTGGGGGTGCCGCTGCTCGAAGCACATGGGCGGCGGGTGCGGTTGACGAGCTCCGCGCACGTGGTGCTGCGGCACGCCGACGCGCTGTTCGCGCAGGTGGAGCGCGGGCGGGCGGAGCTGGAGGAGCACCGGCGGGGCGAGGCCGGGGAGGTGCGGGTCGGGGCGTTCGCGACCGCGATCCCCGGGGTGGTGATCCCCGCGGTCGAGCGGTTGCGGAGCAGTTGCCCGCGCCTGGCCGTGCGCGTCCGCGAGGCCGAGGCCGCCGAGGTCTACGACCTGCTGGCCAGCGGGGACATCGAGATCGCGCTGTCGCTGGCCGTCGACGCCCCCGCCTCCGGCGACGCGCGGTTCACCCGTTCCTCCCTCCTGGCCGACCCTCTGGACGTCGCACTTCCCGTCCACCATCGGCTGGCCGACGCGCCCGGGCTGCGGCTGGCCGATCTCGCCGGCGAGCCGTGGATTTACGGCGACTCCGGGCCCTGGCGCGACATCACCCTGACGGCGTGCGCCGACGCGGGGTTCGTCCCGGAGCGCGCGCACGTCGCCGCGGACTGGGCGGTCATCCTGGCGATGGTCGGCGCGGGGCTGGGGGTCGCGCTGGTGCCGCGGCTGGCGGCGCCGCGGAGTGGCGGCGGGGCCGTCATCCGCGAACTGCCGGCCGACCGGCCGCGGCGGCACGTGGTGTCCGCGGTTCGGGCCGGGGCCGAGGACCGCCCGCATGTGGCGCGGGTGCTCCGGGCGCTGGGCGAGGCCGCGGCGGGCCGTGGGTGAGTGTTCACCTCGGCTTAACAGCGTGAGTGAAAAGTTTGGCTGTACGTGGCCGTTCGGCCGGTGCAACAGTACGTGGTGTAGGGGTTTTGTGGTGATTCACGACTTGTGGAGAGGTTGATTCCCATTGGTGGCATCCCCGGCTCAGGATCCGCACGTGAACGACGCACGTCCGTACAGCGGCGGTGACCCCTACGCCGACTACCGCGGGGGCGAGTTCGCGTTCACCGACCTGGTCGACCTGGCCGACCGGCGCCTGGGCGGCTCGGTGATCGCCGCCAACGACGAGTTCTTCGCCGAGCGCGAGAACCTGCTGCGCCCCGAGCCCGCCCACTTCGACCCCGAGGCGTTCGGCCACAAGGGCAAGGTCATGGACGGCTGGGAGACGCGGCGCCGACGCGGAGCCGGCGCCGACGACCCGCACCCCGGCGATGACGACCACGACTGGGCGCTCATCCGGCTCGGCGCGCCCGGCGTCGTCCGCGGCGTCATCGTCGACACCGCCCACTTCCGCGGCAACTACCCGCAGCAGGTCGCCATCGAGGCCGCCCACGTCGACGGCGCGCCCTCCCCCGAGCGGCTGCTCGCCGACGATGTCACCTGGGTCGAGATCGTCCCGCGCAGCCGGGTCCGGGGGCATGCCGCCAACGGCTTCGCGGTCGATGCCGAGCGTCGCTTCACCCACCTGCGGCTCAAGCAGTTCCCCGATGGCGGCATCGCCCGGCTCCGCGTCCACGGCGAGGTCGTCGCCGATCCGGCCTGGATCGCCGCGCTGGGCACCGTCGACCTGGCCGCGTTGGAGAACGGCGGCGCGGTCGAGGACGCCTCGGACCGCTTCTACTCCTCGCCGGCGAACATGATCCTCCCGGACCGCTCGCGCAAGATGGACGACGGCTGGGAGAACCGGCGCCGACGCGACCGGGGCAATGACTGGGTCCGGCTGCGCCTCGCCGGGCACGGCGAGATCCGGGCCATCGAGATCGACACCGCCTACTACAAGGGCAACGCCCCGGGCTGGGTGGCGGTCCACGGGTGCGACGCGACGGTGGCGGACCCCGCCGATGCCGAGGCGTGGTTCCCGCTGCTCGACCGGGTGGCCGTGCAGCCCGACACCGTGCACCGCCTCCACCTCGGCGGTCGGGAGCGCCGCCCCGTCACGCACGTCCGGCTGGACGTGTTCCCGGACGGCGGGCTGGCGCGCGTCCGGCTGTACGGTTCGCTGACCCCGGCCGGGGAGAAGGCCCTCGGTGAGCGGTGGGGCGCGCTGACCGGAGCGCCGGCCGACTCCCGCTGAGCCCGCCTCGACGCCCGCCGCCTCGCCCGCGCGCCCCTACCGGTTCGTCCGGAGGGTGAGGTGGCGGGTTTTCCTTTTTCCTGGTTTTCCGGTGCTGCCTGCCGATTCGGGTTCCCGGGGATCTTGGCGCACTGGTTACTGGCGAGTAACCTGGTCGCCATGACAACCATGAGCGCCGAACAGGCGGAGCTGGTCAAGTCCGGATTCCTCGCGGCCGTGCCGTTCGCCCGGACCCTCGGCGTCGAGTTCATCGAGCTCGACCACGACCGGGCCGTCATGCGGCTTCCGGACAACGACAAGCACCACAACCACGTCGGCGGCCCGCACGCCGGCGCCATGTTCACGCTGGCCGAATCGGCATCCGGCGCCATCGTGATCGGTGCCTTCGGCGACCAGCTGAACCGCGCCGTCCCGCTCGCCGTCAATGCGGAGATCGGCTACCAGAAGCTCGCCATGGGCGACGTCATCGCCGACGCGCGGCTCACCCGCACCCGCGACGAGGTCATCGCCGAGCTCGACGCCGGCAAGCGGCCCGAGTTCGCCGTCGAGATCGAACTGCGCACCGAGGACGGGACCGTCACCGGCGCGATGACCGTGGTCTGGACGCTCAAGCCGAAGAAATGACCGTGGAAGAGGGGACGACGGGCGGGCCGTCGGTCCCCTTCTCCGGCCCGGCCGCCCGACCGGCCGGGCCGACGCGCGTGCGTCCGGCGGTTCGGCCGAAATGTCGTCCGGTCTGGATACGGTGACCCCCACCGGGGCAAGTCCTGTTAGGGGAGAGCCGAGCAGCAGGAGGACCGCGTGAGATTCCGAGTAGACCGCGACGCGTTCGCCGACGCCGTGGCGTGGACGGCCCGCGCCCTGCCGGCACGGCCCTCGATGCCCGTGCTCGCCGGCATGCGCCTGGAGCTGCCCGGCGGCTCCACCGGACTGCGCCTGTCCGGCTTCGACTACGAGGTGTCCGCCCGCGCCGAGGTCGAGGTCGAGGCCGAGGCCGGCGGCGCCGTCCTGGTCTCGGGCCGCCTGCTGTCCGAGATCGCCCGCAACCTTCCCGCCCACCCGGTGGACGTGGAGTGCGACGCCACCCGCGCGCTGGTCACCTGCGGCAGTGCCCGCTTCAACCTGCTCACGCTCCCTCTGGAGGACTACCCGAGCCTGCCCGCCATGCCCGGCACCACCGGCTCCCTGGCCGCCGACGCGTTCGCGACCGCGATCCGCCAGGTGGCCCCGGCGGCGAGCCGCGACGACACCCTGCCCATGCTCACCGGGGTCAACTTCGCCTTCTCCGGCGACACGCTCACCCTCGCCGCCACCGACCGCTACCGGATCGCCGTGCGCGAACTGTGGTGGCGCCCGGCCCACCCCGACCTGTCCGCCGCCGCGCTGGTCCCGGCCCGCACCCTCAACGACATCGCGCGCTCCCTGGTCCCCGGCTCCAACGTCGACATCGCGCTGTCCACGGTCGCCGCGGGCGGCGGTGTCACGCCGTCGCCGGGCGAGGGCATGATCGGCTTCGAGAACAACGGCCGCCGCACCACCACCCGGCTCATCGACAGCGACTTCGTCAAGTACGAGTCCCGCTTCCCCGGCGACTTCTCCGCGCGCGCCGAGGTCGCCACCGCGCCGCTCATCGAGGCCGTGAAGCGGGTGGCGCTGGTCGCCGACCGCAGCACCCCGCTGCGCCTCTCGTTCACCGCCGACGAGCTGGTGCTGGAGGCGGGCTCCGGCGACGACGCCCAGGCGGTGGAGGCGCTGGGGATCAAGTACCACGGTGACCCCATGCGGATCGCCTTCAGCCCCGAGTACTTCCTCGACGGCCTGGGCGCGGTGCAGGGGGAGACCGCCCACCTGAACTTCACGATCCCGACCAAACCCGCGGTGATCAGCGACGTTCCCCCGGACGACGGCGGCCGCCCGGAGTTCCGCTACCTGGTGATGCCGCTGCGGGTGTCGTGAGCCCGTCACCGGCCGCGGCTCAGTCGGGCCACCCCTCGGCGCTGCGCGGTGTCTCGTCGCCCACCGGCCGCAGCTCGTAGTGGAGGGTGCGGTAGCGCAGCATCCGGTGTGAGATCGGCACCGCCCAGCGCTGGAGGAAGGGGTGGCGTCGGCCGAGCATGCGCGCGGCGCGCTGCTCCTCGTCGCCGTCGAGCAGCCGCACCTCGCAGCGGACGGCCGGCCCGGTCGGCCTGCCGCGGAACGTGCAGGGCCGCAGGTCGGCGACCGGGTGCGCGCGCAGCCGTTTGGCCTTGCCCGAATCCGCCCAGGTGCGGAAGAGCACCCGGTCGCGGTCGACGACGATGCTCACGGGTGTGCTGACGCAGCGCATGCCGTCACGGCGGTAGGTGGTCAGAAGGGCCGTCTTGTAGCCATGAAAGTGCCTGAGGAGGGTGGCTGCCGACATACTCGTCAACTCCCGGTCGGGGGATACGGTGCGTTACCCTCACCCTTCCCCACAGAGTGACCTGAGTCACCTTCCAACACCCGGTTCTCGCGTGGGCTCCGGCGGATGCGGGAACGCCGCCGCTCACCGCCGACGGCCCCGCGCGAGAAGTGGCCGTAAGAAATCGCTTCCGGAGGTTTATCCACAGCCATTTCTGACCGCGTGAGGTTTTCCCCGACTTATCCCCAGGTTGTCCACAGGGTTATCCACAGAAATCCCGGTCGGTGGGGGGAAGGACACCCCACGGCGGGTGTCGACAGGGGACAGGGTGAGATCCGGTCCGACCGGGCGGTCGGCGCCTCGGGCCTACTCGCCGTCGGTCAGCGCGGCGCCGCCGCCCTGCCCGACACCGGTCTCCATACCCAGCTGCGCGCTGCGTCCGCGCAGATATCCGGCCCGGTACCCGGCGCGGTGGTGCGTGCGCTCCGGCCGGGTCGGGCGGAGCTGGGGAAAACGCCGCTCGAACTCCTCCTGCACGCGGTCGACATCGGTCCGCAGCACCACCTCGGCGCCGATCGCCGACGTCCCGTCGCCCGACGCCGACGTCCCGCCCGACCGCGCTGGGGACTCGGCCCCGGAGCCGTCCCGCAGCCGCGCCCGGAACTCGCGGATCCGCTCGGCCACCGCGTAGCCGTAGGCGCGGATGAACGACCGGTAGAACCGGCTGCGCTCGGTGGCCAGCGCCGACCGGTCGTAGTTGCGCATCTCGCGCAGGTCGGCGATGTGGTTGCGGGCGGTGAACCGCGCCGACGCCTCCATCTGCATGGTGATCGACGGCAGCAGGACGCGCAGCGCGTCCAGCGCCGTGGCCGTGCCCACGATGATGAGGGTGCGGTCGGTGTTCGCCGAGGTGTTACCGCGCACCGCCGACTGGCAGCCGTAGGCGGCGGCGATTCCGGCCAGCGCCTTGACCCGGGCCTTGCCGTGCCCGCCGACACCGGAGACCGTGAAGTCGAACCGGGTGACCTGCTCCAGCTCTTCGCCGCGCTCGGCGCGCGCCTCGGCCTCGGCGATGGCGTGCCGGGTCATCAGCTCGGCGGCCTTGGCCGTGAACGCCTGGCTCTCGGCGTCGGTGACCGCGGGGTCCTCGGCCATCCGGAGCAGGCCACGGACCCGCTCGATCATCTTGCGACGGGATTCACTTCGTGCGTCGGATGGCACCTGGCTCCTTTCTGCGACCGCCACCGAGACTACCGGCTCGGCCTGACCAGCTGAGGGCCGTTATCCACACGCCCGGGGACGGGGGGAGCGGCGACGGGCGCTCAGCACCGGTCGGCCCGGGCTCCTCCCGTGCCCGGAACGGGCGGCGATCGCGCACGTGCGCCGCGTGGTCGCGCGCGACATGCGGGGGCGCCGATTAGGGGCGTTGTCGGAGGCAGTTAGGGGTTGTCCGGCCAGAAGCCGTGCGATTGATTGATACCTGGTCGCACCGGGGCGGCCCGCACGCGCCGTGCGCCGGCAGGTATCCGTCGGGTCAGGTTCCCGCCGCCGGTCCATCATCTCTCGACCGACCCCGCTTGGAGGTGGGACGCATGACGATTCGCGTGTGGAGCTACCTGGAGGAATACGAGAAGGAACGGGACGACATCCACGAGGCCGTGGAGCAGGTCTTCCGTTCCGGCCAGCTGATCCTCGGCGAGAACCTGCGCGGGTTCGAGAGCGCGTTCGCCGCGTACCACGGCGTCGAGCACGCCGTCGGGTGCGACAACGGCACCAACGCCATCGTGCTCGGGCTGCGCGCCCTGGGCGTCGGCCCCGGCGACGAGGTCATCACCGTGTCGAACACGGCGGCGCCCACCGTCATCGCGATCGACCAGATCGGCGCCACCCCGGTCTTCGTCGATGTCCACGAGGAGAACTTCCTCATGGACGTCTCCCAGGTCGAGTCGGCCATCACCGGGCGGACCAAGTGCATCCTGCCGGTCCACCTGTACGGCCAGTGCGTCGACATGGCGCCGCTTGCGGCCATCGCGGACAAGCACGGGCTGCCCATCCTGGAGGACTGCGCGCAGTCGCACGGCGCGCGCCACCACGGGCGGCTGGCCGGGACGTTCGGCAGGGCCGCGGCGTTCTCCTTCTACCCCACCAAGGTGCTGGGCGCCTACGGCGACGGCGGCGCGACCATCACCTCCGACGACGAGGTCGCCGCCCGGCTGCGCCGGGTGCGCTACTACGGCATGGAGGACGTCTACTACGTCGTCGAGACTCCGGGGCACAACAGCCGCCTCGACGACCTGCAGGCCGAGATCCTGCGCCGAAAGCTCGCCCGCCTCGACGGGTACGTGGAGGCGCGCCGCGCGGTGGCCCGCCGCTACGAGGAGGCGCTGGCCGACACCGACCTGGTGTTCCCCCGCGTCGAGGACGGCAACGAGCACGTGTACTACGTCTACGTGGTGCGCCACCCCGAGCGCGACCGGATCATCGAGGGGCTCAAGGAGAAGGGGGTCTCCCTCAACATCAGCTACCCGTGGCCGGTGCACACCATGACCGGCTTCGCCAAGCTCGGCTACGAGACGGGCTCGCTACCGGTCACCGAGGCCCTCGCCAAGCAGATCTTCTCGCTGCCGATGTACCCGTCGCTGCCGCGCGACCGGCAGGACCACGTCATCGAGTCGCTGCGCGAGGTCCTCAAGAACCTCTGAGGAGACCTCACCGGCTCCGGCCCCACGACCGGAAGCGGGCCGGGCCCTTCCGTGAAAGGAAGGGCCCGGCCCGCTTCCATGGGCGGCCCGACGGCGGCGGGAGCTCCCTAACGGCCGTCCGGCACCAGCAGGCCGTACAGGCACGCCACGAGTGTGCGCGCCTCGACGTTCACGTAGTTGCTGTGCCGCAGCAGCCGGGACAGTTCGCGCAGGGTCACCCAGCGGTGCTCGGGCCCCGCGTCCACCGACCCGTCGGGCGGGGTCTCCACGATCTGGTAGCGGGTCCGGGCGTGGTGGAACCGGCCGCCTTCCTCCGACAGCACCGTGTCGAAGCGGACCGCCTCAGCAGGGGCGGCCAGCGCCTCGTCCAGGAAGCGGGGGCGCAGCTCGGGCGCCAGGTGCGCATGGTTGGCCGGGGTGCACTGCACGGTCGGGCCGAGTTCCAGGACGTCCATCAGCCCGGGCTGCACATGCGCGCGCACCAGGACCTCCAGCACACCCCCGATCCGCCGCACGAAGAGCACGGCCAGGCCGGTCCCCCGCGGGTGCAGCAGCGGCTGCGTCCACTGGCGTACCTCGCGCCCGCCGGTCGTGATGCCCGCGCCCATGATCTCGAAGAACAGCCCGTCGGTGTGCCGGATGACGCCGTCGGCCAGCTCCCACCCCTCGACCCGGTTCAGCGGGATGAGGTCGGCCCACATGTCGTGCTGCGCGCGGGTCCGGGTGATCCAGTGCAGTGTGCCCTGGAACCGCTCCTCGTCGCTCGCCGCGGTGGAGCGGGCGACGGCCGCGCGCAGCCCGCCGTCGTCGGCCCGCGGATCCGGTGCCCCGGTGGCGGGGTCGGCCGCCGACATCGGCATGCACGCCATCACCGTGCGGCTGTCCATGTTGACCAGGTCGGGGGTGGACAGCAGGGTGTGCAGCTGCCCCACCGACACCCAGCAGAACCCGTCGAGGACCTCCACGTCCTCGGTGACCTCCACGACGATGTTCCGGTTGCGCTTCCGGTAGAACCACGCCCCCTGCTCCGACTGCAGCACGTCGGCGAGCACCCGGTGGCGGGCGGTGTCGCGGAAGTACTCGATGTAGGGGACGGCGCGCCCCTGGTGTACCCGCGTGTAGTTGCTGCGGGTGGCCTGAACGGTGGGGGAGAGTTGGACTCCGTTGTGGTTGCCCGGCTCGACCTTGGCCTGCATCAGGCAGTGCGGGACACCGCCGAAGTCCTTCACCAGGATGCCGAGGATCCCGATCTCCGGCTGCCGGATGATCGGCTGTGTCCACCGCTCCACCGGCCCCCCTGGCCGGTGCGCCCGCAGGCCCTCGATCGTGAAGAACCGGCCGCTCGCATGCCCGATGTTGCCGGTTGCGGGATCGATGCTCCACTGGTCGAGCTCGTCCAGGCGCACCCGCCTGACCTCGGTCTCGTTCTGCCGGCCGCACTCCTCCAGCCACCGCAGGAACGCGGGCAGCGGGGTGGTGGAGTCGTGCGGGTCCAGCAGCGAGCGCGCCATGCGCGCGGCCGGAGCGCCGTCGGCGGCCTCCGCACCGGGCACGGACAGGCCCTGAATCGTCATATGTCCTCACCGTGACGTGCCGACCGGGACCGGTCGGGAGCGGCGCACGTGACCGGGGCGGTCACGCGCCTGACGTGGAACGGATCTCGGCGCACATGTCCGCCATCGACGCACGGAGCGGCGTCGTGGGGACCCAGCCCAACAGTGCGCGGGCGCGGGTGATGTCGGCCTGCGTCCAGTCCCCGCCCTTGCTGCTGATCTCGGCCGGGACCTCGACGATGTCCCGCGGGTCCAGCCCCGCGGCCTCGACCAGCGTCGTGACGAGCGTGCGCATGCTCACCGCGCGGCCGCAGCCGATGTTGACGACCTTGCCGACGACCTCGGCACCGCCCGTGCCGGCCCGGAGGACGGCGTCGGCCACGTCGCGCACGTCCACGTAGTCGCGCTCGGCCTCGGCGATGGTGAGCTCGATGGGCGCGCCGGGCTCGGTGCCGCACAGCCGCGCCGCGAGCGACCCCAGGAAACTCGCCGCCTGGGTGCCCGGGCCGCAGACGTTGACGACGCGCAGCACCACCCCGTCGATCAGCCCGTCGGCGGTCGCCTCCAGCACGAGGCTCGACCCGGCCAGCTTGGTGCGCCCGTAGTCCGCGAGCGGCACCCCGTCGTGCTGCTCGTCGACGGAGGTGCCCTGGGGTACCGGGCCGTACTCGTGGATGGTGCCGACCTGCACGAGACGGGGGCGCCGGTCGAGTCCGGCGGCCGCCGCGACCAGGCGCTCGACGAGCAGCACGTGCGCGTCGTGCATCTCTCGCTCGGTGGTGCCCCAGCCGCCGCTCACGTTCACGACCACGTCGGGGTCGTGGGCGGCGAGCGCGTCCCTGAGTTCGGCCGGGTCGGCGGCGGCGTCGATCGGGAGCAGGCGGGCCGCGTCGATGCCCTCGGCCGTGGACCGGGCCACCCCGGTGACGTCGTGGCCGGCGGTGCTGAACGCGGTGCAGATGTGGCGGCCGAGGTTGCCCGTGGCACCGATGACGACGGTGGAGCGGGCGGGTGTGGAGGGTTCCTGGGGCATCGCGGTGTTCTTCCGATCCCGGACGACGAGGGGTGGACGTGCGCGGCCCGGAGGCGGTCAGCCGCCGTAGGTGGGCAGTAGGCCCTGTTCTCTGGCCTGGTCGAGAGTGGGGGCCGCCTGGTCGCGCTGGGAGATGACGGGTTCGATGTCGGTGGGCCAGGGGATGCCGATGGTCGGGTCCATCGGGTGGATGGCGAGCTCGCGCGCGGGGTCGTAGCTGCTGGAGACCATATAGGACATGACCGTGTCGTCTTCGAGCGCCACGAAGGCGTGACCCAGCCCGATGGGGAAGTAGACGGCGCGGAACGACTCGGAGTCCACCTGCACGATGTCGTAGACGCCGAAGGTGGGTGAGCCGACGCGGATGTCCACCACGATGTCGAGCGCCCGACCGCGCGGGCAGTAGACGTACTTGGTCTGCCCGGGGGCGGCGGTGTAGTGGATGCCGCGGATGACGCCGCGCGTGGACCTGCTGTGGTTGGTCTGGGCGACGGTGAAGGGCTGCCCCACGGCCTCCAGGAACGCGGGCTCCTGGAAGGGCGAGACGAAGAGCCCCCGCTCGTCGGGGAACGCGGTGGGGGTGAACTCGTAGGCTCCCTCGACGGCGAGCTCGCGGTACTTCATGGTGGTGGCCATCTCTTCCTCGTGCCTGCGGTGTTCCGGGGGCGCCGGTCGGGGTCGGCCGGTGTCGGTCGGGTTCGGGCCGCCGGGCCGGTGCGGGGCGCGGCGGCGGGTGCGGTCGGGTCAGCCCGCGGCGGTCGCCGTGGGGGCGGTCAGCGGGCGCCACCACTCGGGGTGGTCGCGGTACCAGGCCACGGTGGCGGCGAGGCCGTCGTCGAAGGGCACCTGGGGGGTGTAGCCGAGTTCGGTGGAGATCTTGCAGATGTCGACGGAGTAGCGCAGGTCGTGGCCCTTGCGGTCGGGCACCCGGCGCACCATCGACCAGTCCTTCCCCACGGCCTCCAGCAGCCGTTCGGTCAGTTCGCGGTTGCTGAGCTCGGTGCCGCCGCCGATGTTGTAGACCTCGCCGGGGCGGCCCTTGCCGGCGACCAGGGCGATGCCGCGGCAGTGGTCGTCGACGTGCAGCCAGTCGCGGACGTTGCCGCCCTCGCCGTACAGCGGGACCGGTTCACCGTCGATCAGGTTGGTGACGAACCGCGGGATGACCTTCTCCGGGTGCTGGTAGGGCCCGTAGTTGTTGGAACAGCGGGTGATGCGCACGTCGAGCCCGTGGGTGCGGTGGAAGGCGCGGGCCAGCAGGTCGGAGGAGGCCTTGGAGGCGGAGTAGGGGGAGTTGGGCTCCAGCGGGTCGGTCTCGGGCCAGGACCCCTCGCTGATCGATCCGTACACCTCGTCGGTGGAGACGTGCACGAACGTGGTCACACCGTTGTCGAGAGCGGCCTGCAGCAGGGTGTGGGTCCCCAGCACGTTGGTGGTGACGAACTCGGCGGAGCCGGCGATGGACCGGTCGACGTGGGACTCGGCGGCGAAGTGCAGCACGAGGTCGGTCCCGGCGGTCAGGTCGCCGACGAGCGCGCGGTCGGCGATGTCGCCCTGGACGAAGGAGAGGCGGGGGTGGTCGGCGACGGGTGCCAGGTTGGCCCGGTTGCCCGCGTAAGTGAGCTTGTCGAGCACGGTGACGTCCGCCCCGGCCTGCTCGGGGTAGTCCCCGGCCAGGAGGCGGCGGACGTAGGTGGAGCCGATGAACCCGGCCCCGCCGGTGATGAGTATGCGCATGATCGCGTGTTTCCTGCCTGCGGTCCGTCAGTCCTGTTCCGGCCGGTGCGGCCGGAACTCCTCGGCGATGCTCATGACGTAGCGCCCGTAGTCGGACTTGCCGATGGCGGCTCCGAGCCGGTGGCAGGCGTCGGCGTCGATGTAGCCCTTGCGCAGCGCGACCTCCTCGACGCAGGCGATCCGCACGCCCTGGCGTTCCTCCAGGACCTGCACGTACTGGCCGGCCTGCATCAGCGACTCGTGGGTTCCGGTGTCCAGCCAGGCGAAGCCGCGTCCCAGGTCGACCAGCCGGGCGGTGCCGCGTTCCATGTAGACGCGGTTGACGTCGGTGATCTCCAGCTCGCCGCGCTCGGAGGGGCGGAGGTTCTTGGCGATGTCGACGACGTCGTTGTCGTAGAAGTACAGCCCGGTGATGGCGCGGTTGGAGCGGGGGGAGGCGGGCTTCTCCTCGATGGAGATGAGGCGGCCCTCGCTGTCGGCCTCGGCCACGCCGTAGCGGCCGGGGTCCTTGACCTGGAATCCGAAGAGGACGCAGCCCTCGGTGAGCCGCGCCTCCTTTTCCAGCAGGTCGGAGAAGGAGTTGCCGTGGAAGATGTTGTCGCCGAGCGCGAGGGCGACGGTGTCGTTTCCGATGTGCTCGGCGCCGATGGTGAACGCTTCGGGCAGGCCGTTGGGCTGGGGCTGCTCGGCGTAGTCGATGTGGAGCCCGAGGTGCCCGCCGTCACCGAGGAGGCGCCGGAACTGCGGGAGGTCGTCGGGGGTGCTGATGATGAGGATGTCCCGCACGTCGGCCAGCATCAGAACGGACAGCGGGTAGTAGATCATCGGTTTGTCGTGGACCGGGATCAGCTGCTTGGAAACGCCCAGGGTGACGGGGTGCAGCCGTGTTCCCGACCCTCCCGCGAGGATGATGCCCTTCACTATTCGACCACCAGACATCGACAGACAACGAGTCGGACATGGGGATGGTGTGCTGCGCCCGTGTAAGGCGCGAGGGTCGCGGACCGGAGGCGACCGGGCATGCGCACGCGGCCCGACGGTGCCGAAGCTAGCTCGCGTACCGCTACGAGGGCCAGGGTTCGGTCGTGAACTAGGGGTGGCTGCCGCCGTTATTCAGGGGTGGGAGTGGTCGCCGCCGACTATCTTGACGTCGACGTAAGCCGTTGCGATCGGGCGGCCGCAATGCGTGATGGAACCGAGCGGGGCTCGGCCAATATTTGCGGACCCAGTGTCGCAATTATGGACATTCTGTACCTTTGTCGTGTCGCACCGTACACGGAAAACCGAAAATCTCTCGCGGACACCGTGGTGAGGGGTGGAGCATCCGGACTTAGGGGTTGGGGCCACAGGAACGGATCCGTAGGATTTTTCCGACAGCCAGTGCGCGGCTGTGGATTTCGCTCCGTGGACGGTGGAGCGACTCGGGGGTCGACCCCCGCCTATTCGCGAACGCCATGCCGGGGCCGTGCGCAGGGGTGCGGAGGGGCGACCTGTCCGCACGCCGCGGCCCTGACGACCACCGCAGACAAAGGCCGACTCCGCCTTGTTCCGATGTCGACCATTCCGCAGCCCGTACGGCTGGCGCGGGCGCATTCCACAGGCGACCCGAAATTGACGACAGGCACGGCGACGAGGAGAAGGCCGATGGAAAAAGACCGCGAGACAACGGTCATCCGACGACTTCTGGACCATGACGTATCCGACGTCACCGACAGCGAGCTGGGATTCCACCTCGGCACCACCCGGGCGCTGCAGTGGCACTTCGGATCCCACGGCGACACCTACGCCCTCATCCTGCGCGGCCAGACCGACGACCCCCACCCGCTGTACGCCGCGGCGCGCGAACAGGGTCCACTGCACTTCAGCATGGCCGGAAGCTGGGTGACCGCCGACGCGGACATCGCCGAACGCGTCCTGAACGGCACCGACTTCGCCCTCGCCGACGCCGCCGGCCGCGCCGCCGAACCGCAGGTCCTCCCCTTCTTCGGGAGCGGCCGACCGCTTCTGGAGCGCGACGACGCCGAGCGCCTCCGCCCGCAGTGGGAACCCCACGTCGGCGCCGAGGCCCTGGCGGGGCACCGGACCGCGATCCACGCGGTCTACCGCGGACGCGCCGAACGGTGCGCCGCCGCCGTCGGCTTCGACCTGATGGGCGACTTCGCCCGCCCCGCCGCCATCGCCGTGACAGCCGACCTGATCGGTGTCCCCGAGGGCGAGCGAGAGCGATTCGCCGACCGCTGCACCGGGGCCGCCGCACTGCCCGACAGCCTGTTGGCCGCCCAGCGCGTGGAGACGGTGCGCGCGCTCGACGCCGCCCTCGCCGACCTCGACCTCCTGCTCACCCGCCTGTCCGCTCCGGGCGGCGCCGAGTCGGACACCCCCGTCGGAGCGGCCCTCCCGCACCCCGTCCGGATGCTGCTGTCGACCCTCGGGGTGTCGGCCGCGGCCGACCTCATCGGCAACGCCGTACTCGCCCTCCTCGACCACCCCGACCAGTGGGACCTGCTGCGCACCTCACCCGACCTCGCCGCCTCGGCCGTCGCGGAGACGCTCCGCTACGACCCGCCCGTGCACCTGGAGACGCGCGTCGCCCGCCACGACGTGGAACTGGCCGGAGAACGGCTCCCCAAGGGCGCCCACGTCGCCGTGCTCACGGCCGCCGTCGGCCGCGACCCCGGCCGCCACCCGCGACCCGACCGCTTCGACATCACCCGCTCGCACACCGCACCGCAGATCGCCTTCCCCGCCGGCCCGCACCATGAGCCCGTCGCCGCCCTGACCCTGCTCCAGGCGGAGTCCGGGCTGCGGGCGCTGGCCGAACACCTGCCGGGGCTGCGACGAACGGCGCCGGTCGTCCACCCCCGGCGCAGGCCCGTCACCCGCGGCCCGCTCGAACTCCCCGCGTCCGCATCCTGAGCCGCCCCCGCCGTCACCAGTAAGGAAGTGCAACGACCCGATGCGTGTTCTCCTGACGTCGTTCGCCATGCAATCGCACTACTTCAACCTGGTCCCGCTGGCCTGGGCGCTGACCGCCGCCGGCCACGAGGTGCGGGTCGCCGGCCAGCCCTCGCTCACCGACGCCGTCCTGCACTCCGGCATGACCCCGGTGCCCGTCGGCCGGGACCACGCCATCACCGACATCCGCGAGCACATCATGAGCCGCACCGGCAAGGCCGCCGTGCAGGCGCCCCGGCTGCCCGACGACATGGAGACGCCGCTCACCTGGGATGACGCCATCGGATTCGAGACGGTCGCCACCTCCCTTGTGCTGGCGCTGATCAACAACGACGCCACCGTCGACGACCTCGTGGAGTTCACCCGCTCCTGGCAGCCCGACCTCGTCCTGTGGGAGCACCTCTTCTACGCGGGAGGCATCGCCGCCCACGCCGCCGGGGTGCCGCACGCGCGTGTGCTCTGGTCGCTCGACGTCCAGGCGAGCGGACGCCGGCAGTTCCTGGCGCTGCGCGACCGGCAGCCGCCGGCCCACCGGGAGGACCCCCTCGCCGAGTGGCTGACCTGGACCCTGGACCGGTTCGACACCCCCTACTCGGAGGACGTCGCCACCGGAAACTGGACCATCGACGCGACCATGCCGTCGAGCATGCGGCTCCCCGTCGACCAGCACACCATCGGGGTCCGCTACGTGCCCTACAACGGCCCGGCGCAGGTGCCCGCGTGGGTCGACGAGCCGGTCGACAGGCCGCGCGTCTGCCTGACCCTGGGCCTCACCGCCCGCGAGGGGCTGGGCGGCAACGCCGTGTCCGTCGCCGACCTGGTGCATGCCCTGGCCGACCTCGACATCGAACTCATCGCCACGCTCGACGCCGAACAGGTCGAGGAGGTCGGCACCGTCCCCGACAACACCCGTGTCGTCGACTTCGTGCCGCTGCACGCACTGATGCCGACCTGCTCGGCGATCATCCACCACGGCGGCGCCGGGGCCTTCGGCGCCGCGCTGGTGAACGGCGTGCCGCAGCTCATGGTCGCCGACCAGTGGGACATGCCGGTCAAGGCGCGGAAGTTCGCCGAGACCGGCGCCGGGATCTTCATCCACCCCGACGACCTCACCGCCGACGCCGTTCGCGACGGCGTCATCGCGATGCTGAACCGGCCCTCCTACGCCCAGCAGGCCGACCGGCTGCGCCGGGAGAAGGAGTCCGAGCCCACCCCGGCCGAGCTCGTGCCCGAACTGGAGCGCCTCACCGCGAAGTTCCGCGGCCAGGTCGCCGCACGCACTCTGGTGTGAGTCCTTCGCCCGGCCCGGAGCCGTGCGCCGAACATGCGGGGTCCCCGGGAAGTACTACCTCCCGGGGACCCCGCATGTTCAGTTCCGTCGGGCGGCGGCCGTCAGGACCGGTTCCCCGCGACCATCGCGATGACGCCGAGGATGCCCCAGACGACGGCGGCGGTGAGGAGACCCGTACCGACCGCGGCGAACAGGCCGCCGATGATGGCCCCGCTGGTGATCACGGCCGTCAGGTAGGTGACCACCGCGACACCGCCACCCGCCAGCATGGCGGGAGCCGACGCGAAGCGCCACGGGTAGGCGCCCGCGTAGCGCCGGGCGCGGCGGTCGCCCTTGCTGCCCAGCAGCGCCACCGCGCCACCGACCAGGGCGAAGAAGAAGATCCCGGTGGTGAGTCCGGAGGAAAGGCTCGTGTTCAGCAGGAACGAACCGAGACCGGTGACCGCTCCGGCGGCGACGGCCGTCCCCCAAGGCCAGATCATCGTCGCCGAGGCGACGGGAGTGAATGCGTTGCCGCGCTCCAGCGTCATGTCCGCTCCTCTGCTCGTGGGCGCTGCCCGTCCCCGGCCCACGGCCGGGTCATGTTTCCCTAGCATGCCCCGCGGCGCTCGACGGCGCATCAGGGCACATCCCTGACTTACCCCTGACGCGTCCCCGTGCACCCTCCCCGGAGGTCGGGCGGCGCGGACGCGGCCGAGCCTGCGGTTCAGGTCTGCGTCTCCGCCGGTGTCCGTACCCCGTGTCCGCGCCCCGGTATCCGGGGCGTTGCGGCGCGGGCGGACGGTCGACCGGCTCGACCCTCCCAACGATCGGGCCGCCGCCGAAGTGCCCGGTCGGCAGAAAAGGGGGTGGACGTGGAGGCAGAGCAGGGAGATAGGTTCTGCTGGCATGAGTCGCTTCCGCGTGATCGACGCCTTCACCGACCGGCCCTTCGCCGGAAACCCCGCCGCCGTCATGCTGCTCGACGGCCCCTACGACGAGGCCTGGGCGCAGCAGGTCGCGGCCGAGTTCAACCTTTCCGAGACCGCGTTCATCGTCCCCGACGGAGACACCGCGGACTACGCGCTGCGCTGGTTCACCCCCTCCGTCGAGGTCGCGCTGTGCGGGCACGCGACGCTCGCCGCCGCGCACGCGCTGGTCGAGGACGGGGTCGACGGGCCGATCCGATTCGCCACCCGCTCCAGCGGTGTGCTGACCGTGACCCCCCGCGAGGGGCGGCTGTGGATGGACTTCCCCGCCAACACCCCCACCCCCGAGCGCTTCGAGGGGCTGGCCGAGGCGCTCGGCGCGGCACCCGTGTGGACCGGCACCGCGGGTACCTGCGACATCCTCGTCGAGGTCGCCGACGCGCGGACCGTCCGCGGGATCACCCCCGACATGGCCGCCCTGTCCGCGCTCGACTGCCGCGGGGTGATCGTCACGGCGCGCGCCGACGAGGGGTCGCCCGACGCGTGCGTGTCGCGCTTCTTCGCCCCCCGGGTCGGGGTGCCGGAGGACCCGGTCACGGGTAGCGCGCACACGGTGATCGCGCCGTACTGGGCGCGGAGGCTGAAGCAGAACGCGTTCACCGCGTTCCAGTGCTCCGCGCGCGGCGGCCGGCTGTACCTGGAGATGCCGCCGGCCGCCCCGGACCGCGTCTTCATCGGGGGATCGGCCGTGACCGTCAGCGAGGGCGATCTCCGGGGCTGACCGGGCCGGTAGGGGCGGCCACACCGGACGGAACCCGGCCGGGTCAGGTGGCCGCCTTGAGCAGCCAGTCCGGCGGCACCGCGACCGGAGCCGAGCCCCCGCCACCGGGATCGCCCGCACCGGCCGCTGCGCGTCCGCCGTCCGCACTCTCGGGTGTGGTGACGACAAGGGTGCGCGGGGCGTGCGCACCGTTCGCACTGTTCGCACCGTTCGCACCTGGTCCGCACGGCCGACCGGAGGCCGCGCCGCTCGCAGCCTTCCCGCGAGGCGTCGCCACCACCTCCACGCCCGGGACCGACGCCACGGACCGAGCGTCGCCGTCGACCAGCAGCAGGATGTGCGGGAACCAGCGGTGCAGCGGGGTCAGCGCCAGCGCGTCGGGGAGCAGCGCTCCGTCGACTCCGGACGCGGCCAGGAGGGCGAGCTCGTCGCGCAGGCGCCCGGCCGCCGCGACGGCGGCATCACCGGCGGCCGATTCCGGCCATGCCCCGTGGCCGCCCTGCCGGTGGCGGAGAACCGCTGCGGCGTCCACGACGACCACGAGCCGCTGGGTGAGCGCCTCCCGCAACCCGGGCCAGATGCTCCGGAACGGCGGTAGCAGCCGCAGCCGCTCCACCTCGTCGAGTGCGACCCAGCGGATCTCGGTGCTCTCCGCGCTCCCGGGGGTGAAAGCCGACCGGTGAGCCGAATGCGCCAGCACCGTGTCGTACCGCCAGACCTCGTGCTCCTGGCGGTGCACACCGTTGAGCGCCACATCGCCGAGGTCGCCGGCGACCTCCTCCCCGAACTCGCGCAGCGCCGCCTGCACCGGGGACTCCCCGCTGTCCAGGGCACCCCCCGGTGTCCCCCAGGTGCCGCCCATGTGGCCCCACAGGGCCCGGTGCTGCAACAGCACGTACCCGCCGCTGCTCCCGCCCGCCCCGTCGCCGCCGCCGTCCCCGGCGTGCAGCAGCAGGCCCGAGGCACCGAAACGGCCCCACCGCCGCGACCCGTCGGGCAGCCGCACCCAGCCGTCGCCGTCACTCGCGCTCATCCCACCTCCCGGGCCAGAACCCCGCGCCGGAGCCTGGCATCGAACCACCGCAGAACCGAGGCGGCAGGGGCCGGGGCGACCCATCTGCGCCCATCGCTCCAGACTGCCTGTTCGGAACGGAACTGACCACCCACTTCCCCGATCGCGCCCCTGAACCGATGGGGGAGAAAGCTGGCGCGTGGAGCGTGGCATGAAGAATGCGAAGGGTGACGGACGGCGTGTAACGGGAGGCCATGTGCCCGCTGGAGGGGCTGATCATTACCCGGTTGTCTGTCGCCTCGGCTGCCGTAAGTGAACCGAAAGCGGCTCGCAAGTCGACCTCCCTAGAGTCAAGGGTGTTCGGCGCGACCGGTTCCCCGCAGGAGGACGGCCTGCGGGTACCGGTCCGGCGTTCATCCAGGGGGGAAGTCCGCCGTAGGGGACAGATCTTTCCGGTCACCAGAAAGAACAGAGGAAGTCTCATGCTGGTCACTGAGCCGAACCGTGTCGACATCGAATTCCACGAGATCGTGGCGGGTCTCCTGGCCGGAAATGCCGAGACGGTCGATCCGGGGGGATGCGGGCTCGGGGCCTTGGCGTCTGGGAAGGCTGGCCCTGCAGGTGACGATGTTCCTCGCGAGGAGGACATGGAGCCCTGGGGGGATGACGAGGAGCTAGACGACCTAGCTGTCGACTGGCCGTAGGGCTCCGCGTCCTGACAGGAGCTACTTTCAGGACAAAGGAGTGCAAATGACGCAGCTCATGGCTGCTGGGGGGACCAGCAGGGAGAAGCAGGTCGCGGCGATGGTCGCACGTCTGAAGTGGCGTGCGATCGCGAAGGCAACCCCCTTCAAGGACCCGATCGAACGCGAGATCGATCCGTTCCCGCGTCCTGCCGAGCGTGAGATGGACCGGGAGGATCCCCGCGAGGGCAGGGAAGATCCCCTGAGGAGGGAGGGGCAGCCCGAGAAGGTCGGGGTCTGACGGTTTCCCAGCGTAACGTTTCCGCGCCCGCAGCGCCTATGGGAGGGGGTGCGCTGCGGGTGCTGCGACATTTATCCAGTTGCCGCAAATGGTCTTGCTACAGTGCCATTTGTGGAATTTGGTGTGCTCGGTCCGATTACGGCCTGGTCCAACGGTGAATCGGTTCCCGTTGGAGGGCCGAGACAACGCTGTGTGCTGGGCGCGCTCTTGGTGGATCTCGACAAAGAGGTGACGGTCGAACGGCTGATCGGTTACCTCTGGGATGATGATCCGCCGCGCACCGCGCGTTCGGTGATCCAGGTGCAGATCTCGCACCTGCGGCGTGCATTCCCTGATGTCATCCAGACGACGGCGGGTGGGTACCTGGCGCAAGTCGAGCCCGACAAGGTCGACCTCCATCGCTATCGTGACCTGGTTGCCCGTGCGCGAACAGCAGGAGATCCGGCGGAGGCGCTCGTCCTGTGGAACAAGGCCCTGGCCTGCTGGCGGGGGCAGCCCTTCTCCGGGACCGGATCCGACCAGCTTTGGTACTCGGTGTGCCGGCCGTTGCTGGAGGAGCGCTGGGCCGCGGTCACTGCCTGGGCTGAATGCGCCTTCTCTCTGCACCTCTACTCCGAGATCGTGACCCGCCTGACGCCGTTGGTGCGAGAGGATCCACTGCGGGAGCGCCTGCAGTACCTGCTGATCGCCGCGCTCTCCCGCAGTGGCCAGCGTGCCTCCGCCCTCGCCGTCTTCCACGAAACCCGGCAGCACCTGGCCGAGGAACTGGGGGTGGACCCGAGCCCGGACGTCAAGGAGCTCTACGAGCGGATTCTGAAGGACACCGAAACCGGCGTGGACGGCTCGTTGAGCGCGGTCCGCCTTGTTGCCACACCGGCAGATCCTGCTTCCGATGGTCGCAGTGATGTTGCTGCGGAGCCCTCATCGGAATTCGTTCCGCGCAATGATCTTCCCCGCGACATCCCTGACTTCACCGGTCGGGAACGGCCCCTTCAGGAACTCATCGATATCGGGGAACACAGCTCGGGCCGCGCTGAGGCCGTCGTGATCGCGGGTCCGGGTGGTGCGGGAAAGACGACACTGGCCGTGCATGCCGCGCATCGACTGGTCGAACATTTCCCGGACGGTCAACTCTTCATCGATCTCTACGGTTTCACTGTCGACCAGAAGCCGTTGGATGCCCTCGCTGCTCTCGGTGTTCTGCTGCGCGCAGTGGGAGTCGAGCCGGACGCGATTCCAGAGTCGGTGGAGGAACGTTCGGCCCTGTGGAGGGCGATGCTCGCGGGAAAACGCGTACTTGTCGTGCTCGACAACGCGGTCAGTTCGGCACAGGTCAGCCCACTGATGCCGGCGGCTCCGGGATCGCTAACCCTTGTGACCTCACGCCAGGACATCGCAGTCGTGAGTGGGGCGCGGTACATCTCGCTCGGCATGCTGGACGAGGAATCCTCCCTTGAGCTTTTCTCTGCGATCCTCGGCACGGCGCGGGTGGAACAGGAACCGGAGCAGGCACAGGTCGTCGTGAGCCTGTGCGGGGGACTCCCCCTCGCGCTGCGCATCGTGGGCGGACGTATGCTCAGCCGACCGCGTTGGACATTCGCGCACGTCGAGCAACGCCTCAGAGAGCACCAACGGAGATTCCGTGAACTACGTCTTGACGGGCACAGTGTCGAGGCGGTCTTCGAGCTCTCGTACCAGAGCCTTAACGCGGTCCAGCAGCGAACATTCCTGTTTCTCGGGATCATGATCGGCAGCAGTGTCGATCTGCATGGGGCGACGTCGTTGCTGAAGTATGAACCCCCTGATGCGGACGATCTCCTTCAGGAGTTGGTCAGTGTCTGCCTGCTGGAAGAGTCGGCTGTCGATGTTTACCGGTTCCATGACCTCATCGGAGCCTACGCTCGGCAGAAGGCTCTGGAAATCATTCCCAAGGAGGACATCGAGGCTGCGCGCAGGCGAATGGCAGAGTACTACCTGGACATGTCGCAGTCCGCTGCCGACCTGATGGGACCGAGAGGGCACGACTACGAGAGGGACGAGGCCGAGATTTCTCGGTACAGAAATGAGATCTCGTGCCGGGCGGAGGCGGTGGCGTGGTTCGAGGTGCACCAGGAGAACCTGGTCCATGCTCTCGACTTTTTCGCATCGGACGGAGCTGGAGACGCATCGTGGCTGCTCGTTGATGCCATATGGCGCTTCTACGCGTTCCAGGGACGCACCGAGCTGCTCATCACTATCCAGGGGAAAGCGCTGGAGATCAGCCGCGCGCAGGGGAATGAACGAGGGATCTCCATCATGCTGGTCGGACTGGGGATCGCTCATTGCTTGTCCGGTCGGTTTGAAACATCTATTCGTTTTCTGTCTGAAGCGCTGGAAATTTTGAACAAAATCGGCGAGGAGCGAGGCGTGCTTCGGGTCTACGGAAATCTCGGCATGGTGTATGAACGAATGGGCCGCTTCCACGATGCGCTTTCCTGCGCATGGAAGGTCCTTGAACGTGCCGTGTCCGAAGGAGACCGTCGGCTGGAGGTGATGCAGCGCGCCAATATCGCGTTGATGTACCAGGTGCTAGGAGACTATCCAAAGGCTATAGAATTCTGTGAGGTCGCGCGGCGGATTGTCGTGGAAGAACAGCTCGAAGGCGATGCACATATTCCTCGGATCATGGGTGAAGTCAAGGTCGGCATGGGTGAATTCGACGAAGGGTTCCGTTACCTGGAGGAGGCGTTGAAGACCGCTCAGACCCTCGGTTCGCAGGCCCAGGAAATCTACACGCGCAATGGGCTTGCGATCGCTTTCCGAGAGTTCGGCGACCTGGATGCTGCGGTCGAGGCCCATATCACCGCGCTGGAGCTTGGCCGGTCGACCGGACAGCGGAGCGGAGACGCCGAAATCCTGAACGAACTCGGGGTTACCTACGCGCGTGGTGCTCGTCATGCCGATGCCCGCGACTCGCACGGGCAGGCCCTCGACCTCGCGCGCGAGCGCGGCGAACGCCACGCGGAGGGTAGGGCCCTCCTCGGCCTCGGCACCCTGCCCCCTGACATCATCGATCGAGACTCTGCAGTCGAATACCTCACCGCCGCAGCCCGGATCTGCGGCGAGCTCGGTGTCCCCGAGGCCGAGGCCGCCCAGGCTGAACTCCAGCGCCTCCGGGGCGACGCCTGACCCCTCCCGGCCGGTCGGCCCGGCCCATCCGCCCTCCGGAATCGCAGTCACGAGCACCCTTAGGAGTCCGCTAGACTGTTCAACGTTGCTTCGGGGTGTAGCGCAGCTTGGCAGCGCGCTTCGTTCGGGACGAAGAGGTCGTGGGTTCAAATCCCGCCACCCCGACTGGAGATCAGCGTCTACGCAGGTAGACGACTGGTCCGGAGATTGGCGAAGGCCGGTCGCTTCGGGCCGGTGCACATTCAGTGCACACGGTTCGGGGTGGTCGGCCTTTCGCGTTTCTACTGAGTCGCCTTGATCCGACCGGCGTCCATCGCGTCGGCCACCTCGTCGAGCCGGTCCGGGAACAGGTGGCCGTAAGTGTCGAGCGTCATGGTTGCGGTGGCGTGGCCGAGCATCTGCTGAACCACCTTGACGTCGGCACCGGCTGCGATCGCCAGGGACGCCGCCGTGTGCCGGAGCTTGTGCGGAGTGAGCCCCATCCCGTCGAGCCCGGCGCTCTTGCGAGCCTTGCTGAACTCTCGGTTCCGCCAGTTGTGGATACGCAGCGGGGCGCCCCTCTTCGTGGTGAACACGTAGGCGTCCGCGTCGCGCCCGTCGACCAGCGGTTTCAACTCGGCCACCAGAAAGGCGGGGATGGGGACCGTGCGCCGCTCGCCGGTCTTGGGAAGCTGCTCGATCAGCTCGCCCTTGACGTCGGAGAACGTGACAGAGACGCGGATGCGCCGCTTCTCAAGGTCCACTTTGCCGACACGGAGCGCTGCCGCCTCGCTCCACCGAAGACCCGTGTACGCGAGCAGCAGGATCAAGACACGGTTCGCCGACGAGGCCGCTGACGTCTGGTTGTACTTCGTCCTCAGGTTTGCGGCGGCGTCCGCAAGCTTTTCCACCTGCTCATAGGACAGGTAGACGTGCTCCGCTTCGGTGGGCTTGGGAAGCGTCACACCCCTCGCAGGGTTGAGCGCGATCCGGCGCGGAACGCACCATCCGAGGACCATGGACAGCACCGCATGCGCATGGCACGTCTGGGATGCGCCGAGGTTGCTTCCACCCTCATCACGCGGCTTCTGAAGTTCAGCGATCCATACGGCGATGTCCTCGGTGTGGATCGCGGTGAGGGGAAGGTCCCCCCACCGGTCGAGGATGTGGTTGTCCAGCAGGCTCCGGTACTTCCACCACGTGGCGGGCTTGACGTCGGTCCGCGACGCCAACCACTTCTCCGCGATCTCGCCGAAGGTCACCTTCCCGTCCGCAGGGTTCCGGTAGGTGCCCTCATGAAGGCTTGCCTCGATCTCCGTCTGCCGCTTCTCGGCGTCCGGCTTCTTCTTATAGGTTCCCGCGCTCTTCAGCTTCCCAGCGGGGTCGTAGTAGCGGACCATCCATCGTGCGGGAGGCGTGCGCTTGGCCACCTTCGCCTTCTTCACCGCTTCGCAGTAGGTCTTGTCCTTTGTGCGGTCATAAACCCATGCCCGTGCCACTACTTACCATCCTCCTCGGGTGCTTGCGGGTCGCCCTCCCTAGTCGCTCTGAGCAGATCAGGCGTGACCCGTGCTCCGGCCCCCGGAGTGAGCCGCTCCATGATGCTGGTGAGGTGTTCGGCGTTGAACTGGTCATGCAGCCACCATGGCAATACGGACGGGTGGGGTCCGGCATCTTCGTCGAGCAGTCCGAGCCCAGTTGCCCAGTGCCAGGCATAGCCAGCGGCGATGCGTTCACTCTCGCGCAGGCCGGTGATCTCGACTGGTTGATCTCGATCGACGTCTGTGGGTAGCAGCAGGGAGTTCGGGGTCACGTTGAGGGCCACGGCTAGGGCCATGAGTTCATCCACGGAGACCCGGCGTTGTTCCTTCTCGATCTTCGTGATCGCGCTCGCTTGGATCGGTACGCCTCGGTTGGCGACCTGTTCGGCGAGTGCTTCAGTCGTGATGCCTCGAAAGGTTCTGAACCGGCGTAGGTTCCGGGCGACCTGGGATCCGGTGCGGCCGACTGTGCTGTGGGTGCGCCCTCGCTTAGATTCTTCCATGCAAGCAGAATACATCCTGTTTGACAGAAGTCAAGATACCGCCCTATCGTCGGGCGGGCCAGTTGATGCCTGGAAGGATGAAATTTGCCTGCCAAGAAGAATGTTCCGTCTGCTGGGGACCCTCACCTCACCCCGGTGCAGCTGTCGGAGAGGTGGCAGTCCAGCGCTCAGACGCTGGCGAACATGCGGGTTCGTGGGGAAGGGCCGCGCTGGATCAAGTGCGGTCGTCTCGTTCGCTACCGGTTGGCCGACGTCGAGGCCTATGAAGAGGAGCGGATGCAGGGCGGCGGTGCTGCCGCGTGAGGTTCGAAGACGCAAACGACCCCCGGCGCGCCAACGCCGAGGGTCGTGGAAGTTCAGTTGCCTGCCGAACTTCCACCAGGGTAAATGCTGAGTCCGGGTGGACTCAACGGCGCGCGGCGGCTCGTCGTCTTCCCCCGCTGCCGTGGTGTCGGCACCTGGTACGCCACCGTGACCCGATGGTGTGTTCACGTGTGTCGGGGGTGGACAGATGAGGCCGCTGGAACGGATCCGGGACGCGCTGGTAAACGGAGGCTTCCGGATCCAGCGGGATCGTGGAGACAGTTTCCAAGCTCAGTGTCCGCACCATGACGATCACAATCCTTCGCTGTCTGTGGCGTGGAAGGACGGTCGCGGTGACGACGTCCCTCGGGTCGTGCTCCACTGCTTCGCCGGATGTGACACGGCCGACGTGGTGACAGCGTTGGGCATGAGAATGGGCGATCTCTTCGCCGAGGATGCTCAAAGCTCCTCCAAGTGCGATCACCGTGGTCTGTGGCGCAGCCAGCGACCGAGGGCCATCTATCCCTACGTCGATGGGGATGGGGAAGTTCTCTACTACCAGCGGCGGTACGCGTGTCCGATATGCGGCGATGTGAAGGTGTTCATCCCTCATGACCCGCAGACCAGGAAGAACGGCCTGCCTCAAGGGGTGCGCGTCCTCTACAACCTTCCGGCTGTTCGTGAGGCGGCCGCATGCGGCGGTGTGGTCTATGTGGTGGAGGGTGAGAAGGACGCCGACCGGCTCAATGAAGTGGGCATCGTGGCCACGACTGCCATCAACGGAGCTATGGCGAGGTGGGAACAGTCCTACAGCCAAGCCCTTCACGGGGCGCGGGTGATCGTGGTCGCCGACAACGACGGTCCTGGTGTGGAACGGGCGCGCGGTGTCGCTGGCGCGCTCCTCGGGTTCGCCCGATCCGTTCGGGTGGTACGTACTCCGCTGCAAGGAAAGGGGGCGGATGTCTCGGATCATCTCGACGCCGGCTACTGCCTTGCCGACCTGGTGGACATCGAGGACTCGGACAATGGTGCTGACAGCGATGACCGGAACGATGAGGGCGAGCTGTCGGACGCGGTGTCTCAGCGGCTCGCTGAGTTGCGAACACTGCTCCTCGGCTCTGCTGACCTCGATGGACTTCCTGAACCGGAACCGGTCATTGACGGCATGCTGTTCCGGGACAGCCTCGCATGGGTTCACGGCAAGCCCGGGAATGGGAAGTCGTTCCTGGTATTGGACTGGGCCGGATGCGTCGCGACCGCCCGACCGTGGCAAGAACGGAGCGTGTGCGCTCCGGGAACAGTGCTCTACCTCGTCGCCGAAGGGATGAGTGGGGTCCGACGCCGAGTCCGGGCATGGGAGTCCTGGAACGGGGTTCCAATGGATCAGGTGAAGTTCCTGCCAGTAGCAGTGCAGATGCTGAGTGCCACAGACAGGGACGCCTTCGTTCAGCTCGCCGAGTCCCTGTCTCCCTCTCTCGTGATCATCGACACCCAAGCCCGGGTGACTGTGGGGGCCGACGAGAACAGCTCGACTGACATGGGACGCCTGGTTGCTGCTGCCGACGCCATCCGGGAAGCCACACGGGCGTGTGTGCTCCTCGTCCATCACGAGGCACGCAGCGGGGACACCCTGCGTGGATCGACGGCGCTGGAAGGCGCTGCCACCACCCTCGTTCGGGTCACGAAGGACAAGACGACAGTTCGTGTCGACTGCACGAAACAGAAGGACGCCGAGCCCTTCGCCCCTGTCATGCTGCGGCTCGTGCCGCA
The DNA here is from genome assembly GCF_014201195.1 of Nocardiopsis mwathae. Taxonomy (NCBI): domain Bacteria; kingdom Bacillati; phylum Actinomycetota; class Actinomycetes; order Streptosporangiales; family Nocardiopsidaceae; genus Nocardiopsis; species Nocardiopsis mwathae. The sequence goes on along the minus strand of NZ_JACHDS010000001.1, from coordinate 4,834,163 downwards.
CGGTGATGGTGCGGTGCTCCAGCCCCAGACCATCGCGGGACACAGCGTTGAACTCACCGAGTCCGAACGGGCTGTCTGGAAGGCACTGCGAGACACGTTTGGGACTGCCGGAGCGAACCCGGGCCAGTTGCGTGAGGTTTCCGGGGTCCCTCGCAGCAGCTTCTATCGTGCGGTGAAATCCCTGATCAACCGGGAAATGATCCGTGACGCAGGAACGCCCAAGCACGCTCACTACGTGCCCATGGATGTGGTGGAGGGTTCGGGTGTCCCACCTGGTCCCACGCGGTCCCGCTCAGCCGACAGTTCCCTGTCCCACGTCCCACACCCCTTTAGGGGTGGGACGGATGGGACTGGGGCTTCTCATGGCGTGACCCTGACCGCTACGGGGATAGTCCCTTCTCAAATGGAGACGGAGCGCGGGGAACCCCGACGCCTCCGTGAAGACGGTGGGGCGTACCCGCTCCCGAAATGTGAGACGACACAAGAGGAGATGAAAGCAGCATGAAGACCGTTGACATGACAGAAGCCGAAGCGCGCGACTATGTCGCTTCCATCGCCGAACACCTTCCGTCAGATGTGGTGATGGGTCGCATCTCTCTTGTGGGGAGCGGGAATGTCCTCACGGTCGAAGGAGGTGGAAACATCGCGCTCTGGGCTCTTGAGGATGGCCACGCATCACGTTCCTATCAGCTAGCGACGGGCGTGGTGGAGATCACCGAATGGGAAGGAGGATATGAGGTGTCGCGCGTCGTCGCAAGTTCGGAAATGCGGTCGAATATAATCGAAGTTCGAAACGTAGCGGTGGTGTCGCCAAGCATTCGATATGCGGATCGCCGCACCACCGCTACGAGTCGCGGCCGCCAGAAGGTCGCCGCAGACCCTTCGTGCTCTTCGGCCCAGCACCGCCAGCCGTCGAGGTCCGCCGTCATTACCGGCCAACCTCCGGTCCGTGGAACATCGCCCGGCCGTCGCCTTTATCGATGACCACGAGTTTCACAAGGAGTCCCGACATGGGTCGCCGTAGCAGTGTTCAAATCAAGGCTGAATTGGCCGCTGAGGTTAAGAAAGCAACGGCAATTGCCGATAGATGGGACGCGGAGAATCGCGAACCAACTCAGGTGGAGCGTGAAGAAGCACGCGCCAGCGTGGAACGGGCGAACCGCCTGAACTCTGAACTGAAAAAAGCGAAAACTGAAGAGGAGATCAAGAAGGCTATTGAGCCCCTTGAGCGCCTCGGTCCGCCCACCATGAACGGGGGGCCTGGATGGTCTCACAATGGCCTCTCCGGGGCGTGGAGAAAAACCGAAGCCACCGGCGACGCGTGGGCGTCAGGAACTGCTGACCAGCTCAGCAAGGCGGCCGGACAGGTCGGGGTCAAAGCCCTGACGTTCGGGGCGGTGGAGGTTGCCGCCCCTCTCTCTGGTGACCCGGTTACCCTCCCGTCCGCACCTCGCCGTATTACTGACCTGTTGGTCTCGCGCAAGCCGCTGGGCGGACCGGTTTTCTCGTTCCTGCGCATGATTGCCAGGGAGAACAACGCCGCTCCCGTTCCGGACGGGGGGCTGAAGCCCACGTCCCGTTTCAGCTTTGAGAACGTCGAAGATCGTGCGCGGGTGGTCGCCCATGTGTCGGAGCCGCTTCCGCTGCGCTACTTCGAGGACTACACGAACCTTGTCCGGTTCCTGGAAACCGAGATGTTCAACGGCGTCCTCACCACGATCGAAGCCCAGGCCATCGCGGGGGATGGTGTCGGGGAGAACTTCACCGGCATCCTGCACACGTCCGGAGTCGTGAACGTGGCGTTCGCTGGTGACCCGTTGCGAACCCTTCGCCGGGCGCGCACGGAGATGGAGATGCTCGCCGAGTCTCCGACAGCGTGGGTCTTCCACCCCCGCGACCTCGAATCCGTGGACCTGATGAGGGAGAACAGCAATGAGTCCGGCGGTTTCCTCGTCGGATCCGGTCAACTCGCCGAGTCCAACGTCTTCGGGAATCTCCCCCGCGTCGCTTCTGCGGTCGTGCCGCAGGGAACAGCGATCCTTGCCGACTGGAGGCAGGCGACCTTGCTGTCTCTCGGCTCGCTTGTCCTCGACGCGGACAAGTCCGGCGACAACTTCACCCACAACCTCGTCCAGCTCCGGGCGGAAGGGCGCTACGGCATCGCGGTCCAGCGTCCGCAGGCCTTCGCCGTGATTGACATCCAGGGTGGAGACGGGCGCTAGACCGGCGTCAACCGCCCCCCGTGCGCTCCTCCTCTCCTCGTTCCAGCGGGAGCGGATAGCACCACTGTCCACGATTGATGACTGACGCCTGGTCATGGTGCCTGCGCCCAATGGTGGTCACCACCGGATCCCCCTCCCGGTGGTGACCACCGCTCCCACTGGGGATAGGGGGTCGCACTTTCCAGACCGATTGCCTTGGGCAGCGCGCGGGTGACACGGCTTCCACGCGTCGGAGTTTTTCGAAACTGATCACAGGAGGGAAGTATGGGCCGACGCGGCCCCAAACCTCGCCCCACCGCACTGAAAGCTTTGGAAGGTGCACGACCGCAGAAGATTAACCCCAACGAGCCCATCCCATCGGAGGGGGACGTACACCCTCCGGCGTGGCTGGCGTCCGACGACGGCACCGATAGGGGAGATACTGCACTCGCCGTATGGAACCGCCTAGCCCCAGACATGGAAACAATGGGCGTTCTGACGTCGTGGGACGTGGACCTGTTCGCGGTGTACTGCGACGCGGTGGTGAATCACCGTCGAGCGTCAGCCGAGGTCGCACGTCGCGGGATCCTCGTCGAGGGGCAGCGCGGGAATCTGGTGAAGAACCCGGCCCTTCAGGTAGCGCGCGACTACGCCGACATGATGTCGCGCATCGGTGCCCGCTTCGGGCTCTCGCCTTCCGACCGCGCAGGGATCGACATTGTCGAAGGCGACGACCCTGATGGGGCAGAACGGTATTTCACCTGAGAAGGCCCCAGTGGCTGGCCCTGTGGTGTCGGCTGGCTGGCTTTTCGTTCGTCGAAGTCGCCCCGATGAGGCACGGTGGCCACCGGCTCCCCCTCGTGAGCCGGGGCCATCGTGCCGCGTGCGGCGTTCTTCAGTTCCCTCGGCGCGGACGCGGTCGGGGGAGGAGCCGCCATGTGCCCGTGCTTGCCCCGGAGAGCGCGGGACGGCGGTCGGTGCGCGGCACAGCGGACGCAGCGGCCAGTGAACGCAGCGTGCGCGTCAGGGCGTCGGGCGTCGGCGCCTCGATAAGGCCGTTGGCGGTCATGGCGAACCAGGCCCCGGTGTGCTCGCCGTGCCAGATGACGAACTGCGGATAGCGGGCTTGCAGCCGCGCGGCTTGCGCGTGGCGGTCGGCGTGAGCCGGGGTGCGCCCCCATCGGGCGTCGGCAGCGGTGGTCACAGCCGCTCACCCCTTCGACGCGTGACGGCGTCGGCGTGCGCGAGTCCGTGCGCGTGGCCGGGGTCCTTCAACTGGGCTTCGAGCTTGTCGGCGGTGTCGGCGTGCAGGGTGGGGGCGAACTCCGGCCCGGCGGTCTTGTTCGAAGCGAGCCATGCGGCAGGTTGGCCGTGCTCATCGACCGAGCGCCAGACCTTCCAGTCGGGGTACCTGTCGTTCAGCCGGTCGATGACCGGCCGGTCGGGGTCGTTGACGCGCCGGTGTTCTCGCAGGCAGACCAGTAAGGCGCGCGGAGTCGGCGCCTTGGCTTCCGCGCCGGTCGGGATATGGCGGGCTTGCCAGTCGCCGTGTGTGCCGTCCGTCCCGAGGTCGCGGCTGATATCCCAGTCGGCGAACTCGGCGGCGATGATCTCTATCGGGGTCGGCCAGGGGCCATGGAGCGCGGCGCGTTCCTCGGCGCGCGGTCGTTTCATCGTCGGTCACCTCTCGCTGGGGGGAAGGGTGCCGACGACGCTACGAACGCTAGACCAGCGGGAACAGAAACGGGGCGCGGTAGTTTCACCGCACCCCGTACCGGACTACCACGTAGCGTGGCAGCTACATCGGGACGCCGAGGAAGTCGGCAAGTTCCCGCTGTTCCTGCGTGGGCATCCGCTTCGGACCGTTGACGATGTCCTCGGCGACATCGCGCCCCAACTGCTGGTGACGGAGCCAGCTGGGAGAAGTCCGCCGCAGCCTGCCGAGGATCTCCGTGGCCTTGTCGGCATCGCCCAGCTGCACATGGGCCTTGGCGACGTCGAGCGCGTGACGCTGGCGCGTGTTCGGGGTCACGCCGGGACTGTCCGGAAGGTCCCGGGCCACTTCTAGGGCGCGGTCGGGGTGTCCGGTCACCAACTCGACTTGCATGCCGTTCATTGCGGCAGTGACGCGGCCGAACCTCATGCGGCCCAACCATTCGTGTTCTTGCGCCAGCGGTCCGGCAGCGGATACAGCGACGCCTTGAAGCTCCCGGGCTTCCTCCACGCGGTTGTTGCGTGCGGCAGCGGCAGCGGCCCGCATGAGCAGGTAGCCCCATGCCGACAGCTGTTGAGGGGTCGCCTTGGATATGCGCGGTTCCATCTGGTCGGCGGCGGCGATGCACAGCCGTTCCACTTCGTCGAAGCGGGCTTGCCGGAGCAGTGCCCATCCCTGCTGCCCGATCGCGGCGGCGGCCAACGCCTCGTCACCGACGTCGACGGCGTCGCGGAGGGCATCCCGCAAGGCCATTAGGGCGAGGTCGTGTTCTCGGATCTGAATCAGGTAGGCGCCGGTGATCCTCAAGGCCCCGCCGCGTAGGCGAACCGCTTCGGTGTGGTCGGCGCCGTCGAGCGCGCGCACGTGGACGTGTGCCGAGCGCACCAGCGCGGGCGCCATGCGCGCGACGTCGTCGTATCGGTCGGCCTGGTAGGCGTCGGCGACGGCCGTCACAGCGTGGGACAGCATCGGGAGGTTCGGAGGTGTGTCGTCATCGGCGTAGAGCCGTCCGGACAGACCCGCCGGAGGGTTCACCGCCGAACGGATGTCGGCGAGAACGGCGTCGCGGCTCCCCTGCGGCTGGGGTTTAGGGGAAGGGGACTCGGCGGTCATGAACCACACCGTTCGGACCTTGAGAACGCGCCCGAGCGCGTTATAGGTCTCCATCCGGGCCGTGCCGCCCTGTTCGATCTTGCGGACGACGTTCGCGCTCAGCCCGGCTTGTTCGGCCAACTCCTCTTGCGTCAGTCCCCGACGGCGCCGGAGTTCTCTCACGCGGTCGGCGACTGTCTGATCATTCGTCACGGGCGTTCCCCGTCCTGTAGGTCAGCGCATCATCGTCAGACTACGGCGGCGGTTCGGGTCGTGTCAGGAGTCCAGTCAGCGCGATCACTCCGGGCCTCAATCCCCGCTGTAGACGAGCGTGCATCCTAGGGATGAGCTGTGATCACGTCGGCGTCTGAACAGCCACAGAACGCTCGGTCAGACGCCGATGTGCATTGCATATTCAGTGCACATGGAAGCGGGATGGCCGGTGATCCCGCAGTATCTCCCGTGATGAGATATCGCAGGTCACCGGCCAAATTGGGAGGATCTTCGCATGTCGCGCGAACGGCCTGATAACAGAAGAGGTCGTGGGTTCAAATCCCGCCACCCCGACCAGTCAGAATGCCGGGTCCTTCGGGCCCGGCATTCTGCGTTTGCGGCAGCTATCAGTGGCTGCCTACGGCCGTTGCGATCCTGCATGCAGTGAGCTCAGAGGGCGTGCTGCATGTTCACCCCCTCCAGTCGGACGGGTGGTCGGCGGTGTAGGTGCGCTCGGTGGTGAGGATGCGCAGGTTCTCCGCTGTGGCCCCGCACCTCGCTCGGCACTTCCGCTCGATGGTCGCGACGGCGACCAGCTCGGCGAGGTAGCCGGGATCGACCAGCTCCCTTCCGCTCAGGCGGGGGGTGATGACCCGGACGTGGTAGCACGGCGTGCCTGCAGGCCCGTGACGCGTTTCGATGGTGAAGGTGTTGCGCCGCCTTTTGATCGCGACGGTCGGCGGGAACTTCTCGCGGTACAAGCACCGGTATCGGGTGCCGTCGTCGCAGACCACGTCGGCCCGGTAGGTGATGGCGTCCCAGGACTCGTCGGCGATGGTGACGGTGGCCTGGTGGTAGTACGCCCAGACCTTCAGCTCGGCGAGGCTGGCCGCCTCGTGGCTGTACAGGGTCATCGACGGTCCACCTCCGCCTCGTCGTCGCGGCGGCCGGTACGCAGTTCGCCGGCGGCCTGCCGGGCCAGCTCTGCGAGGCGCTCCAGGGCGTGAATGCGGTCCTGCCGGGCCAGTAGGAACGCGTCGTCCAGGACGATGACGGCATCTGCGATGCGCAGGCCGGAGAGATCGCCATCGGGCAGGCGGGAGAGGCCGATCTCGTCAGCGTGCAGCGCGTAGATGCGGGCGTGGCTCTGGCTCATCGTCCGGCCACCGCCATCCAGCGCTCGGCGATCTCGTCTTGCTCGGCCTTGTGGGTGATCGCGGCGCAGGCGGCGTCGTGGCGTTGATTGGCGAAGGCCTGCCGAGTCTCATGGGCGAGCTGGTAGGTCCGGACGCGCTCGGAGCGAGGGGGGACCTTGCCGTCCCTGGCGAACGCGTCGAGTCGGCGGTGGAAGTCGACCAGCGACCGCGCGCTGATCCTGCGGCCGCTTGCGGCGTGTGCGGCCTTGTAGACGGAAGGGCCGTCAGCGGCGGGCTTGTAGGAGATCGCCCAGTCCTCGGCCGACAGGGCGATGTCGGTGAGCTCCTTAAGCTCAGCACCACTCAGGCGGGATTCGGGGCGCGTGGGCGTGAGAGCGTCTGCGGAGGAAGGCGTGCCCGGCCGGGACACGGCGGGCAGACGGCGTGGCAGACCGATTGGGGGCAGCAGAAGAAGAGGAATGCGCATGGCGCAGCTCCTTGGGGTGTGCCGGATGGGAGGCCCGGCGTGGGAAGTTGAGCTACCCCCTAGCCTAAACTTAAATTCCAGGTTTTCAAGTCCTGGAGTCCAAGAAGTCGTGCGACGTCCGATATTCAATTCCGGGATTCCAGAATGTCCTATTCGGTCGTCCATGGCCCTACGATCGGGGGCACCATGACCAGCAGGTACTCACCCACCATCCGGCGGCGCCGACTGTCAGCTGAGCTCAAGCGCGTTCGTCAGTCCGCACGCATGACAGGTGAAGAGGTCGCGGCGGCGGCCGAGCTGACCAAGTCGACGTACAGCAACATCGAGAGCGGCGTGAAGGCTCGACCGACGGTCGCGGAGATCCGCGCCATTCTCGACGCCTGCAAGCTGCCGAAGGGTCAGGAGTATGAGGAGATCCTGAACCTGTGCCGCCAGTCCCGCGAGCGGGGATGGTGGACCCGGTACAGAGACGTCCTGGCAGCGAGATACGTCGGCTTCGAGGCCGAGGCATCCACTATCAGCACCTGGGAGCCGGTTGTGATCCCCGGCCTGCTGCAGACGCCGGAGTACATCGAGGCCACCGGCCGGGCGGCCCTCATACAGCCCGCGGATATCAAACGCATCTGCGACTCGCGCATGACGCGTCAGCGGATCCTGGACGGAGCGGACCCACCGGAGATCTCGGCGATCTTCGATGAGTGCGCCCTGCACCGGCTCGACGACTATCCCGAGGTGCGCCGCGCACAGGTCCGGCACCTGCTGGAGATGGCGGAGCGGCCCAACGTCACGATCCAGATGACCAGGGCGAACAAACTCAACCCCGGCTCGGGCGGACCGTTCGTCATCTTGGAATTCCCGGTCGATGTCGACCCCACGGTGGTCTACCTGGAAACTGATACGGACGGGATTTATCTAGAGGATCCGGATGAGATATCGCGCTATCACTCTCTCTTCGCCCACCTACGCCTCGCGGCCTTGCGGCCCGGCGAGACCATAGCCCTCCTGCAAGAGATCGAATGACCCGATGAGCAGCTCAGTTCCCGAATTCCACAAGTCCAGCTACAGCCAGCCCTCTGGCGGCAACTGCGTCGAAGTCGCCAGATCCCCGCACGACGCAGCCGTTCGTGACTCCAAGCACCCCGGCCAAGGGCACATCACCTTCCCTGCGGCCGAGTGGCGCGCCTTCATCGCGACCCTTGGTGCCGACGAGATCTGACTCAGCAGGCAAGACACAAGCCCCGCAACCATCGGCTGCGGGGCTTCTGCGCTCAATTCCCACAGGTAGCGTACCTCGTTGCATTCCCGAAGCGTGGGATGAAGCCAGCCCGTCGTGTTCGATCCTGGGCTATCCGAGCTCGACGACGGCGATGTCCCCTCCGGCGTCCGAGCCGAGTTCCAGGGCCGTGAGCTCGGTTCCCTCCGGCACGTCGAACACGAGCTCGTACTTCGTAGAGTTGCCGGGGTTGGTCTCGTCGGCATACCCGCAGATGTCGGAGTGCACTGAGAACTGGACGCCGTCGGCGTCGTAGGCGTAGACGTGGTCATAGGACCCCGACGGTGGTGTTGCGGGGGCTCGGCCGGTGTTCTCGGCCTCCATCTTGATCACGACGTGTTCGCCGACAGCCTTCACCGTCTCTCCGCAGCTGTCGTCGCGGTAGGTGCCGGTGCTCTTGACGTCCGTGGCGGTGTAAGTGAACGCGCCGTCGTCAGGGTCGCCCTCAGGCGGGCCGTCGGTCAGCCGGGATGTCTCGCCGAGGTCGTCGTCGGCCATGTCATCGAAATCCTCGGCGATCGCGTCGGCGGCGTCGCTGAAGGCCGCCTCCAGTTGGCCGGCCAGGTACCGCTGGTGGCCGAACCATCCGATCACGGTTCCGAGGAGGAGTCCGACGGCAGAGGCGGCGGCGATGAGGATGATGGCCAGGTTCTTGGGCATGCGGCGCTCCACACGAATCGGGGGATGGTCGGCGGAGCGGGCGCCGTCAGGATGCTACGGCGCCTCTGTGCCACATGTCCGGAGAACGCCGGATCTGCCCAGTGTCTGCGGCCCGTCAGCCGCCGAGCGCGCGCCCCGGCTCATCTATCCACAGCCTGTGTGCGCCCCTTAGAGAGGGAGCGGCCATGCGTACTGCCCGTCTGGGGAGTCCAACCACATGTACTGCCGGTCGGCGTCGTCGAGCGCGGTGATGCCGAATCGTGTGCGACAGGGGCGCCCCAGTGAGTCCCATCGGGCCACGGCGTGTTCGATGACGTCCCAGATCCGGTACGGGCCGTGCTGGACTGTGGCCCAGGTCTGGTCATCCTTCCCGGTGAAGGGGACCTCGGCGCGGGATGACGCGGAGGTGGCCACGAGCACTGCTCCGTGGGCGCGTTCGACCGTACCGACGCGCAGGCCGGGAACATGCAGGTGGCAGAACAGCAGCAGGTCGGGGTCGGCGTCGGCAAGACGCGCAGGGTTCAGCCGACTCGTTCCGTAGTAGGGGATCCGGGATCCGGACGCGGCCAGGTGCTGGCCGGGAGCCAGCGGAGTGTCGGCGCGCTCGCGCATCGGCATGAACGCGGCCGGGTAGATGTCGACGCGTCCGGTGACCTCATCGGCGGCGGTCTTGTCCAGTACCAGCAGGGCGTTCTCATCTCCCAGCAAGGGGGCGACGATCCGCCCGCCTTCGGCGAGCTGGCGGATCCAGGCAGGCGGGATGTGGGAGACGGCGCAGGTGGCGACGATCCGGTCATAGGGTGCGTGGTCCGCCCACCCGGCATGGCCGTCGGCGGCGTGTAGGGCGGGGCGGTACCCCAGTCCAGACAGGGTCCGCCGGGCCGTGTCGACGAGGTCAGGGGAGATGTCGATAGAGGCCACCAGCTCATCACCGAGCCGGTGGCACAGGAGCGCGGCGTTGTACCCGGTTCCGGTTCCGACCTCCAGCACTCGCATGCCGTCGCCGGCCTCCAGCCGGTCCAGCATCGCGGCCACCACGCTGGGCTGGCTGGCCGAGGCGGTGGGCAGCCGGATCTCGTCGCCGGAGGGTGTTCGAGCAGGCTTGTACTGCACGGCCAGTGCCTCGTCGCCGTAGGCCGCGGCCACGGGGTGGCCGGGGACGAAGAGGTGCCGGGGCACATCCTCGAAGGCGCGTCGCCACTGCTTACCGGTCACTGTTCCGTTGTCGGCGAGGTGGGAGGCCAGCGCCGCGGCGCGCGCCTGCCAGGGCGTGTCGGTGTCGGTCATTGGGCTCGTCCCTCGATCAGCTCGGCGGCCAGGGCGTCTGCGATGGGCAGGTCGCATTCTTCGGCGAGCCAGCCCCACTGGCCCGCGGCGTTGCACTCCAGCAGGTACCAGTCCCCGCTGGGGCTGACAACGAAGTCGAACGCCCCGAACACCAGCCCGAACGCCTCCAGGAACAAGCGGATGCCGTCGCGCACGGCCCCATGGCAGTCGATCACCTCGTAGGACAGGCTGCCGTAGTCGGACCGCCAGTCGATGCGGGCGGCCTCGGACCGCGCGTGGATGGCCACCGGGAACAGCTCGCCGGCGACAACGGTCAGGCGGACCGCGTAGTCGGGGTCGATCCACTCCTGAAACTGGTGGGCCGTCGCTTCCACCCCGCGCAGGTCACTGTAGTCCGCCGCGCTCATGCGCCGACAGTAGGCCACCGTGAGGCCGCCGGCCTCCTGTACCGAGGGTTCCGCGAGCGGCTTGACGACGAGATCGCCGACATCGGCGGCGAAGTCCTTCACCGCCGCTGCGTCGTTGGTGATGAGTGTGGCCGGTGTCCGCAGCCCTACCGCGTCGGCCACCGCCAGCTGCCGCGGCTTGTACTCGCAGTCCGCCAGCGCCGATGGCGGGTTGATCCACCTCGCGCGGAGCGACGCGAGCACCCCGCCCAGTCCGATGCGCGCTTGGGCGTGGGCGAATGTCCGTTCGGGGCCGGACATGCCTACGGGAAGTTCGGGCCGCCGAGGACGCCGGTAGTAGACCCCGCGCACCTGATCCAGCTCGACCTCTCCCGCGGCCGTGGTGATACTCCCCGATTAGCCGTTCCCGCGCAGGTCGGCTCTCAGGGGCATGCGCTGCGGGAAGTCGTAGGTGGTCAGTCGGAACGCATCCGCGCCCGCGGCAGCGACCGCATTGGCGACCGCGTCGGCGGACCAGTCCCCCTCTTCGCCGATGACCAGGACGACCGGGTCAGTCATCGGGAACGGTGTAGGAGTCGTCCTGGGTCTTGTTGTCCAGGCTGGTGGTCTGGGGCACCGTCGTCTTGTGCGCCGGGCTGCGGTGCTTGGCTTGGGTGGGAACAACGGTAGGCGCGCCGCGAAGGACGAAGGGCCGGTCCCGGCTCGGTGCTTCGTCGCTGGGAGGAGCCGTCCCGGACACCATGGGGAATCTCTGCTTGTCGGGCATCAGGGGGTCGTCGGAATCGCGCATAGGCCCTCACTGATCTTTTCGATGCTGAACATGGACCGTAGCCCGCTGAACGCCGTGTGTCACTGCAGTCGGCCGGAAACGGCCAACCGTCATGGACGAGGAAGACCTCCCCGGTGTGGATCGCACTCGGGGAGGGCTTCGGTTTTCGGGAGATTTTCGGGAGACGTCACTCCGCGCCGGACCACGCGAGACCACGCCATCCCGCGAGGTTCATGCACTATGACCCGCTATTACTCCAAACTCTGAGGTCGGAGTTGTCGGGCAACCTTCTTCGGGAATCAGTGCGTCGGGGCTGTCGCCATACGGCCCGCTGCTGCTGCGGATCGCCAAGTATGAGCAGGTGGGCAGGGCATTCCTGTCCTGGTTCCGGTGTGGCGCGAGGCGTAACGTGGCTCAGTGAAGGGGCGCTGCCCCAGGCACGGTGCCCCGGCCGCCGATCACTCGGAGGTGGGCGCGATGTCCGCCGACACCCAGGCACGATGGCAAGCCGCCGTCCTCTTCATCGCCCCCTGGCCCTGCTGCTCAGCTTCATCTACCACCCCTACCTCCCCGGAGCGCCGCCGGACACCGCGGCGCTCGCCGCTGCGGTGGCGGCCGCCCCGACGCGCTGGGGGCTGGCGCACATCGCGGTGGTGGGTGTGGCCGCTCTCGTGATTCTCGCCTTCCTCGCCATCCGGGTGTACCTCCGCGACGCGGGTGAGAACCGGTGGAGCCTGTGGGCGTTCCCGTTCATCGTCGCCAGCGCCGTGTTGCTGGCGTTCCAGCCGGGGTGGTCGTTGCCGCGCTGGTCATCTCGGCCGTTGCGCTGGGGATCTTCGCGTTCACGGCGTTCTACGTGGGCAGCGTCGCGGCGATCGTCGCCCTGTGGCCACTGGCCTACGCGGTGCTGGGGCATCCGAAACCGCACGCTGCGGGACTGCGGCCGGCGGCTCCCCCGGCCTGACCACGTGCACAGCACCCTGCCCATGGAGGGGGAAGTGCGCAGTGACTACGGCCGCTCGTTGCGGGCGAGTTCCGGGCGCTCATGGGGTGCGCTGTGTGCGTGGTCGTGCAGCGTAATTCCGAGGTGTTCGGCCAGTGGGTGGGCGGCCTGGCGGGGGACCGCGTAGGTGAGGACGGCCGGCGGGGCGTCGGTGATGGGGATGTAGAGCACGTCCGGGTCGTGGTGGTGGAGGGACACCGAGACCGGGAGGACCCCCACGCCCCGGCGGGACGCCACGGCGTGCAGGTACTCGTCGATGTTGGTGCTCTCCGCGCCCACTTCCGGGCGTGCGTCGGTGGGCCAGTGGTCGGGGGTGAGGGTCCCGCTGACGGTGTTCAGGACGATGCAGCGCCGGCCCAGTTCGGCCCAGGTGAGTTCGTGGCGGCCCGCGAGGGTGGACCGGGTGGAGACCGCGGCGATACGGGGTTCGGTGTGCAGCGCGGTCGTCGTCATGTCGGGGTCGGCGACCGCGCCCCAGACGAGGGCCGCGTCGACCGTGCCGTCGGCCAGTCCGGCGAGCCGGTCATCGCGGCGCACGGTGTGGACCAGGACGTTGTGGCGCTGCTCGAACCTGCCGATGGCGCTCCTGCCCCAGCCGATGGGGAAACCCCACGCGTAGCCCAGCCGCAGCGGCGCCTCCGCACCCGCGGGCCGCAGGGCGGTTTCGAGCCGGGGCAGGAGTACGCGCAGCTCGCCGTGGAGGCGCACGCCCTCCGCGGTGAGCCGGGTGTGCCGCGAGGCGCGGTCGACGAGCGTCCGCCCCAGCAGTTCCTCCAGGCGGCGGATACTGCGGCTCAGCGTCGGCTGGGAGATGCCCAGCCGCTCGGCGGCCCCGGTGAACTGCTGTTCCTCCGCGAGGGCGAGGAAGCAGCGGAGGTGGTGCAGACCTACAACCATCCGCATCATGCTAGAGGCCGTGGACCGCAGTCCTCAGCGCCGACGCGACGTCCCGCTCGCCCGGCGCGCCGGTCCCCGCCCCGTCCAGTGGGCCGCGGTCAGGTGCAGCAGGAGCGCGAGCACCGCCACCCCGGCGGTGCAGTAGGGGAGCCGGGCAGCGGGAAGACCGGCCGCCAGGACCGCGCCGCCCAGCGCGGAGCCCGCCGCGCTCCCCAGGTAGACCGCCGAGCTGTTGAGGGAGATGGCGACGGGGGCGTGATCCGGCCGGGCCTCGATCAGCCGGTGCTGCTGAGGGACCTGGAGCGCCCAGCCCACAGCGCCCCACAGCACCAGAGGGACCATGACGGCCCACACATGGGGGGCGAGTGTCGGCAGGGCGGTGTGCGCCGCAATGAGAACGGCGAGGAGACCGGCGACGACCGGATACGCCCGCTTGGTGCGGTCGACGAGGGGGCCGACCAGGAGACTGCCGAGCACACCGCCGACACCCCACACCCACAGGTGGCCGACCGGGTTGGCCACGTCCGCGGCATCGGACAGGAACGTCGCCAGGTAGGTGTAGAGGCCGAGGCTGGCGACGCCGCCGAGGAAGGAGACGAGGGCGATGGGGGCGACCCTGCCGTCGCCCAGCACCCGGACCCGTTCGCGCAGAGGAGGTGGCGGGGTCGCCTCGGTGCGGGGCAGCAACGCCACCACCCCGACCAGGGCCAGCAGGCCCAGGGCGGTGACCAGCCACAGCGTCCCGCGCCACCCCACGTACTCGGCGAGCTGGACACCCACCGGTACCCCGACCACGGTGCCGATGCTCATCCCGCCCATGACGATCGCCAGGCTGCGCCCCCGACGCTCCGGGCCAGCCATTGCCGCCGCGGTCGCCGCCGCGATCGGGGAGTAGACACCCGCGCCGATTCCCGCCAGCGCCCGCGCGAGCAGGAGCACCGGCAGGTCGAATGCGAGCGCGGACAGCCCGTTGGCCACCGTGAAGACCGCCAGCGCCAGCCCGAGCACGGCCCGCGCCGGACGCCCGGACAGCAGCGTGGCGAACACCGGCGCGGCCAGGGCGTAGCACAGCGTGAAGACGGTGACCATCTGTCCGGCCGTCGCCTGCGGAACATCCAGATCCGCGGCCACGGACGGCAGCAGCCCGGCCACGACGTAGGCGTCGAGCCCCAGCGCGAACGCGCCGAGGGCCAGCAGTACCACGCGGCGCGCCGTCCTCCGCCACTCTCCTCCGTCGGCTCGGACCTCGGAGGTGCGGGTGCCGTGTGCCTCACTCATGGGTGCGGCTCTCCGTTCCAGTCCTCCCGGGGTGGAGGAACGATTCCTCGTGCATGTCGTCCACTCGCGTTCCGTCGTCGATGGTGTGTGGCCGATCTGCTCTTCTGCGCCTGCCGAAATTACGGCAACCGAGAATCACGGAACAAATGTCATGAACGCATGCATCATGCAGGAATCGAATCAGCGCACTCCGCGAGCGGTCGGAGACAAGAATTCGTCCCCCGTGGCGGGAGGGTGGGTCGGGCTTCCCCTCTGAGGGGCGTCTGACCAGGTGGAGGTCGGGCTCTCGATGGAAAGCGGGTGGCCGTGAGAATTGCTACACACCACCGGCCGGGAGATACTTGTCCGTGCACGCTGCCTCATGGGTTCGAGGGGGAATCATGGGTATCGGTGTTCTTGGCGAGTTGAACTGGATCGCCATCGTCGTGGCGGCACTCGTCTACTTCGGGCTCGGCGCGGTGTGGTTCGCCCGACCGGTTTTCGGAAAGGCGTGGATGCGCGCCATCGACTGGGCGGGCGACGACGAGGAGAAGCCCGGCGCGGCGATGTACATCGGTCCGCTGGTGGTCTGCCTGATCCAGGTGATCGTTCTGGCGATGCTGCTGGCGGCCGTCGGGGTGGCCGCGGTCGGGGAGGGGATCGCGCTCGCGCTGCTCGTCGGGGTCGGGCTGTCCGCCTCGGCGCTCTTCGTCGCGGGGTATTTCGACCCGAAGAAGCCGCAGCCCATGGTCTGGTTCGGCATCACCGCCGGATACCACGTCGTCGGCCTGGCGATCGCGGGTCTGATCCTGTCGCTGTGGACGTGACGCTCGGACCGGAAGCCTTGCGCGTGCCCGTCACCACGCCCCCGCGCCCCCGGATCTCCGTGGTGTCCGATTCGTTCAAGACTCCCTGCGGGCCGGCGGCCTACCGTGGCGGGCATGGCACCTCGATTCGATCTGGTCGGCCTCGTCGTGGCCGACATGGGAGCGTCCCTGGCGTTCTACCGTCGCCTCGGCCTGGAGATTCCGGAGTCGGCCGACACTCAGCCGCACGTCGAAGCCCCGCTCCCCGGAGGCCTGCGGATCGCTTGGGACACGGTGGAGACCATCCGCTCCTTCGAACCGGACTGGACACCGCCCCAGGGCGGGCACGGCGTGGCGTTGGCGTTCCGCTGCGACGACCCGGCCGAGGTGGACCGGGTCTATGCCGAGTTCGTCGCGGCCGGGCACGAGGGGCGCCACACGCCGTGGGACGCCTTCTGGGGGATGCGCTACGCGGTGCTCGGCGACCCTGACGGGAACAGCGTCGACCTGTTCGCCCCCCTGCCCGCTACCGCCGGATGAGCTCCGTGGGTGCGGCCCCGGCCAGGGCCGTCACCTCGCGGGTGAGGTGGGCCTGGTCGGCGTATCCGGTGCGAGCCGCGGCCGCCGCCCACGCGACTCCGTCGCGGGCGAGCGCCAGCGCCCGCTGCATCCGCAGGATCCGGGCCAGCGTCTTGGGACCGTAGCCGAAGGCGGATCGGCAGCGCCGGTGCAGCCGCCGCTCACCGACGCCGAGTTCGCGCGCCGTCTCCGCGACGGTCGCCCCCGCACGCGCGAGCTCCGCGATCGCGACGAGCTCCGGATCCGGGGGGCCGACGCGCGCCAGCCGTCGGAGCGCGAACTCCTCCAGCCGGTCCGCCGGATCCGGAGCCCTTGCGAGGCGGTCGGTCAGGGCGCGCACGGCCGACGACGGCCACAGCTCCACCAGGGGAACCCGCTGGTCGCGCAGTTCGTGCGCGGCCACCCCGAGGATCGCGGGGGCCGTGCCGGGGAAGAACCGCACCCCGATGACCTCGGTATCGGCCCGCCAGGCCGCCGCGTGCGCCACGGTATCCGGCCCGGCCACGAGCAGCGGGGCGCCCGGCACCCAGATCAGGTCCATGCACCCGTCCGGCAGGACGCGCTGTTCGACCGCGTCGGGCCCCTCGGCCCTCCCCCGCCACACCACCGCCCCGGGGACACGTGAGCCCCGTTCGGAGTACATGTTTCCAGTGTGCATGCACGGCACGGGTGGCTGCCGGACGGCCACCCCCAGGCGTCGGATCGGCGGACTAACCGCGCGCGACCAGGTCGATCAGGCTGGCTTCGGGGCGGCAGCAGAAGCGGACCGGGGCGTAGGGGGAGGTGCCCAGCCCGCCGGAGACGTGGAGCCAGGAGCGGCCGTAGCGGTTGAGGCCCCAGGCGCGGGTGCGGTCGATACCGCAGTTGGTGACCAGCGTGCCGTAGAAGGGCATGCAGATCTGGCCGCCGTGGGTGTGGCCGGCGAGGAGGAGGTCGTAGCCGTCGGATTCGAAGCGGTCGAGGTTGGCCGGTTCGGGGGAGTGCAGCACGCCGACGCGGACGTCGGCGTCCGGTGCGGCGGGGCCCGCGATGGCGTCGTAGCGGTCCAGCCCGATGTGCGAGTCGTGCACGCCGCCGAAGGCGATGTCCGCCTCGCCCGCCTTCAGCCGCCCGGTGCCGTTGTTCAGGTCCAGCCACCCCGACGCGCTCATCGCCGCTCCCAGCTCCTGCCACGGCAGGTCCGGTTCGGCCCGCTCGCCGTAGTCGGTCTTGCTGTCGCGCCACAGGTAGCGGGCGGGGTTCTTGAACGTCGGTGAGTACAGGTCGTTGGACCCGAACACGAACGCGCCCGGCCGGTCCAGCAGCGGCCCCAGCGCGTCGATGAACGGGCCGACGGCATCGGGGTGCGCCAGCGAGTCGCCGGTGTTGACGACCAGGTCGGGCCGGTAGTCGTCGAGCCCGCGGACCCAGTCCATGAGCATCCGGCGCCCGGGTGTCAGGTGCGCGTCGGAGAGGTGGAGCACGCGTAGCCGCCGCGCCCCCTCCTCAAGCAGCGGAATCTCGTAGTGGCGCAGCCGGAACCAGTTGCGCTCGATCAACGACGCGTAGCCGAGCCCTGCGACGCCCACCGCCGCGGTGACGGCCGCAGCCCGGCCGATCGTTCTCCCCAGGTGTTTCACCCGCACCTCCCCATGTCCGCTTATGTGATGGTGCCAGATGCCGCGACCCGGATGGGCCTTCTGCGGCTTCGTCCCCAGTCCGCGGCGGCTGTGCGGCCGCGGGTCCGGCCCGGCACCGGTGGAAAAGTCGTGGGTGCTGCGCGGATCGGACTCTATGATCTCTTGCATGGCCGAAATCAAAGACCGCCTGAAAGCCGACCTCACCGCCGCGATGAAGGCGCGCGACGAGTTGCGGACCCGGACGCTGCGCATGGTGCTGACCGCCCTCACCACCGAGGAGGTGGCCGGCGGCTCCGCGCGCGAACTCGGCGACGACGAGGTCGTCAAGCTCCTCACGCGCGAGGCCAAGAAGCGCCGTGAGGCCGCGGACGCGTTCGACAAGGGTGACCGCCCCGAGCAGGCGCGGGCCGAGCGCGAGGAGGGCGAGGTCCTCGCCGAGTACCTTCCCGCGCAGCTCACCGACGCCGAGCTGGCCGACCTTGTCAGCGCCGCGATCGCGGAGGCGGGGGCGGGCGACGTCAAGGCCATGGGCCAGGTGATGAAGGTCGTCAACCCGAAGGTCGCCGGGCGCGCCGAGGGCGGCCGGGTCGCTGCGGAGGTCAAGCGGCAGCTCTCCGCGTGACGCGGTCGTGCCGGGCGATCCGTCCGCCCTGCCTGCGGTGATGCGGTGGGCAGCGCGGTGACGCCCGGGCACGGGTGATGAAGCGCGAAAGGGGTGGGTGGTCCCGGATCCGGGACCACCCACCCCTTTCGCCGCCGTCGGCCGTCAGGGGGCGTCGTGGCCTGTGAAGCGTGTCATGGCCGGGGCCAGGACCGGTCCCGTGCCGGGACGCCACACGTGTCCGTCGGGGACGGTCGTGGCGCGGCCCGCGCCGCCGCCGTTGCTGAGGAACACGTTGACCGTCGCGCCCGGCGGCAGTGACGTGCCCGGGTCGGGGTTGACCGCGGCCACGGTGCCCTCAGGGTGGGTGGAGCGGATCCGCGTGTTGGAGACGCTGACGCTGTATCCGGCGTCCTCCAGCGCCCGCACCGCCGCGGACTCCTGCTGCCCCAGGACGTTGGGCACGCCGCCCTCACCCGTGGCGTTGCTCGCCGGAGTCGTGTCGGCGTCATCGTCATCCCGCGAGGGCGACGGCTCGGACCTGGAGCCGAACTTGCCCGGCGGTGCGGGGAACTTCTCCTCGGGGAGGTCCTTCACCGCCTTGCTCATGGTCTCTTTCCAGATCGGCCCGGGGATGGTGGCCCCGTAGACCGCACCGTAGGAGCGGTCGCCGATGGTGACGTTGCGCAGCGGGTAGTTCTGCGGCCCGCGCGGGTCGCCGACGAAGACGGCGCTGGCCAGGTTCGGGGTGTACCCGGCGAACCACGCGGCTGCCGAACCGTCGGTGGTACCGGTCTTGGCCGCCGCCGGGCGGCCGATCTCCAGGCCGGTGGTGGTCCCGCCCTTGAAGGTCTGCGACAGCAGGTAGCTCACGCCGTTGGCGACGTCTTCGTCGATGACCCGCTCGCAGTCGCTGTCCAGCTCGATGGTCTTGCCGGACTGCTGGTCCTCGATGCTCGTGATGGCCTGCGGCTTGCAGTAGACGCCGCCGGAGGCGAACGTGGCGTAGGCGTTGGCCACGGCCATCGGCGAGACCTCCTCACTGCCCAGGGTGAAGGAGTTGTTCCCCTGGGTCCGCGGGTTGTCGAAGCTCTGGCCGTCGGCGCGCTGGATCCCCAGCTTCTCCGCCATCTCGATGACGTTGCACAGCCCCACGCTCTTCTGCAGCTGCGCGAAGTAGGTGTTCACCGACCCCTTGGTGCCGGAGATCATGTTGTTGCTGGTGCCGCCCTTGGTATCCCCGGCGTTCTTCACCGGCCAGGGGGCGAGCACGCCGCCGTCGCAGTTGCGCTGCCCGGTGATGGTGGTGCTGTTGCCGGAGCTGAACGAGGTGCCGAAGCCCTTGCCCTGCTCCAGCGCAGCGGCCAGGGTGATCGCCTTGAAGGTCGACCCCGCCTGGAAGCCGGTGCTGCCGCCGCGGTCGGAGTCGGTGGAGAAGTTGATCGACGTCTCACCGAGCTTGGACTCGTCAGGGCCGTAGTTCCGGCTCTGCGCCATGCCGCGGATCTCGCCGGTGCCCGGCTCGATCAGGACCTCAGCCGCCACCTTGCGCGACTCGTTCTTGCGCGGGACCCACTTGTCGACGGCGTCCTGGGCCGCCTCCTGCATGTCGACGTCGAGCGTCGTGTGGATCTTCAGGCCGGCCGTGCGCAGCCACCGGGCGCGCTCGGTCTCGTTCTTGCCGAACTGCTCGTTCTTCTCGATCTCCTGGACCACGTAGTCGCAGAAGTACGGCTGGTCGCTGGGCATGCACCCGTTGCTCGGCGTGCTGACGTCCAGCTCCAGGTCCTTGGCCTTGGCCTCCTCGGCCTCCTCCTCGCTGATCGCCCCCGTCTGCGCCATGCGGTCCAGCACGACGTCGCGGCGCTCCTTGCCGTCATCGGGGTTGAGGCGGAGGTTGTACAGGTAGGGGTAGCGCACGGCGCCGGCGAGCGCGGCGGACTGCTCCAGGTTCAGCTCGGCGGCGCTGACCCCGAAGAAGTGCTGTGCGGCCGACTCCACGCCGTAGGCGCCGTCGCCGAAGTAGGCGATGTTGAGGTAGCCCTCCAGGATGTCGTCCTTGCCGACCCGCTGCTCCAGGGCGATGGCGAAGCGCAGCTCGCGCACCTTGCGGGCGATCGAGGTCTCGCGGGCCGCCTCCTGCTCGGCCTGCGAGGTGGCGCTCTCGATCAGCACGTTCTTGACGTACTGCTGAGTCAGTGAGGAGCCGCCCTGCGTGCTGCCGCTGAGTGTGCGCAGCGCGGCCCGGAAGGTGCCCGAGATGTCGATGCCGCCGTGCTCGTAGAAGCGCGAGTCCTCGATGGCGATCATGGCCTCGCGCATGACCGGGGCCATGTCGTCGAGCTCGACCAGCTCCCGGTTCTGGTCGAAGATCTCGGCGATGGTCTCGCCGTTGCGGTCGTAGATCACCGACCGTTGCGGAGGCGGCGGCGTTTCCAGTTCGCTCGGCATGTTGAGGAACCCGGTGGCGACGTTGCGCGCGGTGATGCCGAGACCTCCGACCGCGGGCAGCGCGAGCGCCGCGACGAGCACACCGGCGATGACCCCAACGCCTACGAGCTGACCGATTTTCTGCAGCAATGTCCCCTGACCCACCCCATCAGACTATGTGCGGCCGGGAACGTGTCGAACGTGTGAGAGGGGGCATCTCGGGCCATCCCCGACGACCACGCTCATCCACGCGAACCACACCCACCCGAACCGTCAGACCCCAGCTCAATCCTCGCATAGACGACGCTTGGCAAGGGGATGCGGTTGACCGGCGAATCGCCCGTGTGCGGGCCGAATCCATGACTCGCGCGAGTCGCAATGGCACGTCCGTGTCATATCGGAAATGGGTCCCCAAGGGCCTGTCGCTCACGCCCCCTGGTCCGTAGTTTCGACCCCAATGGCGAGGGGGGACGCGACGGTCCGAAACTCGGTGCCCCGGGCCTTCCCGGCCCCTGCCGGACAAGCGCGAGCGGCACCGGCCGCCGACCCCTCCCGCCCCGGCCGACGACCGCGCCCGTCGGCCGTACACCAGAACCTCACACGTTGATCTTGGGAGTGGGACACCGATGTGGATCACGGACTGGAGCACGAAGGCCATGTGCCGGGAGACCGACCCCGACGCGCTCTTCGTGCAGGGGGCCGCACAGAACCGGGCCAAGCTCATCTGCCGAGGCTGCCCAGTGCGGGCCGAGTGCCTGGCCGACGCCCTCGACAACCGGATCGAGTTCGGCGTCTGGGGCGGGATGACCGAGCGCGAGCGGCGCGCGCTGCTGCGCCGCCGCCCCGACGTCACCTCCTGGCGCGCCCTGTTGGAGACCGCACGCGACGCCTACGAACGCGAAGGCGCCGAGCGCGGCCCCATCCCGCGTAAGCGGTCCGCGCGCGACGGCTTCGCCGCCTCACTGCACCGCAGCCAGGCCGGGCACACCGCCCCGACGGGAGCCGCCGGTACCGCGCGCGCCGCCCTCGCCCCGCACGGAGCCGCCCCCATCGACCGTGACGCCGGCCCTGCCGAGCACCGTGACCGGGTCCGCGGCGGCGCGCTCACGCACTGAGACCGGCCGCCGGGAGACCGGCGCCGCCCTCGCCCACCTCACCCCGGAGGGGCCGCAGGTCCCGCACGGTCCCCCGTATCCGCGATCGCCGCGCCGATCTCGCGCAGCCCCTCCAGGTCGTGCACATCCTCCGGCCGCGCCGGCACCTCGGTGAGGGGGACCGCGGGGTGAGCCGAGGTGAGATGCGCGCTGAGCCGCTCCTCCCGGTCCTGCAGCCGCGCCCGCTCGGCGTGCAACCGCAGGGCCGCGGCGGCGAGCCGGTGGTTCCCGGCTTCCTCCAGCGCCTCCACCGCAGCCGCCGCGCGCGCCGCCGACAGGCCCCGAACCGACGTCCGGTGCGTCCGGTTGATGATCACCCCGGCCAGCGGCATACGGTCCTGGTCGAGCCGCTCGATGAAGTACGACGCCTCGCGCAGTGCGTCGCTCTCCGGCGCGGCCACGACGAGGAACGCCGTGCCCGGGGCCTGCAGCAGCCGGTAGGTCTGCTCGGCGCGCTCCTGGAACCCGCCGAACACGGCGTCGAAAGCGGTGACGAACGTCTGCACGTCCTTGAGCACCTGCGCCCCGACGATCTTGCCGATCACGCCGGTGACCATCCCGAACCCGGCGCCCAGCAGGCGGAACGCGCCCGTCTTCGCCGGAGCGCTGAGGAACTTGATCAGCCGCCCGTCGAGGAACCGGCCCAGCCGCTCGGGCGCATCCAGAAAGTCCAGCGCCGACCGGCTCGGCGGGGTGTCGACGATGATCAGGTCCCAGTCGCCCGACTGGCGCAGCTGCCCCAGCTTCTCCATCGCCATGTACTCCTGCGTCCCGGAGAAGCTGGAGGACAGCGACTGGTAGAAGGGGTTCGACAGGATCAGCCGCGCCCGCTCGGGATCGGCGTGCGACTCGACGATCTCGTCGAACGTCCGCTTCATGTCGAGCATCATCGCGTGCAACGTCCCCGGTCGGCCGGTGCCGCCGGCGCCCGGCGGCAGCGGTACGCGGCGCGGGACGTTGTCGAGCTCGGTCAACCCCATCGACTGGGCCAGCCGCCGCGCCGGGTCCACCGTGATGACGACGACGTTGCGCCCGTGCTCGGCCGCGCGCAGGCCGAGCGCCGCAGCCGTGGTGGTCTTACCGACCCCGCCCGAGCCACAGCACACGACGATCTGCGTACGCCGGTCGGTCAGCAGCGCGTCCACGTCCAGCCGCGGCGCCTCACGCGCGTCCGTCATCGTTCCCCCTACACGTCATGCGGTCTGCATTCCTGCCGCGTTCGGGTTCCTCGTTTGCTGCGCCGGTGGCGCGGTGGGGCCTGTGGCGGTTGGGCGCCGCCGGCTTCGCGCACTCGTTCACCCTCACGGGGTGTGCTCGGCCGCGTTCGGGTTCCTCGTTTGCTGCGCCGGTGGCGCGGTGGGGCCTGTGGCGGTTGGGCGCCGCCGGCTTCGCGCACTCGTTCACCCTCACGGGGTGTGCTCGGCCGCGTTCGGGTTCCTCGTTTGCTGCGCCGGTGGCGCGGTGGGGCCTGCGGCGGTCGGGCGCCGCCGGCTTCGCGCACTCGTTCACCCTCACGGGGTGTGCTCGGCCGCGTTCGGGTTCCTCGTTTGCTGCGCCGGTGGCGCGGTGGGGCCTGCGGCGGTCGGGCGCCGCCGGCTTCGCGCACTCGTTCACCCTCACGCGGCGCCCTGTTCCCTGAGTCCATCCGCCAGCATGTACAACCCCCCGAGGTCGATGCCGTCGTTGAGGAAGGGGAGCTCGTAGCGGGGCTGTTCCAGGTCGGCGAGTCGGTCGCGGATGGCGGACTCCACGCGCATCCGCAGGGCGTGGTCGGTGATCTCCTCGGCGAGTTCGCGCGCCCTCTGCTCGGGGTGCTCCAAACGGGCGGCCTTCAAACCGCAGGCCAGGGCGTCGACGTCGAGCCGCCCGGCCGCGGCCGCCGCCAGCGACTCCGCGTCGAACAGCGGGTCGCGCACCATGTTGACCATGACGGCGCCGACGTTGAGCCCCACCTCCCGGATCTCCGCTGCGCCGTCCACGGCCTCCTGGGCCGGCATCTCCTCCAGCAGGGTCGCGAAGTGCACCACGGTCTCCGGCGACCGCATCGTCTCCATCACCTTGTCGGCGTGGTTGCGGATGGGACCGACCCGGGCCAGCCCGGCCACCTCGGCATTGACGTTGAGGAACTGGGCGATCCGGCCGGTGGGTGGCGCGTCCATCACCACGGCGTCGTACACGAACGGCTCCTGGGAGCCCTCGCGCCCGCTTCCGCGCCTGCGGTCGGCTCCCACCCGGCGGCGTACCGCCTCCGTCGCCTTGCCGGTGAGCAGCACGTCGCGCATCCCCGGCGCGATGGTGGCGGCGAAGTCCACCGCGCCGAACCGGCTGAGCGCCTGCCCGGCGCGGCGCATGCCGTAGAACATCTCCAGGTAGTCGAGCAGGGCGGCTTCGGCGTCGACGGCCAGCGCGTACACGTCTCCGCCCCGCGGCGCGACGGCGACCTTCCGCTCCTCGTACGGCAGTGGCGGGCAGTCGAAGAGCTGGGCGATGCCCTGGCGCCCCTCGACCTCGACCAGTAGCACCTTCCCGCCGCCGGAGGCCAGCGCCAGCGCAAGGGCGGCGGCCAGGGTCGTCTTGCCGGTACCTCCCTTTCCGGTCACGACGTGCAGCCGGACGCCATCCCAGTCCCGATCGCGCGCACTCATCCCTGGGAGTTTATTCGGGCGGCGGTGGGCGCGACGATCAACGGCGGCGTGTGGTGAGTAAGGTGGCGCCCATGACGAAGTGGGAATACGCGACGGTGCCCCTGCTGTCGCACGCGACGAAGCAGATCCTGGACAACTGGGGGGAGGACGGCTGGGAGCTGGTGGCCGTCATTCCGGCGCCGACCGTGGACGCCGACCCGCGCAACCAGCAGTTGGTCGCCTACATGAAGCGGGTGAAGGCCTGATGGCGACGCCCGAGGAGCGCATCGAGAAGCTCGGGCACACGATGCCCGAGGTGGTCAAGCCGCTCGCCGCCTACACACCGGCGGTGCGGACGGGCGACCACGTCTACATCTCCGGCCAGGTGCCGATGGTGCAGGGCGCGCCCGCCGCCACCGGCAAGGTCGGCGCCGACGTCACCCCGGAGCGCGCGAAGGAGCTCGCGGGCATCTGCGCGCTGAACGCGCTCGCCGCGGTGAAGGCGGAGATCGGCGAGCTGTCCAAGGTGAAGCGCGTGGTCAAACTGGTCGGGTTCGTGGCCAGCGACCCGTCCTTCACCGGCCAGCCGCAGGTCATCAACGGGGCCAGCGAGCTCATCGGCGAGGTCTTCGGCGACGCCGGGGTGCACGCCCGCAGCGCGGTCGGCGTGGCCGTACTGCCGATGGACGTCCCGGTCGAGGTCGAACTGATCGTCGAGGTCGCCTGAGGCGCCCGAGCGCATTGCGTACCCGCGCCGGTCTCGGGAAGAGTGCACGCGAGATGATGATGAGAGCGCGTGTGGTCGTGCACCCGGGGCCGGCGTCGGTGTTCGGGGGCGGAATCCCGCGGCGGAAAGGCCGGTTCGTCGGCGCGGGGCCGATCCCCCGCGGGCCCGGCGGCCGGCCGACACGATGGCTGTTCACCGCACCCCAGGAGGACGACCATGACGAGCGACCAGTCGCGGGTCCGCGACATCCTCGGCGGGCGCGTCGCGCCCGCCGAGCCCCGCCCGGCGGCAACGGTCATGCTGCTGCGCGAGCACGCCGCCCCCTCCGCGGTCGGCCGCGGTGAGCTGCAGGTCTACCTGCTGCGGCGGAACTCCTCCATGCCGTTCGCCCCGGGCGCCTACGTGTTCCCCGGCGGCGGCGTGGACGAGCGCGACGCCGACCGCGAGGTGGGCTGGGCCGGGCCGGCCCCGCGCGAGTGGGCCGAGCGGCTCGGCACGACCGAGGGGTTGGCGCGTGCCCTGGTGTGCGCGGCGGTGCGGGAGACCTTCGAGGAGTCGGGGGTGCTCCTGGCGGGTTCCTCACCGGACGACGCCGATATCGTCGCTGACACCCGTGGCGCGGGCTGGGAGGCCGATCGCCGGGCCCTCCTCGACCGCTCCCTGTCGTTCGCGGAGTTCCTCGACAAGCGGCGGCTGGTGATCCGCTCCGACCTGCTGCGGCTCTGGTCGCAGTGGATCACCCCGAAGGTGGAGCGCCGCCGCTACGACACCCGCTTCTTCGCCGCGGCGCTGCCCGTGGGCCAGCAGACACGGGACGTCGGCGGCGAGGCCGACCGCGTCACGTGGATGCGCCCGGCCGACGCCGTGGCCGGGTGGGAGCGCGGCGAGCTGCCCATGCTCCCGCCGACCGTCTCCACCTGCAAGGACCTAGCCGCCTGCGGCACACTCGCGGCGGTGCTGTCGGCCGACCGCGGCGAGGTGCGGCCGGTCGAGCCCGAGCTGCGCGAGATCGGCGGAGAGTACCGCCTGGTCGTCCCCGACGGCGTCGACTACCCGCTGTGACAGGCCGCGCCGAAGCCCGGCCCGAAGTTCTGCCCTGACGATCTGCTCTGACGATCCCCCGTCACCGGGCCCGCCGCGGCCCGGCCCGGTGGCCTCCCAGCGAGAGACGAGGTGCGATGAGGATCGACGGCTCCGGCACCCTGCGCGCGAGCTGCGTGCTGTGCCCCAACCCCGGCCCCATGACGCTCGACGGGACCAACACGTGGCTGCTGCGCGAACCCGGCGCCCGCGGCGTGGTCGTGGTCGACCCCGGACCCGACGACGAACGGCACCTGGAGCGGGTGGCGCGCACCGTGCAGGAGCAGGGGGCACAGGTCACCGTCGCACTGCTCACCCACCACCACGGCGACCACACGGACGGCGCCCGCTACTTCGCGGAGCTCACCGGGGCCCCGGTGCGTGCCGTGGACCCCGCGCTGTGCATCGGCGGGGAGCCCCTGGCCGACGGCGAGGAGATCGTCGTGGACCGGCTGCGGCTGCACGTGATCGCGACACCGGGGCACACCGCGGACTCGGTGTCCTTCCACCTCCCCGCCGACGGCGTCGTGCTCACCGGCGACACGGTGCTCGGCCGCGGCAGCACGGTGCTCGGCGGCAACGGCGGACTGGCCGCCTACATGGAGTCGCTGCACCGGCTGCGGGATCTGGCCCGCCGGACGGAGGTGCGGGCGCTGCTCCCCGGCCACGGTCCGATCTGCGCCGAGGCGCTCGATCGGCTGGACGAGTACATCGCGCACCGGGAGGAGCGGCTGGAGCAGGTCACGGCGGCGGTGCGGGCGGGCGCCCGGACGCCGCGGGAGGTCGTCACACGGGTGTACACCGACATCGAGCCGACGCTGACCCTGGCCGCGGAGGCGTCGGTCCGGGCTCAGCTGCGCTACCTGGCCAAGCGCGGCGACGTGCCGCAGGAGCTCGGCGACGTCTGAGCCGCGTGCGGCCACGCGTCACGGGCGCCTGTGCGGCCGCCGGATACACGACGAGCCCGGCACTGGGCCGGGCTCGGTCGTAGAACGGTCGATGATGCTCACCGCGCGCGGCGGCGCATCCGCTCGATGTCGAGCAGCACGACGGCCTTGGCCTCGATCCGCAGCCAGCCGCGCAGGGCGAACTCGGCGAGTGCCTTGTTGACGGTCTCTCGCGAAGCGCCCACGAGCTGGGCCAGCTCTTCCTGGGTGAGGTCGTGGTGCACGTGCAGGCCGTCCTCGCCCTCCTTACCGAACCGGTCGGCAAGGTCGAGCAGGGCCTTGGCGACGCGCCCCGGAACGTCGGTGAAGACGAGGTCCGACATGGCGTCGTTGGTGCGACGCAGCCGGTTCGCCAGGGCCTTGAGCAGTTCCACGGACACCTGGGGCTGGCCCGCGATGAACGGGCGCAGGTCGTCGTGGCCCAGGCCGGCGAGCACGGCGTCGGTCACGGCGACGGCGCTGGCCGTCCGCGGGCGCGGGTCGAACAGCGAGAGCTCGCCGAACATCTCACCCGGGCCGAGCACGCTCAGCAGGTTCTCCCGGCCGTCGACGGCGGTGCGGGTCAGCTTGACCTTTCCGCTGAGGATCACGTAGAGACGGTCGCCCTCATCCCCTTCGGAGAAGAGCGTCTGCCCCCGGCCGAGGCGCACCTCGCTCACCGAGGCGCGCAGAGCGGCAGCGCCCTCCTCGTCGAGTGCTTCGAAAAGAGGCGCCTTCCGCAGCACCTCATTGGTCTCGTCCACCACGTCCTCCTTGCAACCTGACCGTCAACAGTGTGACGTATATCGCACCCCAGTGTGAAACCAGGTGGTTACCTCGGCTTGTCGCCTGGGTGACAACCCGCCACAGCCGACGTCGGCGATTCCGATCTTAGATGCATTAGCGCCCCGGACGGTGCTCACCCTGCCGATCTCCTGATATTGCCGACATAATCTCCGTCACCGAGCGCGGGCGATGCGTCACCCGTGTCGGTGGTCGTCGGCTTGTTACGTTCCCCGGCCCGCCGAACGGCCGTGAGGTACGTAGTCTTTGGGTGTGTCCGGTGACCCTTCCACTATCCCTACGCCAGGCGAGACGTCCCAAGCCCCCGCGACCCCGACGGGCGAGACGCGGCTCGCCCTGGTGCGCCGTGCCCGCCGCATCAACCGGGAGCTGACCCGGCTGTACCCGGACGCGCACTGCGAACTGGACTTCACCGACCCCCTCGAACTGCTGGTCGCCACGATCCTGTCGGCGCAGTGCACCGACAAGCGGGTCAACGCGGTGACGCCGACGCTCTTCGCGCGCTACCGCACCGCAGCCGACTACGCGGCCGCCGACCGGGAGGAGCTGGAGGGGATCATCCGCTCCACCGGCTTCTTCCGGGCCAAGGCGAACAGCATCATCGGGCTGGGGCAGCAGCTGTGCGAACGGCACGGCGGCGAGGTCCCCGGAACACTGAATGCCCTGGTGAGACTACCCGGTGTTGGGAGAAAGACGGCAAACGTGGTGCTCGGCAACGCCTTCGGCGTCCCCGGACTGACCGTGGACACCCACTTCGGGCGGCTGGTCCGCCGTCTCGGCTGGACCGCAGCCACCGACCCCGTCAAGGTCGAGCACGAGATCGCCGCACTGTTCCCGCCCAAGGACTGGACCATGCTGTCCCACCGGCTCATCTGGCACGGCCGCCGTGTCTGCCACGCCCGCCGACCCGCGTGCGGGGCCTGCGCGCTGGCTCCCCTGTGCCCCGCTTTCGGCGAGGGGCCGACCGACGAGGCGACCGCGCGCGCACTCGTCCGGAACGGCCCGTTCTCATGAGCGGGCGGCCGAGCCGGGAACCGGGCGCCGCCCCCGAGTGGCTGGCGCGGCTGGCCGACGCCGCGCGGCGGATGCCGGTTCCGGCCGTGATGCGCCCACCGGAGTCCGGCGGGCGCCCCTCCGCCGTGCTCATCCTCTTCGCCGAGGGCGACGGCGGCCCCGACGTGCTGCTGATCCAGCGCAACAACGGGCTGCGCCGCCACTCCGGCCAGCCGGCCTTCCCCGGCGGCCGGATCGAGCCGTCCGACACCGGCCCCGAGGAGGCCGCGCTGCGCGAGGCCGAGGAGGAGACCGGGCTGGACCCGGCCGGGATCGCGACGCTGGGCCTGCTCCCCGAGTTGTACATCGAGCGCAGCGGCTTCCGCGTCGCTCCGGTCCTGGCCTGGTGGCACACGCCTTCGGCGGTGCATCCGGCCGACAGCGGGGAGGTCGCGGCCGTCTGTCGCGTCCCCGTCTCCGAGCTCGCCGATCCCGCGAACCGGGTGCGGGTCCGCCACCCGGATGGGACCATCGGCCCGGCGTTCCGTGTGCGCGGAATGCTGGTGTGGGGCTTCACCGCCGGGATCCTCCACCGCCTGCTGGTCCTGGGTGGATGGGAGACCCCGATGCCGAACCGCGGCAGCGGGCCGATCGTGCCTATTGGTGACCTGGTGCGCCCGGACGGCGGGACGGCGTGACGTGATGGAGGGCATCGTGCTGGATCTGGTGCTGGTCGTCCTGGTGCTGCTCTTCGCGGTCTCGGGCTACCGGCAGGGCTTCATCGTCGGCATTCTGAGCTTCGCCGGGTTCATCGGCGGCGGCGTGCTCGCCGCGCTCGGGGCGCCCTCGCTGATCCAGTCGTTCGTCGCCGAGCCGGGGCGCCAGGCGCTGCTGGCGATCGCCGTCGTCTTCCTGTCCGCCGCCATGGGCCAGTTCCTCGCCTCCTACCTCGGCACGGTCGTGCGCAACCGCGTCACCTGGGACTCCGCCCGCGTCCTGGACGCCATGGGCGGGGCACTGGTCAGCACCGTCTCGGTGCTGCTGGTGGCGTGGCTGGTGGGCAGCGCGGTGGCCAACTCCGCGATCCCCGTCCTCAACAACGAGGTGCAGCGCTCCCGTGTCCTGCAGGCCGTGGACCAGGTCATGCCCGACACGGCCTACATGTGGTTCTCCACCTTCCGCAGAATCGTCGACCAGAGCGCGTTCCCGCAGGTCTTCAGCGGCCTGGGGTCGGGAGAGCCGGCCGAGGTGGAGCCGCCCGACCCCGACGTGCTCAACACCCCCGAGCTGCGCGAGGCCTCCAAGAGCGTCGTCAAGGTGCTGGGCACCGCGCCGTCGTGCCAGCGGCGCGTCGAGGGCACCGGGTTCGCCTACGGCCAGGACCGCATCATGACCAACGCGCACGTCGTCGCCGGGGTCACCCAGGACCTGCGGGTGGTCACCCGTACCGGACGCCAGGTGCCGGCCACGATCGTGCTGTACGACCCGCAGCAGGACATCGCGGTGCTCGACGTTCCCGGTGTCGGCCTCGACCCGCTGGCCTTCGAACACGAGGCGGAGAAGGGCGACGACGCCGTCGTCGCCGGTTTCCCGCGGAACAACGGATTCACCGCCGTCCCGGCACGCATCCGCGCCCAGCAGACCGCGCAGGGGCCCGACTTCTACCACTCGCAGCAGGTCAGCCGGGAGATCTATCAGGTGCGTGCGGTGGTCCGACCGGGCAACTCGGGCGGCCCGCTGCTCTCGCCGCAGGGGACGGTCTACGGTGTCGTGTTCGCCGCCGCGACCAACGAGGGCGAGACGGGTTACGTGCTCACCGCCGACGAGGTCGCGGAGAACGCCCGCACCGGAGCCACCGCCACCCAGCCGGTGTCGCCGCAGGAGTGCGACTAGGACGGGCCGCTCGGATGCGCTCCGGTCGGGGAGCGGCCGTCCGAGGCGGCCTCGGGTTGAACTGTGAGCGAGGTCTCCCGGGGCCGCGGACGCCCGTTCCCGCGGGGGCTGCGGTGTGACCTGCCTCGCAGGGCGCGGTTACGCGCGAGTAGGGCGGCTTAGGGTTGCCGCATGACGTTCGCCAGCACCATGCGGTTCGCGCTCGCCACGCTCCCCAGGGCCGAGTTCGGCGCCCCCGGACCGATGCGCGACGGGCTCGTCGCCGCGATCCTGGACGGCCGCAAGACCGCCACGGCGAGTCTGCTCGCCGACTACGAGGCGGCAGGGGAGCCGCTGCCCCAAACCGGGGACCAGGCGCTCCTGGTCGACTCCGCGGGGCACCCGGTCGCCGTCATCGAGACGATCGACATGTGCGTGGTGCCGCTCGGCGAGGTCGACGAAGCGCACGCGGCCGCCGAGGGTGAAGGCCACCGCACGGTGGCGGAGTGGCGCGCGGCGCACGAGGAGTTCTGGCGCCGGGAGGCGGCACGGGTGGAGCCGCCCCCGCCGCACGGCGTCACCCTCGATGACGCCACCCAGGTGGTCCTGGAGCGCTTCCGGGTGCAGGCGGTGCTGCGGAGTGGGGACTGACGTCCCGGAGCGCGCAGTGGGCGCTCAGAGCCCCGGAGCGGCGCTGTGGCGCGGTGGGTGGGGTGAGCACGGCGGGCGTCCACTCCGCCGGAGTGGACGCCCGCCGTGCACGTCACAGGGCCGTCAGTCGACGAGTTCCGTGTTCTCCGGCTCGCTCTGCCCCAGCGGCCAGCTCATCCGGACGACGGTGCCGTCATCGTTGGGCTCGATGCTGACCTCGTCGGCGAGGCCGACGATCACCGCGAGCCCGACGTCGGGGGAGAGCCCCGAGACGCCGCCGGCCGGAGTCTGCTGCTCGCCCAGGAAGATCCCGGTGCCACCGGCCGCGTGGTGGTTCACCGTCGAGCCGGGATCGGAGACCGGTGCCCGGTCGGCGACCACGACCTCGAAACGCTGGGCGGAGCGCCCGTTCCCGTTGTGCGGGATCGCGGCCGGAGCGCCGCCCTGGGGGCCCTCGGGCCGGGGCACGGCGCTGTCGATCAGTTCGAGCCGGATCGGTTGGTCGGGGCAGTGCGCACGGTGTGCCTCCACCGCACGCGAGCACGCTTCGCCGACCGCCAGCCGAATCTCGTCGAGGGCGGTTTCGGCGATGCCGGCCCGACGTGCGACGGCCGTGGCCATGAGCCGGGCCGTGCGCACGTGTGCGGGCAGCGCGCTGATCGTGAGCTGGACGAGTGCCATCGTTTGCTCGTTACGTGACTGCGACTAGTTCGTCTTGCGTTTGTCGATGGCTTCCTGCACCGACTCATAGATGCCGAAGACCTTGGTCAGTCCGGTGATCCGGAAGATCTTCAGGATGCGCTCCTGGGTGCAGACCAGGTCGAGCGTGCCGTCGTGGGCGCGCACGCGCTTCAGGCCGCCCACGAGCACGCCGAGCCCCGTCGAGTCGAGGAACTCCACCTTCTCCATGTTCACCACGAGGTGGAAGTTGCCCTTGTTGACCAGATCGATCAGGAGCTCACGCAGCCTGGGCGCGGTATAGACATCGATCTCACCCTCGACGACGACGACTTCGGTGTCGTCCTTCGTGTAGTGATCAAGCTTCAAGTCCACTAGTCCTCCAGCGCCGAACCGCGAAAAACCGCGAATGATCTCTGCCGGGCGTTACCCCACACGGCGGCATTCAACCACGCGCGCGCATCGCGTCTTCCTGTTATGCACAAGAAAACCACGACACCGCGCGTCTCTTCCCTCAGATGCCACACTGAAACCGTCCGTCCGTCAGCCACCGTCCATGTGGGGGGCACAGTGCTCACCCACATGCAGTGCTCACCGAGGAAGGGCTCGGGGTGAATCAGTGGGAGTCGACCCTCCACCGGCTGTGGCGAGTCCATACCCGGAACTCGCAGGTGACACATGTGGAGCGACTGGCACGTAGCGACGGAGTAAGTGAAGACTGGCCAGAATGGGCACCCTCCTCCGTGCTGGAACGCCTCGCCGAGATGGGAGTCCCGGCCCCGTGGACGCACCAGGTCGCCGCCGCGAACCTCGCGCGCTCCGGTAGCAATGTGATCATAGCCACGGGTACGGCGTCGGGGAAGACGCTGGGCTTCCTGCTGCCGTGCGCGGAGGCCACCGAGCAGGGCGGCACCGTGCTGTACCTGTCCCCGACCAAGGCCCTCGCCGCGGATCAGCGCCGCTTTCTCAGCGAACTCGACGCACCGGGACTGCGCGCCGCCACCTACGACGGCGACACCCCCGGCGAGGAGCGCGCCTGGATCCGCGCCCACGCCGACTACGTGCTGACCAACCCCGACATGCTGCACCATGCGATCCTCGGGCGGCACGCGGCGTGGGCGGGTTTCCTGCGGCGGCTGCGCTACATCGTGATCGACGAGGCCCACCGCTACCGCGGCGTCTTCGGGTCGCACGTGGCGCAGGTCATCCGGCGGCTGCGCCGGGTCTGCGCACGCTACCGGGCCGAACCCACCTTCATCCTGGCCTCGGCCACCACCGGCACGCCTGCGGAGAGCGCGAGCCGGCTGATCGGCCTGCCCGTGCGCGCGGTCACCGAGGACGCCTCGCCGCGCGCCGCGCTCAGCGTCGCGCTGGTCGAACCGGAGCTCACCGACCAGGAGGGCGAGCACGGTGCACCCGTGCGCCGCACCGCCACCGCCGAGGCCGCCGACATCCTCGCCGGGCTCGTCGAGGAGGGTGTGCGTACGCTCGCGTTCGTCCGCTCCCGGCAGGCGGCCGAGACCGTCGCCATGGCCGCACAGCGGGCCCTGAGCGACTCCCGCACCCGGGGCCTGGCCCGGCGTGTGGCCGCCTACCGGGCCGGGTACCTGGCGGACGACCGCCGGGAACTGGAGGCGTCGCTGCGCAGCGGGGAACTGCTCGGGCTGGCCACCACGAGCGCCCTGGAACTCGGCGTCGACATCACCGGCCTGGACGCCGTGCTGGTCACCGGCTGGCCGGGCACCCTGGCATCACTGTGGCAGCAGGCCGGGCGGGCCGGACGACGCGGCGAGGACGCGCTGGCGGTGTTCATCGCCCGCGACGACCCGCTCGACACCTACCTCGTTCACCACCCGGAGGCGATCTTCGGCCGCCCGGTGGAAGCCGCCGTCATCGACCCGGACAACCCCTACGTGCTGGGGCCGCACCTGTGCGCGGCGGCGTCCGAGATCCCGCTCACCGCCGACGACCTGCCGGTGTTCGGCCCCGAGGCGGAAGCGGTGCTCGCCGACCTGGTGGACCGGAGGCTGCTCCGGCGGCGCCCCCGCGGCTGGTTCTGGGCGCGGCGCGACCGGGCGAGCGACCTCGCCGACCTGCGGGGCGCGGGCGGGCCGCCGGTGCAGATCGTCGACTCCGAGAGCGGGCAGCTGCTGGGAACCGTCGACCAGGCGGCGGCGCACGGCACCGTCCACGACGGGGCGGTCTACCTGCACCAGGGCTTGAGCTACGTGGTCGACGAACTCGACCTGGAGGAGGGTGTCGCCCTCGTGCACGGGGAGATGCCCGAGTACAGCACCTGGGCGCGCGACGTCACCGAGATCCAGATCCTGCGCACGCTGCGGGAGGAGGAGTGGGGGCCGTCGGCCACCGTCCACTTCGGCGAGGTCGAGGTCACCCGCCAGGTGGTCGGCTACCTCAAGCGCGACGTCCGCACCGGTTCGGTCCTCGGGGAGCAGCCCCTCGACCTGCCGGAGCGCACCCTCAACTCGCGTGCGGTCTGGTGGACGCTGGACACCGACGCCGCCGACCGCCTGCGCAAGGCCGACGTCGACCTGCGCGGCGCCGCCCACGCGGCCGAGCACGCCGCCATCGGCCTGCTCCCGCTGTTCGCCACGTGCGACCGCTGGGACATCGGCGGCGTCTCGACCGCCCTGCACGCCGACACCGGGCTGCTCACGGTGTTCGTCTACGACGGGCACGAGGGCGGCGCCGGATTCGCCGAACGCGGCTTCACCGCCGCCCGCGCCTGGCTGGCGGCCACCCGCGCGGCCATCGCGGACTGCGAGTGCGCGGAGGGCTGCCCCTCGTGCATCCAGTCGCCGAAGTGCGGCAGCGGCAACGAGCCGCTGAGCAAGCCCGGCGCACTGCGGCTACTGGACGAGGTGCTCGCCGAGGGCACCGGGCGCGGTGCGGGGTGAGAGCCCGAGCGGTTGTCCACAGCCGGGAGATTCCGCCTTTCCCCGGCCGGACCGGGCTGCGCAGGCTGGATCACGGCCGCCGCGTCCCTAACCTGTGGCGCGGGCGGCCCGTCCACCCGTAGGGAGGCAGCCGTGTTCCACTTCACCACCCGTCTCGACCACCTCGCCGCTCTCATCCTGAGCCGCTGCACCTGTGCCTGTGCCCGCACCGCCGCCCGTGTCCGCCGCCACCGGGCCGACCACGGCATGTCGACGGCCGAGTACGCCCTGGGGACGGTGGCGGCCTGTGCCTTCGCGGCCGTGCTGTTCGCGATCCTCACCAGCGCCGAAGTGCGCGACGTCCTCACGCGGATGGTGACCGATGCCCTGCAGTCGGGCGGGTGACCGGGGCACGGTCACCGCCGAGACGGCGGTGGCCCTGCCCTCGCTGCTGCTCGTCCTGGGCGCGGGGATCACGGCCGTCCAGGCGGCCACCGTGCAGCTGGAGTGTGTCGATGCCGCGCGCCTCGGAGCACGCGCCCTCGCCAAGGGGGAGTCCGAGAGCACGGTGCTCGCCCTGGTCACGGGCGCGGCCCCGGAGGCCGCCGACGTCGCCCTCTCCGCGGACGGCGGGTTCGCCCGCGTCGTGGTCACCGCGCCGATCCGGCTCGGGCCCGTGACCGACCTGCCGGTCCTCGCCGTCGGTGAGGCCGCCACCCCCGTCGAACCCGGCCCCAGGCCTCCCCGATGACGTCCGTGACGCGCACCGAACGACCGGCCCGGCGCTGGAGCCGCCACGTCCGGGGTGGCCATGGCGAACGGCAGCGTGAAACGGATGGAATCGGCTCCCGGCATCGTGATCGCCCCCGGAAGGGGGAACGCGCCGACCGGTGCAGCGCCGTCGTCGAGGGGCGAGGCCGGTGCGGATGCGTGCTCCCGAAACCCGAGTCGGCGGTGTCGGGCGCAGGTCGTCGAGGCCGACGAAGCGGCGCCCCAGGGGGAGCACGCTACGCGAGAGGGGCCGTATCCATGCGCGCCACGTCGACATTCCGTCCCGCCGACCTCGGGTCGGCGACGGTCTGGGTGCTGGCCCTGGGCGCCGTCATCTGGTTCAGCGCGTTCACCGCGGTCCTGGTGGCGAGCGTGCGCATCGATCGGCACCGTGCCGCCACCGCCGCCGATCTCGCCGCGCTGGCCGGCGCCGCACAGTCCGCCCACGGTCCGCGGCGTGCGTGCGCGGTCGCGGACGCCACGGCGGCGGCCAACGGCGCCCGCCTCGTCGGCTGCACCCTGAGGGGCCTCATCCTGCATGTGGAGGTCGAGATCCCCGCCCGGATGTGGCCGGGCGCCGTGCCCGCCCGGGCGCGGGCCGGTCCGGTGTCGGCCCCATGACCCGCCCCGGTGCGCGTGAGGGCCGGTCACCGGAGCATGAGGTCGGAGAGGAGCCCGGCGGCGAGCGGCACCACACCGATGAGGACGAAGGCCGGAAGGAAGCACAGGCCCAGCGGTGCGACCACCAGCACGCCGAGCCGCTGGGAGCGGGCGAGCGCCGCGGCCTGTGCGCCGCGCCGGATTTCGACGGCGTGCCGCTCCAGGATCTCGGCGACGGGTGCGCCGGTCTCCGCGGCGCGGGCCAGGACCCGGCCCATCGGCGCCAGCTCCGGAGTGGCGCCGAGGCCGCGCCAGACCGACACGGGGTCCGCACCGAGCCGGAGCCGCTCGGTGGCCTCGCCCAGCAGCCGCCCGAGCGGACCGCCCACCGCCGTGGCGACGGCGGCGAGGGCTTCGTCGACCGTGCAGCCCGCGCGCAGCGCCGCGACGACCAGGTCGACGGTCACCGGGAGCTCGGCGGTGATACGCGCCCTCTCCAGCCGCCGGGGTCGGCCGGCCGCTCGACGTCGCCGCCACCAGGCCGCACACCCGGCCAGCACCCCGGCGCCGACCCCGGCCACGGGTCCGGCGAGGACGAGTGCCACCACCCCGACCAGAACCGGCACGGCGGCTCGCGTGGCCCGGCGACCCGCACGGCGTGCACGCGCCGTATCCGCCGGATCCCGGCTCGATGCGAGTAGACGGCGGCGCGCGATCGACCGCGGGGAGGGGCGGACGAGGAGTCCGACGGCTGTGAGCCCGAGAACCGCGACGGCGACGACACCGGTCAGGCCGGAGAGCCCGGCGTCCAGCGCCGTCACCGGCCGTCCCCGGGCTCGACGGACGCGACTGCCCCGCGCACCATGCGGTCGGTCCAGTACAGCCCGAGGAGGTCCAGTGCGACACCCGCGGCCAGGCAGGCCAGCCCCAAGGGGGTGCCGAAGAGGAACGCCAGCGGCCGGCCGCCCAGCAGCGAGGCCATGACCAGCCCCGCGATCGGAAGCACGCTCAGGAGGAGCGCGGTGGTCCGCGGGCCGGCGAGGTGCGCGGCGAGCTGTCGGCGCCGGTCCTCCTCCTGGCTCATGGTCTCGGCGAGGCGGTCGACGACATCCGCGAGCCCGGCGCCGGTCCCGGCGCTCACCTGCCAGCACGCCGCGAGATGGCGCAGCCCGGCGGCGCCCGGCAGCACGGCGGCCGCGCGCAGCGCCGATGCGGGGTCCTCGCCCGAGCGGGCGGCCGCTGCCACGGGGGCGAGCTCGGTGGCCGCGCTCGGGTGCGTGTCGGCGATCGCCGACGCCAATGCGGCGGCCGGAGCCCGGCCCGCGCGCAGTTCGGCGGCGAGGCCCCGAGCGAGCTCGATGACGGCGCGGCGCCGGCGCTCCGCATCGCGGTCGAGGAACGGGAGCCGTCGGCCCCGTACGAGAGCGGACACCCGGCCCCGGGCGCCCCTCCCGGGCGCCGGTGCCGCCGGTCCCCGGTCGTCCGGGCCTTCCAGCGGAGCGGACCGGTCCAGAGCGCGCAGGCGGGCCAGCGCCGTGCCGGGGAGCAGCCGGACCACCACGTACCCGGCGGCCCCGGCAAGGAGCAGGACCGCCGCCCACCCGGCCGGGGGGTCCCCCGCGTGGAAGGACCCACCGATGGGCAGCAGGAGCGGGGCGGGCACCCACATGCGATCGATCCCCGGACACCTCATCACGGGGAGGGTGCGGCCGACGGCCCCGGGAGCGCTCGGACGCCGGACGCCGACGGAGCCGCCGGCGCGATCGGCTGCAGGGTGGCGCGCGCGGGAAGGGGCGGCGCGCCTGACCGGACCCTGCCCCACGGCGGGGGGCACTCCGCCCCCCGCCCGGCCGACAGCCCTGACGCGGCGGCCGCCCCACACGTGTATCCCAAGCCGAGCCGCCGTGGTGCCGCTGCGGCCCGGTGCGTGCTGTGGCCGACGCATCAGGGCCGATCACCGGCCCCTCGGCGCGGGCGGCGCCACGTGGCGCCGATGCGGTCGGCGAGTTCGGGGGCGCCCTCGTGTTCGGTGATGGACCCGTCGGCGGTGAAGGTGACGGCGGGCACCGTCCGCACCGACCCGGAGGAGGCACGGCGCAGGACGCGGACGTCGGCCACGCGCCGCCTCCCGCCGGGGTCGCGGACCAGGTGGATGACGAGCACCCGCGTGGCGGCGAGCTGGCTGTGCACGGCCTCGCGTCCGAGCCCTGCGGCGCAGCCCAGCGCCTCGACGCGTGCGGGAAGATCGGCGGCGGTGTTGGCGTGCAGTGTGCAGGCGCCTCCCTCGTGCCCGGTGTTGAGCGCGGCCAGCAGGCCGACCACCTCGGCGCCGCGCACCTCGCCCACCACGAGGCGGTCGGGGCGCATCCGCAGCGCTTGGCGGACCAGCTGGGGCATACTCACCTCCCCGCTCCCTTCGATGTTGGGTGGCCGGGACTGCAGGCGGACGACGTGCGGGTGCTCGGGGGCGAGCTCTGCGGAGTCCTCGACCAGCACGATGCGCTCCTCCGGATCGACCAGGGACAGAAGGGCGGACAGCAGCGTGGTCTTGCCTGTGCCGGTGCCGCCGCAGACGAGGAACGCGGCCCTAGCGGCCACCAGGTTCAGGAGGAGCCGGGCACCCGCGGCGGGGACGGTGCCGTCACCCACCAGTTCGGCCAGCGAGAACACGCGGCGGCGCGGAAGCCGCAGCGAGAGGCAGGCCCCCTCCGGGGCCACCGGCGGCAGCACGGCGTGGAACCGCGCGCCCGACGGCAGCCGTGCGTCGCACCACGGCGCGGCCGAATCCAGGCGGCGACCGGCCTGGGCGGCCAGGCGCCGGGCCAGCCGCCGGACCGCGCCGTCGTCGGGAAAGCGGACGTCGTGGACCCGGCGCAGCCCGCCACCGTCGTCGACCCACACCTCACCCGGGCCGTTGACCAGGATGTCGGTGATCTCGGGGTCGGCGAGCAGCGGGTCGAGCGGTCCCGCCCCGGCCAGGTCGGCGCGGAGCCGCCGGACGATCGACAGCACCTCGGCGTCGCCGAGCACATCCCCCTCCGCCCGCAGGGCGGCGGCGACGCGGGCGGGGGTCGCCTCGGCGCCCTCACGTACCAGACGGGCCCGCACGGCGGAGAGGAGCGCCGGGTCCGGTGCGGGCGGCCCGGACTGCGGGGCGGCGCGGGGATCGGCGGCGTTCACCGGTCGGCCTCCGCCCCCGGCTCCGCCTCCGCGGCGGCCTCCGCACGCAACCGGGCGAGGAACCCGTCGGCGAACCCGGCCAGCGGGGAGCCCCGGTGATCGGCGGGGGTGTCGCCGCGGTCGAGGGCGGACGGGAGCCCGCGCTCGTCGGCGATGTCACCGGCGAGCGGCAGCCGCAGCGCGCGGGCGATGTCGGAGGCGGGCAGGTCGGCGTCGGCGCCGCGGGTCACGACCCGAAGATCGGCCACATGGTCGCGCAGCCGCGGCGTGATGCGCCGCGCCGCCACCACCGCGTGCAGGGCCGCGGGAACCACGAGGAGGGCCGTCGTGGTGCGCTGCAGCGCCTCCTGTGCTCCGGCGTCGAGCGCGCGGGGCAGATCGGCCACCACCAGGTCGGCGCCGTGGGCGGCGGAGGTGAGCACGGCCCGCATGGCCGGGGTGGGGACCGCGCGCGTCGGCCCCCGCTCCCAGGTGAGCAGCGCGACGCCGCGCACGACCGGAAGTGCGCTCCGCACCGCCGCCCAGTCCATCCGCCCCTGGCGGCCGAGGAGGCCGCCCCACCGCGTGCCCGGCGCGTGCTCCTCGCCCAGCAGGACGTCGAGTCCGACCCCGAGCGGGTCGGCGTCGATGAGGGCGGTGGACAGCCCCGCCCGCGCCCCGCCCAGCGCCAGCGCGACCGCGAGCAGGCTCGCGCCGGCGCCACCCCGGCTTCCGACGACCGACAGGACGGGCGCGTGCCCGGACCGCGGCCGTGTGGACTCGGCGAACAGTTCGGCGAGCGCGGCCTCGTCCTCGGGCAGGGAGAAGACCGCGCGGGCACCGATGCGGCGTGCGGCGGCGCCCGCCGGGTGGTCGGGTGCGGCGTACCGTATGCCGTCGCGGCCGGCGGCGACGACGTTCCGGTGTGGTCGGGGTTCGAGGTCGGCGATCGCGGGAAGCAGGTCGGACCCGGCGACGACGAGCGGTGCTCGGGACCAGTCGCGCCCGGCGTGGGCGGGAGTGTGCGCGACGGTGACCTCGACGGCGGCGGCCGCGGAGAGCCGCAGCAGATCGTCGAGGAGCTCGGGGTCGTCGGTGACGACCAGGGGGCGCGGGGGGTCCGGGGTGCCGGAGGCGGGCGGGGCGTGCATCGTGGTCGTCTCCCTGCGTGGCGGTCGGGAGTTCCACGATCACCGCTGGTCGGCCGCCGCCGAAAGTCCGATCCACAGGCTGTGGAAAAGTCGCGCGGGGCGCCGGGGCCGCCGCGTGCACAGGGGGTGGCCGCAGCGCGGGCCGACGAGGTGGCGGAAATGGCGACGGCCCCCGCCGGGGGGATGACGGGGGCCGTCGTACGGTCCGGCTCCGGGGGGGTAGAGCCGGCTCCGCATTCCAGGGAGGCTTAACGGTGCCCGGCCGGGAGGCCTCGCTTCCCGGGCCGGTGACCACATCGTCACACGAGTTCGAAAGATGCGCTAGGTGTGCAGGCCATGACTCGGGGAAACCAGGGATGCCCCGCAGTGGTCCGGAATCCGCGAAGAGCCAGGGGATCTGCGCCTTAACGGATGCTCGGACACGATTTCCATCCAAGTGACAGGCCTGACACGTAACGTTACCACGGTGCCTGTGGCGGGGTCGGGCGCGGATAGGGGCGGCCGGGGGTGGCTGGGAATTGCCCGGACGGGGGCTTTTCAAAGTGCCTGATCAGGCGTTACAAAGGAATTGACGGTGGACATGAGCCACCGGGCACGGCTCCCGGGTACCCACGCGTCACCAAGCCGCGGGAGGCATGTCCAGGCCAGGCGTATCGCCTGGTCGGACGATATAACTTGCACGCATGTTAACTCGACGAGACGTGTCGGCGGCGGCGCTCTGAAACGGCCCTGGAGGTCGTCGGGGCGCCGCTCGCGTGCTCCGAGCAACCCCGTCGGAATGGCGTACGGCCGTTCTCGCCGCCGGAAAAGTAATCCAACCGAGACCTGCGGAGAGGCGCCATCGCCCCGGCGCGGGGCCGTCCATGAATGACGGTTCGACATCTTCCGGGTTCGGTTTTCCGTGCACCCGGATATCAGCCGCGTTTCAGCGCCTCACACGTCGCCAGCGAGTCCCGGGCGCCGGCCTCCACGGCGCGGCAGCAGTACACGACCCATGTACCCACGCCCTCCGGCGTCGCCGCCAGGTAGCCGCGCAGCGCGGCTCCGTACTCCGCCCCCGATTCGAGGTGCCCCAGCTCCGGCGGAACCAGGGACTTCGGGTCCAGCCCCCGCTCGATCAGCGTGAGTCGCTCGGCGGCGCGCGCGATGATCCCGTCGCCCCACCCGAAGGGCCGGAGCGCGGCCAGCTCACCGTGCACGATGGCGCCCACCACCAGCGCCGGAACCGACGACCGCGTGGCCAGCAACGAGTTCAGCGCGCCCAATCGCGCCGACACCTCGGCGGGGGCGGGTGCCGCGCCGAGCCCCAGCGGGTCCACCGCGGATTCGCCGCCCTCCCGGCCCTGCCCGTTCTCCCCGCCCGCGCGCGGCCGCCCCAGGCGATCCGCGGGAACGGCGTCGGCGGCGGCCAACGTGTGCAGCCGCGCCAGCGCCTGCAGCGGGGCCTTCGGCCACGTCTCCACCAGGATCCCCAGCTCGCCGGAGACCCGCAGCGCGCCCTTGACCCGAGGATCCCCACTCGCGCCGGACCGCACGTGCTCCAGGGTCTCCACGTCCGCGTCCGCTCCCTCCAGGACGGCGGACGCGCGCGCCCCGCGCAGCGCGGACTCCATGGAGACGTCGGCACTGCGGCGGCGCAGCACCCGATGGCCGAGCAGCCGGTCGACGACGGTCCGCGCCTGCTCGACGGCCGCGTCGACGCCGGGAAGCTCCGCGATCCGCTGCAGGGGATCCACTGACGATGCACTCACAAACCCAAACCCTACGCGCGAGTAATACCTGGGTGCTCCCCAGCCTCCTCTTGTGGGGCACACCACCCACTTGATGAAGTGTCCTCGACCACATGGTTTATTGATCCGTACAACACACCAGTGAGGAGACCCAACAGTGGCTGAGACTCCCCAGGGGCAGGGGCACGAGACGCTGTCGAACCTTCTTCAGGAGTCGCGGAGGTTCCCGCCGCCTGCGGACCTCGCCGCGCACGCCAACGCCACCGCCGGGACCTACGAGGCCGCCGACACCGACCGCCTGGGGTTCTGGGAGGAGCAGGCGCGCCGCCTGACGTGGGACCGGCCCTGGGACACGGTGCTGGAGTGGAACCCGCCCTTCGCGAAGTGGTTCACCGGCGGCACCCTCAACGCCGCCGTCAACTGCCTCGACCGGCACGTGGAGGCGGGGCGCGGGGACCGGGTCGCCTACTACTGGGAGGGTGAGCCGGGCGACACCCGCACCATCACCTATGCCCAGCTCACCGACGAGGTGTGCAAGGCGTCCAACGCGCTGATCGAACTCGGTGTGGCCAAGGGCGACCGCGTCGCCATCTACATGCCGATGATCCCCGAGACCGTCGTCGCCATGCTCGCCTGTGCCCGCATCGGCGCCGTGCACATGGTCGTCTTCGGCGGCTTCTCCGCAGACGCGCTCGGCACCCGGCTCGACGACAGCGAGGCCAAGGTCGTCATCACCGCCGACGGCGGATACCGGCGTGGCAAGGCCAGCTCCCTCAAGCCCGCCGTCGACGAGGCCGTCGCCGACCGCCCCGCGATCGAGCACGTCCTCGTCGTCCGCCGCACCGGCCAGGCCGTCGACTGGACCGACGGCCGCGACGTCTGGTGGCACGACACCGTCGGCCGACAGAGCACCGAGCACGCGGCCGAGGCGCACGACGCCGAGCACCCGCTGTACATCATGTACACGAGCGGCACCACGGCCAAGCCCAAGGGCATCCTGCACACCACCGGCGGGTACCTCACCCAGGTCGCCTTCACCCACTGGGCGGTGTTCGACCTCAAGCCCGAGACGGACATCTTCTGGACGGCGGCCGACATCGGCTGGGTGACCGGCCACTCCTACATCGTCTACGGCCCGCTGTGCAACGGCGCCACCTCGGTGATGTACGAGGGCACGCCCGACACCCCGCACAAGGGCCGCTTCTGGGAGATCGTGGAGAAGTACCGGGTCTCCATCGCCTACATGGCGCCCACGGCCATCCGCACCTTCATGAAGTGGGGCGAGGACATCCCCGCCGGGTTCGACATGTCCTCCCTGCGGGTCCTCGGGTCGGTCGGCGAGCCGATCAACCCCGAGGCCTACACGTGGTACCGCAAGAACATCGGCGGCGACCGCACCCCCGTCGTCGACACCTGGTGGCAGACCGAGACCGGCGCGATCATGGTCTCTCCGCTGCCCGG
Source organism: Nocardiopsis mwathae (assembly GCF_014201195.1). Taxonomy (NCBI): domain Bacteria; kingdom Bacillati; phylum Actinomycetota; class Actinomycetes; order Streptosporangiales; family Nocardiopsidaceae; genus Nocardiopsis; species Nocardiopsis mwathae. The sequence continues at coordinate 4,790,454 of NZ_JACHDS010000001.1, read as the reverse complement.
CGTCACCGCCGGCAAACCGGGCGCCGCCATGCGCCCGATCCCCGGTATCGTCGCCGATGTCGTGGACGAGGAGGCCAAATCCGTCCCCGACGGGGGCGGCGGGTTCATCGTCGTCCGCGAACCGTGGCCGTCCATGCTGCGCGGTATCTGGGGCGACCCGCAGCGCTATCAGGACACCTACTGGTCGCGTTTCGAGGGGCTGTACTTCCCCGGGGACGGCGCCAAACGCGACGAGGACGGCGACATCTGGCTGCTCGGCCGCGTCGACGACGTCATGCTCGTCTCCGGCCACAACATCTCCACCACCGAGGTGGAGTCCGCGCTGGTCTCCCACCCCAAGGTCGCCGAGGCGGCGGTGGTGGGCGCCAGCGACCCCGTCACCGGGCAGGGGATCGTCGCGTTCGTCATCCTCCGCGGCGAGGCCGGGGACGGCGGCGACGGCCTCGTCAAGGAGCTGCGCGACCATGTCAGCGCCTCCCTCGGTCCGATCGCCAAGCCGCGCCAGATCATGGTCGTCCCGGAGCTGCCCAAGACCCGCTCCGGCAAGATCATGCGCCGCCTCCTGCGCGACGTCGCGGAGAACCGCCGGCTCGGCGACGTCACCACCCTCACCGACTCCGCCGTCATGGACGTCATCGCGGCGAAGCTGCCCGAGGCCAAGGGCGACGAGTAGTCGCGGCGGACACCCGCTCTTCCGGCGGGCGGCGGCCACCGCCCGCCGGAAGAGCGCGGCCTGTGCCCCGGCCCCGGCGCCGCGACACAGGCTCCCGCGGCCGCGGTCACACGCACCTTGAGCGTGCCTCGTGAGGTGAACGTGGCGCGACATGTGGAAGGATGCGTTTGACGTTTGCCGGAACGAAGGGAGCCACCTCGATGCCCGAGACCCGATCGGGTGGCCAGGGGCCCGAGGCGCCCGACACCGATGAGCGCTCACTGGGCGAACTCGTCTCCGAGGCCAGCGAGAACCTCTCCCGGCTCCTGCGCCTGGAGCTGGAGCTCGCCAAGCTGGAGATCGCCCGGGACGCGCGGCAGGTCGCCAAGAGCTCCGGCCTGTTCATCATCGCCGCCGTCATGGGCCACATGGTGCTCATCCTGGCGTCGATCACCGCCGGCCTCGGCCTGTTCGCCCTGGGCCTCGCCCCCTGGCTGGCCTTCCTCATCGTGACCGTCTTCTACCTGCTGATCGCCGGGCTGCTGATCTTCGTCGGCCAGCGCAAACTGCAGCGACTGCACGGAATGCCCCGCACCAGCTCCACCATGGCCACGACCATGGCGGTGCTTCGGCGCGAGCACCCGGCCGACCTCTGACCCGCGCGCGGCGCGAGAGGCGGACCGGCCATGAGCCATGACTGAGGAATCCGCCGTCCTGATCGACGGGCCCTGGACACACAGGACGGTCAGCGCCGCCGGCACCCGGTTCCACGTCGCCGAGGCCGGCGAGGGGCCCCTGGTCCTCCTGCTGCACGGCTTTCCGCAGTTCTGGTGGTCCTGGCACGGGCAACTGGTGGCACTCGCCGCCGCGGGGTACCGGGCGGTCGCGGTCGACCTGCGCGGCTACGGGGCCAGCGACAAGCCGCCGCGCGGCTACGACCTCATCACTCTCGCCTCGGACGCCGCCGGACTCATCCGCGCCCTCGGCGAGGGCGATGCCATCGTCGCCGGGCACTCCTCCGGCGGACTGCTCGCCTGGACGATGGCGACCTACTTCCCGAAGTCGGTGCGGCGCCTCGTGGTCCTGTCCATGCCCCATCCCCTGCGGCTCCGCGGCGCGCTGGCGACCTCCGGACAGGCCTGGGCGGGGCGGCACCTCCTCGGCTTCCAGGTGCCGATGCTGCCCGAGCGGCGCCTCGTCGCGGACGACGCCGCGCGCGTGGCCGAGATGCTGCACACGTGGTCGCGCCCTGGCTGGCCGGACCCCGCCACGGAGCGCCACGTCCGGGACGCCTTCCAGATCCCCGGCGTGGCGCACAGCGCCCTGGAGTTCCACCGCTGGCTGTTCCGCTCCCAAGTACGCCCGGACGGAAGGCGCTATATGCGGCGCATGCGCCGCCCCATCGGCGTGCCCACCCTGCACGTCCACGGGGCCATGGACACCTACCTGCTCCCCGCGGCGGCGCGCGGGTCCGGGCGCTACGTCGGCGCCCCCTACCTCTGGCGGCTCATCACCGGCGCCGGGCATTTCCCGCACCAGGAGCAGCCGGAGCGGGTCAACTCCACTCTCATAGGCTGGTTGGACGAGACCGGACCCGACACGTGAGCGACCCCGAGCCGGAACCCCGGGTGGGACCGCGACCGGCGGGAGCGGGGGAGAGGAGTACAGCGGTCATGGGCGACGCGAGTGGCACGGGCCGAACAGGCGGCCCGCACGGCCGAGGGACGGCACCGGCCACCCGGGACCGCGACCCCGCGGGCCGCGCCCAGAACCAGCGCCCCCGCGACAGGTTCGGCCGCCCCCTCCCCTACGGCTCGCCGGGCGTGCCCCGCGTACCCGACGACGCGGTCTTCACTCCGGAGGAGGGCCTGACCGAGGCCCAGCGGCTGCTCGACGAGGGCTACGCCTTCCACGCCCACGAGGTTCTGGAGGCGGTGTGGAAGTCGGCGCCCGAGCCGGAACGGGAGCTGTGGCGCGGGCTCGCCCAGATCGCCGTGGGGCTGACGCACGCCCAACGGGGCAATCGCGTCGGGGCCGAGCGTCTGCTGCGCCGCGGCGCCGACCGTGTGGCCGCCTATGGCCCCCGCGCGCCGCACGGCGTCGACGCGCCGGGGGCGGCGGCCCTCGGCCGGATGGTGGCCGACGACCTGGCCGAGGGTGGCGGCTCCGACCATGCCGCCGCCGGCCTCGCCGGCCTCGCCGGCCTCGCCGGCCTCGCCGACGCAACCGCGATCCCGATCGACACCTCCGCCCTCCGCCTGCGCCGGACGGGCACTCCGGGTTCGTCCGCCGAAGAGTAGGGTTCCGGCCCCGCGTGCGGTGGGTCACATCCCTACCGAATCCCCGCCGAATCGCTGGCGGATGACACCGAAGTCCGGTTGGCTAAGGAAGCGAACCGGGGGTCATCGTCCGCGCGCGTCGAGCCGTCGCGGATTTCTGCGTGTTACGGAAGTTACGCATTCCGCATTTGTGGCAACATGGGCCCTTTATCACCGATGTCGCGTAGGTTCTTTTCTGATTGTGTATGAGAATTCTGTCCGCACATAAAGGTAAATATCCTACTTTGGAGATCACTGTGTGATCACATATCCAGAGCGGTGTGCGGAAGATTGCGCCCCGCTCTCACTTTTCGCGGCGGCGGTGCGTAGAATCCCCGAGCATCGTTCCCGTTGGATCGGCGGAATCGATGAATTCAATACATCAGTGATGGCACCCCGCACGACCCTGCTGAGCGTGCCGATGACCCTTCTGTTCGGACTCCGGACGGCGGTGCGCACAGGCGCGGGTCCGGAACGTGCCCGTCTCATAGGAGGACGGTTTGTCTGGGCTTAGCCTCGCTGCCGTAGGCGGCAACGGCCTGGCTCTGGAAGGCATGAATTTCACGCTGGTCATCGTCGTGCTGGTGGTGGCGCTTCTCGCGCTCGCCTTCGCCGCGATGCTCGTGCGTGAAGTTCTCGCCGCGGGCCAGGGCACAGAGCGGATGCAGAACATCGCGCTCGCGGTACAGGAGGGTGCGGCGGCGTATCTCAAACGCCAGTTCCGCACCCTGATCATTTTCGTCGTCGCCATTCCCCTGCTTCTCCTCCTGCTGCCGGCCGACAGTGAAGCGGTCCGCTACGGGCGATCGCTCTTCTTCGCCCTGGGTGCGGTCCTTTCCGCACTGACCGGATTCATCGGAATGTGGCTGGCGGTGCGCGGCAACGTCCGCGTTGCGGCGGCCGCGCGTGAGGGCGGCGAGACCGGCGGACGCACGGCGATGCGCATCGCGTTCCGCACCGGTGGCGTCGCGGGCATGATCACGGTCGGCCTGGGACTCCTCGGCGCCGCGCTCGTCGTCCTCATCTACCAGGGCGACGCCCCTGTGGTGCTGGAGGGCTTCGGCTTCGGCGCCGCGCTGCTCGCGATGTTCATGCGTGTCGGCGGCGGGATCTTCACCAAGGCGGCCGACGTCGGTGCCGACCTCGTCGGCAAGGTCGAGCAGGGCATCCCGGAGGACGACCCGCGTAACGCCGCCACCATCGCCGACAACGTCGGCGACAACGTCGGCGACTGCGCGGGCATGGCGGCCGACCTCTTCGAGTCATACGCGGTCGTGCTCGTCGCCTCGCTCATCCTCGGTCGGGTCGCGTTCGGTGTGGAAGGCCTGGTCTTCCCGCTGCTGGTGCCGATGATCGGTGTCATCACCGCCATGATCGGCATCTTCATCGTCGCGCCGCGCGCCAAGGACAAGAGTGCGATGGCCGCGATCAACCGGGGCTTCTTCATCTCGGCGGTCATCTCCGCCGTGCTCGTCGCCATCACCGCGGTCGTCTACCTGCCGACCTCCTTCGCCGAGCTGAGCGGGGTCAGCGAGGAGATCGCCGCCCACGACGGCAACCCCCAGTACATCGCCATCGGAGCGGTGCTCGTCGGCCTCGTCCTGGCCGCGGCCATCCAGCTGCTGACCGGATACTTCACCGAGACCGACCGTCGCCCCGTCAAGGACATCGGCGAGAGCTCGCAGACGGGGGCGGCCACGGTGATCCTCTCCGGGATCTCGGTCGGCCTGGAATCCGCCGTCTACTCCGCGCTGCTCATCGCCGGCGCGGTCTACGCGGCATTCCTGATCGGCGGCTCGTCCATCACGATCAGCCTGTTCGCGGTCGCCCTGGCCGGCACCGGGCTGCTCACCACCGTCGGCGTCATCGTGGCCATGGACACCTTCGGCCCGGTCTCCGACAACGCCCAGGGCATCGCCGAGATGTCCGGAGACGTCGAAGGCAAGGGCGCCGACATCCTCACCAGCCTCGACGCCGTCGGCAACACGACGAAGGCGATCACCAAGGGCATCGCCATCGCCACGGCGGTGCTCGCCGCGACCGCGCTCTTCGGTGCGTTCCGAACCTCGGTGGAAGCGGCGCTCGGGGCACAGGCCGACACCTTCAGCCTCTCCATCGACCAGCCGAACGTCCTCGTCGGCGTGATCATCGGCGCCGCGGTCGTCTTCCTCTTCTCCGGCCTCGCCGTGATGGCGGTCGGCCGGGCGGCGGGACGCGTGGTGCTGGAGGTGCGCGAGCAGTTCCGCACCCGCCCGGGGATCATGGACGGCACCGAGAAGCCGCAGTACGCGCGGGTCGTCGACATCTGCACCCGCGACTCCCTGCGCGAACTGGTGACACCCGGGCTGCTGGCGGTGCTCACCCCGATCGCCGTCGGCTTCGCCCTGGGCTACGCCCCGCTGGGCGCCTTCCTCGGCGGTGCGATCGCGGCGGGCGCACTGATGGCGGTCTTCCTGGCCAACTCCGGTGGCGCCTGGGACAACGCCAAGAAGCTCGTGGAAGACGGCCACTACGGAGGCAAGGGCTCCGAGGCGCACGAGGCCACGGTGATCGGCGACACGGTGGGCGACCCGTTCAAGGACACCGCCGGTCCGGCCATCAACCCGCTGCTGAAGGTGATGAACCTGGTCGCGCTCATCATCGCGCCGAGTGTGGTCCTCTACTGGCCCAACACCGGCCTGCGCATCGGTGTCGCGGCGGTCGCGGTCGCCGTCATCGTCGGCGCGATCATCTGGTCCAAGCGCCGTCACGACGGCGGCCCGGCCGAGAGCACGGTCGAGGCCCGGGGGGACGCACCGCAGGTGGAGTCCCCCGGTGAGGAGGTCGACCCGGCGGCGACCTCCCTCAACGGGAAGAAGACCGCGGCCGACTCGGACGACGGCGATAGCGGAACCGGCGGCAGCAAGGCCGAGGCCCGCGCATCCGACGCGGGACTCAAGGACTAGGCCCTCGCCGAGGGGCCGACACCTCTCCTCTCCTCCGCGGAGGCCCGCAGTGCCGCAAGGTGGCCGCCCGCAGCCGACGAACGGCTGCGGGCGGCCACCTTTCCCTATCTCCAGGGCCATACCTGTGTGTCCGGAACGCGGCGGGAGGGAAGAGCGGAGCCAACGGCGGAGGGGCAGCGGCCGAGTGACAGGTCCGGCCTCATAGGCTGGAGAAACCTGACGCTGGAGTAAGTGAGACACGGAGGGAGGGGCGGCTGGTGTCCGGAGCAAAGGGGCTTGCCATCGTCCTGGGAGCGATGGTCGGGTTCATGGTCGTGATGGCGATCATCGCCACTCTGGCGTCGCCATGACGGACAAGCGACTGATCATCCTGCGGCATGCCAAGGCCGAACACGGCTACGTCGGCACAGACCACGAGCGGGAGCTGACGGACAAGGGCCGCAAGCAGGCGGCGAACGTGGGAAAACTGCTGGCCGAGTCGGAGCTGATCCCCGACCACGTCATCTGCTCCACTGCGGCGCGCACGCGCCGGACGCTGGAGCTCGCGCTGCAGGAGATGCCGGGCCAGCCGACGGTGGCCTACGAGAGTGTCGCCTACATGGCGGGGATCGACACCATCTTCGAGCTGATCAACGCGGTCGACGCGGATATCGACACACTCATGGTCGTGGGCCACAACCCGACCATGGCCCAGCTGGCAGCAGCGTTCCTTGGCGACGAGCCCCTGATGGCGTTCCCGACGGCGAGCGTCGCGGTCGTCGACCTGGAGGTCGACTGGCTGTACGCGGCACCGGACACAGGAACCGCCCGCATCCTGACATGACCCCGGCCCCGCTGTTGCGGAAGATCCGCACGTGAACGACGCCGGTTTTCGCGCCTCCTGCCCGAGTTGGCGCATCGGCGGTCCGCGGGTATAGTTCCCCGAGTCGCCTTGAAGCGGTCGGGTTCTCCCGCCGCCCCGGGGCGGCGGTCTTCTCTCCGGTCGCTCCTGGGCCCCTGGCCTGGTGGTGGCGGCCGCGTCCGCAGGGTTCGAAGCACAAGATCCGACCGGCATACTTCTGTGTGCCCGGTGGTCTTCTGCGGGGAAATCCCTCGGGGGCGGTTTATCGGGGTCGGGATGCGGAAAGCCCGCCGGTTTGGCGGTTCCGGGCCCACCTGATAAAGTGAAGACACAACAAAGCAGAAAGCACCGCCTCTACAGAAAAGCCTGATCAGGTCCGTTGGTTCGGGTCGGCTTGTATGGGATGAGCGGTTGTTTCTTGAGAACTCAACAGCGCGTGTTTGTTTTTCTTTCAGCCAAGTTTGTTTTGGCCCCTTAGAGCACACGGATGCCTTGCGGTGTCCGGTTGGTGCTCGGGGTTCCTTTGATTGGCCAGGGTGATACCTGGTCGGTCAGGGTTATCTCTTCCAGGTTTACCGCCGCGCCCTCGGGTGCGTGCGGTTGTTTGACCTTTGATGGAGAGTTTGATCCTGGCTCAGGACGAACGCTGGCGGCGTGCTTAACACATGCAAGTCGAGCGGTAAGGCCCTTTCGGGGGTACACGAGCGGCGAACGGGTGAGTAACACGTGAGTAACCTGCCCCTGACTCCGGGATAAGCCGTGGAAACGCGGTCTAATACCGGATACGACGCCCCTCCGCATGGTGGGGTGTGGAAAGTTGTTTCGGTTGGGGATGGACTCGCGGCCTATCAGCTTGTTGGTGGGGTAACGGCCTACCAAGGCGATTACGGGTAGCCGGCCTGAGAGGGCGACCGGCCACACTGGGACTGAGACACGGCCCAGACTCCTGCGGGAGGCAGCAGTGGGGAATATTGCGCAATGGGCGGAAGCCTGACGCAGCGACGCCGCGTGGGGGATGACGGCCTTCGGGTTGTAAACCTCTTTTACCACTCACGCAGGCCCGGGGTTTTCTTCGGGTTGACGGTAGGTGGGGAATAAGGACCGGCTAACTACGTGCCAGCAGCCGCGGTAATACGTAGGGTCCGAGCGTTGTCCGGAATTATTGGGCGTAAAGAGCTCGTAGGCGGTGTGTCGCGTCTGCTGTGAAAGGCTGGGGCTCAACCCTGGTTTTGCAGTGGATACGGGCATGCTAGAGGTAGGTAGGGGAGACTGGAATTCCTGGTGTAGCGGTGAAATGCGCAGATATCAGGAGGAACACCGGTGGCGAAGGCGGGTCTCTGGGCCTTACCTGACGCTGAGGAGCGAAAGCGTGGGGAGCGAACAGGATTAGATACCCTGGTAGTCCACGCCGTAAACGTTGGGCGCTAGGTGTGGGGGCTTTCCACGGTTCCCGTGCCGTAGCTAACGCATTAAGCGCCCCGCCTGGGGAGTACGGCCGCAAGGCTAAAACTCAAAGGAATTGACGGGGGCCCGCACAAGCGGCGGAGCATGTTGCTTAATTCGACGCAACGCGAAGAACCTTACCAAGGTTTGACATCACCGGTAATCCGTTAGAGATAGCGGGTCCTTCGGGGATCGGTGACAGGTGGTGCATGGCTGTCGTCAGCTCGTGTCGTGAGATGTTGGGTTAAGTCCCGCAACGAGCGCAACCCTTGTTCCATGTTGCCAGCACGTAGTGGTGGGGACTCATGGGAGACTGCCGGGGTCAACTCGGAGGAAGGTGGGGATGACGTCAAGTCATCATGCCCCTTATGTCTTGGGCTGCAAACATGCTACAATGGCCGGTACAGTGGGCGTGCGATGCCGTGAGGCGGAGCGAATCCCTAAAAGCCGGTCTCAGTTCGGATTGGGGTCTGCAACTCGACCCCATGAAGGTGGAGTCGCTAGTAATCGCGGATCAGCATTGCCGCGGTGAATACGTTCCCGGGCCTTGTACACACCGCCCGTCACGTCATGAAAGTCGGCAACACCCGAAACCTGTGGCCTAACCCCTTGTGGGAGGGAGTGGGTGAAGGTGGGGCTGGCGATTGGGACGAAGTCGTAACAAGGTAGCCGTACCGGAAGGTGCGGCTGGATCACCTCCTTTCTAAGGAGTCTTTGATAGCCGACGGTTCCTGCGTTCGCAGGGTTTTTCCGATTGGTCGGCGGGCTCGGAAGTGGATCTGGCACAGGTTGGTCGGTGTCCCCGTTCGCGGGGGTGGTGGCTGTGTGTCGGGATGGCTGGATTGTGGGAAGCAAACGTCTCATGCCTTTCCTGGAAGAGGGGTGTGGGCGCGCTGTTGGGTGTCTGAGGGAGCGACCGTGTGGTTGTCTTCCCGCTGCCACCCCGATGAAGACCTGCGGGAGCGGTCGGTGGTTCTGGGTTCTGCCTGTGTGGTGGGGTCTGGTTCTTGGTCTGGCTGCTTGGTTGTGCGGTGTTGTGGTTGGGTGTGTGGCTGGTTTTTTGATTCGTGGATAGTGTGCGCGAGCATCTTGTATCTGTGGTGGCCAAGTATGTGTGGCATACGGTGGATGCCTTGGCACCAGGCGCCGATGAAGGACGTGGGAGGCCGCGATAGGCCGCGGGGAGCTGTCAACCGAGCGTTGATCCGCGGGTGTCCGAATGGGGAAACCTAGCCCGAGTTGTGTCGGGTTGCCGCCGCCTGAATGTATAGGGCGGTTGGTGGTAACGCGGGGAAGTGAAACATCTCAGTACCCGCAGGAAGAGAAAACAATATGTGATTCCCTGAGTAGTGGTGAGCGAAAGGGGATGTTGGCTAAACCGTGCGCGTGTGATAGACGGCAGTTGTTGCGTGTGCGGGGTTGTGGGATGTGCCTGTTCAGGTCTGCCGGCCTGGGGTGGTTGTGTGTTCTGTTAGCTGAATCCGTTGGGAAGCGGTACCGGAGTGGGTGAGAGTCCCGTAGGTGAAGGCAGAGCACTGGCTGCTGGGCATGCTCCCGAGTAGCGCGGAGCCCGTGAAATTCCGTGTGAATCTGGCAGGACCACCTGCTAAGCCTGAATACGTCCTGGTGACCGATAGTGCACTAGTACCGTGAGGGAAAGGTGAAAAGTGCCCCGGTGAGGGGTCGTGAAATAGTACCTGAAACCGTGTGCTGTCAAGCCGTCAGAGCCTGTGCTTTTGTGTGGGTGATGGCGTGCCTTTTGAAGAATGAGCCTGCGAGTTATGGTGTGTGGCGAGGTTAACCCGGGTGGGGTAGCCGTAGCGAAAGCGAGTCTGAATAGGGCGTTTGAGTCGCATGCTGTAGACCCGAAGCGGAGTGATCTACCCATGGCCAGGGTGAAGCGGCTGTAAGAGGTCGTGGAGGCCCGAACCCACCAGGGTTGAAAACCTGGGGGATGAGCTGTGGGTAGGGGTGAAAGGCCAATCAAACTCCGTGATAGCTGGTTCTCCCCGAAATGCATTTAGGTGCAGCGTTGCGTGTTGCTTGCCGGAGGTAGAGCGACTGGTTGGCTGATGGGCCCGACAAGGTTACTGAGGTCAGCTAAACTCCGAATGCCGGTTAAGTTGAGCGTGGCAGTGAGACTGCGGGGGATAAGCTTCGTAGTCGAGAGGGAAACAGCCCAGATCATCAGCTAAGGCCCCTAAGCGTGTGCTAAGTGGGAAAGGTTGTGGAGTTGCTGAGACAACCAGGAGGTTGGCTTAGAAGCAGCCATCCTTTAAAGAGTGCGTAATAGCTCACTGGTCAAGTGGTTCTGCGCCGATAATGTAGCGGGGCTTAAGCACACCGCCGAAGCTGTGGAGCCGGCACCTAGGGTGCTGGTTGGTAGGGGAGCGTCGTGCATCCGGTGAAGCTGCCGAGTGATCGTGTGGTGGAGGGTGTGCGAGTGAGAATGCAGGCATGAGTAGCGAGACACACGTGAGAAACGTGTGCGCCGATTGACTAAGGGTTCCTGGGGCAGGTTAATCCGCCCAGGGTGAGTCGGGGCCTAAGGCGAGGCCGACAGGCGTAGTCGATGGATAACGGGTTGATATTCCCGTACCCGTTCGCACGCGTCCAGTATCGAATCCTTTGATGCTAACCACCACTGAAGCGGTTTTTCACCTTCGGGTGTTTTTCCGTGGAGGCGTGGGACCCAGGAGGGTAGTAGGTAAGTGATGGGGTGACGCAGTGGGGTAGCTCTACCGGGCGGTGGTTGTCCCGGGATAAGCGTGTAGCCCGGAGCATAGGCAAATCCGTGCTCCATATTAGGGTGAGGCGTGATGTCGAGCCGTTTTTGGTGAAGTGAGTGATCCCGTGCTGTCGAGAAAAGCCTCTAGCGAGTGTGTGGGCGGCCCGTACCCTAAACCGACGCAGGTGGTCAGGTAGAGAATACCGAGGCGTTCGGGTGAACCATGGTTAAGGAACTCGGCAAATTGTCCCCGTAACTTTGGGAGAAGGGGAGCCCTGTCTGGTGAAGGAGTTTTCCTCTGGAGCTGGGTGGGGTCGCAGATAGCAGGGGGAAGCGACTGTTTATTAAAAACACAGGTCCGTGCGAAGTCGTAAGACGCTGTATACGGACTGACGCCTGCCCGGTGCTGGAACGTTAAGAGGACCGGTTAGATTCCTTTCGGGGGGTCGAGGCTGGGAATCTAAGCGCCAGTAAACGGCGGTGGTAACTATAACCATCCTAAGGTAGCGAAATTCCTTGTCGGGTAAGTTCCGACCTGCACGAATGGCGTAACGACTTCCCCGCTGTCTCAACCATGGGCCCGGTGAAATTGCACTACGAGTAAAGATGCTCGTTTCGCGCAGCAGGACGGAAAGACCCCGGGACCTTCACTATAGCTTGACATTGGTGTTTGGGATGGTTTGTGTAGGATAGGTGGGAGCCTGTGAGGCCGCTACGCTAGTGGTGGTGGAGGCGTTGGTGAAATACCACTCTGGCTGTTTCGGGCATCTAACCCGCACCCGTGATCCGGGTGGGGGACAGTGTCTGGTGGGTAGTTTAACTGGGGCGGTTGCCTCCTAAAGGGTAACGGAGGCGCCCAAAGGTTCCCTCGGCCTGGTTGGCAATCAGGTGTTGAGTGTAAGTGCACAAGGGAGCTTGACTGTGAGACGGACGTGTCGAGCAGGTGCGAAAGCAGGGACTAGTGATCCGGCACCGGCGTGTGGAAGCGGTGTCGCTCAACGGCTAAAAGGTACCCCGGGGATAACAGGCTGATCTTCCCCAAGAGTCCGTATCGACGGGATGGTTTGGCACCTCGATGTCGGCTCGTCGCATCCTGGGGCTGGAGTTGGTCCCAAGGGTTGGGCTGTTCGCCCATTAAAGCGGCACGCGAGCTGGGTTTAGAACGTCGTGAGACAGTTCGGTCCCTATCCGCTGTGCGCGTTGGAGACTTGTGAAGGGCTGTCCCTAGTACGAGAGGACCGGGACGGACGAACCTCTGGTGTGCCAGTTGTTCCGCCAGGAGCATGGCTGGTTGGCTACGTTCGGGAGGGATAACCGCTGAAAGCATCTAAGTGGGAAGCCTGCTTCGAGATGAGGTCTCCTGCCCCACTTCGGTGGGGGTAAGGCTCCCAGTAGACGACTGGGTTGATAGGCCGGGTGTGGAAGCCTTGTGAGGGGTGGAGCTGACCGGTACTAATCGGCCGAGGGCTTGTCCACCGCAGATGCTGGGTGCTCGCGCACACTATCGACTTCTTTCACCGCTTGTGGGTGGTGGGGTGGTCGGCGAAGATCGCACACGAATCGTTTGTTTTTTCATATTGTGCCGCTGTTGCGGCCCTGGTTTTCCACGCCGGTTTTGTCCGGTGGTGGTTGAGGGTTGCGGTGGTTTTGGCGGAGGGGAAACACCCGGTCTCATTCCGAACCCGGTCGTTAAGCCCTCCTGCGCTGATGGTACTGCCCTGTGGTGGGGTGGGAGAGTAGGTCGCCGCCGCGCATTCTTTGAGGTGGAGGGTTGCCCCCTTTTTTTTGTGGGGGTGGCCCTCCACTTTTTTGTTGTTTGTGTTTGTGATTGTGTGAACCCGTGGGTGGCCTTCTCGGTGGTGTGGGGCGGTCTCCGTTGCCCGGTCCTGGGGCCGTGCTGAAGGGCTGGGTCTTCTTTCGTTGATCTCGGGGATATCGGGGTGAAAACCGTGTGGGATACCCCGATATCTCCGAGATCAACGCGGGGAGGCGCCGCCCGAGGGTGGGAAGCGCAACGGGTGGGAACGGGTACAGTTGGCGCTCGTGATCGAAGCGAACTCCATTTCCACCACCCGGGCGTTCTATGACGCTGTGGCTGGCGACTACGCCGAACTTGCCCGTGACGAGCTCTCGGGCAAGCCGCTGGATCGGGGGATCCTCGCAGCGTTTGCGGAGCGTGTCCGTTGTGCCGGAGTCGGTCCGGTGGCCGACCTCGGTTGCGGGCCAGGTCATGTCACGGCGTATCTGCACTCGCTCGGCGTGACGGACGTGTTCGGTGTCGACCTGTCGTCGCAGATGGTCGCGATCGCGCGGAGGGTGTACCCGGAGCTGCGGTTCGACGAGGGCTCGATGGCGTCGCTGGACAGGCCCGACGGCTCCCTCGGGGGGATCGTGGCCTGGTACTCGATCATTCACACCCCTCCCGGGGTGCTGTCGGCGGTGCTGGCCGAGTTCCGTCGTCTGCTGGCCTCCGGCGGGCAGCTGCTGCTCGCGTTTCAGGTGGGCGACGAGCCGCTGCGGATTGCGGAGCCCTTCGGCCACGCGGTGTCCCTTGACTTCCGCCGGTGGTCGCCCGACCGTATCGTCGGGATGCTGGGCCGGGCCGGGTTCAAGGTGAATGCTCGACTACTCCGTGAACCGGATTCGACTGAGCGGGTTCCGCAGGCGTTTCTGCTGGCTGACGCAGTGAATCCGGCGAGTAGTGGTTCATGAGGTTGAGGCGGTCGGATAGCGGGTCTGTTCGTACGCCCGTTGTTCCGTACGCCCGTTGTTCCGTACGCCCGTTGTTCCGTACGCCCGTTGTTCCGTACGCCCGTTGTTCCGTACGCCCGTTGTTCCGTACGCCCGTTGTTCCGTACGCCCGTTGGTCCGGAGGCCGGCCCGGGGCCGACCTGTGCCCATCCGGTTGCAGCCGGGCCCGCTCGTGCTCTCGCTCATTGCGATTCTCCTCGCGACTGCCGCTGTTCCGGGGGCCGGCCGTACATCAGGCGTCGTAGGAGCGCTTCGGCGGGACCGGGCCGCCCCTGCCGCTCCAGGGCGTAGGCGCCGACCACGGTGACCAGCCAGACGCCGATGGCGAACGCCGCCATGCCCGCGCTCCCCATCGTCGCGCCCAAACCCAGGCCCCAGGCGGCGAGCAGTGGGGAGAACATCAGCGAGTGGGCCATGTAGCTCGACAGCGACCGTTTGCCCACGGCTGCGACCGCCTGGACGGCGACCCCGTGTCCGCCGCCGCGGCTGCGCGTGCGAAGCCAGTGCGCCAGGAGCGCGAACACTGCGACGTAGCCGAGTCCGCCGGGGACGCCGGTCACCTCCTGGATCCGAGACAGGGCCCCTTCCTCTCCGACCGCGTTGGGCGGCACGTCGATCGCACCGACGTGGGCCAGCGCCGACAGCAGGCCGCCGGACCAGCCGATGGTGAGGCCGATCGCCGCCGTCCACCCGATCAGTCGCAGGTGCCGGTGCGGCTCTTCCAGGATCCTGCGCCGTGCCGCCCAGAATCCGAGCAGCATCAGTGCGTGCGACCCGAAGGCCAGTAGGCCTCCTCCGAGCGTGACGAAGGCCCACGTCTGCAGGCGGGTCGCAGCCGCTGCGACGGGGTCGGTCTCCCCGGCCGCGTACGCCGCGGTGGCGGCCTCGGTGGCGGGTGCGCCGATGCGGCCGAGGTCTCCGGTGGCCAGAGCGGTGAATGCTGGCACCGCCGACCACAGGAGTATCGCTGCGCCCACCCCGCTCCACGCCAGCAGTGTGCGCTGACCGCGCCGGAGGAAGAGCCAGCCGAGGATGAGGCTCGACAGCCCGTAGGCGCCGATGATGTCGCCGGCCATCAGCAGCGCGGCGTGCGCGAGTCCGAAAGCGAGGAGCAGGAGGCTGCGACGCCGGAGCAGCGCCACCCCTGCCCGCGGCGACGCGCCCGCCTCGGTCTGGCGCATGTAGAGGCTCATCATGCCGTAGCCGAAGAGGAACGCGAAAAGCGGATAGGTGCGCAGGTCCAGCGCCGTGATCATGGCGAACTGGACGGCGCGGTCGACCGCCGATCCGTCGATCGGGTGCCAGCCCGACGGCCCGTGCTCGGCCGCCCAGAGATGGAACGCGGTGTTGGACAGGGCGATCAGCAGGAGCATGGTTCCGCGGCCGAGATCGGGGGCGAGTGCCCGTTCTCCGGCGCGGACGCTGCCGCGTGCGGGGCCGCGTGCCGGGTGGCGACGCTGGTCGGCAGGGTCGGTGGATCGGCGCATGCGGGTGACGCTACGGAGGGTCGATGCCGTGCCGCATCGCCCGATCGGCGTGACCCCAGGTATCCGGAGTCCGCTCCTCATGCGTCCCGCTCCGCCGAAAGTCGCGGTGCCGATGACCACGGTTCCGGGGGAGGAGGGGGTGTCTCGGCTGCAGTCGGCCCGGGGCGGAGAGCGCGTGTCCGGACTCGCCGCCGTCGACATGGTCGCCGGAGGTGGTCACGGCAGGCCCGCGGATGGTCTATACTCAATACCGTTGTCGCGCTCCGGCGTGACCCACAGGTTTCCACGCTCCCGGTTTCCGGGAGTGGTGGGCTAGGGTTGCGGCGGTCATAGCGGGAGGGAAACACCCGGTCTCATTCCGAACCCGGTCGTTAAGCCTCCCAGCGCCGATGGTACTGCCCCCATGGTGCGGGGTGGGAGAGTAGGT
The DNA here is from genome assembly GCF_014201195.1 of Nocardiopsis mwathae. Classification (NCBI taxonomy): domain Bacteria; kingdom Bacillati; phylum Actinomycetota; class Actinomycetes; order Streptosporangiales; family Nocardiopsidaceae; genus Nocardiopsis; species Nocardiopsis mwathae. The sequence goes on along the minus strand of NZ_JACHDS010000001.1, from coordinate 4,774,862 downwards.
CGCCGCCGCGCATACTTCATCGGCGAGGGCCCCTGACATGGTCAGGGGCCCTCGCCGCGTTTCGTTCCTGGGTGTGCGGACCTGGTCGTGCGGACCTGGTCGTGCGGATGCGGCCACCGCGACCGCCACAGCCCCTGACCGCCACAGCCCCCGGCGGCCATCGGCCGCCGGGGGCTGACTTTTCCTACTTCACGGTCTCTGCCGCGCCCGCCGTTTCCTCATCCTCCGCGCTGTCGGCGGCCTCGACCTCCTCGCGGGAGATACCGAGGAGGAAGACGATCGCGTCCAGGTAGGGGACGTTGACCGACGTGTGGGCCTGTTCGCGCACGACCGGCTTGGCGTTGAAGGCCACGCCGAGCCCGGCCGTGCGCAGCATGTCGAGGTCGTTGGCACCGTCCCCGATGGCCACGGTCTGGGTCAGCGAGACCCCGGCCTCCCTGGCGAACCGGCGCAGGGCGTCCGCCTTCCCCCGGCGGTCGATGACCGGCCCGACGAGCCCACCCGTGAGTTTTCCGTCGACGATCTCCAGGGTGTTGGCCGCCGAGTAGTCGATGCCGAGGCGCTCCACGAGCGAATCGGTGATCTGGGTGAAGCCGCCGCTGACGATCGCGGTCTCGTAGTGGAGGCGCTGCAGTGTCCGGACGAGCGTGCGGGCGCCGGGTGTCAGGACGAGTTCTTCGCGAACCGCGTCGATGGCGGAGGCGTCCAGGTCCTTGAGCAGGGCGACGCGGCGGCGCAGCGACTCCTCGAAGTCGAGGTTTCCGCGCATCGCCTCCTCGGTGACCCGGGCGACCTCCTCGGCGCACCCGGCGTGCGCGGCGAGGAGTTCGATGACCTCGCCCTGGATGAGGGTGGAGTCGACGTCCATCACGATCAGGTGCTTGGCCCTCCGGTGCAGCCCGCTGCGCTGTACCGCGACGTCGATGGACTGGGTGGCGGCCTCCATGGCAAGGTCGCCGCGGAGCCGGTCCAGGTCGGTGCCGGAGATGTCGAGTTCGATGGAGGTGACCGGGTAGCTCGACAGCCGATCGATGCGGTCGATGTTGGATCCCGCCCGGGCGACGCACGAGGCGATCGCTCCGAGTGCGCCGGGGCGCAGCGGGTCCGCCAGAACGGTCACGTGCAGTCGGCCCTCGCCCGAGGCGCTGACTCGAGCGTCGCCTTCCGAGAACTCCACGTCCATATCGAGGTCGATGGCGGTCTTCTCGACGGCGTTGCGGAGTTCGTCGAAGAGCCGAGTCTTGCTGACGCCGGGGGCGACGGTGTCGTCGACGCTGAGCAGCGCTCCGAGTACGAGCCGGCCGCCGATGACGACCTGTTCCAGGTCGGCCAGTGTCACCGGGAACACCGATAGGGTGCTCAAGAGGCGCGCGCTGACCCCGGGCCTGTCGCGTCCGGTAACCGTCACCAAGAGCGTCGAATCATCATTCATGACGTGAACTACGGTACTCGGCCAGTTCATGGGGGTGTAGGTCCGGGGGGTGAACATGTGCCCGCAGTTCACCCCTGTGTCACCTGGGCGACGGATCGTGTACGCAGGGCGATCACTTCCTGCGCTTGAACCACGAACCCCTGGGACCCTTGGCCTTGACCTCGATCGTGCCGAGTATGCAGGTCCCCGACAGTCTGATGGTCGGCGCGTTGGGGTCGGTCACAGCGTCGGTCCCGGTGATCTCGGAGGTGCCGAGGACCGCCGTCGTGTTGTTCACCACACGTACGCCGTGCGGGACGATGATCTCCAGTGTCCCGAGGAACACCGCGCACTGCACGCTCACCTCGCGCTGCGCCAACACGGCTTCGCGGAAGTCCAGCTCGACCGTCCCGAGCAGGGACGAGACGTTGGTGCGCGGCTCCACGAGCCAGCGTCCCTTGCGCTCGGTGCCGCTCAGCACGGCCACGATGTTCTCCTGGCCCGTGCTCTCGGCCGCCAGCCGCCGCGCGGCCTCCGAGGAGAGCGACGACGCCACGGACATGGCGCCGCTGTCCGAGGCGCCATTGCGTTCCGAGGCGGAGGGCAGGTCGGCGGTGATCGGAGCCAGTTCGCCCACGGTCTTGGCGCGGTACACGGCGTCCAGCCGCTCTTCGTGCTCCTCGTGGGTGAGTCGGCCCTCTGCCAGGGCCTCCCGCAGCCGCTCGGCGACGCGGTCGCGATCGGCGTCGGATGCGCGGATGTGGTCGGGCTCCATCACTGTCCTCGTCTTCGGTTCTTCGCCGCGGCCCCGGTCGCTGTCTTCACCGGATTATCCCCGTTCAGCAGCCGTAGCCGACGTCCGCTTCGGGCGACGACTTGATTTCGATGCCGCCCAGCAGCACATGCCCGGTGACGACCACCGTGGGCGCGCCCTCGGCGGGCTCCGGCCGGCCCTTCTCGACGCCGACGCCGCCGAGTGTGCCGTTGACGTGGTTCTCGATCGCGACGCCGTGCGGGACGATCAGCGTCACCCCGCCGAGGGTCGTGGAGCACTGCACGACGACCCTGTTCCGGGACAGAAGGGCCGTGCGCATGTCCAGTTCGACGGAACCGAGGAGGACGGAGACGTTGGTGCGCGGCTCCACGAGCCAGCGTCCCTTGCGCTCGGCGCTGCTGAGCACGGCCACGATGTTCTCCGATCCGGTGGCCGACGCGATGAGATCGGCGTCCGCCTGGCTCGCCGGTCGCGGTGGAGCCGAGGCGGGGGTCGGAGCCGCGGCGGCGGTTCCGCCCGGCAGGTCGGCGGTGATCGGGGTCAGCTCGGCCATGGTCTTGGCGCGGTAGACGGCGTCGAGCCGCTCGCCGTGTTCCTCGTGGCCGAGGCGCCCTTCGGTCATCGCCTGGGCGAGGACCTGTGCGGCCCGGTCGCGGTCGGCGTCGGACGCGCGCATCGGCGGCGACGGTTGTGACGACGGTTGCGACTGCGGGGGAGACGTGGTCGCGGGGCCCGGCGCGGTTCCGGGACCGCGGTCTGCTGTGTCGTTCATGACTCCGAGTATTCGCCTCGGCGGACGCGAACGGTATCCGGAGACGACCCTGGGGTTCCCCTGATTCGGTACCGGGACGACCCTGACCCCTGCCCCGGCTCGCTACGGGCGCGAGGGGAGGGGCCTCAGCCGGTGCAGGCCGCCCCGTAGGCGGCGACCCGGGCGCGGCGGACCGCGCTGTCGAGAACGCGCAGCGCCTCGCGCCGTGCGGCCACCTGGGCTGCGGACAGCCCCCGCCCGCTGTCGCTCCGGTCCCCCTCGGCGAGCCGGACCACGACCGCCAGTCGGTCGGCCTGGGCGGCCAGCCGGTGTGCCCGCTGCGGGTAGCCGGGGGCCAACCCGTCGCCGGGGGAGCGGGCGGGGTCGCGCAGGGCGTCCAGGGCGCTTTCGACCTCGGAGCCCCAGCCGGTGATGTCGTCGATACGGCCGAACAGGTCGGTGGACTCGCGCATGGCGAGCGTCAACCGGTACTCGGCCTCGGCCAGCCCGACGGGTTCGGGTTCGGCGTCTGCGGCAGGGTAGGGCGTCCAGACGACGCCGACGTAGGACGAGCCGCGCCGGTCCTCACCCGGGACCAGCCCGATCTGCCGGTCTCTGAGCCGGATCAGCACCGCCTCGCGGGCGTCGATGGCCGCGGCGTTGAGGTCGGCCGTGCCTACGAGCCCCAGCGGGTCTCCGGGGACCGGCAGGCACAGCCGGAAGGCGCTCAGCCCCAGCGGCCGCAGCCGTGCCAGCGCGGACCGGAGCGTGTCTCCGCGAGTGAAGGGCGGCCCGGCGGGGGCGGCGGACCGCGGGTCGTGCGTCCCGGCGGCCCCGCCGGGCCGCGGAGCGCTCATCGGGGCGCCGATCGTGTTCGGTCCGGTGCGTCGCTCCACGGCGTCGACGGCGTCGTCCAACCCGGCCTGGCCGGCCAGCCACGCGTTGCCCCAGGCGACCAGTGACGGGGATGACAGTTCTCGCACCATGTCCTCCAGCCTAGATCGGTGACCCGGGGAGCGGACGCGTCGAGTAGGTTCACACCGTGCCGTCGACGGCACGAGCGGCTTCGACGGCGCGGGCCTCTCCGTCGTCCGGGTCGGTACGCGACGGGGACACCATGCGGTGGGGACACCGCGCGGTGGGGCGCCGGGTCGAGTGCGCACAAGGTGAACGGCAGGGAGAACGATGAACGGTCATGTACTGCGTATGAGCGGTGTGAGCGTGCGCCGCGACGACGCGGAGCTGGTGCGCGGTGTGGAGTGGATCGTCGAGGAGGATGAGCGCTGGGTCGTGATCGGCCCGAACGGCGCGGGCAAGACCACCCTGCTGAGTATCGCCGCGACGCAGCTGTTCCCGACCGAAGGCGAGGTGGAGATCCTCGAAGAACGCCTGGGCGAGACCGACGTGTTCGAGTTGCGTCCGCTCGTCGGCTTCGCCGGTGCGGCGGTGGCCAACCGGGTGCCCGACTCCAGCACGGTGCTCGACCTGGTCATCAGCGCGGCTTACGGATACCTGGGCCGGTTCGGCGAGCGGTATTCCACGCCCGACTACGGCCGGGCACGCGTGCTGCTCAACCAGTGGGGTGTGCTGCACCTGGAGGACCGCACGTACGGCACCCTGTCGGAGGGTGAGCGCAAGCGGGTGCTGATCGCCCGCTCCCTGATGGCCGATCCGGAGCTGCTGCTGCTCGACGAGCCGGCGGCCGGCCTGGACCTCGGCGGCCGGGAGGATCTGGTGCGTCGGCTCGGCGCGCTGGCCGTCGACTTCGAGGCGCCGGCGCTGGTGATCGTGTCGCACCATGTGGAGGAGATCCCCCCGGGGTTCACCCATGGTCTGCTGCTGCGGGAGGGGCGGGTCGTCGTCTCCGGGCCGCTGGAGGACGTGATGACCAGCGAGAACCTGAGTAAGACCTATGGTCTGCCGTTGCACGTGGAGCGTGTCGGCGACCGGTGGACCGCGCGCGCCGCATAGCGTCGGCGGTCGGCGCACGAACCGCGAATATCACTCCCAGGGAAATCGGCATAAGGGCGTGGCCGTAACCCGCCTTTCTGTCCGATTTCGAGCGCGTGGTGCTGGTTCGACGTGGAGTTTCGGGTACTCCGTGCGTACGCGTGCTCCTTTGCGTTTTACGATCGCTGCGTGGACGCGTGTCGGAATCGTCGCCCGCGCCTTCCGGAACCGTCCGCGTCCATTCGCAGCCTGTTCCACCCCCGACAGGAGAGCCGGAGCCGTCTCGATGAGCACCATCATCATCATCCTGCTGCTGTTCGTGCTGATCCTGGCCGTGATCGGCTGGCGCAGCATCCGCATCGTCCCCCAGGCCATGGCCGATGTCGTCGAGCGCTTCGGCAGCTACCACCGCACGCTGAAGTCGGGATTCAACATCGTCGTCCCGTTCGTCGACCACGTCCGCGAACGTATCGACATGCGGGTCCAAGTGGTCAGCTTTCCCTCCCAGACCGCCATCACCCAGGACAACCTCTCGGTCAACGTCGACACGGCCGTCTACATCAAGGTCACCGACCCCTACAACGCCGTCTACAAGATCGCGAACTTCATACAGGCCGTCGAGCAGCTGGTCTCGGCCACGCTGCGCAACGTCATAGGCGGCATGGACCTGGAGCAGACGCTCACCTCGCGCGACCAGATCAACCGTGAACTGCGCATGGTCCTCGACGAGGCCACGGCGGAGTGGGGGATCGAGGTCAGCCGGGTCGAGCTGAAGGCCATCGAGCCCCCGGAGTCCGTCCAGGAGGCGATGGAGAAGCAGATGCGCGCCGACCGGGACAAGCGCGCCGAGATCCTCACCGCGGAGGGCCAGAAGCAGTCGGCGATCCTGCGCGCCGAGGGTGAGTCGTCCTCGGCCGTCCTGAGTGCCAAGGGTGCCGCCGACGCGGAGATGATCCGGGCGAAGGCCGAGTCGGACGCGATGACGCTGCGCGCCCGGGGTGAGGCGGACGCGATCACGATGGTGTTCAAGGCGCTGCACTCGGGCGACGTGAGCCAGGACGTGCTGGCCTACCAGTACCTGCAGAAGCTCCCGGAGATCGCCAAGGGCGACTCCAACAAGGTCTGGATCGTCCCCTCCGAGATGGGCAAGGCCTTGGAGGGCATCGGCGGCGTCTTCGAGCGCGTGCGCGGGGAGAGCAACGGACAGCCGAACCACGCCCAGCGGAACGGCGGCGGAGGCGCGGGCGACCACCGGTCTTAGCGCCTGTTCCGCGGATCGCATCCGCGCGCGGCCACCGCACCGACGTTCGCCGCACCGCTCCATTCGTCAGGTCGACCGGGATCGACCGAGAGCAGGGGCGTGCGAGCGCCGCCCCGGCGGCCGCCGACCCACCGGGGGCATCCGCCGAACACGCCGCGGCCGGCGGCTCGTCCGTCGGCGGCCCCGCGATGGCCGGGGCCAGCGCGGGGATCATCCCCGGGGGGTGCCACGGAGTCGACCGATCGTCGAATTGTAGGCTGTATACAGCATGCCGTCGCCCTGCTCTGTGTGCCGGGGCGGAGGCGGTCGGAATCCGTGGTGGCGACGGCGCCGTCCACCCATGTCCGAGGGGCCGGAGAGTTGAGTCTGTGGGAAGCGCTCGCCATCCTGCTGGCGGGGATCGGAGCCGGGGGAATCAACGCGATCGTCGGCTCCGGAACGCTGTTCACCTTCCCGGTGCTGCTCGCGTTGGGCTACCCGCCGGTGACCGCCACGATCTCCAACAGCATCGGCCTGGCGCCCGGCTCCCTCACCGGAGCGATCGGCTACCGGCGCGAACTGGCCGGTCAGGGCCGCAGGGTGATCCGGCTCGGGGCCATGTCCTGTCTCGGTGCGATCACCGGCGGGATCCTGCTGATCAGCCTGCCCCCCGACGTCTTCGAGTACGTCGTGCCGGTGCTCATCGGCCTGGCCTGCGTGCTGATCATGGCGCAGCCCCGACTCGGTGCGTGGATGCGGCGGCGCCGGGCGGCCCGCCCCGAGGGCGGACCGCTGCTTCCGGTGGGGGTGTACGGCGCCGGAGTCTACGGGGGCTATTTCGCCGCCGCGCAGGGCATCGTCCTGATCAGTATCCTCGGTCTCTCCTTGGAGGAGGACCTGCAGCGGGTCAACGCCCTGAAGAACGCGCTGACCTTCGCCGTGAACACGACGGCCGCCGTTTTCTTCATCGTCTTCGCGTCCCCGGTGTGGCCGGTGGTGGCCCTGATCGCGGCCGGGTCGGTCATCGGGGGCTACGCAGGCGCCCGGTTCGGCCGCCTGCTCCGCCCGTTCGCGCTGCGGATGATCATCGTGGCCGTGGGGCTCAGCGCGATGGTGCAGCTGGTGCTGGGCCGCCTCTAGGGCGTGTTCGGCGGATGCTTTCCGGTAAGTGAGCGGCCGCCCCGGACGGCCGCGAGCCGGGAATGATCCGTCACACACGCCTTAGCGCCACACGCGGGACAGGTCAGCGTAGGTAGCCGCGGCGGGCGGCGTCCTCGGTGAGGGCGAGGGCGTAGGAGCCCAGCGCCTCGGAGCCCTCGGCGATGGTCTTCACCCGCTCGCGGACCTGGGCCGCGGTGATCCCGTAGCGGACCCAGGTTCCGCCCTCGGTGTGCCAGTTGGCGAGCAGGGGGGCGAGACCGTCGATCGCCCGCGCGAAGCGTGCCTCGGGCGTCTTGCGCTCCTCGAACTCCTCCCACCGGGTGCGGGCGTGTTCCGCCTGGTCCTCGGGGAGCAGGGCGAAGATCCTGTCGGCGGCGGCGCGTTCCCGCTCAGGCTGGGAGACGGACTCCCGGGCGTCGTAGATGAACGTGTCCCCGGCGTCGATCTCGACGATGTCGTGCAGGACCAGCATCTCGACCACGCGGTCGATGTCGGTGCCCTCCGGAGCGTACTCGGCGAAGACCCGTGCGGTCAGGGCGAGGTGCCAGGAGTGTTCCGCGGCGTTCTCCCGCCGAGAGCCGTCGACGAGCATGTTCCGGCGGAGGATCCGCTTGAGCTTGTCGGTCTCCAGGATGAACCGGAGCTGGGCCGTGAGCCGTTCGTGATCGACCCCGCTGGCAAACACCGGTGCCGGTTCTGTCACGTAAGTCGCCCTCCTAGCGCGCTGCATGATCACCGAGAACCAGGGGGATGCCCGGCCGCCACACGGATGATCCCATGGAACGGGGAGCCGTTGACCCCGGAGCGTCCGAGAGGAGTGGCGGTGGGGAGCGGGGGATGAACGCGCGGCTGCGCGAGAGCGCGGCCGGTGTCGCTGCCATCGTCCCGTCCAGCTCCCTGCCCGTGTCCGTCGGCGTCCCCGTGGCGGTGTGCTCCGAAGCGGCCGACCGATCCGCTGCCGCCGGTGCCGATGCGCCGCGGCATCGGGGGAGAGCGCCGAGCGGCGCCGCTCGGCGGACAGTGGACCCGGCGCGCCGCGATCCTCGCCTGGTGGGTAGAACCGTATCGAGCTTCGGCGTGCGAATCATCCGCGCCCCCGCTATTTCCCGCCCGATCGCTCGGTCGGTCGGGCCTTGCGGGCGTCGTTCCCTCAGGGGTCGAGGGCCGCGGTCAGAGTCTCAGCGTGGCCTCGGCATCGGCATGGAGGTGCTGGTGGAACCACTCGGTGAGGGCGCGATCGGCCAGCACGTTGCCGGGCGCGGGTGGACCGGGCTCCAGGCCGGGCTCGGGGCCCATGGTGTGAGCAAGGTCCGGAATCACGATGTGGCGCAGGCTCCCCGGCGGGTAGTGCGGAGCGACGGCGTCGTGCAGGGCCTGGCCGCGTTCCGGTGGGACGACCTCGTCCATGCCGCCGTTGACGATCAGCAGCGGTGGCTGCGGGCGCCGCTGGGCGAGGTCGTCCACGCGGGAGGTGAAGTCGAGCCAGGAGGCCACGTCGCGGGACTCTTCGGTCCACTCGTAGGCGACGCCGAGCCGCCGCTCCCGGGCACCGAGGACCAGGCCCGGTTCGATGATCGGGTTGACCAGGCCGATCGCGCCGATGGGGAGGTCGCTCTCGGCGAGGGCGAGCAGGGCGGCCGCCCCTCCTGCGCCGACCCCCGCCAGGCCGATGGGGCCGTCCTGCACACCGAAGCGCGACCGCAGCTCGGCGACGACACGGGCGAGTTCGGCCGCGGCCTGCTCGACGACCGGGCCGTAGAGCTGGATCAGGTAGTCGGTCTGTCCGCGCCGGTTGACCTCGGCGATGCCGCCCTCGGGCAGGCGGGCGCCGAACATCGGCAGGCCGAGGTGGAAGCGCCATGCCGGCAGCGAGGCCATCGGGAGTGTGCCCGCCAGCGCGGTTTCGCTGCGCGGTGGCTCGAACGCGTGGAGTGAGACGATCATGGGAGCCGGGCCGTCGTTCGCGGCGACGACCGGAGGCATCGCCACGAAGGGAACACCGGCCGCGGTGCCGGTCGTCGGGCGGGTGAGCGTGCTTTCGGCTACCACTGGGGGATCCTCCCATGTTCGAACGCCGTCCACCGGTTTCGTCGGCGGCGGTCGCGGATTGCGAGCGTCATCCGTGGGCGGCGGGCAACTTGCAGCCTAATTCAGGCGAAATGTCGGCCGAGGTAGCTGCGCAGGAGCAGTTTGGTCTCGTCGATGAGATGCCGGTCGCCCTCGGGATCGCAGCGGAAGGCGAGTTTGAGGACCGCGTCCGCGGACTCGACGGCCACGGTGATGGCGCGGTCGAGTTCCGTGCTCTCCTCCGCCCCGGCGATGGAGATCAGCAGGTCGCGAAGGCGGGCGGCGATCACCTGGTTGTTGTCGTTGTTCGGGTCGAACAGGCGGATGTCCACCGCGTCGCCGAAGTGCAGGCTGCGGAAGCCCGGCACGTTGCGGTGCATGTCGAGGTACTCGTCGATGATCACGTCGACGGCCTCGGACCAGTGGGAGAAGCCGCCCTGGGCGAGTCGGTCGGTCACCCGGGAGCTGAACATGTCCAGGTAGCGCAGGCCGAGCGCCTGGGTGATGGCCTTCTTGTCCGGAAAGAACTGGTAGACCGACCCGATGGCGACGTTGGCGCGTTCGGCGATGCGGGTGGTGGAGAGCTCGTCGTAGCCGACCTCGTCGAGTAGCTCGGCGCAGGCGTCCAGCATGCGCTGGACCCGGACCATGCTGCGCTGCTGGGCGGGGAGGCGGCGGAGGGGGGCTTGGGACAGGGCCTGGCCCGCGTTGTCGAGCAGCGGCCATGAGGTGGGTCCGAGTTGGGCTCCGGCGCCATTGCCGGTATCCGTGGCCTCCCGTGGCCTGGATGTGGAACTGCGGGAAGTAGTCATCACGTCTCTATGATGCCTTTCCGGATCTGAATGGTTCCCCGTAATATCGCGCTTTTACGGTTCCGACTTCACTCTGACCGGGGATATGGCCGGTTCCGGCCTGATCCGGCCCGGGATTGGCCACGCTGGTGGCCGTCGCGGTCACCAACGGTTTCCGGCACGGAATAGTCGGACATGTCGGGGCGGACGCTTGTCCACAGGGTGGGAATCCGCCCTTCCGTCAGGCGGCGAAGGGCGGTTGGGTAGGAGCGGGAGCAGACCCAGTCCACGATCCGGAGGCGACCGATGACCGAGACCGCCACCCCCATTCCCGACACCGGCCCGGCCGAGCTGGACGACGTCATGGCGGCCGCGGCTGCGGCCGCCCCCGCGATGGGCGGACTGCGGCCCGCACGGCGCGCGGTGATGCTGCGCGCCGTGGCCGACGCGCTCGACGCCGCCGCCGACGAGCTCGTCCCGGTGGCGATGGCCGAAAGCCACCTGCCCGAGGCGCGCTGCCGGTCCGAGCTCGGCCGCACCACATTCCAGCTGAGGTTCTTCGCCGATCTGGTCGAGGAGGGCACCTACCTGGAGGCCGCCATCGACGTCGCGGACCCCGGGTGGGGCATGGGGCCGCGCCCGGACGTGCGCCGGATGCTGGTCCCCCTGGGGCCGGTGGTCGTCTTCGGCGCGAGCAACTTCCCGTTCGCGTTCAGCACCGCCGGGGGCGACACCGCCTCCGCGCTCGCCGCCGGCTGCCCGGTCGTCGTCAAGGCCCACCCGGGCCACCCGCACCTGGCCCGGCTCACCGGCCGGGTGGTCGCCGAGGCGCTCGCCGGCGTCCGGGCGCCCGCGGGGGTCTTCGCGGTCGTATACGGGATGGAGACCGGGCAGCGCGCGGTACTGCATCCGGCGACCCGAGCCGTCGGGTTCACCGGGTCGATCCCGGGCGGCCGCGCCCTGCACGATCTGGCGGCCTCCCGTCCGGAGCCGATCCCGTTCTACGGTGAGCTCGGCAGCGTCAACCCCGTCTTCGTCACCCGCGCCGCCATGAAGGCGCGCGGGCCGGAGATCCTCAGCGGCTACATCGGCTCCTTCACACTGGGCGCGGGGCAGTTCTGCACCAAGCCCGGCGTGCTGCTGGTGCCGGAGGAGTGCGACCTGGGGCCGCTCACCCACGCCGTCGCCGACCTGGCCCAGGCGCCTCTGCTCAACGAGCGGGTGGCGGAGGGGTTCGAGCACCGCCTCGGGGAACTGGCCGACCACCCGGCGGTCGAGGTCCTGGTGCGCGGTGTGCGCACCCCGGCGGGATGGACCCCTACGCTGCTGCGCACCGGAGTCGAGTCGCTGCTGCGGCATCCCGGTGTGCTCCTGGAGGAGTGCTTCGGCCCGGCATCCCTGGTCGTCGGCTACGGGGAGGAGGACCGGCTGGCGGAGGTGGCCGGGCTGCTGCAGGGCCAGTTGACGTCGGCCCTTCACGCCGAAGAGGGCGATGCCGTCGCACCGCGGCTGCTGGAGCTCCTGAGCGGGCGGGCCGGGCGGGTGCTGTGGAACGAGTGGCCCACGGGGGTGTCGGTGACGCACGCGATGACGCATGGCGGCCCCTACCCGGCGACCACATCGGTGCTGCACACGTCGGTGGGTGCCACGGCCATCCGCAGATTCCTGCGCCCGGTGAGCTACCAGTCCGTCCCCGACCCCCTGCTGCCCGAGGCGCTGCGCGACGGGAACCCGCTGGGCATCCCGCGCCGGGTCAACGGTCGGCCGGAGGCGGGCTGACCTGCGGAGCGGGCGCCGGGTCCCCGGCATGCGGCGGGCCCAGGCCCGCTGCCGCGCGCACCGATACTGACAAACCGGTGTAAGAAGACCGGTTCGTGTTTGGAGGAGCGGTTCGGCTCCGAGTAGCGTCGCGGCATGGACCGCTCCCCTACCGCCGCAGCCTCCGGTATCGAGGCCTTCATCCGCGATCTGCCGAAGGTCGAACTCCACGTCCACCTCGAAGGCTCGATGCGGCCCGCGACGCTCATCGAGCTCGCCGCCCGGCATCGGGTGGAGGGGATCCCCGGGACCCCGGAGGAGATCCGCGACTGGTACGAGTTCCGCGACTTCCCGCACTTCATCGACGTCTACCTGGCATCGGTCGCGGCCCTGCGCGATGAGGAGGACTTCGCGCTGCTGACCGCCGACGTGGCGGCCACCCTGGCGGCGCAGAATGTGCGCTACGCCGAGCTGCACGTCAGCCTGTACGGCCACCTCATGCGCGGGATCCCGGCCCGGGTGGTGTTCGACGGCATCGAGCACGCCCGCCGCGAGGCCGAGCGTGAGCACGGGATCCGGCTGCGCTGGATTCCCGACTTCCCCGGGGACTACGGGGTGGAGGCCGGGGCCGAGACCCTGGAGGCGGTGCTGCGGGACGGGCCGGACAGCGTCATCGGGTTCGGCGTCGGCGGGATCGAGGTCTCGCGGGCCCCGTTCGCCGACCTGTTCGGGCGGGCGCGCGCCGCCGGGCTGCACAGCCTGCCGCACGCCGGGGAGAACGGCGGCGCGGAACGGGTGCGGGAGGCGCTGGACCTGTTGCGTGCCGAGCGCATCGGGCACGGTATCGACAGCTTGCAGGACGATCGCCTGGTCGCGCGGCTTCGCGACGATCGGATCCCCGTCGACGTCTCTCCCACCTCCAACCTGCGGACGCGGGCCGTGGAGGCCATCGGCGAACATCCGCTCCCGCGGATGATGGAGGCCGGCCTGCTGGTCACCCTCAACTCCGACGACCCGCCGATGTTCGGCACCGACCTGCTCAACGAGTACCGTACGGCCCACACCCTGGGCCTGGGCACGGCGGAGCTCGCCGAGCTGGCCCGCAACGGCGTGGCGGCCTCCTACCTTGAGGAGTCCGCCAAACGCGAGCTGATCGGCGAGATCGACGCCTGTCCGGCCCCCATGTAGCGGCGAACGCCCGATCTCCCGGGGCGCCCCGGGTCTCAGCGCGTCGGTCGTGCGGACCCCTCCCCGGGAGCCCCGGCCGCCGGGTCGGAGGGGACGGCCGCGAGGTCGGTGGCGCAGCCGGTGCGAAGGCGCTCCCACTCGGCGCGGGCGCGGTCGGCGGAGTCGCCTTCGTAGGGGATCGGCACCCCGCCCTCGATGCGGGCGGGCAGCCACTCGTCATCGAGGACCGCGCCGTCGTGCAGGGTCAGGGTGAGCACGCCGCTCTCCGCCGTGGGCCCGCTGAAGTTGTAGAACGCGAAGTTGCCCAGACCGTAGTGCACATAGGCGTCCCCCAAGTAGCCGCCCGGTGCGAGCACGTGCGCGTGTGCCCCGACCACGACATCGGCTCCGGCGCCGATGAGGTCGCGCGCGAGGTCGGGGGCATGTGGCAGGGGGCAGTGCGACCCCTCCAGGCCCCAGTGCAGGAAGACGACGACGGTGTCGGCTCCGGTGTCCTCGGAGGCGGAGCGTACCGCCGCGATCAGCGTCTCGCGCATCTCGTACTTGGCCGATGCGAGCCCGGGACGTCCCTCGCCGGCCGTCCAGGTGGGGATGAGCTCTTCGTCCAGCACGTCGGTGGCGCCGATGATCGCGACGGTGCTGCCGTTGACCTCGGTGATGTGAGGGGCGTAGGCCGCGTCGATGTCCCTGCCGGCCCCGACCACCGGGAAGTCGGCCTCCTCCGCGTAGCGGAGCGTGTCGAGCAGCCCCTCCTCCCCGTAGTCCATGCCGTGGTTGTTGGCGATCGACACGACGTCGATACCGGCGGCGTCCAGCGCCTCGAAGGCCGCGGGCGGTGCGCGGAACACGAACTGCTTGCCGGGGACGGGGGTGCCGCCGTGGGTGACGGCGGTCTCCAGGTTCACCATGGCCAGGTCGGCGGCGGACAGGGTGTCGGCGATGGGGCCGAGTGCGGTGCCGGGGTCATCGTCGAGTCGCGCGCGCAGTATGCCCTCGAACATGACATCGCCGCCGAAGGCGATGGTGAAGGGGTCGGTCGGGGATCGCGTCGACTGTTCCTGGCCGGAGGCGGGCGTGGCGGTGTCGGCCGCTTGCCGGACGTCCCCGGAACCGGTGGTGCAGGCGGTGGCGACGGCGATGGCGGCCAGGAGCGATCCCGTCCGCATCGCGACCGGGTGCCGCCGGGGGCCGCGGCCAGGGGGCGGGGGGCCGACCGAGCGGCGGGCGGAGGTACCGGGGCGGGTGCGGCGGAAGGCGGGGCCGGGCGTGCGGACTCTCGGGGTCAATGGGGGCTCCCGGGCAGGTGGACGGCTCATAGGGGATGATGCGCGGGCTCCGCGGCGGAGTTGACCTGGACGGTGTCCGGATCCGGCCATCCGTGTCCGCGGGGGCGCCCCGGGGCGACGCCGACGACCGCTACCCGGTCGGGCCGCACACCACCGCGCACCGTCGGCGCGGGCGCGGCGCGCGGATGTGAGCGCGCCGAGCTGCCCCGGCTGCGGATCCACGGACCCGCCCCCTGGGGCCTCCTTGTGTCCGGAACCCGGTGCGCAACGTTATCGCCGAAATAGTGACGAATGCGGATATGGGGCAATATGTTCGTCTTCCCGGCCAGTGGTTGCTGTGCGTATTCGTTTCCGCCTTCAAGGCTGTTCGAATTGTCTGTTTGAAGATCAGATGTCGGATTTGCTCGATGGCCTCCGTGGGTTTCTTGCGATCGATTCGTCGCCGAGGCCAAAAAAATCGATCGTTTGACCAGCATTCATCACAGAGAGCAAAGCGAGCAATGCGGACAGTTCTCGCTCTTCCGGGAATTAATCGGCGAAATGGTCGCGGATCCTCGAAAAGCTGCTAGGTTATGGACATCGGCGGCTCGGGAAACGTCCCGCCGCCTTTCCCTCCAGGTGTGGGGTTCGGCTGGCTATAGCCGCCACCCAAGGCACAGGGCAGAAATCCCCCCCGCATCTCAGCGGGACCTGCGGCCACTGCTACCCGCTCTCCGGTGGCGCCAGGGTCACCCATGCACGTCTTGCGAATGCGTCTGCGAAAGGTCATGCCTGAACATGATGCGTAAGAAGCTCTCCACCACCGCCTACGCGACCCTGCTCACGGCCGGGCTCGTCCTCGCCTCCCCCGTCGCCGCCTCCGCCAACACGACCAGTGGCTCCGGTGGTGTGGGCAGCGGCAACCAGGTCAGCGTCCCGGTGGACATCGAGGCCCAGATCTGCGGGAACTCCGTCGCGGCCCTCGGTGTCTCCAAGGCCAAGTGCAAGGAGGTCGCCAAGTACCTCTACCAGTCCTCTGGCAAGGGCGGCGGCAACCAGACCGACGGCTCCGGCGGCATCGCCAGCGGCAACCAGATCAGCATCCCGGTGACCGCGGCCGTGGGTGTCTGCGGGAACTCCGTCGCGGTCGCCGGCGTCTCGAAGGCCGACTGCACCAAGGTCGTCAAGGGCATCGCCGCGTCCGACCAGAACTCCGGCGGCAACCAGACCAGCGGCTCCGGCGGCATCGCCAGCGGCAACCAGATCAGCATCCCGGTGAACGTCGCCATCGACGTGTGCGGGAACTCCGTCGCCGTGGGCGGCGTCTCCGAGGCCAGCTGCAAGAAGGTCGTCAAGGGTGTCGCCGACTCGGACCAGAACAAGGGCGGCGGCAACCAGACCGACGGCTCCGGCGGTGTGGGCAGCGGCAACCAGGTCACCGTCCCGGTCGACGCCGCGGCCGAGATCTGCGGCAACTCCGTGTCCGCTCTCGGCGTCTCGAAGGCCGAGTGCGTGAAGAAGATCTCCGACGGCGGCAAGGGCGGCGGAGACAACGGCGGCGACGGTGGTAAGGGCGACGACGGCGGCAAGGGCGGCGACGACGGCGGCAAGGACGGCGGCAAGGACGACGGCGCCGACAAGGGCGGCGACGACGGCGGCAAGGACGGCGGCAAGGACGACGGCAAGGACGACGGCGCCGACAAGGGCAAGGACTCCGGCGCCGAGGGTGCGGACGACAAGGGCAAGGACGCGGCCGACGGCGCCGAGTCGGGCGACGAGAAGGTCGACCTGGTCGCCGACAACAAGAGCGCCAGCGGCGGTCTGCCCGTGACCGGTGCCGCGCTCACCGGCCTGGTGGCCGCCGGACTCGCGGCCCTGGGCGGCGGCGCAGCGGCCATGAAGTTCTCCCGCAAGCGCAAGGCCGCCGCGGGGACCGACGCCGAGGTGTAGGCCAACCCGCACCCCCATCCCCCTGACCGGACGGTGTGAATCCGGTCATCCCCAGCTCACCCGACGGCGCCGGGTCCGGGGCACTCCCCGGACCCGGCGTCCGTCTGCGCGCCCACCGGTGCGGCGCCGGTGCGCTGGCGAGGTGCCGCACCGCCGCCGGAGCTCTCGGCCGCCCGGTGCGGGGTGAGCCCCGGGGCGATGCGCGGCTCCCGGAACCATCTCCTAACCTCGGAGGTGTGTTCCGGGTTCTCTTCTCATCGCGCATGCTGGCGTTCCACGCGCTGGTGCTGCTGATCGTGCCGTCGTTCATCTGGCTGGGCTTCTGGCAGCTCAGCCGATGGGAGGACCGGCAGGCGGCCGCGAACCTGCAGGAGGCCAACATCGAGGCGGCACCGGTGCCCGTCGACCGGCTGACCGGGGTCGGCCGGGACGTCGACCGTGCCGACCGGTGGAAGTCGGTGGAGGCCACGGGACACTACGACGCCGACCACGAGCTGGTGGTCCGCAACCGCGACGGCTCCCGCGGCGTCGGCATGTACGTGCTCACCCCGCTGGTGACCGACGACGGCCCCGCCCTGCTGGTGAACCGCGGCTGGGTGCCCAACCCGGACACCGCCACCGCCCAGCCCGACGTACCGCCCCCGCCGACGGGCGAGGTCACCGTCACCGGCAGGATCCAGTTCGGCGAGACCCCCGAGAACACCGGCATCCGCGAGCGTGACGGCCTGCCCGACGGCCAGATCATGATCATCGACGTCGACGCGATCGCCGCCGACCTGCCCTACCCCGTCTACGGCGGCTTCGCCGAACTCACCGCCCAGGACCCCCCGTCCGACCCGGCCCCGGAACGCGTCGCCG
The DNA here is from genome assembly GCF_014201195.1 of Nocardiopsis mwathae. Lineage (NCBI taxonomy): Bacteria > Bacillati > Actinomycetota > Actinomycetes > Streptosporangiales > Nocardiopsidaceae > Nocardiopsis > Nocardiopsis mwathae. The sequence goes on along the minus strand of NZ_JACHDS010000001.1, from coordinate 4,757,697 downwards.
CCCCGGAGACCAACATGGGGATGAACCTCTCCTACGCGGTGCAGTGGTGGGTGTTCACCGTCATCGCCGTCATCGGCTGGATCATCCTCATGCGCCGCGAACTCCGCGACGCCCGGACCGAGGAAGCGGAGCCCAAGGGTGGCGCATCCGCGGTACTCCCCGAGCGGCCCGCGGATGCGCCCGAGCGTGCCGAAACGCGGACCTGAGCGGGCGACATGACGTCGATCCGCACGCGGCTGCGAGGATGTGGGCATGACCGATGACCTGACGACGTCCTCCATCGCCCGGGTGGCGCGGCGGGCTGCGGGCGCCGATGAGAGTGCTCGGGCCAGTCGGATCTGGTGGGAGGGTGCCGCCGACGAGTACCAGGCCGAGCACGGCGGGTTCCTCGGAGACGCCGCCTTCGTGTGGGGGCCGGAGGGTCTGGATGAGGCGCGGGTCCGGCTGCTCGGGGAGCCGGACGAGCTGCGGGGCGCGCGTGTCCTGGAGGTCGGCTGCGGCGCCGGGCAGTGCGCGCGGTGGCTGCGTGGCCAGGGTGCCGCCGAGGTGGTCGGGATCGACGTGTCGTACCGCCAGCTGCAGCACGCGCGCCGGATCGACGAGCAGACCGGGACACCGGTGGCGGTGGCGCAGGCCGACGCGCAGCGGCTACCGTTCGCCGACGCCGCGTTCGACGTCGTGTGCTCCTCCTACGGCGGCTTCCCGTTCGTCCCCGACACCGCGGCCGCGGTGGCCGAGAGCGCGCGGGTCCTGCGGCCGGGCGGCCGACTGGTGTTCTCGGTCAGCCACCCGATCCGCTGGTGCTTCCCGGACGACCCGACCGAGGCGGGGCTGGTCGCGCGCGACTCCTACTTCGACCGGCGCGCCTACGTCGAGGAGGACGGGGCGGGCCGCGCCGTCTACGTCGAGCACCACCACACCCTCGGCGACTGGGTGCGCTCCATCGCCGCGGCCGGGCTGGTGCTGCGCGACCTCGTCGAGCCGGAGTGGCCCGAGGACAACGAGCAGACCTGGGACGGATGGAGCCCGCTACGCGGCCGCATCATCCCCGGGACCGCCGTCTTCGCCGCCGACCGGCCCGAGGCGGACGAGCCCCGCGGGTGAACGCGGCGCAGCGGCCGGACCCCGGGGGGACGGGGGAACCGGCCGCGCCGCGGCCGACCGCGCGGTCAGAAGTTGATCATGTGCCCGGCCAGGCCGTGCACCGCCTCCTTGACCGCCTCGCTGAGCGAGGGGTGGGCGTGGATGTTGCGGGCGACCTCGTGCACCGTCAGGTCCCACTGCTGGGCCAGCGTCAGTTCGGGCAGCAGTTCGGTCACCTCGGGCCCGATCATGTGCGCGCCGAGGATCTCCCCGTACTTTCCGTCCGAGAGGATCTTGACGAATCCGCGGGAATCGCCGAGCCCGTGCGCCTTGCCGTTGGCAGTGAACGGGAACTTCGCGACCTGTACGTCGAACCCGGCCTCGCGCGCCTGGGCCTCGGTGTAGCCGAATGAGGCGATCTGCGGCTGGCAGTAGGTGGCGCGGGGGATCATCCGATAGTCGATCTCCATCGTCTCCGCGTCGGCGATGGTCTCGGCCGCCACGATGCCCATGGCCTCGGCGGCGTGGGCGAGCATCAGCTTGGCCGTGACGTCGCCGATGGCGAAGATGTGCGGGACGTCGGTGCGGCCGCGGGCGTCGATGGCGATGGCGCCGCGGTCGGTCACCTTGACCCCCGTGTTCTCCAGGCCGTAGCCCTCGGTGTTGGGCGCGAACCCGATCGCCTGGAGGAGCTTGTCGGCCTCCAGGGTGCGCCGGTCGCCGTCGGCGCCGATGACCTCGGCGCGGACCTTGTCCCCGGATTCGTCGACCGATTCCACCCTGGTGGAGGTGAGGACGTCGACGCCGAGCCGCTTGAACTGGCGGGCGAGTTCGGTGGAGACCTCCTCGTCCTCGGTGGGGGTGACGCGGTCGAGGAACTCGACCATGGTCACCTCGACGCCGTAGTTGCGCAGGACGTAGGCGAACTCCACTCCGATGGCCCCGGCCCCGGCGATGATGATGCTGCCGGGCAGCTCTTCGGTGAGGATCTGCTCCTCGAAGGTGACCACCCGCTCGCTGACCGACGTTCCGGGCAGCAGCCGAGCCGAGGCTCCGGTGGCGATGACGGCGTGGTCGAAGGTGACCGTCTCCGTGCCGCCGCCCGCCGAGGCGACGCTGAGCGAGTGGTCGTCGGTGAACGTCCCGCGCCCGGTGAACTCGGTGATCGCGTTCTTCTTCATCAGGTAGTGGATGCCCTTGACCCGCCCGTCGGCGACCTTCCGGCTGCGCTGGTAGGCCTTGGCGTAGTCGAAGCGCACGCTGCCCTCGACCTCGATGCCGAAGGTCGCGGCCTCGGTCGTGAAGAGGTGGGCGAGCTCGGCGTTGCGCAGCAGCGCCTTGGAGGGGATGCACCCCACGTTGAGGCAGACCCCGCCCCAGTACTTCTCCTCGACGACCGCGACCTTCATGCCCAGCTGCGCCCCCCGGATCGCGGCCACGTAGCCCCCGGGGCCCGCGCCCAGAACGACCAGGTCGAAATGCTGTCCCATCAGGGACCTCCTTGGATGTGGACTGTCTCGTGGTTCTGTCTCGTCGGCTGCGGAGGTTGTCGGCTGTTCGAATCGGGTGGAGGCGCGGTCGGGGGAACCGGGGCCTCATCCAAGCCTCCCCCCTCGGCCTTGCTTCGGAAACGGTCGCGGTCCGGCGTGTCCTGCCCGGTCAGTCCCCGGACCGGGTGGCGGTCGGCTCCAGTTCCCCGGGCAGGGCCGCCAGGATCGAGGGGATCAGGCCGGGAAAGCGCGCCTCCAGGTCGTCGTAGCGCAGCCGCACCCACCGTCGGCGGCCCTCGACCCGGGTCGAGGTCACCCCGGCCTCGCGGAGCAGTTTGAAGTGGTGCGACAGGGTCGACTTGTGCACCGTGACGCTCCACTCCTCCACGGCGCAGCGGCGTTCGGAGTCGAGTTCGTGGTCCTGGGCGAGGTCGGCGAGGAGCCGGAGGCGCACCGGATCGGCCAGGACGTGGAGGATCGCGGAGAGCCGCAGCTCGTGGCGGGCGGGCTCGGGTAGCAGGGTCAACGGTGTCGTCCACCCTTCTCGGTGCCCGGTCGGCGGTCCCCGGTGCGTCGCGCGACCGTGATTTGTTTGATGTTAATCAAACAAATGAGTGGCGCGCAATGGCCCCGGCCGCCACCTGGGGCCGGGACGAGTCCGGATTCGTCGGCGCAGACGGGTGCACGATGCCCGGATCTTTCGCGATTCTGGTCGGGTGTGCCGGAGGATAGCCCCGGCACATGTCCCTCAATGATCGGAGTTCCCCTCATATGGCGCGGTCAACGAACGCCGTCGCGCTGCTGGCGGCGGGCAGCGTTCTGCTCGCCGGGTGCAGCATCACCGGCGACTTGTCCTGGTTCGGCGACGACTCCGGGCCGCCGGAGGTGGAGGAGAAGTTCCCCTATACCAAAGAAGGGCGGATCTTCCAGGACACGAAGCAGGACGCGCGGATGCGCTTCTCCATCACCGGGCTGGAGCGCACGTCCGACTACACGGTCATGTACTACGAGGTGGAGTATCTCGACGACATACGCGGCGGCAACCGCAACCTCAGCATGGCCAACACGCTCGTCGACCCGATCACCGGCCGCGTGTACCGGGAGTACGTCGACCCGGAGGGCCTGAAGTACGGCTCGGTGAGCCCCGGCCCCAAGGGCCTCTACCCGGTCTTCGACGGGGTCACCAACGAGTACCGCCGCTACTTCCCGCCCATCCCGGAGGAGGTCGAGCAGGTCACTTTCGTCGGCAGCGGGCTCGGGGCGATGACCGGCATCCCGATCCAGGACGTCGAGGCGGAGCAGCCCGATCCCGAGAACCCCAACGGCAGGGACCACCTCACCCCGTCCGACCCGCCGCCCGCCGGGGAGAACCTCACCTTCGAGAACCGGCGGCCGGACGACGACGCCGTCGCGGACCAGGGGGAGGTGGAGAGCTTCGTCGACTCCGAGATCGCCTCGACCACGCGCGACGGCGACAAGGAGACGATCGCGCTGCACTCCGACGTGATGTTCGAGTTCGACAAGTCGGACCTCACCGACGAGGCCGAGGGCGTCGTGCGCCAGGCCGCCAAGTCGCTGGCGAACAACGTCGACCCGGACGAGCCGGAGATCACCGTCATCGGCCACACCGACGGCATCGGCGCCGACGACTACAACGACAAGCTCTCCATGCGCCGCGCCGAAACCGTGCGCGAGCTGCTGCGCGAGGAGATCGGCGGGGGCTACACCTACAAGGTGGAGGGGCGCGGCAAGCGGGAGCCGGTCGCGCGCGAGGGCGGCCCCGACGACGAGCAGGCCCGCGCCCGCAACCGCCGGGTGGAGTTCTCCTACAAGGTGGACCGCTCCACCGACCCCACCGAGGAGGAGGCCGACGACGGGGGCCTCGGCGTCGCCGAGCGCAGCGTCGGCTGGCCCGCGCCGTTCACCGACGACAACGGCTCGGCCGCCGCGACCGTTGAGAAGGACGGCGTGAGGCTGGACGTCTACCCGCTGCGCCGCGACGGCGCCTACGTCATCGGGACGGTGGAGCTGACCAACACCACCCGCGAGCCGGTCACCCCGGACATGGGCGGGACCGAGGCCCTGCAGGCGGGCGGTCCCGAGAAGTTCAGCAAGGGAACGCTGGGCGGATTCCAGCTGCTGGACCCCGACTCGGGGCTGGTGCGCTACGTGGCGCAGATGAACTTCGGCGACGACAAGTACAGCGGGTTCGCCGAGGACGTGCACGAACTGCAGCCGGGCAAGCCCTACGAACTCGTCGCGGTGTTCCCCGCGCCGCCGGTGAACGTCGAGGAGCTGACCTTGCGCGCCGGCCCGTTCGGTGAGATCCCGGAGATCCCGATCGAGCAGCGCTGACCGCGTGGCCCCCGCCCCCGCCCCGGTGCCGGGGCGGGGGCGGGGGCGGACGCCCCGACCCACCGGTCGGCGCCGGCTACCCCTTCGCCTTCTCCGCGGCCGCGATGACGACCTTCTCCAGGTCCTCCTTGGTGGCGTCGGAGAACATGGCGCTGGCCGAGACGTGGAAGTCGTCCGGGAGAGACAGGTAGAGGTGCTGGGCGGAGCCGTCCGCGGTGGTCACGTACTTCAGCTCGCCGCCGAGCTCGACGGTCTTGTCGGTCCGGTAGGTGGCGGTGTCGACCGGTACGTCGACCTCCCAGTTCATCTCCTCCTGGTCGCCCGGGACCTGGATGACCTGGGCGCGGTCGCTCGGGTCGGTGTTGACGGTGAAGGTGAGGACGAACGCCGGGCCGCCCCCCGCCTCGGCGCCGCCCGGGTCGGCGACCGCTCCCCCGGACCAGGAGCACGACACCTGCTCGGCGTCGGAGGCCCCCTCGACCTTCCCGGTCTCCTCGCCGGCGGCGGCGCCCTGCGGTGCCAGGTTCCCGGCGAGCTCGGCGGCGCCGATCTCCGTGCAGGAGTCGGGCAGCGCGTAGGCGGGGCCGCCCGCCGCCTCGTCGGTCGGGCTCGGCGACGGGGAGGGCGACGCCGCGCCGGTGAAGCCCTCCCACAGCTCGCCGTCGATGGGGATGGCGTCGCATCCCACGAGGACGACACCGCCGACGACGGCGACCGCGCCGAGGGCCGCGGCGGAACAGGAGAGCGGGGAGGAGGGGACGAGTCGCATGGAAGGCCTTCGTAGTCGGGGACGCAGGGATCGGGGCGGCCATGCGCCACGGGGGGCGGCACCGGCGCGGACGACACACGGAACCGTAGCAAGAAGGGGGATTCCGGCGGCGGGGATCGGTGCCGCAGCCGGGGGGCTGCGGCACCTGCCGGCGGGGCCGACCGTGGACCGCGCGGCGGCCGGGTCGCCCGTGCCGATGATCCGGCGGTTCCCTACTCCGGGGCCTCCTCGATGAGCCGCTCGGCCGTGGCGCGCAGCGCGGCGGGGTCCGCTCCGGCGTCGTGGAGGGCGCGCACGGCGGCCCCGTCCTCGACGCGCAGCGCCCCCAGGAGCACGTGCCCGGTGGTGATGGACCGGTGCCCGCGGGCGATCGCCTCGCGCAGGGACAGCTCCATGGCCCTTTTCGCGGACTTGGTGAAGGGGAGGTGGATGCGGGCGAGGCGCCCGCGGCTGCGCGGGGGCGTCTCGGCGGCGGACACGCGCACGGCGTCGCGCAGTGTGCCGGAGGGCAGTCCGTGCTCGCGCAGTGCCCGTGCTCCGGCCCCGGCGGGTTCGGCGGCGAGGGCGACCAGCAGGTGTCCGGTGCCGATCCGCGGGTGGCCCATCCCGCGCGCCTCGGTTTGGGCGCGCACGGTGACCTGGCGGGCGTCGTCGGTGAATCGCTCGAACATGATGAACCACCCCATTGGCGTCGTGACGGCGGTGGCGGTCGGTTGCGTGTACGGTTCCGCCACCGCTTGTCAATTTAGGTTGACGACCGTGGTTTGTCAACCTAAATTGACGGCGTTGCGGGGGGAGAACGCGTCGGCCCCGGAACACCGGTGGGGCGTTCCGGGGCCGACGTCGGCAGTGGGCCGGTCACTCCTCGGCGGGCTTGCGCAGGTGGTGGACCCAGGCCGGGGGGATGTTGGGCAGGACCCGCTCGGATTCGACCCCGTAGCGGTTCACCCACTCCTCCACCACCCACCGGGACCGGGCCTGGCGCAGGTAGTCCTCGCGCGGGGCGATGATCGCCTTGACCTCCTTGGTGTAGAGGTAGCCGAAGAAGGACAGGTGGCCGCCGGGGCGCAGGACGGTGAAGTAGTAGTCGAAGATGGTCCGCACCTCGTCCGCCGTGAAGTTGGCGAACGGCAGGCCGGAGATGATGACGTCGTACTCCCGCTCCACGCCCAGCTCGGTGACCGGTGCCTGGTGGATCGTGGTCCGGTCGGCCACCTGTGACAGCGCCGGATCGGTTTCGAGGAGGGTGTCGAGGTAGGAGGTGAACTCCGGGTTGGTCTCCACCAGGTCGAGGGTGTCGCCGGGGCGCATGGCGGCGGCGATGGCACGGGACACCGGGCCGGTCCCCGATCCGGCCTCCATGATGCGCAGCGGCGCGTGTGGATCCTCGCGTTCGGTGATGAATCTGGTCAGGTGGTTCGCGAGTACCGGGCTGCTGGGAAGCACCGCTCCCGTTGCCCGGAAGGTGCGGAACGCTTCTCGGAAGAACAGGCCGGTGTCGCGCAGGCGGGCATCGAGGCTGAACAGCTCGGAGAAACTCTGGGTCGGTGCCATAGCGCTACGCTAGCGTCCCATGATTAAAAGCCCTGTTAGCCGGGGGGATAACGGGGTTCGGAGTCGCTGCGTGGTGCCCTGATTATGCCCGTATGTCCGTATTGCTCGATGTCTTTCGGTGCGTTCTCGCAGCGAGCCGCGTCGGCCCGATTCCCCGGAAAAGCCGGCGTGCTCCGCCCTGCGTTCCCCTGTCCAACAAAGCGACCAGCCGGTAACATCCCGCACTATGACCGCATCACGCAGTTCTCGAACCGCCCTGGTCACCGGTGCTTCTACCGGAATCGGTGAAGAGTACGCACGCAAGCTCGCCGAGCGCGGGTACGCGGTGGTGCTCGTCGCCCGCCGGGCCGAGGAGCTGGAGCGGATCGCCGCCGAACTGCGCGAGCGCTACGGGGTCGACGCCGTCCCCCTGGCCGCCGACCTCGGCGAGGACTCCGGACTGGCCGCCGTCGAGGAGCGCCTGCGCGCCGACGGAACCGGCGCCGACGCCCCCGTCGACCTACTGGTCAACAACGCCGGCCGGGGCGAGGGCGGGACGTTCACGGAGATGGACCCGGCGGCCGTCGACTCCATGCTCGACCTCAACGTCCGCGCCGTGCTGCGGCTGACCCGCGCGGTCCTGCCGGTGCAGATCGCCCGCGGTCGGGCCGACGGGCGCGGCGCCCCGCTCGGCGTGATCAACGTTTCCTCGGTCGCCGGTGAGCTGGCCGTCAACCCGCACGGTTCCGTCTACGCGGGGACCAAGAAATTCGTCACCCTGTGGAGCGAGAGCGTCGCCCTGGAGGTCGCCGAGCACGGCGTGCACGTCACGGCCGTCCTCCCCGGCTTCGTGCGCACCGACATGACGCGCTCGGTACAGGAGAAGGGCCTGCCCGACATCGCGTGGGTCCCCAGGGAGCGCATCGTGCGCGAATCGCTGCGCGCCTGGGCCGCCGGATACACCAAGGTCGTTCCCGGTGCCCAGTACAAGGCCGCCGTCAACCTGCTGCGCGTCATCCCGCGCAGCGTCTTCAAGTCGATGGCGCGCCGGTTGGGGTGACAGCGGTCCCCTCCGCGAGGCGGGTTTCGACCCGTCATCAGCCGCTCATCGCCGGGCCGCGTCACCGAACGGGCCCGGAAACGCCTACCCTGGGAGAGCACGTCGTCTAGCGAAGAGTGATCATGAAGACCTTCGAAGAGCTGTTCGCCGAGCTGTCCGAGAAGGCCGAGGCCCGCCCCGAGGGGTCGGGCACCGTGGCCCAACTCGACGCCGGCGTACACGCCATCGGCAAGAAGGTCGTCGAGGAGGCCGCGGAGGTCTGGATGGCCGCCGAGTACGAATCCGACGAGGCCGCAGCCGAAGAGATCTCCCAGCTCCTCTACCACCTCCAGGTCCTGATGCTGGCCCGCGGCCTGCGCCTGGAGGACGTCTACAAGCATCTGTAGGTCGACCCCGGGCCCGCGCACCTCACCCGGCCCCGTGGGATCGACCGCGCAGTCGACGTCCACACCGACATGCTTGAGCCGATGAGTAGGGGAACCACCTCCCATGAAGGACTATCTTCGTATCGCCGTGCCCAATAAGGGCCAGCTCGCCGAGCCCGCCAGCGCCATGCTGCGCGAGGCCGGGTACCGCCAGCGCAAGGACTCCCGCGACCTCGTCCTGGTCGACCCGGACAACGAGACCGAGTTCTTCTTCCTGCGCCCCAAGGACATCGCCGTCTACGTCGGCGAGGGCATCCTGCAGGCCGGGATCACCGGCCGCGACATGACCCTCGACTCCGAGGCGCCCGTGGACGAGGTCCTGGCCCTGGGCTTCGGCGGATCCACCTTCCGGTTCGCCGCGCGCGACGGCGCCTCTATGAAGCCGGAGGACCTCCAGGGCAAGCGCGTCGCCACGTCCTTCGACGGCCTGCTCCGCGGCTACCTGGCCGAACGCGGTATCGACGCGCGCGTCATCCACCTCGACGGCGCCGTGGAGAGTTCGATCCAGCTCGGTGTGGCCGACGCGGTGGCCGACGTCGTCTCCACCGGCACCACGCTGCGCCAGGCCGGGCTGGAGATGTTCGGCGACCCGATCCTGCGCTCCGAGGCCGTCCTGATCCGGCAGCGGGACGCCGCCGACGACCCCAAGATCGAGCAGCTGCTGCGCCGCATGCGCGGGGTGCTGGTCGCCCGCGACTACGTGATGATGGACTACGACGTCCACGCCGAGCGCCTGGACGACGCGGTCGCGCTCACCCCGGGCATGGAGGGGCCGACCGTCTCCCCGCTGCACCGCGAGGGCTGGGTCGCGGTCCGCGCCATGGTCCCGCGCCGCGACGCCCAGAGCATCATGGACGACCTGTGGGGGATCGGCGCCCGCGCCATCCTCGTCACCGACATCTACGCCTGCCGCTTGTAACCCGTCCGCCCCCTTGGAGTCGCCCCAGTGTCCCCGACCGCGTCGACGTCCGCCGATGGCCATGGGCCCGAGCCCGGCCCCGGGCCGGAACCCGAGGTGGTCGCCCGGGCCACCGGTGAGACCGGGGGCGACCTGGTCCTGCGGCGGATCGGGGACGACTTCGAGATCTACAGCAACGGTGTCGCGCTCATGGACACCCGGGACGGCGCGTCCGAGCGGTTGATGGTGCGTGCCGCGCTGGACGCGCTGCCCGGCGAGCCCACCGGGGCGCGGGTGCTCATCGGAGGTCTGGGCGTGGGGTTCTCCGCGCGCGAGGCCCTGGACGACCCGCGCGTCGGCCACGTCCGGGTCGTCGAGTTGGAGCCGCTGGTCATCGAGTGGCACAGCGGGCCGCTCGCCGAGGTCGCCGGGGACCTGCCGGCCGACCCGCGGTGCGAACTGGTCTGCGCGGACCTCGTCTCCTGGCTGTACCGGACGGCCGGCGGGGAGCCCGGGGGCGGGGAGCCCGGCTACGACGTCATCTGCCTGGACACCGACAACGGGCCGGACTGGACCGTTGCGGAGGGCAACGGGCGGCTGTACGAGCCGGCGGCGCTGGACCTGCTGGCGCGCCTGCTGCGCCCCGGCGGCGTCCTCGCCTTCTGGAGCGCGATGCGGGCGCCCGGCTTCGCCGCGCTCCTGGAGCGGCACTGCGGCCCCGTCGAAACGGTCGAGGTCCCTGCGCGACGCGGCGAACCCGATGTCGTCTACCTCGCCCGGCGCTCGCGGCGCTCGTCCCGGGAATCGGGCGTCCCCAATTAACAGACGACCGCATGCGGCCGCCGGCGCGCGTGGCCACGGCCGCCGCCCACCCCCTGGAATCTGCCAAGCGCATGCTTGATAATGCGCAGGAACGGGCGTGCAGGTTCGATCAGGAACGGTCGCGGATCCGGCACGACGAAGCGCGGACCCCGGGGAGGCGCATATGGGCCAGGCGGACACGGATGACGCGGACACCGGGCACGGCGCCACCGGGAGCCCCGGCCGCCGCTACGCCGACAAGGCGGTCGTGCTCACCGGAGCTGCCTCAGGGATCGGCCGTGCGACCGCACTGCGGCTGTCCGCGGAGGGCGCTCGGCTGCTCGTCGTCGACCGGGATGCCGACGGGCTGGCGGACACGCTCCGGCAGGTCGAGGAGTGCTCCGACCCGCACACACCGAGGCCGGTCCCGGTCGTCGCGGACGTGGCCGAGGAACAGGCGGTGCGTTCCGCGGTGGCCGCGGCGGCCGAGCGGTTCGGCCGGATCGATCTGCTGGTCAATGTCGCCGGAGCCCTCGGGGTGACCCCGCTGGCAGACCTCGGCGTCGACGAGTGGCGGCGGCTGTTCGACGTCAACGCGTTGGGCACGATGCTGTTCTGCCGGGAGGCGCTGCCGCACCTCATCGCGGCCAAGGGCGTGGTGGTCAACACCGCCTCGACCGCGGCCACCCACGCCCACCCGCTGATGACCGCCTACGCCGCTTCGAAGGGGGCGGTTCTGGCGTTCACCCTGAGCCTGGCCGCCGAGGTCGCACCGCACGGCGTGCGGGCCGTTGCGGTCTCGCCCGGCGGCATCCGGACCCCGATGTCGCGCTCCACCCGGTTCCCCGAGGGTGCGGACGCCTCGTACTACCGCCGGATCGTGCCGCTCACAGGGTCGCTGGGCGCGCCCGAAGAGGTGGCCGGGACCATCGCCTTCGCAGGCTCCGCGGACGCGGGGTTCATGAACGGGGTGGAGCTGCGGGTGGACGGCGGCTCGCACAACTGACCTCGGGACCCGCACCGCGAGGGGGCGGTCCCGAGCCGGTCAGTCGTCGGAGGGCCGGCCGTTGGCCTGCTGCTTCTCGATCTCCTTGCGGACCTCGTCCATGTCGAGTTCGCGGCACTGCCGGATGAGGTCGTCCAGGGCGTCCTTGGGGAGCGCACCGGGCTGATTGAAGATCACCGTCTTGTCCCGCACGACCATCAGCGTGGGGATCGACTGGATGTCGAATCCTGCGGCGAGCTCCTGCTCGGCCTCGGTGTCGACCTTGGCGAAGACCAGGTCGGGATTCTCCTCCGACGCCGTGTCGAAGATCGGGGCGAAGGTCCGGCAGGGACCGCACCACGAGGCCCAGAAGTCGATCAGGACGAACTCGTTCTTCGTCAGCGTCTCGTTGAAGTTGTCCTTGTTGAGCTCGATGGTGGCCACACGGTCTCCTGTGTCGTCGCGTAGGTGTCGTCGGTCGGTGCCTCGTAGAGCGGTCGTGCCCACTGATTTGTTCCGCATACATGGTGGGGGCCGCGGAGCGGTGGTTCGTCACGCCCGGTTTCCCGACAAAACACCTGGTGAATACCGACTTGGGCGGAAAAGGGCAGCGTGGCTAGTGTCGACTGGGAGGGGACGAACCAGCACGAACGAACCGGCACGGTAGACGGGGGGATGGCCGACGTGGGCAGGTGGCGGTCGCCGCTGATCCGGCGCGCTGAACGGGATGAGGGGGAGGAGCCGGACTACCGGTTCACCCTGGCCAACGAACGCACCTTCCTGGCGTGGATCCGCACATCCCTGGCGCTGGTCGCCGGTGCGGTCGCGGTGCTGCACCTCGTCCCGCTGGACTGGCGGCCGGAGCTGAAGACGGTGGTGGGCCTGGCGCTCACCGGGCTCGCGGTCGTCATCACGGTGTACGCGCCGCTGCGCTGGCGGCGGGTGCAGCGGAGCATGCGCCTGGGGGAGCCGCTGCCGCTGAGCGCCCTGCCCGTGGTCGTCACCGTCGGCATCGCGGCCGTCTGCGCCGCCGTGCTGGTCGGGCACTACTGGCGGTGACTCCGATGCGGGCGGACGAGGACACCGCGGTGGACGGGGGAGACGCCGATGGGGCCACCGGCGGGGACACGGGCCTCCAGCCGGAGCGGACGCTGCTCGCATGGCAGCGGACTCTCATCGGCGTCGTCATCGTCGTCCTGCTCTACCTGCGCGAACCCTTCCAGGACGGTGGTGTGGGGCCGGGGAGCGGGCCCGACCCTCTCTACCGACTGCTGGTCGTGCTCGTCGTGGCCGGTGCGGCGGGTGTCCTCATGGTGCATCTGCGTCGGCGCTGGCGTGTGACAGACCGCGGTCTGCACGACGACGCCACACAGAACCCTCCGGCGCCACTCGCCGCGGGGTGGGCGGTCTACCTGCTGAGCGGCTCAGCGGCGGGGTTCGCCCTGCTGGTCGCGGTGAGTGCGGTCGTCTGACGGGGACAGGGGGTCTCGGCCGAATCCTTCGGAGAAGGGAGCGAACGGGACCGGGGGCACCGGCCGGTGGGGTCTCCTGCCGGACATGCGGTGGGGACGTGCGTCCCGGAGGGCCGGACGGACGGGATCCGGCCCGGAGGGCACTTCAGACCGCCGCGGCCTGGGGCGCGGCATCCTCGGCCCTCGTGTGATCGACGATCGAGGTGATGATGTCGTTGAGGTTGCGCTGGGGCGTGTAGCCGATGAGGCGGTTGGCCAGGGTGGTGTCGGGCATGCGGCGCTGCATGTCCTCGTACCCCTTGCCGTAGGCGTCCTCGTAGGAGACATACGAGATCGCGCTGGACGAACCGGTGAGTTCGAGCACGCGGTCGGCCAGCCCCTTGATCGATACCTCCTCGTGGCCGCCCAGGTTGACGGCTTTGTTGTAGGCCTCGGGGGTGTCCATGAGCTGCACGACGGCCGGGATGACGTCGAAGACCGAGCCGAAGCACCGGCGCTGGGTGCCCTCGCCGTAGACCGTGATGGGCTCGTCGTTGAGCGCCTGGGCGACGAACCGGGGAACCACCATGCCGTAGCGACCGGTCTGGCGGGGGCCGACGATGTTGAAGAACCGGGTGATGACGCAGGGCAGGCCGGACTGCTCGCCGTAGATGTGGGCGACCAGCTCGTCGAGGCCCTTGGCGGCCGCGTAGGACCACCGGCTCTTCAGCGCCGAGCCGAGGATGCGGTCGGCGTCCTCGGTCAGGCCGTCGGTGTCGTTCTTGCCGTAGACCTCGCTGGTGGAGGCGACCATGAACCGCGCGCCGTGCGCCACCGCGGCCTCGACCACGTTCTCGGTGCCGTGCAGGTTGGTGTGCAGGGAGCGCAGCGGGTTGTCCACGATCGTGTGGACGCCGACCGCCGCCGCCAGGTGGAAGACGGTGTCGCTGCCCTCGATCACCTCGTTGACCAGGTTCTGGTCCAGGATGCTGCCCTTGACCAGTTCGAACGCGGGGTCCTGCGCGACCTGTGTGAGATTGGCCTCCGATCCGGTGGACAGGTCGTCGAGCGCGGTCACCTGGTGCCCGCGGGCGACCAGGTAATCGCACAGATGTGATCCGATGAAGCCGGCACCGCCGGTGACTACAGCCTTCAACGTTCCTTCCCCCTCCAAGGGTGCGGTTGTGATGTGAGCTGGCAGCTGACGCTGCTTCGGTTGCGGTGGACTGGACGGCGGGACACGGGGACGTTCAGGCGAGCCAGCGCAGGGTGTGGTAGCCCTCGGCCAATGCGACTCCGCTCTGCATTCCGCGCAGGGCGGCCAGACTGCGGAGCGTCAGCTCCGACCGGGTGTGCGGGTGGTCGTGCATCTGGGTGCCGTACAGGCGCATGCCGGTGACCTTCGCGTCAAGGTCGTGTTCCGCGAGTTCGACGAGCAGGTTCGGGGGGGCGGCCGCCTCGTAGCGCCACTGGTCGGCGGCCTCCTCGTAGGCGAGCACCACGCGGGGGTGGTGCCGCAGAGCGGTGTTGGACGGGCGCAGGGCCGTGTGCACGGCCTCGGCCGTGACCTGGTGGTCCTGGTTGTAGCTGGTGCGGTGGGGTGCGAGGACGATCGTCGGTTCGATGGTCGCGATGGACAGGGGGCTCTTGCGCTCGATCGCGTTGCACACGTCGACTCGGGGCACCTGGTCGAGTCTGAGGTGGTATTCGTCACCAGGGAAGGCGATGTGCCAGTCGTCCCAGCGGAAGTGGTCGGCGACCTCCTTGATCTCCGCGTACCGCTCGTTGGCGGTGGAGAAGCCCTTGGGGGATAAGTCGGCGGTGTCGCCGACGGTGAGGAACTGGATGAAGACTTGGGAGCCGGCAGCCTTGGCCCTGTGCATCAGCCCACCGCAGCCGAGTGTCTCGTCGTCGGGATGGGGGGCGAAGATGAGGATGCGCTGCTCGGACCAGTCGATCGTCATGCCGATGTCCTTCGAGAGACGGGGGATTGTCGAGGGATTCCAGGCAGTGAGCACCGTCCGGGGTACTCCACCTGGTCGAAGAAGAGGTTCGCCCGGGTGTGGCGGTCGGCACACCGGGTCGGCCGGGTCAGTCTCCTGCGGTGGGGGCACGGGCCGCGCGCAGCAGCCCGAGTCCATCCGGGCCGACGTTCATCAGCAGGTCCAGGGCGGCCATGCGGGGCAGGAATCCGTCCTTGCCCCGGCCCTGCTGCGGGTACTCCGGGTGCTGGAAGTTCTGCCACTCCACCCCGATGCCGTACCTCTGGAAGAGGCCCTGATCGACGTAGTCGCGGGCGCCGTCGCCGGACAGCATGACGGTGGCGCCGACCTTCGCGCAGATCTGTGCCAGCAGCTCGGACTTCTGACCGGGGAAGTCGCCGAGTTCACTCGCGTGCACGATCGGCGTGGTGATCCCGAAGCCGGTCAGGAGCATGCGGGTGGTGGCCATCGACAGGTCGATGAGGCGCTCCCACTCCGTGTCGTACAGGCTCAGGCAGTCTTTGCCGAACCGGTCGAAGAACGGGGCACCCCGGTAGGCGTGCTCCGCGAGTGTGCGGCGGTGTTTCTCCCGCCACGGCTGATCGTTATTGATCAGTTTGTCCATGATTCGCTCGTTCCGGCTCCGTTGGATAACCGGGACGGAGAGCAGGACGGGGCCGCTCTTTGAGGCGATGTAGTTGCGGTTCTGCCAGCCTCGGCGCTCGTACTGCACGTGATCGAGCACGACAAAAAGGTCACATCGGTCGATTTTGTCGATCAGGCCCAGCCAGGGCAGGTAATGCGGCTGGTGCATGGCGACGCGCACTGCGGTTCCTCTCCGAGGCGGGGGTCACACGCGCCACGGCGCGTGTCGGCGATGGTCGGGGGTCGGTCCTGGTCGAGGATCCGCCGCGGTCCTCGGGAAGGCGGGCTTCCGGTCCGGTCGTGGGCGAGGTTGAAATACGAAGAAACTACGTATACAGGATGAGTGGATCCCATCCCCACTCGGTATTGCACCAACAGGACTCACTGGCCGCAAGCCCATGCATACGATTTGTGTGGCCTACATAGGTCGCGGAAGTCGGTGAACTTCCTGCTTATGGGAAACGTCATCCTAATGCTGGCTTTGTCGGATACCGTCAGTCCGAAACTGTTCCCCCAGGAGGGTTACCGGTGCGTACCGCCCGTTTCATTGGGAGTTGGGTCGCGGGGCTGCTGGCCCTCACCCTCGCTGTGACATTGTTCATAAACTGGCTCCAGTTCGTCCTCTCCTCCGGTGCCGCCGGGCCCACCCCCCTCTTCCTGTGGATGGCCCTCGGCGTGAACCTCTTCGTCTGGACCGCCATCGGAGCCGTCCGCCTCGGAGACGACGGTGTACGCGCTCTGCTCGCCCGAAGGGCCTTGCCCGAGCGGTGGAGCGCGCACACCATCGGCTCCGAAACCGAGAGAACCCCCGGCGACGCCCGGGTGCTGGTCCGCCAGCAGACGGTCGCGGCCGGTGGCGGTGGTGGAACCGGCTCGCGGGCGGTCACCGCGACCGGCGGCGGGGGCACCGCCGACGGTCCGTCGGCCGCCACCGCGTCCGCGCCCGGCGCGCCCACCCGGGCCGACCAGATCTCGCTCGCCGTCGTCATCCCCGCGCACAACGAGGAGCCGGTCATCGACGGCGCGATCAAGTCCGCGCTGCGCCTCTTCAACCGCTGGGACATCTACGTGGTCTCCGACAGCTCGAAGGACGCCACGGCCGATATCGCGGCCGAAACCGGCGTCAACGTCCTGGAGCTGCTGACCAACCGCGGCAAGGCGGGGGCCCTCGAAGCGGTCATCCAGGAATTCGACCTAACCGAAAACTACGACGGCGTGGTCATCCTCGACGCCGACACCGAGCTCGACGAGAAGTACGTCGAGGGCGCGCGCAAGCAGCTGAGCGACCCGTCGGTCGCCGCGGTGGCCGGGTTCGTGGTGGCGGAGTGGAAGCCCAAGGAGCGGACCGTGGTCGGCCGGCTTATTTCGGCGTACCGCGACCGGCTCTACTGGATGCTCCAGTACCTGCTCCGCTTCGGCCAGACCTGGCGCTACACCAGCGTCGCCTTCATCGTCCCGGGCTTCGCCAGCGTGTACCGCAGCTCGGTGCTCAAGCACCTGGAGATCAACCCCAAGGGGCTGGTCATCGAGGACTTCAACATGACATTCGAGGTGCACCACCGGCGTCTCGGCCGCATCTCGATGAATCCCAACACCAAGGCCTACTGCCAGGACCCCTTCACCATCCGCGACTACGTCAAGCAGGTGCGCCGCTGGACGCTGGGCTTCTGGCAGACGGTGCGCAGGCACGGCGTGTGGCCGAGCATGTTCTGGTTCTCGCTGTTCTTCTACATCCTCGAAGTGGTGTTCGTCGCGCTGATGCTGCTCGTCATGGTCGGCCTGGCGCTGTTCACGCTGCTCCCGGCCCTCACCGGAGGTGCGGTGCTCTCCCTGGGCTTCTACGCCGCGGGATACGCGGCCGTGTCGGCGGTGCTGCCGCTGACCGCGATCGCCGTCGGCATGTTCGTCCCCGACTACGTCCTCACCTGCGTGATGGCGACGATCCGGCGGCGGCCCAGCTACCTGGTCTACGGACTGTTCTTCCTCCCGATGCGCGTCGTCGACGCCTACCTCACACTGCGCACCATCCCGCAGGCCTGGACCGCCAACTCCGACGGCCGCTGGAGCAGCCCCACCCGGGCGTCCGGATCCCTCTAGCCGGACCGACCCCCGCATCCGCGGATCCCCGTCGCACCCACCCACCGCGGCACCACTCCACCCGTGCCCCGAGGCCGCCCTGGCCCGCCGATCCCACCCACCCCCGCTCTCCCACCCGCGACCCCGCTCTCCTGTGCCCCGCAGACAGACCGCTCACCACAGCATTTAGGCTCGAAGGGCGAGAAATTCGCCGGGGGTGGCCGCCACCGTGTCGCGCCACCCCCGGACCCGTGTCGACCCACCGATCGCCCGAGGTGCCACCAGTGGATAAGAAGCGTCTGCCGTTCACGCTGTACCGCGTGCTGGCCTTTGTGACGGGTGTCCTCCTGCTCCTGCTGACGTTCGTCGCCATGCCGGCCAAGTACCTGGTGGGCGAGGCCGCGCGGTTCTCGCTGGTGGCCGCGCCGGCCGGGATGGAGCAGTGGTTCGGGGACGACACCGTGCTGATGAAGATCGTCGCGCTCCCGCACGGCTACATCTACATGCTCTACGTGTTGGTCGTGATCTGGCTGGCCATGGACCGCCGCTGGAGCGCGCTGCGGACGGTCGGCGTGGCGCTGGCCGGAACGATCCCGTTCTGGGGCCTGATCCTGGAGCACCGGATGGCGAAGGCGGAGAAGGCCGCGATGGACGCTGAGACCGCGGCGTCGACCGGTCAGGAAGCCGCAGCGGCCGAGCGCTGAGCCGTCGGCGCCGAGGGATCGCCGCCTTCGGCGGGACCGCTGCCCGCGCCGTCGGCGCCGTCGGCGCCGTCGCCCGGGGTGCCGTCCCGGTCGGGGCCGCTCCCCGACTCGCGGCGCATCAGCGAGATCCAGAACACGATGGCGGCGATGCCGAAGATCACCCACTGGGCGGCGTAGCTGAGGCTCCGCCAGTTCCAGATGATCTTCTCCGGCGGGTCCGGCGGAGGGATCACCTGGGTCCGGGGGGACCCGGCCTCGGCCGGCGGGTCGGCGGGGTCCTGTTCGGCCATGGTGAGGTAGCCCTCGTAGAGCCGGTAGTGCCACTCGTTGACCAGCACGGAGGGCGCGATCCGGTCGATCTGCCCCTCGGGCACCGTTACCGGGATGTAGCCGTCCGCCGCTGACTGCGGGGGCCGCAGCCACCCGGTCACGGTGACCTCCCCCTCGGGCGGCGGGGGCAGTTCGTCGACGGCGTCGATGTCCTGGGCGCGGACCCAGCCGCGGTTGACCGCGACCGCCGCCCCCTCCTCGGTCACCAGCGGGTAGAGGACGTAGTACCCCTCCTCCCCGTCGGGTGACAGCGCGGGGGCCAGGCGCCGCTCGTCGGCGTCGTAGGCGCCGGTGGCTGTCACCGCCCGGTTGGCGTCGTCATCCGGCATGTAGTCGCCGGGCCGCAGGACCGACGACAGGTCGGCGGCCTCCTGGAGGTCCTGCAGGGGATTGGTGATCACTTCCCGTGAGGGCTCCTGAGCGCGCAGGTACTGCCAGTAGCCGAGGCCTACGCAGGAGACGGCGACGAGGACGGCGGCCAGGTGGATGCCGATCCAACGGGGTTGCAAGAGCGGGAAACGCACCTTCCCAGGTTATGTCCGGCACGGCGGGAACCTGCCATGACCCCCGTTTGACGATCCCCCCTCCGACTTGGTGCGTTGAAGGGGCGCGAGTGGATATCACTTTAAGTAATTTCCTGTGACTGAGGGTTGTTTAGCCAGGTCGCCGTGGGTAATCTAACTAACAGCGCGAGAGAGAAGTCGCTGCTACCGCGCGACGCGAGCTTTCACAGGTCGCGACTCCAGGGGGGAGGAGTCGGCGACCGTTCCCAAGCGAGGGCCGCCGCCGTGATTTTGAGGGGGGACACGGTGGCGGCCCTCGCATTTTGCATGTTCGGGGCAACCCCGCTGGTCAGAGCCTCGACGCCGACCCCCGGATCACCCGAAACCGCCCCGCTGATACTTGTCTGATACTTGTGGTCCGCCGACATCGCCGCGTGGAACTGGTCGACGGCGGCCCGTTGGATGGTCGGCAACACGTGTGAGTAGGTGTCGAGCGTGATCGTCACGCTCGCGTGCCCCAGCCGCTCCGACACGATCTTGGGATTCGTTCCGATCCGGAGCAGCACCGTGGCGTGAGTGTGTCGGAGGTCGTGCAGCCGGATCATGGGCGGAAGGTCGACGTGACCGAGCTTCCCCAGACGCTTCCGGCACCATGTCACGGTCGAGCGGAACGTCCGGCTGAACCGTTCGGGGTGAAGGTGCTCGCCTTCCTGGTCGGCGAAGACGAGGGCGTCGTCCCGGCCGAGTTGCAGCGCCAGGTTCGCGCGTTCGCGTCGGTGTGCTTGGAGCAGCGCCACCGTGTCGTCGTCGAGGTCGACCACCCTCGCCTTGTTGGTCTTGGTCGGGCCTTCCGTGATCTGCTCTCCGCCGCCCTTGAACTTGACCAGCGTCGCCGACGGTCGGACGGCCATGGTGCGCGCGTCGAGGTCGACATCGCGCCACCGAAGCGCCAGCGGCTCACCGCGTCGCACCCCGGTCGTCGCCAGCGTGAACCACGCCGCGTGCAGGTCGCTGTTCTCCCGTGACCAGTCGAGGAACGTGCGCAGCCGTTCCGGTGACCACGGGTGGATCTCCGGCGCCTTCGCCTGCTTCGCCGTCGGGGGGTTGGCCCGGTCGGCCGGGTTGCGGCTGATCATGTCGTCGTTCACGGCCGCATCCAGCGCCTTGGGGATGATCGTGTGGATGTAGCGGACCGACCGAGCGGAGAGCCCTTGCCCCGCCCGGTGGTCCCGCCGTCCGTCGGTTTCCAACTTCCGGTAGAAGGCGGAGAGCTTCGTTCCGGTGATCTTGGACAGTGGGACCGCGCCGAGGTTCGGTTCGATGTGCAGCCGGATGTTCTTCTCATAGCTCGACGTCGTCGACGGCGCGAGCCTGAGTCCCTTCGCCCATTCGTCGAGGTAGGCCCCGAAGGTGACCTTCGCCGGGTCGACATACTCGTCCCGTTCGATCTTCCCGAGTACGTCGCGTAGAGCCGCCTGCGCTGCTCGCCCGGTCTTCCACCGCTGGTCGTTCTCGTCCCGTCGGCGAAGCACCTGCTTCTTGCTGGCGTCGGCGAGGGGGCGTAAGAACTTGATCCCGTACCGAACCGCCCCGTTGGAGTTCTTGAATTCGAGGATGCCCCCTCCTGGACGCTCCTGGGGATCGCCGACGAGGTCTCCGCGATGTCCGTCAGGTTCAAGAGAGCGCGAGCGGACCGGCCCCCGTCCGCCTACGTGCGCGAAGCGGTATCCCGAGTGCTGTCGAGTGGGGGTGACGGAAACGGTCACCTCCTTCCCGGCTGCGCGATCTGTCAGCTTCCCGACGGAGTGACCGGAGCAAGCTTGTCGGCCAGCTCTGCCGGAAGGTCCGACAAGGGGCGCCATTCGAAGTCGGTGACCTCTTCGAGCTGAAGCCGCACGTCGGCGTCGTCGACCCAGTGGGCGTAACGGAAATCGAAGTGGTAGTGCTCCGGTTCGTCCTTCGCGGGGTTGGCGGGGATCTTGTGGATGTCGATGTCTGCCGGAGGGACATCGTGGGCGGGAGGGGAGACGACCCGCTGCCAGGGAATGCCGGCCTCCTCCTCAAGCTCGCGCAGGCTCGCCCCGAGAAGGTTCGGGTCCTGGGGCTCGATGTGCCCGCCGGGGAGCAGCCACTTGTCGAGGGCCTTGTGGCGGATCATGAGTACGAGGCCCTGGCGGTCACAGCGGGCACCTACTTGCGGTTGCGCCGCTCCCTGTTGCGGCTGGGAGCTCCCCCGCGTCTACTCGGTCAACTCGACAGCGCCATGGAGGCCGACCGCTTCATCGGCTACGCGCTCGCCTGCGATGGCTCTGTCGACCACGAGGACCACCCTCTTGCCACCTGGGTCATCGATCGGCCGTTCACCGACCTGGTGGGGTGGGCCTTCACCGGGACTTGCCCGAGTGTGCTCGCCGGGTACGCAGCGGAACAGCGCCACGGTCCGACACCGCCAGGTCCGCAGATGGCCTTCGATGAGCGGAACCGCATCATCGGGCATCTGCGCGATGCCGCCGAGCAGGCCGTGCCGGACACCGAAACCGGGGCACTTCTACGGCGCCAAGCCCATTACGTCGCCGGCTTCGACGGCAGCGCCGAAACCGGCGAGTGGCTCGCGCTCATGCAGCGCGACGAAGAGCGCCGACTCCGCTCCGGACGATGGACACCATCTTGGGCCGTCGTCCGCTCCGGAGCGCACACTCTCGCTCGTAAGGGCGATGGTGACGCGTTGCCCCACTTCATCGGTGTGCACATCGAGGCCGACGAGTGCGAGACGGCTAACCTCAACTACTGGGCGTATTGGCTCGGGGAGATCAGCGATCCGCAGGTGACGGACTCCTTCATGGTCGAACTCGACCTGGAGACCTGGAACGGAGAGCGGATGCTCTCTCACCTCATCGCGAAGCTGGACGCGACCAACCCGTACGTCGACGTCGTCGTTCACACGCTCTGGTCCCTGATCACTCGGAAGCCTGGTGCGGTGACCCCCCGAAGCGCGGAACCCGCGTCGGTGGCGGTGGCCCGTCTCCTTGAGGAAAGTTCTGCATCTCCGCAGGCAGTCAAGGAGCTGAACGAGGTCCTCTACGCTCTACGGATGATCCACCGCCGGTAGGAAGGGCCTCATGACTGACGAGCGCGATGCGCGGACGGTCGATTTCCTCTTCGAGATGGGCCTTTTGAAGAGGTACAAGCGCACCGGTTGGGTGATCGCCGGCGTGGCTTCCCCCGAGTCGATCGCCGACCACTCCCACCGCACGGCGATCACCGCGGCGGTGATCGCCTCCATGGAGGGGGCCGATCCGCAGCGCTCGGCGTTCCTCTCGCTGTTCCATGACACGCAGGAGTCGCGGGTCTCCGACATTCCGCACATCGGCAAGCGCTACTTGAAGTCGGCGCTGAACGAGGAGGTGACCGCGGACCAGACGGCGGGGATGCCTGTAGCGCTGGCCGAGGTGATCGGCTCCGCTGTCGGAGAGTACGAGGCGAAGGAGTCGGCCGAAGCGGTCTGCGCCAAGGACGCGGACAAGCTGGAGTGCCTCATGCAGGCCGTGGAGTACCAGGAACAGGGCACCGACACCCGGGCGTGGATCGAGACGTCCATGGCGTCGCTGAAGACCGCCGCGGCGAAGCGGCTCGCAGATGCGGCCCTTGAAGCGTCGTCGCTGCGCTGGATGCACCAGGCGAGGGAGAGCAAGCCCGAGCTCTGACCGGCCTTCGTCATGTGATGATGGGGCGCGGTGCGCTCGTGCCTCCTCGATAGGCAGCAGGCCGTGAAACGGGGCGCTCCAGCGCTGAGCAGCGCGGGAGCGCCCCGTCTTTCGATCTCCGGATTGATACTTCGCTTGATACTGCCCTCGGTGTATCCGGCTGTCCGAAGGTGTCCCCTTATGCGTGCCGGACACCGGATCACCAGTCTTTACGCGCCTCCGGAAGTACCTCGATGTTCCGAGATCCGTCCGGTACACCGGACACGGTGGCGGCCCTCGCATTTTGCATGTTCGGGGCAACCCCGCTGGTCAGAGCTGTCGAACCGATGGTCTGAACCTTCCGATCGGCTCCGTGATCCTTCCCTGATCCTTCATGTCCGGGGAGCCGTCGCCGACCACCATGACCGGGCTGAGCCGGTCGTCTGACGTGGTATTTCGTTCAGGGCGCCATCACTCACCGCTTGCTGGGGGCGGATGACGTGCTCAGTCGCGGCCCGCAGCCGCTGCTGCCCTTCGCGTTGTCCGTCGTGGCGGCGCTCGCGCTCTCGGTGGGTCGGCGGTGCCTCGTCCGTCGCGGCCGGTGGAGGGGGTGGTACACAGGGCGGCCACCCGGGCGGTCCCGCGCCACGCCGACTGGCGGCGTCGGCGGACCTCCGGGCGCGGGGGCGGAACCGTCGATGCCCCCCGGCGCCGCGTGCCTGCTCGTTGGCCGGGCGGGTGGCGCGGTGCCGGGGACTCCGGTGTCCGTCAGTCGGGTGTGTCGGTCCGGCCGGTGTACTCGTAGACCGGGAATGTGCCTTCCGGCGTGTCCTGGCGCCGGGCGGTCACTTTGAAGTGTTCGTAGCCGCCTCTGAAGGGGATGCGCAGCTCGACCCCGGGTGGAGTGATGGGCACGATGCGCTCCGGAAGGTCGTCCGGACCGCCCTCCAAGACGGCTTTCACGCGACTGGTCATCATACTTCTGAGATTCCCACCTGGGACTCGGATTGACCAGCGAAAACGCCGATCGCGGCGGCTCATCCTCGCCAGTGTCGGCCCCGAGTCACGAGGCCAGCGCCCGGCCTTCGGCCGTGACGCCGAGGGCGTCGGCTGTGGTGTCGAGCGACAGCCCCAGGGTGCGGCACAGCGCGACGACCGTGAAGAACGCCGGCGTGGGGATACGGCCGGTCTCGATCTTGCGCAGCGTCTCGACCGAGATCCCCGCCTCCGCGGCGACCCGCACCATGCTGCGCTCGCCGCGGGCGCTGCGGAGGATGCGCCCCAGCCGCTCGCCGCGGTCGCGCTCTTCGGGAGTCAGCGGAACTCGAACCATGACCGTGATACTAATACAGGATAGAAATACCGGTATAGTTATTGGCTGTTCAGGGGGTTCGGATGGTAGAGCTGAAGACGCCGACCGAGATCGAGGCGATGCGGGAGGCCGGCCGCATCGTCGCCCGGGCCCTGGCCGCCGTGCGCGGGCATGCCGAGCCGGGGGTCCTCCTCGGCGACCTCGACGACCTCGCCAAGCAGGTCGTCACCGACGCCGGTGCCGAGCCGCTGTTCCTCGGCCACCTGCCCACCTGGGCGCCCACCCCGTTCCCGGGGGCCATCTGCGCCAGCGTCAACGACGCGGTCCTGCACGGCATCCCCACCGGGCGACTGGGCGACGGCGACCTGGTCAGCATCGACTGCGGGGCGCGGCTGGAGGGCTGGTGCGGAGACGCGGCGATCACGTTCACCGTCGGGCAGGCGGACCCCGCCGATACCGCCCTCATCGCCGCCACCGACCGCGCGCTGAGCGCCGGGATCGACGCGGCGCGGCCGGGTGCCACCCTCGGCGACGTCGCAGCGGCGATCGGCGCCGTCGCCCGGGACGCCGGTTACGGCAGCGTCGACGACCACGGCGGTCACGGCATCGGCCGCGACATGCACGAGCCTCCCTACGTGCCGAACGAGGGGCGACCCGGCCGCGGCATGCGGCTGCGGCCGGGTCTGGTCATCGCACTGGAACCGATTTTCACCCGGGGAGGCGGCGCCTACCGCAACGATCCCGACGGGTGGACGGTGCGCACCCTGGACGGCAGCCGCGGCGCGCACATCGAGCACACCGTCGCGGTCACCGAGGGCGGCCCGAAGGTCCTCACCGCGCCCTGACCGCCCCGGACGCGACCGTCCCTCAGCGGCGTACGACGGCCGCGGGGCCGCGTCGCGTCCCACGCGAGAGTGCGAGCACGCACACCGTCGCCACCAGTGCGAAGCCGCCCAGGGCGAGGCCGACGGTGTGGAAGGCGCCGGTGTAGGCGGCGCCCGTCAGGTGTCCGCCGGTGAGGGCGGCGAGCATTCCGCCCACCGCCGCGATCCCGACCGTCTCGAAGGTGATCCGCATCGTGTTGAACATTCCGGCCGCCGTGCCCGCCTGCTCCGGGCGGGTACTGCCGATCGCCAGCCCGTCGAGGATCCCGTTGGTGAGCCCGGCCCCCGCACCGACGAGCGCGAAGGGGACGAACAGGTGGAGCGGGGTGCTGTCCGGGCCGATCGTCACCAGCAACAGCGTTCCGCCACTGCAGAGCGCGACCGACCCGGCCACGAGCAGCACGGTCGGCAGCCTTTTGGCCAGCTCCGCTCCCACCGGCGGCAGCAGCACCGTGGGGACGGTGAGCATCAGCAGCCAGAGCCCGGCCCGGCCGGCGTCCAGGCCCACCACCGAGATCAGGTAGGAGGGCAGGTACACCAGCAACGACACGAGCACGGCCATGATCGCGCCGGCCGCGATGCCGAACGACAGGAAGCGGCGGTTGGCCAGCAGGCCGAGGTCGAACATCGGGTCGTCACGGCGGCGCTCGACAACGGTGAAGGCCACGCCCGCCAGGACGGCCGCGATCAGCCCGCCGACGATCAGTGGGGAGCCGAACCCGCGTTCGGGCCCTTCGACAAGGGCGGAGATCAACAGCAGCAGTGCGCCGACGAACAGGAACGCGCCCGTCCAGTCGATGCTGCGCCCGGCCGCGGGGCGCGGCCGCGGCAGCATCGGCGTCAACGCGAGGACGACCGCCGCGACCCCGGCCGGAACGGCGAACACGGCACGCCAGCCCATCAGGTCGACCAGCAGCCCGGCGATCGTCGGCCCGAACGCGGTCCCGGCCCCGAGGACCGTCCCGAGCAGGCCGAACGCCCGTGTCCGGGCCGGTCCGGCGAACGTCTCGGCCAGGATCGACGTCCCCCCGGTGACGGCCGCGGCGGCGCCGACGCCGCCGAGCATCCGCAGGGCGTCGAGGACGATGATGTCCGACGCGACGCCGCACAGCGCGCCGCTGACGCAGAAGAGGGACACGCCGCCGGCGAAGATCCGCCGACGGCCGATGACATCGGCCAGGGAACCGGCGACCACCAGGAATCCGGCGAAGGTGGCGTTGTAGCCGTTGACCACCCACTGCGTCGCGGTGAGTCCGGCTTCCAGGTCCGCCTGGATGCCCGGCAGGGCCAGCGAGGCCCCGGTGATGGTCAGCGGGAAGGTCAGGGTCGAGAGGAGAACGGCGAGCAGGACGATCCTCGCCCGGCCGTTCCGGAAATCTGTGTGCACTTCGTTGCTCCGCGGTTCAGATCACGTGGGGAGCCGAGCGGCGCGAAGCGCACAGATCAGTAGGGGATGACGACAGCACGAATCCGCCGCCCGGCAGCTGACAGCTGACACAGACGCGGCGAAGCGACATCCAGGATGGGGAGATCGCCGCCGCTACGGGCGGCGGAGTCTGTCGGATTCAGGCATGCGCGGCATGCCTAGCGGGAGGGGCGGGGCGCAGCGACACATTTTTCGCCGGCCGTGCGTCGTCTTCGTGATCGATTACGCCCGGCGCGGAAGCCGGTGAATTCCAGCGAACCGGGATGGTGGGGGCGAGCGGTGCGGCGTAGTGTCGGTCGCATCTGAACCTGGGCTCGCCTGGTCGGCGGTGGAGGAATCACATGAGCGATCGCGTGTTGCGTTCCGTCCCTGAGGCTCGGGAGGAGGACGAGCCGCTGATGCGGGACCTCATCGGCGACGTCCTGCGGCGGGCACGGCGGGAGCAGGGCCGGACCCTGCGCGAGGTGGCCGACGAAGCCGGGGTGTCGCTGCCGTACCTGTCGGAGATCGAGCGCGGCCGCAAGGAGCCCTCCTCCGAGGTGCTCGCCGCGGTCTACCGCGCCCTCGGGCTGCAGCTCGTCGACCTGGTCGGCGACCTGCACGCGCAGCTCATGCCGCAGCCCCAGCCCGTTCGCCCGTCCTCCCCGGCCTCGACGATCGCCGTGCCCGCGCGGGGTCCGCAGGCGATGCTGCTCGCCGCGTGAGTGCGGCCGGTGGCGGCGTCGCACCGCCACCGGCCCCGTCCGCGGCGTCAGGCCGCCGCCCGAGCGGGCAGCTCCCGCGTCGTGATGACCCCGTCGACCAGGCCGTACTCCTCGGCCTGCGGGGCGGTGAGGATCTTGTCCCGGTCGGTGTCCTCGCGTAGCCGTTCCACGGCCTGCCCGGTGTGGCGGGCCAGGATCTCCTCGATCTGGGAGCGGAGCCGCAGTACCTCGGCCGCCTGGATCTCCAGGTCGGCGGCCTCGCCCTGGCCCTGGGTGGAGGGCTGGTGCAGCAGCACCCGGGAGTGCTCCAGTGCCAGGCGCTTGCCCGGCGTCCCCGCCGCGAGCAGGACCGCCGCCCCCGAGGCCGCCTGGCCCATGCAGACGGTCGAGATGTCGGCGCGGACGAACCGCATGGTGTCGTAGATGGCCGTCACCGCCGTGACCGAGCCGCCCGGCGAGTTGATGTACAGGTGGATGTCGCGCTCGCTGTTCTCGTAGTCCAGGTGCAGCAGCTGCGCCATGACCACGTTGGCGACGCCGTCGTCGATCCCGGTTCCCAGGAAGACGATCCGCTCCGACAGCAGGCGGCTGAACACGTCGGAGGAGCGCTCCCCGTGCGGGGTGCGTTCGATGACCACGGGAACCGTGTACTGCCCGCTCATGCTGGGCCTCCCTTGCCTGCCGTCTCCTGTCCGGCGGCCCCCGCGGCCGCGGGGGTGAAGCCGAACCGGCGGGCCGTGTCGCCGCCCAGGTCCGCCACGGATGCGACCACCCGGTCGACGAAACCGTACTCCCGGGCCTCCTCGGCCGTGAACCAGCGGTCGCGCCGCTGGTCCTCGGCGATCCGCTGCACTGTCTGACCGGTGTGCTCGGCGATGAGCCGCTGCATGGTCAGCTTGGTGTGGGCGAGGTTCTCCGCCTGGATCGCGATGTCGGCGGCGGTCCCGCCCAACCCGCCCGATGGCTGGTGCATCATGATCCGCGCGTGCGGCAGGCTGAAGCGCTTGCCCGCCGTCCCCGCGCACAGGAGGAACTGCCCCATGCTGGCGGCGAAGCCCATGGCCAGCGTGGCGACGTCGTTGGGGATGAAGCGCATGGTGTCGTAGATGGCCAGCCCTGCGCTGATGGAGCCGCCGGGGCTGTTGATCAAGAGCGTGATGTCACGCTTGGGATCCTCCTCGGAGAGCAGCAGCATCTGCGCGGAGATCCGGTTGGCGATCGCGTCGTCCACCTGTGTCCCCAGCACCACGATCCGGCCGTGCGACAGCCGGGTCGCGATCTGGTCGTCGAACGGCATCGCGGCGGGTTCCTGTGCCGTGAGCCGCGGAACGGTCGAGTTCACGTGTCCTCCTCCTTCCGGCCGCCGTCGAATGGGCGCGTGCCCATGCGGGCCGGTCGCTCTCCAGCCTGCGGCCCCGGAGGCGGCGGAGGCGAGCGATTCTGCCGTGCGGAGATCTGCTGCCGGCAGAGCGGGGAGGATGCCCGGGACCGGCGCGTTCCCGGGCGGAGCGGTCAGAGTGGTCGGAGCCGCCAGAACGGTCAGAACCTTCAGCGCGGTCAGCGCGAGGGAGGGGCCGGTGCCAGGAGGACCCCTCCCCCGATCCTGTTCCGCCGCTCGGCCCTGCGCCCGGCGGCCGCACGCCTAGAGCACGGGTCGGAACGTCGGGTTGACGACGGTGGCGACGACACGGGCGGAGTCGGGCTTCTGCGGGACGCCGTAGCGGACCTCGGCCTGCGGGGTGCCCCTGAGGAACATGGTGTCGGCGATCACGACCTGGTAGGGGTCGGGCGTGCTGGACACCGGGATGTCGGTGACGAGGAACCAGCCGTAGTAGCCGGTGTCCGGTGCGTAGAGGAAGAACTCACCGCCCGTGTAGTCCTCGCGCACCAGGTCCTCGTTGAGCACGAGCGCCCAGTAGCGCACCGGATTCCCGGCGGGCCACATGGTGCGTTCCTCGGCGTGCAGTCCGGTCGGTTTCAGGTCGGTGAAGGGGTTGTCCGACATGCGAGCTCCAGCAGGTGAAGACTGCCGTTCCATGGACGGTGCCGTTCTCTCGGCCGCCAGGGCGGCGCCGCCCGGTGCGAGCACCAGGGCGGTGGCGGCCGCCGTCATGGCCGCGGTCAGTCTGCGGACAACGTTGTGCATCTCGTCCTTACTGCCAATGTGGAAGTGAACGCTGCGGGTGCCCTGTCGCGGGTATGGCGGCGCGTCGCGTCCGGCGTTTCGCGCGACGTTCCGTTCCATCCGTGTGCGCATGACCACCATGCGTGATGGTGTCAGCTGTCCGCCGGTCCGGCAAGGGCGGCTATGTCGCCGCCCGGGGGCCGTTTCCGCTGGTAGAGATGTTGTTTCGAATTCAGCGAGGGGTGGCGTGCCTGGTCGGCGGGGGCGCGGCCTACCCGGTGAACTCTTCGAGCCAGGCGTCCGAGGTGGTCGCGCCGTCGAGGGCCTCGCGGATGATGTCGGCGTGCCCCGCGTGCTGGGCGGTCTCCCGGATCAGGTGGAGCAGGATGCGGCGCGCCGTCCAGCGGGTGTCCGGCGGGAACCACGGCGCCCGGGGAAGCTCGGCGGTGACGTCCAGGCCGGGCAGCGCGGCGACGGCCTTCTCGGTCTCGCGGGCCACCTCGTCGTAGAGGTCGAGCATGCCCTGCAGGGTCTCGCCGTCGAGCAGGCGGAACTCGTCGGCCCATGCGGCCGCCTGCTCGTCCGCGTCCGTTCCGACCGACGGGCCGTCGTCGCGGGCGGGCCGTCCGGTCATGATGTCGATCCACCCCCGCTCGACCCGGGCGACGTGCTTGATCAGCCCCGCCAGGCACAGTGCGCTGACGGTGGTGCGGGCCGTGGCCTGCGTGTCGTCCAGGCCGCGGATCGTCATCCTCAGGGTCTTGCGCTGCTCTGCCAGGATGCTCAGAACTTCGTCGCGCTCGTCGGGTGCGCGCTCGGCGGACTCGGTCATGGGGACCACCTGCTTCTCTTCGGTCACTTCGCGGACGGGTGTGTCCTGCTCGGTGGCCTCGAAACTAGGAGGGATCGCGGTCAGTATCGGTCCTCAATGCGCAGCGAGCCGCGATTCTTTCGCGGGGGCCGCCCATCCTCCGGTCTGGCCGCCGCCGGACACCGTGCACCGGGCCGCCCGGCTTCGGTCCCTGTGGAGCCTCGCACGACCTGCACCATCGGCGTTTCGGGCCGTGTCCGGTGAATTCCGGCCGTTGCGCGGGGATTGTGGATACGCTTTCCACAGCTGTCCCAGGAGGTCACGCATGACCGTCGTTCCGCTCCACTACCGGTTTGACGGGTCACGGCATGCTCCGGTGGCGCTGCTGATCCCCCCGCTGGGGACGAAGTGGTCGGTGTGGGAGCCGCAGATGCCGGAGCTGACCCGCACGCTGCGGGTCCTGCGGGTCAACCACCGCGGCCACGGCGCCACGCCCGCCCCCGAGGGGCCCTACACCCTCGACGACCTGGGAAACGACGTGCTGGCGGTCCTCGACGGGTGCGGGCTGGACCGGTACTCCGTCATCGGCGCCGGGACCGGGGGCGCGCTCGCCACCTGGGTCGCGTTGTCCCGCCCCGCCCAGGTGCGCCGACTCGCCTATGTCGCCGGGACGACCGGCGCCCCGCCCGCGGTGTCCTGGTCGAAACTCGCCGACCAGGTCCTGGGGTCGGGCATGGCCGCGGTGTCGGCCGAGACCACCCGGGCCTGGTTCACCCCGTGGTTCGTCGAGGAGCGGCCCGATGTCGTGGCCCGCCTGGTCGCGGAGTTCGAGGGGATCTCCCCGGTCGGCTACGCCGGGCACTGCGCCGCCCTGGACGGGCTCGACCAGCGGCTGTCGCTGGCCCGGATCCGTGTGTCGACCCTGGTGCTGTCGGCCGCCCACGACCCCTTCCTGCCGCCCGGCCACGGCCGGCGGCTCGCCGACGCCATCCCCGGGGCGCGCTTCGAGGTGATCCCCCGCGCCGCCCACCTCGTCGGCATCGAGCGCGCCGAGCGGGTGAACGAGCTGCTCATGGCACACGTCGGCGGGTGAGGAGCCGGGCACCGGCAGGGGATATCATCGGCTGTGGCGGTGGGGCCCGCCGCCTCGCCGCCCAGCGGCGGGGGAACCGCACAGCGAACGCGCCCGCACCCCGGTGATCGTGTCCGATCCCGTGGTGGCCACGACGTCCGCCGCTGTCGCCAACGGTCCCTGTCAGCCGTGGTCACTTTGCTGATGGGAGCCGTTCGATGACCCGTGCCGGCGGGGCGCACGCCCACGAGCCCGATCCGGAGACCGTGCGGTTACCGGTCGACTCCGACGTCGACTTCCATGTTCCGCGCCAGGTCCGCGAACTGCGCGAGGCCCCGTGGGCCGTTCCGGTGGCGATCGCGCTCGGCGGTGCCATCGGCGCCGCCGCACGCCATGGAGTGGACGTCCTGCTGCCGCACGCCCCCGGCGAGTTCGCGATGTCGACGCTGCTGGTCAACGTCTCGGGCTGCCTGCTGATCGGGTTCCTGATGGTGGTGGTGACCGATGTCCTTCCGGGGTTGCGCCTGCTGCGCCCGTTCTGCGGTGTCGGCGTGCTCGGCGGTTACACCACCTTCTCCACCTACGTCGTGGACGTGCAGCACATGCTGAACGCGGGCGAGGCCGGGCCCGCGCTGGTCTACCTCGGCGGCACGCTGGTCGGAGCCATGGCGGCCGTGTGGGCGGGGATCTCCCTGGCCGAAGGGGTGTTCCGGCGGCGGATCACCGCCCGGCGCGAGCGCGATGAGGAGGAGGTGGGCCGGTGATCACCCTCATGGTCGCCCTCGGCGCCGCGATCGGAGCCCCGCTGCGGTACTTCACCGACCGCTTCGTGCAGGCCCGGCACGATTCGGTGTTCCCGTGGGGCACACATGCCGCGAACGCCACGGCGTGCCTGCTCCTCGGGTTCGTCAGCGCGCTCACCCTCCCCGAGTGGGCGTGGGCGCTGCTCGGCACCGGTCTGCTGGGCGCGCTGTCCACGTACTCCACGTTCGGCTACGAGACGTTCCGGCTGCTGCAGAGCCGGGCGCGCTTCCTCGCGTTCGCCAACGTCGCCGCCTCGATCGCCGCGGGACTGGGCGCGGCCTTCATCGGCGCAGCCGTCGCCGGCGCCCTGGGTGGCTGACCCCGGTGCGTTGATCTCGGTGAAACGCACCGAACGACGGCCGCCGGTGCTCGGTGCACGTCGCCGAGATCAACGTCAGTGTGGGCGGCGCGATCAGTCGGCGTCGCCCGCCTCCTCACCCTTGAACTCGCCCAGGGTCTCCTGCTCGGACGGCCGCAGGGGGCGGCTGATCTCGATCAGGTAGCCGTCGGGGTCGCGGAAGTGCGCGGCGCGGATGCCCCACGCCGACCAGTTCTTGGGCGCTGAGGCCTGCGGCGCCCCGGCCGCGACCAGTTCGGCCGCGGTGGCGTCGACGTCCTCGACCTCGAAGACGATCGAGCAGCGGTCCTGACCGGGGAGCGTCGCGTTCTCGCCGGTCGTGCCGAGCGCCTCGGCGATCACGTCGCGTTCGCAGACCACCAGCCGGGTCTGGGAGTCGACGTCGAACTCTGCATAGCGGGTGACCTCCGATCCCCACAGAACGGGAAGTTTGAGCACGTCGCGGTAGAAGCGGAAGCACGTGAGCTGGTCGTCGACCAGCAGGCGGATGTAGCTGCAGCGCACGGCGGGCCTCCCCGAGTCCGAGTTCGGTCCGGTCACATCCGGTGTCTCACATCCCATCTTCCGTCCTGAAACCGGTTTTCGCCCATCCCCTGTCGCCGGGAGTCTGTCCGGATCCGGTCACGGCCGAGGTGAAAGCCGAGGTCACGGCCGCAACAGCCGGTTTTCCGTAGCCTTCGCTCGTCAGAATGTAGTACATCTGCTATCAATGGTAGTTGAAGGTAGATAGAAAGGCGTAGGCGTATGACAGTGGCGAGGGCGCAGCAGATCGCCGCGCACACGTCCTCGGGGGACGCCAGGGGAACCGTGGTGAGCGTGCGCGATCTGCGGATGCGCTACGGCAGCGTGGACGTGCTCAAGGGCGTGGACTTCACCGCGGACCGGGGCGAGGTGGTGTGCCTCCTCGGGCCCAACGGGGCCGGGAAATCCACCACCATCGAAATCCTCGAAGGCTTCCGGATGCGCTCCGGGGGAGATGTGAGCGTGCTCGGCGAGGACCCCGCCAGGGGCGGCGAGGCCTGGCGCGCCCGGATCGGCGTGGTCCTGCAGTCCTGGCGCGACCACGGCAAGTGGAAGGTGCGGCAGCTGCTCGCACACATGGCGCGGTTCTACGCCCCCTACGCCACGGCCGCGATCTCCCGGCCCCGCGACGTCGACGAGCTCATCGCGACGGTGGGCCTGACCGAGCATGCCGACAAGAAGATCTCCACGCTGTCCGGGGGGCAGCGCCGCCGCCTCGACGTCGCCATCGGCATCGTCGGCAAGCCGGAGCTGCTGTTCCTCGACGAGCCCACGGCCGGGTTCGACCCGCAGGCGCGCCGCGACTTCCACGACCTGGTGCACCGGCTCGCCGACGAGGAGGACACCACCATCCTGCTCACCACCCACGACCTGGACGAGGCGGAGAAGCTGGCCGACCGCATCCTCATCCTGGCCGGGGGCCTCATCGTCGCCGACGGCAACCCCGACCGGCTCGCCGCGCAGGTCGAGAGCGACGCCGAGGTGAAGTGGCGCCGCGACGGGCAGCGATTCGTGCACTCCACGCCCGACGCCACCGCCTTCGTGGGCGAGCTGCTCGCGCAGTACGGTGACGACGTCACCGACCTGGAGGTGCGGCGGGCGACGCTGGAGGACGCCTATATGGCCATGGTGCACCGCCACGAGACCGGCCAAGCCGAGGAAGCGGCCCGCGAGTTCGCGAAGGAGACCCGATGACCACGACCGCCACCATGAACGCCGTACGGTCCGGGCTCTCGCGCGGCTGGGTCGAGTACCGGCAGTCCTTCACCAGCGGCCAGGACCTCTTCGGCTATTTCGGCACCCCTCTCATCTTCCTGACCATCGCGATCAGCCTCGGCGGCGCGGAGGTCGAGAACACCGGCGTCTCGGTGGGGGCGATGATGATGGCCGGGTTCATGGGCTTCCTGCTGGTGATGGCCGGAGTGGTGACCGTGGCTCAGGTGCTGGCGGTCGAGCGCGAGGACGGAACTCTGCTGCGCGCCAAGGCCCTGCCCCGCGGCATGCTCGGGTACTTCGTCGGCAAATCCGTGTACATCAGCCTGATCACGCCGACCAGCCTGTTGTTCCTGCTGCTTCCGGCGTTCGCGCTGATCGACGGCTTCGCGGTGCCGGGGCCCGAGCGGCTGTTCACGTTCGCCTGGGTGACGATCCTGGGCCTGCTGGCCATCGCGCCCATCGGGGCGATCATCGGTTCGCTGGTGACCAACCCGCGCCTGGCAACGGGCCTGTCGTTGGGGCCCCTCGTGGGGCTGATGATGATCTCCGGTACCTTCTTTCCGGTCCACTGGGCCCCGCAGTGGCTGCAGTGGATCGGGCAGGCCTTCCCCATGTACTGGATCAACCTCGGGATGCGCTCGGCTTTCCTGCCGGACGCGGCGCTCAGCTCCGAGCTCCGCGCGTCGTGGCAGCACCTGGAGACGGCCGGAGTCCTCGGCGCCTGGGCGGTCCTCGGCCTGATCGTCGCCCCGTTCGTGCTGCGCCGCATGGCGCGCCGCGAGTCCGGGGCGCGCGTGCAGGCGGCGCGGGAGAAGGCGATGCAGCGTGCCTACTGAGCTGAACGGGCAGCAGGAACGGCCGACCGGGGTCCCGTATCAGCGGCGTGATCGCCTGGGGCTAATGATCCCCCGGCGGCGCCGAGAACTGAGAGGCTGGATCCACATGGAGGAGAGGGGGTGCGGCCATGACCGAAACGAAGGACGCGAGTTCGCGTCGGCGGACGAAGCCCGCGGCGAGCGCTGAGCAGGTCTACAACCGCATCGCCGTGCTCCGGGCCGAGCGCGGTGTCTCGCGGCGCGAGCTCGCCGAGACCCTCGGCGTGCACTATCAGACCGTCGGCTACCTGGAGCGGGGCGAGTACAGCCCCAGCCTCCACCTGGCCCTGCGCATCGCGCAGTACTTCGAGGTGCCGGTGGAAGTGGTGTTCTCCACCGAGCCGTTCCCCCGCATCGGAAGTGAATGATCATCGAGCGGGGCGATCATCACCCGGGGGCATGTCCCTGTGGCGGAGATCGGCCCGGCCCGTCCGCGGACGGGGGCCGACCTGGCCGCCGCGCTTGCGGATGTCCCGCCGCTGGATGACCGCTTCGAAGAGGACATCGCGGAAGCACTCGCCTACGTCACGAACGAGGACGCGGACCCGTGGGCCGAAACCTGATCCTGGACACCGACTGCCTGATCGCCTTCGAGCGAGGCACCATCGACAGGTCCGAATTGGACGACGATGAACTCGCCATCGCCTCGATCACGGTCGCGGAGTTCCGGGTGGGCATCGAGATGGCGGCCACGGCCGAGCAGGCCGCTCGGCGAGCTCGCATCCTCACCGCGGTCATCTCCGTCGTCGAGGTTCTCGACTACACGGACGTGACGGCCGCACACCACGCCGCCCTGATCGCTCACACGCGGCGAAGCGGTCAGCCCCGCGGTGCGCACGATCTGATCATCGCGGCGCATGCGGCCGAGACCGGGCGCCCGGTGCTGAGCCGGGGCGCGAAGGCGCGGTTCGGGGACCTTCCGGGGGTTCAGGCGCTGGACGCGCCATAGGGCGTCATCCGGTCGACCGATGAGCGACTAGAAGTACATCAGGTCGGGGCCGGCCCAGCCGTAGGTGTCGCGGTGGCGGACCTCGGCCAGTTCGTCCTCGGAGAGCACGCGCGGTTCGCCCAGGCGGCGGGCGTCGATGTAGATGCCGCACAGCCACTCCAGCAGCCGCGCGTGCTCGAACGCCTGCGCCAGACCGTGGCCGACGCCGACGCCGCCGTGGTTGGCGAGCAGTGCGGCCCGCTTGCCCTGCAGCGCCTTGACGACCTGGTCGGAGAGGTCGCCGCTGCCGTAGGTGGCGTATTCGGTCACCGGGATGGCGCCGCCGAGCCGGGCGGCGTAGTGGTGGATCGGGGGGAGTTCGGCCAGCACCGCCGAGACGGTGGCGGTGTTGCGGGTGTGGGCGTGCACGACCGCGGTCGCGTCGGTCTCCCGGTAGACGGCCATGTGCAGCGTGGTCTCGGCGGTCGGCTCGCGGCGTCCCTCGTAGACGCGGCCGTCGACGGACAGGACGGGGCAGTCGGCCGGTTCGACGCGGTCCAGGGTGACACCGGCGGGGGTCACGGCGACGAGGTCGCCGCAGCGGACGCTCACGGTGCCTCCCTCGCCTTGGGGGAGTCCGGTGTCGGACAGGCGGCGCGCCGTCAGGCACACGTCTCTACGCTCTTGCTCCAGCAGCATGTTTCCTCACGCCAGGTCGGTCGGGCGGGCCGGGGGCAGGGGGACGCCCACGATCCTCACTCCGGCCGCGGCGTCCGATCGGGTGCCTTCTACGGTTAGGCACACCTAATCAAGGTAACCCGGCGCAGGGGGTCGTGGCCAGTGGTGTACGTCTCCTCTGTGCCCGTTCGCGCTGATGGCGGTATGCAGGCGATGTGCGGATGGCCTGCGGCCGCCCGGTTTCGTTCCGTAGCGGGCCCGAGATGTGACCTGGGTTGCAACTCCGGGTCACAAGATCCGATATTGACTACGGAGCGTGTTCAATTTCGGTCGCGTTGCGTGATACGCATCACCGTCGCGCGTTACCAAAACGGGTGTTTTCGCAGGTCAGGGCGTGATTAAAGCAAACATATCGTCTGGGTAAAGAAGGTACCGTGGCCGTTTGTGGTCAATTATCCAGGGCAAGACGGTTCCGTGATGCAACCCTACGTAACACTCCCGAACAAGCAGTACCTTTCTGAACCCGGTTCCAAAACCGCGGCAAGCCTCTACATCGACGGCGCCTGGAAGGCGGCTTCCGGCGGTGGGACGCGCGAGGTCCTCAACCCCTACGACGCCTCCGTGCTGACCGTCGTCAGCGAAGCCGGCCCGACCGACGCCGAGGTCGCGGTGGCCGCGGCCCGGCGCGCCTTCGACGAGGGCGACTGGCGTCACCGCCCGGCGGGTGAGCGTGGGGAGATCCTGAACCGCATCGCCGATCTGCTGCAGCGCGACCGCGACGAGATCGCGCTCATGGAATCCCTCGACACCGGCAAGACGATCGAAGAGGGCGGCATCGACGTCGACGACGTCACCGCGGTCTTCCGCTACTACGCGGGCCTCGCCGACAAGGACGCCGGACGGATCATCGAGGCGCCCGAGGGCGTCTCCAGCAAGGTGGTCTACGAGCCGGTGGGGGTGTGCGCCATGATCACCCCTTGGAACTACCCCCTGCTGCAGCTCTCCTGGAAGATGGCGCCGGCGATCGCCACCGGCAACACCATGGTCATCAAGCCCAGTGAGATCACCCCGGTGACGACCTGCAAGCTCGTCGAGCTCGCCGAAGAGGCCGGTGTCCCCGCCGGTGTCGTCAACCTGGTGCTGGGCGCCGGCGCCGAGGCCGGTTCGGCCCTGGTCGAGAGCCCCGACGTCGACCTGGTCTCCTTCACCGGTGGCCTGGCCACCGGTAAGCGGATCATGGCGGGCGCCGCCGACACGGTCAAGAAGGTCGCGCTGGAGCTGGGCGGTAAGAACCCCAACATCATCTTCCCCGACGTCGACCTGGACACCGCCGTCGACTACGCGCTCAGCGCCGCGTTCTTCCACTCCGGCCAGGTCTGCTCCGCCGGCGCGCGGCTCATCGTGCACGAGGACATCCACGACGACTTCGTCGGCGAACTGGCCCGCCGCGCCGAGGAGATCAGGATCGGCTGCGGCCAGGAGGAGGGCGTCCGCTGCGGCCCGCTCGTCTCCGCCGAGCACCGCGCCAAGGTCGAGGCGGCCGTGGCCCGCGGCGTCGAGGAGGGCGCCCGCGTGATCGCCGGCGGCAAGCGCCCCGACGAGCCGGAGCTCGCCAAGGGCTACTTCTTCCGCCCCACGGTGTTCGTCGACTGCGACCGCAGCATGGACATCGTGCAGACCGAGGTCTTCGGCCCGGTCGTCACGGTCGAGAAGTTCCGCACCGAGGCCGAGGCCATCGAGCTCGGCAACGACACCGACTACGGCCTGTCCGGCGGCGTGTGGACCGACGACACCGGGCGTGGAGAGCGCGTCGCCGCGGCCCTGCGCCACGGAACCGTGTGGATCAACGACTACGGCCCCTACTTCCCGGGGGCCGAATGGGGCGGCTTCAAGCACTCCGGCGTCGGCCGCGAGCTCGGGCACGCCGGGCTGGACGAGTACCGGGAGGCCAAGCACATCTACCGGAACCTGGACCCCCGGCCGCAGCGCTGGTTCGGCTAGGCGACCGGACGCCGAGGGAGGCCCGCCCCGCCGCCGACAGCGCGGTGGGGCTCCGGCATGCCCGCGGCAGCGTCGAGATTTCAACATCTTTGCGGCCCCGGGCCGGGAGTGACACACCGGCCGGGGCCCGCCCCGACAGCTTTCGCTCGAAAGGAGCCCACGTGTCCGCAACCGAATCCGCCTTCGATTACGTGATCGTCGGTGGAGGGACCGCCGGGTCGGTGATCGCCAACCGCCTGACCGAGGACCCCGACACCACCGTGTGCGTGATCGAGGGCGGCCCCTCCGACGTCGGCCTGGACCGGGTGCTCAACCTCCGAGACTGGCTCGGCCTGCTGGAGAGCGACCTCGACTACGGCTACACCACGACCGAGCAACCCAACGGCAACTCGCACATCGTGCACTCCCGCGCCAAGGTGCTGGGCGGCTGCT
Source organism: Nocardiopsis mwathae (assembly GCF_014201195.1). Taxonomy (NCBI): domain Bacteria; kingdom Bacillati; phylum Actinomycetota; class Actinomycetes; order Streptosporangiales; family Nocardiopsidaceae; genus Nocardiopsis; species Nocardiopsis mwathae. The sequence goes on along the minus strand of NZ_JACHDS010000001.1, from coordinate 4,718,777 downwards.
CCTCGCACAACACGCTCATCAGCTTCCGCCCGTTCGCCGAGGACCTGGACGACTGGGTGGCCGCAGGCGCCGAGGGCTGGGACAACGCCACCGTCCAGGCCTACGCCGACCGGCTGAAGAACAACATCGTCCCGATCGCCGAGAAGGACCGCAACGACCTCATCAAGGACTGGATCGAGGCCTCCTCGAAGGCGACGGGGGTCCCGGTCGTCGAGGACTTCAACGCCGAGACCTCCCACCGCGGCGGCTTCCACGACGGCGTCGGCTTCCTGCCGATCTCCTACGACCCCTACTCGGGCAAGCGCTCCTCGGCGTCGGTCGCCTACCTGCACCCGATCATGGGGGAGCGCAAGAACCTCACCCTGATGCTGGAGACCTGGGCCGACAGGATCGTCCTTGAGGGCGACCGGGCCACCGGCGTCGAGGTCGAGCTCGCCTCAGGCGAGCGCCGCACGGTCTCCGCCGCCCGCGAGGTCATCCTGTGCGCCGGCGCGATCGACACGCCGCGCCTGCTGCTGCTCTCCGGCGTCGGTCCCAAGGACGACCTGGCCGAGGTGGGCATCGACGTCCGCCACGACCTGCCGGGCGTCGGCGAGAACCTGATGGACCACCCGGAGTCCATCATCATGTGGGAGACGTCCAAGGACGTCCCGGAGAACACCGTCATGCACTCCGACGGCGCACTGTTCATCCGGCGCGACGAGAGCGACCCGCGCCCGGACCTGATGTTCCACACGTACCAGATCCCGTTCGACGACAACACCGAGCGCCTGGGGTATGAGTCGCCGCGGATGGGCCGGGCGATGTGTATGACGCCCAACATCCCGCGCTCCCGCTCCCGCGGCAAGCTCTGGCTGAAGAGCTCCGACCCCAAGGAGAAGCCGGCGCTGGACTTCCGCTACTTCACCGACCCGGACGGCTACGACGCGCAGACCATCGTCGACGGCCTGAAGATCGCGCGCGAGATCGCCGCGACGGAGCCGTTCAAGTCGTGGATCGAGCGTGAGGTCGCCCCCGGCCCGAACGTCACCACCGACGAGGAGCTCTCGGAGTACGGCCGGCGTGCCGCGCACACCGTGTACCACCCGGCCGGCACCTGCAAGATGGGCGCCGCCGACGACCCCACGGCCGTCGTCGACCCGCAGCTGCGCGTGCGCGGCCTGTCGGGTCTGCGCGTGGCCGACGCGTCGGTCTTCCCGACGATGCCCTCGCCCAACCCGATGGTCACCGTGCTGGCCATCGGCGAGCGCGCGGCCGACCTCATCCGCGCCTGACCACCGCCCGGTGCCGCCCCGCCCCGTGCGGGGCGGCGTACCGGACCCGCACACCGCGCGGGCCGCCCGGCCGTAACGGCGCGGCCCGCCGCACCAAAAGGACAGCCAGGAGAGCGATCCCATGAACTCCCCGACACCAGAGAACGAGAACGCCGGAGAGCCTCACTATGAGGCCGGCGTCGAGCCGAAGATCTCCGTCCGCAACCTGTGGAAGATCTTCGGCAAGAACGCCGGCTCCATCATCGGCACCGACTACGAGCGGCTCGACCAGGAGACCGTCTTGGAGAAGACGGGCTGCACCATTGCGGTGCGGGACGTCTCCTTCGACGTCTACCCGGGCGAGACCTTCGTCGTCATGGGCCTCTCCGGATCGGGGAAGTCCACGCTCATCCGCTGCCTCACCCGGCTGATCGAGCCGACCGGCGGCGAGGTGCTGTTGGAGGGCCAGGACATCGAGAAGCTGCCGCAGCAGGAGCTGCGGGAGCTGCGCCGGCACAAGCTGGCGATGGTGTTCCAGCACTTCGGCCTGCTGCCGAACCGCAGGATCATCGACAACGTGGCCTACGGCCTGGAGATCCGCGGCATGTCGCGGTCGGCGCGCCACGCCCGCGCCGCCGAGATGATCGAGATGGTCGGGCTCTCCGGCTATGAGAACCACAAGCCCGGGCAGCTGTCCGGCGGCATGCAGCAGCGCGTCGGCCTGGCCCGCGCACTGGCGGTCGACCCCGAGGTGCTGCTGTTCGACGAGCCGTTCAGCGCGCTGGACCCGCTGATCCGCCGCGATATGCAGGACGAGGTGCTGCGGCTCCAGCGCGAGCTGCGCAAGACCTCGGTGTTCATCACCCACGACCTGTCCGAGGCGCTCAAGCTCGGCGACCGGATCGCGATCATGCGCCACGGCGAGCTGGTCCAGGTCGGCACCCCCGAAGAGGTCGTCGGCAAGCCCGCCGACGACTACGTGCGCGACTTCGTGTCCGACGTCGCGCGCACGACCGTGCTCACCGTCAGGTGGCTGATGCGCCCGGCCGAACCGGACGAACCGCTCGACGGCCCGCAGACCGCACCCGGGACCATCGTCAGCGAGATCGTGCCGATGCTGGCCGAGGGCACCGCCCCGGTGCGCGTCACGGAGAACGGTCGCCTGCTCGGCGTCGTCGGCCGCAGGGACGTCCTGCGCGCGATCGCCGAGGACCAGAGCGACGCCGCGGTCGGCGCCGCCCTGGAGGCCTGATCATGGCCACCACGACCACCCCCACCACCCAGCCCGCCGGGCCCGACCGGCCCGCCGGTGCCGAGGCGCCGACCTGGCGCGAGTGGGCCGCCAACCGCTGGATCCAGACCGGCATCGTCCTGCTGGTGCTCGTGATCGCGGGGGCGCTGCCCTACGTCCGCGCGCCGTTCCCCGAGGCGACCGGCGTCTGGCTGGACCAGAACCTCAACGACCTGTACTCCTGGGTCGTCTCCAACCGTGACACCAGTCCCATCTTCATCTACGGGTTCAACTACCTGTCGGTGGGGCTGGGCTCCTCCGTCGTGTTCATCGACGACATGCTGCAGGCCCTGACCTGGCCCGGCGTGGTCGTGCTGGGGGCGTTCGCCGCCTGGCGCGCCGCCGGCTGGCGGGTCATGCTCGTCGTCCTCGCCGCGTTCGCCGTCTTCGGCTTCACGGGGCTGTGGAACCAGGCGATGACCACGCTCGCGCTGATCATCACCGCGGTGGGCCTGGCGCTGATCGTCGGCATCCCGCTGGGGATCGCCGCCGGGCGCAGCGACCGGGTGCAGCGGGCGCTGCGGCCGGTCCTGGACTTCATGCAGATCATGCCGGCGTTCGCCTACCTCATGCCGATGCTGCTGCTGTTCGGCATCGGCAACCCGGCCGCGGCGGTCGCCACCACGGTTTATGCGATCCCGCCGGCGGTCCGTATCACCGCCATGGCGATCCGCAACGTCGACAAGGGTGCGATCGAGGCCGCGACCTCGCTCGGCTCCACCAAGTGGCAGATCCTCGGCAAGGTCCAGCTGCCGCTGGCCAAGCGCACGATCCTGCTCGGCGTCAACCAGACCATCATGCTCGCGGTGTCGATGGTCGTCATCGCGTCCGTCATCGGCGCGGGCGGTCTGGGCGACGCGATCTACCAGGCGCTTTCCAAGATCAATATCGGGCGCGCGCTGGAGGCCGGGCTCGCGATCGTCATGCTGGCCATCGCGATGGACCGGGTCACCGGTGCCGTCGGGCACGGCGCGCACACCCCGCAGATCCCCGAGCGGCTGCGGTGGTGGGTGCTGGGCGGCGGCGCGCTGGCGACCGCGGCAGCGGCGGCGCTGCAGGTCGAGCGGTGGCCCTCGGAATGGCGGTTCCACATCGCCGGACCGGTGAACGACTTCAGCAACGCGTTCGAGTCCGCCGTCGGCGGTGTCACCAGCACCCTGGGCGCCTGGCTGCTGGAGTGGGTGCTGGGGCCGCTGAACTCCACCCTGACCGGCGCACCGTGGTGGCTCGTCGTCCTGGCGTCGGGCGCGCTCGGCTGGATCTTCGGCGGCCGACGCGTCGGCATCACCTGCGGTGTCGCGATCCTCGGAGCCGGGCTGCTCGGCCAGTGGGACCGGAGCATGGACACGCTGGCGCAGATCCTGGTCGCCGCCGTCATCGTGCTGGCCATCGGGGTCGTCATCGGCGTCTTCATGGCGCGCCACGACCTGTTCGCCGCCTTGCTGCGGCCGGTCCTGGACGCCATGCAGACGCTTCCACCGTTCGTCTACCTGATCCCCGCGGTGGCGCTGTTCAGCGCCGGAAAGGTGCCCGCGCTGGCCGCGGCCGTGGTGTTCGCCCTGCCGCCGGTGATCCGGCTGGTCAACGACGGGATCAGGGGGGTGTCGCAGCAGACTGTCGAGGCCGCGGTCTCGCAGGGCTCCACGAAGTGGCAGCTGCTCACCAAGGTCCAGCTGCCGCTGGCCCGCTCGTCGCTGCTGCTCGCGGTCAACCAGGGCATCATGATGATCCTCTCCATGGTGGTCATCGGAGCCCTCGTGGGCGGCGGTGCGCTCGGCTACGGCGTCGTGTTCGGGCTCAAGCAGAACGAGCTCGGCCTCGGACTCACGTCGGGCCTGGCGATCGTGTGTTTGGGGATCTTCCTCGACCGGATGACACAAGGTAGGAGAACCAATGCGTAAGAGACCGTCCATCACGACCGCCGCCACGGCGGCAGCGGCCGCCTCGGCCGTCGTCCTCGCCTCCTCCTGCGCCGCGCAGACCGGTGGAGGACCCGGCGGCGAGGACACCGTCCGCATGGCGATCAACGGCTGGGTGGGCTACGAGGCGTCGGCCGCCGTGCTCACCTACCTGCTGGAGAACGAGCTCGACGTCCGCGTCGAGCAGAAGCAGATCGACGAGCAGCCTTCCTGGCAGGGCCTGAACGACGGCGACCTCGACGTCATCGTGGAGAACTGGGGCCACGAGGACCTGATGGAGCAGTACGGCCCCGACGGCAACGACACCGTCGTCGACGGCGGGCCGAACGGCAACAAGGGGACCCTGGGCTGGTACGTGCCCTCCTACCTGCTGGAGGAGTACCCGGACATCAACACCTACCAGGGTGTCAAGGAGAACGCCGAGATCTTCAGGACCCCGGAGAGCGGCGACAAGGGCGAGTTCCTGGCGGGCGACCCGGCGTTCGTCACCCAGGACCAGGGCATGATCAACCACTTCGACATGGACCTGAAGATCGTCTACGCCGGCTCCGAGGCCGCCGAGATCACCACGATGCGCAAGAAGTACTCCGACGAGGAGCCGTTCCTCGCCTACTTCTACGAGCCGCAATGGCTGCACAACGAGCTCGACCTGGAGCACGTCGAGTTCCCCGAGTACACCGAGGGCTGCGCGGACGACGCCGACGACGTGTCCTGCGGCTACCCGGAGTACGACCTCAACAAGATCTTCCGCAAGGACTTCGCGGAGGAGGACAGCCCCGCCTACCGGCTGCTCGACAACTGGACCTGGACCAACGACGACCAGAACGCGGTCGCCGAGATGATCGCCCAGGACGGCATGGACGCGGACGAGGCCGCGGAGAAGTGGGTCGAGGACAACCGGGACGTCTGGGAGTCCTGGATTCCCGAGGGCGCCGACAACTAGTCACCCACCTGCAACATGGTGACCGGATAATGGCCGACGGTGGCGGGACGCGTGCGCACGTCCCGCCACCGACACACCCCAGCAGCACCACCGCCTACCCCTGCGCGGCGCCGGGCCGCCCGTTTCGTTTCTGCGAGGTGGACGGACCCCACCGGCCCGGCTTCGGATCGCCCCCCGCGCCACCGACACCTCCCTGTTCAGCTCACCCCGAGGCAGGACACCCCCATGAGCGTTCACAGTTCCCGACGGGCCGCGACGGCCATGAAGACCGCGGCCATCTCTCTCACGGCGCTGCTCGCCGTGTCGTGCGGATCGGCGGACAGCGGCGGCGATCCGAACGGCGACGACAAGGTACGCATCGCGCTGAACGGGTGGGTGGGCTACGAAGCCGACGCCGCCGTGCTCTCCTACCTGATCGAGAACGAGCTCGGCGAGGCCACCGAGCTGGTCGAGGACGACGAGGAGTCCTCCTGGAGCGGGCTCGCCGACGGCTCGGTCGACGTGATCCTGGAGAACTGGGGCCACGAGGACCTGATGGAGCTGTACGGCGACCCCGAGAACCAGCTCGTCGTCGACGGCGGGCCCAACGGCAACTCCGGCGGCATCGGGTGGTACATCCCGCAGTACCTGGTGGACCAGTACCCCGGCATCGACACCTACCAGGGGCTCCAGGACAACGCGGACATCTTCTCCAGCGCGCAGGGAAGCGACATGGGCCGCTTCCTCGCCGCCGACCCCACGTTCGTCACCCAGGACCAGGGCATGATCAACCACTTCGGCATGGACCTGGAGATCGAGTACGCGGGCTCGGAGGAGGAGCAACTGCAAGAGGTCCGCAAGGCCTACGACGAGAAGGAACCCGTCCTCTTCTACTTCTACGAGCCGCAGTGGATCCACGAGGAGCTCGACCTGGTCAAGGTCGACTTCCCCGACTACGTGCCCATGTGCGAGATCGACCCCGAGGATGTCGGCTGCGACTACCCCGAGTACGAGCTCAACAAGATCTTCCGCAAGGGCTTCGCGGACGAGAACAGCCCCGCCTACCAGCTGCTCGACAACTGGACCTGGACCAACGAGGACCAGGACGAGGTCGCCCGGATGATCGCCGACGAGGGCATGGACCGGGAGGATGCCGCCCGGACCTGGGTGGAGGCCAACCCCGACGTGTGGAAGCAGTGGCTGCCCGCCTCCGCGTCCGCGGACGGCTGACCCCTCCGAACAGGGGAGAATGGACGGATGCGGCGGCGGGGTCCCACCCCGCCGCCGCAGTCATGCACCCCCTAGCGAAGCAAAGAAGACCATGAGCAACACGATGTTCGGATCCGCCGCCGCGAAGATCGCGGCCGCCTCGGCGGCAACCCTGTTCGCCTCGGCGTGCGGGGCCGCCACGGACACCGAGGACGGGTCCGACACGGTGCGGATCGCACTGAACGGGTGGGACGGGTACCGGGCGTCGGCCGCGGTCGTGTCCCACCTGCTGGAGACGGAACTCGGGTACGAGACCGAGCTGCTGGAGGTGGACGAGCAGACCGCCTGGCAGGAACTGGCGTCCGACGACGCCGACGTGATCCTGGAGAACTGGGGCCACGAGGACCTGATGGAGCTGTACGGGGACGCCGAGAACCAGCTCGTCGTCGACGGCGGACCCACCGGCAACAAGGGCACGCTCGGCTGGTACATGCCGCAGTACGTGGTGGATGAGTACCCGGGCATCGACACGGTCGCGGGGCTCAAGGAGCACACCGAGGTCTTCACGCCGGGCGGCGCGGCCGCGTCGGGCGACACCACGGGCCGCCTGCTGGGCAGCGACCCGACGTTCGTCACCCAGGACCAGGGCATGATCAACCACTTCGACCTGGACCTGGAGATCGAGTACGTGGGCTCGGAGGAGGACCAGATCGCCAAGGTCCGCAAGCTGTACGCCGACGAGAAGCCGGTCCTCTTCTACTTCTACGAGCCGCAGTGGGCGTTCGAGGAGCTGGACCTGGTGAAGGTGAAGTTCCCGGAGTACGTGTCGATGTGCGAGATCGACCCGGAGGACATCGGCTGCGACTACCCGGCCTACAAGCTCAACAAGGTCTTCCGCAAGGGCTTCGCGGACGAGAACAGCCCCGCCTACCGGCTGCTCGACAACTGGGAGTGGACCAACGACGACCAGAACGAGGTCGCCAAGATGATCGCCGAGGACGGCCTGTCCCCCGAGGACGCCGCCGCGGCGTGGATCGAGGAGAACCCGGACACCTGGAAGCCCTGGCTCCCGGCCGACGCCTGATACCGCAGCCGTACCCGGGTGGGCGGTGGACCGCCCCCACCGTCCACCCGTACCAGCCGGACGGCCTGGACGGCATGGACGGTATGGACGGTATGAATGTCCCGGACGGTGAATGTCCCGGACGGTGAATGGCCCGGACGGTATGGACGGGCCTGGACGGTATGGACGGGCCTGGACGGTCTGGATGGCCCGGATAGCCCGCACCAGTCGAGCTCTGCCGCCATCACCTCTCGTGCCGCAGCCGCTGCCACACCCAGTACACGTTGAAGCAGGACGCCACGAACCCGGCGCCGAAGACGACCATCAGCGGCACCGAGTCGGTCAGCACCACCGCGAACACCGCAGCGAGCAGCAACACCCCGGCCCCGAACACCGCCAAGACCATCCGGAACCCCAGCGCACTGGCCGGCCTCTCATGACTCCCCAGAGGCCCCTTCAACCGCCCGCGCCGCATGCCCACCCCTCCACGAATGGCCGCTTACCAGCCCATTCTATCCCTCATCCACCGCTGCCTTCAGTGGCCCGGACTTTCTCGCGGAGCCAGTCGGGAACACGCCTATCATCCCGAGGGGTCGATATGTCAAGAATCTAGTTTGTCCATATCCTCAAGACTCACAGTGGATAGGGGATATCCAATCAGCCAGTCCTCGCGATTGCCCTTTGGTATCGCGGTTGTTCCTATTTCAATAAACCCTCCTTTTTGGATTTGACGGATGTGCCACTTGCGCCCCGTCCTCATCAAGCTTCTTGTAGAAGGCTCTCGCCCTCTACGGGCTCTTCGTGGTTTCCAGAAACTCAGCCTCCAGGAACTCGGCGAATGTGTCGGCAACTTTCTTTGTCTCGACCTCGTTAAAAACGTGGATTCCTGGGTTGCTTCTGTGTAGGTAGTACACAACGTCGAAGTTTTAGCTGCGTACGAATGGTTTGTCTGAGGTTTCGAACTCCGGCGACTCCTCGAGCATCTCCTCGGCGACATCGACTGCGCCGAGTGCTGAGCGAATGTCGAGCTCCATGCTGAAATGCTCGAACGGGTTGGCTCCCGCTTTCTTCATGAAGTAGATATAGTCGTCCGGCGGCCCAATATCACCCCCCAGATTCTGCAGCTCGCCCCGATTCAATCGAACCGGCGATTGCTTCGTCGATTTTCGTGGAACTTGCCGCAGTTTCTACTCTGCCTGAGGCTAATTCCGCCATTCTGGAGGATCCCCCTCAGCGCCCCTGCCTCCGTGATCATGGGAAAGAACCCGGCTCAACGAGCGAGGCCAGATGTAATCCCATGATCATCGGTGGGAAATTGTGGAAACTCGGACGCCTGGGCAAGAGTGGTCGTCGGTGTCCTCGGCCCAAGGTTTCCGGGTGCCCCGGGGCCGCGCCGACCAGCGTGATGGCAGACGCCCCCAGCATCCCACCGCAGCCGCTGCTCTGCCACAGGACATTGGCCAGCCGTTAGCTGACAAGCGCGACCAGCAGGTCTATGGCCTAGTTCCCAACGATGATCATGGGATTACTTCTGATCGTGTCCGTTTTGTTCGATTGTTTCCCATGGTCACCTGCGGTTGTCGAGGTGGGGGATCGCTGGATCGGCCCCGGGCGCTATCCCTTGGCGGCGATCAGCGGACAGCGGTGTTCCACCACCAGTGGTGAGGAGGGATCCCCTGAGGCACGGCGGCCGGTGACGCGTCGGTCACTTCGGGCAGGGCATCGTCCAGCTCTTCGTCGATATCCTGGATCTCCTGCATGTCGATGAGGGAGAAGCCGGCGCCGCCCAGGAAGTTCTCGAAGACGGTCTCCAGCGCTGAGCGGTACAGGCAGGCGGCGTACCAGCGGTCAGCCCGCACGGCCAGGGCGTAGTTCTCGGCTTGCGTGACGTATGCGGAGAGCTCGCCCCGACGCTGGGCCACGAGTTCGGCGATCTCAGCGCGCTGCTCGTGGCCGGCAGTGGTGCCCGGTCCGCCGAGGGCGTTGGCGAGGAGCATGAGCATCGCGCGGTCGAACGGCGTCTCGTGGTCGCGGAGGTCACAGAGCGCCTGGTCCATGTACCGCTCTGGGGTGCCCCCGAACGCGTACACAGGGGTCTGCGGCCTCTCGGTGGGCCAGTGGAAGTGGAACAGCCGGACCGAGCCATCGGCATCGACATAGACGCTGGCTTCCAGGGCCACGGTGATGCCGGCTGCCTCGCGGGCCGTCCGGTGGAACGTCAGCCACCGGTGGCCTTCGGGGTAGCCCCGGTTCCCCACCAACTGGCCTTGGGCGATGGTCCGCGATGCCGCGGTGAGGTAGGCCTCGATGGCCGAGCCGGGGCCGCGCTCGGCGACAGGGAGTTCATGCAGATGCCGCATCGACATCGTGGCGGCTTCGATCGGCGAGTCGAAGCCGATGCGGTCCGCAAGCGACCGGACTGCCGACGCCACAGCCTCGTCTCCGGCCGCCGGGTCGAGGCGAACCTCTCCGCGGCCGAGCGCCTCGACCGCGGCGATGTCCGCCTCCATCCGTCGGCGGATCGCATCAGGGTCGGCCAGCATGCGCTGGGCGGCGATCTCCTCCGGCGAGCGGTCGTCAGGCACGGTCATCCCATCCAGTCGTTCTCGTCGTACAAGATCCTACGCATGCGCTCTTCGTGGCTCATGTCCTGCTGCTTGGGTGCCCGCCACCACCAGTGAGAGTCGGGAAGCCAATTGGGGATGTCCTTCTCTGGGACAGGAGGGGCGTCGTCGGATACCTCTTCAAGAAGCTCGTCGATCTCGGCGATTTCACCTCGGTCAGGTTCGTGAACAACTTCCTCCAAGTCGACAAATTCGTCCTGAAGTACTTGCAGTTTCGACCGCAATAGGCACGCCTGGTGAAAACCATCAAGTCTGCCCCGTTCGGCGTATCTATAGCAATCGCCGATGAGGATGGTTAGCCCGCTAGGGTTCCCGCCTTTCCTGAGTAGGTCTGAGACTTTCCTTTTGAAGGAGTTTGTTTCTTCATCGTCTGGCAGGCTTCCGTTTAGAAGGAAGTAGAGATTGGAGATCTTTTCGGCCGCCCGCATGGAGCCCCATTTGAAGTTAGGGTCATCAACGCCCTCCTGGAGGTCGCTGATGATCTCTCGCATCAGGCCGGGTGCGTCACGGTCTTGTGTGCTCATATCGTTCACTCTGATCACGCCACCTTGGCTGTGCCGTAGGTTAGCATTACAACTTTGCCATCCGGCCTGGTTAAAACTAGCGCCTCAAGTGCTCTGTATTTTCCTTCTTTTTCATCGAAAACACTGCGGTGATATAGGCGGCGTTCTGCTCCGGGGCCTGTGTTGCTGGCCGATACTAGTTCGCCTTCGCGGATGGTTGTTTCTGCGCTGTCATGGTAGTCGCGAATAACGTCACCTGAGCGTTCGCCGTCAGGGAGTTCTCGGTAGTGCTTGCGAGCATGATAGGCGGCAGATGTTTCGTGCCCCATTGTAATGTCACCTGCCTGCCCCCGAATCATGCGATCGCGTTGGCTCTCAGGTAGATTTGGGTCGACATGCGCGTCATTGGCCCAGACTTCGCGAACGACTCGATGGTCGGCGTCCAGCTGTGCTCTAACATCCATGTCAAGGGTGAGGTCGGCAGCAGATCGCTTTCTCGACTGTCCCTTATGGCTTAGTCCTCTGGGGTCAGTGTCCTCCAGGTGCCTGACCTTTTCGTCGAATACTGCCTTGTAGTACTCGTACCGATAGGCGAATTCACGTGGCGAACTCGCTCCCTCCAAAGCGAATCGGGTGGCTTCTGGATGGAGTAGGTTTTTTACTGTCTTGTTGAACGGCTGGCCTACGGCTGAGGCTGCCCGCTGCCACTCGTCACCGATACGGGGGTGGTCGCCCCGCAGGCTGGCGATCTGCTCGTTGGTCAGGCCCGCATCGCGCAAGCTCTGTTCGAGTTCGTCGGCCTTCTTTAGCGCCTTCTCATTATCGGGGCTAACCGCCGTGCCCGGCCTCCCGTCCCCAATACCGTCCTCGCCATGGCCACGGCCCCCGGCACTTGGCCCAGAGCCATGTCCGTGGTGGGGCGCGCCACCTCCACCTCGGCCGCCGTCCCCTTCGACCAGTGGTGTTCCCGATGAACCGCCAGTGAATGAGTGGTCGGAGTTGGGGCCCCAGCGGCCTGGAGGTCGTGGTGCGTCGGAGTCGGCGGAGAACCGGCCGCCATCGCCGGACGAAGCCATTGGGCTCGTGTCTCCGTGGCGAGCCGTTGCTCCGGCGCCGACGAGTTGGGGTTGGCGGTCGCGGATGTGCTCGTCGAGGGCGCGGTCGATGTCGCCGTTGTGTCTCTGGATGCGCTCCTCGAGAAGGTCGAGCTCGCGCTGGATCTGGCTGGTGGTCGGATCCCCGGACGCGTGGCCCGCGTGCTGGGGCGTGTGGGGAGCGGCCGATGTGTCGTTGGGCGCCCGGCTACCGGAGCCGGTGTGGGCCGGAGCATGGTGGGCGCTGCTGCCCGCGGCGGAACCGGCGTTCGATCCGGGCTGGCCGTGTCCTTGCCCCGCATGCGTGTCGGGAGCAGACCCGGTGGCCGGGGCGCGGCCGCCGTCGAAGGAGTGGTGGCCCGGGTTGGGTACGGAGGGCTGGTTGTGGCTCAGCCCCAGAGCGTCTTTCAGGAGATTCTTGAACGCGCCCTGGGCTGCGGGACCCCACAGGCTCGGGGTTGTGAGGATCTCGCCTGCGGTGGGCAGAGCGCCCGCGCCCGCCGGGGCGCGGCCGACCTGGCCGGCCAGTCCAAGTGCGCCAGGGTGCCCGTGCCTGGCGGCCCCGGCGACTTCCTCGGCGGCGCGCGCGGCGCGGGCCGCGGCAGATGCGCCCTTCGCGCCCTGGATGGCGGCCTTGACAGCGCCTACGCCGCCGAGGGCGGTCAGCGCGATGTTGATCCCGCCCTGTGTGATCACGTAGCCGGGCCGGTCGTCCCATTCGCGCCACGGGACGATCGAGTGCCCCACCTCTACCCAGGCGTCTCCGGCCTCGCCCCACGAGGTGCTCTCGATGGACAGGCTCATGTCCGCATGTGCCTCTAAGCGGTAGCCCACGAGACTGCTGACGCCCTGGGCGAGGTCCCAGCCGAAGTAGCCCCGGTTCTCGGCCTGCCCCCAAGGGGTGATGGCCCATCCGTTGTGGCCGTAGAACCCGGTGGCCCCGCCCGCGAACTCGCCGACCCCCGCAGCGATGTCGACCGTGCCGTCCCATGCGTCGATGTACCAGGGGTGGTCCACCTCTTGAGGGGTGCCCCAGGGGGTGGGGGTGTCCTCGCCGAGGGCCCAGAATCCCGCGCCGTAGGCGACTTCGCCGGGTCTGCACTGGGTGCCGCCCTGCGGGACGAAGGTGGTGCCGCCGAACACGCTGGTGATCTTGTTGGCGCACTCCCGCTCGGCGTCCTGGTAGGCCACGGTCTGCGAGCCGACCTGGTCGATGAGGTCGTTGTGCTTGGTGACGTTGTCGGGCTCGGAGCGCCAGTCCTCCTGGGAGGCGACGTTGGTGATGAAGAGCCGGGCCTCTGACTGCAGGCTGAGGAGCTTCTTCTTGATCTTTCCGGCTTTTTCGGCGAAGTCCTGCAGTGCCTCGCCGACTTTGCCCATGGCGTCGGAGAACTCGTCGCCGGTGGTCGCGACGGGGTTGATCGCGGATAGGAGCTCGTCGGACTCGGGCGCGGAGTACACCCCGGCCAGGGACTGCCAGGAGGACTTGATGTCCTGGCCGGCCTGGGCGACGTCCTTGCCGTCCTGGATGAGCTGGGCGGCGGTGGACTCCAGCTCTTCGGGGGAAGCGTCGGGGATGAAGATGGCGTCGGGGTCGATCAGCGGCTCGTCGCTCACGCTGTTCCGTTCTCGCTGGTGTCCGCTGGCCGGAGGTGACGGGGGGTGCGGGGGAGGCCTACAGGTCGGGGTCGGTGACGGTTCCGGCGTTCTTCTGCGCCTCGGCGGCCATCTCGAGGTTGCCGTTGGTGTAGGCGCGGGTGGCGGTGGCGCATCCGTCGATGGCGCTGGCGGTTTTGGCGGTCATGTTCTCCAGCGGGCCTTGGAAGTGGTCGGCGAACTCGGCGAGGGCGGTGTTGACCGGGAAGCTGTTGGCGTGCTTGGCCGCGTTGGTCATGTGTTCGCCCGTGTCGGTCAGGGTGCCGGCGAGTCCGCCGGTGCCGTCCTCGCCGCCTGCGTGGTTGAACACCTGCTTCAGTACCGCGTTGACGCCGTCGGGGTTGATGTCCCATGTGCTCATGGGCTTCGGTCTCCCTTCTCCGCGCTGGGAAACGTCGTGTCATGGGATGAACTCGGTGAGCTTATCGGGGTGGAGTGACACATGGCAGACGGTGAGGGTGTGATGACCGCAACCGGACAGGGGGGAGAGGGCGAGGGCGGGACCGGTCGGTGCTCCAGTGCGATGATCATGGGCTGGCATCCGGTCGTGTCCGTTTCGCCGGACTGGATCCCATGATCATCGGGGGTCGGGGAGGGGAATGCGTTTTCCCGTGCGCGTGGGGGCGGTCCTGGCCTCGAAAGCCGGGTATCGGTCAAGTGGGCCGCCCGGCCCCGACCCCTCCGCGGGACCGGGCGACCTTCCGGGGTGGTTCAGCGGGCGTCGGCCCGATGGAGTCGCTGCTGGACCTGGGCGAGGTAGCGGTAGGTGCGCTTGAACCCGGTCGTCGGGTTCGTGAGGATGTAGCGCCAGCCGTCGGGGGTGCGGTACCAGGTCAGCGTGTAGCCGCTAGCAGAGGCGCGTTCCCGTGCCTGGATGAAGACCGGTTCGAGGTGGGCGGGGGCGCGCTGGAGCATCACGTGTCACCTCCCGTGGCGTCGGCGATGGCGCGCCAGGTGGCGCGGTGGAAGGCCTCGTGCGCGAGGTCGCTGAGCCGCTGCATCGCCGCGGCACCCCGGACCGCTCCCGGGCCGGTGGTGGGGACGGCGAAGCGGGTGCGGTCGCCGAGCTCGATGAAGACCTCGCGGCCGTCGGCGCTGTCGACGATGTTCATCTCGTCGGGGTCGAGGTCGTGGATGTCGAAGGTGGTGCTCATCGGCCCGCCCCCGCTCCCGCGCCGGGGGAGGCGCTGACGAGGAGGTCGAGCTCGGCCCGTTCCTGTTCCGCCATGCGTCGGTCGCGGGGGTCGAGCTGGTAGCGGCGGACGTGGCTTGGGACGTCGATGTCGCCGAGCAGGTCGGCCAGGGCCGCGACGCTGGACGCGGCGACCGTGACGTCGGGGTTGACGCGGTGCGTCGCGGTGTAGGCGGCCAGGGCGTCATGGTCGTAGCGGAAGTTCCAGCGCGAGGCGTGCCGGGAGTACTCGGCGAGCCGGTAGAAGGCATCCCGGTCCGGGATGCGCCGCACCGGCCTTTCGCGACGTGGGCCGGGTTGGCGCGGCGGCGATGGCTGGGCGGCATCGGTGCTCGGGGCAGGGGTCTTCCCGGTGGCCGCGTGTCGCCCGGTCGGGACAGGTTCGCGGTCGGCGAGCCGCAGCAGGAGTACCGCTAGGGGGACGAGCAGATACATCAAGGTTCGCATGTGAAACCCCTCCGAAGGGGTTAGGTCGCCTGCCGGAGACGACCTGGAACTTGGGTAACTGCATAATGAACTGTGAACGTCAGAGTTTTCAAGTCAGAAAAAGAAACGTCATTTATGTCGTATTCATACCTGGTTCGCACGGTCTACGATCGACACGACGCGAACAGGCAGGTTGGGAGAGCGTGATGGCCGCACGTCAGCCGGTGATGCCGACAGTGGGGAAGCGGCAGCTGGCCCGGGAACTACGAAGCGCGCGTGAAGCCGCGCAGCTGACGATGGACCAGGTGGCTGAACAGCTCGATTGGTCCAAGGGGAAGGTCCACAACATCGAGACCGGCCGCTGGACGCGCGGCAATCTCACCGACCTCAGAGCCCTGCTCGACACCTACGGCGTGAACGACCCCGCCAAGCGCGAGGCGTTGGAGCAGCTCATGCGCGACGCGAAGAAGCCGGGGTGGTGGAGTAAATACAACGATGCCTTCGGCAGCGCCTTGCCCGCGTTCGAAGATGAGGCATCCGAGCTGTTCAGCTACGAGCCAAGCCTCGTACCCGGGCTGCTTCAGTCACCCGAGTACATCACGGAGCTCATGCGTAACTCTCCGCTACTCACGGCGGAGGAGGCGCAGCGCAAATGTGAGGCGCGCCAGCGGCGGCAGAAGGTTCTCACGCGGAGCAGTCCACTGGTCGCCAGGTTCGTCGTCGAGGAAGCGGCACTACAGCGTCTCGTGAACCTCCCTGAGGTCTTCCGGCCCCAGGTCGAGCACCTCATCGCGATGGGGGAAGACGACGGCAACCGCGTCACCATCCAGGTCATGCCGCTGCGCTCGGGGCTGCACGCGGTGCTCGGCCCGTCGTTTGTCATCCTTGATTTCCACGATGAGCTCGATCTGTCGATCGTCTACACCGAGTCGGTGGCGCGCGGCGCCTATCTGGAAGAAAAGGCGGAGGTGTCGATGTACCGCGCGCTCTTCGCCCGAGCGTGCGAGCAGGCACTTCGACCAGACGAGTCCATCGCTCTACTCAAGGACCTGCTGAAGCAGTAGCCCAAGACCTAGGACGACCCGATGCGCAAGTTCCCCACCCCCCTGGACCCCTCGTTCCGCAAGTCCAGCTACTCCACTTCGGGAGGAGATAACTGCGTTGAGGTGGCGTTCCGTGCTTCCAGCCACAGCGCCCCGAACTCCAACAACTGCGTCGAAGTGGCAGATCTGCCCAGAGGCGTGGCCGTGCGCGACTCACAGAACCCGAGACACGGGCACCTGGCGTTCGGAGCAGCTGAGTGGTCCGCCTTCCTCAATGTGGTGACAGGACATGACCTGTAGCTCGTCTACGACGACTGGTTACCCGATGGATTCCTCCTTTCCTCGCCTGAATTCTCTGTTCCGCAAGAGTTCGTACAGCTCGACCGCGAGAGAGTGCGTCGAGGTCGCAGCCTTGCCCGAGGGCGGGTGCGCCGTGCGGGACTCCGAGCGTCCCGAGGCTGGCCATCTGGCGTTCGACAGCGCGGAATGGGCCGCGTTCCTTCGGGGAGCACGGAAGTACGCGTTCTGACCCCAATGCTGAAGGCCCTGGCAGGTGCCGGGGCCTTCGCGTCTTCATCCAGCCCATCCACCCCCGAGGTTCCTTGGTCGGTGACCTCAACCAGCAGTTGGAGCCGGTCAACCCGGGGCGACCAGTTGTAGGGGGCTGTCACTGGACTATTCGCCGTCGAAGATGTCTGGGAGGGCGGTGGGGGCTAAGTTCGGTCGGAGCAGCTACTAACGAAGGACCGCCGTGGACGCCAGGACACTGCATGACATAGCCGCCGTTCCAGACCCCTTGGAGCGAGCCAGGGCCGCGTAAGCCAGATGAAGAAGGCGGGCGCCGGCGAACTGTCTGATCACAAGGCGCCGACAGGGCCGGTCGAGCCTCGGCCTCGGGTCCTGGTGGAGCGGGCCCTGCCGACCCCGCTGACGGTCCGCGGTTCCAAGTCCCTGTACATGACCGAGGCCGAACGCCAGGGACTCACCTCCGCACGGAAGATGCTGTTCGTCGGCCAGGAGCCCGCGAACGAGCATGTGGCCACCGCGCTTCGGGTGGAACCGGGGAACGCGGTGATCGCCCGTCGCAAGATGTTCTGGGCGAACGACGTGCCGGTGCGCATCGCCACCAGCTACTTCCGTGTGGACGTCGGAGAGAACACCCGACTGGACGGTGAGGGGTTCGTACTTCCCACGCTGCAGGCCGCGATCGAGGACCTGGGCCACACCTTCAGCCACGCCACCGAGACCCTGACCGCGCGGCCCGCGACACCCTATGAGGCCGACCTGCTCGATGTCGCCGGTGAGTGGGTGGTGGAGATCCTGCGGGTGAGCATCAGCACGGATGACATGCCCATCCACGCATTGGAGACGATCTGCGCGGCAAGCAGTCACGCCTTCCCGATCGGAGAAGCCGTCGGGTCCGACCAGTTCTGACCCTACTCATGCGGCAGGTCCCCGGCTGTTGAGACACCGGGGACCTTCGCGACATCCTGACGACGTTTCCCAAGGCGGTGCTATCCGGCGATGGATGCCCGGTTCTCGTCGAAGATCTCCGGGAGGGTGTTCGCGGAAGCCGTGCGCAGGTTGTCGGCACTCCGGGACCATCCCGCTGAGGGCCGACGCCTGGGGCGGCCGGTCCAGCGTCCCAACCTATCGAGCGGTACGGCGGATGCCATCGAACCTAAGGTCCTGTACATCAAGGACTTGCAGTGATGGTTCCGGCAGCGCCCCCCGCCCTATCGTCGCAGCATGTCATCTGAGGGGCGGGGTTAGATCACTATGGGAAAGCGAGCACTCATCGTCGGCGCCGGCGCGCTGGCCACGGTTGCGGCGGCCGCGGTCGCCATCGGGGTCCTCACCCCCGGAGAGCAGGAGCCGGACGCCACACCGGTGAGTCACGAGGGGATGGTGGAGGGGGCCATCTGGGTCGCCGACGAGGCGAGTGACAGCCTCACCGCGATCGACGCCGCCACTCACGAGGTCGTCGCGACGCTGACCGGTATCAGAAGTCCCCACAACGTCCAGGTCTCTCCCGACGGTGCAAGCGTGTGGGCGGTGAGCGGTAGCGACTCGCAGGCCATCGCGGTCGACGCCGCGACCCTCGACCTCCGAGCGGCGGCCCCGACGGGCGCCCACCCGGCCCACGTGATCGTCACTCCTGATGGCCGAAAGGTCTACACCACCGACGGCGACGACGGCACCGTCTCCGTGCTCGACGCCGAGACAGGCGACAACGTGGCGACGATCCCGGTCGGTGCATATCCACACGGCCTCCGTCCCAGCCCCGACGGAACGTCGGTGTACGTGGCCAACGTCGAGGACGGCACGGTCAGCGTCATCGACACGGCCACCGATGAGCGTGTCGCCGACATCGAGGTCGGTGAGACCCCCGTCCAGACCGCTTTCTCTAGCGACGGCCGGTTCGCCTACGCCACGCTGCGGGACGAGGACGCCCTCGCCAGGATCGACGTCGCCGAGCAGCGGCTGGTCGACAAGGTGACGGTCGGCTCCGGTCCCATCCAGGTCTACGCCACCCCTGACGGCAGCCACCTCCTCGTCGCCAACGAGGGCAGCGAGGAGGATCCGGGCACGACCGTCTCCATCATCGACGCCGAGAGCTTCGAGGTCGTCAGTACCGTTGAGACGGGGCAGGGCGCGCACGGCATCGTCATCGAGCCGTCGAGCCGCCACGCCTACATCACCAACACCTACGCCGACGAGGTCGCGGTGCTCGACCTGGTCGACAAGGAGGTCGTGGCGCGTATAACCGTCGGCGAGCGGCCCAACGGGATCAGTTACACGCCCGTCACCCCCACTGTCGAGCCGGGAAGCTCGGTCGGGCTGCCTGTCCCCGAAGGTGAGGACCACACGGCCCCCGACCACTGACACCGCCCGCGGGGAAGGCATGCCGACGAATACGACGATGGGGCCCGGAGTTCGACTCCTGGCCCCATCGTGGCGTGAGACTCAACCCGACTCTGCCAAGGCTGCGGCCAGGCCGCCGTCCGGCAGGTCATGGGCGGCCGCCTTCTCCCAGCGCTTCAGACCGGGGAGCCCGAGGATCCCGAAGTCCCTGCGCAGCCACAGTCGAGGGTTTAGGATATTCTTAAGTAGCAGTGGGTGATGACAGGAGGGGCGGATTGGCTGAGTGGGACATCTTCCTCACTGACGAGGTGGGGGGAATTCCTTGACGGTCTCTATGCCGCAGATCCTGAGTCCCACAGACTCGTCAACCAGGCGATCCTGGTGCTGGAGCGCAACGGGCCGGCAGAAGGTCGACCGTTGGTCGACACCATTACAGCTTCGAACATCCCCAACATGAAGGAGCTGCGACCCGGATCGACGGCGCGTAGCGAGATCCGCATACTGTTCGTCTTCGACCCTTGGCGTTCGGCGATACTGCTCGTAGCGGGGGACAAAGCAGGGAACTGGCGGCGGTGGTATCGGGATGCAGTGCCCCGGGCGGAGTGGCTGTATGAGACCTACGTGGCGGAGCGCCGGAAGGAAGTGGAGCCGTGAGCGGGTATCAGCGTTGGCGGTCCAGCGGTCACCTTGAGCGTGCGATCGAGACCGCTGGGGGTGTCGACGAGTTCGAGAGCGGTGTTCGCCGACTGCAGGAAGAGGCGCAGGGGTGGCGGTTGGCCGAGATGCGCAGGCGTCGGCACCTGACGCAGGCGCAGGTCGCCCAGCGGATGGGCGTCTCGGTGGCCCGGGTCTCGCAGATCGAGCAGGGGGACGTGTCGACCAGGGAGTCCCTTGACCGGTACGTCACCGCTCTGGGTGGGACTCTCAAGCTTGTTGCGGACTTCGGGGATGAGCAGCTGAAGGTCGGCTGACGTCCGTCCCCGCGAAAGCGCGGCGGGGCGGGACCAGTGGTCCCGCCCCGCCATTGCCGTGACCGACCGACGCCTATTCGCCGTCGAAGATCTCCGGGAGGGTGCTCTCGTAGGCCGTGCGGAGGTCGGCCAGGGCGATGTCGAAGCCGCCGCCCGGGTGGGTGACGGACAGGGACGTGCCGCCGACCGTGCCGAGTTCCTTCGCCGGGACGCCGTGGCGGTCGCACAGTTCGGTGAACGCGGCCTCGGCGTCCGGGCGGACGACCACGATCGCGCGGGCCGTGGACTCGCTGAACAGTGCGACGAACGGGTCGTCGGTCAGGGTGACGCGGCAGCCGGTGCCGCCGCGCAGGGCCGACTCCGCGAGTGCCACCACCAGGCCGCCGTCGGACAGGTCGTGGGCGGCCGCGATGACGCCGTACTCGGCGCCGCTCGCCAGGACCTCGCCCAGTGCGGCCTCCGCCGCCAGGTCGACCTTGGGCGGCAGCCCGCCCAGGTGGCCGTGGACGACGTCGGCCCACACCGACCCGCCCAGCTCCTCGGCGGTCTCGCCGAGCAGCAGGATCTTGGCGCCGTCCGTGTCCGGACCGAACGCCGAGGTCAGCCGGTCGTTGACGTCGTCGATCACGCCGAGCACGCCGATGACCGGCGTCGGGTTGATCGCCGCGTCCCCCGTCTGGTTGTAGAAGCTCACGTTGCCGCCGGTCACCGGGGTGCCGAGCTGCTTGCAGGCGTCCGCCAGCCCCTTGGTGGACTCGGCGAACTGCCACATCACCCCCGGGTCTTCCGGCGAGCCGAAGTTCAGGCAGTTGGTCACCGCCAGCGGGCGGGCACCGGTGGCCGACACGTTGCGGTACGCCTCGGCGTAGGCCGCCTGCGTTCCCGTGTAAGGGTCGAGGCGGGTGAACCGGCCGTTGCCGTCCGTCGCCAGCGCGATCCCGCGCTCGCCGTCCTCGGTCACCCGCACCATGCCGCCGTCGTGCGGTGTGGCCAGCACCGTGTTGCCGAGCACGTAGCGGTCGTACTGCTGGGTCACCCAGTTCGGGTCGCACACCCCCGGGGCCGCGAGCACGCGCAGCGCCTGGTCGCGCAGCTCCTCGTCGGTCTTGGGCTTTTCCAGCCGCGCCGGGGTGTCGGCCTGCAGGTCGTCCTGGCTGCCCGGGCGGGCGAACGGCCGCTGGTAGACCGGCCCCTCGTCGGAGGCGGTGCGCGGCGGCATGTCCACCACGGTCTCGCCGTTCCAGGTCATCACCAGCCGCCCGCCGCGCGCGGCCTCGTCCGGCGTGACGTCGGTGACCTCGCCGATCTCGGTGGCGAGGATGTTCCACTTCGCGCACACCGCCATGAACGCGTCGAGCTTCCCCGGCTCGACGATGGCCATCATGCGCTCCTGCGACTCGCTCATCAGGATCTCTTCGGGCGTGAGCCGCGGGTCGCGCAGCGGGACCCGGTCCAGCTGGATCCGCATGCCGCCGGTGCCGCCCGCCGCCAGCTCGGTGGTGGCGCACGAGACGCCGGCCGCCCCCAGGTCCTGGATGCCGACCACCAGGTCCTGGGCGAACAGCTCCAGGCTGCACTCGATCAGCAGCTTCTCCAGGAACGGGTCACCCACCTGCACGCTCGGCCGCTTGGCGTGGCTCTCCTCGTCGAAGGTCGCGCTCGCCAGCACCGACGCGCCGCCGATGCCGTCCGGGCCGGTCGTCGCCCCGAACAGCACGACCTTGTTCCCCGGGCCCGGCGCTTGGGCCAGCTTGATGTCCTCGTGCTTCATCACGCCCACGCACAGCGCGTTCACCAGCGGGTTGGCCGCGTACTGTGCACCGAACCCGATCTCCCCGCCGATGTTGGGCAGCCCCAGGCAGTTGCCGTAGAAGGAGATGCCGGAGACCACCCCGGGCAGCACCCGGCGGGTGTCGGGGGCGTCGGCCGGGCCGAAGCGCAGCGCGTCCATCACCGCGATCGGCCGCGCGCCCATGGTGAGGATGTCGCGGACGATCCCGCCGACGCCGGTGGCCGCGCCCTGGTGCGGCTCGACGTAGGAGGGGTGGTTGTGCGACTCGATCTTGAACGTCACCGCGTAGCCGTCGCCGACGTCCACCACGCCCGCGTTCTCACCCATGCCGACCAGCAGTGCGTCGCTCTGCGGGGCCTTCTCCCCGAACTGCCGCAGGTGCACCTTGGAACTCTTGTAGGAGCAGTGCTCGCTCCACATGACCGAGTAGATCGCCAGCTCGGCGGCGGTGGGACGGCGGCCCAGGATGTCGCGGACGCGCTGGTACTCGTCGTCGGCCATGCCGAGCTCGGCGTACGGCTGCGGGTTCTCCGGCGTGCTCTCGGCCGTGGCGACGGTGTCCAGCAGGGTGTGCTTGGCTGCTTCGGGCATCGGGTTTCCGTTCGGGATGTGCGGTGTTCGACCGGCGGGTTCGTGGGCGTCGGTCAAGAGAGCGGATCCTGCATGTGCGCGATCACCAGGCCGGCGGTGCTCCCCGGGGTGTAGGGAGAGGTGCTGCCCTGGACCAGGACGGACCCGTTGGTCAGGTAGGTGTCGCTCAGCGGGGCGTCGTCGGGGCCCTCGGCACCCTCGGGGAGGATCCGGCCCCAGCCTTCGTCGATGAGGTGCTGGTAGACGGCCTCGACCGCCTCCTCGCCGTCGCGCGCCTCATCGTGGGTGACGGCGACGACCCGGTAGCACTCGCGCTGCTCGCACTGCTGGCCGAGGTCGGTGTACTCGGCGTCGTCGGGGGCGTCGCCCAGCGCCGCCATCTCGGGGGCGGGGATCGGTGCGCCGGCCTCCCGCTGGTCGCCGGCCTGCTGGGCGAAGAAGGCGTTGAACAGCCCCACCGCACCGGTGGCCACGAGGGCGACGGTGACAACGGCGACCAGGAGGATCATCATCCTCCGAGAGCGAAGCAGTGCCATCATTGAGAAACGTTCCCCCAGGTCGCTGCGGTACTCGGGTCAGCCTCCGGCGGTCGCCGTCGCGCCGGCCACCGGTGAGCCGTCGGCGAGGTGGGCGAGAACCGAGGTGAAGAAGCCCAGGCCGTCGACGGACGGGCCGGTCAGCGCCTCGACCGCGTGCTCCGGGTGCGGCATCAGGCCGACGACGTTGCCGTGCTCGTTGGTGATGCCCGCGATGTCGCGGCGCGAGCCGTTGGGCGCGGCGCCGGCGTAGCGGACGACGACCCGGCCGGTGCGCTCCAGCTCGTCGAGGGTGGCGTCGTCGGCGACGTAGGCGCCCTCCCCGCTCTTCAGGACGACGAGGATCTCCTCACCCGGGGTATAGCGGTTGGTCCAGGCGGTGGCGGTCGACTCGACGCGCAGGTACTGGTCGCGGGTGATGAAGCGGAGCGAGGAGTTGCGGGTGAGCGCGCCCGGCAGCAGGTGGCTTTCGCACAGGATCTGGAAGCCGTTGCAGATGCCCAGGACCGGCAGGGCGCCCGACCTCGCGGCAGGGATCAGCTCGGTCATGATCGGGGCGAATCGGGCGATGGCGCCGCAGCGCAGGTAGTCGCCGTAGGAGAATCCGCCGGGCAGCACCACCGCGTCCACGCCCTTGAGGTCGTGGTCGTCGTGCCAGAGGGCGACGGGCTCGGCGCCGGCGATGCGGATCGCGCGCATCGCGTCGGTGTCGTCCAGGGAACCGGGGAAGGTGACGACGCCCACACGGGCTGTCATGGGCACTCTCCGAAGGGATCGTCGATGTGGAGATCGGGCGATTGGTGAACCGAGGTCGACACGACCGGCGCATCCGGTCCCGAGGTTACCTGCTGACCTCTGCTCTCGGGGTGGCGGGTCGCGGGTGGTGTCGCGGGTGGTGTCGCGGGTGGCGCGGAAGGTGGCGGCCACACGTGTCGGCGGTCCGCGCGCGCCGGCGGCCGGGAGGCCTGCGGGTTCAGGAGTGCAGGCGCTCGGGCGGGCGCCGGGAGGCGGGGATGGTCGCGGCCGATCGGCGGGCGCCGCGGCGCGACGGCTCGGCGGGGTGGAGCTGCTTGCACATCCAGACGGTGACGCCGCCGGAGCGGCTGGCGTGGAAGGCGACGCTGTCCATCAGGGCCCTCATCAGCAGAATGCCCCTTCCCGACTCCCATTCGAGTTCTGGAAGAGGCACCCGGCCCGCCCGGAATTCCGGTCCTGTGTGGCTGACCTCCAGGAGGCACAGCGACGGGCGGAGTCGCAGCCGGACTTCGTAGTCGGGTGCGGGGGCTCCGTGGTCGACGGCGTTGGCGCACGCCTCGGTGGCGGCGATGAGGATGGGGAACGCGCAGTCACCGCAGATGCCGTGGACGCGGAACGCGGTGCGGAGGACGTCCCGCATCACGGTGACGGTGTATGCGTGGCGGGGGAGGGTGATCGAGAATTGCTCGTCCATGTATCAACCCTCACGGCCGACCTGTCCCTTACTGAGGAAGCTTCCCGGGGGACACGGGGCGAAACGGGACGCTCGGGCCGTTAGGGGGTGGATGTGCGAGCTGTAGGGGCGAACCCCGACCCGTTGGGGTCCCTCCTCCGTTGATCTCGGGCGTATCGACCGAATATCGGAGGAAACTCGGTCGATACGCCCGAGATCAACGGAGGTAAGTGGCGGCGTCAGGCGACGCGGAGCTCGAAGTCCTCGATGACGGGGTTGGCGAGCAGGGTCTCGGCGAGGCGGCGGATGTCGGCGAGCTTGGCGTCGTCGACCTCGCCGTCCACCTCCACCTCGAAGCGCTTGCCCTGGCGCACCTGGGTGACGCCGTCGAAGCCGAGGCGGCCGCACGCCCCCACGATGGCCTGGCCCTGAGGGTCCAGGATCTCCGGCTTGAGCATGACGTCGACGATGACGCGGGCCACGGGGTCCTCCACGGTTGTGCCGCACTTCACAGGCTCGGGTGGGCGCCTCTCCGGATGCGGTCGGAGGGGGCCGGGATCAGCGTACGGCACCTGCGCACACTCCGGGCTGGCGGGGCTCCGCGGCCCTTTCCTCTTACCGCACGCTTACCTGTCGGCGGTACCGTTTCGTCCGATTCGTGACACTCATCACCCCGGTATGGAGCATCGACTTTAGCCGTTCCGTGCGTCTACCAGGGTGGCAGCGATCATCCGGTCGTCTCTAAGGGGGAGATTTGGCGACCATCGAACTCGAACGCGGCGCCGCTACCGCAGAAGCCCCGGACACCCACGAGGAACTGGACTTCGTCGCGGCCGTGACCCCGTACGCCGACCAGCTGTACCCGACCGCGCTGCGCATGACGCGCAACGCCGCCGACGCCGAGGACCTGGTCCAGGAGACCTTCACCAAGGCGTTCGCCAACTTCCACCAGTTCAAGGCAGGGACGAACCTCCGGGCCTGGCTCTACCGGATCCTGACCAACACCTTCATCAACGGCTACCGCAAGAAGCAGCGCGAGCCGCGGCAGGACTCCACCGACGAGATCAAGGACTGGCAGCTCGCCGCCGCCGACGCCCACGCGTCGACCGGCTCCCGCTCCGCGGAGATGGAGGTGCTCGACCACCTCCCCGACTCCGACATCCGCGTGGCGCTGGCGGAGCTCCCCGAGGAGTTCCGGATGGTCGTCTACCTCATCGACATCGAGGGCTACTCCTACAAGGAGGTCGCGGCCCGGATGGGGACGCCGCTGGGCACCGTGATGTCGCGGCTGCACCGCGCCCGTCGCCAGCTCCGCGAGATGCTCACCGACTACGCCCGAGAGCGGGGCGTGCGCGCGGCCGCCTGAGCCGCGCCTCCCGGCCGGAACTTCCCGACCGGTGCTTCCCGCCGAACCCATAACGCACAGAGGGACGTCACGTATAGTGACGTCCCTCTGTGCGTTCGGTGATCGTTTCGCGGGTGCGGCGACTCACTTGAGCGGCGTGCCGGACCGGCGTGATGGGGTTCGTCGGATGTCCGAATTTTTCTTCGGATGGCCTTGCGAAAGGTAGGAAGTCCTGGTAGTTGCGCTTTTCGGGTTCTCGGACATCATGGGTTGCAACCGAAAAGGTGCCAACGAGGCCTTGCGCCAACCGTGGTGAGTTCTGTCACGATGTCGGTAGGGCTGCCTGCCCATACCCGTTACCCCGGGTAAGCGGGCTGAGATCCGGCCGACCAGCGGTACCCCGCGAGATCGGCCCCGAGACCCCCGAGGAGCGACAGGTGTCGGACAACACCGCGCATGAGGAACCGGAGCTGGTCCAGCTCCTGACCCCGGAGGGGGTGTTCACGGAGCACCCCGACTACCCGCTCGACATCGACCCTGAGGAAGTGCGCGGGCTCTACCGCGACCTCGTCCTGGTCCGCCGGGTCGACCAGGAAGCGGTGGCGCTGCAACGCCAGGGCGAACTCGGCCTGTGGGCCTCGCTCCTCGGCCAGGAGGCGGCGCAGATCGGCTCCGGCCGCGCGCTGCGCCCGGACGACATGGCCTTCCCCTCCTACCGCGAACACGGCGTGGCCTGGTGCCGCGGCATCCAGCCCCGCGAACTGCTCGGCATGTTCCGCGGCGTGACCAACGGCGGCTGGGACCCCAATGAGCACGGGTTCCACCTCTACACCATCGTCATCGGCAGCCAGGCCCTGCACGCCACCGGCTATGCGATGGGCGTGCAGCGCGA
This sequence comes from Nocardiopsis mwathae, assembly GCF_014201195.1. Classification (NCBI taxonomy): domain Bacteria; kingdom Bacillati; phylum Actinomycetota; class Actinomycetes; order Streptosporangiales; family Nocardiopsidaceae; genus Nocardiopsis; species Nocardiopsis mwathae. Next base: position 4,692,161 of record NZ_JACHDS010000001.1, on the reverse strand, counting down.
CGGCTCCGTCGGCGAGAACGGGTCCGCCGTCATCTCCTACTTCGGCGACGGCGCCACCAGCCAGGGCGACACCAACGAGGCGTTCAACTTCGCCGCGGTCAACAACGCCCCCGTCGTCTTCTTCTGCCAGAACAACCAGTGGGCCATCTCCGAGCCGCTGGAGCGCCAGTCCCGCGTCCCGCTGTACAAGCGCGCCTCCGGGTTTGGCTTCCCCGGCGTGCGCGTCGACGGCAACGACGTCCTGGCCTGCCTCGCCGTCACCCGCTCCGCGCTGAACAACGCGCGCGAGGGCCAGGGGCCCACCCTCATCGAGGCGTTCACCTACCGCATGGGCGCGCACACCACCAACGACGACCCCAGCCGCTACCGCGTCGCCGCGGAGCTGGAGGAGTGGGAGCGCAAGGACCCGATCCTGCGGATGCGCGCCTACCTGGAGAACGAGGGGCTCGCCGACGACGCGTTCTTCGCCCAGGTCGAAACCGAATCCGACCGGCTCGCCGAGCGGGTCCGCCACGAGTGCCGGACCATGTCCGACCCCGACCCGCTGGACATCTTCGCCGAGGTCTACGCGGAGCCGAACGTCCACATCGACCGCCAGCGCGCGGAATTCGCCGACTACCTCGCCTCGTTCGAGGACAGCGGCGCGGAAGGGGGCCGGTGAAGAAGATGAGTACCAACCTGACGATCGGCAAGGGCATCAACGCGGGACTGCGGCGCGCCATGGAGGCCGACCCCAAGGTCCTCATCATGGGCGAGGATGTCGGCAAGCTCGGCGGCGTGTTCCGGGTCACCGACGGCCTGCACAAGGACTTCGGCGCCGACCGGGTCATCGACACTCCGCTGGCCGAGTCCGGGATCATCGGCACCGCCATCGGCCTGGCCCTGCGCGGCTACCGGCCGGTGTGCGAGATCCAGTTCGACGGCTTCTTCTTCCCCGCCGCCAACCAGACCTTCAGCCAGCTCGCCAAGATGCGGCGGCGCTCGGCCGGCAAGCTGAAGCTGCCCGTCGTGATCCGCATCCCCTACGGCGGCGGCATCGGCGCGGTCGAGCACCACAGCGAGTCCCCCGAGGCGTACTTCACGCACACCGCCGGGCTGCGCGCGGTCACCGTGGCCAACGCCGTGGACGCCTACTGGATGATCCAGCAGGCCATCGCCTCCGATGACCCGGTGATCTTCTTCGAGCCCAAGCGGCGCTACTACGAGAAGGCCGAAGTGGACACCGAGGCGCCGCTGCACGCGGCCGCCCCCATGGGCGGCGCCCGCATCGCCCGCCCCGGCACCGACGCCACCCTCGTCGCCTACGGCCCCATGGTCAAGACGGCCCTGCAGGCCGCCGCGGCCGAAACGGAGCGCTCGATCGAGGTGGTCGACCTCCGCTCCCTCGCGCCCGTCGACTACGACACCGTCGTCGAGTCGGTGAAGCGCACCGGACGCCTCATCGTCACCCACGAGGCGCCCCTCACCGGCGGGCTGGGCTCCGAGCTCGCGGCCCGCGTCACCGAGGAGTGCTTCTACCACCTGGAATCCCCGGTCATCCGCGTCGCGGCGTTCGACACCCCCTACCCCCAGTCGCGGTTGGAGGAGCACTACCTGCCCGACCTCGACCGGGTCCTTGACGGTGTCGACCGAGCGTTCGCGTACTAAGAGGGAAAGCCAGGGGAACAATGGGTCAGCAAGGAATTCAGGAGTTCCGCCTGCCCGACGTGGGCGAAGGGCTGGTCGACGCCGAGATCCTGCAGTGGTACGTGCAGCCCGGCGACGAGGTCACGGTCAACCAGATGATCTGCGAGATCGAGACCGCCAAGGCCGCCGTGGAACTGCCCAGCCCGTACGCGGGCACCGTCACCGAGCTGCTGGTGGAGGCGGGGGCGACGGTCGACGTCGGCACCGTGATCATCCGGGTCGACACGGGCGGCGGCGCCGCACCGGACCGGGCCCCGGCGGGTGAGGGCGCGGCCGAGGAGGAAGAGGAGCGCGAGAAGCCGCTGGTCGGCTACGGCGAGAAGGCCGGGGCCACGCAGCGTCGCCGACGCAGAAGTCCGCAGCCCGCGGGCGCCTCGGCGGCTCCGGCGGCTCCGGCGGCTTCGGCCGGAACGGCGGCGCCCGCGGCGCCGCAGGTTCAGCCACCGGTCGCGCCGCAGCCTCCGCAGCCCGCGGCCGCCGCACAGCCCGCGTCGTCGGCGCCGCTCAACGGCGGCCCCACGCGCGTCCTGGCCAAGCCGCCGGTGCGCAAGCTCGCCAAGGACCTGGGGGTGGACCTGCGCACGATCACGCCCACCGGTCCCGGCGGCACTGTGACCAGGGAGGACGTGCGCCGCCACAGCGAGGCCGCGGTTCCGGCCGTTCCGGCCCCGGCGCCGGAAGCGGTTCCGGCAGCGGCGGAGGCCCCTGCGGCGGTCGCGGCCCCGGCCGCGGGCGTGGCCGCCGGCGAGCGCGAGCAGCGCATCCCGATCAAGGGCGTGCGCAAGCGCACCGCCGCGGCGATGGTGAACAGCGCGTTCACCGCCCCGCACGTCACCGAGTTCCTTCAGGTCGACGTCACCAAGACGATGAAGGCCGTGCGCAAGCTGCGGGAGCGCCGCGAGTTCGCCGACGTCAAGGTCTCCCCGCTGCTGCTGGTGGCGCGCGCCCTGCTCACCGCCGTGCGGCGGCACCCGGAGGTCAACGCCTCGTGGGACGAGCAGGCCCAGGAGATCGTGGTGAAGAACTACGTGAACCTGGGGATCGCCGCGGCGACCGAGCGCGGCCTGGTCGTGCCCAACGTCAAGGACGCCCACGCCAAGCCGCTGCCCGAACTCGCCCGGGAGCTGCAGAACCTGACCGACACGGCGCGGCAGGGCAGGACCACCCCGGCCGACATGACCGGCGGCACCATCACCATCACCAACGTCGGCGTCTTCGGCGTCGACGCCGGCACGCCCATCCTCAACCCGGGCGAGGCCGCGATCCTGGCGTTCGGCCAGATCCGCGACATGCCGTGGGTGCACAAGGGCAAACTCAAGGTCCGCAAGGTGACGACGCTGTCGTTGTCCTTCGACCACCGCCTCGTCGACGGCGAGCTGGGCTCGAAGGTGCTGCGCGACGTCGGCGCGGTGCTGGAGGACCCGGAGACGGTGGCCCTCGCCTGGGGCTGATCTCTCACTCCCACACACTGTCGGAATCACGGACCGGCCCCGGGAGCAGCCTTCCCGGGGCCGGTCCGCGTCCATGCCGATGCCCGTACCGGCCCCGGTGGGCATCACAGGCGGCGCTGCCCCACCGGTTCCACGCGCCCGCCGAGGTCGATCGCGTCCGCGCCGTCGCCGTCGTCGGCGGGTCCGGTGAGGATCCGCGAGGCCTTCCCCTGGTGGATGTCCAGCGGTCGGCCGAGCTCGCCGGTGAGGACCATGGCGGCGGCGCCCGTCGCCTCGTCTTCGACATTGAACCAGCGGCGCGGCCGGTACGTGTCGTAGGCAGAGGGCCGCCCCTGTTGTCCACAGCATGTGGATGTGGATCTAGCGCGGGCAGGGGCGGCTCCCATCCCCTCGTTCGCGCGGTCGTCCCCGGGGCTCGCCCGGCCCCTGCGGCGGCCGTGCTTTTCGTGTGCCCTCCTGGCCGGATCCGGCCACCGGGAACCGTACCGGAACCCTCCCGCCGACCGCAGGGAACCGGCCATGCCACGGGGGCTTCCAGCGAGATCGTGGACGTGCCCATCCGGTAGGCGGGTCCACCACCGGACGCACGCGACATTCGGGAACGGTGCGAGGGGCGCCTCGACGACCTCCGGGCGATGCCGGGCGGCTCCTCGGCCTCCTAGAGTCCCTACCACCGACGTCCTACCGGTAAGGAGGCCGATAGTGGTGGTGCCCAGCCCTTCGCTCCGCACGGGTGTCATCTGCAGCATGGTGTGCCTGATCGCGATGCTCGGGGTCAGTTTGCTGGCCTGGGACGCGCTGCCGGCGCTCAGCACGACCCGGGAGGCCACGGAGCACCGCGCGGCCACCGAAGTGCCCCGGTGGGTGATCGCCACGTCGTTCCCCGCCGTTACGGTTCTGCTCACCGTCCTGATAGTCGCCCACCGGCCGATCGACAGGGCCTTCGCGAAGGCCGTCGAACGGGTCCTTCCTCTTCCGGCCGAGGACGAAGCGACGAAGACCAGCAACCTCAACGTGGTGCTGGCCGTGCTGGCGCCGTTCCTCCTGGCACTGCACTGCGTGATCCTCGCGGTGGAGACCGGTCGGGACTTCCCCGTCCTCCCCGTCGTCCTCGCTCTGGTCGCCGCGCTCCTGGTGGCGCTCGGCCTGCTCCTCGGCCGCTACGTTGCCGGGGACCTTGCCTCCCTGGCGCGTGCGATCAGGAAGTCAGGCCCGTGACCCCGGCAGGGGCCCGGTCCGGCGTCGGCGGCGTTGGGCGGAGATCCAGCGGACGACGGCGACCACGCCGATGACGGTGAGGGCGAAGCTCGCGCCGACGCGGATCAGCACCGGGATGAACGGGGAGTTGGCGAGGTTGTAGACGAGGTGGGCGGCCATGAACGACCACACCAGCGGCACCTGGCGGTAGACGAGCAGGAACCCGGCCATCCACACCGCGGTGAGCGCGAGCGCCTGGGGCCCGTAGTAGAGGTGGAAGGGTGTGCGCAGCACGACCAGGACCAGCAGCTGCGCCGGCCACCCCCAGCCCAGGCGGGTCATGACGGCCATGGGCAGCGCCAGGATCAGCAGTTCTTCCACCACGCCGCCGTGGACCTCGGTGAGGAGCACCTGCCACGGCTCCGCCGCGGCGTGCGGCGTCGGCCATTCGGGGAACAGGAACAGCGTTTCGAAACCGAGCTTCATGGCCAGGTAGGCAGCGCCCGCCGCGCCGACGGCCCGCCACAGCGTCTCGCCGCGCAACCCCAGTTCGGTGCCGGAGAGGCGCAGCCACCGGTGGGCCAGCAGGTGGGCGAGAGGCGCGACGGCGAAACCGAGCGCGAACGTCGAGGAGGCGACGATGAGCGCGGCCGGGCGCGGCAGGTCGATCTCGACCGGGGAACCGACCAGGATGCCGACGGCCACCACGCTGGAGAACCCGAAGGCGAGCAGGTAGCCCACGACGACCAGGGACCAGGCACGGGCCGACCACCCGCCCTGCGCAGGCCGTTCGGCGGCCGGTGATGGAGAGCTGTCGGTCATCGCGCCAGCTTAGGTCGGCTGCGGCGGGCCCGGACCCGGCCGTCGACCAAGGAACACCCCCACTTCGGTCAACGGTCGGCAAGAAGCCGCGACGCCTCCGGTGCCAGACTGAAGGAGAGACGACGGTGACGATCGACGGGCGGCGAAGGCTCGGACCGACCATGCGAGGGGAGGGGACCGGCGATGACACTGACGCTCCGCTTCGCCCCGGAGCTGCGCTTCTTCCTCGCCCCGCGGCACCGTGGCGGGGTGGTCCGGCTCGACCACGACGACACCGCCGGCATCGGGCACGTCGTGCAGTCCCTCGGTGTTCCGCTGACGGAGGTCGGCACGCTGCGCGTGTGCGGCCCGGAGCCGGACGGCCCCGGAGGGGGAAACCCGGGGCCGACGGAGCGGGAGGTCGGCGCCGAGTACCGCGCGCGGCCGGGCGACGTCGTCGATATCGCGCCGCCCCAGCTGCCGCAGCCGCTCCCGGTGTCGCCGACCCGGTTCGTGCTCGACGTCCACCTGGGGACGCTGGCCCGCCGCCTCCGCCTGGTCGGCGTCGACACCGCCTACCCCGACGACTTCGCCGACGACCGGCTGATCGACCTGGCCAACACCGAGCGGCGGGTGCTGCTCACCCGCGACCGCGCGCTGCTGTTCCGCCGCCGCCTGTGGCTGGGCGCCCATGTCCGCGCCGACGACCCCGACGACCAGCTGACCGAGGTCCTGGCGCGCTTCGACCCGCCGCTGGACCCGTGGACGCGCTGCCCGGCCTGCAACGGCGACCTCGTCGGGGTCGCCAAGGCCGAGGTGACCGACGAGCTGATGGCGGGCACACGCGCCACCTACGACACCTACTCGCGCTGCGGCCCCTGCGGCCAGGTCTACTGGCCCGGCGCCCACCACCGGCGCCTCCTGCACATCGTCGACCGAGCCCGCCGCGCCGTCGCCCGGTAGCGCGGGAGGAAGCAGCGGCGGGGCGTTGAGCGGGCCGCCGCGGGGCTGCGTCCGGTGACGGCGGGGCCGGCGCCGTCACCGGACGCGCGGAGGGCTGCTACCGCGGCTTCTTCTGCGGCCAGCCGAAGTACTCGGCGGCCCGAAGGACCAACGAGAACATCGCGGCCGACTCGGGGATGGTGTGGCCGTGGAGGTCGACGCGGCCGCCGTCGCGCAGCCAGATCTTGATGTCGCCGGCGGGGTTGTTGCCCGAGGAGTACTTCAGCGCGACGACGTCCTGCCAGTGCACGGACTGGAACTTGGCGCCCTTGCGGACCGTGAGGCCGTTCTCGAAGACGTAGGCCGTCTTGCGGCGCCGGTTCAGCGCGGCCATCCACAGCAGGAACGTCACGGCCGGGGCGATCATGAGGATACGCAGTACGAAGTCGGGCGTCTCGTAGCCGGACGTCTCGATGACGACCGGGACCGCGACCAGCGCCACCAGACTGATCAGGAAGTTCACCCCGCCGCGCCACGGGCTTGCCGTCTCGGCGTGGGCGCTGACGGGGTCGCCGAGCTGCCGCCGCTGGGCCTCCTGGGCCACGACGGCGGGAAGCGGGGCCATCGGCGGCCACGGCACCGGCTGCGGGGACGGCAGGGCGGCGGGGTCCTGCTGCGCCGCCCGCCCGGGGCCGACAGGGCCGAACTGCGCCCCGTAGCCCTGGGCCGCGGCGGCCGGGTCCGCGGGCGGCTGCGCCCAGGCGGGCAGGGGGCGGGGCGGGGTCGGGTACTGCTGCATTCTTCGGGGAATCCGATCTACCGCGGAACAGCGATGCGGAATAAGGGGATGGGGAAGATCGGGGGGTAGCGGGGGGTGGTCACGGGCCGAGCCTGCGGCCCGTGAAGTCAGGTGGGTCGGTCGACGGCGCAGGACGCCCGTGCGGGTGTCGGCCGCTCCGAACGGTTCGGCCTCCTACCGGGAAGGGCCCTTCCGGCGACCACGCGGGTGTCGGCCGCTCCGGCGCGTACGGCCGTTCGCGGTCAGGTCGCCCATCCCGCCACCAGCGGGTAGCCGTCCAGCGAGGCGTCGTGCGGGACGGGGAAGTCGGCCTCCTGGCTCGCCTTGCCGTCCTCCAGGTCGATCCGGTACCAGGTCGAGTCGGTCTGCAGCAGCACCGCGTCGCGGTCGGGCGCGGGCGCGTACTGCACGACGGCGCCATCGCCCGGGGCAAGAAGCTGGGTGGTGGTGTAGCCCTGGCCGCTGTCATCGAGCGTGATGAGCTGCGCCCCGCCGTCGCCGCCCGACGCGCCGCCGTCCTGGCCCTGGGGTCGGCCCTGGGCCTGGCCTCGGGCGGCGGGGCCGACGATGATGCCGCCCTCGCCCCACACAGGGGCCGACTCCAGGCTCTGCCACTGCTTCCCGCCGACCGTCAGGGTCGCGTTCATCAGGTGCTCGCCGTTCTTGCGGACGGTCAGCGAGCTGCCGTCCTGACCGGTCATCTGCGCGATCGGCACCTGCTCGCGGATGTGCAGCGCGTCGTCGGGCGTCAGCGTCCAGGGGTCGGGCTTGCCGTCCTCACCGGCGGGCAGCTGACCGGCCTGCTTGGGGGAGGAGGTCGGGTCCTCCAGCGGCACCGACATCACGCGCACGCTCGGCGGAGAACCTTGCGCCTGTGTCCGCGCGGAGAACCAGATGCGGTCCCCCTGGATCCGCGGCTCGCCCCACTCCTCGGAGGCCTGCGGGGTGATCGCCGACACCGGTTCATAGGCCGTCCGATCGGCGTTGAGCTGGGCCAGCTGCAGGTCGGTGGCGTCGGGCGTCGCGTAGACGAAGAACTGCCAGTCCTCGGAGAACATCGCGTAGGCGGGAATCCCGGGGACCATCGGATCGAGCGCCCGCTCCGGCAGCGCGATGGCCGTCTTCTCGGTGCCGTCGTCGGGGTCGACGAACACGAGAGCCTGGCTCTCCTCCGGGTCGCCTCCGTCGTAGCCGCGGAAGAGGAGTGCCAGCCCGGTGAGCTTCGCCTCGGCCTCGGCCTCGGAGTCGCCCCCGCCGCCCCCGCCCGTCGTTCCGGACGCACCGCTACAGGCACTGGTGAGCAGCAGAGCGACCCCGGCCGCGATCCCGACCAGCGCACGCGCGCGACGCATACATCCGCCTTTCCGAACGAAGAACGGGACGGTTCCGACCCTCGACGCCCCACGAGGGAGACGGGCACATCGGCGGCGTTTCCTGCCGACAGCGCCCGATACCCAACAAACGCCCCAGACCAGTATGACCGTGCTCCGTGACAACCCACTAACTCGCGGGGAACCCCACCCGACGCGCAGCCCCCTCCCATCCCCGCCACCAACTGCCCCTCCGCACTTTGACCGCTCGGCCTGCCCTCAGTGGCCACATCAGGTCATTCCAGGACTTCACCGCCGGGAAGAACACAGACGGGGTCCCGCACGCCCCACGGGGTCGGTAGAGAAGGGGCGCGGGACCTGGCTACTCGAAGGGTGGCCTCCAGACGATCGGCGCCTGCGCGCTCCTCTTCGGGGTGGCGGCGACGACCGTGAGGCGTTCACACCGCGGGCAGGTCATCTCGGCGGGGGGAGGAAACCGTGCCTCATGGCCTCGGTGACGGCGGCGGTGCGGTCGGAGACGTTGAGTTTTTGGAAGGTGCGGACCAGGTGGGTCTTGACGGTGGTCGCGCTGATGTGGAGTTCGCGGCCGATCTCGGTGTTGGTGCGGCCCGCTGCTGCCAGGCGGAGGACGTCGACCTCGCGGGCTGACAGTTTGGGGGCCTCGCGCTGTTCGCGGAGGCCGTTGACGAGGCGGGTGGCTACGCGCGGGGGCAGGACCGTCTCGCCGCGGGCCGCCGAGCGGATGGCGGCGGTCAGTTCGGTGCGCGGGGCGTCCTTGAGCAGGTATCCCGCGGCGCCGGCTTCCACCGCGCGGAGGATGTCGGTGTCGGTGTCGTAGGTCGTCAGGATCAGCACGCGGCACCGCGGGTGCCGCTCCAGGAGGCGTGCCGTCGCCTCGACACCGTCACCGCCGGGCATGCGCAGGTCCATGAGGACGACGTCCGGCCGGTGGACGGCGGCCAGCGCCAGTGCCTCGCCGCCGGACGCCGCCTCGCCGACGGTCTCGAAGCCGTCCTCTGCGGCGAGCATCCCGTGCAGCCCCTCCCGGACGACGGGGTGGTCGTCGACGATCAGGATCCGGGTCACGGCGCGGCTCCGGTTCTCATCAGGGGGATCTCCATTCGGAACTCGGTCCCGTGGCCGGGCCTGCTGTCGATGGTGCACGTTCCGCCCGCCTCCTCGGCACGCCGCCGCATCCCGGGCACGCCGTGGCCGGCTCCGATGTCCTCGGGGCGGAACCCGCGCCCGTTGTCGCGCACGACGAGTTCGACGCGGTCGGTGCCGTAGCGGAGGACGACCTCGGCTCGGGACGCCTCGGCGTGCCTGCGGATGTTGGCGAGGGACTCCTGCGCGGCGCGCAGCAGGTCGACCTGGAGGGGTGCGTCGAACGCTGTCGGCTCACCCGTCACCGCGCAGGTGACGTCGATGTCGAGCTCCTCGGCGAGGCGCGCCGTGATGCGCTCCAGCGCCTGCTTCAAGGACCCGCTGCCCGCCGCCAGTGGTGCGTGGCCTGCGACCAGGGCGCGGGCCTCGGCGAGGTTCTCCCGCGCCGTCCGCGCGACCAGGTCGACGTGGCGCCGCGCCCGTTCCGGGTCGGTGTCCAGTTCACAGCGGACGGCCTCGGTCAGCGTGATGATGCTGGTGAACCCCTGTGCGAGGGTGTCGTGGATTTCCCGCGCCATTCGCGTCCGCTCGGCCAGGGCCCCGCGCTCCGCCGAAAGCCGGGCGATCTCGCGCTGGCTCTCGTGCAGCTCCCGGAGCAGCTGGGCGCGCTCCTCGCTGCGCGCCAGCACCTGGTGGATCCACACCCCGAGGGTCAGCGACGAGGCGACCATCAGGGTCCCGGCGATGAGGATGCTCAGTGGCGGCTCGCCCTGGATCGGCCACCACACCACCGACGGCAGCCCGACGAAGAACACCAGCAGGCAGCCGACCGCCCAGCCGGGCGCCAGCAGCATGAAGCACTGCGGGATGACCGCCAGCAGCAGGACGTAGTACACCAGCGACTGCCCGGTCAGGGGGAGGAACACCGCGGCCGCCAGGACGATCGCCGCGGCCGTGCGGGGCGAGAGTGCCTGTGTCGGGTCGTCGCGCAGCACCACGGGCCGGATGAGCACCGCGTAGCAGAGGGCGAGCAGCCCCACCAGGACCGGACCCATCCAGACCGGGCCCGCGGACGGTACGGCCACGCCGAGGACGGCGGCCCCCGCATAGACGAGTGTGAAGCACGCGTCCCAGCCCCGGAACTCCCGGTGGTGGCCGGGTTCCGGGGGTGTGGACGACCCTGCCTCCGCCTGGCCGTCAACGGCACTGTCTCGGCGCGGCCACATTCTTCGCCCCACTCCTCCCGCTCGTCCACCCTGCCGTATGTCGTACGCCGACCCGCCGTCAGCCGTCGTTCTTTCCCTTCCACCGGAAGGTGGTCAGGCACAGCACGAACCCCGCCACGCACCATATGAGGAGGACGAGCGCGATCTGGTCGTAGGCCCAGACCCCCGCGTACTCCAGGGCGGCGGCCTCCTCGGGGAGGAACACGCCGCGCAGCCCCTCGGCCATCCACTTCAGCGGGAAAACCGCGGCGAGGATGTTGACCGAATCCGGCAGCATCGACGGCGGCAGGTACACCCCGGACACGAACTGCAGCCCCAGGAACGGGAAGACCACCACGGCCTGCGCCGCGCGGCCCGACCGCGGGACACTGCTGACCGCGATGCCGAGGAGCCCGCAGGCGGTCAGGCCCAGCACCGCGACCCACAGCAGCGTCCACCACTCTGCCGCCGACGCGGGCAGCTCCAGTCCGTAGGAGGCCACCCCCATGCCCAGCAGGACCGCGACCTGGACCAGGGCCGTGGCCAGGACCAGCCACAGCTTGCCCAGGAAGTAGGCGGCCTTCGGCATCGGTGTGCCGCGCAGCCGCCGCAGCACCCCGTTGTCGCGTTCGATCGCGATCGCGATGCCCAGGCTCTGGAAGCTCACCGACATCAGGGCCATCGCCATGATGGTCGCCACGTACCACTGCGCCCGGTCGACGTCGGCGTCGGCGAACCCGTCGAAGATCAGGGAGAAGAGGACCAGCAGAAACGCGGGCATCAGGAAGGTGAACAGCACCTGCTCCCACTCGCGGAAGAACCACCGGATTTCGAGCACGCCCCGGTGCAGGCCGACGGTCCAGGCACCGGGAACCCGCCGACCCGGACGCGGCCCTTCGGCAGCGGTGATCGTGGGCGTGGTCATGCGGACACCTCCTCGCGCGACGCCGCCACGGTGCTCGCCGCCGGCGCGCCGTCCGCGGAACCGGCCCGGGTCAGCTCCAGGTAGACGTCCTCAAGCGTCCGCCGCCGCACGTTCAGGTCGGGCACCTCGCCGCCGAAGCGGTCGGCAAGCTCGCCGACGACGCGCGTGGGCTCGTCGGTCTCCACCTCCCGGTGGTGCCCGTCCTCCCGCCAGCGGACCGCCGACCTGCCGGTGGCCCGGCCGCCCAGGGTCGCGGTGTCGCCCTCGGCCACGATGCGGCCGTCGGCGATGACGGCGGCGCGGTCCGCCAGCGCCTCGGCCTCGTCCAGGTAGTGGGTGGTGAGCAGGATGGTGGTGCCGTCGTCGGCCAGGGACCGGATCAGCCCCCAGAACGTTCGCCGCGCGGCGGGGTCGAACCCGGTCGTCGGCTCGTCGAGGAAAAGGAGCTCGGGGCGGCCGACGATGCCGAGCGCGACGTCCAGCCTGCGGCGCTGCCCGCCGGACAGGACGGGGACGGGCGTGTCCGCCTTCTCCCGCAGCCCGACCATGGCGAGGACCTCCTCGGGGTCGCGCGGGTCGGGGTAGTAGTGCGCGAAGTGCCGGAGGGTGGCCCGGGCGCTGAGGGGCGTGGACTCCACGTCCTTCTGCCAGACGATCCCGACCCGGGCGCGCCAGCCCCGCCCGGCGCGCTGCGGGTCCTCGCCCAGGACGCCGACCTCTCCGGCGTCGCGCGTCCGGAACCCCGCCAGGATCTCCACGGCCGTGCTCTTCCCCGCCCCGTTGGGCCCGAGCAGCGCGAAGACCTCGCCCCGCTCGATGTCCAGGTCGAGCCCGCCGACCGCGACCGTGCCCGCGTACGACTTCCGGAGCCCGCGGACGGTGACTGCGTGTTCTGTCATGCCTTCAACGGTCGCGTGCGGCGGCGTTCGGGGGTTCCGCCGAACGGGGCGACCGGTGTCGTCCGTTCGGACGACACCGGTGCACGGACCGACGCGACGCGCCCTACTCCGGCGGGTCGCTCCACGGGGCCTGGAGCTGTTCGGGGCGCTGGCCGCGGCGGGCCAGGAGGGCGCGGCCCTGCGGTAGCGGGCGGGAGGCGACGCCGTTGGCCAGGCGGCCCTCCATACGGTCGCCGGAGAACAGGACGCCCGTGGTGGCCGCGTCGGTCAGCGCCTGGGGGATCGGCTCGAAGAGCGCGCGGCCGGCGCCGCCCGTGCGGCGGGCCACGATCAGGTGCAGGCCGAGGTCGGCGCCCTGCGGGATGTACTGGGCCAGCGGCGCCAGCGGATTGCCCTGCCGGTTGCTGATCAGGTCGAGGTCGTCGACGACCACGAACAGCTCCAGCCCCTTCCACCAGCTGCGCTCCCGCAGCTGCTGCGGGGTGATGTCGGGGCCGGGCAGGCGCTCCTTGACCGACCCGGCCAGCTGGGTGGCGATCTGCTGGGTGAACTGCGGCTCGGTGCAGTAGGCGAGCATGTGCTCCTCGCCGACCACGTCGAGGTGGGCGCGCTTGAAGTCGACCAGCACGATGCCGACCTCCTCCGGCGGGCGCCGGGTGAGCTGCCGCAGCAGGCCGCGCAGCAGCGTGCTCTTGCCCGTCTGCGGGTCGCCGAACACCATCAGGTGCGGCTCCTCCGCCAGCGACAGCAGCGCCGGCTCCAGCGTCCGCTCCGCCATGCCGAGGATGAGCTCCGGGCCGTCGTGCATGCCGGTCAGCTCGTCCAGCTCGACGCGGTCCGGCAGCGTGCGGACCTGCTGGACCGCCCGCTCGGTCCACCGCTCGCCGACCCGGGCGACCAGGTCGCGCACGCCCTCGCCGAGGTCGGTGTCGTCGGCGACGCCGTCCACCCGCGGCAGCGCGATGTGCGCCATGTTCTCGTCGGACAGCAGCGCCCGACCGGGGACGTCCTTGGGGATCTCCTCGGCGATCTTGCGGCCGATGCCCGAATCGAAGGGGTCGGTCAGCCGCAGCTCGATGCGGCCGCCGAAGAACGCCGCGAGCTTGCTGCGGATCTGCGAGCTCGCCGCGCCGGTGAGGATCGTGTGCACGCCCAGGGACGGGCCGCGGGTGACGATGTCGAGCAGCACGTCGTCGGCGTCCTCGAAGTTCTCCCGCACCGACGACCAGCCGTCGATCATCAGGAACACGTCGCCGGCGATACCGCGGGGTACCTTCCCCTGGGCGCGCGCCCGGCGCAGCCCCGCCGGGGAGTCCAGGCCCACACTCCGGAACACCTGCTCGCGCTGGTCGAGCTGGTTGGACACGTCGGAGAGGATGCGCTGCACCCGCTCGGGGTCGGACCGCCCGGCCACGCCCGCCACGTGCGGCAGGCCCTCCAGGGCGGCCAGCCCGCCGCCGCCGAAGTCGACCGCGTAGATCGCCACCCGGCCGGGCGGGTACCGCCAGGCCAGGCTCGCGATCATGGTGCGCAGCAGCGTCGACTTGCCCGTCTGCGGGCCGCCGAGCACGACGATGTTGCTGTCGGCGCCGGTGAAGTCGAGCCCCGTCGGCTCTTGGCGCTGCTCGCGCGGGATGTCGGTGAGGCCGATGTAGGCGCACATCTCGGCGGGGTCCGGTTCGGCGGGGGCGCCCTGCCGGGCGCCGCCCCGCCTCGCGGTGTCCGCGTCGCCGCCTGCGGCCGCCTCCTCGTTCTCCACCCGCTCGAACAGGGCGTCCAGGGTGAGCGCCGCGGGCAGCGGCGGCAGCCACACCGGCCGCACCGGCTCGGCCCCGGCCGCCACCAGCCGGTCCACCGCCACCTGCAGCACGCTGCGGGTCGAGGAGCCGGAGCCGCCCGACTCCTCCTCCCCGTCGCCGCCCACGAGGTCGGACAGGCCCAGCAGCGACCCGACCGCGTTGTAGGAGATCACCGGCAGCACCGGGTCGTCGTCGCTGGTGGCCTCCGCGGGCGGGATGTAGGGCCCCGACACCATGGCGGCCTTGAAGCGCTCGAAGACGGAGGTGTCGACCTTGAGGTAGCCCGAGCCGGGTTCGGGGGGCAGGTGATAGGCGTCGCCCACGCCGATGGCCTCGCGGCTCTCGGCCTCGGAGAAGGTGCGCAGGCCGATGCGGTAGGACAGGTGCGACTCCAGCCCCTTGATCTTGCCGGACTCCAGGCGCTGGGTGGCCAGCAGCAGGTGCACGCCGATGGACCGGCCGATGCGCCCGATCGCCACGAACAGCTCGGCGAAGTCGGGGTGGGCGGTGAGCAGCTCGGAGAACTCGTCGATGATGACCAGCAGGTGCGGCAGCGGGTCCAGGTCGGGCCGCTGCTCGCGCAGCGCCTCGTAGGCGTGCAGGTTGGGTAGGTTGCCGGCGTCCTTGAGGAGCTGCTGGCGGCGGGTGAGCTCGCCGTACATGGCCTCGCGGAAGCGGGCGACCAGGGTGTCGTCGTCGGCGAGGTTGGTGATGAGCCCGGCGCTGTGCGGGAGGCGGTCGGTGTCGGCGAACGTCGCACCGCCCTTGAAGTCGACCAGGAGCAGCGCGAGGTGGTCGGGGGAGTGGTTGATGACCAGGGAGGCCACCATGGTCCGCAGCATCTCCGACTTGCCCGACCCGGTGGCGCCCACGACGAGGCCGTGCGGGCCCATGCCGCCGAACGCCGACTCCTTGAGGTCCAGCAGCACCAGGTTCCCCGAGGGGCCGACGCCGATGGGGACCCGCAGGTAGTCGTTGGTGCTGCGGGGCCGCCAGGTGTGCCGCGCGTCGAGCTGCGCCACGTCGGGAACACCGAGGATCTCCGGCAGGTCGACGGTGGTGTGCAGGACGTCGGCGCCGTCGGTCGCGGCCAGCCGCATCGGTGACAGGATGCGCGACAGCGAGGTCAGCAGTGCGACGCTCGCCCGGTCGGCCGTCCCCTTGAGGGGGGTGCGCGGGCAGTCGGACTCCCCGGCCGTCCCCTGGGCCGCGCCGGACGGGGCGCCGTCCCCGGTGTCCTCGCTGAGCTCGCCGTCGGCGTCCACGTACAGCCGCATGTCGACGTGCTCGGGTTCCTCGCGGCGCTCACCCAGCAGCATGATCAGGTGGATGCCCAGGTCGGCCAGGGAGGTGACGGGCGGTTCGGCGGACAGCCCCGACAGGGTCGCCTGGAACTCGCCGTCGACGACGAGCACCAGTCGCTGTGTTCCCGGGCCGGGCGGGCGCCCGCGGCGGCGCTGCATGTCGATGGTGCGCTGCTCGATCTCGGTCGCCAGCAGCTCCGCCATCTCCACGGTGTTGCCGGCGACCAGGCGCGCCGGAAGCGGACCGTCGGTGATCTCGTCGTGGGCGTTGTGCGGCAGCCATTTCAGCCAGTCCCACTCGGGCAGGAGGCGGGAGTGCCGCACGACCCCCACCCGGACGTCCTCGGGCGCGGAGAAGGTGGCGAGCTGGGCGATGAGCGAGCGGGCCAGGGCGCGGCCCGCCGCCCGGTCGCCGATGACCGAGACGACGCCGAGCTCGCGCAGCGGCACCACCAGCGGCTCCTCGGGAACCTGGGCGTAGAGCTCGACGAGTTGGTCGGCGAGTCCCTGGCACACCGGGTCGTAGACGACCAGAGGGTTGGAGGCGTCCACCTTGAGGCTCAGCGGCCGGGCCAGCGGCCGGGTGCCGGTGCCCGCGCGCAGGTGCAGGAAGTCGGGGTCGGAGGCGCGCCGCTCCCACCGGCGGGCCGGCAGCCGCGCCGGTTCGGTCAGCAGGTGCGGGGCCGGGTGCCGGAACGCGCTGCCCTTGCGCTGGGTCGCGGCCACGTCCCGCACGGTCTCGCGTAGCTGGTCGAGGTAGTCGAGGTAGCGTTCGCGCTGCTCGCGGATCCGCTTGCGCGGCCCGTTGTACTGGGCGAGGAACATGGTGACGCCCACGGCGACGCTGGCCAGCATGACGAGCATCGCGGCGGCCGCGTACAGCGGGCGGTTGCCCATCGTGATCGCCATCAGCAGCGACCCCGACCCGCTGATCACCGGCATGATCATCATCGCCATGGAGCTGGTGGCCGGGGGGTTGTCCGGCAGCTGCGGCGGCGCCGCGATGACGAGGGGATCGGAACCGGGGGCGGGGACGGAGTGGCGTGCGGGGCGGTGGACAAGCGTGGTCGCCAAGGCGATCTCTCCGGTGCACCTGAGGAAAGAGGAGTGTGAGGTTGCTACGGTAATGATCCCGCAACCGGATGGAATCGCCTAATCGGGCGCTGGGGGCGGGCACCCCCGCGAAAGCACGCGAACCACCACGATCACGAGGGAAAACACGGACGTGAGCGGATACTGCCGGGTGACGGTCACGGGGCCGCAGCGCTGGGCCGACCTCGCCCTTCCCGGGACGGTTCCGGTGGCGACCCTCCTCCCGCAGGTGGTCCGGGTGGTGTCCCCCGACACCGAGGGCACCGAGCCCGCCGGGTGGACGCTGACCACCGGCGACGGCGACGAGATCCACCCCGAGGCGTCCCTGGAGAGCGCGGGGATCGCCGACGGCGACGTCCTGTTGCTCGACAGGGTGAGCGCGCGCGGCCGCCCCGCCCACATCGACGACGTGCGCGGCGCCGTCGAGGACGAGATCGACGACACCGCCCGGTTCTGGCGCTCCTCCACGACGTTCGCGTTCGGGATGCTGCTGGCCGCCATCGGCCCGCTGGTCGTGCTGGGCATCATGACCTACGTCCGCCCTGCCCCCGGCAACCTAGCGATCGCCGGGATCGGCGCGCTGTACACACTTGCACTGGTGCTGTTCGCGAGCCGCCGGGAGATGGCCGGAGTCGGCCACGTCCTCTTCGGGACGGCGTGCGCGTGGGGTGCGGCCACCGGCATGCTCGCGGTGTACGTGGTCAGCCCGAACGCGCAGTTCCTGGTGCTGGCGGCCTTCGGGAGCGTGGGCGCGCTGCTCATCGCCGGGATCGGCTGGATGATCGACGAGCTGGGCCTGTCCTACCTGGCGGCGCTCGCCGTGGTCACCGTGTCGGGCGGGGTCATCAGCGCCGTCGGCATGTTCATCGACGGTGCGCAGGGCGTGCGCGCGCTGGCGGTGCTGCTGGTGCTCGGTGTGGGCGCGCTGCCCCGGATGGCGTTGGCGATGGGCGGGCTGTCGGGCCTGGACTACGAGGTGCGCCACTCCGGCCAGGTCGACGGCGAACGCTTCGAGGAGAGCCTGACCGCCAGTGACCGGCTGCTGCTGGGCGCGGTGCTGGGCTTCGCCGTCAGCGCGGTGGCCGCCGTCCCGCTCCTGGTCTTCATGGGCCGCGGCCTGCCCGACGTCCTGCTGGCCGCCCTGCTGTCGCTGCTGCTGATCCTGCGCTCCCGGCTGTTCGACAGGATCAGCCACGTGCTGCCGCTGCGCCTGGGGGGCGTGATCGGGCTGGGGATCACGCTGATGGGCTCGATGAAGCCGCTGCCGGCCCTGGGCCCGTGGATCCCGGCGATCGCCCTGGCCATCGGGGTCGCGGTCTCCGTGCTGAGCTGGATCCGTCTGGCGGACGTCCCCCGCGCCTCGCTGCGGCGCGTCATCAACGGGGTGGAGATCGTCGTCGTCATCGCCCTGTGCGCCGCGGTGGCCTGGGCGGTGGGCCTGTTCGACCTGATCGACTCCATCACCGCCGCCTAGGGAGCGCTCAGCAACCCCCACCCCCGCCCCCCGTCACACCCTCCGCCGTTCCGTCCGAAGCGCGGGCACGAAAAACGGAGACCCGCCGCGCAAGGGCGGAACTCGGGGGCGGCCGTTCCCGACGTGTCCGCAGCGCGGCGGAATGCCGGGCGCGTTTCCACCGGGAGAACCGCGGACCGTCGGCGTGCGGTCTGAGCACGGTGTCTTGAGGTGAACGGCCCGGGCGGGGCGATAGCATCGGGCCGACCGGGGCTCATCCGCGGTCTCTCGCGGTGGGCGGCACCGGAGGGGCGGCCGCCGGGGGTACCGCCCGGCCGGAAGCACACGGGTGACTTAGGGGGTCCGATGAAGCGGATCGATCTCGACCTGCTCGGCGAGCTGTACCGCACGTACACCGAGCCGCTGGCCAAGGTGCGGGACCAGCAGCGGGCCTTCTGCCGCGACATGCGCGGGAAGATGACCCCGCAGCTCGACGACCTCGAAGCGGAGATCACCTACCTGCTGCTGCGAGAGCAGCGCCCGGCGACCGTCATGGAACTGGGCACCTTCCACGGATGGTCCACCACCTGGATCCTCTCGGCGCTGCGCGACAACGGCACCGGTCGGCTGCACTCCTACGACATCGTCGACAACGTCGTCTCCAACGTCCCCGCCGAGCTGTCGGCCGACCGGTGGACGTTCCACCAGGGCGACATCCGCGAGAACGTCGACGCGGTCCCGGAGGGTATCGGGTACCTGTTCGTGGACGCCGCCCACAACGGGCGCTTCGCCCGCTGGTACATCGACAACCTCTTCCCCCGCGTCGCCCCTGGCACCCCCGTCAGCGTCCACGACGTCTTCCACGGCAAGCACGCCCTGCCCTTCACCGAGGGCCGGGCGGTCCTCAGGTGGCTCGCGGAGAAGGACACCCCCTACTTCACCCCCTCCAAGGCCAAAGCCCCCGACGCCTACCGCGCCATCCACGCCATCAAGCGCGACCTCGGCCTCGACGACCCGGTCCGCAGCGGCACGGACAACCCGATGATCTACTTCCGCCTGCCTCGGTAGCGGGGGCGCGGACCACCGGTCGGCCGGTCCGCCGGGCGGCCTTCCTTCGCGATCCGAGCGCCCCGGCGCCTGCCGGACCGGACATGGGCACGCATCCGAGGATGCCCGCTTGCGGCGGTGCCGGATTCCGGAGATGTCCGTTCGTGCAGATGGCCCCTGCGCCCGATCGGACCCCATGGGCGGCGCGGGTGAGGGAACAACCGCGCCGGCGGTCAGCCCTGCGCGGCCTGTGCTCGGGCCTCACGCACGAACAGGGTCAGCCAGGTCACCAGCAGCACCGTCACGGCCGCGGTGGCCAGGACGGCGTAGTAGGGCAGGTCGACCGCCAGGATCGACGCGGACAGTCCCGCGGCGACCATTCCGAACACCAGGTGGTACTTGCGTCGCACGGCTTTTCACCTCCTAGATCCGGTCACGGCCTGCGAGGGTAACACCGCTGTTCTCGGGCGAACGGACCATCCACGTACAGCTGAGCCTTGCGCCCGCTCCCGTCCAGGGCGAGGTGGGCGGGGTCGGCGGACACGCCGCGCTTGCGCATGGCGTCGGCGCCCTTCCAGACCGGCCCCCTTCCGGCCTGCGTCGTTATCGACGTCACCCCCCGCGCCCCAAGGCTTTCGGTGGCCATCGCCGCCCGGAGGTGGTAAGCTCCACTTTGGAATGTCAGGTGTCCCGTTAGGCGAGGCTCCTGTGCACGTACGCGTCCGCTGCCCGGAAAGGTCGAGAGACCCCAACGGGTTGAACAGGCCCTGCCGAATCAAGGCTCGGCTTAATGCGGACCGGCGCCGCCCTGGCGGCCGCCTAGGTGTGCAGTGTCAAAGCTCCACGTGGGGAACCCGTCGGCTCATGCCCGGCGACCTTTTCTCGTGAGCTTGTGAAGGCCTCCCCGCTCGGGAGGTCTTTTTTCGTATGCGAGCACGAGGCGCGAGGGAGGTGAGGGCTGATGCCTGATCGACCATCCACCCCGGTCGACGACGAGCCCGGTCATAGTCGCCGCTCGGCGACCCCGACGACCACGGGCCGAACCACCTCACCACCTTTCACAGCCTGCCCTCACCCGAGTGCGCCGCGAGTCGACGTCCGCTGACCTGGAGCGGGAGCCCTATCGTGCTCCCCCTTGGTGCGGGCGGCTCCCTGCGCGCCCCGGTGCTGCGGCGCGCCCGACCCCCCAGGGAGCCCACCATGCACACCATGCTCATGGACCGCCTCAAGGAGCGCGACCTCGACCGCGCCAAGACCACGCTGACCACGGCGACCGCCGACGAGATCGCCGTGATCCTGCGGATCCTTCCGCCCACCGAGCTCGTCCTGGCCTTCCGGCTGCTGGACAAGCACCTGGCCATGGAGGTCTTCGACCTGCTCACCGACGACGAGCAGGTACGGCTGCTGCGCGCGATGACCGACTCCGAGGCCGCCGCGGTCCTGGCCGACCTGGACGCCGACGACCTGGCCCGGCTGGTCGACGAGGCACCGGCCGCCGTGGCCAAGCGCCTCCTGGCGGCCATGTCCGACGCCGACCGGGAGCGCGTCGGCGCCCTGCTCGCCTACCCGGCGGGCAGCGCGGGACGCGAGGCCAACCCCGAGTACATCGCCGTGCGCCCGCACATGCTCGTCAAGGAGACGCTCGGCCTGATCAGCCGCTCCCGCCTGGGGCCTGAGGACGTCACCACGGTGTTCATCACCGAGAACGACCGCACCTACCTGGGGCTGGTCAGCGTCGCCGAGCTGGTCCAGGCGGACCCGTTCACCGAGGTCGGCGAGCTGGCGCGGCTGGGCGACATCGCGGTGCCCACCAGGTCCGCGGCCGCACCCGCGGCGCGCGCACTGCAGCGCCGCGACCTCGGCGCGATCCCGGTGGTCGACTCCGAGCGGCGCCTGGTCGGGGCGCTCACCTACGACGACGCCATGGACGCCATCGACGACGACACCTCCGAGACCGTCTACCGCAAGGCGGGCATGGGCGACCCGGCCCACGCCACCGAAATGCTCCGCAGTGAGCGGCTGACCAGTGGAAGCATCTGGTACCCGGTGCGGGTGCGCATCGCCTTCCTGATGGTCACGCTGGCCGGGGGGCTGCTGGTCGGCGGGCTCATCGACAGCTTCGAGGACGTCCTGGCGGCGGTGGTCGCGGTCGCCGTGTTCGTGCCGCTGGTCATGGACATGGGCGGCAACGTCGGCACCCAGTCGACCACGATCTTCGCCCGCGGGCTGGCGCTGGGCCACATCGACCCGAACCGGTTCGGCCGCCAGCTGTTCCGGGAGGTCCGGGTCGGCCTCGCCATGGCCCTCGCCATCGCACTGGTCGGCGGCGGCATCGCCTACCTGTGGCAGGGGGCGCCCAACGGCATCCCCATGCTGGGGGTGGCGGTGGGGCTCGCCCTGTTCACGTCGGTCACGCTGGCGACGTTCCTCGGGTTCGCACTGCCGTGGCTGATGCTCAAGCTCGGCCTGGACCACGCGCCCGGCGCCGACCCGTTCATCACCACCATCAAGGACTTCACCGGCCTGGCGGTCTACTTCGGGCTGGCCTCACTGCTGCTGGGGGTGGGCTAGATGATCGAGTTCTGGGAGTTCGCGCTCCGCCTTGCCTGCGCACTCGTGCTGGGGGCGCTGGTGGGTGTCGAGCGGCAGTGGAGGGCGCGGCTCGCCGGGCTGCGCACCAACGCCCTGGTGGCGACGGGGGCGGCGCTGTTCGTGCTGCTCGCCGTCAACACCCCGGGCGAGGTCAGCCCGACCCGGATCGCCGCGCAGGTGGTCTCCGGTATCGGGTTCCTGGGCGCGGGCGTGATCCTGCGGGACGGGGTCAACGTCCGCGGCATCAACACCGCGGCGACCATCTGGTGTGCGGCGGCCGTCGGCGTGCTCGCCGGCAGCGGCCTCTACCTGGGCGCGCTCATGGGTGCCCTGGCGGTGGTCGCGGCCAACGTGGTGCTGCGCCCGATCGCCCACCGCATCGAGAGCCGCCCGGCCAACGCCTCCAGCGAGGTCGAGACGGTCTACCGCCTGCGCGCGGTATGCCGGGGCGACCAGGAGGCCCACGTCCGGCCGCTGCTCCTGCAGGCGCTGTCCAGCGGCGGTTTCCGCCTCCGCTCCCTGCACAGCGAGGACCTCGACGAGGAGGGCACCCGGGTCGAGGTCGAGGCCGAGCTGACCGCCGTCGGCCGCGCCGACGCCACCCTGGAGCAGGCGGTCAGCCGCCTGAGCCTGGAACCGGGCGTGTCTTCGGTCCACTGGCGGGCGATGGAGGAGGTCGGCGTATAGCCCCGCGGGGCCCGCCCACAGTGGGCGGGCCCTTCACTCGCCGCGGGCGAGGGCGCGCCGGACCTCCGCGATGCGGTCGTCGTCGAACACGACGTCGGGGTCCGCTTCGAGGAAGGACGCGGCGAGCGCGCCGAGCGCCAGCGCGGGAAGCGTCCACTCCGCGGGGGCCGGGGCTCCGAACAGGTCGGCCTGGATCGTCTCCTCGGACAGGGCGGGGGTGGTCGGGGCCATCACGACCAGCCCGCGCACCATGGCGTTGGCGAGCGTCGCCAGCGTCTCGAACCCGCTCGCCAGCTCCGGGCGCATGCGCAGGCCCAGTAGGGACGCCACGCGTTCGTAGGCGGCGGCGAGCCCCGCGGTGACGTTGCGCTCCGACTCGGTGAGGGCCGCCTGGACCTCGCCGCGGAGCTCTCCCTCGGGCAGGCTCAGGAAGGTCGCGTGCAGCGCGAGGTAGGTGCGCCATTCCGGGGAGTGCAGGAAGGTCCGCAGTTCCACCGGGGCGCCGTGGCGCAGGATCTCCGCGGCCAGCGCGACGCGCAGCGACGGCGTCCTCAGCCAGTCCACGCGGTCGAGGATGGTCCGGTCGACCGCGCGCCGGGCCTCGGGGTCCTCCTCGACGATGGCCGGGCTGGTGCCGCGCGCGAGCTCCTTGAGCAGGTCGCTGAAGAACAGGTCCTTGTAGGGCCAGCGGCGGTAGACGGCGCTGCGCGACACCCCCGCGTCCCGGATCACGTCCTCGAAGCTGATGTGCTCCAGGCTGACGGTCAGCCCGGCGCTGTTGACCTGGTCGACGGCGGCCTGGAGCATACGCTGCTCGGTCTCCTGGTCGGTGAGCCGGCGGCGTCGCCGCGTCACACCCGTCGCGATCGGGGGGTCCCCGGCCATGTCGCACCTTCCGGGCTTGGGATATGGTGTCTCAAATTTCGAATATCAGGATCACAGTCTACTCAGTGCGGCGAGAAGTGTGTCCGGCTTGCCAGCGAACGGTTGAGCGCCGAGAGCCGTGTAACCACTGAGCGGTCGTCGGCGCGGCCATGGCCACGCCGCCCCGCGCCCATACGGCCATCCCACACCCCAGGGGGGAAGATGCCTGATCAGGACACCGGTCTCACGGATGTCGCCGAGTCCGACCTGACCACCCGGCGCGGCATGTTTCGAGCCGTCGCCTTCCGCGACCCGATCGACGGCCACGAACACATGGCGCTCGTGTTCGGCGCGGCCGTCGGCGGCGAGGACGTGCTGGTGCGGGTGCATTCCGAGTGCCTGTCCGGTGACATCTTCGGTGCGACGCGCTGCGAGTGCGGTGAACAGCTGGCGTCGGCGCTGGACACCATCGTCCGCGAGGGATCCGGAATCCTGGTCTACCTGCGCGGCCACGAGGGCCGCGGGATCGGGCTGGTCGCCAAGGTGCGCACGCACATCCTCCAGGACGAGCAGGGGCTGGACACCATCGATTCGGCCACCTCGCTCGGCCTGCCGGTCGACGTCCGCGACTATGGGCCGGCCGCCCGGGTACTGCGCTACCTCGGCGTCGACTCGGTGCGGCTCATGTCCAACAACTCGGACAAGGTCGACGCCCTGGAGGCCCACGGGGTCCGGGTGGCCGAGCGGGTCCCGCTCCTCGCCCCCGCGCACCCGGGCAACATCGCCTACCTCACCGCCAAGCGCGACCGGCTCGGGCACGACCTCCCCCACATCGAGGCGGTGCGGACCACACCCGCCGCGCCTTCGCACGACGGAGTCGCCCCGGGCCGGACGGGCGGCGGACGTGGCTGATCCGGCGGGCACCGGCCCCGACTACGCCGACCTGCTGCCCGTCGCCCGCCAGGCCGTGGCGATCGCCCGCGGGATCGTGCGGGAGCACGCCCCCCGGTCGGTCGGCACCAAGGGCGACCGCGATGTCGTGACCGACGTCGACCTCGCCGTGGAGGAGGCGGTTCGCTCGTTCCTGGCGCGCGAGACCCCGGAGGTCGGCTTCCTCGGGGAGGAGCACGGCCGCAGCGGGGGCACGGCGGACGAGCAGCCCTGGTGGGTGCTCGATCCGGTCGACGGCACCGCCAACCTCGCCTGCGGAATCCCGCTGTGCGCCGTCTCCCTCGGGTTGGTGTCCGGGGCTCGGGCTGCGCTCGCGGCGATCGACCTGCCCTTCCTCGGCGCCGAGTACACGGCCGTCGCGGGCAAGGGCGCCTTCTGCGGCGGCGAACGCATCCACGTCCCGGGTTCGGACGCCCCCACCGACGCCGTGGTCTCCATCGGCGACTTCGCCGTGGGGGAAGGCGCCGCGGCGCGGAACCGGGTGCGGCTCGACCTGCTGGACCGGCTGGGCGCGCGGGTACGCCGGGTCCGCATGCTCGGAGCGGCCGCCATCGACCTCGCGTGGACCGCACACGGCAGGCTCGACGGCACGGTCATCCTGGCCAACCTGCCGTGGGACACGGCGGCCGGGGTACTGCTGGTCAGAGAGGCGGGAGGGGATGTCGTCGACCGCGACGGCAGCCCGCACTCGGTGGACTCCTCGGCGACGATCGCCCTCGCGCCGGGGCTGCGCACCTACCTGATGGCGGAGGTGAGACGTGCGTATGGGATCCGGTGACGTGCGCGCTGTCCCCATGCCCGCGGCCATGCGCAGCGGGGCAGCGGCCGCGTGGGCGGGTCCCGCCGCCGGCGCCGCCGCCCAGCCGGTGCTGCTGGCGATGCTCACCGGGGCCGTCGGTCTGGGAACCGTCGGCTGGGCGGCCGGAGCGGCCTACGCGCTGGCCGTGTGGGGACTGCTCACCCGAGCCCTGTACCGGGACGGACCCCGCGCGATGGGGCCGGCCGACCGCGTGACGCTGGCCCGCGCCGTCCTCGTCGGCGGGGTGACGGCGCTGGTCGCCGAGGAGATCGCCGGGCGGCCGCTGGACGGGGCCGCGCTCGCCCTGGTCGTCGCGCTCGCCGCGGTGGCCCTGGTGCTCGACGGCGTCGACGGCCTGGTGGCGCGCCGCACCGACACGGCGAGCACGCTGGGCGCCCGCTTCGACATGGAGGTCGACGCCTTCCTGATCCTGGTCCTCAGCCTGCACGTCGCCGTCCACCTCGGCCCGTGGGTGCTGGCGATCGGCGCGATGCGCTACGCGTTCGCGGCAGCTGCGACGGCCGCGCCATGGCTGCACGGTGACCTGCCGCCCAGCACCCCGCGCAAGGCGGTGGCGGTGGCACAGGCCGCCGCCCTCATCGCGGCCGCGTCCGCCACCCTGCCGGACGCCGGCGCGGCGGTACTGGTCGCCGGCGCGCTGGCGCTCCTGATCTGGTCCTTCGGCCGCGACATCGGCTGGCTGTGGCGCACGCGGGCGGCCCGGCCCGGCACCGGCCCGGACGCGGACGGAGGCCGGTGATGGGGAGTATGCAGCGCACCGCACGCGCCTTCTGGCTGCGGTCCCCGGGAGTCGGCGAGATCCGGTCGGTTCCGCTGCCGGACCCGGCCCCCGGCACGGTGGTCGTGCGCACCCGCTACACGGCGGTCAGCCGCGGAACCGAGGCCCTGGTGTTCCGCGGCGGCGTCCCGGAGAACCAGCGGGAGGCCATGCGGGCCCCCTTCCAGGAAGGGGATCTGCCCGGCCCGGTCAAGTACGGATACCTCAACGTGGGAACCGTCGAGCACGGGCCCGACGACCTCCTCGGCCGCGACGTCTTCACCCTCTACCCCCACCAGACGAGGTTCGTCGTCCCCGCCGGAGCCGTGGTCCCCCTCCCGGACGCCGTCCCCGCCGCGCGGGCCGTACTGGCGGGCACGGTCGAGACGGCGGTGAACGCGCTGTGGGACGCCCGCCCGCTCGTCGGCGACCGCATCGCCGTGGTGGGGGCGGGCATGGTCGGCTGCTGCGTCGCCCGCCTGCTGGCGGGCGTCCCCGGCGTGCGCGTCCGGCTCGTCGACGTCGAGCCCGAGCGCGCCGCCGTCGCCGAACGCCTCGGCGTCGCGTTCGAGCACCCGGAGGACGCCGAGGGCGACTGCGACCTGGTGTTCCATGCCAGCGCCACCGAGGAGGGGCTCGCCCGGGCCCTGGCGCTGCTCGGCGACGAAGGCGAGGTCATCGAACTCAGCTGGTACGGCGACCGCGCGGTCCGCATACCGCTGGGGGAGTCCTTCCACTCCCGACGCCTGGCGATCCGGGCGAGCCAGGTGGGCGCGGTCTCCCCGGCGCGCAGACACCGCAGGTCGCTCGCCGACCGGCTCGCCCTGGCCCTGCGCCTGCTCGCCGACCCCGCCTTCGACACCCTGATCACCGGGCAGAGCCCGTTCGAACGGCTGCCCGAGGTCATGCCCCGCCTCGCCGACGGCCGGATCCCGGCCCTGTGCCACCGGATCGCCTACGTCGAAGACGACGACTAGGCGCCGCAGCCGACCACACACGAAGGAGAGCCGTTCTTGTTCAGCGTCACCGTCCGCGACCACCTCATGGTCGCGCACAGCTTCCGCGGCGAGGTCTTCGGACCTGCCCAGGCCCTCCACGGGGCCACCTTCATCGTCGACGCCTCGTTCCGCCGTCCGGAACTCGACGGCGACGGGATCGTGGTCGACATAGGGCGGGCCACCCGCGAACTCGGCGCCGTCCTCGCCGACCTCAACTACCGGAACCTGGACGAACAGCCGGAGTTCGCCGGGGTCAACACCACCACGGAATTCCTGGCCAAGGCCATCGCCGACCGCATCGCCGAACGAGTGGCCAACGGGGCGCTGGGCGAGCAGGCCCGCGGGGTGAGCGAGCTCCGGGTGACGCTCCACGAGTCGCACGTCGCCTGGGCGAGCTACGAGCGCGCACTATGACGGCGGTGCCCACCTTCGTCCTGCCGGGCGGTGTGGACGACCCCGCCACCCCCAGCGGAGGAAACGTCTTCGACCGGCGCGTCCACCGGGAACTCGCGCGCAGGGGGCGGCCCGTGCGCGAGGCGGCGATCCCCGGTGCGTGGCCGGAACCGGACGCCGCCGCCCGGGCGCGGCTGGAGCAGGTACTCGACGCCGTGCCGGACGGCGGCACCGTGCTCCTCGACGGGCTGGTGGCCTGCGGTGTCCCGGACGTCATCGTTCCGCGGTCCCCTCGCCTCCGGCTCGCGGTGCTGGTGCACCTGCCGCTGGCCGACGAGACCGGGCTGAGTGCTGAGCGCGCCGCGGCGCTGGACGGCGCCGAGCGGGACACCCTGCGCGCCGCGAGCGCCGTCATCGCCACGAGCCCGCGGGCCGTACGCGGCCTCGTCGAGCGGCACGGCCTGGACGCGCGCCGTATCTTCACCGTGGAGCCGGGCACCGACGGCGCGCCGCTCGCCCCGGGCACGGACGGCGGCCGTCGACTCCTCTGCGTCGCGTCGGTGACCCCGCGCAAGGGGCACGACATTCTCGTACCGGCACTCGCCGAGGTCGGCGACCTGCGCTGGGAGTGCCTGTGCGTCGGCCCGGCCGCGCCGGAGTCGGCCTACGCGCGGCGTGTCCGCGGCCAGGTCGCACGAAGCGGACTGGAGGCACGCATCCACTTCGCCGGACCCCTGGGCGGCGCGGCACTCGGGGACGCCTACGCGGGATCCGACGTCCTCGTGCTGCCGTCCCGCGCCGAGACCTTCGGGATGGTCGTGACCGAGGCGCTGGCGCGCGGCACACCCGTCATCGCGAGCGCGGTGGGGGCCCTGCCGGACACCCTCGGGCAGCCGGCCGGCGGCGCCGTTCCCGGGCTCCTCGTCCCACCGAACGACGTGCGGGCCCTGGCGGGCGCCCTGCGGAGCTGGCTCGTCGACGGCGACCTGCGCGCCCGGCTGCGGTCGGCGGCGCGGCGTCGCCGGGACAGGCTGCGGCCCTGGGCGGACACCGCCCGGGACATGGCCGCGGTCCTCGACCGCATACCCGGCCCGACCGACCTGCGAGCGCGATGTGAGGATGCCCGATGAGCGAACCCGGATCCCCCCGCTTCGCCGCCGACTGGCTGGCCCTGCGCGAGGAGGCCGACGCCGACGCGCGTGACACGGGGCTCGTGGCTGCGCTCCGCGCGCATCTCGCCCCCGCGGCACCGCGCGGGAGCGGCGCCCACCTGACCGTCCGGGACCTCGGCAGCGGCACCGGTTCGATGGCGCGCTGGCTCGCCCCGCGCCTGGCCGGCCCCCAGCACTGGGTCCTCCACGACCGCGATGCCGACCTGCTCGCACACGCCGCCGGCACGCCACCGGCCGCGGCGGCGGACGGGGCGCCCGTCTCCGTGGAGACCCACCTGGCCGACCTCGCCGACCTGCGCGCGTCCGACCTCATCGGCGCCGACCTGGTGACCGCCTCCGCGCTGCTCGACCTGCTCACCGAGGAGGAGCTGGGCGCCCTGGTCGAGGCGTGGGCCGGTGCCGGGTGCGCCGCCCTGCTGACCCTGTCGGTCGCCGGCCGGGTCGCGCTGACGCCCGGCCACCCCCTCGACGCCGAGATCGCCGCCGCGTTCGACGACCATCAGCGACGGGAGGTTCACGGCCGCCGCCTTCTCGGCCCGGACGCACCCGCCGCCGCGACCCGCGCCTTCCGGCAGTGGGGCGCCCGCGTCCACGCGAGCGCCAGCCCGTGGCGGCTCGGCCCGGACCGGCGCGCACTGACGGCGCGGTGGCTGGAGGGGTGGGTCGCCGCGGCCGTCGAGCAGCGCCCTGAACTCTCCACCCGGGCGCATCCGTATGTGGAGTGGAGGCAGGACGAATGCGCGTCCGGTCGGCTGCGGGCCGAGGTGCACCACATCGACCTGCTCGTACTGCCGGGCGATGGGGCGCGGGCGTGAGCGGTGCGGACGATCCGCGAGGGATGATGGGCGGAGCACCTCCGCGCTCCCCGTAGCCGCGTGTTCGGCGGATCCGCGCCCGGCGACGAACGGAGGGGAAACAGTGGCAAGGGCCGTTCGGAGCAGACGTCGGCCGGGCCGGAGAGCCTGGCGGGAGGTCATCGCCCACGACGCCTTCTGGCCGTGGGCGCGGGCGCTGGCCGCGGTGGCGCTGCTGCTCGTGCTCGTCTGGCGGCTCGACACGCAAACCCTGGCGGGGACACTCGGCGCCGTCGGGGGCGCGGCCTCGGCGGTCGCGCTGCTGGCCGCGCTGGCGATCGGAGCCGTGACGACCGTGCTGAGCGCGTGGCGGTGGCGGCTCGTGGCCGGTGCGCTGGGGCTGCGGCTGGGGATGGGGCGGGCGCTCGCCGACTACTACCGCGCGCTGCTCCTGAACGCGGTTCTCCCGACCGGGGTGCTCGGTGATGTCCACAGGGCTGTGGACCACGGGCGCTCGTCCGGCGACCTCGGCCGCGGGGTCCGGGCGGTGCTCCTGGAACGGACGGCGGGACAGGTCGTCCTGGCCGCCGCCGGCGCCGCCCTGCTGATCGGTGTGCCCGCGCGGGGGACGACGCTCGCGCCGGGCGGGATCTCCTGGGCGGTCCTGATCGCGGTCGCGGTCGCAGCACTGGTCGCGGCATGGGGGGTGTGGGGGAGGGGCGCGCCGCGCTGGCGGCGCTCGGTGCGGGGCCTACTCGCCGACGCCCGCAGCGCCCTGCTCACCCGCGACACCGGACCGCCGGTCATCCTCCTGTCGGCGGCCGTCCTCGCCGGACACGTGGCGCTCTTCCTCGTCGCCGCGTGGACCGTCGGGAGCACGGCGACCGTGCCCGAACTCCTTCCGCCCGCCATCCTCGCCCTGCTCGCGATGGCGGTACCGATGAACGCGGCGGGCTGGGGGCCGCGCGAGGCCGTGACGGCGGCCGCGTTCGGGGCGGCGGGGCTGGGAGCCGAGCTGGGCCTGGCCACAGCCGTGGCGTACGGCGTCCTCGCCCTCGCCGCGAGCCTCCCCGGCGTCGCCGTACTGCTCTGCCGCCGCCGACAGAGCCCCGACTCTCAGCGGGATCGGGGGACGGTGAACAGCGGCGGATACGCCGCGAACGATTCGACCAGGCCGGCGAGCACCGCCTTGCCCTTGCGAGCCGAGGCGAGCGAGGGCCGCCCCACCACCCCGGAGCCGGTGTAGGCCTCCAGCCCGAGGGTGAGCAGGTGCGGGCGCTCATCGGCCACGGAGTCGGCGGACGCGTACCCCTCCCGCACCATGTCCGGGTGAGCGTGCAGGAGGACGGAGGTCTCCAGCTCCCCGGCGTGCATGTCGGTGTCGAGAGAGGTCTCCAGACCGGCCGCCGCCCGCGCCGCCTGCCAGTCGTGCAGCCCGGGGAAGAGCGCCATCGTCCCCCGCGCCTCCTGGACGACGTTTCCCAGCACGTAGTTCCCGCCGTGCCCGTTCACCAGCACGAGCCCCGCCGCCCCGGAGCGCCGCACGGACGCGGCGATGTCGCGTACGACCGCGACGAGGGTCGCCGCGGAGATGCTCACCGTCCCCGGCCACGCCTCGTGCTCGTGCGAACAGGACACCGTCACCGGCGGCAGCACCTGCACGCCGTAGGCCGCGGCGACCTCGCCGGCGATGGTGCACGCGATCACCGTGTCCGTGACCGAGGGCAGGTAGGGCCCGTGCTGCTCGAAGCTCCCGATGGGCAGCAGCGCCACACGACCCCGATACCGCTCGGCGTCGGCCGACGTGTCCAGGGGCAGCAGCTGCTTGGAATGTCCGTCCATGAACCCTCCCGGTACCGGTCGGGACCCGCCCCGACAACCGGCCAGGCTACCGACGCCGAGGGCCCCCGGGCCGAGTCCCGTGCGCTCGGATTCCGAAGTTGCACTTGACGCAGCGTCAAGTGGTTCTCTGGTGGCATGACCAGGGAGAACTTTGGAACTCAGCGGCTGGCGATCGGCCAGGTGGCACGGTTGGCCGGGGTGTCGACGCGCACCATTCGGCACTACCACCAGGTGGGACTGCTCCCGGAGGCCGAGCGCGACTCCGGTGGGCGCAGGGTGTACCGGCTACCCGACATCGCGCGGCTGCTGTGGATCCGCAAGCTGGCCGAGCTGGGGCTGACCCTGCCCGAGATCGGCGATGCCATCGCGGGCGCGCACGAGCAGGAGGAGATCCTCGGGGAGCTGGAGCGGACGCTGAGCCGCCAGGAAGAGAAGATCCGCGCCCAGCGCGAGGCGGTCCGGCGGCTGCGTGAGGCAGGGAGTTCGCCGGGGCTGATCGGCGCCAGCGCTTCGGAAGAGGTCCGTGCGCTCTTGGCAGAGGTCGGCGGCGTGCGCATCAGTGGTGAGGGCCTGGAATTGGCATTGCTCTTGGAAAAGGTCGTAGGCGCCGACAAGGCCGCGCTTGACGCGGTCACCCAGAGCCTGGTGCAGAACGACGAGCGGCTGGCAACGTGGGGCGATCGGCTCGTCCGGCTCTACGACGACCTGGCTGACGCCGAGCCCGACGATCCGCGGGTGGAGGAGTATGCCCGCGAACAGGCCGCGTACTGCAATGCGGTCAAGGAGGCCGAACTCGCCCGGGGAATCGACATCGACGCACTCCTTGAGAAGCTGCCGAGCGAGTCCGCAGACGACGAGATCGACGAGGAGACGTTCGGCCTCCACATGGAGGCCTTGATGTCAGGCCACCGGCCGTCACCCGCCCAGAGGAAGGCCATGGGACGGTTCTTCGACCTCGTCGACCCCCAGTAGGACGTGAGTGCCGTCACCGGGTCCTGCGTTGATCTCGGCGGAGTGCCCCGGATGATCGGCTGGATTCGGTGCGCTCCGCCGAGATCAACGGAAGGGCAGGATCGGGAATCGGCCGTGCCTGGAGCCGTTTCAGCGAACTCGCATCGACCATCTAACGGCGACCACCCGATGCCCACCAGGGTGTCTTACTCTGTGGCCACGGCGGCCAACCGCGCGTCGATTTTTCGAGTCAGTTCTTCGAATTCGCTGCGGCAGGTTTGGACGTAGCTCAATGTGCTGCCCATCGCGCCATCCGCAGGACGCAGATCGAACATGGGCTTGCGAGCGTCGTGTGCCAGTGGCATTAGGCTGCGGTAATTACGTATGGTCGCGATCTCGTTATCCGCAGCGGCTGAGGGCGGGTCGTTGCCGAGAACGCACCGGTCGTATACCAGAGGGATGCGCTCCAGCCAGCGCTGGTAGGAAACGAGTGGGCGGTCGACTCGGACGATCGGCTGCATGGTGACGTATCCCAAAGGTCGTACGTCACCCGCATGGGCCTCGATCTGTTCCGGGATACGGGGCGCCACCACCTCCTGCCAGTCCCTCTGCCACTCACGGAGCGCCGGGCCGAGGTTGCGGAGGCCGCGTAGCGAGAACAGGTCCGCAGCGAGGGGCATGAGAATGGTGTCCGAGGACAGCAGCGCCGCCCGGTTGATCGCACCGAGGTTGGGGCCGATATCTATCAGGACAATGTCAGGGGTGACGTCACGTCGGGCCGACTGGATGATTCGATAAAAGGCGGTTGTAGCCCGCAGCGCCTTGGGTCTCCCTTGAAGGTCAGACCCCACGACTGGGACAGATCATCCTCGAATCTGCTCAGTTCGAGGTCGCCGGGCAGCAGCCAAAGTCTCTCCGTGATTTCGACCGGGCGTATGAGCTCCACATCGCCGGTCCCTTCGATGATCGGCTTGACGGCCTGGGCAACGGTTCCATCATTCTCTGCCCGTATGGCGGGGATTAGTCCTTGCTGGTATTGGAATGTTGGTTCCTCCTCGTGCCACAGCTGTGCTAAGTCGTCCTCGCCCAGGAACATCGACGTGAGGTTGGACTGCGGGTCCAAGTCGACGGCAAGCACCCTCGCGCCCTGTCGTTGGTACATGTGGGCGAGGTGATAAACAAGGGTCGTCTTTCCTACACCTCCTTTGTTGTTGAACAGTGCGATGGACGTCATTTCGTCTTCCTCATCACGACCACCCACGAATTATCGTTAACGTCGAATTTCGGTGGAGGATTTCCGTTGCGCTCAAGCTCGGCCCGCATGCGGCCGATACCGCGTCCGAACCGGTTGACATACCCCAGGTTCTTCATCGCGCCAGCCAGAGAAGGGTTTCGGTAGTCGTTGATCCGGTCGAAGTTGTTCGCCTTCACTTGGCCATAGGGGCCGCCAGGGTTGGCGACCTCCACCCGGTCCGCAAACCACTGGATTCGGGTGGGGGCGTTCGATGACTCATAGTTCCGGTGCATGAGGGCGTTCATGCACGCCTCGCGCAGGGCAGCGATCGGATAGTCAGGCTGAGAGCGTTCTCGGAATCCGCTCACATTCGCGAGATGAGTGTGGGTATGGCCCTTGAGGAGCACTTCCAGCCGCTGGGCGGTGTCCACTACGTTCAGGCGAAGCTCCTGCTCGTCGATCACAGCGCTGTCGACAGAATCACCCTCATATCGGACGAACTGTGTGTACGCGCCGGCGAAGAAACGCGTCGGGTCCATCCCGAGGAGGATCAGACCAAGCACCGTCGCCTCCCCGGACGGGGAGAGGAGATTCAGGGAAGCGAGCTGCTGCTCCTCGGGGCGTCCGTTCTCCTCAATGACCTGGGTATCGACAGCGGAGGGGAGGTAGGTGCCGCGAAACAGGCGCATGTCGAGGTCGTGCGTGCAGCTCCCCGGAACCGGATGGTTGTCGAAGGGTAGCCATCGACTCCTCCTCCGCTCAACGAGCATCCGTTCGTCCTCCGCTGAAGCGCGCTTCGTGAGAGGACCCGGGCGTACCCACGCGACCCCGTTCAGACGGACGGGAGGTGTATGTGAAGCCTCGACGTGGATCCTGATCACGGGCTGACCGCGGAACAGATCCTTCTGCACAGTCATGGACGGACGGTCCAGGATCGTGCCCTCATCACGGATTTGGGCGAGGTCAAGAAGAGCCGCGTCCGATGTGTCGAGATCCGGGTCGACGGTACCGTCATCCCTGACTCCGATGACAAGGTCGCCACCGCCTGCACCGGCGAGGTCGTTGGCCAGCGCGCAGATCGCCTTACGGATGGCTTCGCGGTCCTTGGCCTTGCGTTCGAACTCCAGGGCTCAGCTCTCCTGTGTCCCTAGTTCTTCGGCCAACTCGCGTTCCATGGACATCCGTTCCAGTGTTGCGATCAATCGCCTGTGAGGCTTCAACGGGATGGGATACGCACCCTCGGCGCGAACCTTTCCACGAGGTGAGCTTACGCGGGTGGACCTGCCTGGTGATGGGGATTGACCGTCCCCGGAGGGCCGAGTGCCGCTGGTCGGCTTCCTCGTCCTCCGGGGACGGAGGGCCGCGTGCTCATCCCCCTCTGATGAGCGGCGGCCGAGAAAACCGGGCGAACGGCGGGGGCACGGGGTTCGGCCGGCAGGGTTCGTGGGCGGTCAGGCGGCCTGAGGAAGTGCGGTCGCGGATCTCGAACGGGAACGGCGGTGGCGCCACCGCAGGTGGGCTGTGAGTTCGGCGAGCGTGGCGTAGTCGTGGAGGCCGAGGCGATCCAGGACGTAGAAGTGGCCGCTGGTTTCGCCGAACCAGACGACGGTGCCCGAGTGCTCGGCCTGGAAGCGGGCGGCTGTGGCATGGGCGTCGGCGTGCTCGGGGGAATGGCCCCACCGCGGCGTCATGCCGTCGCCTCCGGGGAGTCCGTGTTCGCGGCACGGAGGTGGGGCAGCCCCGCACCGTCACGGGCGAGGTCGGCGTACGGACGTGGGCAGGCGGGCGGGTCGGACCGCGTGAGTGCGTGGTCGAGAAGGACCAGGTCGGCGCAGGCGATCATGAGGTCGTCGTGGACGCGGTGCCGACCGCGGTAGGGCAGCTCGCCGCCGTCGTAGGTGACCTCCCAGCGGGCCTCATGGCGCAGCGCGACTTCGCAGAAGCCGATGTAGTCGGGGATGCGGGGCGTCGGAGCGTAGGGCCGCGTCCGAGACGCCCCGCCGGGCAGCAGCACGCGCGCCGGGACCGACCGCGGCGCCGACCAGGAGGCGCAGGGCACTGCGGTGAGCGCAGCAAGCCGGGCAGCCGCCACCGACCGAGCCCGAGGCCGTGGGGGCGACGGCGTGAACACCCGCAGCAGCAGGACGAGCGGGAGGAAGAGCAGGGACAACAAGCGCATGGCGAACCCCTCCAGGGGTCAGGCCGGATGAGCGGGGTCCGGCACGGAAATGAGTTCACCATCCATAGAAGCCTGAGGATTTCAGAGTTTCAAGTACTTCACAATATCTTGCTTTTCAGATTGTGAGGATTTCGATCTGTCTGTAGTCGGATGCCCGATTGCCGCGAAGCGCCGTAACATCCTGAAGACCAGGAGAAGCAAGGGAGACGATGATCGAACAGCAGCGCCCCAGCGTGCGTCGGCGCCGACTCTCCGAAGAGCTCCGACGACTGCGCCACGCGGCGGGAATGACCCTTGACGATGCTGCTCGTGCTCTGGAGTGGTCGGTCGGCAAGGTCTCGAACATCGAGACCGGGGTGCGGAAGCGTCCATCGGTGGTCGAGGTCAAGGCGCTGCTGGACACCTACCGCGTCAACGACCAGTGGCAGCGCGAGTCCCTACTCAGCATCACCAGGCAAGCGGGGAAGAAGGGCTGGTGGACCAAGTACGACGACGTCTTCCCCGATGAGTTCCCGGCGCTGGAGGCCGAGGCCGCCAGCATCTCGACGTACCAGTTGATCATGATCCCCGGACTACTGCAGACCCCGAAATACGTGGAGCTGTTCACCCGTTCCGCGAACCTGCTGCGGGATCCGGTTGATGTCGAACGCGTCGTCGCAGCCCGGCGGAAGCGACAGGAGATCCTGTCCCACCCCGACGGCCCCGAACTGCGAGCCGTCATCGACGCGTGCGCGATCGAGCGCCTCAAGCCGAGTCCGCGGGTGCTGCAAGAACAGGTGCGGCACCTCATCGACGTAGCGGAGGCGGACAACAACGTCACTGTCGGCGTCGTACCGTTCGCAGCGGGACTACACGCTGGCATGAGAGGCCAGTTCGTGCTCTTGGACTATGCGTCCGCGAACTCGGTCGTCTACCTGGAGATGCATACGGAAGGCCTCTTCGTCGAAGAGGCCGAGGAGGTACGCCGATACCGGCGGTTGTTCGATCATCTCGTGGACTCGGCGCTCGATGCCGACGACAGCATCGAGTACCTACGCAGCACGATCACCTAGAGAGCGGCCTTGAACCCGACCCCTGACTCCAGCGACCTCGTCTTCCGCACGTCCAGCTACACCGACCGCAGCGACTGCGTGGAGGTGGCCGATCTCCCCGGCGGAGCTGCGGTGCGTGACTCGAAAGACCCTGAGAAGGGGGCACTGGCCTTCGACGCCGTCGAATGGCAGGCGTTCCTCGCCGGGGTGAAGGGCCGCGAACTCTGACGGAGCGCACCCGTGGAGAGAACCCACGGCGTGACGCTCTATGTCATCG
The DNA here is from genome assembly GCF_014201195.1 of Nocardiopsis mwathae. Classification (NCBI taxonomy): domain Bacteria; kingdom Bacillati; phylum Actinomycetota; class Actinomycetes; order Streptosporangiales; family Nocardiopsidaceae; genus Nocardiopsis; species Nocardiopsis mwathae. The sequence goes on along the minus strand of NZ_JACHDS010000001.1, from coordinate 4,655,584 downwards.
CCAAGCAGGACGACGGCTGGAAGATCGTGGTCGGCCAGAACACCGCCGTCGAGGCGTCTTCCGCATAGCCGAGCCGTAAGCGAACGGCTGGGCCGTCCGAGGCCGACCAGGGCTGACGACGAGAGCGTCGTCGACGTCTCTCAGACGGCCCAGCGCATCGTCGGCGGCAGGTCGGCGAAGCCCCGGCGCGCTTCCCGCGTCGCGACACCGGCCCTGGTCGGCTGCACCTGATGGCAGGGCTACTACAGTTCCCTCCAGGTGGGCCGCCCCGGGGCGGGCATGGCTCGTGACCGTTGGGGCGTGGTCCACGTGGCTGTCGATGCCGAGCAGTCCTTTCAGCGCGCGAAGTCGCTACCGCTGGCCTTCACGGCCGGTGCCGCGGTGGGAGTGCTGGGCGGGATGATCGGCCTGGGCGGGGCGGAGTTCCGCCTACCGCTGCTGATCGGCCTGTTCGGTTTCGCTGCGCTCTCCGCGGTCATCCTCAACAAGGCGATGAGCCTGGCCGTTGTCCTGGCCGCGCTGCCCGCCCGGATGGCGGCCGTTTCCGCCCCGGAGTTGGCCGCGCACTGGCCCGTGGCCGCCAACCTGCTGGCCGGAAGCCTCCTGGGTGCTTGGGCCGGAGCGGCCTGGGCGGTGCGGATGCGCAGTGCCACTCTCTACAAGGTGCTGGCGGTGCTGATGGTGCTCATGGCCGCCGCCCTGGTGGCGACGCACACCACCGCGCTGGGAACGCTCGTGCTGCCGGTCGGCGTCCAGATCCTCATCGGGGTCGCGACCGGGTTCGGGATCGGTGTGGTCGCGGCGATCATGGGCGTGGCCGGAGGCGAGCTGCTGATTCCCACGATCGTGCTGTTGTTCGCGGTGGACATCAAGACCGCGGGCAGCCTGTCGCTGTTGGTGTCGCTGCCGACCATGCTGGTGGCCTTCGCCCGCTACAGCCGCGACGGCAGCTTCGCGGTCCTCCGCGCGAACCTGCGTTTCGTCGTCGTCATGGCCGGCGGTTCGGTGGCGGGCGCCGTGCTGGGAGGCGTCCTGCTCGGCGTCATCCCCGACCTGGTCCTCATCCCGGTTCTGGCAGCGATCCTGGTGTTCTCGGCGGTCAAGCTTTCTTCCCACGGAGGCAGATAGGGTTCCGGTCGGCCGACACCGGTTCCGGCGCGCTCCGTGTCACAGGGCCGAACTAGTCTCTCGACCTATGACGCACGAGGACGCCCTCTCCGACGATCTCCCTGCGGCCCCGTCTGGAGCGGTGGCAGCACCCTGCCCTCCTTCCCCCGCACCTCGGCATCCGGAGGCCTTCTTCTCCGGCGGCATGCGGTTCCGTCTCGATGCCGACACGACACTCACGACGGCCGTCCACGACCAGGGCGACCTGCACCTACCCACCGGGCGCCTCATCGCAGCCGACCCGACGGACCTCATGTTCGCGGAGGGCTTCACGCCCTACGTGCAGACCGTGCCTCCCGGTCGGTACCCGCTGCGGTTGACCGTCGCCCACGTGAACGGCAACCCAGACCACGTCCGGGTCTGCGCCGCAGTACTCGCCGTCCAGAACGCCGCGGTGACCGACTGGGAAATGGCGCTCGTACCCGGGCAGGACCTCCGCGACCTCCGGAGCGCCGAGCCTGCCAGGGACGAGGCGGAGGAAGAGGACGACGGCGGGTTCGGCTTCTTCGGATTCGGCGTGGACGGCGGTATGGGCTGCCTCTTGGACGCCGAGCTGTTGGAGCACTTCGCCGGGATCCTCGATGACCAGGACGACGGCACAGCCGGCTGGGAGGTTCTGTTGTGCGGTGACGGACCCGAAATCCTGGTCCACGGGACGGACACGGTCACCCTTGAGGCTCCGGACGGATCCCCGGGCCTTATCGCGTTCGCGTCCGGGTGGGGTGACGGCGCCTACCCCGTGTGGTTCGGTCGGGGCGGGGATGGGAAGGTGGCCGCCGTGGTCGTGGACTTCCTCGTGCTCCACGGCGCTCAACGCATCGACGTCGAATGACCGTGATATCACCGCGATGATCATGGCGAAAGGCGGCACGTCCGTCCGATTCGTCCCGCCGTTCACCATGCTCATCATCAGCGAGAGGGCTCGGCGCTCGGATCATGGACGGACACCCGCCCACCCCATACGCCGGACCGTTGCCGACCGAGGCTCGGGTTCCCCCTCCCACCACCGCGGAATGCGTTGGTTCAGGCTCTGTGCCCAGGACTCCGCGATCTCTCGCGTCCAGGTGTAGCGAATCGGGCTCTCCCACGCCGCCCGGTCGTTGTGCCCGCATGACCCATCCCGATACAGCGGGTGGGTCCACGGGCGCGTGAGTCTCCGGTACACGGAGGGGGAGTAGATCGGCGCCGCGCGGAAGGCGGTGAAGCGGTCGATGTACATCACGACGCGCGACCACTTGCGCCCGTGCGTGCCCCGTCGGCGCCCGAGCACGATCACCTGTTCACCGCCGTCACCCCATTGCGGTGGGCAGATCCAGACCTTGGTGCCCACCGTGAAATAGCGCGTTCCGGAGCGGACGCGTCCGCCATCGCCGACGTGGTGCTGCGGAGCGACATTGGCCGTCAGGCCCCACGCGATGGGGGCGTCCGCACCTGCGGGCTCCGTAGGCATCAGGAGTTCCTTGCCGGGGAGTAGAGCGAGGACGAAGTCTGTGCCTCAACGCTGAGGCCCGTCACGTATCCCGCGATAAAAAACAGGAAATAGAAGGCCGCGACGACCCCGATCGCTACCGCCAGAGCGACCAGTGATCTTCGAAGCACGGATCCTTTTCGCTCCATGGCCGGATCCTATGGGACACAGAGACGCTCCGACGGGTGCACCTACCGGGGGACGGAACGGCCTTCGGTCTCCGTGGACCATACGTCCGCCTCAGCCTAGGCCAGGCTGATCGGAATGACGAACCCGATGATGCCGCCGCGGACTTCTCCTGGGATCGCTGGGCGGGCGGCGCCGCCCTGGCCGTTTTCTGCTGGATCGGGGAGTCCAACGGCTGGTCCATAAGGGAATTCGTCATGACAGTCCGCCGCTACCGCACGATCCAGATCCAGGCCGGAGGCGCACTCATCACGGCCGCCGCCCTCTACCAGATGACGTCAGCCAGATCCCCGAAGCCACAAGGGCCGAGCCGCTGCGCGCCGAATTGCCCCGACTCAGGGGAACGGCAGTGGCGAATCCGCAGGACGGATTGTCGCCGTCGCACTCGCAGCCGATCGCGTCTGCGGAGCGATACCCCAGGAAAACAGAGGTGAGGTCTCCGGCGTTGACGTAGTTCCCAGCTACGTTGGAGGTTCGGGGTTGGGGGATGAAGGTGGTGGCCTTGGTGATTCGGCGTGTGGACCGGCCGATCGCAAGCCAACGGCTCGCGGAACTGGCCAGGGAGCTACTCGATGCTTCGCGGCTGTGTGCGATCTCCACGGTCTCTCCGCAGGACCGCGCCCACATCAACACCGCCTACTTCGCTTGGACGCCCGAGTTCGACCTGGTCTGGCTGTCAGACCCGCGTGCACGGCACTCGGGCAATGTGCGCATGCGCAGCACCGTGGCTGTAGCGGTCTACGACTCCCACCAGGCATGGGGCCAGTCCGACTGCGGCCTCTAACTCTTCGGAGCTGCCCACGAGTTGGCGCCCACCCCCGCCGGTGAGGCGGCGACGGCGTATGTGGAGCGGTTCCCCGACTTCAGCGAGTCGGCGCTGAGCGCCTACCGCTTCTATCGGTTCCGCCCTCACAGGATGAAGATCTTCAACGAGTCGGCGCTCGGATCCGGCGTCTTCGTCACGGCGCGTGTCAGCCCCAGCAAGATCGCCTGGGAACGCACCGATGTGTACGACGAGGGCAACTGAATCCCGACCTGGGCCACGACTTCGGGCTGATCAGCGACGAGGTCGCTGACCTGCGAGTTCATCTTCGAGTCGGGGCGAAGGAGATGAGCGAACCGAGGACCGAGAAACCGATTTTGCGGTCCGGATTCCTCGGAACGCTCCCTGGAGAGTCGGCGAGCAACGCACCGAGAGCGCAGCGGAGCGGAGTGAAAACACTCCAATCTTCCGCGCAGACCTCCCAAGCACCGATTTATCCTACGGGCGATTCCCCGCAGTAGCGCACTGGTCACCATGTGAGAAATGGAACATCAGCGTCGTTCTATTGATTCTCGATAAAACGAGGATGGTTCCACGATTGCCTTGTATTCCGCTCCGAAGCCGGTTGCGACAAGGTTGCCCATGTCGCAACCGGCATGGAACCCCCGCCGAGGAACGTCGCGAACGGCTGGACAATTCTAGAGAAGCGCTTGCTATGGAGGTCCAGTACCTGCCCAACGTATGATTTAGCTAGATAATCAACTGGCCACTCATCGGTTCACGAGGCCGATCAGGGCTGTTGGGTAGTTGGAGTACAGTGCGCCATCTGAATTCTCCGTCGAAGGGGAATTGGATCCAACTATAAGCGCACCAGGAGCCTTTATCATAATCCTTTCCTCACCCTGGGGAAGCAGAACAGATCCCGGTTCAAGCTCGATGCTCGTCGGCGGCTCATCAGGATTGGCTTTTGAGTAAACTGTTACAGAATCGACACCGGCGCGGGGTGCAGTGTGCTCTTCGCTTTGGGGGTCAACTGAAGGAACAACAAGGGATTCACTCAAAAGAGTAGGCTTTGTCTGATCTTGGGGTTCGGAATTGGATTGCGTCTTTCCCAAAAGCTCGTGGTTCTTGGCTCTAATTAGTGAATACGCGGAAGCGGCTTGGTCTCGGAGGACAATCACTGAAGCATCAAAATCTACCACCTGCGGGCCGGAAAATGGTCCGATGTGCTCATTAATCGGCTCTCCGGTCTCAAGGTCAAGAATGGAATGGACAGGGTTATCTGAGAACTGATCACGTGCATACTGGAGGTAGTCATATACACGGACCGTGGATCCGTCTGAGCCTATGGAAATACTGGCGAGTCCTCGTGCTTGGTCTTTAACAGAGTCCCACGTGTAGTCCCACTTCACCTGTCCGTCTCTTGCGTCCAGCGCGACAAGGTGTCCCTTGCTGGGGTTATCGTACTCAGTAGCGTCTGAGCGTTTTGGGACGGAGCAATTGAGAGGTACCAAAACGACATCGGATATGACACGGATGCTTTTCATAAATTCATCCCTGTCAGTTGCGTCTACTTCGCACCCGCTCTCGGATCTGTATTCCCAATCGTAGCCATCATCGGATCTCGGAACAGACTCAGACCTAATCAGAACCCGCTCACCATCACCAGCAAATAGCTGACCGTAGGAGGTAAAGAGAACATCTTCGGAGTCGTTCTCCTGGTTCAGTTCCTCGGTCGATGAGCTAAATTCTTTGAGAATTTCTCCCGTCGCAGAGTCTAGCTCCATATTTTTTACGCCTTTATCCAAAAGGTTCCTATATTCATGTTCAATGAAAATGTTGGAGCCGTTTCCCGAGATATTTGCAATTATTTGACGTCCGGGGATGCGATATCGCCAAACTTCTCGACCTGTTTCAGAGTCCAGCCCTATCACGCCGTCAACTGCTTTGTTCTCTCCCACCAGGGCAGTGACTCCTCCTGAAGTGGGCCAGACTCGGAGGATGTGGCTTCCGGCTGGTGATTCCCAGCGCCAGCCGACGCTGTTGATACTTGACGGATAACCAAGTTCATTCTTAGGGGGTGAAGCCGCCGTATGCTCTACGCCCTGGTAGAGCGGGATCAGTGTTCCACTGGCCACGATGGTCAGGGTAACCATCACACCTGCAGAGGCAGCGGTTAGCGTAACGCGGACCGGCCTGTACAAAGACGGCGGGGGAATGAGGATTAGAATGCATCCAGATAAAGCAACTCCAGCCCACGACATCCAGGAAATTACTTCGAAAGGTATTCCAGAGCTGGCTGGATTCAATAGCTGAGCAGCGATTGTCGCGCTCGGATAAGCAACGTACAGAGCCGTTAGAGCAAGAACAGATCCTAAAGCCGCCGAAATCCGGGCCGCTGCTTGGTCTAGCCAGAAGCGAGTCTGTGACGGTTTCTCAACCTGCGAGAGAAGAAGAGGCCTTATCAAGAGAAACAGAGACAGCGCAATAGCGAAGAATGCCGCTGCGTAGAAGTACGATTCATTCGTATGAGCGATGCTACCCCTTCTCTTTAGGAAAAAAGTGGAGGCTGCAAGAATCGTCGCTGACGAACAAAAGATGGCGGTTGCAAACCAGCTCGTTGCGCTGGATCGGGTCCCCACTCTAGTCACAACCCATCCTTACTTCTGCGGTTGGAGATCAATTGGCCAGCCAGTCGGCCCTGTGCCAGCTTCGAAGTTCTTGTAGGCCTCCGGAGAAGTACTACTATATTCGGCCGCGTACTGCATGTATCCGTTCCAATTCTGGTCTGAGAAGTTCTTGGACTCAGTCATCAGTGAATGGTTGTAGTAGTCTTTGTTCTGGGATGCGATGTCACCTTCAATCGCATAGGCGCGACTTCCCCCTGGTTCAACTCTATTGGCGCCACGGTCGAATTCGTCATTCGCGTTAGGAATTGCCATCTGAACCTCCCGGAGTGCGTCGTTTACCCCAAGGCTTTGGACGTATTTATCGGTTATGACACCTCGGTCCACCATTCTGTCAACCGCGTACTTACCGATTACCATTTGGTTCTCATCGTAATTCTTCTTCAGTACCTTTTCCAGGTTTTCAGGGTTATCGGCCTTGAATTTCTCTAGATCAGCATTGAGCATTTCCTCTTTCTGTTTATCAAGAATCTTGGTGACCTCCTTTTTCACCTCATCCGTAACGAATTCCTTTACTGTGAACTCTGCGATCTTGCCTCCTGCCTTCCCACCGGGTACCTTGCTGATAGCTTCTCCAGATGCCTGATCGAGGATAAAGTCCCAGGCCTTCCTCTTCAGCTCGACTGACGCTTCAGCGGCCTCTTCGCTATTGTTATAGCGGTTGAGCATTTCATTTGAAATAGCGGCCTCCAAGAGCCCCTTCAAGCGGCCGCTGTCACCGGCAACCGTGTCGTCGCCGTCTTTGCTGTCTCCCCTTTCAAGATAATAATCAAATGAATCGAATTGATTCTTTTCCACGAGTGATATGGTGCGAATAGCTGAAGCTTCGTCGGCGACGAGATACTGGAGAAAACGGGCCCGGGCCCGGGAATCTATTTCGAGCCCCTCCTCCCCATATTTAAATGTCTTATTGCCATCGATGCTCTTGCCGAAGTCCTGAGTATAGGATTTGAAGATGTCAGTCAGGCTATCGGCGATCTCTGGATTCATTTCCGTGAAAGTGGCGCTTCTTGAACCGCCGTCAGACGAGAGATCGACGCCAGTGTTCGCGAACGCTGAGAATACGTCATCTTTCTGGGTCAGTGTCTTGATGAGAGCTGCGGTTGCTTCGCCGGCGCGGGTTCTTTCCTCAGCATCGTTGCTCGCTGAAGCGTCAGATATCCAGTCAGTTAGGCCGCGCACAGCTTGACCGTCATCGTCCCACTGGTACCTGTAGAGACCGCGAAGGATATTCGTCGGATCTGATGGATAGTGGGAGTGTTCGTATTGACCAGTCAGAATTTCGTAATTGGCCTTCTCGTTCCTTGTAGAAACATCAAGGATGGGCTGCAGTACCTTGTCATTGGAATAATCGAGGTTGTGGCCGGGGTAAGTTAGGTGGCCGTGCTTATCCAGCTCGTTTCCGATTGACGTCGTTAGCCCGGCAGAAAATTCCTTGCCCCCCTGGATATCCTTCTCGACTGGGCCAAGGAGGAGACCCAGTTTACGGAGATCTGCACCCCATTCCGAATGTTGTCTATAATCGCTGTTGTGATAGTCGAACGGGTATGATTCTGGGCCATTGACTACACGCTGCACACTCTCGGGGAGCAGTTCGAGACCCCCTCCAAGGTCTTCGTTTGAGAGCGTAAGGAGTCCACCCCCGAGAATCGCTAGGGCTTCCTCGCGATCTGGGACGGGGACACCTGCATTCCCTGACAAAATGTCTGGAACTGCAAGAATCCCAAGAGGTTCGAACCCTGCATACAGGCCTTGGACTTCGAACTGACCTTCAAGTGAATCGAAGAAGTTCTGAAGGTAGTCCCTCTGGTCCTTGTTCAGACGTTCTTCCGTGCCCAGGTTATCCAAGCCCACCTGATTCAGGTAAGCAAGGGCCGCAAGGATTTCAGGAGGAACGTTCTTACCATCTTTTAGTGCTTTGGCTGCCCTTCTAGCATGAAGTTTTCCGATCTCTCCATTTGTTGTGATCGGGACCGGCTGCCCCGGACCGAGGATATTGTAGGCGGCCCAGCCCAGGACCCCAGCGTCTACAAGTTTCTTTACAGGGAAATCATCCGCTCCCTTTTTGAGGTCGCTATTGCGCTCGCTTGCCTCGTCCTCGAACTTGCTGCGGGCTGCCTCTGCTCTGTCTTTGAGCTCCTGGAGTTTTTCCAGCTTCGCAGTCTTATAGGCGTCAAGTGCATCCGAGTTCTTGCCCTCGCTGGAGCTCGACTTATCATCTTTCGGAGGCGGGGGGTAGTCGTCCCACTCCTGTTGAAGTTCGTCGAGTTTGTCACGGAAGTCCTTGATGTTCTGAATCCAAAGCTCCGTGATTCCAGACCCAACGACACAGAACATACTTGCCTTGGCCCATAGATCGGCGTCGTAGGCCGCCTCGGACTTGATGCTCTCGGAGATCATGTCCGTAAAGTTGTTCGCACCTGACGTGAGTGTCTGTTTGACATCGCCTGAGTGCCCGGTCATATCGCCAATGATGGAGACGAAGTCTGCTGCAGCGGTGTTCAGGCCTCCAAGGTTTATGGTGTTGTCATCGTATTCGGACTTGTCGAATCCGCTCATGGCATTCATCTTCTATTGTATGGAGTGGTGCGAGTTGCTTATTGTGCTGGTAAATCTAATGGTTAACGCGTCTATTAAGCCCGTAAGCATGCTTCTCGAACTCGGTCATATGTTCCTGGTCATTCTTAGCAATGGAGTCGGCGGACACGATCATATTGCCTCCCATTTGGGTTCCATGGTGTTGTACTTTTCTGATCGTGTCCAGGGCTTCGTCGCTAAAGGATGAGAATCCTTTTACTCCGGGGTCTGACCCGGAGGCTGTCTTGGCGTCAGCGCATACATCTCCAAATTTTTTTGCGATGCCCTTGAAGCTTTCTGAGATTTCTACTGTTGTGTTCCCCATGGCAAAACCTTCATTGGGGTTGCCGCCGGATTCGTCTGTCATGGTCCCTCTCCTTCGTCCGTCCTAGCATCGTGACGTGTGTCTCAAAGTGATTACGCGGAGTTGTTGTTTGCCGGGATGGGACCCCTTACTCTTCGCGGCGTGGTTACGAAGGGTGACGGAAGTGTTATTTGGGCGGTAAGTACACCTACCACAAGATCGTCGGAGCTCGTGCATGAGCCGGGCTCGGCGTGGGGTCGGCCTCGTTGACCGGTGTCACAGGGGGCCATTAGTGTCGCTCTGTGCGTGATCCGGCGGGTATGCGGCGGTGTGTGCCGCGAGGGGCCTGCTGAGGGTTGAGGGTCGCGTGAAGGGGCCGGTGCCCCTCTTCTCCCCTGTACTGGTGCTCATCTGAAGGGAAGCTCATGAGTGAACACGTCGGTTTGACTCAGGCAGATGCGCTTTCGAAGGGAGGGGAAGGCCTCGGCGAGTCGTCTGAGGGGCTGTGGCAGCAGCTCGGTCGGCTGATCGAGGACATGGACAAGGACAGCCAGTCCCTCCAGGGCAACGCGCTCTCCAAGTTCCGGCAGGCGCGCGGTGAGCTGAACCAGCGCTTCGACGAGCTGATGACCTGGTGCTCGAACAACGGCATCAAGCTGAACGAGGGCCAGAAGCAGGTCAACGCCACCGACACCCAGTCCAGCGACGACTTCGGCGCGGCCGGGAACCAGCTCGGGGGCCTCTCCCGGCCGGTCAACGGTTAGTGCTGCGTAGGTAAAGCCTAAGTAATAACGCCTTAGTAATAGGTGTGAGTGCGAGGCGGGTCGGCCCGATGGCTCCCCCGCACGCCTCAGCCGCCGCGGCCGGTCGAGTGAGCCGGGTTGGCTGCGCACTCCGCGCCTTCCTCTTCCCCCGAACCCGTTTCAACGTTAGGAAGTCACATGTCGTTCGAGGTCTACGGCAACGTCGGTGGCCTGCAGAATCTCGCTTTCGAGCAGCAGCAGTACCTGACCCGCTTCCGGGGCATCATGGAACAGATCAAGAACCAGTCCGAGGGCACCGTCTCCAAGTGGGAGGGCTCCGGTAGCCCCGAGTTCCAGAACAAGGCCACCGAGTTCGACAACCAGTTCCAGCAGGTCAACAGCGCCTTCGCCAAGCTGATCGACTCCACCGACAGTGCGGCGGACAACTACGGCAAGCTGTCCAAGTACCTGAACGGCCTGTTCTAGCCGCTCTCCGGCCCCCACCAGACGGTCATCTCCCGTGTCCCACTCAGCGTCCTCACCCCCGTCACCCGCGCCGACCGCGCCCGCGAACTCCGAGGGCATGGTCCCCGAGGCGTTCCACTACACGCCCAACGCCGACCAGTACGTGCTCCAGGCCGACGCCCTGCGCCGGCGCCAGTTGCGCGCCGCCCTGCTCTACGGCTCCAGCCGCTACTGGCGGCGACGGCAGCGCGTCTGGCCCGCGGTGATCGGCGGTGTCATCCTGATCGCGCTCATCTGCGGGGGCATCGCGGTGCACTCCGCCTTCGACAAGCAGCAGGAGATCAACCAGGAACGGGAAAACGCCCGCAACCCCGGTCCGGTGACCCAGCAGCAGAACCCCGTCGGGCAGTCCGGCCTGGGCGGTCAGCCCGGCTGAACCCGACCCGCGCTCGTCCGGCGGATGAGAAGGGGACGAGAGCGGCGGCCGGATCCGGCCGCCGTTTTTTCGCCCTGTCCTCCCGGAAGATGCCATGGTGGTAGGCGTGTGATGGTTGCGGTCGATTGAGGGAAGAGAGCACGTGATGTCGGGTGGGGAGCGTTCCACTGTGCGCGTGGACGGGTTCCACTCCTTGGCGCTGGCCTACCGCGGCCGCGATTCCCAGGTGTACCGGGCGATCAGCGCCCGGATGGAGACCCCCGTCGCGCTGAAGGTCATGCACAATGCCACCGGGTTCGACGAGATCCTTCGCGTCCGCGACTTCGGCGGAGCCCAGGGCGTGGTGCCCCTCCTGGACGTCGCGCGCACGTCCACGGGCGAGTCCGTCAAGGTCATGCCCTTCTATCCGGACGGCTCCTACACCGACGTTCTCGGGCAGAGCGGCCCTCTCCACCCCCGCGAGGTCGTGCGCGTCGGTCGCGCCGTGGCCGGTGCGCTGTCCGTCATGCACGGCCACGGCCTGCTGCACAACGAGATCGTTCCCAGCAACATCCTGCGCGCGTCCAGTTCGGCCGTGCTCACCGACTTCGGCGCGACCGCCGAGATCGGTGGCCCGCCACCCAGGCTCCGCACCAGCTCCGAGCTGGTCTACCACGCGCCGCCCGAGGTTCTGCGCGCGACGGGGACCTCGCCCGCCTCGGATGTGTACGAGCTCGCGTCCGTGCTGTGGACGCTGCTCGCCGGGCACCCGCCGTTCGGCGGCGACAGCATCGTCTCGCCCGGCCCGCAGGAGTACGCGGCCGTGGCGCTGCGGACCCCGGCGTCGCCGGTTCGGCGCGGAGATGTCCCGTGGCGGCTGAACAACGTGCTGCTCCGAGCACTGGCCAAGGACCCGGCCGAGCGCTACGCGACGCCGGGCGAGTTCGCGGTCGAGCTGGAGCGCACGTGGACCGAGCGCCCCGACTCCGCGTCCGCCGCTGCGCCTGCTCTCGCCCCTGCCCCTGCCCCTGCGCCACCCGCCCCGCCCGCGCCGGGTGTACCGACCGGACCGAATGCGCCGGGCACGCCGACCGGGCCGAATCCGTCTCACGGCCAGGTCCGGCCACAGCAGACTCCCCCCGCCGGGTCACCGCCGCCGGTGCCGCCCCGGCCCGAGACGCCCGGGTACCCCCAGCGCCCCACCGGTCCGCAGACGCCGCCCCGGCACGCCGCCGACCAGCACTCCGGCCCTCAGGTACCATCCGCGGCGCCGTATGGGACCGCGACGCCCGCTGCCCCGCAGGCGCCGACGCACCATCCGGCGCCCGGGCCGGCCCCGGCCCCGCCCCCGGCTGCATCGCAGCCGTCCGGCCCCCATGCCGGCATGGCGCCTACTCCCTACCCGCCCGCGGCCCCGCACGGGTACGTGCCCCCGTCGGGGCCGCAGCAGCCCGCTGCCTCCCAGGCCCGAGCGGCACACCCACCGTCCGGACCGCAGGTTCCGCCTGCCGCTCAGCCCCCGGCTCCGGTGTACGGCGCGGGGACCGCATCTTCCGGGCCGCAGGCTCCGGTTGTCCCTCCGGCTGGCGCTTACCCCGGCGCTGCCGCCCCGCCGCCTGCGGCGGCCACGCAGGGTGCGCACGCCGCCGGGACCGGCTGGGACGGGCAGCCGCGCCAGCCCGGGCACGCAGCCGGAGCTGCCGGCCACGCCGCGCCCCCCGCACCCGCGCCCCCGGCATCTGTGCCCCCGGCACCTGTGCCCGCCTCGCCCGAACCGGACACGCGGTCCACCCGCCGCTCTTCCGGCCTGGCCGAGAACACCGGCGTCCACAACCTGTTGGAGCGGATCCGCGGCGAGGCGGGCGTCGACCTCGTCACCCAGCAGGCCTGGTCCCGGCTGGAGGGGTGGAGCGGCTCGGCCGAATCGCCCCCGCTCCCGGGGCCGGCGGACGGCGCGGCGCACGGCCGGGGCGACGACGAGGACTGGCCGGACTTCTCCGACCCCGGCCCCGACCGCCCCGCCCGCTGGCGCCGCCACCTGCACATCGTCGCTGCGGCCGCCTCCATCGTCGTCGTGTCCGGTGCCGCGACGGCCCTCGCGGTCGCGCGGCCCGGTCCCGGGCTGACCACCACCGACACGCAGGCGGCGGGGCTGCTGGCGGCCGACGAAGGCGACGGCGGCGACACGGACGACGAGGCGAAGGACGGCGCCGAGGCGGACACGGAGTCCGCCGCGGGTGACGAGAAGTCCGACTCGGCGTCGAAGTCCGAGCCCCTACCGGAGGTGTCGGCTCCCTCGAACGTCTCTCTGCAGGACAACCTGAGCAGTGTCCAGGTGCAATGGACGGACAACTCCGGTGGCAAGGCGAGCTACTTCGTCGTCGGCGGTTCCTCACACGACCACCCCAAGACGCTGCTCCGCACCGGTGCGGGGGTGACGGTCGCCCAGGTGACGACGGACGACACCGAGGCCGAGTACTGCTTCACCATCGTCGCCGTCGACGGCCGGTCCGCCGCGGCCCCCGAGGTGTGCACCAACCGCGCGGGCGCGCGTGCCGAAGCCGAGGCCGAGCGGAAGCGCGAAGAGGAAGAACGGAAGAAGAAGGAAGAGGAGGAGGCGAAGAAGGAGGAAGAGGAGAAGGAGGCCGAAGCCGCCGACTCGGACGCCGATTCCGCTTCGGACTCCGGCGGCTCCGACGACGAGTAGCGACGAATACGTTTCTTGCGCCGTCGCTGCCTGGGGCGTCCGTTGATCTCGGAGATACTGGGGTCTCGCGGGCGATTTTTACCCCAGTATCCCCGAGATCAACGGAGGGACGGGGACGGGCATCACCCGTGAAGCCTCAGTTGCGGGTCGGTGGGGTCGGTGCCCCCTTCGGTGGGGGGAAGCGCGATGCCGGTGGGGAACCGGAGCCGTGTTGCGGGCGTCCGAACGACCGTGGACTTCGCATCCCCCCGGGGCGGAGATCAACGTGTGTCTCCGGCGTGGTCAGGAAGGAGGTCGCGCATGGGTGCCCCCGTGATGCGCGTCGGCCGGGCGGGGTCGGCGGTGGGGCCGTGAGCGGCCGTGGTGGCGTGTCGGCGCGGCCGCGTGGCGCGGGCGCTGCGCGCGGTCACGCTCTAGGCGGCCGAGAGGACGTGCTGCCTGCCGTGCTCGAAGCTGCGGCGGTGGGGGGAGGAGAAGGGGCGCAACCGTGCTGCGGCGCCGGCCGGGTCGTTGGCGGGGTGTTCGACGGTCGTGCCGACGAGGTCGTGCCAGAAGAACTTGCCGTCGCGGCACCAGACGTTGATGCCCCGCATCACGGACATGACGGCGAGGTCGGAGCAGCCGGCGCGGTACATCGGCCGGGACATCACGGAATCGAGCTCGTCCCGCAGGGCCGCGATCGCGCTCTGGGCGCAGAAGGCATGCCGGGGTCGGTGCTTGACCCGCTTGGCCAGCGCCGATTTCAGTCGAGCGGCTCTGGGGTTGTTCAAACGCCTGTGACTCAAAGCGTTGTCTCCTGCTTCTCGGGGTACCGCGGTGGGGAGTGCCGCGCCATGCTGCGGCCACGCTTCCGCGGCCGGATCCCGGGCCGGGGCCGCTCCGGTGCTCCGAGGGGGTGGAGCGGACCGGTGCGGGCACTTGACCCGTGATCTCCACGAAGGCGACGGGTGACAGAAGCTGTCGTTACCTGCCGGTTATCCTTCGCGATCCGGATAGTAGCAGGAACCATCCCCTAGGGGTCGACCCCGAAAAATGTTGCCCATGTCACACCGATGGGTCGGTCGATTGATTGTATTGAAAATTGTTTTTGCAGGTTGAGGTCATCGTATCGAATGTATGATCGAGCATGATCGGGCGTTCTGAGGGTGAGGGGGTTTCTGGTGGGGTGTCGGCTGTGTCACCGGATTCGGTTGCGTCGTGTGTCGGTGCGAATGCGCAGGATGATGGGGAATTGCTTACGGTGACTTCACCGGAGCATCGGGTGAGGATCGGTGCCCCGGTGGGCGCTCGCCGAGCGCTTCGCCTGCCCCACGGGTGAAAGCGCCGTTTGACAAGCGCGTGCTCGCTGGTCGAACGGCCGGTGAACACGTGCGGAGGGGGTGCCACCGCGGTGGCACCCCCTCTCGATCGCCTACTCTCGCCTGCCTGCCCTCTCTAGGCGTCCGGCTCCTGCGGCGGCCGGGGTGTCCCTGGACGCTCCGCGTCGGTGGGGCGGTCCGGCGCGGCGGGAGCGCCCGGCCGGCCGGGCGGCCCCGGTCGCACCGGACCGGCCTCCCCGCCACCGCCGGAGCCCGGCGGTCCCGCCGGCCCGGTCGGCTCGTCCGGCTCCCGTGCCCCCCGCGCCCGGGTGCGGCCCCCGCCGTTCGTCGCCACCGCCCACAGCCAGAACAGCCCGATGGCCGCGACGACCACCATGCCGACGATGTCGAGCAGGTTGATCAGGTTGGCCTGCGCCTGGGTGGGCTCGGGAAGCCGACCGATGCGCAGCATGAACTGCTGCCAGGGCTCACCGGTGAACATCAGGGTCAGCGCCAGGGAGATGCTGTGCACCGAGTCCCAGAACGCGTGCAGCAGCGACACGCCCAGGTAGGTGGCGATGACACCGGGCGTGAAGCGCCACTGCGGTCCAGGTGAGGCCGCGAACAGCACGCCGCCCAGGATCGCCGTCCACAGCCCGTGCCCCACCGGCGCCAGCAGCCCGCGCAGGATCTCGGTCTGCACGAGCGCGACCAGGTCCAGGCCCTGGGCGGTGATCATCGCCTGCAGCGCATAGCCCGCGCTCTCGAAGGCCGCGAAGCCGAAGCCGACGGTCGCGCCGAGGACGAGGCCGTCACGCAGCGTCCGGCGGGTCAGGTCCCGGGCGATGAACAGCAGCGCGAGCAGCTTGACGCCCTCTTCGATGAGGCCCACACCGACGAACAGCACAGGGGAGGGGTGCAGGAGGTAGTCCTCCAGCAGCGAGGCGCCAAGGACGCCCAGGATGCCGCCGATGACGAAGGCGGAGAACAGCCGCTCCACGGTCACGTTCCCGCCGTAGTCGCGCTCGTAGGCCCAGGCGACGAAGGTGACCGGCACCAGGAAGCTGCCCAGCAGCACGATGGTGGGCACCAGGTTGGTGTTGCGCGTGACGAAGGTGACCAGCACGGTGGCCGCCCAGAGCAGCAGGCCGGTCAAGAAGATCGTCCGCCACGTCCGCTTCTTCGGCGGCGAGGCCATCGGGGCGTGCGGGGCTTCCAACGCGACTCCCTCTTTCCCCACGGGGATGAACCCGGTCGGGCGGCCGCCACGGCGGCCGCGGATGCCGCCATGGTGGCACCCGGGCCCCGAGGATCGGCCGCCATCGGCGCCGTGGTTGGAGAAGTCCTGCCCGGGCCTTGAACCCTTCGAGAGGGTCGGTACGGCGGTGCGCGCCCTGGCCGCCTCGGCGCCGGGGCGCGTGTCGCTGCTCACTGTTCACCGCCGCGACCTGGGCAGGAGCCCGCACCTCCCGTAGCTTGGATACAACATGAATACAACGCCGTCCGCGACAGATCGCGCCTACGAGTACACCAAGGACGCCATCCTCGCCCGCCGCTACGCCGGTGGCGAGCTGGTCAGCGAGGGTGATATCGCCGCCGGGGTCGGGGTCTCCCGCACGCCGGTGCGCGAGGCGCTGCTCCGCCTCCAGGCCGAGGGGCTGGTCCGGCTCTTCCCCAAGCGCGGCGCCCTCATCGTGCCCGTCTCCCAGCAGGAGATCGACGACGTCATCGAGACCCGCCGCCTCGTCGAGGGCTTCACCGCCGAGCGCGCCGCCGCCGCGCCCGAGGCCGAGCGCGCCGAGCTCGTCGCCGCGCTCGGCGCCTACCTCGATGTCATGCGCGCCCACGTCGCCACCGACAAGCGCGCATTCGTCGTCGCCGACCGCGAGTTCCACCGCGCGATCATCCGTGCCGCCGGAAACCAGGTCCTCATCGAGCTGTACGAGTCCCTGCGGGACCGGCAGCTGCGGATGATGGAGGAGGGCGCCCGCACCGTCGAGCGGCTGCGCGCCAACATCGACGAGCACGCCGCCATCATGGACGCCATCCGCGACGGCGGCACCGCGGCGGTACGCGAGGCCGTCCGGCTGCACATGGACGCCGCTGGGGCGATGCTCGGGGCGCGACGGTGAGCGTCGGCGCCCGGGACCGGGCGTGCGAAGAGACATCCGCTGAACCGACGTCTGCTGGTCGGGTCCTCCGTGAGGACGGGGGGCCGGCTTCGGGCACCGCCCCGGTCGAGCCGGCGGGCGGCGCCCGCGCGTGGCTGGTGTGGGGCGTCGCCGTCGGCGTCTACTTCCTGGCGATGTTCCACCGCAACGCACTGGGCGTGGCCGCGCTGGAGGCCCAGGAGCGCTTCCACGTCGGCCCGGCGCTGCTGTCGGTGCTGCCCGTCGTGCAGCTGGTCGTCTATGTGGCGCTGCAGGTGCCCACGGGTCTGATGGCCGACCGCCTCGGCCCGCGCCGCACCCTGCTGATGGGTCTGGTGGCGATGACGGCCGGGGTCGTCCTGTTCGCGCTCGCTCCGAACGTGGAGGCGGCGATCGCGGCCCGGGTCCTCATCGGGCTGGGCGATGCGGTCACCTTCCTCAATGTCATCCGGTTGGGCGCCCTGTGGTTCCCCCGCTCGCGCTACGCCCTGGTCAGTGCGTTCACCGGGACGATCGGCGGGCTGGGCCAGGTGGCCAGTGTGGTCCCGCTGTCGCTGGCGCTGCACCAGGTGGGGTGGACGGCGGCGTTCCTGGGTGCGGGCGCTCTGACCGCCCTGATGATGCTGCTGGTGCTCCTGGTGGTGCGCGACCGGCCCGCCGGGATGCCCGCCGAGGCACACCCCCAGGAGCGGGTGTCGCTGCGGGCGCGGCTCACCGAGGCGCTGCGGGCGCGGGGGCCGCGCGTGGGTATGGCCAGCCACGTGGTGCTGCAGGCGCCCTACACGATGCTGGCGGCGCTGTGGGGCTACCCGTTCCTCGTCGAGGGGCTGGGCATGGCCCCGGTGGTGGCCGGGACGGTGCTGACCGTGCTGGGGGTGTCCACGCTGTGGGTGTCGCCGGTGCTGGGGGCGTTCGTGGGCCGCTTCCCGGGGGTGCGCGCCGTCTTCGCGATCGGGCTCGGCGTGGTGCTGAGCGCCGGCTGGGCCGCGATCGCGGTGTGGCCGGGCGGCCCGCCGCCCGTCTGGCTGGTCGTCGCGCACTTCGCCGTGGCCTGTGCGGCGTCGGTGATGGCGGCGCCGATCTCCTTCGACTTCGCGCGTGACGGCGTCCCCGCGCAGCGCACCGGCGTGGCCTCCAGCCTGGTGAACATGGCGGGGTTCACCGCGGTGGTGGTGACCGTGCTGCTCGCCGGGGTGATCCTGGAAGCCGGTGCCGGCTTCCAGGCGGCGTTCCTTCCGGTGACGGCGACCACGGCGCTGGGCACCGTGGCGCTGGCCCTGCTGCTGCGGCGCTACCCGCGCTCCGGCTGACCGCCGGGGCGCGGGCCCCTCAGACCACGTCGGGGTCGTTGCGGAGCTTCTCCCGACGGTCGGGCTGCTCGCGGCGGATGACCATGAGGATGAGCGTCAGGACGACGATGGCCGTCCCGGCCGCCATCAGGATGACGCCGATGGCGTCCAGGTCGATCCCGGCGACGTCGGCGGTGATGCCGAACTTCAGCACCGCGCCGACGACCGCGAGGAAGATGCCAACACCGATACCCATACGCTTGCCTCCGCGCCGCGTCGTGTGAGGTTTCCGTGGTAACCCCTGTGCCCGTACCCGCTTTGCGGCCGCGGATCACGGCTTTCGGCGCCGGGTATGCGAAAAGCGGGTGAGGGGGGTACTTTCCCTCACCCGCTCATGCGGGACGTGGTCCCGCGGTCACCCGGACCGACGTGTCAGAACGCCGATTCGGGGACGTCCATCAGGTCGAGCGTGGTGTTCTCGGCGATCTTGCGCTCGGCGGCCAGGCGCGGCAGCACCTGGTCGGCGAAGAACCGCGCGGCGGCGACCTTTCCGGTGTAGAAGTCCTTGTCGGACCCCTCCGCACCGTCCAGGGCCTCCAGCGCCACGGCGGCCTGGCGGAGCAGCAGCCAGCCCAGCACCACGTCGCCGAAGCCCATGAGCAGGCGGGTGGCGTTGAGGCCGACCTTGTACAGCTCGCGGACCTCCTCGGCGGAGCGCATGGCGTCGCCGACCATGATCTCGACGATCTTCTCGACCTCGGCGGCGGCGTCGGCGAGCGCGGCGCGCTCCTCCTTGAGCTGCCCGTTGCCGCTGTCACCGGCGGCGAAGGCCTTGATCTCCCCCATGAGGGCGCCGAAGGCCTGGCCGTTGTTCTTCACGATCTTGCGGAAGAAGAAGTCCTGCGCCTGGATCGCGGTGGTGCCCTCGTACAGTGTGTCGATCTTGGCGTCGCGGATGTACTGCTCGATCGGGTACTCCTGCAGGTACCCGGAGCCGCCGAGGGTCTGCAGCGACTCGCCGAGCAGCGCGTAGGAGCGCTCGGAGCCCACACCCTTGACGATGGGCAGCAGCAGGTCGTTGAGGGCCTCGATCCGGCTGTGGTCCTCGCCGTTGTGCTGGGCGATCTGCACCGCGTCCTGCTGGGTGGCGGTGTAGATGACCAGCGCCCGCAGCGCCTCGGCGTAGGCCTTCTGCGTCATCAGGCTGCGCCGCACGTCCGGGTGGTGGGTGATGGTCACCCGCGGGGCGGCCTTGTCGGTCATCCGGGTGAGGTCGGCGCCCTGCTTGCGCTCCTTGGCGTACTCCAGGGCGTTGAGGTATCCGGTGGACAGCGTGGCGATCGCCTTCGTGCCGACCATCATCCGGGCGTACTCGATGATGAGGAACATCTGCCGGATGCCCTCGTGCTTGTCGCCGACGAGGTAGCCGATGGCGGGGTGCTTGTCACCGAAGGTGAGCTCACAGGTGGTGGAGGCCTTGAGGCCCATCTTGTGCTCGACGTTGGTGACGTAGGCGCCGTTGCGCTCGCCGAGCGAGCCGTCCTCGTTGACCAGGTATTTCGGCACGAGGAAGAGGGAGAGCCCCTTCGTCCCCGGCTGGGCGCCCTCGGGTCGCGCCAAGACGAGGTGGAAGATGTTCTCCGTCATGTCCTGCTCGGCCGAGGTGATGAAGCGCTTCACACCCTCGATGTGCCAGGTGCCGTCGCCCTGGTCGATGGCCTTGGTGCGGCCTGCGCCGACGTCCGACCCGGCGTCGGGCTCGGTGAGCACCATGGTGGCGCCCCAGCCGTTCTCGATGGCCTGCCGGGCGAACTTCTTCTGCGCCTCGTTGCCCTCGTTGTACAGGATGTTCGCGAAGCCGGGGCCGGCCGAGTACATGTAGATCGCGGGGTTGGAGCCCAGGATGAGCTCGGCCGCCGCCCAGGAGAGGGAGCGGGGTGCGCCCAGCCCGCCGAGCTCCGGCGGCAGGTCCAGGTTGTACCAGCCGGCGTCCATATAGGCCTGGTACGACTTCTTCAGGCTCTCGGGGATGGCGACCGTGCTGGTCTTGGGGTCGAACACCGGGGGGTTGCGGTCGGCGTCTTCGAACGACTCGGCCACGACACCGGTGGCGAGCCGGTTGACCTCGTCAAGGATGGTGCGGGCCGTGTCCTCGTCCAGCTCCTCGAACGGGCCTTTGCCCAGCACGTCCTGGCGCTTGAAGACCTCAAAGAGGTTGAACTGGAGGTCACGGAGGTTGCTCTTGTAGTGCGTCATGGCGCGCTCCGCTGTGTCGTGGCCGCTGTCGGCACAGACTTCTACTGGCTGGTAACAAGTCCATGTTACTACCCAGTAGTAGTGTTTTGCCAGGGCCTGTCCCGACTGTCGGAAACCTCGGCGCGGCAGGGGGTTTCGCCGGATATGCCACGGGGGCGGTGCCCGGGTTCCCGGTCACCGCCCCCGCTGTGGCTCGAACGTGAGGCGCGTCATACACGCGGCCGCGGTCAGCGGACCCCATCGCGGTGGAACCGGTCGGCCGCGCGCTCGATGGCGCTCTCCACCGCCCCGACCCGGTCGGCCAGCAGCCCCACGGCGCCCACGGCCCGTGTCATCGGGTCGTCCTCGGCCCCACCCAGTGCCCGCCCGCGCAGGAAACCGGCTTTCACCTCGGCCCACCGGCGTTCCTGCTCCGCGGTCATGGTGCCGCGCAGCTCGGCCAGTTTGAGCAGGTTCGCCTCGGCCCCCGAGGTCAGCGTCTGCGCCTCACCCAGGTAGTGGTCGTCGATCACCGCCTCCAGCTCGGCGTCGTCCATCACCGGGACGATCTTCTCGGCCAGCCGGTTCATGTTCCGGTACGAGCCCTGCAGGCGGAACGGCGGCTCGGTCCGCGACTCCTCGGCCTGAGCCGCCGAGGCGATGTAGGCCTGGTTGTTGGCCAGCACCACCTCTTGCGCCCGCAGCAGCTTGCGCAGCACCGACAGGATCTGCTCCAGCTCCACCTGCGAGTAGGGGTGGGCCAGAAGGTCCGGCCGCACCGAGTCGTCGCCGCGGGCCATCCGTACCAGCAGCTCGATGTCGCCGCGCTCGCGCGTGGACAGCGGCGCCAGCGTCGGGTTCGAGGTCAGCGCGTTCTCGATGTAGCTCAGCGCGAACAGCTCCTCCTTGCCCGACAGGACGTCGCCCAGGTTGTAGACGTCGGCGCGGTTGGCCAGCATGTCCGGAATCCGGAACCGCCGCCCCTGCTCGGTGTAGGGGTTGCCGGCCATGCACACCGCGAACCGCTTGCCGCGCAGGTCATAGGTGCGCGTTCGGCCGTCCCACACACCCTCCATCCGACGCTGCCCGTCGCACAGCGAGATGAACTTCTGCAGGAGCGCGGGGTCGGTGTGCTGGATGTCGTCGAGGTAGAGCAGCACGTTGTTGCCCATCTCCAGGGCGAACGAGATCTTCTCGACCTCCTGGCGGGCTGTGGCGTCCGGCGCGTCGTCCGGGTCCAGCGAGGTGACCGCGTGGCCCAGCGCCGGGCCGTTGACCTTGACGAACACCAGGCCCAGGCGGCTCGCCACGTACTCCATGAGCGTGGTCTTGCCGTACCCGGGCGGGGAGATGAGCAGCAGCAGCCCGCTCTGGTCGGTGCGCTTGCCGTCACCGGCCGCCCCCAGCTGCTTGGCGAGGTTGTCGCCGATCAGCGGCAGGTAGGCCTCGTCCAGCAGGCGGTTGCGCACGAAGGAGCTCATCACCTTGGGTCGGTACTCCTCCAGGCGCAGCCGCCGCCGCTCGCGCTCGACGAGCTCGTTGCGGGTCCGCTGGTAGTCGCCGAACGCCGGCACCTCCTCGCGGCGGAAGCGGCGGGTGCGCGCCAGCAGCTCGTCGATCCGGAACGACAGGCTCCGGTCGGCGACGCGGGGGTGCGACCCCAGCAGGCCGGTGACCGTCGCCGACACCTGAGCCGAGGAGTCGTACCGCGGAAGTTCGGAACCGCACAGCTCCACCGCGACCGCCTCGGCCAGGTCGGCGTCGACGGCGGCGTCAGCCTGGGCGCCATCGGTGTCCAGCGTGCTCGCGAACGCCTGCAGCCACGCCGTGACCAGCTGGTGCCGGGCGGAGAGGTCGCCGCCGAGCGCCCTCAGGTCCTCGTCGAACGAGGCGGCCGTGGTCGACCGCGCAGTGCCCAGAGCCCGCCGGAACCGGTCCAGGAGACCGCGGGCGCCGGCACCGGTGACGAAACCGTCCGGTTCGGCGGCCGCCTCCTCGAACAGGTACTCCCCGGCGAGGTCCGCCCCCGCGGTACCGAGGTCCAGCCCCGTGTCGACCGAAAACGACCCGATGGCCGCGGTCAGTTCGTCGTGCAGGGCGCGGATCGCCGCCGAGTCGCGCACACCGAAGACCTCGCGGGCGCGCGCCAGGGACGCGGCCCGTGTCCGCCACACCGCGCGCTGCGCGGCATCGGCCCCGAACGCCCAGAACAGCTGGGCGGCCGACCGTGCCGCCGCCGGATAGCGCAGCAGCCCGGATGCGTCGCGCAGTCGCAGGACGGCGTCGAGGATGCGCGCGGCGTCATGGTCGTGCACGCCCCGCTCGTAGCCCTCGTTGTAGCGGGACTCCGCGACCCCGCGGACCAGCGCGAGCACGCCGCCGCCCGAGGACGTGCCGTCGGCGCCGTCCTGCGCGGCGGCCGCCCGCAGCGCCTCCAGGCTCAGGCCCCCCTGCCCCGACTCGGCCATCGCCAGGACGGAGGTCGCCAGGTACTCGGCCCGGTAGACCTCGTCGGACTCCGAGACGACCGGCCGGTCCCAGAACCGGCGGGTCGCCGCGAAGCCCTCGTCGAGCACGGGCGCGCGGAAGTCGGTCCCGGTGATGCCGAGGGCCATGCCGCCCTCGTGCGGCACCAGCGTCAGGTCGATGGGCTGGGCGTTGACCGCGAAGCGGTGCCTGCCCAGCCGCAGGCTCTCGCCGCCGCCGTCGAAGAGATCGAGCCGGTCGCGCAGCGCCCGGCCCGCCTCCTGCCGGGCCGCCTTGACCCGGCCCTCCAACTCTTCGGCGCGCACCTGGTCGCCCAGTTCGCGCAGCCGGTCGACGGTCGTGCGCAGCCGCGCCACCATCGCGTCGGAGGCGAAGTAGGTGTTGACGTCGTCGATCGAGTCCAGCGTCAGGACGCGCCGCTGCACACTGCCCAGGATGCGGTCGCCCGACTCCACGAGCCGCTCGGCGCGCCGCGCGCGCTCGTCGAGCAGCGCCTGCTTGCGGGCGGAGAAGGCCTCGTAGACGTCCTCCCGTTTGGCCGCGAGCTCGCCCAGGAAGTCGTCGAACTCGCCGAAGCGCGACTCCAGGCCCTCCAGCCGCAGCATGAGCCGGCCCAGCTGGTCGTCGCAGCGGTCGGGGGTGTCGGCGGCGGCCAGCGCCCCGGTGATCGCCTGTCCGAGCAGTGCGAACTCGGCGGCGAACTCGGCCCGGCCCTCGGTCTCCAGCAGCTGTTTGCGCCGCGCCTCCAGGGTGGCGCGGGCGCGGTTGACACCGCCGAGCACCTCGCCGATCCGCTCCAGGATGCCGGTGCGCACCTGGGCATCGGCGATGTCCAGTGCCCCGACGACCTCGGTGACGATCTCCAGGCCCTCGGTCCGCTCGGCCAACCGCTCGGCCAGCGGCGCCGCGTCGGCCACCGTCGCGATGGCCTCGGCCTCGGCTGCCAGGCGATCGACCTCGGCATGGTAACCGGCGAAGGCGCCGTCGCCCTCCAGGAACGCCACGGCGCGCCGCCCGGCGGCGGCGAGCTCGTCGGTCAGGTCGCGGTCGAGTCGGTCGATGCGGTCGGTGTCGACGTAGCGCATCTCGCGCAGCGTCACCAGGTGGCCCTGGGACCGGCGCAGCTCGGTCAACCGCTCCACCCAGGTGTCGGCGGAGCGCGGCGTCTCCCCGCGCGACCGCCGGACCAGGGACGCGATGCCCCGCTCCGCCTCCTCCAGCGCCGCCGCGGCCTGGCCGGTGAGGGCCTGCACCTTCTCGAACTCGTCGAGTACCTGCTCGGCGGTGGCGCGCACCTGCTCCAGCGGGTCGCGCAGACCGCCCAGCTCGCTCTCGCCGAGCCAGTGGTAGCGGTCGAACACCCGGCGGCACGAGGCGATGAGTGCCTCGAACACCGCGGTCGACGGTGACATCTCGGCGACCATCCGGGTCACCGACAGGCAGTCGGAGATCCCGCGTACCAGCTCGGCGTTGCCCACCCGCTCCAGTGGCCCGGTGCCCACCGGCTGTGCGGCGGCGTACACGTCGGAGACGAAGGGGGTCTGCCACACCTGCATCGGGTGGACGCGGGTCGGCTCGCCCCCACCGTCGCGGAACACCACCAGGGTGCCGTCGTCGAACAGCGCGTGGCCGTGGCAGACGATCGGGGCGGCGACCTCCTTGCGGATCACGTTGTAGGGCAGCAGCAGAGTGCGGCCGTCGCCGCGGGAGTGGAAGCCGTAGAGCACGTCCTCGCCGTTGGGGGAGCGGATGACCCGCTCGAACTCCAGGTCGGCGACGTCGGTGTCGAAGGTTTTCGCCGCGCCGGTGGCCAGGTAGTACCCGCCGGGGAAGATGATGCCCTGGTCCTCGGGGAGCCGCTGGCAGGACTGCCCGATGCCGTCGAGCCGGGCCACGTCCCCGGCCCGGGTGTTGAACACCAGGTGGCGCCACTCGGTCTCGTTGTACGGGCGGATCCGCAGCAGGATCAGTGCGCCGACGCGCGCGTAGTACACATCGGCGTCGGCCAGGCTCTGCAGCGGCTCGGCGACCGGCTCGCTGTAGATGCCCGCGCCGACCTCGGTGTCGTTCTCGACCTTGACGGTGAGATCGCCGCCGATGGTCTCCACGAAGATCTCGCCGAGGATGGATATGTGCGGGTGGCGGCCCAGCACGTGGTCGTCGCGGGTGGCCTCGGTCCACGCGACGTCGTGCGAGGGCGGAAAGACGTGGTCGCGCTCGCCCCGGGGGTCGAGGTAGGCCACCGCGCCGCGGGAGTCGACGCTCCACCGCAGCACCTTGACGTCCTCGGCGCGCGGTCCCGTCTGGAAGACCGCGAGGAGCTTGCCCTCCACGTGCCGCAGCTGCAGTAGCCGGGTCTCGCGGTAGTACCGGTACAGCTCGCCGAAGTCGCGCTCGAACTTCGGGTCGCGCAGCAGTTCCGGGAGGGCGTCATCGGTGGTCGGCGCCAGGCGCGGGGCACCCTCCGGAGAGCCTGTGCCTGTGCCTGTGCCTGTGCCTGTGCCTGTGTCGGCGGCGGCGTCGCGCTCCAAGCGGTGCAGCGCGAACACGTCCTCGACACGCGTCTCGGCCTTGCGCCCGGTGGCGGCGTTGTAGCCGAACAGCAGGTGCCCGCCGACGGACACGATGTCGCGCGGCACGCAGTTGTGCTCGGTGCGGATCCGCTCGGTGCCGAGCAGGTCCAGTTCGCTGCCACCGAACACCTCCAGTCGGCGGGCGTTGAGTTCCTCGGCCCGCCGGGTCAGCTCACCCGACTGCCGGGCCAGTCGGGAGTGCAGCACCTCGTAGGTGCCGGTGTCGAGGCGGTCGGCGCCGTCGGGCCCGCGGCCGTCCGGTGTCGACTCTTCCGCCCGTTCGGACGCGTGGGAAGGGTCGGGGGCCGAGGAGCCCGCCGGGGCGGACTCCTCGTTCACCACATCGGTCACCGGCTACCTCACCGCTTCGTGCCGTTGAGGGCGGCCAGGGGAGCCTCGGCGACGCCGAGGTCCTCGGCGGTGCTCAGCAGCTGGCGCAGCCGAGCCGCGTCCGGGCCGCCGGCCTGGATGAGCTTCAGCAGCAGCGCGGAGACGGTGAGGTTCTTGATATCGCCGGTGTCGATCGACCCGAGCAGCCGTGCCATGTCGGCACCGAAGTCGGAGGAGCCGTCGAGCCACGCCCCGCCCAGCGACTGCGCGACGTCGGAGTTCCGCACGAACCCGTCGACGGCCTTGCCCATGCCGATGGAGTTGACCATCCGGTCGAAGAACATGCCGTCGCCGCCGACGATGTTGATGTCGGCCTTCTCCAGGCCGGTGGCCAGCACCGTCGCCTGGGCCTCGGCGACCTGCCGGTGCACGTCGATCCCGGCCAGCCGGACCTCCTTCTCGGCGTCCAGACGCAGCCGGTACTCCTCGTGCTCGCGGCTGACCTGGTCGAGCGCGGCCATCGCACCGGCCTTCTCGTTGAGGCCCTCGGCCTCGGCGCGCAGCTTCTCGCGGACGGCCTCCGCCTCCACGAGCGCCTTCTCCTTCATCACGGCGGCCTCGGCACGGCCGGTCTTCTCGATGACCGCCGCGTCCTGCTCGCGGACCTGCACGTCGGCCAGCCCGGCGGCCGCGGCCTCGGCCTGAGCGCCCTCGGCGAGCCGGATCTTGGCGCGGGTGTCGAGCTCGGCGGCCTGCTCGCGGGCCTCGGCCAGGGTCAGCTCCTCGGCGGCCTTGTGCTTGGCGGCCGCCTCGGCGGCCTCCGCCGCCTTGATGTCCTTGACCAGGTTCTCCTGGGCCTCGGCCTCGGCGTGGATGATGATGGCCTGGCGCTGGCGCTCGGCCTCCTCGACCGCGCGCAGCTTCTTGATGTTCTCCTCCTGCTCGGCCACGGTCTTCTCGACCGCGATGCGCTCCCGTACGACCTCGGCGACCTCGCGCTTCTCGGCCTCGACCTCCTTGTCCTTGGAGATGCGGGACAGCTCGGTCTCGCGCTCCCGGCCGATGACCTCCAGCACCCGGTCCTTCTCGATGCGCTCGGACTCGATGGCGATGACGCGTTCGCGGTTCTTCTCCGCGACGGCGATCTCCCGCCGCTGGTTCTGCTGCTGCACGCCCAGCTGCTCGTCGGTGCGCAGGTGTGCCTGCTGTGCCTTGAGCCGTTCCTCGGCCTGAACGCGTGCGGTCTCGGCCTCCTCACGGGCCTTGATGCTCTCGATCTCGCGCTTGGCCTTGGCCGCGGCCTCCTCGCGGCGGCGCTCCAGCTCGGCCAGGGTCTCCGCGGTCTCGGTGTCCTGGCGCTGGATCTCCTTGTCGCGCTCGTTCTCCAGCTCGTTGGTGAGCTTGTGCTGATCAGCGGTGAGCGCGGTGATCTTGCTGATGCCCTGGGCGTCGAGGATGTTGTCCTTGTCGAGGCGGTGCAGCGGCGTCTGCTCCAGGTAGTCGATCGCCGCCTTCTCGATGTAGTAGCCGTTGAGCTCGGTGCCGATCAGCTCGATGATCTTGTCGCGGAACTCGTCGCGCTTGGTGTAGAGGTCCTCGAAGTCGAATTGTTTGCCGACCGTCTTGACGGCCTCGGAGAACGTCGCGTTGAACAGCTCCTGCAACGTCTCGGTGTTGCTCGCGCGCTCGGTGCCGATGGACTGGGCGACCTTCAGCACGTCCTGGGCGGTCGGGTTGATCCCGACGTAGAAGGTGATGCTGATGTCGGCGCGGATGTTGTCGCGGCAGATCAGCCCTTCCTTGCCGCTCCGCTCGATGAGCATCGTCTTCTGCGAGATGTCCATGAACTCGGCCTTGTGCAGGACCGGCAGGACGACCGCACCGGTGAAGGTCACGTCGACCTTCTTCATCTTGGAGATGATCAGCGCCCGGCCCTGTTCCACCTTCTGGAACAGCCGCGCGATGGTCACGAGGAGACCGAAGACGATGAGGAGGGCGACGGCGAACAGGACGCCGACACCGACGGTGATGGTTTCCATCCAGTGGTTCTCTCTAGCGAGGGCGCGACCATGGCAAGACGGGGCGGGCGCGCTGGCCGGGGCCGCGGAACGAGGGGGGCGATGCGGTCCGCGGTTGTCGTTGATTCGGACGTGGTACCCGGGCCGCCGGTTCCCGGGGATCATGGGATGAATTGTTCGGGTCGGGGTCGGGGTCTGGGCCGGTTCGTCCGGGTCCGCTGCCGGCGTGAGCGCGGGGGACAGGGGAACGTCGGCGGACGCGTCAGCGGGTGCCGGGGCCGGGATCCAGCGAGCGGTCGAACGGGGTGACGAGGTAGACCTCGTTCGCGGCGTCGTACTCGAAGACGAGCGCGGTGTCGCCGGACGCGAGTGCCTCCCCGCCGGTGGTGCGCACCTGGACGATCGACGTCGCGCCGCTCGCCGCGGTGATCTCCGCCTGCCCGAACGCGTCGTCGGCGCGGCCGGTACGGATCACGCACGTCGTGCCCACGAAGTCGGCGGGGGAAGCACCGGCACCGGCGTCGGCGCCCGGCAGGAAACGGCGCAGACCCATGACCACACCGCTGGTGACCAGCCAGGCGAACAGCACCGCCGCCAGCAGGACCACCAGCCCCAGAGCGATGAGCATGGGCGTCGACGCCCCGTCGAGGTCGAGCAGCACGGTTCCCACCAGGGTCGCGAACCAGGACAGCGTTACGAGCAGGGACAGCACCACGGTGACCGGGACACCGCCGAGGCCGGCGGCCGAGAGCAGGCCGACCAGGCCGCCGCTCCCGGTATCGGCGTCGGTGTCGACGTCGAGGACGTCGGTGCCGACCGCTCCGATCACCACGAAGAGCCAGTAGGCGAAGACGACCAGCAGCATGAAGCTGAAGACCGCCGTGGGGAAGCCGAACGCCGTTCCGATGAACTCACCCATGATGTGCCGCGTCGACCCCCCGTCGTCATGCCGCGCCGCCAGGGGCGCCGGTGACCGCTGCACGACCTTATCGGAGCCCGACGGCGGTTTGTGAACCGGCGGGCTCGGTTGTCCGGTTGTGGTCAACGTGTCACAGGGGTCGAACCGGACCCGTCCGGTGTTCGCCGAAGAGAGCGAATCCACCGGATCCCCGACGACACAAGAGGAACGGACATGCCGACACTGTGCGATCACCACGATCGGAACGAGACGCGACTGAGCTACGAGGAACGGGCCCTGCGGCAGAACCGCCGCTTCATGCACTGGGTGTGGCTGCTGCCGCTGTGCGTGGCCCTGGGCGCTGTGGCCACCGTGGTCACCGGCCAGAGCGTGTGGACCTCGGCGGGATGTGCCGCGGGCATAGCGCTCTGGTTCGTCCTCGGCAGCCTCGCCTTATGGGTGCGCAGATGGTGACGGCCATCGAGTGCCCCTGAAGGGCGGAGGCGGGTGGTGAGGGGCCCCGATCCCTCGCCCGGATCGTTCATGCCCGTATCGGGCGCGCCGGTGAGCGATCCCCAGGACGGCCTGACAATCGAGGGAGGACTGGGCAAGATGAGAAGAGGTGAAGGGAGGTGCGACCGAGATGGCTGCTCTGGAGATCAGCCTCGCCCGGGGTGATGAGCCTGTAGACGCCAAGGTCTTCTTCGAAACCGCAGGCGAGGTGATCGACCTGGTGCAGAGGGCCGAGCGCAATATCGGTGGGCGGCAGCAGTCCCCTGCTCGATGGGCCCTCACCGAGCTCAGAGTCGGAAGCGCTGTGGCCGTGGCTTCTCCCGTAGGGGAGGAGTCGGACAGGCGTCGGGCCTGTGAGGCGAGCATGCGGCTGGTCGAAGGGCTGAACGCGCTGGAGAGTAGTGCAACGATTCCTCCGGCTTTCGACGTCGACATGCTCCGTAGCCTCCTGCGGGTGGCGAGAGGCCACGAGGTGGGAAATGAGGTAAGGATTTCCAGCTCGGCCGATGGCGGAAAACATCTCATTCAGGCCTCTGTTGCTGCCCGCACGATTCAGCATGCGAAGGACGCATTGGCGGCGAGAAAACTTGAATTCGATTCTGTTCAGGGTGAGATCGATCGTCTTGATGTGAGAGGGAGCAAGCGGGAGGTCAGCATCTTCGACATCGAACAGAACCGATCGGTTCGCGCGACGTTCCCGCCCGAGCTTCTTGCCGACGTCTTGAGGAACATCAAGCAGCGTGTCGCGGCGTGGGGCCTTGCTCAGCGCACTGCCGCGGGTCAGACGGTCGCCTTCGAGATCGAGAAACTGGAGCCGCTGGCGGACCGTCCGATCATGCCCGTACGGGAGATCGCGGGGATCGCTCCCTGGTGGACCGACGGAGAGGACCCCACCGAGTGGGTGCGGGGGCAGCGTGCGGGAGAGTAGTAAGCGGGTCTACATCGACTCGGACGTATACCTCAACGTCATCCTTGGAAGAAAGGATACGAACCCGGAGCGCTACGAGACCAGCCTCGCCGTTATTGAGAAGGGGCAGGACGGCGACTATCAAATCGTGGCCTCAGCACTGCTGCGTGCCGAGGTCGGCTGTTCTGGGAGGCTGTGATCCTCGGACATAGGTCCGGCGCAGCGAGATCGGGCGCGGAAGGCCATTGACGAGTGGTTCGCACGGTCCGGAATACAGATGGTGTCCGTGGAACGTTTTGTGGTTGACAAAGCGATCGACTTCGCTTGGCGGTATCGCCTCCGGTCGAATGATGCCGTCCACTTGGCGTCTGCTGTGTTGACCCGGTGCGACCACTTTTTTTCGTGGAACAAGAAGGACTTCCCGATGGGAGAGCAGGTCGAAGGAGTCCGTGTGAGCGAACCCTACGTCATCGGGCAGCAGTCCATATGGTGAGGGGTTCCGGCTCACGCCGGAACCCCTCGGAGACGTCGACCCGTGGTCGGATCAGGAGGCGGCCGCCTCCGGTCGGGTGGCGCCGACGGTGAGGGTGTCGTGGTCTTCGTCGAGGTCGACGCGGACCGTGTCGCCCTCCTGGAGTTCGCCCTTGAGGAGCGCCTTGGCCAGGGGGTCGCCGATGGACGCCTGGACCAGGCGGCGCAGCGGGCGGGCTCCGTAGACCGGGTCGTAGCCGGTCAGGGCCAGCCACTCGCGGGCGGCCCCGGTGACGTCGAGCTCCAGCCGCCGGTCGGCCAGACGCTTGGCCAGCCGGTCCACCTGCAGGTCGACGATGCGGGTCAGCTCCTCGGTGGACAGCGCGTCGAACATGATCACGTCGTCCAGGCGGTTGAGGAACTCCGGCTTGAAGGTGTTCCGCACGACGGACATCACCTTCTCCTTCTTCGCCCCGTTCTCCAGCGACGGGTCGACCAGGAACTGCGACCCCAGGTTGGAGGTGAGGATCAGCAGGGTGTTCCGGAAGTCCACATGCCGGCCCTGGCCGTCGGTGAGGCGGCCGTCGTCGAGGACCTGCAGCAGGGTGTCGAAGACCTCGATGTGCGCCTTCTCCACCTCGTCCAGCAGCACCACCGTGTAGGGGCGGCGCCGGACCGCCTCGGTGAGCTGGCCGCCCTCCTCGTAGCCGACGTAGCCGGGAGGCGCGCCGACCAGGCGGGACACCGAGTGTTTCTCGGAGTACTCGCTCATGTCGATGCGCACGATCGCGCGCTCGTCGTCGAACAGGAACTCCGCCAGCGCCTTGGCCAGCTCCGTCTTGCCCACACCCGTGGGGCCGAGGAAAAGGAACGAGCCGGTGGGGCGGTCCGGGTCGGAGATACCGGTCCGGGCGCGGCGCACCGCGTCCGATACGGCGGCCACCGCCGCGGACTGGCCGATGAGGCGCTTGCCCAGCTCGTCCTCCATACGCAGGAGCTTGCTGGTCTCGCCCTCCATCAGGCGGCCGACCGGGATCCCGGTCCACGACGACACGACATCGGCGACGTCGTCGGCACCGACCTCGTCCTTGACCATCGTCGGGGCGCCGGAGCCCGACTCCTTCTCGGCCTCCTCCGCCGAGGACGCCTCCTCCAGCTGCTTCTCCAGCTGCGGGATCTCCCCGTACATCAGCCGGGAGGCCTCGGTGAAGTCGCCGTCGCGCTGGGCGCGCTCGGCCTGGGTGCGCAGGTCGTCCAGGCGCTCCTTGAGCTCACCGACCCGGTTCAGCCCGGCCTTCTCCTGCTCCCAGCGGGCGATGAGCCCGTTGAGCTCCTCCTGCCTGTCGGCCAGGTCGGCGCGCAGCCGCTCCAGCCGCTGCAGGGAGGCGGCGTCGGACTCCTTCTCCAACGCCATCTCCTCCATCTTGAGCCGGTCGACGGTGCGCTGCAGCTCGTCGATCTCCACCGGGCGGGAGTCGATCTCCATGCGCAGCCGCGACGCCGCCTCGTCGACGAGGTCGATGGCCTTGTCCGGGAGGAAACGGGCGGTGATGTAGCGGTCCGACAGGGTCGCGGCCGCCACCAGCGCCTGGTCGGAGATCTGCACCTTGTGGTGGGCCTCGTAGCGGCCCTTGAGCCCGCGCAGGATCGCGATCGTGTCGGCGGCCGACGGCTCGCCCACCAGCACCTGCTGGAAGCGGCGCTCCAGCGCCGGGTCCTTCTCGATGCGCTCGCGGTACTCGTTCAGCGTGGTCGCTCCGACCATGCGAAGCTCGCCTCGGGCCAGCATCGGCTTGAGCATGTTGCCCGCGTCCATCGCGCCCTCGGCCGCGCCCGCACCCACCATGGTGTGCAGCTCGTCGATGAACGTGATGATCTGGCCGTCGCTCTCCTTGATCTCGTTCAGGACGGCCTTCAGCCGCTCCTCGAACTCGCCGCGGTACTTCGCACCGGCCACCATCGCCGACAGGTCCAGCGCGATCAGCCGCTTGTCGCGCAGCGATTCGGGCACGTCCCCCGCGACGACGCGCTGGGCCAGCCCCTCCACCACCGCGGTCTTGCCGACACCGGGCTCGCCGATGAGCACCGGGTTGTTCTTGGTACGGCGGGACAGCACCTGTACGACCCGGCGGATTTCGGAGTCGCGGCCGATGACCGGGTCGAGCGCACCGGCGCGCGCCCGCTCGGTCAGGTCGATGCCGTACTTCTGCAGCGCCTGGTAGGTCTCCTCGGGGTTCTCCGTGGTGACCCGGCCCGGGCCGCGCACCCGGTCGAACGCCTCCAGCAGCGCCTCGGGCGTCGCGCCGGCGTCCGTGAGCAGCCGCCCGGCCTCGCCGCCGTCGGCGGCCAGCCCGACCAGCAGGTGCTCGGTGGAGACGTACTCGTCCTCCATCTGCTGGGCGCGCTGCGCGGCGGTGTTCAGCGAGATGATCAGCTGCCGCGAACTGCTCGGCGCGCTGACCGTGCTGCCCTGGGCCTTGGGCAGTCCGGCGATGGCTTGCTCGACCGCGGTGTCGAACCGGCCCGGGTCCACCCCGACCTCCTTGAGGAGGGGGCGGATGATGCCCTCGCCCTGGTGCAGGAGGGCGGCGAGCAGGTGCAGCGGTTCGACCTGCGGGCTCCCGTCCGACGTGGCGCGCCGCATCGCCGACGACAGCGCCTCCTGGCTCTTGGTCGTGAGTTTGTAGTTCATGGCTTCGCCGCCCCCTAACAGCAGTGTCGGTCGTAGTGGTGGTGCAATCCGGACGATCGGCTCCAGCCCCGTTCCGCCCTCCGTCGGTCTCGGGAGATCGGTGCGAATCCACGTCGGGATCCGCACCGATCTCCCGAGACCGACGGAGGG
Source organism: Nocardiopsis mwathae (assembly GCF_014201195.1). NCBI lineage: Bacteria > Bacillati > Actinomycetota > Actinomycetes > Streptosporangiales > Nocardiopsidaceae > Nocardiopsis > Nocardiopsis mwathae. The sequence goes on along the minus strand of NZ_JACHDS010000001.1, from coordinate 4,622,091 downwards.
CAGGGGGAGGTCTACTGGTCGTCGTCGACGGTCGGCGGGGTGTTGAAGATCGTCACCCGGGTGTGCCGGATCGGCAGCAGTTCGTTGCTCTCCACCGGGCCCGTCTGCGCCAGCCGCCGGGCCACCGCGGTGCGCGCCGCGTCCAGCTCGTTGCGCAGGTGGAAGAGGTGCTCGCGCAGCTCCGCGACCTCGCGCTGGAGCTCCAGGATCCGCTTGATCCCGGCGAGGTTGATGCCCTCGTCCTGGGACAGCCGCTGCACCTCCCGCAGCATCTGGACGTCGCGCATGGAGTAGCGGCGCCCGCGCCCGGCGGCGCGGCCCGGAGAGACCAGGCCGAGCCGGTCGTACTGGCGCAGCGTCTGCGGGTGGAGCCCGGACAGCTCCGCGGCGACGGAGATCACGTAGACCGGGATGTCCTCGCCGAACCCTCGGTCGGTCATGGCATTCACATTCCCTTCGCCCGCGTCTCCAAGTCACGGCGCGGGTCCTGGTCCGCTGTCGCGGCCCGGAACTTCTCCAGGGCCGCGCGGGCGTCCTCGCTCAGCGCCTGGGGCACCGACACCTCGACGGTGACGAGCATGTCGCCCTTGGTTCCGTCGCGCCGGTCGGCCCCCTTGCCCCGGACCCGGAACGTGCGCCCGTTCGGGGTGCCCGGGGGGATCTTCACCGTGACCGGCATGCCGTTGAGGGTCGGCACGCGCACGTCGGCGCCGAGCGTCGCCTCGGGGAAGGTCACCGGGACGGTGATCGTCAGGTTGTCACCGGTCTTGCCGAACACTGGGTGCGGCTGCACATGTACCACCACGTAGAGATCTCCGGCCGGTCCCCCGTGCTCACCCGGCGCGCCCTTGCCCTTGATTCTGATCCGCTGGCCGTCGGAGACCCCGCCGGGGATTCTCACCTGGACCGTGCGGGTGCTCTTCCCCCGGCCGCTGCCGCTGCAGACGGGGCAGGGGTCGTCGACGACGAGCCCGCGCCCCTTGCACTCCGCACACGGCTCCGACAGGGAGAACCCTCCCAGCGGCTTGCTCTCGTGCCCGGTGCCGGTGCACCTGGGGCACATCCGCGGTGCGGACCCGGCCCGGGCCCCCGTCCCTTTGCAGGTGGCGCAGGCGGCGTCACTGGTCAGCTTGAACGACCGGGTGACGCCCTGGGCCGCCTCGGTGAACGACAGCCGGGTCTCGGTCTCGACGTCGGCACCGCGGCGCGACCGCGTCGTGGTGCGCCCGCGGCCGCCGAACAGCCCGCCGAACAGGTCGCTCAGCCGCTCGCCACCGGCACCCCCGCCACCGCCGCCTCCGGGGCCGTGCCCGAACAGGTCGCCGAGGTCGAAGCCGCCCGGCCCGGTTCCCCCGCCGGGCTGGTAGGCCCCGCCGAACAGGGACCGCGCGTCGTCGTACTCCTTGCGCCGCTGCTCATCCGACAGGACGCTGTAGGCCTCGGAGATCTCCTTGAAGCGCTCCTCGGCCTTGGGGTCGGAGGTGTTGGCGTCGGGGTGGTTCTCCCGCGCGAGCTTGCGGTAGGACTGCTTGATCTCGTCCTGCGTGGCCGTCTTTGAGACTCCGAGGACCTTGTAGTAGTCCTTCTCCAGGTAGTCCTTGGTGCTCATCGACGTCTGCCTTCTCCCGCTTTGCGCTCGTTGCCGGTCGGGCGGTGCGGTCCGCTGCTACCGATCCTGCCCACTGCATCCGCTGGTTCACCGCCCCGGGCGCCGCGTGGCACCCGGGGCGGCTCACTCGTTACTTCTTGTCCTCGCCGTCGGACCCGGACTCGGCGGCCGACGCATCGGCCGCGTCCTCCGGGGCGGAGGCCGCAGCGGACCCGGCGGCCGGCGCCGCCCCGTCCGCGCCCTCCTGCGGTTCGGCGTCCTCGCCCTCGGCCTGGCCGGCCACGATCACGCGGGCCGGGCGGATGACCCGCTCGCCGATGATGTACCCGGGCTGGAACACCTCGATCACCTTCGGAGTGGTGACACCCGGCATCGGCACCATCGTCAGGGCCTCGTGCACGGTGGGGTCGAACTCGTCGTCCTTCTCCCCGTACTTCTTCAGCCCCAGCTTGGTGACCGCCGACTCCAGCGCCTCACCGACGGACTTGAACCCGCCGTTGAGCTCGTCGTGGTCACGGGCCCGCCCGATGTCGTCCAGGATCGGCAGGAGCTCGACCAGGACCTGGGCCAGCCCCTGCTCCCGGACGGCGGCGCGGTCGCGATCGACCCGCTTGCGGTAGTTGGCGTACTCCGCCTGCAACCGCTTGAGGTCGTTCGTCAACTCGGCGACCTGCTGCTTGGCCTCGGCGAGCTCAGCCGCGTCGGCGGGGGAGGCCCCCGCCGCGGCCGCCGTGTCGGCGGCCGCCTCCGCGGCCTCCTCCGGGACACGCAGCTCACCGGTCTCGGGATCGATGCGACGCTTGTCGCGGATCACCGGACCCTGCTGCTCGTGACCGTTCTCGTTCTCCGGCAGCGCCATTCGTTTGCGCCTCCTTGACTTCCGCGTACCGGACGGATCAGGCGTTGCCGTTCCGCTTGCCGTTGTCCTCGTCGACGATCTCGGCGTCGACGACGTCGTCGTCGGCCTGCGCCCCGGCGTCCGCGCCCGCCGCACCGGCGCCGGCACCCGCGGCGGCGCCGTCGGCGCCCGCGGCCTGACCCTGGCCGTAGATCGCGGAGCCGATCTTCTGGCTGGCCAGCGCGACCTTCTCGCTCGCGGAACGGATCGCCTCGACGTCGGAGCCCTCAAGCGCCGTCTTGAGCTCGCCCACCGCGGCCTCGGTCTCCGACTTCACCTCGGCCGGGATCTTGTCCTCGTTCTCCTTGATGACCTTCTCGGTCTGGTAGACGAGGGACTCGGCGTTGTTGCGGACCTCGGCCTCCTCGCGGCGCTTGCGGTCCTCCTCGGCGTACTGCTCGGCCTCGCGCACCATGCGGTCGATGTCGTCCTTGCTCATCGACGACCCGCCGGAGATGGTCACCGACTGCTCGCGGCCGGTGCCCAGGTCCTTGGCGGTCACGTTGACGATGCCGTTGGCGTCGATGTCGAAGGTGACCTCGATCTGCGGGACGCCGCGCGGCGCCGGCGGGAGGCCGGTCAGGTCGAAGACGCCGAGCTTCTTGTTGTACTGGGCGATCTCGCGCTCACCCTGGAAGACCTGGATCTGCACCGACGGCTGGTTGTCGGCCGCGGTGGAGAAGATCTCCGAGCGCTTGGTCGGGATGGTCGTGTTCTTCTCGATGAGCTTGGTGAACACGCCGCCCTTGGTCTCGATGCCCAGCGACAGCGGGGTCACGTCCAGCAGCAGGACGTCCTTGACCTCGCCCTTGAGGACACCGCCCTGGAGGGTCGCGCCGATGGCGACGACCTCGTCGGGGTTGACGCCCTTGTTGGGCTCCTTGCCGCCGGTCAGCTCCTTGACCAGCTCGACGACGGCCGGCATACGGGTCGAGCCGCCGACGAGGACCACGTGGTCGATCTTGTCGACGCTGATGCCGGCGTCCTTGATGACCTGGTGGAACGGCTGCTTGGTGCGCTCCAGGAGGTCGGCGGTCAGGCGCTGGAACTCGGCGCGGGTGAGCTTCTCGTCCAGGTGCAGCGGTCCCTCGGCCGAGGCCGTGATGTAGGGCAGGTTGATGGCCGACTCGCTGGAGCTGGACACCTCGATCTTGGCCTTCTCGGCGGCCTCGCGGAGCCGCTGCAGGGCCATCTTGTCCTTGGCCAGGTCGACGCCGTTGGCGTTCTTGAAGCGCTCGACCAGCCAGTCCACGACCGCCTGGTCCCAGTCGTCGCCACCGAGGTGGTTGTCGCCGTTGGTGGCCTTGACCTCGACCACGCCGTCGCCGACCTCCAGCAGGGAGACGTCGAAGGTGCCGCCACCGAGGTCGTAGACCAGGATGGTGGCCTCCTCCTCCTTCTCCAGGTGGTAGGCGAGCGCGGCGGAGGTGGGCTCGTTGATGATGCGCAGGACGTTCAGGCCCGCGATCGTCCCGGCCTCCTTGGTGGCCTGGCGCTGCGCGTCGCTGAAGTACGCGGGAACCGTGATGACCGCGTCGGTGACCTCCTCGCCGAGGTAGGCCTCGGCGTCCCTCTTCAGCTTCTGCAGCACGAAGGCGCTGATCTGCTGGGAGTTGAAGGTCTTGCCGTCGATCTCGGTCTTCCAGTCGGTGCCGATGTGGCGCTTGACCGAGCGGATGGTCCGATCGACGTTGGTGACCGCCTGACGCTTGGCCACCTCGCCGACGAGCACCTCACCGTTCTTGGCGAAGGCAACGACGGACGGGGTGGTCCGCGCGCCCTCGGCGTTGGCGATGACCGTGGGCTCGCCGCCCTCCAGGACCGAGACGACCGAGTTCGTCGTCCCCAGGTCGATACCGACCGCACGTGCCATGAGTACGTCCTCCGTCAAAGTTGAGTCTTACAGGCGAAAGTTTGCTTCGTCGGGGGGCCTTTGTCAAATCACTTGAGTCGAGGAGACTCAATGTTGCTTACGTCCGGGTACAACGGTGGGATCGGCTCGGTTGTTCCCGGATGAGGCGGATCATCCGCCGTGCGCGGGATGGGCGGCGTGGGGGACACGCGGGTGAGGTGAACCTTTGTGGCGGCCGTGGGGGAGGGGCTCACTACCGTAGGAGGCAGCTGATCACTGCGAAGGCCGCGCCGTGTGCGCCCGGCGCGGGGCGGGCCGCCCAGGTGGACCAGGGGGCGCGCCGGTGTGGATCAGTGGCGGGGCCGTTGGTCCGCCAGGCATTACTCGCTAGTAACATTTGATCGACCTCCGGTGTGTGGCGCACCGGAGCACGACAGCAGGATGGGAGGCCGCGGGCGATGCTCTACATGATCCTGGGAATCATCACGACCGCCTTCGCCCTGGTCGGAGTGGCCGTGTTCGCCATTGGCATCCGCCATATGGTGCGCACCGTGGGCATCGGCCGCCCGATCGAAGGCGAGCGCAAGGGACCCTTCGGTCAGCGACTGACGACCACGCTGATCGAGACACTCGGGCACACGCGCATGCTCAAGTGGCGCTGGATCGGCGTCGCGCACTGGTTCGTGATGATCTCGTTCCCGCTTCTGGCGTTCACGGTCGCCGAGGCGCACGGTGAGGTGTGGAACCCGCATTTCCACCTCCCGATCATCTACGACCTCACCATCTACGGCCTGGCCATCGAGGTCATCGCCGCGGTCAGCCTCGCCGCCATCGTCGGCCTGGCGATCTACCGGCAGGTGAAGGGGCCCCGCGCCCTCGGCCGCGCCTCCCGCTTCGAGAACTCCCGGCACTGGCAGGCCTACTACGTCGAGGCCTACATCATCGGCCTGCTCGTCTCCATCTTCGTGATCCGCGGCTTCAAGGTCGCCCTCGGCGACTTCCCGTTCCCCGTGTGGGCCACCCCGGTGTCGCACGCCGTAGGCGCCGTGCTGCCGCCGAGCGAGGCAGGGCTCGCGCTCGTGGCCGCGTTCAAGCTGATCATCTCCTGGATGTTCTTCATGGTGCTGGGCTGGATTCTCACCATGGGCATCGGGTGGCACCGGTTCACCGCGCCGGTCAACATCTACTTCAAGCGCAACCCCGACGGCGGCGTCGCGCTCGGCCCGGCCAAGCAGATGATGGACAAGACCGGTGAGAAGCCGCTCGACTTCGAGGAGGCCGACCCCGACGAGGACCCCTTCGGCGTCGGCAAGATCGAGGACTTCACCTGGAAGGGCCTGCTCGACTTCACCACCTGCACCGAGTGCGGCCGGTGCCAGTCGCAGTGCCCCGCGTGGAACACCGGCAAGCCGCTGTCCCCCAAGAAGCTGGTCATGGACCTGCGGGAGCACGCCTACGCCAAGGCGCCCTACCTCCTGCAGGGCATCACGGCCGAGACGCTGGAGGAGAAGGCCAAGGAGGACGCCGCCCACTCCGACGTCGACGTGCTCTCCCTGCTCGGCGCCCCGCTCGTCGGGACCGAGGAGGAGGGGGGCATCATCCACCCCGATGTCCTTTGGGCCTGCACCAACTGCGGCGCCTGCGTCGAGCAGTGCCCGGTCGACATCGAGCACGTCGACCACATCCTCGACATGCGCCGCTACCAGGTGATGATCGAGTCCAGCTTCCCGTCCGAGGCCAACACCCTGCTCAAGAACCTGGAGAACAAGGGCAACCCGTGGGGGATGAGCGAGGACAAGCGCCTCGACTGGATCTCCGAGCTGGACTTCGAGGTCCCCGTCGTCGAGGACAAGCTCCCCGAGGGCACCGAGTACCTGTTCTGGGTGGGCTGCGCCGGCGCCCTGGAGGACCGTGCGAAGAAGACGACCAAGGCCATCGCCGAGCTGCTGCACATGGCCGGGGTCAAGTTCGCCGTGCTCGGCGGTATGGAGGCGTGCACCGGTGACCCGGCCCGCCGCCTGGGTATGGAGTTCGTCTTCCAGATGCTCGCGCAGCAGAACGTGGAGACGCTGAACGAGGTCGGCGCCACCAAGATCGTGGCCAGCTGCCCGCACTGCTTCAACACGCTCGGCAACGAGTACCCTCAGCTGGGCGGCGACTACGACGTCATCCACCACAGCCAGCTGCTGGCCAAACTGGTGGAGGACGGCCGCCTCACCCCGGTGCAGCCGATCGAGGAGAACATCACCTACCACGACCCGTGCTTCCTGGGCCGCCACAACAAGGTCTACACGCCGCCCCGCGACATCATGGCGCAGGTCCCCGGTATCCGGACCCAGGAGATGCACCGGCACAAGGAGCGCGGCTTCTGCTGCGGCGCCGGCGGTGCCCGGATGTGGATGGAGGAGCGGATCGGCAAGCGCATCAACACCGAGCGGGTGGACGAGGCGCTGACGACCAACCCCGACACCGTCTCCACCGCGTGCCCGTTCTGCCAGGTCATGCTGGGTGATGCGATCAACGAGAAGAAGTCGAAGGGCGAGGCCAAGGAGACCCTGGAGGTCGTCGACGTCTCGCAGCTCCTGCTCCGCTCGATCAAGGGCGACACACCCGCGAGCGGTGCCGAGCCGGAGAAGGAGAACGCCTGATCCACCCGACGCACCGCGGCGGCCCCTGCTCAGGGGCCGCCGCGGTCGTTCAGTTCCGGCAGGTGCCGGGCCCGGTGGGCAGCTGCGACCTGCGCGGGCGGGGCGCGGCGCAGTGGGGCGGTGCGACGGGCGGTGCCGCGGGCAGTACCGCGCAGGGCCCGTCGTCGAGTACGGCGGGGCGTACGCCGAGTACCCGGTCGATCTCCTCCACGCTGAGGCGCTCCTCGGCGGCGGCCACGGCGCTCAGTACCTCGGCGTAGAGTTCGATCTCGGCCAGCGCGACATGGTCGTGCAGGCGCGTGTCGATATCGGAATCCAAGCGCGCCCACCTCCGTCGAAAGCGCTGCGGGAGGACGCGACCCGTCCTGTGCGTACGGCCGGACACCGTTGCCCGTGCCGTCGTCAGGGTCGTCGCCGCTCGGGTCGAGAGAAATTCGGGCCCGATATCCAGCCTCGCACTCTAGGCTACGCGCCGGTAGCCTCGCGCCGCATGACTCGGACGGGCCATTCTCGGGTCAGCGTCGAAGTAGTCATGCGCAGCGGCCGAATCATCACATCATCGGTGTCGAATTGGGCGTGTCGTCCGATTCGGCCGCGCGATATCCCCGCCATGTCCCCAGCGTGGCCGCACAATACGGTCGGTGGGAACGCCGCGGCTGAGCAGGGCCCCGGCGGGTAGCCCCGGAGGCCCCTGACCGATGAGGAACGGTCCGTATAGGCGATTTCGGTTCCTGAGAATGGCGCTAGCGCCAGGTGACTCCGCGGTGATCGCGCGCGTACCGTTCGTATTTCTCCGGCGTCTCGGCGAAGACTTCGCGATCGGTGTCGGTGAGTTCGCGGATGACTTTTCCGGGAACGCCGGCCCAGAGCGTCCCCGGCGGCACGGTCTTGCCCGGGGGAACCAGTGCGCCGGCCGCGACGAGCGCCCCGGCCCCCACCCGGGCGCCGCCCAGGACGGTGGCGCCGATGCCGACCAGCGCGCCGTCCTCGACCACGGCGCCGTGCACCATCGCCTTGTGGCCCAGGCTGACGCGGTCACCCAGCACGGCGGGCTCGCCCGGGTCGGCGTGCAGTCCGCACTGGTCCTGGATGTTGCATCGCTCACCCACGACGATGTCCTCGGTGTCGCCGCGGAGCACCGATGCGTACCAGACGCTGCTCTCATCGCCGATACGGACGCGGCCCACGACCACCGCGCCCGGGGCGATCCAGGCGCCCGGGTGGATATCGGGCGAACCGAACGGGCCGTCGCCCACCAGGGGTCCGTTCATGTCGCGACTCCTCGCGTGTCGGCGCGGATCCGGAGATGAAATATGCCCTACTCAGCCCCGCGCGTGCGTGATCCCGCATACCTTAGTAGGAGGATGAGCACGGTGGTCACGATGGGTCGGCACGGTCCACTACCCGCCCGGGTTATTGAGGGGGCGGGGGCCGGCCACTACCGTGGTCGGTTCCACGGTGTTCACAACGTCACGCTTCGCACTGGACTCGGGCTCTTGCGCCTCTGTCTCCCGGTACACCCGAAGCCCCGGGGCAATCGGTGTCATCGCACGTCGCCGATGTGTTCTGGCGGTTCGGACGGGAACGCTGGTCAGGCGGTCCGAGTGGCCTTCCCCGACTCGCCCAACCTGGTTGATTAGGACATGAACGAACACAGTAACGACATTCTGCCGAACCTACTCCGCGACGAGGCCTTCCCGACCGTTCGAAAGAACGGCTACGACAAGCGCCAGGTCGACGATTTCGTCGTCCGCAACCACAACCAGATTCGCGACCTGCAAGAGCGACTCGCGCGAGCGCACGACGAACTGGAGCAGCTCCGCCGCGAGCTGGCCGAGGCCAAGGAGAAGGCCGCGGTCAAGCCCGAGCACGAGCAGATCAGCGAGCGCATGTCCACGATCCTGCGCATCGCCGAGGAAGAGGCCAAGGACAAGCGCGCCAAGGTCGACGAAGAGGTCAACGAGATCCGTACCAAGGCCGAGGAAGAGGCCGAGAAGCGGAAGAAGGACGCCGAGGAGCACGCCGAGCGCGTGGTCGCCAGCGCCCGCTCCGAGGCCAACGACATGGTCGGCACGGCCAAGCAGGAGTCCGAGCAGCTGCGCGCGCAGGCCAAGCAGGACGCCGAGCGTCGCCTGGGCGATGCCGAGGCGCGCGCGAAGACGATCAACGAGACCGCCGATCGTCGGCTGGCCACCCTGACCGCCACCCACAACGAGGCGGTCCGGCGGCTCAACGACATGCACGAAACGCTGGAGGAGCTGCTCAAGGCCGAGAAGTCGGCCGGGCCGCTGGAGGCCGGCATGTCCGAGGAGGACATCAAGGCGTCGGGCGAGAAGGCCACCGCCGCGTCGGGCGCCTCCGGCGTCCCGGCGGCCCCCGCCGGCCAGCCGTCCAAGCCCGCTCCGGCTCCGGCCCCGGAGTCCAAGAGCGGCGGCCCGGCCGACGACGCCGCCAACGCCGACACCGCCAAGGTTCCGCAGTCGCCGAACGGTCCCGAGGCGGCCGTCGACCGGGCTCCCACGGCGGCGAACCAGGGCACCGCGCCGCGCCCGCAGGGCGCCCGCTACGCGGGTCCCTCCCCGGAGCAGGGTGCCGCCGCGCCGGCCGCGCCCGCGGCTGCGGGTGGTGGCATCTACAAGCACCCGCAGGCGCCCGCCCCGCAGAAGCCGCAGACCACCGACGGCGCCGAAGGCGTTCGCATCATCAAGCCGTAGGTGGGGTGCGTCCCACCGCGTCGCACGGGGCGCGGGGACTCCGGAACGAAGCGGAGCACACACGTTTACGAACACCGTTGGTCAGCGGGGCCGTGAGGCGCCGGGGACGAGGGCTCGGCAGCCCCGCCCCCGGCGCCCTTTCGTCACGGCTTGTGGGGTAACGTCGGCCTTGTCGTCGTCTGTCGGCTACGATGCCGAAAGCCATGATTATCCGCGCGGCCATCCGGTCTGACCTCGGCGCGATCCTGCGGCTCCTGCGGGATCTCGGCGACGCGACGCACGCTCAGGGCGGCACCGTCCGTATGTCCTCGGCCGCTGTCCGGGCGTGGACACGCATCGAGAGCGACCCCGACCGCAGTGTGCTGGTGGCCGAGAGCAGAGGGCAGATCATCGGCACCCTCGACCTGATCGTGGTCGCCAACCTGACGCACGACGCCCAGCCCTGGGCGATCATCGAGAACGTCGTGGTCGACCCGGGCTGTCGGCGGCGCGGTGTGGGACGCGCCCTGATCGAGGACGCCCTGGACCGCGCGGCGCGCGCGGGCTGCTACAAGATCGAACTTCTTCCCCACGAGGAACGGCACGAAGCCCATGGCTTCTACAAGGCCATGGGCTTCGCCACCTCGTCGGAGGGCTTCCGCCGCTACCTGTGACCCAACCCCCTGCCGGTGATCCCGGGGCAGCACAGGGAGCGGGCTCGGGGGCGTCAGTGTCCGGAGCGGAGCGGGACCTGCCGGAAGAACAGCACGGTCACGAAGCCGACGACGGCGATCGGGAGTCCGAGCAGGAACACGGTGTGCATCGCGCTGTTGAACGCGGTGATCACAGCGTCGTGCGCCGCGGGCGGCAGGGATTGGATGATCGCCGGGGAGCCCAGCGCGGACTCGGAGATGTCGGGCATGGGCGGCGGCTGCTGCCCGGCGGCGCGGGCCGCCGCTTGCGCCTGTTCCGCCTTCGCGGCGAGCTCGGCGAGCTCATCGTGCAGGCGGTTGGTCATCACGGCGCCGAAGGCCGAGACACCGATCGCGCCGCCCAGATTGCGGAAGAAGGTCACCGCAGAGGTCCCCGCAGCCAGGTCCGCCCGGTCCAGCGCGTTCTGCGTGGCCAGGATGAGGATCTGCATGGTCAGCCCGATACCCAGGCCGATGAGTCCGACGCCGAAGCCCACCAGGACGAGGCTGGAGTCCACCTTGAGCAGGGTCAGCACGTAGAACCCGGCGCCCACCAGCACCATGCCGACGACCGGGTAGGCCTTCCACCGGCCGGTGCGGCTGACGACGATCCCCGAGGAGATCGAGGCCGCGAGCAGGCCGACCACCAGCGGCAGGGTCATCAGCCCCGAGGCCGTCGGGGTCATCCCCTTGACGATCTGCAGGTACTGCGGGAAGTAGATCATCACGCCGAACATGCCCATGCCGATGGCCATCGAGCCGATGGACGCGAGGACGAACGTCCGGTCCCGGAACAGCCGCGGCGGCAGGATCGGGTCGTGCGCGCGCCGCTCGGCCACGACGGCGCCGATGGTGAGGGCTACGGCGGCGGCGATGAGCGCGTAGGTCGGCGCCGAGTGCCAGGCGAACGACTTGCCGCCGAGGCTCAGCACCAGCATGACCGCGCTCGCCGCACCGACGATGCAGGTGGCGCCCCACCAGTCGATCCGTGTGTCGCCGCGCGGGCGCACCGGCAGGTGCAGTAGCCGCTGGATGACGACGAACGCGACCACCGCGAGCGGCACGGTGATGAAGAAGCACCAGCGCCAGCCCAGCGGGCTGTCGACGAGGAAGCCGCCGAGGAGCGGCCCGGCGACCGTGGAGACGCCGAAAACGGCGCCGATGAAGCCGGAGTAGCGGCCGCGCTCACGTGGTTCCACCACGTCGCCGAGGATGATCTGCGGGAGTGAGGCGAGCCCGCCCGTGCCGATGCCCTGGAAGAGTCGGGCGACGATGAGCCAGGTCATGTCCTGGGCGAAGCCGGCCGCGACGGACGACACGATGAAGATGACGAGGGAGATCTGGAAGGTGAGCTTTCGGCCCCACAGGTCGGAGAGCTTGCCCCAGATGGGTGTGGTGGCGGTCATCGTCAGCAGGGCCGAGCTGGCCACCCACGCCAGCCGGTCCTGCCCGCCGAGTTCGCCGACGATCGTGGGCAGGGCCGTGCCCACGATCGAGTTCGTCAGCATCGAGGTGAGCACGGCGAGCATGAGCCCGATCAGCACCTCGATGATCTGGCGCCGGGTGTATCGGGGCATCGGCTCTGCGTCCGCCGCTGCCCCGGTCGACCGCTGCGCCGGTTCGTCCGGCCGGGCCTCGGCCGCCTGTCGTCCCACCACTCCGCGTGTCCCCCAAGCGTGTTCGTGGATGTCGATGGATCCGACCCGATTCCGTCCGCCGCGCAGCGATCAGGTGAATGCGGGCATGCGTCGGCACCCCGAAGGGACGAGAGATGGGTCGATAGGATCACTACTGGTATAAGTAAACAGTGTTGACTTGTCAAGCCGGGTCGCCTGATTGCGCTCTGGCCGGCGACCCCCGGTAGGTTGCGACGGACCGCTCCGACCTGGGCGGGAACAGCGGCGGACACCGACGGAGGATCGACATGGAACGGCCGGAGGACACCGGACCGTGCTCAGGCCGAGTGCGGGACCGTGCGGCCACACGCCAGCGCATCCTCGACAGCGCGCGCGAGCTGTTCACCAGCGAGGGCTACGAGCATGTGTCCTCGCGCAGCATCGCCGCCCACGCGGGCGTCAACGTCGCCCTCATCAACCGCTACTTCGGGGCCAAGCGGGGGCTGCTCGCCGAGGTCATCGCCCAGGACGCGGCGTTTCCCGGCATCCTCGAAGGCGACCGCGCCACCCTGCCGCGGCGTGTGGCCGAACACGTGGCGCGGCGCGTTCTCGGCGCGGGCACGCCGCTGCAGCGGGCGCTGGAGCACTCCATGGGCGACCCGGACCTGCGGTCGGTCTACGAGGAGCGGCTGAAGAACGCCTTGATCGAGCCGCTGGCCGCATACCTCGGCGGCCCCCATGCACGGGCGCGGGCCTCGCTGGTGGCCGGTGTGGTGCTCGGCATGGGCGTGGTCAAGCGTGTCGAGGGCGGGACCTCCTTCGCCGACCTCGACCCCTGCGACCTGGCCGACCGGCTGACCTGCGTTATCGAGCGGTGTCTGGAGGAGTTCGCGGCCTGAGCGCCGCGGACCGTACCTCCGGCCCGCTCTCCGTCGCCGCCCCTATACCGCGTCCGCTGCGCCGATCGGAGCGTGACACGCCGAGGGGGTCCGCATTCCTTCGCCTATATAAGGCCTGTGTTTCCCTGGAAATTGTTCCGGCCGCATTCGGGGAATGCGGGGGGAGGAACGTGACGATGGGGGGAAGGAAATGTCGGCCTTCACGCATGTGACCCGGATTCCGCAGGGGAGAAGACCTCGGCCCATGACCCGAGCAGCGGTCACCTTATCCGCTTTGTTGGCGGCTGTCGCGTTCGGTCTGGTATCACCCTTCGGTGCAGATGCCGCCGCCGACACCGCCGACACCGCCGACGACGGCGGATCACCCAGCCAGGTCGCCCAGGCCGCCGTCGCCCACGCGAAAGCCCAGGTGGGCAAGCCCTACCGGTTCGGCGGGAGTGGTCCGAAGTCCTTCGACTGCTCGGGGCTGGTGCAGTGGTCCTACCAGAAGGCCGGGAAGGCCCTCTCGCGCACCACGTTCACCCAGTTCCGCCAGGGCAGTGCGGTCGAACGCTCCGCCCTGCGCGAGGGGGACCTGGTCTTCTTCCATCCCGGGCCGACCCACGTCGGCATCTACGTCGGCGGCGGCAGCATGGTGCACGCCCCGAGGACCGGCAGGCAGGTGGAGGTCGTGCGGATGTCGGACTACTTCGACCGCCGGTTCGTCGGCGCCCGCCGCGTCGCCTGACCCCGGCCCCTCCGCCGCCGCGACCGGCGGAGGGGCCGCGCGGTTCACTCGCGGAGTCCGGCGACCACGTCGATCGTCACCAGCACGTCCATCAACTCCGAGCCGACCGTGGTGCGGACCGGCATAGGGTCGGAGAAGAACTCCGAGTAGACCGCGTCGAACTCGTCGAAGTCGTGCTTGAGGTGGTGCAGGTGCACCGTGGTGCGCACCACGTCGTGCAGCGTGAGGCCGCGCTCGGCCAGCACCGCCTGGATGTTGCGCAGGGCCTGGGCCGTCTGTGCACCCACCGACGCCGAGGTCTCGCCCGTGCGCGGATCATGCGGTCCGAAACCGGACGTGAACAGGAAGCCGCCCGAGACGACGCCCTGGCTGTAGGCGCCGCGCGGCTGGGGCGCCTGGTCCGTGTGGATCGCCTGCTTGGTCATGGTGCGCGTCTCCTTCGGAGTGTGGGCCGCCTGCGGAAGCTCAGCGGGAACCCGCGACCGGCGTCGAGTCCCCAGCATTACCATCGCCGATTCCGCCCCAGGTGGAGCGGTTGGTCGCGGACACGGCGCGCCTCGGCATTCGGACATGCGCCCCCGCCGCGAACGGTTTCCCGGTGGCGCGCATTACATTTGCCATGGGACCCCGTCGGCGCGGTGAGGGGGCGGCACGGTCGGCGCAGCGACAGGTGGGAGGCAGGGCATGACGAGTGTCGTACTCGCCGGAGGCCGCGTCGTCGACGGAACCGGCGCGCCCGCCCGGTACGCCGACGTCGCCGTCGCGCAGGGACGCATCATCGAAGTCGCCGACCCGGGCGCGGCCCGGGCCACCGGCCGGAGTGTGGATGTCACCGGGCTGGTCGTCGCACCGGGCTTCATCGACATGCACGCCCACTCCGACCTCGCCGTGCTCGCCGACCCCGAGCACGAGGCCAAGGTCCTCCAGGGCGTCACCACCGAGGTCCTGGGCCAGGACGGACTGAGCTACGCGCCCGTCACCGACACCACCCTGCCCCAGCTCCGGGCGCAGCTGGCCGGGTGGAACGGCACACCCGATCTCGACTACGCCTGGCGCGGCGTCGGCGAGTACCTCGACCGCGTCGACGCGGGCTCGCCCACCAACGTCGCCTACCTGGTACCGCACGGCAACGTCCGGATGGCCGTCATGGGAACCCAGGACCGCGCCCCCACCGCAGAGGACCTGGACGCGATGCGCGCCCTCGTGGCCGAGGGGATGGCCGGCGGCGCGGTGGGGATGTCCACGGGCCTCACCTACACACCCGGGATGTTCGCCGAGGACGCCGAGATCGTCGCCCTGCTCGAACCGGTGCGTGCGGCCGGCGGCTTCTACTGCCCTCACCACCGCAACTACGGCTCCCGCGTGGTCGAGTCCTACCAGGAGTGCCTGGAAGTGGCCCGGCGCGCGGGGGTGGCGCTGCACCTCGCGCACTGCCACGTCAACTTCCCGATGAACAGGGGGCGAGCCCCCGAGGTGCTGGCCGCGATCGACGCCGCCGTGCGCAACGACCGGCTCGACGTCACCCTGGACACCTACCCCTACCTCGCCGCCGCCACCTACCTCGGGGCGCTGCTGCCCAGCCGCGCGCACGCCGGCGGCACCGCCGCGACCCTCGCCCGGCTGCGCGACCCCGCCGAGCGCGCCCGCATCCTCTACGAGGTCGAGGTGGTGGGCACCGACGGCAACCACGGGGTCCCCGCCGACTGGGACAGCGTCGTCATCACCGGCGTCGCCAACCCCGAGCTGTCGTGGGCGGTCGGCTCCTCTATCCGGGAACTGGCCGACCGGCGCGGCCGCGAAGCCGCCGAGATCTTCGCCGACCTGCTGGTCGACGATGGGATGGGCACCGGCTGCCTGCTCCGCGTCGGCAACGAGGAGAACGTCCGCACGATCATGGCGCACCCCGCGCACACCGGCGGCAGCGACGGCATCCTCGTCGGCGCCAAACCCCACCCGCGCGCCTGGGGCACCTTTCCCCGGTACTTCGAGACCTATGTGCGGGAACTCGGCGTCCTGGGCTTGGAAGAGTGCGTACGGCACCTGACCTCGCGCCCGGCGCGCCGCCTCGGGATCGCCGACCGCGGTGTGATCCGGCCCGGCATGACCGCCGACCTCACCGTGTTCGATCCCGACAAGATCGCCTCGACCGCCACCTACGACCATCCCCGCCGCACCCCCGAGGGCATCCCCCACGTCCTGGTCAACGGGGAGTTCACGGTGCGCGACGGCGCCCGGACCGACCGGGTGCCGGGCCGGGCGCTGCGGCACCGGACCTGACGCCCCGCACCGACACCACGAGGAGGCCTCCCCCGATGCCCATTGCCGACGCGCCGAGACCGGATGACGCTCCGGAGGCCTTCCGCCCCATCGACGCGCTGTGCGTCGGCGAGACCATGGCCGTCCTCACCCCCGTCACCGGCGGGCCGCTCACCGCGGGGTCCGAGCTCGGCATCGCGGCCGGGGGAGCGGAGTCCAACGTCGCGTGCGGGCTCGCCCGGCTCGGGCACCGCGCGGCCTGGCTGAGCCGGGTGGGCGACGACCCGCTGGGCCGCATCGTCACCGGCGCGGTCGCCGCGCACGGGGTGGACGTCAGCGCGGTGCGGACCGACACCGAGGGGCGCCCCACCGGTCTGTACGTGAAGGACCCGCGCCCCGGGGCGAGCGGCGTGCACTACTACCGGTCCGGGTCGGCCGCCTCGGCGATGGGCCCCGGGCTCGCCGACACCCCGCCGGTGGCCCACGCCCGCGTCATCCACCTGTCGGGGATCACCCCGGCGCTCTCGCCCGGTTGCTCGGCCCTCGTCGACCGGCTGCTCGACCGCGGCCCCGGCGGGGCGCGCGTCAGCTTCGACGTCAACCACCGGCCGGCGCTGTGGCCGGCGGCCGACGCGGCCCCGGTCCTGCTCGGCCTGGCCCGCCGCGCCGATGTCGTCTTCGTCGGCCGCGACGAGGCCGAGAGCCTGTGGGGGACGGGCAGCGCCGACGCGGTGCGGGCGCTGCTGCCCGACGTGGCGCTGCTGGTCGTCAAGGACGCCGACACCGGTGCCACCTGCTACGGCGGGGATCGGGGCACGACCTTCGTCCCCGCGCCGGCGGCCACGGTGGTGGAGGCGACCGGTGCGGGCGACGCCTTCGCCGCGGGCTTCCTCTCGGGCCTGCTCGACCGCCGCCCCCCACGCGACAGCCTCCGCCTCGGCCACATCCTCGCGGCCGCGGCCCTGCGCGCCACCACCGACGTGGCCGTCCCGCCCCCGCGCGCCGACCGGGACGCCATGCTCGCGGCGGACGAGGAGACCTGGCCGCGGATGCGGCTCCCCGCGGCCGGGGCCTGAACCGTCGGGAACACCGCCGCCCCCGGGCCGCGGCCCCACCCCCGCGGGACGCCGCGGGCCCGGAGGCGGCGGATGCCTCCGCAGTGTCGTCGGCGCGGTTAAGAGCTCTCTAAGAGACGGGCCCGCAGAGTGGGGCGGCAGGTCGGGGAAGGGTACCGTCGGTCGGGTGGTGAGCAGAGGGGGGACACCCGTGCCCGGCGGGACACGGGTGCTCGTGGTGGAGGACGAACCATCGGTGCGCGACGCCGTCGCCGACGCCCTGGAACTGGACGGGTACCAGGTCACCCGGGCGAGCGACGGCGGGAGCGGTCTGGAGGCGGTCCGGCGCTGGCCGCCGGACGCGATCGTGCTGGATGTGCTGATGCCGTTCATGGACGGCCTGACCATGTGCAAGCGGCTGCGCGCCCGCGGCGACCGCACCCCCATCCTCATCCTGACCGCGCGCGACGCCGTGGGCGACCGTGTCGAGGGGCTCGACGCCGGGGCCGACGACTACCTGGCCAAACCCTTCGACCTGGACGAGCTGCTGGCGCGGCTGCGGGCGCTCCTGCGCCGCGCCTACCCCGAGGAGCCGGAGACGATCGGCTACGCCGACCTGACCGTCGACACCGAGGGCGGCCGGGCCTGGCGCGGCGACCGCGTCGTCGAGCTGAGCCGTACCGAGTTCGCACTGCTGGAAGTGCTGACGCGCAACGCCGGGCGGGTGGTGCCGCGGGGCGTCATCGCCGACAGGGTGTGGGGGTACGACTTCGGCCCCAACTCCAACTCGCTGGACGTCTACATCGGTTACCTGCGCCGCAAGCTGGAGGCCGGGGGAGAAGCGCGGATCGTGCACACCGTGCGCGGGGTCGGCTACGTGCTGGAAGAGCGGTCGGCACCGGGCGGCGGGGGCGCGTCGCGTGGCTGAGTCGACGGCCGGTCCGGATGGGCGGGACACCGGAGGCGCGACCGACGGGACGGGCGCCGTCGACGCCTCCTCCCCGGAGGGAGGGCGCAGGGGCCCGGTGTGGACCCGGTGGTCGCTGCGCGTGCGGCTGGCCGTGCTGACCGCGGTCGTCGTCGCGGGCGCGGTGCTGGCGGGGGCCGGGGTCGCCTTCGCCGTCGTCCGCCACACCCTCTACGGCGAGCTGGACGGCAGCCTGGCGCGTGAGGCGATCCGCGTGGAGCGGCAGTTCGACCGGAACGCCTGGCTGGGATCGGCGGAGTGCGCGTACGCGACGGCGCCCGCCTGCGTGCAGATCATCGGCGCCGGGGGAACGGTGGACCCCGAACCCGGTGGCGGCGGTCCGGAGGTTCCCGAGACGGCGGTCGAGGTCGCCCGGGGGGAGCGCGCGGCGTTCTTCACCGACACGCGGATCGGCGACATCCCGCTGCGCGGCTACGTCGCGCCCATCGGGCAGGACCGGGCCGTACAGGTGTCGATCCGCTCCGACCGCGTGGCCGCCACCGTGTTCGACGTCGGCACGCGGCTCGCGGCGGCCGGGGCCATCGGCGTGCTGCTCGCCGGCGGGCTGGGGTACCTGGTGGCGCGCACCGGGCTGCGGCCGGTCGCGCGGCTGACCCGCACCGCAGAGACGATCGCCGCCACCCGCGACCCGCGGCACCGCATCGACCTGCCCGGGAACGACGAGTTGGCCCGGCTCGCCACCAGCTTCAACACCATGCTGGACGAGCTGGAGCGCTCCGTCACCGCGCAGCGGCGGCTCGTCGCCGACGCCTCCCACGAGCTGCGCACCCCGCTCACGGGGTTGCGCACCAACATCGACCTGCTCGCCCGCGACCTGCCGCCGGAGCACCGCACCCGGATCCACGCCACCCTGCGCACCCAGATCACCGAGATGACCGGGCTGGTCAACGACCTCATCGAGCTGGCCCGAGGCGAGGCACCCGAGGGGCGGTCGGAGGACGTACGGCTGGACGAGGTGGTGGAGCACTGCGTGGCCGCCGAGCGCCGCAACCGTCCCGGCGTCGGCTTCGACGTGCGCGTGGAGCCGACGGTGGTGCCCGGGGTGCCCGACCGGCTGGCCCGGGCGGTCACCAACCTGCTCGACAACGCCGCCAAGTTCAGCCCCGAGGGCGGGGAAGTGGAGGTGCGCCTGGCCGCCGGCGAGCTGACGGTGCGCGACCACGGGCCCGGAATCGACCCGGACGACCTGCCGCACGTCTTCGACCGGTTCTACCGGGCCCGGACCGCCCGCGGCCTGCCCGGTTCGGGGCTCGGCCTGGCGATCGTGCGCCAGGTCGCCGGCGGCCACGGGGCCGAACTGCGCGCCGAGCCCGCGCCCGGTGGCGGCACCGTGTTCCGGATGGCGTTCCCGGCCGCGCCCGGCGCGCCGAGCCGGTCATCGTCCGGTCCGCACTGACCCCAGCTATTCAGCGGAATTGAAGCTTCTGCCCCGTTAACAGCACGAAAGGTGCTCTGAACTGCAAGGATGCGACTGTCGAGGAAGCATCAAGCGCAGTATCAGGAGCACCTTTCTGGTGAGCGAGCCTACACGCTGGGACCGCGGCCTGTCCGTCACAACCGACGGAAAACACCTGGTCGGACACGCCGGAGCAGTACTGCTGCGCAAGCTCGCCGACCGCACCGGCCTGACCCGCGCCCTCACCGACGTGCTCCCCTCCAGCACCGCCAACGGCTGGAAGGAACGGGCCACAGCCCTCGTCCACCTCGCGATCGCGATCGCACTCGGAGCGCGCAGCCTGCTGGAAGCCGAACGGCTCGGCCTGCACCACCAGCACATCTTCGGCCCACCGGCCTCCGACTCCACCCTGCGCCGCCTGCTGGAAGCCCTCGACGAACCCACCCTCGCGGCCATCACCAAGGCGCGCAAGCACATCCGCCGCCACGTGTGGACGCTGCTCCACCTGCGGCCGGGCGGCTTCCCGCACCTGAGTGTGGCCGGGCGGGAACTCAAGGGGTGGATCACCGTCGACCTGGACGCCACCGTCATCACCAGCGCCTCCAAGAAGCACGGGGCCGCACCCACGTTCAAGGGCACCTTCGGATTCCACCCCCTGGGCGCCTGGTGCGCCAACACCGGCGAGTGCCTGGCGATGCAGCTGCGGCCGGGCAACGCCGGCGCGAACACCGTCGACGACCACATCGGTGTGCTGAGGGCCGCCCTGGACCAGATCCCCGGCTCCTCGGCGGCCAAGCTGCTCATCCGCGCCGACGGGGCCGGGGCCACCCACGGCCTGCTCAATCACCTCGAAGCGCTGGCCACTACCCGGCGCACGGTGCGCTACACCGTGGGCTGGAAGATCACGCCCGAGGACGAGTCCGCGATCGCCCGCCTGCCCGAACACGCCTGGCAGACCTCCCTCACCCAGGAGGGAGAGGTGCAGGAGGGCTATGAGGTGGCCGAACTGACCGGGCTCAACACCCGGCAGGGCTGGCCGCACGGGCTGCGGCTGATCGCGCGCCGGGTCCGCCCCTCCAAACGCCACGCCAAGAACCTGACCGCCTTCGAGAAGCGCACCGGGTGGCGCTACTCGGTCACCGCGACCAACATCGGACGCATGTGGGGGATTCCCGGGTCCCACCAGGTGCAGTTCCTCGACGCTCTGCACCGCGACCACGCCGGGGTCGAGGACCGGGTGCGCACCAACAAGGCGATGGGCCTGGCCAACCTCCCCTCCCGTTCATGGGACATCAACACCGCCTGGATGCTGGCCGCGAACATCGCCTGCGACCTGGACGCCTGGCTGCGCCTGCTCACCCTGCACGACCACGACGACCTCGCCCGCGCGGAGCCGGAGGCCATGCGGTTTCGCCTCTACCACCTGCCCGCCCGGCTGGCCCGCCACGCCCGCCGCCGCTTGCTGCGCCTGGAGCGCACCTGGCCCTGGGCGGAGGCGTTCGCCACCTGCTGGATGAGACTCAGAGGCCTGCCCGCCGCCGGCTGACGGCGGGCCCGACCCCGATGGGAAGCAGGAAGGAGGACAACCTCGCGATCCCGGGCCCGTGGAACCCGGCGCACCCCGCGGCGTCACGCGACGGCCCGTCCTCCACCGGCCGAGGACATAACGGGCGAAGTGCCGGACCGATCACTGGCCTCACCCCGCTGAAGAATCGAGGCTGATCTCGGAATCGATAAGAGCGGCTTATGGAGGTGCGGTCTGCGCCGCGCATCTCCTCTCGGCTGAAGATCCAGGTGAAGCTCCGCAGATTTCCCGGAAATTCTTTTCGCCGCGGTCTTTCCCATTTGCCGACGACTGCTTATAGTGGATTTCAGGTGCAATGTTGGGTTCCGCGCCTCCTGTCCCACATCGGTCAGCTCCTTCGGCAGGGGTGCGGAGAAGTCAGCGGCACGCGGGGCTCGCCGCCCGTCCAGCGGGTGGGTGTGTTCCAGCGTCGGCCGTCTGGGCTTTCGGTCCCTCTCATCCCATATCACACGGGGATTCGCCGGTGGTAGGGAGGGAGGGCCGCGGAACACGGACCGCGGATGCGTCCATCGGCCATCCCCCTGTCGTCGCTGGATTTCGCGGTTCTCGTGGCTGGGAGAGTCTTGGCTGCCGCCGCCGTGCGGACCGCTTATACCTGCTTCTGGCGTGAAGTGCGCGCAGGAGGCCTCGGCCGTGCTCCGGTTCTGCCGCAAAGGGCCGGAACGGTAAGGCGTGGAGGAGCGAAAACAATCCATGGCCACCACGGGCGCCACGCCCGTTAATGAGTGCGCGCCAAAAAAAGCTGTGTCATGCGCTGATCGGTGATTCGACCATCGGCGTTCAGCCGGGCTGCGCTTTTGATCATCCATCCTCTGTGCATTTTCGGCAGCATGCCCTTCGGGGTTTTGGAGGGAGGAATCGATGGGTCGTGTGGGAAAGGGATGGCGATCCGCACGGGAGGGGGCGGTCCGGCCCGCGACGCGGGTGGCGGCCACCGTCGCCGCGGTGGTGCTGATCGCCGCGCTGGCTCCGGCCCCCGCGAGTAACGCCGCTGTTCAGGGCCCTGCTCTGGCGGCTGCCCACGCCACGGGTGTCGCCTCCGCAGCGGCGTCCCACGCCATGAACCAGGTGGGCAAGCCCTACCGGTATGGCGCCGCCGGTCCGCGGTCGTTCGACTGCTCGGGTCTGGTGCAGTGGTCCTACCGCAAGGCCGGAAAGTCCACCGCACGCACCACCTACGCCCAATTCCGGCAGGGCCGGGCGGTTTCCCGCTCATCCCTGCGCAAGGGCGACCTCGTGTTCTTCTTTCGCGGGCCGGGGCACGTCGGCGTGTACGTCGGCAACGGCCGCATGGTGCACGCACCCCGCTCCGGACGGAACGTGCAGGTCACCAAGATGTCCACCTACTTCGACCGCTACTTCGTCGGGGCGCGCCGAATCACCTGACGAGTGACGGTTCCCGGGAGGTCCATTCCGAAGAACCACCCGCAGCCCATCGCCGTGTGACCCGTGTACGCCGGATAGCGGGTTTCTGGCGAACACGGAGGTGGGCCGCGGGCAATGTTCGTCCGTCGAACCGCGGACGATGAACCCGGACCCGGCCACTGCCATCGGCCGGGTCCGGGACTTTCGCGTGCGCGCTGTGGTTGCGGCCGTTCGTGCCGTTCTCGATGATCGAGGAGGAAGGACGGCCGGCGGCCCCGGAGAATCGCGGGTGACGTGTTTCCGGTTTCCGCCAGCCGCGCATCTCATGGCGGGCCTCGCAGGTCGAACTCCGAATGCCTGTACGCCGTGGCCGCGCTCATCCCACGACGATCGCCCCGGCCAGGACCGGGTCCCCGAATGTGACCGAGCCGCTGCCGGTGGCGATCGCCTGGCCGCCCTGGCAGGACGTTCCCGCGAAAAGCGCGTACCGGGTCGGCACCTCGGTGCCGATCGACACCACACCGCCCTGTTCGGAGTCGAGGACCCGGCACCCGCCCCCCTCCACCACCTGCCGGTGTCCCGATTCGAAGGTGACCGTCACCGGACGGGCCCGATGCTCGGGGCCGGACAGACCGGCCAGCGCCCCGGCGATGGTGGCGGACATGGTGGCGAGGTTCGCTGGGCGGATCGGCACGGTTGCCTTCCCTCTACGGATCGGGATGATCACTACTCCCTGTCATTTACCTCCATCGGTACGTCGAACCGGGGATGCCGAGGGGTGTGTCGCGGCCGGATGTGCGCGGAGGAGCGGAAGTCGGCGGGCGGGACGGCCGGCCCGGCACCCGGGGGCAGCGGTTAGGGTGAGTGGAGCGCCGCCGTGGCGGCGCCGCACCGAGTCCGGAAGGGAGGACGGCCGTGGCCGCCATCTACGCCCTGTTCCACGTGCTGTTCGCCGGATTCGACGAGCTGTGGTCGCTCATGGCCACCGCCGCCCCGGCCGGGGCGCTCGCCCTGCTGGCCATCGTCGCCGTCGGCGCCGCCCTGAGCTGGATCGCCGTACGCGGGCTGCGCGCGTGGCCGCCCTTCGACGGCGAGGTCGGCCGTTCCCGGTCCATGCTTCGGCGCTCCGAGGGACTCGATCCGCCGCCGTTGCGCGACCCCGATGCCCCCGGAAAGCCCCGCCCCCGGGCACCCGGAGCGGTCCCGGTGGCCGTGTAGCCCCAGGGCGGCGAACGGCGGCACCCGTGCCGCGCCGTTCCGGCCGGTCCCCCCTTCGTGCGGGGGTGCCCGCGCCGATTCCCGATCTCCGCGTTCCCGCGTTCCCGCGCCTCGTACGCGCGCCCTGCCGCGCGGCCACCTCGCCTGCGTCCACCGCACTCACCAGACGAGGGGCCTTCGTTCACCCATGTACACCTTCGGTCCGATCGCCGCCGCGATCGCCTTCGCTTCCACCGTCCTCACCGCACTCACCACCGTCCTCACCCCGCTGGCGGGCGCCGCCGGAGCGGCCGCCGCCATCGTGTGCCTGACGGCCATCGTGCGGGTGGCCGTCCTCCCGCTGTCCGTCGCCCAGGTCCGCGGCGAGAAGGCGCGGGCGCGGCTCGCCCCCAGGCTGCTCGCCCTGCGCGAGAAGCACGCCGAGAACCCGCAGCGGCTGGTCGCCGAGCAGCAGCGGGTCTACACCGAAGAGGGCACCTCGCCGCTGGCCGGGTGCCTGCCGATGCTCGCCCAGATGCCCGTCTTCATCGTGCTCTACGGGCTGTTCACCAGCGCCACCATCTCCGGCGCGCCCAACGGGCTGCTCACCCACACCCTCGGCGGAGTCCCGCTGGGCGCCACGCTCGGCGATGTCCTCGCTGTCGGTTCCGGCCCGCAGTCGGCGGTCTTCGCGGTGCTGCTGGTCGTGCTCACCGGTGTCGCCTGGGCGTCGCGGCGGTGGCTGGCCCTGCCCGCGCTCACCGCGAGCGCCGCGTCCGGTGCCCCGGTCCTTCCGGGGGCACAGGCGATGTCCTACCTGTCGTTCGGCACGGTGGCGATCGCCGCGTTCGTGCCGCTGGCGGCGGGGCTGTACCTGGCCACGACCACCGCCTGGACGGTGGCCGAACGGCTGGCGCTGCGCCACCTGATCACCGGTTAGCGCCGGTGGATGACGGCGGGGCGGGGGAGGACGGCCCCCGCCCCGCCGTTCAGCGGGTGCCGGGGCAGGACGCGTGCTCCGCGGCCGTGTCCGCGGGGTGGGCCGAGGCGGGCGCCGCCTCGGGCGCCGACCCGGTGGCGGCCTGTCCTCCGGCGCCGCGCCGGAGGATGTCGGGCAGCAGGCTGAGGAGGGAGGGGTGCGGGCGGTCGGGCACCGCCCGCACCCAGCTTGTGGGCGCCGACGCGCTACATCGGCACGTTCACGCAGCCCAGCCGGTCCCCGGCCGTGCCGGCCTCGCCGTGCTCGGTCTTGGTGTGCTCCTCGTGGATCACCACCGAGTTCGCCTCGCCCGGGCGCACCCGGAAGTCGACGGTCGCCGTGGCCTCGCCGGCGCCCTCGTCGTCGGTGGTGAAGTCGAGCCAGAACTCGTTGTCGGGGTTGGCGAAGGCGGGGTCGGTGGACGGCTCCTCGTCCGTCGCCGCCGGGTCGACCTCGTCCTGGTAGTGCGGCCCGGAGTCGCCGGGCTCCTCGCCGCAGGGCCTGGTGTGGACGTGGGCCCCGTAGTCGCGGTCGGGCTCCAGGCCGGTCGCCTTGAGGGTGACGCGTGTGCCCTCGGGGCCCTCCGACCGGATGTCGACGTCGACCGTGCCCCCTTCGGGGACCGCCTCGTCGTAGGTGACGGCGGTGGCGTCCGCCGCGTAGGGCTCCCAGGAGCCGGAGACCTGGATCGGTTCCATCGCCTCCTGGCCGCCGTCGGCCGGGGTCTCGACGGCGTCGTCGCCGTTGTCGGTGGTGTCGTCGTCGTTGGGTGCGGTCGGTCCGCAGCCGGTGAGCAGCAGTGAGAACAGTGCGGCTCCGACAAGGGTGCGGGTCATGGGCACGGGTGACTCCTCGGTTCAAGTCGGCGTGCTGGACTGCGCAAGAGACGCTACCGAATGTGTCCGCCGTCTCACAGGCGAGTGGTGCCGGTTGTGGAAGACGCCGGTGTTTCGGGCGGGCCGAAGGAGTCCTTGAGTGTGAACGCCTCGGCGGTGGGGCCGTGGCGGCGCAGCAGCCCCAGCCGCTCGCCCGCCTCCTCCAGCGTCGGGATGTGCCCGGCGGGGACCCACCACAACACCGATGTGGCCTCGCGGATGTGCTGGAACCACTCCCGCCTGCGGCGGAGGAAGTCGATGTGGTCGCTGCGGTAGGTGAAGTCCCACAGCGCCTCCGGCGACTCCCACACCGAGAGGTTGACGAGGAGGTCGTCGCCGAAGGGGCGGGCCGCGGTGGCGTCGTCGCTGCCCTCGTCGGTGTAGCGCCAGACGAACCCGGGGCTGGCGTCGGCCAGGGCGTTGACGGGGGCGAGGCCGTCGGCGAACCCCGCCATGGAGGCATCGTCGAGGGGGGCGTTGAGGATGCCCACGTTCAGTTGGGCGAGATGGTGGTCGGACATGACGTTCAGCATGGCGGGCGCGGAGCTTCTAAGTCAATGAGATTTATTTTTAGAAATCCGGACACAGCACCCCTCCCGCAGCGGGGCCATCCGCGCGGTGTACCCCTCCGCCCCCGCCCCCTCCAGCAGGCCGCGCAGCAGCTCCAGGTTCATTCCGCAGGCCAGCGGCGGGAAGTCCAGGGCGAGGGTGTGGAACGGGCAGTTGCGCAGCCGCACCGCCTCCGCGTCGTCGGGATCCGGCGTCGGCTCGTAGCCCAGCCGTTCCAACCGCCGAGTGAGGTCGCCCAGGGGCAGCGCGCCGGATCCGCCGTCCGCCGACCGGAGTTCGGCCCCGCGCCGCACCCCCTCCTCGTGCGCCGCGGCGTGCAGTGCCTCCTCGGCCCCGTGCGCCTGCACCGCCTCGGCGAGCACACGCGCCGCGGTCTCGTAATCGCGGGGCGGCAGCTGAACGCTGAGCTGCCGGTCGGCCCGCCGGTACAGCTTCGCCGGCCGCCCCGACCCGGGCCCGTCGCGCCCCGACAGCTTCCGCCGGGCCACGTCCAGCAGCCCGGCCGCGGCCAACTTGTCCAGGTGGAACGCCACGAGCGTCCGCTGCGCCCCCACGGCCTGCGCCGCCTCGGCGCGACTCACCTCGCCGCCGCTGTCCACCACGAACTCATACAGCCGCCGCCGCAGCGGATCGGCCAGCACACCCACGGCGTCGATCCCGGATTCGGTCATGCCCCCATTCTGGTGCCACCCCACGGCAGGACTCCGTCACCCTCCGCCCGGCTCCACCGGAGCACGCCCGAGTGCGGCGCCGCCGACGGCCTGCGGCGTGCGGCAGCCACCGGTCGGGGGCGGGGTGGGGCGGCGCGTACGATCGAAGCGACGATGAGAACCATCAAACGCGGCGGCGAGCACGAGGTCGAGATCAGGAAGTCGCGGTTCATCTGCGCGCTGGCGCGGGTGGCCGATGAGGACGAGGCGCGTGCGTTCATCGCCGAGCGGCGCAAGGAGCACTGGGGCGCCACGCACAACTGCACCGCCTATGTGGTCGGCCCCGACGGCGGGGTGCAGCGGTCGAGCGACGACGGGGAGCCGTCGGGGACCGCCGGGGTGCCCATGCTGGAAGTGCTGCGGCACCGCGGGCTCACCGACACCGCGGCCGTGGTGACCCGCTATTTCGGCGGCACCAAACTCGGGGCGGGTGGCCTGATCCGCGCCTACGGCGGCGCCGTGTCCGCCGCCGTCGACGAGTTCGGGGTGCTGGAACGGCGCACCCTGCCGGTGGTGGCGGTGATCGTCGACTACCTGCAGGCCGGGCGGCTGGAGAGCGACCTGCGCGACTCCCGCCACCACGTGCGCGGCGTCGAGTACGGCACCGACGTGCAGATCGACGTCGCGCTCGCAGTGGATGACCTGCCCGAATTCGAGGC
This sequence comes from Nocardiopsis mwathae, assembly GCF_014201195.1. Taxonomy (NCBI): domain Bacteria; kingdom Bacillati; phylum Actinomycetota; class Actinomycetes; order Streptosporangiales; family Nocardiopsidaceae; genus Nocardiopsis; species Nocardiopsis mwathae. The sequence goes on along the minus strand of NZ_JACHDS010000001.1, from coordinate 4,594,822 downwards.
CTGGTTGGCCGAGGCCACCGGCGGGCAGGCGCTGTGCGAGGTCCAGGGCACCACCACGATCGAGGTCGAGCCGGGGCCGGAGGCGTGACCGGCGCCGGCACGTCCCGGAACGGCGCGGACCGCGGGTCGTGCTCGGGGCATCGCCGGGGCATGACAGCCGTATGCGGGGCGGTCGGCGCGTTCTAGGATTTGCGGGGAGGCGGCGAAGTCCGAGGGAGTGAGCGGCCATGCGCACCTGGTGGCGGGCACGGGCATCGATGGCCCTGGCCACCGGTGCCTTTCTGCTCATGGCCACCGCCGCCTGCACGCCGGACGAGCCCGTCCCGCCCCCCGAGGAGCGGTCGCCCCGCCCGCTGCCCACCGCCTTCACGGGTGATCCCCCGCCCGGTCTGGCCGGCGAGCCGATCCGCTACCTGCACGGCCCTGGAGCCGCAACCCCCGAGATCCTCGACGACGAGATGGGCGTGCGCATCGAAGCGCTCGGCGACGCCTTCCTGATCAGCTCCAACAGCGAGGAGAAGCACGCCCTGCAGCGCCCAGCCGACGGTGCGGCGCTGTGGGAGGGGGACCGGCGTATCGACGGCTTCGGCGCCGCGCGCGACGGCTCGCCCGTGCTGTTCCTGGCCGCCGCCGAGCGCGACGCGACCGCGGTCGTCGACGACACCGGCACCACCGTCTGGAGCGGCGCGGATCCGCGCGAGGTGTTCGTCGGCGGCGTGGTGGTGCGGCGTCCGGTGGAGTGGACCGCCGCCGACCCCTACGGGCGCTTCACCGTTCTGGACACCGAGGGCGACGAACTGTGGACCTTTGCCTTCGCCGAGCCGGACGACGGCGGTTCGGGCGCCGTCGACGACGGTGCCGACGTCGAGGCCGACCCCGACCGGTTCGGCGTGCCCGTGGGCGCCCACGGTGACGTGCTGCTGCTCGACGACGGCACCGGCGCTCTGCAGGCCCGTGGCATCGGCGGAGGCGGCACCGGTGCCGCCTCCGGAGACCTGCTGTGGGGCATGGCCGGTGACGACGCCGAACTCGGCCGCTCGACCGCGGTGCCCCGCCCCCGCCCTCGGCTCGTCGGGTTCTACCCGCTGCCCGAGGACCCGGACGCCGCGGACACCCCGGCCGACGACACGGACGGGACCCCGAGCCCCGACACCGACCAGGACCGACGCGGTGCCGACGGGGACGGTGCCGACGGGGACGGCGGTGGCGGGGCCGGGGACAGGGGCGGAAGCGGTGGCGCCGACGAGGCCGAGGACGGCAAGGCCGCCGCTCCCCGCGAGACCGTGCTGGTCCGCTGGTGGCTGCCCGACGCCCGCTCGGTCCTCTCCTTGCACGACCTGCACGACGGTGACGTCCTGTGGACCCGCACCGAGCCCGGCGCCAACCCCGGCGGCCGCGACTTCGCATCGGGGCACCTCCCCGGCACCGTCCACGACGCCGCGACCGGCACCCTGCTGCTGCCGCAGGACAGCGGCGCGACCCCGATGATCGCGGTCGACCTGCTCACCGGCGAGATCCGCTGGGAGTTCGCCGACGGCGCCGAACGCTCCATCTCCCCGGCGTTCGCCCTCGACGGCCACATCTACGGCGACGCCCGCGGCCAGGCCGGGGGCACCCAGGTGGTCCTCGACGCCGTGACGAAGCGGACCGTCGCCGAGGACCTCGACGCCTACGTCGAGGCCGTCACCGACGACGGCCACGCCATCGTCGTCCAGGACCGCCAGCGCTTCGTCTTCGCCCCGGCCGATGGCGGCCCGGACGGATCACCGCCCCCGCCCCGGGACGGCGACGACTGACACCCGGACCGCGGCGCACCGGAGTTAGCTGCGGAAACGGCCGAGTAGGGGTGGGCAGGGGCGGCGCGGATCACATTTCCCGGTGCCCCGCTGCTGCGGATCCGATGACCGGTTCTCTACGATCTCAAAGTATGAACATGCCGGAGAGTGGGGCCGCGGGCCCGGAGGGCCCCGCCCTGGGCGCCGGATTCCCCGCCGCCACGCGAGAGCGGTGGCGCGAGCTGGTGGCCGGAGTGCTGGCCAAGAGCGGGGTCGACGTCGACCGCTCGGCACACGCCCCCGAGGAGTCGCTGGCCTCCGCCACCTACGACGGGTTCACCATCGGCCCGCTCTACGTCGAAGAGGACGAGGACGACGGCGCCGCCGGGCGGGGGGCCGGGTTCCCCGGGCTGGCGCCGTTCACCCGGGGCCGCCGTCCCGAGGGCGCGGTCGGCACCGGCTGGGACATCCGCCAGCAGCACCTCGGCCCCGACCCGGCCGCCGCCCGCAAGGCCGTGCTGGCCGACCTGGAGAACGGCGTCACCTCGCTGTGGCTGGTCGCCGGGGAGCACGGCGTGCCCGCGTCGGGCATCGCCGAAGCGCTCACCGACGTCCACCTGGACCTGGCCCCCGTCATCCTGGAGCCCGGGGCCGACTACCGGGCGGCGGCCGACGCACTCCTGACCGCCTGGTCCGACCGCGACATCCCCGACACCGCCGTCACCGGCTCTCTGGGCATCGACCCGATCGGCCGCATCGCCCGCACCGGCACCCCCGCCGACTCCGCCTCCGCCGCAGCCGAGACCGCGGCCGCGGCCCGCACCGCGGCCGGGTACGCCGCCCGCCACCCGGCGCTGCGGCTCATCACCGTCGACGGCACCCCCTACACGGACGCCGGGGGCTCCGACGCCCAGGAGCTCGGCGCGACCATGGCGGTCGGCGTCGCCTACCTGCGCGCCCTGACCGAGGCCGGGCTCGACCTTCAGGACGCCGCGGCCCGACTGGAGTTCCGCTACTCCGCCACCGCCGACCAGTTCGCCACCATCGCCAAGCTCCGCGCGGCACGTGCCATGTGGGCCCGCGTCACCGAAGTGTGCGGGCTGCCCGCCGAGCAGCGCGGCATGCGCCAGCACGCGGTCACGGCGGCGGCCATGATGACCCGCCGCGACCCCTACGTGAACATGCTGCGCACCACCCTGGCCTGCTTCGGCGCGGGCACCGGCGGCGCCGATGCGGTGACCGTCCGCCCGTTCGACTCCGCGCTGGGCCTCCCCGACGACTTCGCCCGCCGCATCGCCCGCAACACCCAGTCGCTGCTGCTGGAGGAGGCGCACCTGGCCCGGGTCATCGACCCCGCCGGAGGGTCCTTCTTCGTCGAGCGCCTCACCGCCGACCTGTACGCGGCCGGCTGGTCCTTCTTCCAGGAACTGGAGGCCGCGGGCGGCATCGTGGCCGCGCTCACCTCCGGCCTGGTCGCCCGGCGGGTGGACGAGGTGTGGCAGCGGCGCCGCGACAACATCGCCCACCGCCGCGACCCGATCACCGGCGTCAGCGAGTTTCCCGACCTCACCGAGCCGCGGCCGGTGCGCCCCGCCCCACCCGGCGGCGTCGACGCGGAGCCCACGTCCGCGACCGCGCTGACCCGCCACCGCTACGCCGAGGACTTCGAGGCGCTGCGCGACCGCTCCGACGCCTGCCTCGCGGCCACCGGCCGACGGCCCAGGGTCTTCCTCGCGGCGCTGGGACCCGTGGCCGCGCACACCGCCCGCAGCACGTTCGCCGCCAACCTCCTGCAGGCCGGGGGCATCGAAGTCGCCGCCGACGGCGGCGACGTGGCCGACACCGTGGCCGCCTTCCGCGAGAGCGGGGCGCGCATCGCCTGCCTGTGCTCCAGCGACAAGGTCTACGCCGAGCTGGCCGAGGGCGCGGCCGCCGCACTGAAGGAGGCGGGTGCCGAACGGGTGCTGCTCGCCGGGAAGCCCGACGAAAGCTACGCGGCGGCGGGCGTGGACGCGTTCCTGTTCGCCGGATGCGACGCGCATAGCCTGTTGGTGGACCTGCACGACGCGCTGGCGTGCACGGAAGTTGGTGGGGGCCGATGATTCCGGACTTCAGCCGCGTCGAGCCCGGGACGCCCGACGGTTCCGGCGCCGACGCCGAGACATGGGCGCAGGCCCTGGCCGACGCCACGGGCAAGGGCCCCGACGCCTTGGTGTGGGAGACCCCCGAGGGTATCGGGGTGAAGCCGCTCTACACCCCGGCCGACCGCGACGGCCTCGGCTTCGTCGGCGGCTACCCCGGAATCGCGCCCTACCTGCGCGGCCCCTATCCCACGATGTACGTCAACCAGCCGTGGACCATCCGCCAGTACGCGGGCTTCTCCACGGCCGAGGAGTCCAACGCCTTCTACCGGCGCAACCTCGCGGCCGGGCAGAAGGGCCTGTCGGTCGCCTTCGACCTGGCCACCCACCGCGGCTACGACTCCGACCACCCGCGCGTGGCCGGTGACGTGGGCATGGCGGGCGTGGCCATCGACTCCATCTACGACATGCGGCAGCTCTTCGACGGCATCCCGCTGGACCGGATGACCGTCTCGATGACCATGAACGGCGCGGTGCTGCCGGTCATGGCCCTCTACATCGTCGCGGCCGAGGAGCAGGGGGTGCCGCCCGAGAAGCTGGCGGGGACCATCCAGAACGACATCCTCAAGGAGTTCATGGTCCGCAACACCTACATCTACCCGCCGCAGCCCTCCATGCGGATCATCTCCGACATCTTCGCGTTCACCTCGCAGAGGATGCCGCGCTTCAACTCCATCTCCATCTCCGGCTACCACATGCAGGAGGCCGGGGCCACGGCCGACCTGGAACTGGCCTACACCCTGGCCGACGGCGTGGAGTACATCCGGGCCGGGCGCACGGCCGGGCTGGACGTCGACGCGTTCGCCCCGCGGCTGTCGTTCTTCTGGGCCATCGGGATGAACTTCTTCATGGAGGTGGCCAAGCTGCGCGCGGCGCGGCTGCTCTGGGCCGAGCTGGTCGACTCCTTCGGGCCGAAGAACCCCAAGTCGCTGTCCCTGCGCACGCACTGCCAGACCTCCGGCTGGTCGCTGACCGCGCAGGACGTGTTCAACAACGTCGTGCGCACCTGCGTGGAGGCCATGGCCGCCACCCAGGGCCACACCCAGTCCCTGCACACCAACGCGCTCGACGAGGCGCTGGCGCTGCCCACCGACTTCTCCGCGCGCATCGCCCGCAACACCCAGCTGGTGCTGCAGCAGGAGTCCGGCACCACCCGCGCCATCGACCCGTGGGGCGGCAGCCACTACGTCGAACGCCTCACCTACGAGCTCGCGCGGCGCGCCTGGTCGCACATCCGCGAGGTCGGGGAGGCCGGGGGTATGGCCGCCGCCATCGACGCCGGCATCCCCAAGATGCGCATCGAGGAGGCGGCCGCCCGCACCCAGGCGCGCATCGACTCCGGCCGCCAGCCCGTCATCGGCGTCAACAAGTACCTCCCCGACACCCCCGACGAGATCGACGTCCTCAAGGTCGACAACACCCGGGTGCGCGCCGAGCAGCTGGAGAAGCTGCGGCGGCTGCGCGCCGAGCGCGACGATGAGGCCGTGCGGGCCGCGCTCGACCGCCTCAGCGCCGCCGCGGCCGCCGAGCCGAACGGCGCCACCCTGGAGAACAACCTGCTGGCCGCGGCCGTCGACGCCGCCCGCGCCAAGGCCACCGTCGGAGAGATCTCGGATGCCATGGAGAAGGTGTTCCGACGCCACTCCGGGCAGATCCGTACCATCCAGGGGGTGTACCGCGAAGAGGCCGCAACGTCGTCGGAGGCCGCCCACAGTATGGAGACCATCGCCGAGCGGGTCGCGCGATTCGAGGAGAACGAGGGGCGCCGCCCCCGCATCCTCGTCGCCAAGATGGGCCAGGACGGGCACGACCGGGGCCAGAAGGTCATCGCGACGGCCTTCGCCGACCTCGGCTTCGACGTCGACGTCGGCCCCCTGTTCCAGACGCCGGAGGAGGTCGCCGCCCAGGCCGCCGAGGCCGACGTGCACATCATCGGCGTCTCCTCGCTGGCGGCGGGCCACCTCACGCTGGTCCCCGCGCTGCGCGAGCAGCTGGCCGCGCACGGCCGCGAGGACATCATGGTCGTCGTCGGCGGGGTCATCCCCCCGGCCGACTTCGACGCGCTGTACGCGGCGGGCGCCTCCGCGATCTTCCCGCCCGGAACGGTGATCGCGGAGGCGGCGCTGGGTCTGCTGGACCGGTTGGAGGAGTCCCTCGGCCACGGCGGGCACGGCGGATGAGCCGCGGGATCGACGTCGACGCCTACGCCGAGGGCGTCCTCGCCGGGCACCGGCCGACCCTGGCCCGCGCGATCACGCTGGTGGAGTCGCGCCGCGCCGACCACGCCGGTCTGGCCCAGGAGCTGCTGGTGAAACTGCTCCCGCACAGCGGGAAGGCGCACCGGGTGGGCATCACGGGCGTGCCGGGCGTGGGCAAGTCGACGTTCATCGACGCGCTCGGCACCCGGCTGACCGGCGCGGGGCACCGGGTGGCCGTGCTGGCGGTGGACCCTTCCTCCACTCGGACCGGCGGCAGCATCCTCGGTGACAAGACGCGGATGGCGCGGCTGGCGGTCGACCCGGACGCGTTCGTGCGCCCCTCGCCCACAGCCGGGACTCTCGGCGGCGTCGCGCGGGCCACCCGCGAGACCATGATCCTGATGGAGGCCGCCGGGTTCGACGTCGTACTGGTGGAGACGGTCGGTGTCGGCCAGTCCGAGGTCACCGTCGCCGGGATGGTCGACTGCTTCTGCTTCCTCACCCTGGCCCGTACCGGCGACCAGCTCCAGGGCATCAAGAAGGGGGTGCTGGAGCTGGTCGACGTCGTGGCCGTGAACAAGGCCGACGGCCCGCACGAGGCCGACGCCCGCAAGGCCGCCCGTGAGCTCGGGCGTGCGCTGCGGCTGCTCCAACCGGTCCATGCGGAGTGGCGGCCGCCCGTGCTGACGTGCAGCGGGATGACCGGTGCGGGGCTGGACGAGGTGTGGCGGGCGGTGGTGGAACACCGCGCGACGCTGGAGGAGAGCGGGGAGTTCGCCGAGAAGCGCAGCCGCCAGCAGGTCGAGTGGATGTGGGCGCAGGTGCGCGACCGGCTGATGGACCGGCTGCGGGGCCACCCGGGGGTGGGGCGGGCCACGCCGCGGCTGGAGTCGGCGGTCCGCACCGGCGAGATCACCGCGACCCTGGCGGCCGAGCGGCTGCTGGAGCTGTTCGTCGACGGACCGGCCGGCACTCCCGGCACGTCGCCCCCCGCGTCCCCGGAGGAGTGACGGCGAGCCCGGCCGCCTGACCACCGGACATGAAACTTGCCACAGGATTTTCCCGTCTGAGATGACCTGTGGCGGAAAAAATCTTCATGCTTCGGCATTCCCGTCCGCCCGATCGCCTAATACCGTGTGTGCTCAGAGACTTACGGGAACCAGCGGCCCGGGCTCGCCAGCACGGTGCCGAACACCGCCCCGGATCCACAGGTGGATCCGGCGCGGATCAGTGTGGCCGGACCCCCTACCGGAATTCGCCGATTTCCGTATGGTTGACCCAAAGGGGCCCCTCACATCGACGTGGGGCTGGGAGGAGTGAACGTGCACAGGCTTGGGCTGAGTACCCGGGTCGAGAACCACAGCGTGATCGTCAAGGTCGAGGGAGAGCTCGACATCGCGACCGCTGACGACCTCCAAGAGCATGTCCTGTCCGCCGTTGAGACGCACGGACCTTGGCTGATCCTCGATCTCACGCACCTGGATTTCATGGACTCCAGCGGTCTGAACGTCGTCATCCAGGCCTACAGCGCCGTCAAGGAGCGCAACGGTAGCCTCGCGCTGGCCGCGCCGAACGAACGCGTCGACAAGGTCGTCCGGCTGGTGAGCCTGCACCGCCAGGTCCCGGTGCACCACACGGTGCCCGCCGCCGTGAACGCCATGGAGGCGCTGGAGGCCAAGCAGCAGGCCGGCTGAGCCATCGGTCATCCCCGTCGGACCGGTGACATGACGGGCGGACCCGCGGCCGACGCGGGTCCGCCCGTCATGTCGTGTGCGCCCGTCCGGCCCGCCGTCACCCGACCGAGGGGGCGGAGCACAGCGTCCGGGAGGAGGCCGGGCCGAAACGGTAGTCTCGGGTGGCATGGCGGTACCCGAGTTCATCCTCCGACTGCGCAAGCACGTGGGGCACGAGCTGCTGTGGCTGACCGGAGTGACGGGTGTCGTCATCGACCCCCACGGCCGCATCCTGCTGCACCGGCGCGCCTCCGACGGGTGCTGGGGGACTCCCGGCGGGATTCTGGAACCCGGCGAGCAGCCCGCGGCCGCGCTCGCCCGCGAGGTGGCCGAGGAGACCGGTATCCACGTGGTCCCCGAGCGGGTGGCCTGCGTCCACACCGAGCAGCCGTGGACCTACGAGAACGGCGACGTGGTGCAGATCCTCGACATCGCCTTCCGCTGCCGCCCCGTGGGCGGCGAACTCCGGGCCGACGGGGACGAGTCGCTGGACGTCGGGTGGTTCGCGCCCGACGAGCTGCCCGCCATGAGCGAGATGGTCATGCGCCGCATCCGCCACGCGAGCCACGAGCGCGGCGAGGCCTGGTTCGACTCCGGCACGGCCGCACCCGGCGGATGAGCCGGGCCGGGCGGGCCCGCCCGGCCCGGTGGATCAGAACGCGATCCCGAACGCCCACCCGGCGATCGCGTACATGGTGAACAGCACCACGAACACGGCGACGGTGTTGAGCCAGGCCCCGGCCTTGATCATCTGGCCGATGGTGACCTGCCCGCTGCCGAAGACCACCGCGTTGGGCGGGGTCGCCACCGGCAGCATGAACGCCAGTGAGGCGGCCAGTGTGGCCGGGACGACCAGCGTCATCACGTCCAGGTCCATCCCGAGCGCGACGCCGCCGAGCACCGGCAGGAAGGTGGCGGTGGTGGCGGTGTTGCTGGTCAGCTCGGTGAGCAGCAGCACCAAGGCGACCACGACCAGCAGCAGCAGCCACACCGGCACGCCCTCCAGGGCACCGACGCGGGTGCCGATCCACTCGCTCAGCCCCGTCGCGGTGAACTGGGAGGAGAGGGTCAGGCCGCCGCCGAACAGCAGCAGGATGCCCCACGGCAGCCGGACCGCGGTCTCCCAGTCGAGCAGCTTGCCGCCCTGGGTCCCCGGGGCGGGGATGAGGAACAGGGCGACGGCGACGGCCATCGCGATCCCCGCGTCGGTGATGCGGTCCAGCCAGGGCAGCACCGACACGAGGGGGCTGTCGGCCAGCAGTGGGATGAACACCCACGAGGCGGCCGCGGCCACGAACACCCCCAGCACCCGCCGCTCGGTCGGTGTCATCGGGCCCATGTCCCGCAGCTCGCCCTTGATGATGTCCTGCGCCCCGTCCAGCGAGGTGACCTCCGGCGGGTAGACGAACCGGGTCAGCACCACCCAGGCGATCACGAGGAAGATCGCGGCCAGCGGGAACCCGACCAGCATCCACTGGCCGAAGCCGACGTCGATGTCGAAGGTCTCCTTGAGGTACCCGACCATGAGCGCGTTGGGCGGGGTGCCGATGAGGGTGGCGACCGACCCGATGGACGCGGCGTAGGCGACACCGAGCATCAGCGCGGTCGCGAAGTTGGTGTCGGTACGGCCGTTCCTCAACTGCGTGACCAGGGTGATCACCGAGATCGCGATGGGCAGCATCATGATCGTCGTGGCCGTGTTGGCCACCCACATCGTGATGAAGCCCGTGGCCAGCATGAACCCGCCGATCAGCCGAACCGGGTCGGTGCCGACCGCGCCGACGATCGCCAGCGCCACCCGCTTGTGCAGGTTCCACTTCTGCATCGCCAGGGCGAGCATGAAGCCGCCCATGAACAGGAAGATGACGTCGTTGGCGTAGGGCGCCGCGGCGTCCTTGACCTCGGCGATTCCGAACACCGGGAACAGCACCAGCGGCAGCAGCGCGGTGACGGGGATGGGCAGGGCCTCCGTCGCCCACAGGGTGGCCATGAGCGCCGCGATGGCGGCGGTGAGCTTTCCGCTCGTCGACACGGCGTCGGGGAGGAGCAGGAACACGGCCGCCGCGAGCAGCGGGGCGAGGACGAGCCCGACGCGCTTCGCCCTCGACGGCTCGGGGTCGGCCGCCCGCTCGGTGGTGAGCGCGGGAAGGCCCCGCTTGCCGCGCTCCGCGGCGGGTTCGTTGCCGGTATCGGCTGTCATGAAGCGGTTCTCCTTGCGTGGCTGGTGGTCCGCGGGGGCACCCGCCGCGGTGCGCGCCGTGCGGTACTCGGTGACGTCGGATTTACGGAGCGGTTACCGGCGGATGTCCGTTGACGGACCTGCCGGTGATCGTGCTGATTGCGACGTGCGTCACGCAACGGTGTGAGCCAAGACTTCAGATTCCCCTGACATGCCATGACAGGCGGTGACGCGGCTGAGCGCCGGAGTGATGGGGAAGGCGGGGGCGGCGCCCCGGCCCGGGGTGCGGAAAGCGGCGCCCGCGCAGAGGGGAGGGGAATGCGCGGGCGCCGCGGCCGGGAGGTTCGACGGGCGCTACACGGTGAAGCCGAGCATGCGCCCGGCCAGCGTGTACATGGTGGCCAGGATCAGGAAGAGGGCGACCACGTTCAGCCAGACACCGCCCCGCAGCATCTGGGAGATCGTCACGTGCCCCGAGCCGAACACGATCGCGTTCGGCGGGGTCGCCACCGGCAGCATGAACGCCAGTGACGACGCCAGCACGGCCGGGACGACCAGGGCCATCACGTCCATGCCCATGCCGAGCGCGACCCCGCCCATGACCGGCAGGAACGTCGCCGCGGTCGCGGTGTTGCTGGTCAGCTCGGTGAGCAGCAGGACCAGCGCGGCCACCGCCAGCACCAGCACCCACACCGGAACGGTGCTCAGCGCGCCCACGGCCGAGCCGATCCACTCGCTCAGCCCCGTCTCGCCGAACTGCGCGGACAGGCTCAGGCCGCCGCCGAACAGCAGCAGGATGCCCCACGGAAGCTTGACGGCGGTTTCCCAGTCGAGCAGCCGCACCCGCGCCCGGCGTTCCGCCGGGATCAGGAAGAGCAGGACGGCCGCGGTCATCGCGATCCCGGCGTCGGAGATCTCGCCCAGCCACGGCAGCGCCCCGCCCATGGGGCCGTCGGCCAGCAGGGGGATGCCCACCCACGCCAGGGCGGCGCTCACGAAGACCAGCAGCACCAGCAGCTCGCCGCGGGAGATCGGGCCCATGGCGCGCAGCTCCGAGCGGATCAGCTCCCGGCCGTCGTCCAGCGCGGTGATGCGCGGGGGGAAGACCACCTTGGTCAGCACCACCCAGGCGAGGACCAGGAACACGGCGGCCAGCGGCAGGCCGACCAGCATCCACTGGCCGAAGCCGACGCTGATGCCGTGGGTCTCGGCGAGGTAGCCGACCATGAGCGCGTTGGGCGGGGTGCCGATGAGGGTGGCGACCGACCCGATGGACGCGGCGTAGGCGATGCCGAGCATCAGCGCGGTCGCGAAGTTCGCATCGGGCCGGCCGCCGCGCAGCTGGGACACCATCGCGACCACGGCCACGCCGATCGGCAGCATCATGATCGTCGTCGACGTGTTCGAGACCCACATCGTGAGGAAGCCGGTGGCCAGCATGAACCCGGCGATGAGCATCGCGGGGCTGGTTCCGACCGCCGCCACGACCGTCAGGGCGATACGCCGGTGCAGGTTCCACCGCTGCATCGCCAGGGCGAGCATGAAGCCGCCCATGAACAGGAAGATGATGTCGTTGGCGTAGGGCGCCGCCACGTCCCTGATGTCGGCGCCGAGGAGGACGGGGAACAGCACGAGCGGCAGCAGCGCCGTGGCCGGGAGCGGGAGCGCCTCGGTGGCCCACCACACCGCCATGAGGGCGGCGATGCCCGCGGTGATCCGGCCCGGTGCGGACAGGGTGTCCGGAAGGGCGAGGAACAGCAGGAGGGCCAGCAGTGGACCCGCCACCAGGCCGACCACCTTCGCCGCCGGGAAGGCCGCCCCCTCCTGCTCGGGCTCCGGAGCGGAGGCGGGGGCACCGCTGCTGCCCGCGGGCGACGTCGACATCGTGGTGGCGCCTCCTTGCGCATCGGGTCCTCACCGACCGGAGACGGGGTCACGGATCCGGTCCGGCGCGGTGGGAGCCGGGCCGGTGCGGCACGCGCGTTCCCACACGGCTTCCCCTACGGCGCCCCCGTGATGCCGCGGGGCCCGGGAACACGCCGACTCCGCCTCCTCACATCGGAGCCTGCGGAATGTGGCGCAGAACACGCAAGCCATTGGCGGAAACTTCAGATTCCTCTGACATTCGCGCACGAAGAGTGTGGTATTGAACGCGCGGCGTACCGAGAGAATGGCCGGACCCGGTCATCTCCTGGGCCTTCCTTTAGGCTTCCGATGTGGGACCAGCGCATCCGGACCGGCGCACCGTCGTTCTCGGTGCCCTGGCGGTGGCCCTGACCGCGTGCAGCCGTCGGGGACATCCGCCCTACCCGGAACTCGTCCTGGCCACCGGCCCGCCCGGCGCGGTGTTCCGTGAGATCGGCGGCGCACTCGCCGACGAGTTGCACGCCGCGCTGCCCGAGACCGCGATCACCGTGCTGGCCACCAGCGCTTCCGCGGAGAACCTGCGGCTCCTCGACGACGAACGCGCCCACCTCGCCATCTCCAGCCTGGACGCGGCCACCAGCGACGCCCGTGACGTCACCGCCATCGCCCGCCTCTACGACAGCTACATGCACCTCATCGTGCGCGAGGACTCCGAGATCACCGCCTTCGGCGACCTGGCCGGCAGCCGGGTCTCCTTCGGCGCGGCCGGTTCCGGGACCGAATACACCATGCTGCGCCTGTCCGAACAGGCCGGCCTCGACGTGGACGACGTACGCCTGGACCAGGCGGCCTCCGCACGGGCGCTGGGGAAGGGCGACATCGACGCGATGTTCTCCCTGACCGGCATCCCCACCCCCGCCATCACCGACCTCCTCCGCCGCCACCCGCTGCGCTGCATCCCGCTGGACCGCCAGGCGGACCGGCTCGCCGACGCCTACCCGAGCGCGTACTACCCGGCCACCATCCCCGCCACGGCCTACCCGGGGCTGCCGCCGTGCCCGACCCTGTCGGTCCCCAACGTCCTGCTGGCCCGCCGCGACGTCCCCGCCGACGTGGTGCGGACGATCACCGACACCGTCTTCACGCAGGCCGACGCGATCGCCGCCCGACGCCCCGAAGCCGCCCAGATCAACGTCCGGACCGGCATCGCCACCGGCCCCATTCCCCTCCACCCGGGCGCCGCGGCCTGGTACCGCGACCAGAAGGTCTGACCCGCCCCGCCCTACCGCCACGCGTCCGGTGGGTCCCCGTCCGTGCGGCGGGGACCGTCCTCGTCGGCGGCATCCTCCTGCACCGGGGGCGCGAGCGGCAGCCGAACCACCACGTCCAGCCCGCGACCGGTCCGGTCCGGTCGCAGGAGGCCGGAGTCCAGGCGCAGTTCGCCGCCGGCTCCGCGGACCAGGTCGGCGCAGATGGCCAGGCCGAGCCCGGTGCCCTCGACGTTCTGGTGTTTGGCCGCGCGCCAGAAGCGGCGCAGGGCCTCGGCGCGCTCGGCCTCCGTCAGCCCGACGCCGTCGTCGGCCACGTGCAGTTCGACCACGGCCGGCGGATCCGAGGCGCCGTCGGTCCCGGCCGCACGCCCCGCGACCCGCAGCTCCACCCTCGTGCCTCCGGACAACCGCGTCGCGTTGCTCATCAACTCGTCGAGCACGCTGCCCAGCCCGCCGGGCGGCGCCATCAGCCGCAGTCCGTCCGGCGCCCGCGTCTCGACCGCGATTCCCCGCTGTTCACCGAGCACCCGCCAGCGCTCGGCATGGGCGTCGAGCACGGTGTCCAGCTCCACCGGTTCGGCTCCGCTGAGGCTCTCCATCCGCGTCATGGCCAGGAGGGAGTTCAGCATCCGGTGCATCGACATGGCCTCCTCCACCGCGTCCCGGTGCGCCGCGCGGGCGTCCGGGCCGCTCAGGAAGGGGGCCAGGTTCTCCACCGCCAGTCGCAGGCTCGCCAGCGGGTTGCGTAGCTGGTGGGAGGCGTCGGACACGAAGGCCCGCTGCCGTTCGACGGCCTTCTGCACCGCATCCACCATCGCGTTGAACGACCCCGCCAGTCGGCGCAGCTCCGGCGGCCCGCCCGCGGCATCCGCCCGCACCGACAGGTCCCCCTGGGCGACGGCGGCCGTGGCGTCGTCGAGCCGCTGCACCGGCCGCAGCACCCACCGCGACAGCGGCCAGGCGGCCGCGGCGAGCCCCGCCAGCGGCACCAGGCTCAGCAGCGACAGCCATGCCCAGTCGGCCAGGATCGCCGTGCGCAGCCGGTCGGTCGGCGACACCAGCACCACGACACCGGCGACTTCGGCATCACGGCCGATGGGTTCGGCCAGGACCAGTGGGTCGGACCGCCACGGCCACACCGCCGTGGGCGGTTCGGGGCGGAACCCGCCGAACGCCGGCGCCATCACCTGCCGCGCGCGGTCGTCGCCCAGCAGCCGGTCGGCATCCTCCGGGGGAGCCGACGCCGCCACGATCTCACCGGCCTGGTCGACCACGGCGACATCGGTTCCGTACAGCTCCGCGTACCGCTTCAGCTCGCTGTCCAACGCGTCGAGCCGCCCGGTGCGCATGGCGGTGTCGCCGAGCGAGGCGAACCGGCCGACGTCGCTGAGCCGGTCGACGTAGACCTCCTGGGTCGCCCTCTGTGCCATGACCGTCCCCAGCGGCAGGGACAGCGCCGCCACCAGCAGGAACGCCAGCGGCACCAGGATGACCAGCAGCCGTCGCAGCACCGGCTACGCCGAACCCGACGCAGGCACCAGGCGGTAGCCGACCCCGCGCACCGTCAGGATGCGCACGCCGCCGGTGAGTTTGGCGCGCAGGGCGGCGATGTGGGTGTCGAGGGTGCGGGAGGAGGACTCCCACGCCGACCCCCACACCTGGTCGAGGATGGCCTCGCGGCTCACGACCGCCGGGGCGCGCACAGCGAGCAGCGCGAGCAGGTCGAACTCCTTGCGGGTGAGGGAGAGCGAGGTGCCGGCGAGGTCGGCCTGGCGGGCGCCGACGTCCACGGTGAGGTCGCCCAGGCGCAGTGGCGGAGCATCGCCCCCGGCCCCGGCGCGGGCGCTGCGGGTGCGCCGCAGCACCGCGTCGATGCGGGCCAGGAGCTCGGCGATGCCGAAGGGCTTGACGACGTAGTCGTCGGCGCCGCTGCGGAGCCCTCGGACACGCTCGCGCTCCTCGGCGCGGGCGGTGACGGCGATGACCGCCGTCTGGGGGCGGTCGCGCAGGCGGCGGAGCACATCGATGCCGTCGGCGTCGGGAAGGCCGAGGTCGAGCAGGACGACGTCGGCCGCGGGGGCGCGCATCGCCGCCTCGGCGGTCGCCACCCGGGTGACGTCATAGGAAGCGTTGCGGAGCGCGGTGACCAAGCCGCGGGCCACCCGGTCGTCGTCCTCCACCACCAGAATGCGCATGATTGCTCATCGTAGAACGGGGCGGTCGGCGCCCCGGGGCCGACCGTCGGGCCGCAGCTCCCGCCAGAGTCGGACGGGTGCCGCGACCGGGCTCGGGGACCCGCCCGGACGGCCCGGTGAGCGGCACCGCCCTGTTCGTACGGCCGGGTCCCCGGGGCGTGTTCGGCGGATCGAATCCTCACTCCCGGCCCCGGACGGCCGCTCACCGACCGGACGGCATCCGCCGAACACGTCCTAATTCCACATGCGGCGCATCGTCCAGTCGGCGGTGGCGGTGTCGAGCGTGATGTCGGCGATCGTGGGCTCGCCGCGGTCCGATTCGGCGGCGACCCGCACCAGGCGGATGTCGGCATCGGGAGTCCCGGGAGCGGAGTTCCAGGTGCCGATGACGCGGCGGACCCGGAACATCCGGCCGCGCCAGGAGAAGAGGGCGGGGTGCCCGCCCGTGGACGATCTGACGTCGATCCGTTCGTTGTAGAGACTCACCAGGCCATTCTATCGAACACACGTTCGACGTGGAGGCAGGTCGACGGCGGAGTCCGGTGACTCTCACCCTAGGGGCGCGCAGGGGAGCGGATGGGTGGGCCACGCGGGACGTTCGCCCACGCGCCGGCATCGACCTGCGAGAACGCAAGAACGAGTCGATCATCACCGCTGCGCCCCCGGCGTGTCGGGCGGGTGGCCCGGTCCCACCGGACCGCCCGATGCGGCGAGACCGACCGGCCGGTCTACCTATCCTGGAAGTGGCTGGTCAGGACGATGGGGAGACGGGGCGACGCATGGGGAAGCCGCAGGACGGGCGCCCGGAGGACGGCGGAGGCCGCTCCGCCGCGAAGGAGCAGGGCGCGCGGCAGTCCCACCCCGACTCGGTCCCCGACCGCCTGCTGTCCGTCGCCACCCGACTGTTCGCCGAGCGCGGCTATGAGCGCACCTCCGTTCGGGAGATCGTCGAGGCGGCCGGGGTCACCAAGGGCGCGATGTACCACTACTACGCGTCCAAGGACGACCTGCTGTTCGCCGTCTACCAGCGGGTTCTCGCCATGCAGACGCGTCGGTTGGAGGAGTTGGCGGAAGCGGAGGGGCCGATCGAGGAGCGCCTGCGGGCGGCGGCGGCCGACGTCGTCCACACCACTGTGGAAAATCTGGAAGACACCGTCATCTTCCAGCGGTCGCTGCACATGCTCTCCCCGGAGCGGCAGAGCGAGGTACGCAAGGAGCGGCGCCGCTACCACGAGCGGTTCCGCGACATGATCGAGGAGGGGCGGCAGAGCGGCGCCTTCCGCACCGACATCCCGGCCGACATCGTCGTCACCCAGTACTTCGGCGCCGTCCACCACCTGGGCATGTGGTACCGCCCGGACGGCGAGCTCAGCGGCGCCGCCGTCGGCGCGCACTTCGCCGACCTGCTGCTGCAGAGCCTGCGGCCGTAGAGCGGCCGATTCGGTTCAGGGGCGCTCGTACCTGCGCAGCTCCTCGGCGAGAAGGTCGAGGAAAGCGTCGACCTGTGCGGGGTCGTACCCGGGCCGGGCACGCGTGGTGCCGAACTTGACCCGCTCCACCTGCGTCGGGGTGAGCAGGGCGCGCTCGGGCCGCCCGTTGATGAGCGCCTCCAGGGTGACCTCGGCGCTGTCCAGGAAGTCGTCGACCTCCTGCTCGTTGTAGCCGGTCGTCAGCCGGGTCGTGGAGAACTGCTTGCGGCGGACGTCCTGTGGTGTCATCCGCGGCGGCTCGGTCGGGGTGTCCGCGTACACGCTCGGTGTCCCGGGCGGCGGGTACGGGGAGCCCGGCGGGGACGGCGGCCTGGGCGCATGGGGCACGACGTGGGGCGACGGCGGCTGCGGGTACTGTCCGCCAGGAGTCGCCGCTGCGGCCGCACGGCTGCTCATCCCGCGGGCACGCAGGTCGGCGACGATGACGTCGAGGAAGTCGTCGACTTCGTCCTCGTTGTAGCCGGGACTCAGCCGGGTGCTGCGGAACCGGGAGCCCTCGACCTCCTCCGCCGTAATCGGCGGCCCGGTACGGGGGCCGCCCTCCAGCGCCACGAGCGTGGCCTCGACGCGGTCCAGGAGCGCGTCGACGTCCTCTTCGTTGTATCCAGGACGAAAACGCACCACATGGAACCGCTTGTTGCGGATGTCCGCAGGTGTCAGAGCCATGTACCTATTGTGCAGGCTTCACCTGATCAGCGCCTTAGAGCGAACCGCCCGGGCGTGCTGCAGCGTCGAGTTCGTTCGCGAGATGGTCGATCCAGAGCGAGACCTGCCGCTTGTCGTAACCACGGAACACGACGTCGAAGCCGTCGGCACGGGCGCGCAGTTCCTCCCCGGTGAGGGCGGTGGCCTGGGGGTTTCCGTTCTGCACGGCCTCGACACCGGTCACCGCATCGGTGATGGTCTCCACGACCTGGTCGCGGGCATAGCCGCGCAGAGCGACCTTGAACGTGACGTCGTCCATCCCCGGGGCGAAGGGCTGGGACCCGCCCTCCAAACGCTGGGCCAGGGTTTCGACCATCCAGTTGACCTGGCCGCGGTCGTATCCGCGCAGCACGACATCGAAGTCGTTGGCGCGGGAGCGCAGGTCGTCGGCGGTGAGGCCGGAGTCGTTCGAGTTTCCTGCCTCAAGCGCCTCGATGCTGGTGTGCGCCTCGGTGAAGAGGCCGATGACCTGGTCGCGGTCGTATCCGCGCATCACGACGTCGAACTCGACGGCGTCCGGCGGAATGTCGGGGACGAAGGGGGTGGAGGACATCCCGCTATCCTGCCCAACACCGTCCCGGAGGGATCGGCCGGGTGGCGGGTGTCAGTCGCGCCGCAGGTAGCGGGAGATCCCGTCGGCGACCGCCGCGGCCGCCTCCTCGCGCCACTCCCCGTCCGTCAGCTTCGCGGCGTCGGACGCGTTGCGCAGGTTGCCGGCCTCCAAGAACACCTTCGGCACCGTGGAGAGGTTGAGACCGCCGAGATCGGTGCGCTCGTCCAGGCCGTCGGTGGCGAGGTAGTCGGCGTACGGCATCCCCGACCCCTCGCGGTAGGCGGCGCGCACCTCCTCGGCCAGTCGCCGCGACGGCTCGACGATGTCCTCGGTGTAGCCCTCCACCTTTCCCGGGGTGATGAGGTGGAAGCCGCGCCCTCCCGACGGGCCGCCGTCGGCGTGGATCGAGATGGCGGCGTCGGCTTCGGCGGCGTTGCCGATTCGCGCCCGCTCGTCGATACAGGGGCCGACGCCTTCGTCGTCGTCGCGGGTGAGGACGACGGTGGCCCCGTCCGCTTCCAGCCGCTCGGCCAGCCGCTGAGAGAAGTCCCAGGTGAACGCGTGTTCGGCATAGCCATCGTCGGTCTCAGAACCGACGGTGTCGCACTCCTTCTTCGACGGCCCGGCGGGGACGAGCCTGTTGATCTCGTCGGGAGCGTCGGCGTTGCCCCCGTTGTGGCCCGGGTCGATGACGACGGTCATGCCGTTGAGCGGCCCCGCCGCGGCGTTCCTGCCGTCGTCCGAGTCCGGGGCATCGTCCTCCGGGGTGGCGTTCCCGATCTCGCCGCCCGGCTTGCGGTCGCCGGTGCCGTCGGCGATGTGCGGCTCGGGCCGACCTTCCAGGGCGACCGCGCTGCATGCGGTGGCGGCGAGCACGGTGATCCCGGCCACCGCGGCGAGTGAGACGCGGCGCGCCCGCGGCGTCGATTCGGGTGCGGCCTGGCCGTTACGCGTGGTCGTCAACGGGGTCCTCGGGTCGGCGGGGGCTGGATTTCCACCACAACCTAGCGGTTCGTCGACCCGATCTCGGGAACATCTCTCGGCGGAGTCGCGTCATATCTTGACGTCCGGGGCAGGGTGTCCGGGATCGGGATCGGCGATGTCCCGAGGTGAGAAGGGGGAGAGGTCGTGCGCAGAAGCAATCGCGCCGCAGCCGGCGCCGCAGCGTGGCGGATCGTGCAGGAGGGGGCGAAGCCCGGCAAACCATCGGTGGCCGCGCGCGCCGGAGCGATCCCGCGGATGGTCGGAAACCGGCTCCGCGGCCGGTACACCGAACTTCCGGCGTCGCGACTCTTGCTGTTCCTCGCCGCGGTCGCCTACATCGTGTCCCCGATCGACCTCGTCCCGGAGCTGTTCATCCCGATCCTCGGCTACGCCGACGACATCGGCGTCGCACTGTGGCTCACGTCGAGCCTGATGGGGGAGACCGAGCGCTACCTGGAATGGGAGGAGGGCTCGACGCCCTACGTCCAGGGCCGCGTCGTCGGCTGACATCCGCCCGCGCCGGACCTCGCCGCGGGGCCGCGAAGCCCGACGCGTATCGTTCCTAATTGCAAATCGTTCGCAATTAGTGGGGAAACATGAAGAGGTCCCGATCCCTCCTCGCCCTGGGCGCGTCCGTCATCCTCCTCTCCACCGCCTGTACCGGTGGAGACCCCGAGGACGGAGCCGGGGGCGACATCCTCACCTACGCCTTGGGCGACGAACCCGACGTGCTGAACCCCGCCCTGGTCGACGAGCACCTCGACCCCGTCACGGAGATGGTCTTCCGCGGCCTGACCGCGCACGACGCGGACGGCGAGATCGTCCCGGCCCTGGCCGAGAGCTGGAAGATCAGCGACGACGAGCAGACCTACACCTTCACCCTCCGCGACGGGGTGACATGGCACGACGGCGAGCCCTTCACCGCCGACGACGTCGTCTTCACCGTCGAGGGGATCCGCGACGGCGGCCTCGTCACCAGCAACAAGTTCGCCAACGTCGAGAACGTCACGGCCGACGACGACCACAACGTCACCGTCGAGCTCAGCGAACCCACCCCGGCGCTTCTGGACACCCTCTCCAGCGGGATCCTGCCGAAGCACATCCTCGCCGACACCGGGATCGACGACCCCGACTTCAACGAGCACCCCATCGGCACCGGCCCGTTCGAACTGGACACTTGGAAGCGGCACGAGTACGCCTCGCTGAGCGCCTTCGACGACTACTACGGGGGCGAGCCGGGCCTCGACGGCATCACCATCTCCTACGTCCCCGACGCCGCCACCCGGCTGATCCGGCTGAAGAACGGCGAGATCGACGCCGCCTACCTGGAGCCGCAGCAGGCCAAGGAGTTCTCGGACGACAACGGAGGCGACGACGGCATCGCGGTCAAGGTGTGGCCCACGGCCGACTACCGGGCGATCATGTTCAACATGACCGACGACCGGTTCGAGGACCCGGCGCTCCGCCAGGCGATGAACTACGCCGTCGACCGCGACGCCATCATCAAGAGCGTCCAGCACGGGTACGGCTCCCCGGCCACCGGGCCCCTCGACAAGAGCCCGTTCCACGCCGACATCGCCGACTACTCCTTCTCCCCCGAACGGGTCGAGGAGATCATGACCGACGCCGGCTACGAGAAGAACGACGACGACATCTGGGCCAAGGACGGCGAGCCCGTCTCCTTCGACCTCACCACCTTCGCCGAGGACGGCCTGCGCGCCTCCATGATCGAAGTGCTCGCCACCCAGCTCCGTGACCAGGGCTTCGACGTGACCGCGGACCCGGAACCGAGGGACGCGGTGAAGTGGGAGGAGCTGGAGACCTTCCTCATCGGGTGGGGCACCCCCTACGACCCGGACGGCTCGCTCTACGGGCCGTTCCACTCCAGTGAGGCCCTGGCCGAGGACGGCTCCAACCTCGGCAGCTACGCCGACGACGCCGTCGACAAGGCGCTGGAGGAAGGGCGCGGCACCAGCGACGAGGAGACGCGGGAGAAGGCCTACACCGACTTCCAGAAGGCCATCGTCGACGACCCGCCGTTCGTGTTCGTCTCCTACCTGGAAGCGATCAACGCCGTTCCGTCGAACCTGGAGGGGCTACAGGAACGCACCCTCGCCCACCACGGCTACGGCTTCTTCGCCCATGCCGAAGACTGGACGTTCGCCGACAAGTAGGAACAGCGGATGGGGGCGACTCCCGGCTCGCCCCCATCCGTCACCCCATCGCCCCTGGCGCAGTACGGGCACGCCACCAGGAGGAGCGCCATCACCCGGTTCATCATCCGGCGGATCACCGCCGCGGTCATGGTCACCGCCGCGCTGTCCGTACTCTGCTTCGTCCTGCTCGACCTCGCCCCCGGCGACCCCGCGCGCCAGGTCCTGGAAGCCCGCAGCGGTGGACGCCCGGTCAGCGAAGCCGCCATCGCGGCGCAACGGGACGTCATGGGGCTGAACGAACCGATGCCGGTCCGCTACGCCGAGTGGGTCGGCGGAGCCCTGCGGGGCGACCTCGGGTACTCCTACATGACCGGCCGGCCCGTGGCCGACGCGATCGCCGACGCCCTGCCGTGGACCCTGCTGCTCACCGCCGTCGCGACGGTCTGCAGCCTCATCGGCGCGATCGCGATCGGCCTGGTCGCCGGGCTGACCCGCAGCGCCGCGCTGCGCCGCACGATCCAACTCGCCATGTTCGCCCTGGGGGGTATCCCCGGGTTCGTCGGCGCGCTGCTGCTTCTGTTCGTCTTCTCCGTCTGGCTGGGCTGGTTCCCCTCAGGCGGCATCGGGAAGCCGGGACAGCAGCCCAGCCCCGCCATCGTCGCGGCCTCGGTGACACTGCCCGCGTTGGCACTGACGTTCGGACACCACTTCGGTGTCTACGTGCGACTGGTGGAGACAGGGGTCGCACGGGTGCGCGGATCCCCCCACGTTCTCAACGCCGAGGCGCGCGGCCTGCCGACATGGACGGTGCGAATCCGGCACATCCTCCGCCCCGGACTCGTCCCCTTCGCCGCGCGCTTCGGCACCGGCGTCGCCCAGCTCCTCGCGGGGGCGTACGCCATCGAGCTCGTCTACGCATGGCCGGGGCTGGGCCGACTCGCCCTCGATGCGGCTCAGACCAAGGACTACCCGGTTCTACTCGCGGTCGTGCTGATCACCGGGGGCATCGTGGTGATCGCGAACCTCATCGGCGAGATCGCCACCGCCCGCCTGGATCCCAGGATCCGCCTCACCCGTGATGATCCCCGGAACCTGTCCGGGGCCCCACAGAGCTGATCCCGGCCGCAGGACCTGCGCCTTCGGGCGGTGAGAGCCGCGGGTGTCTCAGCTCACCCGCCCTCAAGTTGGTGTTCGAGCGGGGGCTGACTATAGTTGTCCGAGTCGCCTTGAAGCGGTCGGGTTCTCCCGCCGCCCCGGGGCGGCGGTCTTCTCTCCGGTCGCTCCTGGGCCCCTGGCCTGGTGGTGGCGGCCGCGTCCGCAGGGTTCGAAGCACAAGATCCGACCGGCATACTTCTGTGTGCCCGGTGGTCTTCTGCGGGGAAATCCCTCGGGGGCGGTTTATCGGGGTCGGGATGCGGAAAGCCCGCCGGTTTGGCGGTTCCGGGCCCACCTGATAAAGTGAAGACACAACAAAGCGGAAAGCACCGCCTCTACAGAAAAGCCTGATCAGGATCGTTTGCGGATCGGCTTGTATGGGATGAGCGGTTGTTTCTTGAGAACTCAACAGCGCGTGTTTGTTTTTCTTTCAGCCAAGTTTGTTTTGGCCCCTTAGAGCACACGGATGCCTTGCGGTGTCCGGTTGGTGCTCGGGGTTCCTTTGATTGGCCAGGGTGATACCTGGTCGGTCAGGGTTATCTCTTCCAGGTTTACCGCCGCGCCCTCGGGTGCGTGCGGTTGTTTGACCTTTGATGGAGAGTTTGATCCTGGCTCAGGACGAACGCTGGCGGCGTGCTTAACACATGCAAGTCGAGCGGTAAGGCCCTTTCGGGGGTACACGAGCGGCGAACGGGTGAGTAACACGTGAGTAACCTGCCCCTGACTCCGGGATAAGCCGTGGAAACGCGGTCTAATACCGGATACGACGCCCCTCCGCATGGTGGGGTGTGGAAAGTTGTTTCGGTTGGGGATGGACTCGCGGCCTATCAGCTTGTTGGTGGGGTAACGGCCTACCAAGGCGATTACGGGTAGCCGGCCTGAGAGGGCGACCGGCCACACTGGGACTGAGACACGGCCCAGACTCCTGCGGGAGGCAGCAGTGGGGAATATTGCGCAATGGGCGGAAGCCTGACGCAGCGACGCCGCGTGGGGGATGACGGCCTTCGGGTTGTAAACCTCTTTTACCACTCACGCAGGCCCGGGGTTTTCTTCGGGTTGACGGTAGGTGGGGAATAAGGACCGGCTAACTACGTGCCAGCAGCCGCGGTAATACGTAGGGTCCGAGCGTTGTCCGGAATTATTGGGCGTAAAGAGCTCGTAGGCGGTGTGTCGCGTCTGCTGTGAAAGGCTGGGGCTCAACCCTGGTTTTGCAGTGGATACGGGCATGCTAGAGGTAGGTAGGGGAGACTGGAATTCCTGGTGTAGCGGTGAAATGCGCAGATATCAGGAGGAACACCGGTGGCGAAGGCGGGTCTCTGGGCCTTACCTGACGCTGAGGAGCGAAAGCGTGGGGAGCGAACAGGATTAGATACCCTGGTAGTCCACGCCGTAAACGTTGGGCGCTAGGTGTGGGGGCTTTCCACGGTTCCCGTGCCGTAGCTAACGCATTAAGCGCCCCGCCTGGGGAGTACGGCCGCAAGGCTAAAACTCAAAGGAATTGACGGGGGCCCGCACAAGCGGCGGAGCATGTTGCTTAATTCGACGCAACGCGAAGAACCTTACCAAGGTTTGACATCACCGGTAATCCGTTAGAGATAGCGGGTCCTTCGGGGATCGGTGACAGGTGGTGCATGGCTGTCGTCAGCTCGTGTCGTGAGATGTTGGGTTAAGTCCCGCAACGAGCGCAACCCTTGTTCCATGTTGCCAGCACGTAGTGGTGGGGACTCATGGGAGACTGCCGGGGTCAACTCGGAGGAAGGTGGGGATGACGTCAAGTCATCATGCCCCTTATGTCTTGGGCTGCAAACATGCTACAATGGCCGGTACAGTGGGCGTGCGATGCCGTGAGGCGGAGCGAATCCCTAAAAGCCGGTCTCAGTTCGGATTGGGGTCTGCAACTCGACCCCATGAAGGTGGAGTCGCTAGTAATCGCGGATCAGCATTGCCGCGGTGAATACGTTCCCGGGCCTTGTACACACCGCCCGTCACGTCATGAAAGTCGGCAACACCCGAAACCTGTGGCCTAACCCCTTGTGGGAGGGAGTGGGTGAAGGTGGGGCTGGCGATTGGGACGAAGTCGTAACAAGGTAGCCGTACCGGAAGGTGCGGCTGGATCACCTCCTTTCTAAGGAGTCTTTGATAGCCGACGGTTCCTGCGTTCGCAGGGTTTTTCCGATTGGTCGGCGGACTCGGAAGTGGACCCGGGTTCCTGGTCTGGTTTTTCTGGACCGGGGTTGCCTGGGATGGCTGGGTTTTGAGAAGCAAACGTCCTGCACCGTTTGGAAGAGGGGTGTGGGCGCGCTGTTGGGTGTCTGAGGGAGCGACCGTGTGGTTGTCTTCCCGCTGCCACCCCGATGAAGACCCGGGTTGCGGTCGTCCTGCTTGTTCGCTGGTTGTTGGCCGGTGGAGTTGGTGGGAGGTTCCGGCTGCTGCTGTCTGGTGTTGTGGTTGGGTGTGTGGCTGGTGTTTTGATTCGTGGATAGTGTGCGCGAGCATCTTGTATCTGTGGTGGCCAAGTATGTGTGGCATACGGTGGATGCCTTGGCACCAGGCGCCGATGAAGGACGTGGGAGGCCGCGATAGGCCGCGGGGAGCTGTCAACCGAGCGTTGATCCGCGGGTGTCCGAATGGGGAAACCTAGCCCGAGTTGTGTCGGGTTGCCGCCGCCTGAATGTATAGGGCGGTTGGTGGTAACGCGGGGAAGTGAAACATCTCAGTACCCGCAGGAAGAGAAAACAATATGTGATTCCCTGAGTAGTGGTGAGCGAAAGGGGATGTTGGCTAAACCGTGCGCGTGTGATAGACGGCAGTTGTTGCGTGTGCGGGGTTGTGGGATGTGCCTGTTCAGGTCTGCCGGCCTGGGGTGGTTGTGTGTTCTGTTAGCTGAATCCGTTGGGAAGCGGTACCGGAGTGGGTGAGAGTCCCGTAGGTGAAGGCAGAGCACTGGCTGCTGGGCATGCTCCCGAGTAGCGCGGAGCCCGTGAAATTCCGTGTGAATCTGGCAGGACCACCTGCTAAGCCTGAATACGTCCTGGTGACCGATAGTGCACTAGTACCGTGAGGGAAAGGTGAAAAGTGCCCCGGTGAGGGGTCGTGAAATAGTACCTGAAACCGTGTGCTGTCAAGCCGTCAGAGCCTGTGCTTTTGTGTGGGTGATGGCGTGCCTTTTGAAGAATGAGCCTGCGAGTTATGGTGTGTGGCGAGGTTAACCCGGGTGGGGTAGCCGTAGCGAAAGCGAGTCTGAATAGGGCGTTTGAGTCGCATGCTGTAGACCCGAAGCGGAGTGATCTACCCATGGCCAGGGTGAAGCGGCTGTAAGAGGTCGTGGAGGCCCGAACCCACCAGGGTTGAAAACCTGGGGGATGAGCTGTGGGTAGGGGTGAAAGGCCAATCAAACTCCGTGATAGCTGGTTCTCCCCGAAATGCATTTAGGTGCAGCGTTGCGTGTTGCTTGCCGGAGGTAGAGCGACTGGTTGGCTGATGGGCCCGACAAGGTTACTGAGGTCAGCTAAACTCCGAATGCCGGTTAAGTTGAGCGTGGCAGTGAGACTGCGGGGGATAAGCTTCGTAGTCGAGAGGGAAACAGCCCAGATCATCAGCTAAGGCCCCTAAGCGTGTGCTAAGTGGGAAAGGTTGTGGAGTTGCTGAGACAACCAGGAGGTTGGCTTAGAAGCAGCCATCCTTTAAAGAGTGCGTAATAGCTCACTGGTCAAGTGGTTCTGCGCCGATAATGTAGCGGGGCTTAAGCACACCGCCGAAGCTGTGGAGCCGGTGCCTTTGGGTGCTGGTTGGTAGGGGAGCGTCGTGCATCCGGTGAAGCTGCCGAGTGATCGTGTGGTGGAGGGTGTGCGAGTGAGAATGCAGGCATGAGTAGCGAGACACACGTGAGAAACGTGTGCGCCGATTGACTAAGGGTTCCTGGGGCAGGTTAATCCGCCCAGGGTGAGTCGGGGCCTAAGGCGAGGCCGACAGGCGTAGTCGATGGATAACGGGTTGATATTCCCGTACCCGTTCGCACGCGTCCAGTATCGAATCCTTTGATGCTAACCACCACTGAAGCGGTTTTTCACCTTCGGGTGTTTTTCCGTGGAGGCGTGGGACCCAGGAGGGTAGTAGGTAAGTGATGGGGTGACGCAGTGGGGTAGCTCTACCGGGCGGTGGTTGTCCCGGGATAAGCGTGTAGCCCGAGAGGTAGGTAAATCCGTCTCTCGTTATGTGGGTGAGGCGTGATGTCGAGCCGTTTTTGGTGAAGTGAGTGATCCCGTGCTGTCGAGAAAAGCCTCTAGCGAGTGTGTGGGCGGCCCGTACCCTAAACCGACGCAGGTGGTCAGGTAGAGAATACCGAGGCGTTCGGGTGAACCATGGTTAAGGAACTCGGCAAATTGTCCCCGTAACTTTGGGAGAAGGGGAGCCCTGTCTGGTGAAGGAGTTTTCCTCTGGAGCTGGGTGGGGTCGCAGATAGCAGGGGGAAGCGACTGTTTATTAAAAACACAGGTCCGTGCGAAGTCGTAAGACGCTGTATACGGACTGACGCCTGCCCGGTGCTGGAACGTTAAGAGGACCGGTTAGATTCCTTTCGGGGGTCGAGGCTGGGAATCTAAGCGCCAGTAAACGGCGGTGGTAACTATAACCATCCTAAGGTAGCGAAATTCCTTGTCGGGTAAGTTCCGACCTGCACGAATGGCGTAACGACTTCCCCGCTGTCTCAACCATGGGCCCGGTGAAATTGCACTACGAGTAAAGATGCTCGTTTCGCGCAGCAGGACGGAAAGACCCCGGGACCTTCACTATAGCTTGACATTGGTGTTTGGGATGGTTTGTGTAGGATAGGTGGGAGCCTGTGAGGCCGCTACGCTAGTGGTGGTGGAGGCGTTGGTGAAATACCACTCTGGCTGTTTCGGGCATCTAACCCGCACCCGTGATCCGGGTGGGGGACAGTGTCTGGTGGGTAGTTTAACTGGGGCGGTTGCCTCCTAAAGGGTAACGGAGGCGCCCAAAGGTTCCCTCGGCCTGGTTGGCAATCAGGTGTTGAGTGTAAGTGCACAAGGGAGCTTGACTGTGAGACGGACGTGTCGAGCAGGTGCGAAAGCAGGGACTAGTGATCCGGCACCGGCGTGTGGAAGCGGTGTCGCTCAACGGCTAAAAGGTACCCCGGGGATAACAGGCTGATCTTCCCCAAGAGTCCGTATCGACGGGATGGTTTGGCACCTCGATGTCGGCTCGTCGCATCCTGGGGCTGGAGTTGGTCCCAAGGGTTGGGCTGTTCGCCCATTAAAGCGGCACGCGAGCTGGGTTTAGAACGTCGTGAGACAGTTCGGTCCCTATCCGCTGTGCGCGTTGGAGACTTGTGAAGGGCTGTCCCTAGTACGAGAGGACCGGGACGGACGAACCTCTGGTGTGCCAGTTGTTCCGCCAGGAGCATGGCTGGTTGGCTACGTTCGGGAGGGATAACCGCTGAAAGCATCTAAGTGGGAAGCCTGCTTCGAGATGAGGTCTCCCGCCCCTGTGAAGGGGGTAAGGCTCCCAGTAGACGACTGGGTTGATAGGCCGGGTGTGGAAGCCTTGTGAGGGGTGGAGCTGAC
Source organism: Nocardiopsis mwathae (assembly GCF_014201195.1). Classification (NCBI taxonomy): domain Bacteria; kingdom Bacillati; phylum Actinomycetota; class Actinomycetes; order Streptosporangiales; family Nocardiopsidaceae; genus Nocardiopsis; species Nocardiopsis mwathae. The sequence goes on along the minus strand of NZ_JACHDS010000001.1, from coordinate 4,566,839 downwards.
CGGTACTAATCGGCCGAGGGCTTGTCCACCGCAGATGCTGGGTGCTCGCGCACACTATCGACTTCTTTCACCGCTTGTGGGTGGTGGGGTGGTTGGCGAAGATCGCACACGAATCGTTTGTTTTTTCATATTGTGCCGCTGTTGCGGCCCTGGTTTTCCACGCTGGCGGGGTTGTTCCTGTTGGTGGTGGTTGAGGGTTGCGGTGGTTTTGGCGGAGGGGAAACACCCGGTCTCATTCCGAACCCGGTCGTTAAGCCCTCCTGCGCTGATGGTACTGCCCTGTGGTGGGGTGGGAGAGTAGGTCGCCGCCGCGCATTCTTTGAGGTGGAGGGTTGCCCCCTTTTGTGGGGGTGGCCCTCCACTTTTTTGTTGTTTGTGTTTGTGATTGTGTGAACCCGTGGGTGGCCTTCTCGGTGGTGTGGGGCGGTCTCCGTTGTCCGGTTCTGGGGCCGTACGCAGAAGCAGCGGCGAGGAGGAGAGGGGAGGGCGTCCTTGCCGCCCCGGGCTGGGTCTTCTTTCGTTGATCTCGGGGATATCGGGGTATCCCGCCCGGTTTTCACCCCGATATCCCCGAGATCAACGCGGGGAGGCGGAAGGTCGGGTTTCCGGGTGGGCCCCGGCAGCTGCTCCGCGCGCCCGCAACCGCCCACCGGGCCTAAAAGGCCGCCGGAAAGCGCTTTCCCGCCCCTGTCTCCGATGATCTCGGGAGAACGGTTGGAATTCCGGCGAGAATTCGAACCCTTTTCCCGAGATCATCGGAAGAAGGCGCATCCCGGGGGTGGGAAGGGGCGCCCTCCCCTCTCCTCCTCGTCGCTGCTGCTTTTGTGTGCGGAGCCGGGGCCCGTCTGCGGTGAAGGCCCCCACCGCTGGCCCGGCCATCCGTCCACCCGTCAGGCGGTCGGTAGCCCCGAGCCCGCTCCGTCCTCGGTGCCGCTTTTCCTGCAGGACGTCCCCAGGGGGACCGTCGGCGAGGCCGCCCGGCAGACCCCCGCCAGCCCCAGCGCCGCGCCCATGCCCAAACGAGCTAGGGTCGTGCTCCTGCCAGTGGCTAGTGCTCTTTGCCCTTGCTGCTCCCCTGCCGTGGGGCGACATAGGTCCCCTTGCCCGGGGCCGTGACCACGAGCCCCTGTTCGGCGAGCACCTGGTATGCCGACCGGGCGGTTCGGCGCGAGACGCCGAACTCTTCGCACACGGCTGCTTCGGAGGGGACCAGTCTGTTCGGCGCGTAGGTCCCGTCGGCGATGCGACCTGTGATGACAGCAGCGATCTGCCGATAGATCGGTTCGGGCCCATCCGAATCGACGCTCATGATGATGAGCCTCGGCATCAGCGGTCCAGGTCGCCCTTGCTTCTGCGGGGGTGGGCCATCCGGCGGACCGAGCACCTGTGGGTCGCGGTCGCCCACGACCGGGACGCCGATCACGCGCCCACGGTCGTCCAGCCCGACATCAACGTCTTCCTTTCCGACCTGGAGAACCCGCCGCTTCGTGCCGGCCGCCCGCGCTCGCTGACGTCGGCCGAATTCTTCTCCGCCAAGTACGACGAGGTCGGCGACGGCGTGTGGCGCACCGGCGCTCCACCCGAATGCCGATGCCCTGGCCGGGAGATCGACCGGTCAGGCCGAACCCCACCCGGTGCGGTGAGTCGGGTGGGGTTCTCGCGCGTGCTCCGCAGACGGCTACACCATTCGAGCCCTTCTCATGGAACACACGGCCCCGGCGCTGGGCTACCACGTCACCGACTCGGCTGGTGCCGGACACCTGCTTCGCCACGGGCCGGGTGGGCCGCATGGGCCTCGATGACGTGGAAGCGGTGGCGGACGAATGGCCGGGCCTGCACCTCATCGCCGCCCACCTCAGCGATGACGTCACGGGAGCGCATCGGCGGATGCCGGTTTCGCGCGGTCAGTGTCCGTGGTCATTGCGGGGAGGGATGCCTTCTACTCGTGCCAGGCTTCTCCTCCGACGTTGTGGATCATCCGCTGGAGGACCTTGAGAGTGGTGAGGTACTCGGCGTCCGTGACGCCGTCGTGTCTGACTCCTTTCAGGGCATCCTGGCGTTCCACGCAGCGCTGGTAGACGGCTTCGCCCTCCGCGGTCGTCCACAGGCGCTGCTCATCGTCGATTGAGACCAGGCCTTTGTCGAAGAGCGCGTCGAACTCCGGGCCGAGCGTCGCGCCCGCGTCCAGGTAGCCCTTGAGGATCTCCGTGATCTCCTCGCGGGTGCGGCCGTTCCTGCCGCTGCGGACCTGGTTCATGATCCAGTACTGGGGTTGGGAGATGCCGAACTCCGCCAGGCCGGCGCGAATATGGTCGACGACTGCGCTGTGGGCCGCCCAAGCCCAGTAGCCGATGGGCTGGTCGAGCAGTTCGGCGTCGCTGTGCGAGTACTCCATTGTCCTGTCCTCACCGTTCATGGTTCTCAGCTGGTGAGGACGAACCTAAAACCCCAATCAAGGTTAAGGTCAAAACCGCGGAAAGTGGTTCTCGCCTTCGGCCGGATCGCCGGTGGAATGTGGGACGTGTCGCGTCGACGGTGCACCTGTGGCCGCTGCGCTCGCTCTTAGGATCGATGGTGGCCCTGATCGGGGCCGTGTTGATTGAGGAGTCCCATGATTTTCATTACCGCTAAGTGGCGCATCCTGCCCGAGCACGCGGACCGCTGGCCGGAGATCGCCCGCGAGTTCACCGAGGCGACGCGGAGTGAGCCGGGGTGCCTCTGGTTCGACTGGTCGCGCAGTGTCGAGGACCCGCACGAGTACGTGCTCGTCGAGGCCTTCCGCGACGACGAGGCCGGTGCCACGCACGTGCAGTCCGAGCACTTCACGAACGCGAGGAAGACGCTGCCGCCGTACCTTGCCGAGACCCCGAAGATCGTCAACGCGACGATCCCGCAGGACGACTGGTCCGAACTCGGCGAGATGGCCGTCTCGCCCCGGGACTGAGATCGCCCCGGGACTGAGATCGCCCCGGGCCGAGGAAAGCCGACCGGCTAGGAATCGTGACGCGGGAAGAACCGGTGGTCCAGCGACCACCGGCCCGCGCCCACCAGGAGTAGGAACACCAGGCTGAACAGCAGGAGCGAGTCCGTCCGGGCCTGGTGGGCGGCGATCCAGAAACCCTCGTCCAGCAGGAGGGGAAGCTTGGTGAAGAGCAGTGCCCCGCCCATGATCGTGAGCAGCGGCAGGGTGGCCGGCCGGGTGAACAGCCCGAGGATGAGCAGCAGCCCGCAGCCGATCTCGAACACCGCCGCGCTGTAGGCGAAGAACTCCGGGGCGGGCAGCGGCGTCTCCGCGGCGAAGCGGCCGGGCCCCAGGTCGGCGGGGTACAGGAACTTCTGGGTTCCCTCGGAGACGAACACCGCTCCGGCCATGAGGCGGACCAGGATCACGGCCGGGGGCGCGTCGCGCACCACCCAGGCCTGGCGCAGCGTGTCGGCGGTGCCGGTTGCGTGGCTCATGGCGGTCCCGCCGTTCGTGTCCGATCGATAGCACGCGGTGACCGCCATCGTGGCACGCGTCGGATGCGTCGGCCAGAGCCCCTGACCGGAATCGGGACTTCCCGCCTGGTCGTCGATGTCGGTCCTGCGCGACCGGGGTGTCAGGTGTGGCAGCGGGGCGCCCGACGCCCCTGCACCCACGACCAGGTGCCCAAGGCGGCGACCGCCCAGAAACCGCTGACGGGCATCGCCGCCGCACCCACCGCACCGGTCGCGGCGAGGGCGGCGCCGCCGACGCACTGTGCGCGGGCGTCGCCGTTGGCCTCCGCGGAGCGGAGCAGGCGCCCGGACGTCCACAACAGCGGCGCGCCGGCGAGGAACCAGAAGGCGGTCGCACGATCGCCCCAGTCGGGGACCGTGGCGACGACCCCGTCAGCGGCGATATCGGTGACCTGCCTGCGATAGAGGATGACGCCGGTCGCGAGATGGAGGCCCGCAAGAGCCTGGACCCATCGGCCGGGTGAACGTAGTCCGGGTGAACACCGTCTCGGTGAGCGCGAGATCATGACGCCACCGTAAGCGCGGTTCGCGGACCGGGTCGGGCGGGGTACCCATCCGATGCTCCGCCTGGTCGCCGCGACGATCCCCGACGTTTTTCCGCCTCGTCGTGTCAGAGTGTCGATTCGGGCCGAAGCCGTTCGTGTAGAGGGTAGGAAGCCGGAACCGGTCCGGCGCCGAACCTGGGAGGAACGGCCATGCAGCAGTACATGCTCACCATCTACCAGCCCGAGGGCGCCCCTCCGCCGCCGGAGGTCCTGGATCCGATCATGGAGCAGGTGGAGGCCGTCGACGAGGAGATGCGGAGGGCCGGTGTCTGGGTGTTCGGGTGCGGGCTGCACCTGCCGGGGACCGCGACCGTTCTGCGGCTCAAGGACGAGGACGTGCTCACCACCGACGGGCCGTATGTCGAGGGCAAGGAGTTCATCGGCGGCTTCACCGTCATCCAGGCCCCTGACCTCGACGCCGCCCTCGAATGGGGCCGCAAGCTCGCCCGCGCCATGACCCTCCCGATCGAGGTCAGGCCGGTGCGCGAAGGGCGCTGCGGGTGACCTCCGGCTCGACTCCGACGGCCGCGGCGGAGGTCGAGCGCGTGTTCCGCGAGGAGCGGGGGCGCGCCGTCGCCGTCCTGGTCCGCACCTTCGGTGACATCGACGTCGCCGAGGAGGCGGTCCAGGACGCCTTCACCGAGGCGGTCCGGCGCTGGCCGTCGGCCGGGCTCCCACCGAGCCCGGCCGGGTGGATCATCACCACCGCCCGCAACCGCGTCATCGACCGGCTGCGTCGGGAGGCCTCCCGGCAGGACCGCTACGCGCAGGCCGCCGTGCTGCATGCGGACGACGTACCCCAGGAGGAGGGTCCGGTGCGCGACGACCGGCTGCGCCTGATCTTCACCTGCTGCCACCCCGCGCTCGCGCCCGCCGCCCGGGTGGCCCTGACCCTCCGCCTCCTCGGTGGACTCACCACCGCCGAGATCGCCCGCGCGTTCCTCGTCCCCGAACCCACCATGGCCCAGCGCCTGGTCCGGGCCAAAGCCAAGATCCGCGACGCACGCATCCCCTACCGCGTGCCGAAGGAGGCCGACCTCCCCGGCCGCCTCCGTGCGGTGCTCGCCGTCGTCTACCTCGTCTTCACCGAAGGCCACACGGCCGGCTCGGGCGACCGGCTCGTCCGCGCGGACCTGTGCGCGGAGGCCATCCGCCTCGGTCGGCTCCTGGCCGAGCTCATGCCCGACGAACCGGAGGTCATGGGACTGTTGGCGCTGATGCTGCTGACCGAGGCGCGGCGCCCCGCCCGTACCGGGCCCGACGGGGCCCTCGTGCGGCTCGCGGACCAGGACCGCGGCCGCTGGGACCGCGACCTCGTCGCCGAGGGCCAGGCCATCGTCCGCGCGTGCCTCCGCCGCGATCGTCCCGGCCCGTACCAGATCCAGGCCGCGATCAACGCCGTACACAGCGACGCGCCGACCGCGGCCGCCACGGACTGGTCGCAGATCCGCCTCTTGTACGACCAGCTCCACGCCCTCACCCCGACCCCCGTCGTGGCGCTGCACCGCGCCGTCGCGGTGGCCGAGGTCGACGGGCCGGAGGCGGCCCTCGGCCTCGTCGACGCCCTCGCCTCCGACCTCGACCGGCACCACCTGTTCCACGCGATCCGCGCCGACCTGCTGTACCGCCTGGGGCGCGTCGCCGATGCGGCGCAGGCCTACGACGCGGCGATCGACCGCTCCGAGAACGCGGCCGAGCGCGATTTCCTGCGCGTCGCCCGCGCACGGTTCGCGGACGGGGAGCCCGGATCCGGGGATGGATGAAGCCACCGCGGACCCGCCCGGTGGCACCGGACCTGACGGCTACCGTGAGGCGGAGGAGCGTGCGCCTTCGCGATCGGCGTCGGACCGTGCGGCCGGCAGCGGGAGACGCCCGCTTTCCAGGGCGTCGATCATGGCGACGGCGCCGCCGCGGGCCGCGGCGCTGAGGCCGAGGGACGAGGCCTCGACCCGGCAGCCGCCCGCGCCGGGGGCGACGGCGATCTCGTGGAGGGCGGCGCGGCACGTCGGCAGGAGCCACGGCCCCATGGGGACGAAGTACCCGCCGAGGACGACCGCCGCCGGGTTGACGATGTCGACGACGGCGGCGGCCCCCCGCCCGAGCCAGCCGCCGGCCGTGCGCAGGGCGTCCCGCGAGGTGGCGTCGCCGGCCTCCGCCCGCTCCACCGCGACCGCGACCAGGTGGGCGATGCCTTCACCCGACAGCGGCCCGCGGGGGACGAGGTCGGGGACGGCGGCGCGCAGGATCGGTTCGATGCCCGCGAGCGCCTCCAGGCAGCCGCGTCGGCCGCAGCCGCACTCCGGCCCGCCGTCCAGCAGCGGGATGTGCCCGATCTCGCCCGCGAAGCCGGTGGAGCCGCGCAGCAGGCGGCCGTCGGAGAGGATGCCGCTGCCGATGCCGACCTCGCCGGTGATGTAGACGAGGTCGGGGGTGCGGGCGAGGTGCCCGCAGCGGTACTCGGCGACCGCGCCGAGGTTGGCGTCGTTGTCGACGAGGACCGGCGCCGCCGGCAGTTCGGCCTCCTCCATCAGCCGGGTCAGCCGGTCGCGCAACGGGGTGTCGTGCCACCTCAGGTTCGGCGCGCGGGTGACGGTGCCCGAGGGCGCGTCGATGAGTCCGGGGACCGCGACGCTCACCCCGATGACGCCCCGGCCCGCCAGTGCGGGGTCCGCCATCACCTCGGCCATGACCTGGGCGATCCGCCGCGTGCACGCCTTCGGCCCGGCCGACCGGGCGTCGAAGGGGATGTGCCGGGTGAGCAGTTCATGCTCGACCAGGTCGACGGCGACGACGGCCAGGTAGTCGACGTTCACCTCCAGCCCGACGGCGGTGATGGTCCGGTCGTCGAGGGCGAGCATCACCCCGGGGCGCCCCACGCGGCGTTCGGTGGACTCGCCGATCTCGCGGACCAGCCCCCGCGAGATGAGGTCGGCCACGAGGCTGGAGACGGTGGTCTTGTTCAGCCCGGTGGCGGCGGCGATGGCCGCGCGCGAGCAGGGGGCGAGGGCGCGGACGGCGCGGAGCACCACGCCGAGGTTGTTCTCGCGCACCGCCTGGAATCCGGTGGGTCTGCTGTTCACGCTCGACACGTGGTCTCGACACTCCGTTCCTGTGATCGCCGTGGCCGATCGCGGTCGCGCCCCGTTGTCCGGCCGCCCGGTGCCCGGAGGGGTGCCGGGTCGGGTGTGGCGCCGGCTCGGACGCCGCGTGCGCTGCGGTTTGCGCATTCCGTAACTACCAAAGTACGGGGTGTCGGCGGAGGGGTGTGCTCCGGCGGTGCTGCCCACCGGCCCACCGGCCCACCGGCCCACCGGCCCACCTGCGTGGTCCCACGTCTCCGCCGCGACCTGTGTGCCGTCGAGTCGTACCGGGTCGGCGGCGGCCGCGGGCGGAGCATAGGATGCGGCTGGTTGCGAATTCTTTGCGATAAGTGGCGGTGAGGCGAGGGGGCGTCCGGGCGGTGAAGACGAGCCAGGGGGCGCGCCCGGTCGACGGTACCGCCGGTGGACCCCGCGGCATCCTCGCCGTGCGTATGCCGCTCAGCATGCGAGGAGAGCGGGCCGCGATGTGGGCGGCCGTGGCCGTGCTCGCCCTCATGGGGCTGGCCGCGCTCTTCGCCCCCTGGCTGACCGTGCACGATCCGATCGCCACCGACACCGACGCCGTCTCACTGCCGCCCGGGTCGCCCGGGCACCCGCTCGGCACCGACATGCTCGGCCGCGACCTCTATGCGCGCATGCTGTACGGCGCCCGGCTGTCCCTGGTGGTCGGCCTGGTCGCCGGTGCCGTCACGGTCGTCGCCGGGACCGCACTCGGTGCCCTGGCCGCCGTCGGGCCCCGCTGGCTCGACGCGCTCATCACCCGGTCCGCCGACGCGCTGCTCGCGCTGCCGATGATGCTGGTGGCGCTGGCCCTGGCCGCGGTCGCCGGGGCATCGGTGGTGACCGTGGTGGGGGCCATCGTGCTGACCGCGTGGATGCCCGTCGCGCTCATCGCGCGGGCCGAGATCGCGGCGCTGCGCGAGCGGCCCTTCATCCGGGCCGCCTACTCGCTGGGCTTCTCGCGGCGCCGTGTCGTCCTGCGCCACCTGGTGCCCAATGCCGTTCCGCCGATCGCCTCCATCGCGGCGTTCGAGGTGGGGCACGCGATCCTCACCGAGTCGACGCTGAGCTTTCTGGGGGTGGGCATCCCGCCGAACACGCCGAGCTGGGGCAACCTGCTCACCGACGCGCGCTCGCACCTGCTGACCGGGCAGTGGTACACGGTGGCGCTGCCCGCGGCGGCCATCGTGGTCACGATCATCGCCGTCAACATCATCGCGACCGGCCTGGACCGGCGCGGCGGGGCGCACGGGAGGATCTGGTGAGCGACGTACTGACCCTCTCCGGACTGACGATCGACGTCGCGGGCCGGCGCGTCGTCGACGGGCTCGACCTTGCGCTGGCTCCCGGTGAGATCACCGCGCTGGCCGGGCGCAGCGGTAGCGGCAAGAGCCTCACCGCGCGGGCGGTCGCCGGCCTGCTTCCGGACGGCGCGGCGGCGTCGGGCGAGGCGCGGCTGGATTGCGGCCACGGGCAGGCCGTGGAACTGCTGGGACTGCCGCGGCACCGGCTGCGGCGGCTGCGCGGCCCGGCGCTCGGCTACGCCTTCCAGGAGTCCCGGGCGGCGCTCAATCCCACGGTCACCGTGGGCGGGCACCTGCTGGAGACGCTGAAGGCGCACGGTATCCCCCGTGCGCACCGGCGCGAGCGGGGGACGGCCGCGCTGCGCCAGGCCGGGCTGGCCGGTTCAGAGCGGCTGTGGGCGGCCTACCCGTCCGAGCTGTCGGGCGGCCAGGCGCAGCGGGTCGCGCTGGCGCTGGCCTGCGTGCTCGACCCGCGGCTGCTCATCGCCGACGAGGTCACCTCGGCGCTGGACCCGGTGACCCAGGCGGGGGTGCTGGACATCCTGCGCGCCTGGGCTCGGGCGGGGCGCCGGGCGGTCCTGCTCATCACGCACGATCTCGCCGTCACGGGCCGATGGGCCGACCGGTTGGCCGTGCTCGACGGGGGCCGGATCGTGGAGAGCGGGCCGTCGGTCGAGGTCCTACTGCGGCCGCGGCACCCGTTCACCGCCGACCTGGTCCGCGCCAGCGGGCTTTCGTCCGACAGCGAGGTACACCGTTGATCTCGGCGGAGGAGTGGGGCGACGGGGTGTGTGATGTCGCGGGGTGACGGGGGCGCGCTGATCTCGCTGCGGGGGGTGTGCCGCACGCTCGGCGGGCGGCGCCGGCGGGTGGCCGCGCTGCGTGACGTCGACCTGGACATCGCGGCGGGGGAGTCGGTGGCGGTCGTCGGCCGCAGCGGGTCGGGGAAGTCGACGCTGGTCGGGGTGGTGGCGGGGCTGGACCGTCCGCACCGCGGGACGCTGCGTGTGGGCGGGGTGGACGACGTGTGGCGTGCACCGGAGCGGGAGCGCCGGGCGGTGCGGCGGCGCTTCGGGTGGGTCCCCCAGGACGCGCTGACCTCGTTCGACCCGCGCTATCTCGCCGGGGACGTGGTCGCGGAGGCGCTGGGGGGAGCGGACACGGGGGATACGGGTGCGGCCGTGGCGGCGCTGTTCGCGCGGGTCGGCCTCGATCCAGGGCTGATGGCACGGCGGCCCGCGGCGATGTCGGGCGGTGAGCGCCAGCGGGTCGCGGTCGCGCGCGCCTTGGCGGTGGCCCCCGACGTGCTGCTGGCGGACGAGCCGACCAGCGGGTTGGACGTGCTGGCGCAGGAGCGGGTACTGGACGTCATCGCCGCGCAGCGGATGGGCGGCGCGTGCGGTGCGAGCGCGCGTGGCTGCGATGGTGGTGGGGATACCGGTCGGCGCCGGGCGCTGATTCTGGTCACGCACGATCTGCGGATCGCTCGTCGGATGGCGGAGCGGGTGATCGTACTGGAGGACGGGCGGGTGGTGGACGACCTCCCCGCCGATGACCTGGACGGCGGTGGCCCCGCTCTGCGGCGGCTGGTGGAGGCGACCCCTGCGCTGTGAATCGGGCGGTGGGGGCTCCGGGTGGGTGGGCCGCGGTCCGCGGTTCTCGGCGGACTCTGCTGTTCCCGGCGGAGCGTGTCGTGGTGTCGCGGTGTTCGTTCGGGTCCCCGCGGTGATCGTCAGCGGGTGAGCCGGAATACGCCGAGCGATGCGGCGTGGCTCAGCCACCGGATCATCGCGGGGACCCGAACGGCGTCGCCCCGTAGGACAGGGCCGAGGGCGGAACGTTGCGGCGTCCCGCCCTCGCTGACCGGGGAAGACGCGCGTCTCCCCGTTCTGATCCCCCCGTATGTCGGCACAAGCCGGGGGAGATCACTCCGAGCGCTGGTTGGGGATGCCCGCCAGCAGAGCGCGAACCTCGGTCTCCCGGTAGCGGCGATGTCCCCCCAGGGTCCGAATCGAGGTCAGCTTGCCCGCCTTCGCCCAGCGCGTGACGGTCTTGGGGTCCACGCGGAACATGGTGGCAACCTCAGCAGGGGTCAACAGGGGCTCCGCCTCGGGCGTGCGAGTTGACATGTGTACGGCCTCTCCTCCTGGATCTGTGTGCCGATCCTGAGCCTTTATCCTGGCGCTTGGCCCGGATGTCCAATATTTCCCTCAAGGGTCTATATTGGCATCACCCGAGGTGATTGTGCGACCACTTAACGCGACTTTGTTGGTTGGGAGCTTAAAAGTCGCCCTGTGGTGCGTCACGCTGAGTGATTCTAGCGCCACGTATAGTGGCATGGGGCCTATTCGGTCAAAACTTCGTTCTCCGGCCCTGTTTTTCTCGATCCGGAGAGCCGAAAGTGTTAGAGGGTCACGTCTGAAATGGGGGCCGCCACGATGTGCGGCTCTGCGCTCAGCGCTTCTGACGAGGGCTTTCGCGGGCCCGTGCGGTGCGACCGGTGCCTATGACTACTCTCATCGACTGCTCTCCTGCGACACGCACATCCTCGGCGTGGCACGGGGTTCCGGTTACTCAGAGTGCGCTCTGTAGTGCGACGAACACAGTCTATGCCGATCTCTATCGGCTGGTATGCCCAGTTTTGGCAAAGTTGGGGCCAACTGTGAGGGTTGTCCCGTGTGCGACCTTCATGAGATGCGAAAACGTCGGTCGACATCGCGGAGAAACCTGGTACACCAGGTTCGACCCCGATTCGACGTGTGACCAGGTAACGTGACGCGGATTCACGTTCTCCGTGGTGGAAACATGACGCTCAGTTGGCGTGCTCCAGGGCCTGCATCGACTTCCACCGCTGCGTCACCCTCTGGTACATGGCCACGGTGAGCTCCTCGTTGCCCGTCTCCAGCCCGGTGATGGCCGCCGCGACCTCGGCCACCGACTCGTCGTCGCGCAGCTCGTCGTCGTCCATGAGGTGCACCAGGCCGCCGTAGTCCAGCTCCAGCAGCGAACCCGGGTGGGCGATCCCCGACAGCCAGTCCTCCAGCCGCCTGCCCGCGCCCAGCGCCGCGCTCTCGCCCAGCCGCGCCTCCAGCACCCCGATCACGTGCTCCAGGCGGCGGCGGGCCGTGGCCGTCTCGGTGACGTAGACCAGCGCGCGGCCCGGCTGCGTCCCGGGGAGCGCCTCGGTCCGGTCGGCCCCGGCGGCGGACGAGCGCGCGTTCACCCCGGCATCGCCGCGCGCCGTGGCCGGATCCGGCCCCGCGTCCAGCACCAGCCGGCGCTCCCCGGCGGCGAACGGAGCGAACCAGGGAAGGGGGATGCCCCAGGTACTGGTGAGGATGTGGGTACGCAGCGGCTCGCCCTGGTCGCGCCAGCGCTGGAAGGCCTCCTCTGCGGCCAGGGCGACGGGCTCGGGGACGAACGCCGCGCTGATCCGTGCGGGAGTGGCCGACCGGAACTCGCGCACCGCCAGCCACGAGCGCAGCCGCGTCTGCCACGGGCAGACGTAGACGCCTCCGCCCCACACACGCACGTAGGCGTCCCTGCTCTCCCGCTCCGGGGCGAGGACCGGCGGCGTGGCCACCAGCCGGTGGACCGTGTCGGCGTGCTCGGCCGCCAGCGCCTCGGCGCGTCCGGTGTTCGCGGAGGACTCGGCATACGTCCTCCAGTACGCCTGCTCCCGGCGCGGCAGCGCGGTGACAGGCTGGTAGACGCGGAGGTAGGCGGTGTAAGGAAGCACCATCGAATGGTGGCATACAAGATCGGACGTCATAGTCCGCGGTCGGAGGCGGGCCGCACACGCCCGCCGGGGAAGTCGGAGTCGGGTGATCTCGGGTACTTTGATCCGGGACGACGTCGCCTCCGGCCGTTCCCCGTGTGCCCACTCGCCATGGATGGTGTCCTCGGGGGACAATGGTCCTAAAGGGGACCGTGACACGCCCGGTGCGGCGCTGTGGAGCGTCCGGGTGGTGTGCCGTGCGGCCTGTTAACCAAGGGCGGCGTAGGCAGGTTGGTCCCAGACCGGGTACGGTTGTATCCGTACGTAAGCTGGCGCCTGTCGTCAGTGCGATGACGGCCGTCAGCCCGGCAGTGCGGTTTTGCTAGTGATCTGGGGTTTCGCCAAACCCAATCGTTGAGGGGGTCGAGCCAATGGGGCGCGGCCGAGCCAAGGCCAAGCAGCAGAAGGTCGCTCGGAGGCTGAAGTACAGCTCCGGCGGGACCGACCTTGACAGGCTGCGGTCGGAGCTGGGTGTCGCTGAGGGCAATACGGGGAGTCCGGACCGGTACTCGGAGCCGACGGATTCCACCTATGGGGACCCATACGACGACCTGGTCGACCGTTATGCGGACTACGCGGACAAGTACCCGACCGATGACGAGTCCTCGGAGGACGACTCCGAGCGCTCTGAGCGGTCGGACAGCTACCGCTGAGCCGCCGCTCCCGCTGCGCACGCAGTCGGAGTGAACGCGCAACATCCGCATCACCGGGTTCCGCTGATACGCAGGCAGATATAGCCGGTCCGAGCCGCCTCAGGTGGGTCGGACCGGCTATATCTGTGTGCGCGGAAAACCCTGCGCGCGCCGCGTCAGCCGTGCTCACCGACGAGTCGCACCTGCCCGGATCCCGGGGCCACCGTTCCCATGGTCCACGCGGTCAGCCCGCGCTCCGCCAGCACGGCGAGAGCGGCGTCGGCCGAGTCGGCCGAGACGATCGCGACCATGCCCACGCCCATGTTGAACGTGGCCTCCATGTCCTCCCGTGAGATGCCGCCCTGCTCGGCGATGTAGGAGAACACCGGGTGGGGCGTCCAGTTCGCGCGGTCGATGGTGATGTCGACGCCGTCCGGCAGTGAGCGCGCCAGGTTGGCGGCCAGCCCGCCGCCGGTGATGTGGGAGAAGGCGTGCACCTCCGCCCCGGCCGTCAGCGCCATGCAGTCCTTGGCGTAGACGCGCGTGGGGGTCAGCAGCACCTCGCCCAGTACCCCGCCCAGCTCGTCGACGTACGCGTGCAGGTCCAGATCGGCCCGGTCGACCACGTGACGGACCAGCGAGTACCCGTTGGAGTGCAGGCCTGAAGACGCCATCGCGATGACCGCGTCCCCCTCCCGCACGCGGTCGGGACCCAGGACCGCGTCGGCCTCGACGACGCCGGTGCCCGCACCCGCGAGATCGTACTCGTCGGGCTCCATCGCCCCCGGGTGCTCGGCGGTCTCGCCCCCGATCAGCGCGCACCCCGCCTGGTGGCAGCCCTCGGCGATGCCGCCGACGATCTCGGCGATGCGCTCGGGCACCACCGCGCCGCAGGCGATGTAGTCGGTCATGAACAGCGGTTCGGCGCCGCTGACCACGAGGTCGTCGACCACCATCCCGACCAGGTCGATGCCGATGGTGTCGTGCCGGTCCAGCTGCTGGGCCAGCAGCACCTTGGTGCCCACCCCGTCGGTGGAGGTGGCCAGCACCGGAGCCCGGTACTTCGCGACGTCCAGGCGGAACAGCCCGGCGAAGCCGCTGGCGTCGGTCACCTGCTCCGGCCGCCGGGTGCGCGCCACGTGCCGCTTCATCAGGTCAACCGCACGCTCACCGGCGGCGATGTCGACACCGGCGGCGGCGTAGGCCGGTGTGGTGTTGGCACCCTCTGCCACGCGAAACCTCTCAACTGTGCTCGGCTGTGTGCCCCGGCGCCGCGGCGGCGGGACGGCCGCCCCGCGGGAGGGGACCTCCCACGGGGCGGAGGGTCTCTACTGTGCGCCCGCGGCCGTCGTCAGCGGCTTGGAACCGCAGGACTTCTCCAGCAGGTACTTACCGCGGGAGTCCTCGTCGACCTCGATGGGGTAGACACCGTCGAAGCAGGCGCGGCAGAGCCGGCTCTTGGGCACCTGTGTGGCCGCGATGAGCTCGTCCAGCGCGATGTAGGCAAGCGAGTCGGCGTCGATGGACGCGCGGATCTCCTCGGTGCTCAGGTTCCCGGCGATCAGCTCGGCCTTGGTGGCGAAGTCGACGCCGTAGTAGCAGGGCCACAGCACCGGCGGGCTGGAGATGCGCACGTGCACCTCGGCCGCGCCGGCCTCGCGCAGCATCCGCACCAGCGCGCGCTGTGTGTTGCCGCGCACGATGGAGTCGTCGACGACCACCAGCCGCTTGCCCTCGATGACCTCGCGCAGCGGATTGAGCTTGAGCCGGATGCCGAGCTGGCGCAGTGTCTGGCTCGGCTGGATGAACGTGCGGCCCACGTAGGAGTTCTTCACCAGCCCCTGGGCGAAGGGGATGCCGCTGCCCTCCGCGTAGCCGACCGCCGCCGGGGTTCCGGACTCCGGGACCGGGATGACCAGGTCGGCCTCGACCGGGTGCTCCTTGGCCAGGCGGCGGCCCACCTCCACACGGGCGGAGTTGACGCTGCGCCCGGCGATGGTGGTGTCGGGGCGGGCCAGGTACACGTACTCGAAGAGGCAGCCCTTGGGTGCGGCTTCCGCGAAGCGCATCGAGCGCACACCGCGCTCGTCGATGGTGATCAGCTCGCCGGGCTCGATCTCGCGGACCATGGTGGCGCCGACGATGTCGAGGGCGGCGGTCTCGCTGGCCACGGCCCAGCCGCCGCTCTCCAGGCGCCCGAGCACGAACGGGCGGATGCCCTGCGGGTCGCGGGCCGCGTACAGCGTCTTCTCGTCCATGAAGACGAGCGAGAACGCCCCCTGTACCCGCGGCAGCAGGTCGAGGGCGGCCTCCTCCATGGCGCGGCCGCTCTCGGCGAGGAGGTTGGTCAGCACCTCGGTGTCGGTGGTGGCGCCGAGCCGGTCGCTCGGCAGCATCGCCGCGAGCTCCGGCGTGTTGATCAGGTTGCCGTTGTGGCCGAGGGCGAGACCCCCGTCGCGTGCCGTATAGAAGGTCGGCTGCGCGTTCTCCCACACGGGGGACCCGGTCGTGGAGTAGCGGCAGTGGCCGATGGCCAGGTGCCCGCGGAGCGAGTCGAGCGTCGCCTCGTTGAAGACCTGGGAGACCAGTCCCATGTCCTTGTAGACGAGGATGCGCTCGCCGTCGCTCAGGGCGATGCCGGCGGACTCTTGGCCGCGGTGCTGCAGCGCGTAGAGGCCGAAATAGGTGAGCTTGCTGACTTCTTCGCCGGGCGCCCAGACCCCGAATACCCCGCAGGCGTCCTGCGGGCCTCGTTCGAGGGGATCGATGGGATCGAGGTCCATGGAGAGCCGGCCGTCGGATTGCGCCACGTTCATCAGCTTAGTGCCTGATCACCGGGGGCGGGTCAGGCAGGGTCGCCTCGGGCCGTAAAAACCGTGCTGAGGTGGGAGTCCGGGGTCAGGGGGCCGGCCACAGCGGCAGCAGCGGGGCGAGGTCGGCGCGGACACCGCTGGCCGACACCCGGTGCGCGGCCACCGCGTCCGCCCAGTCCGTGCGGCCGAGGGCCAGGTCGAGCCAGGTGAGCGAGTCGGTCTCGACGACGCCGGGCGGGGTGCCGCGGGTGTGCCGGGGGCCCTCGATCGCCTGCACCGCACCGAACGGCGGAACCCGCACCTCCAGGCTGTGCCCGGGGGCGCGTTCGGCGAGTTCGGCGAGGGTGCCGCGGACGGCGGCGCGCACCGCGGCCCGCTGCGGGGCCCGCCCGGCATCGCGGGCGCGCAGCACGGCCTCGGCGCAGGCGGCCAGCACCTCGGCCGGTCGGTCGGACCCGGCGTAGGGGTCCTCACCGAGCGCCGAGAGTTGGGCGTCGAGGGCGTCGCGCAGGGCGGCGCTACGCCGTTGGGCGGGGCCGGGCTTGGCTGGCATGTACATGAGCCTAGGGCGTGTTTGGCGGATGCTTTCCTCCTGAGCGAGCGGCCGTCCGGCGCAGCGAGCGTCGTTCCGGTGGCCGCGAGCCGGGAATGATCCGTCGAATACGCCCTAGGACGTGCCGGCCCCGTTCGGCCCGGTCCGGCAGAGTGGTTCGCCGGCGCGGATCGCCGGTGGATGCGGGCTTCTCGGTGATGAAGTGCGGTGCCGTCGGGCATGGGCGGTTGCCCTGAGGGTGACTTGCACCGAAACTGTCGGATGTGGGAACTCGATGCGACACGGTGGTGAATGCCGGGTACCGACCAGGGGGAGGGATCTCACAGACCATGTCGGAGCCGACGTTCCCCTGTGGCCTACGTCCTGTTCGCGACGTTCGCCGCCGTCCGTCGGTCGGTCGGTGTGGCATCGGTGTGGCAGGGGTCCGGGTCCATCCGAGTCGGGACGGTTAGGATGAATGACTCTGCGACATGGGTTTTCAGTGGTCAATGCCGGATTTCAGGTGAACAAGGAGTGGAGCGCCCCCCGGGGACGCCGCGAAGGGGCGTCGAGCGGTTGTGCCCGTACCCGACCGTAGGCCCGTTCGCCCGATCGGTGCCCGTAACATCCCACACGGACGACCACCGCACTTCAGGAGATAGATGTGCGTCTGCGCCTGACTCCGCGCGATGACAGCTACTACGAGATGTTCGCCGACTCGGCGAACAACCTGGTTATCGCGGCGCGTCTGCTGGTGGAACTGATCAGTGACGGCGCCGACCGTGATGCCATCAGCGAGAAGATGCGCGCCTGCGAGCACGCCGGGGATGAGCGCACCCACGCCATCATGCGGCGGCTGAACCAGAGCTTCATGCCCCCGTTCGACCGCGAGGACATCTACCGGCTGGCCTCAAGCTTGGACGACGTCATGGACTCCATGGACGCGGCGGTCGACCTCATCGGCCTCTACGGGCTGGACCGTCTCCCCAAGGGCATCATCGACCAGGTCGAGGTGCTGGAGCGGGCGGCTGAGCTGACGGCCGAGGCCATGCCACGGCTGCGTTCGATGAAGGACCTCACGCGGTACTGGATCGAGATCAACCAGTTGGAGAACCAGGCCGACCAGATCTACCGGCGGCTGCTGGCCCGCCTGTTCAGCGGTGAGTACGACGCCCTCACCGTCCTCAAACTCAAGGACGTCATCGAGGAGCTGGAGGCCGCGGCCGACGCGTTCGAGCACGTGGCCAACACGGTGGAGAGCATCGTGGTGAAGGAGTCCTGACCCTACGGCGCCGCCGCGGTCACCACCCTCGTCTGTGGCCCGGTGCGGGCGTCGACGTTCTGGGCCGGGGCGACCGCGGCGGTTTCCGCGCGGTGGATCCGGTCGACCGGATCCGGGTCCGGGCCGGGTGCTCGGGCCGACTTCTCCCGGTGAGGGGCGATTCCGCTGCTCGGATGCCCTCGCACCGGGGAACCGCGTCCCGTGGGCACGGTGCGTCCCACGGAGTCCCCACTACGCGCGGGGCCCTCGCATTCCCGGGGTCCGAAGGGGAGGACGTCGGTGCGTCCGTGGTGTCAACCGACGCGCGGCGTGTGGGCCAGCAGCAGCTGCGGGCTGTCGACCTTGTGGAACAGCCACACGCGGTCACACCGGAAGTCCAGGGTCACGGGGCTTCCCTCGGGCAGGATCCGGGCCGTGACGTAGGGGTTCTCCCGCTCGATGATCTCCTTGGCGGCCTTGGCCGGCATACCGGCCAGCTCGGGCCATTCCTGCTTGCCCTGGCAGAACGACGCGGCGCGCTGCTCGGGAGCGGCCTTGTCAGCGACCGCGGCGCTGGCGACTGCCGGAATCCCGACCCCCAGGCTCGTGGCGGAGGCGAGAACGAACGCGGCAACGGTGACGCGCTTCATGGCGACCATTCCTTTCAACTTGTGATTGCAAAGGACGCCACAGAATGTAGCACCGAAAGTCGGCGGGCGATTACGCGCCTATTGCGGGGGCGGCGCGCGTCGCCGAATGTTTACCGGCGGGCCGGTGTAAGTGCTGGTCGGGCGCTTAATGTAACGGTCGTGTTTCCGGTTCGCGGCGTAATTCGTTGAAAATGGACGAACGTGTGCACGGGGCTTCGCGGGGCGTCGAATGCGCAGCTCGCGGGCTTGCCGGAGGGTTCTGCGGGCCGCCGTTCCCGGGGGCCGGGCGCCCCGGAGAAGAATGGATCTCCGGTGGAAGAACGGAGGAGATCGGCACATGCACTGCACGTTCCGACCTGCTCTGAACTGCAAATATTCGTCCCGGCGATCCAAGAACAACAGATCGATAACGATGGTCGGCGATGGTCCCCTTGCCTTGGGGTCGTAGTTCCCAGGCGCGGAGGACATGTGTTCCTTGCGCCGCGTTCGCGAAGTCGGAGAATGGTTTACGCGCCAACGAGTGAGCTTCTTCACACGGTGTGGGGTGCGCCTATTCCGAACAGGATCAGGAAAAGATGCGCGGATCGCCGGGTGTCGAATCAATGGTGGCGCCGCTGTGCTGCGAAGTTAATGGCATTGATCGCAGGAAAGGTGCACCATAGGGCATTGATGTCGGTGGAAAAATGCGCCCGGGTGTCCGCGGAGGTCCGGGCGTCCTACCGGGGCGGGGAGGGGGCTCCCGGGCGTCCCCGAACGACAGCGGGCGGTGGGGGCACTCCAGGCCCCACCGCCCGCGTGCGCGAGTCTCCGCGCGCCTCTGAGGACTCCTAGCCGAATCGACCGGTGATGTAGTTCTCGGTCTCCTTCTTCTCCGGCTTGGTGAAGATCTTGTTGGTCTCGTCCATCTCGATCAGCTTGCCCGGCTTGCCGGTGCCAGCGAGGTTGAAGAAGGCCGTCTGGTCGCTGACGCGGGCCGCCTGCTGCATGTTGTGGGTCACGATGACGATCGTGAAGTTCTCCTTGAGCTTGGAGATCAGGTCCTCGATCGCCAGGGTCGAGATCGGGTCGAGCGCCGAACAGGGCTCGTCCATCAGCAGCACCGCCGGCTCGACCGCGATCGCGCGCGCGATGCACAGCCGCTGCTGCTGACCGCCCGACAGGCCCGCGCCGGGGCGGTTGAGGCGGTCCTTGACCTCGTCCCAGAGGTTGGCGCCGAGCAGGGAGCGCTCCACGATCTCGTCGGCGACGTTCTTGCTCAGCCGCTGGTTGTTCAGCTTGGCGCCGGCGATCACGTTGTCGTAGATCGACATGGTCGGGAAGGGGTTGGGCCGCTGAAAGACCATGCCGATCTCGCGGCGTACCGCCACCGGGTCGACCTCCGGGGCGTAGATGTCCTGGTCGTCGAGCATGACCTTGCCCTCGACCCGGGCGCCGGGGGTCACCTCGTGCATGCGGTTGAGCGTGCGGAGGAAGGTCGACTTTCCGCATCCGGAGGAGCCGATGAACGCGGTCACCGAGCGGGGCTCGATGGTCATCGACACGTCCTCGACGGCGAGGAAGTCACCGTAGTAGACGTGGAGTCCGGAGACGTCGATTCTCTTGGCCACTGGAAGTCCTCTGGTCGGTCAGGTGGAGCTGTCGGGTCGCTGGGTGGCTGGTCGCCGGGTCGAGTCGGCGCTCATCGCCCGAGCTTCGGCGCGAAGAAGCGGGAGATCAGTCGGGCACCGAGGAAGAGCAGCATCACGATCAGGATCAGCGTGAGCGCCGCTGCCCACGCCCGGGCGTAGGCCTCGTCGGTTCCCATGCGGACCTGCTGGTAGATGAAGACCGGGAGGCTCATCATCTGCCCGTCGAAGAGGTTCCAGCTGATCTTGTCGGCCGCGATACCCGCAGTGAGGACCAGCGGGGCCGTCTCCCCGATAACGCGCGCCAGCGCCAGCATGATTCCCGTGGTCAGCCCGGCGATGGCGGTCGGCAGCACGACCTTGACGATGGTCAGCCACTTGGGCACGCCCAGGGCATAGGAGGCCTCGCGCAGCTCGCTCGGCACCAGCTTCAGCATCTCCTCGCTGGAGCGCACCACCACCGGGATCATCAGCACCGACAGTGCGATCGCGCCCGCCGCGCCGTTGGTCTTGCCGGGGCCGAAGAGCATCATCCACAGCGCCACCACGAACAGGCCGGCGACGATCGACGGGATGCCCGTCATCACGTCCACGAAGAAGGTGATGGCCTGCTTGAGCCGGCCGCGCCCGTACTCCACCAGGTAGATGGCGGTCATCAGGCCGATCGGGATGGAGATCAGCGCGGCGAAGCCGGTGATCGCGATGGTGCCGACGATGGCGTGGTAGACGCCGCCCGCGTCCATGCTCGGCAGGACACCGTTCATCGAGACGGTGAGGAAGTAGCCGTCGAACCGCTCCAGGCCGTTGACCAGCACGGTGAACAGCAGCGAGAGCAGCGGGACGATCGCGATCGCGAAGCAGCAGTAGACGAGCCCGGTGACCAGCCGGTCCTTGGCCTTGCGCCCGTTTTCGACCACACTCGATGCGATGCCGATCAGCACCAGGTAGGTCAGGGCGGACAGGACCGCGAACGAGGCCGGGTGGAACGTGTCGAGCGCGAACTGCGCGCCGCCGACCACCACCGCCACACCGGCGAGCAGCGCCGGCGGGGCATAGCGCGGCAGCGCCCCCGTCGTCAGCGCGGGCTGCTTCAGCTGCGGGCCCTCACCGGCGGCACCGGTGGAAGGCGCGTTTCTCGTGGTGGTCATTTAGGAGAACTCCTTGCGCCGCGCGACGATGAAGCGCGCACCCATGTTGACGACCAGGGTGATCGCGAAGAGCACCAGGCCGGCCGCGATCAGCGCGGACACGCCGTAGCCGGTGGCCTCCGGGTACTGCAGCGCGATGTGCGCCGCGATGGTCTGGTTGCCGCTCTGCAGCAGGAACGGGGAGATGACGAGGGCCGGTGAGAGGATCATCGCCACCGCCATGGTCTCGCCGAGTGCTCGACCCAGGCCGAGCATGGCGCCGCCGATGATGCCGGGGCGGCCATAGGGCAGCACCGCCATGCGGATCATCTCCCAGCGCGTGGAGCCCAGCGCCAGTGCCGCCTCCCGGTGCGCCTGGGGGACCTGGTGGAAGACGTCGCGGGACATGGCCGTGATGATCGGCAGGATCATCACCGCCAGCACGATCCCGGCGCTCAGCATGGTCCGACCGGTGGTCGACACCGGCCCCTGGAACAGCGGGATCCAGCCCAGGTACTGCTCCAGCAGCCGGTAGGCGGGCTCCAGTTGGAAGACGAGGTAGCCCACGCCCCACAGGCCGTAGACGACGCTGGGGATGGCCGCCAGCAGGTCCACGATGTAGCCGAGGATCGCGGCGAGGCGGCGCGGTGCGTAGTAGACGATGAACAGCGCGATGCCGATGGCCACCGGGGTCGCCAGCAGCAGCGCGATCGCCGCGGCGAGTACGGTGCCGAAGGCCAGGGCCGCCACACCGAACGCGGGGTCGGTGCGGGTGCTGGCGTTCCACTCGGTGGTGGTGAAGAAGTTGGCGGTGTTGGCCTGCAGCGAGTCCCAGGACTGGAAGAGCAGGAAGGCCGCGACCCCCGCGAGGATGAGCAGGATCAGGAGCCCTGACCCACGTGCGGTGTTGGCGAAGACGACGTCGCCGACACGGCGTTTCCCCTGGGGCGTCCCCTTGGGCGGCGGGGCCGCCGCGGACGTGTCCGCGTCCGTGGTGGTCATGTGAGACTCCGGTCGAGATCGGTCACGGTGGTGGTCGAGGTCACTTCGGCGACCGACCCCGTTCCGTGGTGTCCTGACGTGGGCTGACAGGGCCCGTTACATTGTGCGGGTTTCATACGAGGGCTTTGACCATGCCGTGCCGGGTGCGGTGTGAACGGGGCGCGGCGGCCGGGAGCGGCCGGCCGCACAACGCCGTGAAGGGCAGGGCCCGCACCCGTGGGTGTGAGCCCCGCCCCTGCGGCGGTCTGCGGCGCGCTGATCAGGCGCCCGCGGAGATCTTGTCGATGGTGGCCTGGAGCTTGTCCCGGGTCTCCGAGGAGATCGGGGCCGACCCCGTCTCGTCGGCGGCGGCCTGCTGGCCGGCCTCGCTGACGACGTAGGACAGGAAGGACTTCACCAGCTCGGCGTCCTTGGCGTCGTCGTACTCCATGCAGGCGACCTCGTAGGCGACGAGCACGATCGGGTAGGCGTCGGCCTCCTTGGTCAGGTAGTCGAGGTCGATGGCGTGGTCGTTGTCGGTGTTGCCCTCCCGCTCGGGGGAGGCGTCCACGATCGCGGCCGCGGCCTCGGGGCTGTAGGAGACGAACTCGTCGCCGACGCCCACCGCTGCGGTGCCCAAGCCGCCGACGTGCGAGGCGTCGACGTAGCCGATGGTGCCCTCGCCGGCCTGGATGGCCGAGACCACACCCGAGGAGCCCTGGCCGGCCTCCACCGGGTCGATGGGCCAGTCGCCGTCGGCCTCGTGCGGCCAGGCGTCTCCGGCGGCCTCGGACAGGTAGGCGGTGAAGTTCTCGGTGGTGCCGGACTTGTCGGAGCGGTTCACCGGGACGATCTTCGCGTCGGGGAGGTCGACGTCGGGGTTGTCCGCGGCGATCTTCTCGTCGTTCCACTCGGTGATCTTCTGGTCGAAGATCTCGCCGATGACCTCGGGCTTGAGGTTGAGGCTGTCGATCCCGTCCAGGTTGAACGCGACGGCGATGGGGGCGATGTAGGCGGGGAGGTTCACGACCTCGGAGCCGTTGCAGCGCTGCTCGGTGGCCTGCCGGGTCTCGTCTTCGTCCAGGGCCGAGTCGGAGCCGCCGAAGGCCACGGCACCGTCGATGAACTGGGAGCGGCCGGCGCCCGAGCCGACCGCGTCGTAGTTGACCGTGGTGTCGCCGCAGGCGCCCTCGTAGGCCGCCTTCCACGCCGCCATGGCGTTCTCCTGGGCGCTGGATCCGGCGCCGGCGAGGGTACCGCCGCCGTCGACGCAGTCGATGTCCGCGGCGGCGGAGCCGTCGCCGCCGCCGACCGCCTGGTCGCTGCCACAAGCCGAAAGTGCGAGGGAACCGGCGAGGGCGAGCCCCGCGAACTTGCCGTACTTGGAGAGCTTCACAGCTCCGGTGTCCTTCCTGTGGACCTTCGTCTTGGCTGGACAGGTCCCGTCCGAAGGGCCCCGCCGACTGTGAAGTTAGGCAGGTGAGGTGACCAGCCGTTCCAGGAAGGGTGAACGGAGAGTGAACGAGGGCGCCACGGTGGCGTAAGAAACGGCAATGGGGCGATGGATGTGCGGTTAACCACCCTGATCTCCGGCCCGTCGGCCGCCGGTGACCTGCGAAGATCACCGGCGGGCTCGGTGCGGCCACGCCATGTGCGCGGGCCCGCAGGTCAGAGGGGTGACGGGGATCGCGGGGACGGTGGCGGCGCGCGCGGCCCTCAGGGAGCGGCGTACATCACATCGGCGTCCCACAGGGTGAACCCGAGCGACTCGTACAGCCCCACCGCCGCGCGGTTCTCCTCATCGACGTACAACAGCACCCACGGCAGCCCGCGGTCGCGCAGGTGGTGCAGGCCGACGAGGGTGAGCGCACGGCCGAGGCCGGTGCCCTGCCAGGCGGGGTCGACCCCCACGACATAGACCTCGCCCACCGGCTCGCCGTCGGTCAGCCCGGCGCCGTCGGCGTGCGTCTTCGTCCAGTGGAACCCGGCGATCGCGCCCGTCTCGGTCTCCTCGGCGACGAAGAAGCCCTCGGGGTCGAACCAGGCTTCGGCCTCTCGCTGCCGCAGGTCGTCGAGGGTGACACCGCCCTGCTCCGGGTGGTCGGCGAACGCGGCGGCGTTGGCCTTCAACCACGCCGACTCGTCGGCGCCGACCCGGAAGGTGCGGATGACCAGCCGATCGGCCACGGCGTCGGACAGCACCGGCTCCGGAAGCGGACGCTCGGGCAGCACCTGCTCGGAGGGGACGGATTCGGCCGCGCCGTCACCGCGCAGCCGCAGCCTCATTTTCAGCAGCCCGCGCACCTGCGTCCAGCCGAACGACCGCGCCAGGGCGACCGCGCCCTCCGACCGTCCATGCGCCCACACGCGGACCCCGTCGGGGCCGGCGTCCTCGACCAGAGAGCGCAGCAGGGTGGCCCCGTGGCCGCGGCGGCGCCGGTTGGGGAGGACGACGACCTCGGCGGAGTCCGGCTCACCGGGGCCGCGCTCCGTGTAGGCGAACCCGGCCAGCGTCGCCGGGCGGCTCCCGGTCTCCTCGAAGATGAGGTGGAAGCGCGTGGTCCCCGGCGCCGCGCCGTGCCGCACCCGCAGCAGCGTCTGCTCGGACAGCGGAGCGACGCCGTCATGATCGTGCGCCGCCTCGGCGAGGGCGATCACCGCCGCCGCCTCGTCGCTCTCCAACCGTCCGGTGATGTGCACAAAGCTCATACCGAAAGCCTAGGGCGTGTTCGGCGGATCGGTTCCGGTCGGCGGCCGCAGGGGCGGACCGCCCGACGGGAACGCATCCGCGGCACTCGCCCGGGGCCTGTCCGGCGGATCAGTCCGAGTGCGCGACCATCGTGGTCCGGAAGGTCGTCGCCGGACAGGCCCGGCCTGTGCCGGATCACCCGTGAGGGTGGAGGGGGGCGATCCGCTGCGACGTTAGTCCACATCCGTCGGGGCCGAGAAGACCTTTCCGGCGTGTTTCGGGGAGGGCCGAAACACCGGCCGCGCCGCCCCTGAGCGGCGCGGTGCCCACCGGTCAGGTCTTGCGGCGGCGGCCCATGTAGCCGGTGCCCGTGCGCACCCGGCGGAACGGGCTCAGCGGGGCCGACAGGAAGAGCAGGAGCAGCAGGAACAGGATCATCACCAACGGAGTGACGGACGACGACACGTCGGTGTCGCCCGCGGCGATCGTGGTGCCCTCGTCGTCCCCCTCGCCCGGCTCGACCGTGGGCAGGTCGGCCAGGTCCTGGGGGGATCCGGGGCCGTCCAGCTCCGGCAGGTCGGCGGCGCCCGTCGGCAGCGGCGGGCGGTCGTCGCCGTCCGGGCCGGACGGGCGGGTGGCCACCGGGCTGTGCGGCGGCGCGGGGCGCGGAGCCGATCCGCTGCGGTCCGGCGACGGCGTGCCGGGGGAGCGCGTTGATCCGGACGACGGAGCGGAGGGCTTCTTGCTGCTCGGCGGCTTCGACCCGTCGTTCTTCGGCGGTGTGCTCCCGCCAGGGGAGCCCGGCTTCTTCGACGGGGTACCGGGCTTCTCCGGCGGCTTGGTGGGATCCGGCGACGTGGTGGGGTCCGGGGAGGGGGTCGGGTCCGGGGAAGGCGTGGGGTCGGGAGACGGTGTCGGGTCGGGTGAGGGCGTGGGGTCGGGCGCGACGACCTCCACACGCACCGGCGCGGATCTGGCGGTCTCCCGCGGTACGTCCTCGACCAGGGAGCAGTCGGTGCCCTCGCGTACGGCGACGTAGTCGACCATGGCGGTGACGGTGACCGATTTCGCCGGTGTCGCACTGGCCTTCGCGGAGGCGGGAGCGGTCGACGCGTCCTGCCCGCTGACGCCGAAGCCGCTGTCCGCGCGCAGGTCGTACAGGCAGAACCCGATGTCAGGGTGGTCGGATGACCGCTCGACCCGGAGGTCCAGCGTCGCGGTCGTGCCCGGCTCGACGGTGAGTTTCTCGGGGGCCAGCGTCACCGACGGGCGGAGTCCGGCGGCCTCGGGAAGCAGTCGTTCGGCCGGAGGGGACTGCGGCGGACCGGATCCCGGTGGCACGGTGGCGGCGGACACGGGGGAGGCCAGGGCGACCAGCGTCGAACCGATGAACAGTGTGCCGATGGGGACGGCCGCGACGGCGCGCAGGGACGTCCGGGGCGTTCTGCCGTCCTTACCGCTACCGCTCAGCATGGGCAATGGCCTCCTCGCAGTCACCCGTCGCTCACCCGGCTGCCGTGAACGCCCCGCAATTGCGGTCACCGCGGACACCCACCGCCGGTGTTTCCGGCCGCCCCAGCATCCTAGGGGCTCGTCGCCGCCACCACGAGACCCCGTAGTCATAGTGCAACCGAACGCGTTCGGCGCACACGTGATCACGGGGTCGCGGACCGGCGGTCCCGTTCCGGAAAAGATCCCGGTGGTGATGCAGTGGATCTTGCAGGCGCGGTGAATGCGGTGGCGCCGTCCGGCCGACGCGGGCGGTCAGCGCCGGGCCGACGCCGAACGCCGACGGGGCCCGTTCTCCGGCTCCTCCGCCGCCTCGCCCTCACCAGTCGGGGTCGAGTCCTCGCCTCCCTGCCGGGCGGCGGCGGTGTCGGGAACGAACCGGTAGCCGACGTTGCGGACGGTACCGATGAGCGATTCGTACTCGCTGCCCAGTTTCGCCCGAAGGCGCCGGACATGCACGTCGATCGTGCGCGTGCCGCCGAAATAGTCGTATCCCCACACTTCCTGCAGCAGCTGGGCGCGGCTGAACACCCGCCCCGGATGCTGGGCCAGGAACTTCAGCAGCTCGAACTCCTTGAACGTGAGGTCGAGGATGCGCCCGCGCAGCCGCGCGATGTAGGTGGCCTCATCGATGACCAGGTCCCCGCGGCGGATCTCGTCGGGATCGTCGGGCCCGGCGTCGGCCTGGCCGACCGCCAGCCGCAGCCGCGCCTCGACCTCGGCGGGGCCGGCGGTCGTGAGCAGGAAGTCGTCGACCTGCCAGTCGTGGGTGAGCGCGGCGACACCGCCTTCGGTGAGGACGGCGATCAGCGGGCAGTCCAGCCCCGTCGTGTCGAGCAGGCGGCAGAAGTTGCGGGCCGCCACGAGGTCGGTGCGGGCATCTACCAGAATGGCGTCCACCGGGGCGCTCCCGGCGCGGTCCCCACCCGAGACGAGGAGGGCGCCGGCTTCGGCCGGCGCCACGCGCACCGAGTGGAGGAGCAGGCCCAGGGCCGGCAGCACGTGATCCGACGGTTCGTTCGAGTTCGTCAGTAGCAGCAGGTGGCTCATGCGTCCCATCCCGTGACCCCGCGCGAGGCGGGTGATCGAAGGCGCCGTTGCCCCCGGTGAAGAATAGATCTCGACTAGATGAATCGCCTCCGAGACCTTCAAGGATAATCAATCGATGGTGAGCGGAATCATCCGGTACTGGGCGGCGGCCAAGGACGCCGCGGGGACCGGCGAGGAGACCTACCGGGCCGAGAACCTGGCCCAGGCGCTGGACGCGGTGCGCGCCGGGCGGTCCGCCGACGACCCGCTGCTGCGCGTCCTGGAACGGTCGTCGTTCCTGGTGGACGAGCAGCCCGTGGGTCGGCGCGACCACAGCCTGGTGCGGCTCACCGAGGGCGGCGTGATCGAGGTGCTCCCGCCCTTCGCGGGAGGGTGAGCGCCGCCGGAGCGAGCCGGAGGCGACGAGAGGAATGAGGGGACGGCCGATGGACGACGGTGCGGATGCGGCGGGCGGCGCCGCGCACACGATCACCATGCTCGGCAAACCGGGCTGCCACCTGTGTGACGAGGCCCTGGAGGTCATCCGGCGGGTCGCCGCCGACCTGGGGGCGCGCTACGAGGTGCGCGACCTCACCGAGGCGCCGCAGGAGGAGAAGGACGAGTACTGGGACAAGATCCCGGTGACGTTCATCGACGGCGCCCGGCACGACTTCTGGCGGGTGAGCGAGAAGCGCCTCCGTGCCGCCCTGTCCTGACCCCGGCCCGCGCACCGCCGCCGTACGGTCGCCCGCGGGCGAAGCCCGACCGCTGCGGGCTTTCGAGCGTTCCCGCATGTCGGCCGCGAGATCGTAGCGGTAAAGGCGACCCTACTTTGTGCCTACATTCACAAGGGCGTAATCTTAGGCTCCAAATCCATTCCGGCCGGGATCTCGATGAGTGCCGCGCGCTCGTGAGGAGCAACGGACCTGTGTCGGCCCGCACCTGAGCACTCCGTCGATCGACGCCCTGGAGCACACGCCCGTGACCCCTCCTACGCCACGTCCCCGGGAGCGGGGAATCCCGGAGGCGACAGTCGCCCGGCTGCCGGTCTATCTGCGTGCCCTGCAGTCGCTCAGCGACGCCGGCACGCCGACCGTCTCCTCCGAGGGGCTGGCGACCGCCGCGGGTGTCAACTCGGCGAAGCTCCGCAAGGACCTGTCGTACCTGGGCTCCTACGGGACGCGCGGAGTGGGCTATGACGTCGAGTACCTCATCTACCAGATATCGCGTGAGCTTGGTCTCACCAAGGACTGGTCGGTGGCCATCGTCGGAATAGGCAACCTCGGGCGCGCATTGGCCAACTATGGGGGATTCGGCACCCGCGGGTTCCGCATAGCGGCGGTGCTCGACGCCGACACCTCGGTCGTCGGCAGGGAAGTGGCAGGTCTCTCGGTGCGGCACATCGACACCCTGGAAGAGACCGTCAAGATGGAGAAGGTCTCCATCGGCGTCATCGCGACGCCCGCCGCGGCCGCCCAGGGAGTGTGCGACCGCCTCGTGGAGGCCGGCGTCACCAGTGTGCTGAATTTCGCACCGGTGGTGCTGAATGTGCCTCCCGGCGTCGATGTGCGTAAGGTCGATTTGTCCATCGAACTGCAGATCCTCGCCTTCCACGAGCAGCGGAAGAACGGCGGCCAGGGGCGAGCGGAGTGGATCGAAGCGGCCGAAGGCCTGGGATGACAGGCACGTCCGGCCAGTGGACGAGCCCGTCATGCAAGTACGGAGCGTGGCGGTAACCCCCGCATTGGAGTGCAGATGAGTGTCCTCGCCGTAGGGCTGAGTCACCGGAGCTCGCCGGTGGCTCTGCTGGAGCGTGCCGCTCTCGACGGCCAGACCCGGCTCAAGGTCATGGCCGAGATGGCGAACGCCGCGGCCGTCAACGAGGTTCTGATGGTCTCCACGTGCAACCGCACGGAGATCTACGCCGACGTCGAGAAGTTCCACCCGGGCGTCGCCGCCATCACCGAGATCCTCTCCTGGCACACCGGCGTCTCCCTGGCCGAGCTCACCGAGCACGCCTACGTGCACTACGAGGAGCGCGCCGTCCAGCACCTCTTCTCCGTCACCTGCGGGCTCGACTCCATGGTGGTCGGCGAGGGCCAGATCCTCGGCCAGGTGCGCAACGCCATCAAGGACGCCCAGCACAGCGGCACCATCGGCCGCGTCCTCAACGACCTCGGACAGCGGGCGCTGCGCGTCGGCAAGCGCGCGCACACCGAGACCCACCTTGACCACGCCGGCGCCGACATGGTCGGCCTCGGCCTCGTGGTCGCCGGCCGGCACTTCGGCCCCTTCGGCTCCACCCGGATCGCCCCCGACACCGGGTCCGGCGCGGCCACCGCCTCCGACGCCATCGCGCGCTGCCCCGTGGGCGGCGGCGAGACGCTCGCCGAACCGACCGCCGACGTCGCGGCCTCCGTCCCGCAGCCGCAGGTCCTCACCGGCGCGCGGGTCCTGG
Organism: Nocardiopsis mwathae; assembly: GCF_014201195.1. Taxonomy (NCBI): domain Bacteria; kingdom Bacillati; phylum Actinomycetota; class Actinomycetes; order Streptosporangiales; family Nocardiopsidaceae; genus Nocardiopsis; species Nocardiopsis mwathae. Next base: position 4,537,307 of record NZ_JACHDS010000001.1, on the reverse strand, counting down.
TACTGGGCGCCGGGTCGATGAGCGCGCTGGCCGCCAACACCGTGGCCCGCCAGGGCGCGAGCACGGTCATCGTCGCCAACCGCACCTTCGAACGCGCCGCCCGCCTCGCCGAGTGCCTCACCGAGGCCTACGAGCCCATCCGGAGCCGCGCCGTCCCCTTCGAGGACGCCGCCGAGGTCCTGCCCCACGTCGACCTGGTCATCTCCTGCACGGGCGCCCAAGGCCTGGTGCTGACCGCCGCCGACGTGACCGGCGCCCTAGGAGAGACGACGGACTGCGCTCCCTTGGTCGGGCTCTCCTCCTCGCTCGGCTCCGGCGCCGATGCGGTGCGGCCTTCGGCGGATGGCATCGACGACTCCGCTCGCTCGTCGGTTCGCCCTTCTCCGCCTCTGGTCGGGCTCTCCTCCTCGCTCGGCTCCGGCGCCGATGCGGTGCGGCCTTCGGCGGATGGCATCGACGACTCCGCTCGCTCGTCGGTTCGCCCTTCTCCGCCTCTGGTCGGGCTCTCCTCCTCGCTCGGCTCCGGCGCCGATGCGGTGCGGCCTTCGGCGGATGGCATCGACGACTCCGCTCGCTCGTCGGTTCGCCCTTCCGGCCGTCCTCTCGTCTTCCTCGACCTCGCCCTCCCCCGCGACATCGACGAGGCCGTGCGCGGGATCCCGGGTGTCCGCCTGGTCGACATCGAGGACCTCCGTAGGGCCGCGGCCGAAGGCGCCGACGACGTCTCCGGCCGATCCGGAGCGATCTCCGTCGTCCGCGACATCGTCGCCGAGGAGGTCGCCGAGTACCAGGCCGTGCGCCGTGCCGAACTGGTCGCCCCGACCGTCGTCGCGCTGCGCAGCAAGGCCCGCCAGGTCGTCGACAGCGAGCTCTCCCGGCTGGAGGGCCGCCTGCCCCACCTGGACGACAGGACCCGCGGCGAGGTCACCCACGCGCTGCGCCGCGTCGCGGACAAGCTGCTGCACCAGCCCACCGTGCGCGTCAAGGAACTCGCGGCGGGCCCCGACGGCGACTCCTACGAGGCGGCGCTGCGCGAGTTGTTCGGCCTGGACACGGCGGCATCCGAGGCGGCGGGACACGACGCCCTGAGCACAGCACCGCACACCGCAGGGGAGACGAAGCAGTCATGACCTCCGTGCCCGCACGGCTCGGCACCCGTCGCAGCACCATGGCCACCACGCAGTCCCAGCAGGTGGCCGATACGCTCACCGACCGCACCGGCATCCCCATCGAGCTGGTCCTGATCACGAGCTTCGGCGACGTCACCAAGGCGCACCTGACCCAGCTCGGCGGGACCGGGGTGTTCGTCAACGCGCTGCGCGACGAGCTGCTGGCCGGGAACATCGACTTCGCGGTGCACTCGCTGAAGGATCTGCCCACGGCCCCGGCCGGCGGACTGACACTGGCCGCCATCACCGAGCGGGACGACCCGCGCGACGCCCTGTGCGCACGCGACGGACTCAAGTTCGCCGACCTGCCGAGCGGTGCCACCGTCGGCACGGGCTCGCCGCGGCGCGTCGCCCAGCTCGCGGCGCTCCGCCCGGACCTGCGCTTCGTACCGATCCGCGGCAACGCCGAGACCCGGCTGGGCAAGGTCGCCTCCGGAGAGCTGGACGCCGTCGTGCTCGCCTACGCCGGGCTGGTCCGGGTCGGCCGCGTCGACGACGTCACCGACGTCTTCGAACCGTCCCAGGTGCTGCCGGCGCCCGGCCAGGGCGCGCTTGCCGTCGAGTGCGGCATCGACCGCGCCGAGCGCGACCTCGACTACCTCGCCGCCGTCGACCACAAGCCCACCCGCATGTCGGTGACGGCCGAGCGGACCGTGCTCGCCGAGCTGGAGGCGGGCTGTGCCGCCCCGGTCGGCGCCTACGCCGAGTACCACGACGGCCTGCTGCGGCTGCGCGCCGCGGTGGTGGCCCCCGACGGCACGGCGGCGGTGCGCCGCGAGCGCGCCGTCGCGCTGGACGGCCCCGACATCACGGTCGCGGCGGCCGAACGCCTCGGCCGCCAGCTCGCCCGCGAGATGATCGCGGAGGGAGCCGACCGGATCGTGGCCGCGGCCGCGGAGGAGCACAGGTAGCACCGGTGGGAGAACGCGGTGGCCGACAGACCAAGGAGCGAGCGCACATTGACTACGCCCCAGACAGAAGCACGGGGGTCCCTGCTCTCGCGGGCAGGGGTCGGATTCCTCCTCGGGCGTGACGTCCGGGGCATCCTCGGAGGTTCAAGGTGAATCAGCCCACGGAGCCGCGCCGCGGCCACGTCGCCATCGTCGGGGCAGGACCGGGCGGGGCGGAGCTGCTGACGCTGCGGGCCGCCGCGCTGCTCGACGAGGCCGACGTCGTCATCACCGTCCGGGAGCCCGGACCCGAGCTGGCCAAGCACCGGGCCGCCCTGCTCAAGCGCTGTCGCGACGACGTGACGGTGCTCGAAGCCGAGGAGTGCGGCGGCGACATCAACGCGCTCGCCGTCAACCACGCCCGCGAGGGCAGCCGGGTGGTCCGGCTCTACAGCGGGGACCCGCTGGTGGGCTGCCGCGGCGGGGAGCTCGTCGCGGCCTGCCGCAGGGCCGGGATCGAGTGCGAGGTCGTGCCGGGTCTGTCGGCCGTGACCGCCGTCCCCGGCTACGCGGGGATCCCGCTGATGCCCGAGGGGGTCAGCGACCTGCACGTCGTCAACGCCCGCGCCGCCGGCTTCGACCTGGAGCGGCTGCCCGAGGACGACGGCGGGACCCTCGTCGTCCTGGGCCCGGAGATCCCCGACGACGACCCGGGGCACGCCGGCCCCGGCTATGACCGGTTGTGCAAAGCACTGATCGCGGGCGGACGCCCGGCCGACACCCCTGTCGCCGTCACCCGCATGGGCAGCACCACCGAGCAGAGTTCGGTCGTCTCCACGCTCGGCCGCCTCACCGCCGACATCAAGGCCGCCGACGCCAAGGGCAACAACGTGACCTCTCCCGCGACGCTGGTCGTCGGCCCCGGGGTGGCCGGGCAGCCGGACCTGTCGTGGTTCGAGTCGCGCCCGCTGTTCGGCTGGCGGGTGCTGGTCCCGCGCACCAAGGAGCAGGCCGCCGGGCTGGCCGACCAGCTGCGCGGTTACGGGGCCGTCCCCGAGTCGGTGCCCACGATCTCCGTCGAGCCGCCGCGGACCCCGCAGCAGATGGAGCGGGCCGTGCGCGGACTGGTCACCGGCCGCTACCAGTGGGTGGCGTTCACCTCGGTCAACGCCGTCAAGGCGATCCGGGAGCGGTTCGAGTCCTACGGTTTGGACGCGCGCGCGTTCGCCGGTGTGAAGGTCGCCGCCGTCGGCGAGCAGACCGCCGCCGCGCTGCGCGAGTTCGGTATCCAGCCGGACCTGGCACCGCCCGTCGACCAGCAGTCCGGCGCCGGGCTGGTCGAGGTGTGGCCGCCCTATGACGCCGAACTCGACCCGATCGAGCGGGTGCTGCTGCCGCGCGCCGACATCGCGACCGAGACGCTCGCCGCCGGCCTGGCCGACCTGGGGTGGGAGGTCGACGACGTCACCGCCTACCGGACCGTGCGCGCCGCGCCGCCGCCCGCCCCGATCCGCGAGGCCATCAAGGGTGGCGGGTTCGACGCGGTGCTGTTCACCTCGTCCTCCACGGTCCGCAACCTCGTGGGCATCGCCGGGAAGCCGCACAACACCACGGTCATCGCGGTGATCGGCCCGGAGACCGCCAAGACCGCGGAGGAGTTCGGCCTGCGCGTCGATGTCGTCGCACCGAAAACCTCGGTTTCCGCCCTGGCGGCCGCCCTGTCGGAGTACGGTGCGGCTCAGCGGGCCGAGGCGCTGGCCGCGGGCAAGCCGGTGCTCAAGCCCAGCCAGAAGCGCCGCGGCCGACGGCGCAAGACGATGTAGCGCCGCGCCCGCCCGCCACGAGACCACCCGCACCCTGCCGCACAAGGGAGTGTCGCCAGATGTCCGCTCGCTATCCCGCCGCCCGCCCCCGCCGGCTGCGCCGCACACCCGCGCTGCGCCGCCTGGTCGCGGAGACGCGGTTGCGGCCGGAGGAGCTGATCCTTCCGATGTTCGTGAAGGAGGGCATCGAGGAGCCCAACCCGGTCGAGTCGATGCCGGGCGTCGTCCAGCACACCCGGGACAGCATGCGCAAGGCGGCCCAGGAGGCCGCGGAGGCCGGCGTGGGCGGGCTGATGGTGTTCGGCATCCCGGAGTTCAAGGACGACCGGGGGGCGGCCGCCGACGACCCGGGCGGGATCGTGCAGCGGGCGCTGCGCGACCTGTCGGCCGACCTGGGCGACGACATGGTGATCATGGCCGACCTGTGCCTGTGCGAGTACACCGCGCACGGCCACTGCGGCGTGCTCACCCCCACCCACGAGGTCGACAACGACGCCACCCTGGAGCGCTACGCCTCCGTCGCCACCGCCCAGGCCGCGGCCGGTGCGCAGGTGGTGGGGCCCAGCGGGATGCAGGACGGCCAGGTCGGCGCGATCCGTGCGGCGCTCGATCGGGCCGGGTACACCGACGTCGTGATCCTGGCCTATGCCGCCAAATACGCGTCGGCGTTCTACGGGCCGTTCCGGGAGGCCGCCGAGGGCGCGCCGCGGTTCGGTGACCGGACCGGCTACCAGCAGGACCCGGCCAACGCGCGCGAGGCGCTGCGCGAGGTCGAACTGGACCTCGCCGAGGGCGCCGACATGGTCATGGTCAAACCGGGCCTGGCCTACCTCGACATCATCGCCAGGATCGCCGACCGGGTCGACGTCCCGGTATCGGCTTACCAGGTCAGCGGCGAGTACGCGATGATCGAGGCGGCCGCGCGCAATGGCTGGATCGACCGCGAACGTGCGATCATGGAGTCCCTGCTCGGTTTCCGGCGCGCCGGTGCCGCGCAGATCCTCACCTATTGGGCGACGGAGGCCGCGCGCCTCCTGCGCTGACGGGACAGCGAACGCCACCGCTTCCCGGTCGCCCAGGTCGAGGTCGGGAAGTCGCGACAGTACCGACACGACCGACACGATCAGGGGAGGGAACCCATGGCCGATGTGATCCAGCGGCGGAAGCGCCGCCACGCGCTGGGCGACATGATGGGCGCGGCTCTGAACTACGCGTCCCTGGGCTGGCCGGTGTGCCGGGGCGCCCAGCCTTCCCTGATGGGCGGGCGCGCGTGCGGCTGCGACCGCATCGGCTGTCCCGACCCGGGCGCGCACCCGGTTTCGGCGGCTTGGGGCATGGAGTCGACCGTCGACCCGGAGACCATCCGCCACTGGTGGACGACGACTCCGGCGGCCAACATCATCCTGCCCACCGGCCGCGTCTTCGACGTGTTCGACATCCCCGCGGGCGCCGGAGTGCTGGCGCTCGCCCGCATGGACAGCATGGACATGGCGTCCGGCCCGGTCGCCGCGGTCGAGGGCCGCCACCTGTTCTTCGTGGCCACCCGGTCGCCCGTGGACGAGGACGAGTGGTGGTCGTGCCACCTCGACTGCGTCCCCGAGTCCGTCTCCGACACCCCGGGCCTGCGCTGGCACTGCCGGGACAGCTACGTCCTGGCCCCACCCTCGCCCCTGCCCTCGGGCACCCCGGCCTCCTGGATCCGCGCCCCCCGTCCGGACTCCCACCCCACCGGCCTGCCGGACCCCCTCGCGGTTCTCGACATCCTCTCCGACGCCTGCGAGGAGTTCACCTCGGCCTGACCTGGCCCCAGGCACCCCCTCCTCCGTTGATCTCGGAGATATCGGGGTAAAAATCGGCCAGGTGACCCCACTATCTCCGAGATCAACGGAGGAGGGGCGGGGAAGCGCTTTCCGGTCGCGCTACGGCAGGTCCAGTCGGCTGTCGCTGACGACGATGCCGTCCTCGTCGCTGTAGAGCCAGCTCTCCGGGGTGAACACCACGCCGCCGAAGGACACCGGGCCGTCGAGGACGCCGGCGCCGGCCTTGCTGGATTTGCGCGGGGTGCTGCCCAGGGCCTTGATGCCGAGGTCGAGCTTGGCCAGCGTGGCCGTGTCGCGCACCGCGCCGTTGATGACGACGCCGGCCCAGCCGTTGTCGAAGGCCGCCTGGGCGATCAGGTCGCCCATCAGGGCCGTGCGCAGCGAGCCGCCGCCGTCGACGACCAGCACCCAGCCCTCGCCGGGCTGGTTGAGCTGCTCCTTGACCATGGCGTTGTCCTCGTGGCACTTGATCGTGGCGATCGGGCCGTGGAACCGGGCGCGCCCGCCGAACCGGCGGAACTGGGTCTCGCAGGTGGCGATCGCGTCCCCGTGCGCGTCGATGAGGTCGGCGGTGGCGAACTCGGACATGGGTCCCCCTGGGTCTGTGGACGGTGTCGGCGGGGTGCTGAACGTCGGTGGTCTGTCTCGGTGGTCGGTGCCGGCCGACAGTGCCGGTGGTGCCGGTGTGGAATCGAAACTAACAACCGCGGCCGTGATGCGCGCGGCGGGTCTGGGGAATCCACCGTGTCGGCCAGGTGCGACACTGGGGGCGTGGCTACGCATACGATTTCCGATGAGCTGTTCCAACGAGCCGGCGCGGTCGTGCCGGGGGCGGTGAACTCTCCCGTCCGCGCGTTCGGCGCGGTGGGGGGCACCCCGCCCTTCATGGCCTCGGGGAGCGGCCCCTACCTCACCGACGTCGACGGCATCACCTATGTCGACCTCATCTGCTCCTGGGGTCCGCTGATCCTCGGGCACGCACACCCCGCGGTGACGGAGGCGCTCAGCGGCGCCGCGCGCCAGGGCACCTCGTATGGCGCGCCGACGCCGGGGGAGGTGGAGCTGGCCGAGGAGATCGTCGCGCGCACCCCGGTGGAGAAGGTGCGGCTGGTCAACTCCGGGACCGAGGCCACCATGTCGGCCATCCGGCTGGCGCGCGGCGCCACCGGCCGCAGCAAGGTGGTCAAGTTCGCCGGGAACTACCACGGGCACGTCGACGCCCTGCTGGCCGCGGCCGGGTCGGGGGTGGCGACGTTCGCTCTGCCGGACTCTCCGGGCGTCACCGGGGCGAGCGCCGCCGACACGCTGGTGCTGCCCTACAACGACATCGCCGCGGTGGAGCGGGCCTTCGCCGAGTCGGGCGACGACATCGCCTGCGTGATCGCCGAGGCGTGCCCGGCCAACATGGGCATCGTGCCGCCGAAGGACTCCTTCAACGCCCGCCTGAAGGAGATCACCGCGAAGCACGGCGCGCTGCTGGTGCTCGACGAGGTCCTCACCGGTTTCCGGGTCAGCGCCTCGGGCTGGTTCGGCCTGGAGGGTGTCACCCCCGACCTGATGACGTTCGGCAAGGTGATGGGCGGCGGGCTGCCCGCGGCGGCGTTCGGCGGCCGTGCCGACCTCATGGACCAGCTGGCCCCCTCGGGGCCCGTCTACCAGGCCGGGACGCTGTCGGGGAACCCGCTGGCGACGGCGGCCGGGCTGGCGACGCTGCGCAATGCGACCCCCGACGTCTACGCGCACATCGACCGGGTGTCGGCGCAGGTCGCCGAGGCGGCGGGCAAGGAGCTGAGCGCGGCCGGGGTGCCGCACCGGATCCAGCGCGGCGGCAACCTCTTCACGGTGTTCTTCACCGAGGACGAGGTCACCGACTTCGACGGGGCGCGGGCGCAGAACACGCAGGCGTTCGCCGCGTTCTTCCACGCGATGCTGGACCAGGGCGTCTACCTGCCGCCCGCGGCGTTCGAGGCGTGGTTCTTCTCCGCGGCCCACGACGACGCGGCCGTCGACCGGGTGGTCTCGGCGCTGCCGCGGGCCGCGCGTGCCGCTGCGGAGGCCGGTGCCTGACGGGCGGCGGGCCGGTTCGGTCCCGTGCCGTTCCGCGCCACTCGGCGGGGCAGCGATCCAGAACGAAGGGTTTCTACGCGAATCGCCGATCGACCGTTAACCGGAGCTTTACCATGTGGGGATGTTGGATATCGACCGGCTGCGCGCCCTGTCCACCATCGCCCAGTACGGGTCGGTGAGTGCGGCCGCCGAGGTCCTCGGCATCACCACCTCGGCGGTCTCCCAGCAGATCACCAAGCTGGAGCGGGAGACCTCCGCGCAGCTGCTGGAGCGCAACGGGCGCGGCGTCCGGCTCACCGACGCCGCCCACGTGCTGGTCCAGCACGCCGACCGGATCCTCGAACTGATCACCGAGGCCGAGGCGGACCTGGAGGCGCAGCGGGGCGGCGTCGTCGGACCGCTGCGGGTGGCCGCGTTCCCCACGGCGGCGCGCGGCCTGATGCCCCGGGTGCTGGTCGACACGGCGCGGCGCCACCCGCGGCTCACCGTCACGCTCATCGAGTGCGACCCTCCGGCGTCCCAGTCGCAGGTGCTGCGCGGGGAGAGCGACCTGGCGGTCGTGCAGGACCGGTACGGATCGCCGCTGCCGATCCCCGAGGGTATCGAGCGTGCCCACCTGTTCGACGATCCGGCCGAGGTCGCGATGCCGGCCGCGCACCCGCTGGCGGGGCGCGCGGACGTGGAGCTGTCCGAGCTGGCCGGCGACCCGTGGATCTCCTCCCCGCGCGGCACCCTCTGCTACGACTGGCTCGCCGACACGCTGCGCCGCCAGGGCGTGGAGCCGCGGATCGCCCACTACAGCGACGAATACCCCACCCAGCTGGCGCTGGTGTCGGCCGGGCTGGGGCTGGCGCTGCTGCCCCGGCTGGGCCGCGGGCGCCCGTCCCCCGACGTGGTGACGGTGCCCGTGCGCCCGGTCATGGTGCGCAGCGTGTATGCGGTGTGGCGGCGGGAGGCGGGGCGCCGCCCCGCGGTCCAGGCCATGCTGGACGCCCTGCGCACCGCGTCCGACGTGGTGACCGATACCGTTGAGGTGCACGCCGCCTCGCGCGCGACGCCGTCAGCACCGGAAGAAGCATGAAGGGAAGCGGTCGCACACATGCCCACGACCACCGTCGTCCACCTGCTCCGGCACGGTGAAGTGCACAACCCCGAGGGGATCCTCTACGGGCGGCTGCCGGACTTCCACCTCAGCCAGACCGGCAGCCGGATGGCCGACCTCGCGGCGGACTGGTTCGCCGACCGGGACATCGCCGCCCTGTACTCCTCGCCCCTGGAGCGCACCCAGGAGACCGCCGAGCCACTGGCGGACCGCTTCGGCCTGCCCGTGCGGCTCGACGACCGGCTGATCGAGGCGGCCAACTCGCTGCAGGGCATGCGCGTCGACCGGAACGCCCTGGTCCGGCCCGGCATCGCGCGGCGGCTGTACAACCCCTTCCGGCCGTCGTGGGGGGAGGCCTACCGGGAGATCGCGGCCCGCATGGTCGACGTCGTCAAGGTCGTGCGCAAGGAGGCGTGGGGCCGCGAGGCGGTGTGTGTCAGCCACCAGCTGCCGATCTGGACGGTGCGCCGTGCGGCCGAGCACAAGCGGCTGTGGCACCGGCCCGACCGCCGCCAGTGCGAGCTCGCCAGCGTGACGTCTCTGACGTTCGAGGACCAGCGGTTGGTCAGCGTCGGGTACTGCGAGCCCGCGGCCTCTCTGTACGGTTCGGGGCCGGGCGTCCCCGGTGCGTAGCGGGGTGCACCGGGAATAAGGGAGGGGCGGCTGTGCGTTCGAGGATTGGCACGAGCGGGTAGGCTAGCTCGTTGGGTGCGGCGTATACGTCGCCCTCCGTTCCATGCGGAGGTGCGGCATGCCTGCCGCCCGGTGAGTCTGCCTCCAGGCGCTCCGGCGGGACGCCGCGTCGTATCCCCCTCGATGGCACCCAGTGGTCCGCACCGCGTTCAGGTGGACGCGGGCCGGGTGGGCTGTCGTGTTCTCTGCAACCGTTGGCGAGAGGTGATCCGTATGGGTTCCGTCATCAAGAAGCGCCGTAAGCGCATGGCGAAGAAGAAGCACCGCAAGCTTCTCAAGAGGACTCGCATCGCGCGCCGCAACAAGAAGTAGGTTCGTGCCTCTCCGCCGACGCCGGCCGGCCGGATGACGGCCGTGGCCGACGCGGAGACACCCCCCACCTTTCACGCGTACCCAATACTTCGAGGCGTGTTGTCATGGGCCGAGTCGTACTTGTCACCGGGGTCTCCCGCCACCTGGGCGCCCGGGTAGCGGAAAAACTGGTCGACGATCCCGGTGTCGACCGGGTCGTCGGTGTCGATCCCGCTCCCCCCGGATACGCGCCGGGACGGGTCGAGTACGTGGCTGCGGACCTGCACGACGACAGCGTGAGCAGGGTCGTCCGGGAGTCCGGCGCGGACACGGTCCTGCACCTCGGCCTCACCACGGCGCCGGGGGGCGCCGAGGGACGGGCGGAGTCGCAGGCCAACCACGTTCTGGGCACCATGCAGCTGCTGGCCGCCTGCCAGCGGTCCACGACCGTGCGGCGGCTGGTGGTGCGCTCCAGCGCGGCCGTCTACGGGACCGCCCCGCCCGCCGAGGAGCTCTACACCGAGGACCTCCAGGCCCGCGACATCCCGCGGTCCGCCTACGCCCAGGACGCCGCGGAGGTGGAACGGCACACCCGCCACCTGGCCCGCCGCCGTCCGGACGTGTCGGTGGCCGTCCTGCGCTTCGCCAACGTCATCGGCCCCTCGATGGAGACCCCGCTCGCCCGCTACTTCGGGCTCCGGGTGGTGCCCACGGTCCGCGGCTACGATCCCCGGCTGCAGTTCATCCACGAGGACGATGCCGTGGAGGCGCTGCGCCTGATGGCGGTCGGCGACGGCGACGGCGTCTTCAACGTCGCCGCCCCCGGCGCCATCCCCCTGTCGGCATGCCTGCGCCGTGCCGGGCGCCCGGGCGTGGCCATGCCCGAGCGCGGCCTGCGGGTGCTGCGCGGGCTCGTCCGCCGCGGCCGGATCGACTACTCGCCCGAGCAGCTGAGGTTGCTGTGCACCGACCGCGTCCTGGACGTCAGCAAGCTCCAGCGCACCGTGGGCTGGTCGCCCTCCTACACCTCGCAGGAGACCTTCGAGGCCTTCCTCGCCGAACGCGGCATCGGCGGCGGCCGTCCGAAGAACGGCCGCGGGCGTGAGCGTGCGGGCCGCCGCGGCCCGATGATCCACCGTGTCCGCGCCGCGGTCGGGCGCTCCTGAACCCCCGGCCCTTCTCAGGGCCTCGGGGCCGCGGCGCCGTTCCTCCGGCGGCGGAGCATGCCCACGGCGACCGCACCGCCGACCGCCCCCGCCACGGCGGCGGGAACCCCCACGCGCAGCTTCGCGCGGTGCCTGCGGAACTCGTGGACCGGCCACCCCTGGGATGCGGCGTGCTCGCGCAGGGCGTCGTCGGGGTTGACCGCGTTGGGGTGGCCGACGAGCGACAGCAGCGGCAGATCGTTGTAGGAGTCGCTATAGGCGGAGGAGACCGACAGGTCCAGGCCTTCGCGCCGGGCCAGGCCGCGGATCGCGTCGGCCTTGGCCGGTCCGTGCATGAGGTCGCCCACGAGCCGCCCCGTGTACACCCCGTCGACGGTCTCGGCGACGGTGCCCAGCGCCCCGGTCAGACCGAGCCTGCGCCTGATGATGTCGGCCAGCTCCACCGGGGTCGCGGTGACCAGCCAGACACTCTGCCCGGCGTCGAGGTGGCGGCGGACCAGGCGGCGTGCGCCCTCCCAGATCCGGTCCGACATGGTCTCGTCGTAGATCTCCTCGCACAGCGACACCAGGTCGTCGACGGCGTGACCGGCGACGAACGCGAGCGCGGCCTCGCGAGCGGCGTGGATGTGCTGGGGCCGCTCGTTGCCGCTGAGCCGGAAGACCGCCTGGCCCCAGGCGAACCGGAGCAGGTCGCGCGTGGTGAACAGGTCACGGGCGGCGAGTCCGCGCGCGAAGTAGTAGATCGACGCCCCGCGCATCAGGGTGTTGTCGACGTCGAAGAAGGCCGCGCCGCGCCGGGCAATGGCGGCATCACCGCCATTCTCGTCGGGTCGGATATTGGCCCACATGTCTTGAGCCTACGGTCCCCCGCCGGTGCGACGTCCGGAACGGGAACACGACATCACTCCGGGTGAGCTAACTCACATCTCAATTCGGACATCGGCCGCTTATTCCCTTGAAACCACGCAAGTCGGAGCTGTGAAACCCGCGTCGTGTGCACAACCGGGGGTGAATGTGCAGCATTATTAGCGGGATGGTCGAGGTAGGACTGGCATTCGTCTGCGCACTGGTGGCCTGGAGCGCCACCGCTGCGCTGATCGCGCGTACGCAGCGGGACCCGCAGGTCCACACGGGTGCGTGGGTCGCGTCGTCCGTCGGCGTCGCGATCGCGCTGAGCGCCGCCTTCCCCGGGGCGCTCCTGGACTTCTCCGACGTGACCTTCCGGATCTTCCAGATCGGCGTCGCGCTGATCGGGCCGCTGATGGCGGCGTGGGGGGCGGTCGAGTACGCGGTCGAGTCACCGCGCGCCCGATTCGGAACCCGCCTGGTGGTGACGACGCTGACCGTCGTGCCACTGGTGGTGCTCACCCTGGACCAGCTGCGCGGCCGCTACGACGGCAGCTACCCGGCCCTGGCCGACCACTACGACCTCATCCCCCGCTCGGTACTGACCCTGGTGCACACGTTCGCCGTGCTGGCCCTGCTCGCGTGCGCGATCGTGGCGGCACGGCGGATGCGGGACCGCCCGCGGTTCGCCCAGCACCGGCTGTCGGTGATCGGCCTGGTCGCCCTCGCGGTCGTGCTGGAGATCCTGGTGGCCCGCTTCGGGCTGAGCATGCTCGGCCAGCTCATGATGCTGGGGGCCGTGGGCTCGCTGTGGGCCGCCCTGGTGCGCTCGCAGAAGCCGCCCAGAGAGCGCCGTGGCCGCGGTCGGGGGCGCGGCGGCCGCCGCCGCTCCGAGGAGCCGCCCGAGGACTCCGACGCCGACCACGACGAGGACGAGCAGGGCTTCGACGACATCCGCGATCCACAGGAGGACGGCGTGTGGGGCAGGCGCCGCACGAGGGCCGATGCCGACGGCTTCGACGACGGCTATGACGACGAGTACGACGACTACGAGGACGAACCGGCGGGACCCGCGCGCCAGCCGTCCCGGCTGCGCGGCATCATCACCATCTACACGCTGGCCGAAGGCCATGCCGACGCCTTCGACGACTGCGCTGACGAGGTCGTCGACGAGGTCGCCCACCGGGAACCGGACACGCTGCTGTTCGCCGCCCACACCGTGCCCAGCGCGCCGCAGCAGCGCATCGTCTACGCCATCTACCGCGACCAGCTCGCCATCGAGGAGCACGAGCAGCAGCCGCACGTGATGGAGTTCCAGCGGCGCAGCTCGCCGCACGTCGTGGCCACCAACGTGATCGAACTCTCGCTGTCGGGCGCCTCGGCCAACGACAACCTCGCGGACATGCTGATGCCGCGCTGAGCGGCGCGGAGCCCCCGGAGCGCAGGCGGGCGGGGCGCAGTGGCGAACGGCAGGCGAACGGTCGGCGGCACCCGGATGAGGGCGGGCCGAACGACCTGATCCGGGCGGCGGGAAACGGGCCGGGGTCCCCCACCGGAAACCGGGGGACGGGGTCGGGTGAAGTACGCTTCCTTCTCGTCGACCTGTCAGCCTGGGCGCCTGCGGCGCCGCTGATGTGTGCTCGCCGGCCCCGAATCCTTCCCCGGGCCGCCGAGTTCGGACTAACGGGAGCGTGCTGGAAGCCCGATGCGTAAGTTTCTCGTCTTCATCCTGATCTTCCTGCTGGTGATGATCGTGGTCGCCGACCGCGGGCTGCACTCCGCCGCGCAGAACGAGATCGCCAAGCGTGTGAGCCAGCAGTACGAGATGGCCTCGGAGCCCGAGGTCACCATCGGCGGGTTCCCGTTCCTCACCCAGGCGATCGGCGGGGAGTACTCCGAGATCAACATCGTCACCGGTGCGATGACGATCAACGACGTCAACTTCGACCGTCTCGACATCACCGCGCGCGACGTCGAGGCGCCCATCGCCGACCTGATGTCCGAGCCGAGCGTCGTCGCCCGCTCCGCCGACGCCACGGTGATGCTGCCCTACAGCGAGCTGCAGTCGCGGCTGCCGCAGGGCATCGTCATCGAGAACCAGGACGGCAAGCCGCGGATGTCCGGCGACCTCGCGCTGCCCGGCGGCATCAGCGAGGAGGTGTCGGCCGACCTGGAGGTGTCCATCGACGGCGACGTCATCAACGTGACCCCGCGCAACGTCCAGATCAGGGAGCTCCCCATCGACCTCGGCCCGGTGGTCGAGGAGCGGCTGACCGTGGGCTTCCAGGTCCCGCCGATGCCGTTCGACCTGCAGGTCACCGAGATCGAGGCGCTGCCCAACGGCGTGCAGGTGTCGGCCCACGCCACCGACGTCCGACTCGTCGGCGCCGCGGGGGACCGGTAGCCGCCCATGGGGCCGGAGCAGCTGGTCGGCGGGGCGGCGGTCGCGGTGACCCTCGCCGTGGGGACGCTGGCCGGTGTGCTGTGGAAGCGGAGCAACGGACGGATGAGCACGGTCGACACGATGGTCCTGACGGCCGACGACATCGGCGCCGAACCCGGGGAGCGGGCCACGCTCGTGCAGTTCTCCACCGCCTTCTGCCAGCCGTGCCGCGCGACGCGGCGGGTGCTCGGCGACGTCACCGCGATGGTCGAGGGCGTCGTCCACGTGGAGATCGACGCCGAGTCCCGGCTCGACCTGGTCCGACGGCTCGACATCCTGCGTACGCCCACCGTCCTCGTCCTGGACGCCGAGGGCCGGATCGTCCGCCGCGCCGGCGGTCTGCCGCGCAAGGCGGACGTGATCGCGGCGCTCGGGCACGCGATCGACGGACGGCCTGACGATCGTTGATGTGATTCGCCCCACTCGTGACATCGGCGGATCCAGCCCGTACGATCGTCAGCGTGACCTCTCCGACAGATGCGCTTTTGACGAAGCGACGCGCCGTGGACTTCTGCCGCGTCGCCGCCGCACTCTGTCGCGCTTCCCGCTAGAGCGGAACTCCGTGGCGCCCCCGTGCGCCCCTGCCCCGGAATCCGGCCCGCCCGACCTCCGCGACCACGGACGACGGCACAGGCCACCGCCTCTCGGCCCCCGAACAGCACCGCTCACGCAGCTGGGAAGCCCACCATGCAGGTCGACCCCCGCGGACAGCGATTCGCCGCCGTACTCACCACCGTCGTTCTCGCCCTCGTCCTGATCACCGGTAGCGCGTGGCTACTGGCCCTTCAGGCGCTGGCGTTCGCCGTCGCCGTGGTCTTCGGCGTCCGCAACTCGCCCTACGCCCGCCTCTTCGCCCGCGTCGTGCGCCCCCGCATCGGTGCCCCGGAGGAGCTGGAGGACGCGGCCCCGCCGCGCTTCGCCCAGGGGGTGGGGCTGGCCTTCGCCCTCGTGGGGCTGCTCGGCTACCTGTTCGTCGGTGCCTGGCTCGGGATCACCGCCACGGCCTTCGCTCTCTTCGCCGCATTCCTCAACGCCGCCTTCGGCTTCTGCCTGGGCTGCGAGATGTACCTGCTGCTCCGCCGCCTGCCCCTCCCGGGCAGGGCCGCCTGACGGCGTGGCAGCGGCACCCTCCGCGGGGACGGATCACACCGGTCCGTGGGTAGAGACGGACTGACAACACACAGCACGCAGCAACGAGCAATGAGGAGGATCCCCATGAGCCGCTCCGACGTCCTTGTGGACGCCGACTGGGTGGAGGCTCACCTGAACGACCCTGATGTCGTTCTCGTGGAGGTCGACGAGGACACCTCGGCCTACGACAAGGGGCACATCCCCAACGCCATCAAGATCGACTGGAAGAAGGACCTCCAGGACCCGGTCCGGCGCGACTTCATCGACAAGACCGGCTTCGAGAAACTCCTCTCCGAGCGCGGCATCTCCAACGACGACACCGTCGTCCTCTACGGCGGCAACAACAACTGGTTCGCCGCCTACGCCTACTGGTACTTCCGCCTCTACGGGCACCAGAAGGTGCGGCTGCTCGACGGCGGCCGCAAGAAGTGGGAGCTCGACTCCCGCGAACTGGTGGAGGCCGTGCCGGAGCGGGCCGTGACCGACTACAAGGCCCAGGACCAGGACACCTCGATCCGGGCGTTCCGCGACGAGGTCGTGAGCGCCATCGGTACCAAGGACCTGGTGGACGTCCGCTCTCCCGACGAGTTCGTGGGCCGCCTGCTGGCGCCCGCGCACCTGCCGCAGGAGACCTCGCAGCGGCCGGGCCACATCCCGACCGCCCGCAACATCCCGTGGGCCAAGACCGCCAACGAGGACGGCACGTTCAAGTCCGACGAAGAGCTCCGCGAGCTCTACACCGAGGCCGGGGTGGACCTGAACAAGGACATCATCGCCTACTGCCGCATCGGCGAGCGCTCGTCGCACACCTGGTTCGCCCTGCACGAGCTGCTCGGTCTGGACAACGTGAAGAACTACGACGGATCGTGGACCGAATACGGCTCGCTGGTGGGCGTGCCGATCGAACTCGGGGAGGCCAAGTGAGTGACAAGGGATGCGGCGCGCCGGTCGGCGGCGTCGCACTGGCCGACGTGGACGCCGGCGACCAGGCGGTGATCCAGGGCGTCGTGACCCGCGACGGCGCCCCGCTGCGCGGTGCCTATGCACGGCTGCTCAACACCTCCGGCGACTTCGCCGGTGAGGTCGCCACCGGCGACGAGGGAACGTTCCGCTTCTTCGCCGCCGATGGGGACTGGAAGGTCCGCGTGCTCGCCTCGCAGGGCTTCACCGCCGAGTACGCGGTCCAGGCCGAGGTCGGCAAGGTCATCGACCTGAAGGTCGAGGCCTGACCCGGTCCGACCCCCGCCCGATCGGACACCGCCCGATCGGACACCGCCCGATCGGACACCGGCCGATCGGACACCGGCCGATCGGTGGTATGTGCCCGGGCCCGCGGAGGACCTCCTCCGCGGGCCCGGGCTTCTCGCCACCGGTATCGTCCTGCCCACCCTGCGCATTACCGGCCGCGCGAAATCCGATGGGGTGGTGACAACTCGGCTACCGCCTGAAACGATTCCCCCGTACCCATCCCGATGACCCCGGGGCCCCGGCGCCGGGCAGGAGGGCAGGAGGTGCTCGGCGGTGGCGGCCCCTCGTTTCGGAGTACAGACCGGGCTGACCTATATCGGATGGCGACATGAACTGCAGGTCCCCGACCCGGGGCCGGCTCCCCGCCGCCCCGCGCCGCCCGACCGGGCCGCCGTCACCGACGAGTGGCGCGCCGCCCAGCGCCGCCTGGAGGCGCGCACCAACCTCCCCCTGCGGGCCCTTCTGGCCGCGCTGACCCTGGTGGCCCTCGTCTGCGTCGCCCTGTGGCCGCTGCGTATCCTCCCCGGCCTGCTCGCCCTGGGCCTGTGCCTGGCCTGCCTGGCCATGGCGGCGCCCCTCCTGGTCGCCCTGGTGCAGAGCCGCCAGGTGATGGCCGATCGGCTGCGCCGAGAGGAGGAGCGGCTGGCCGAGGTACAGGAGCGGCGCGAAGCCGAGCTGCGCGATCGTCAGGAGGAGCACGCCCGCCTGTACGCCGAATGGCAGGCCCGCAAGCGCGCCTTCGAGGCGCAGCCGCGCTGGTACGGCGTCCGGGTGCCCGACGACACCGGGACCGTGGTGGTCGCCGGAGGCACCGAGGCCGGATGGTCGGCGCTGCTCACCACCATCGGCGCCTCGCGGCTGCGCTGCGGACGCGACCTCACCGTCGTGGACCTCTCCGGCCGTGCCCTGGCCGCGGACCTGATGGCGCTCGTCAAGCGGGCCGGTATCACCCCGCGTGTCCGCGTCCTCCCCGCCGACCTGCAGCGGCTCCACCTGGGTACCGACCTCGACGGTTCGCAGCGCGCGCGGATCCTCTCCTCGGTGTCCTGTGCTCTGGACCCCAAGGCCGACATCGAGATCGACGAGATGCTGCTGCTCCGGATCCTCGACGTCATCGGTCCCGGCGCGAGCGTGTCCGCGCTCATCGGCGGCCTGCGCGCGCTGAGTGAGCCCGGGGACGGCGCCGCCGCCGGCGGCGGCGACCCCGCACTGAAGCTGCTCAGCCCGGAACAGCGCGCCGAGATCCGCGAGCGGTGCGGCGGCGGCACGTGCGGCAGCGACAGGTCCGTCATGGAGCGGGCGTGGGAGCTGGAACGCCGCATAGCCCCCTTCGAAGGCATCGGCACACGCTGCGGCGACGAACCCTACGCCCAGTTCAAGGTGATCGCCACGGACCGGGCATCGGGGGACGTCGCGGCGCGCGTGTACGGCACCTACGCGGTCGCCGCCCTGCGCGAACTGCTCGAACTGCGCGCGCGTGGCCCCGAGATCGCCCGTCGGCCGCTGCAGCCGTGGGCCAACACCATCGTGGTCTGCGGTGCCGACGCCCTCCCGGCAGCGGAGGTCGACCGGCTGGTCGGCGCGGCCACCTGGTCCGGCGCCGGGCTGGTGCTGATGCTGCGCGAGGTCGGCGAGCGCACGGCGCACCGCCTCGCCGCCCACGGGGTCTTCCCGGTGCTGATGCGCCAGCCCACCTCCGCCTCCGCGGCGCGCGCCGCCTCATGGCTGGCCACCGGCCGGGTGGCGGACTCGGCCGCCGCCGGAGCGGCCGTGGAGGCCGCCTCCGGCACCGACCTCCCGGCGACGGCCGACGGGCACGCGGAACCGGCCCCGGCGCGGCTCCCGATGCACCAGCTCACCGAGGTCATCGGCGAGGCGCTGAACGACGCCGTGGGCGGGGGTTACCTGGCGGAGGACGGCGAGGGCGTCACGGCTCCGGTTCCGGTGCGCACCGCGGCCCCGCCGGTCCCGCCGCTCGACCTGGTCCGCCACATCCGCGTGGCCTCCGTGTGGGGCCGCGCGACCACCCAGGCCACCGAGATCGGCGAGGCCGACGGCGCCGCGCCGGTCAGCGGCTACCCGGTCGACGGCCACGGCCTGCGCACCCTTCCGCCGACGGCGATGGTCGTGCCCGGAGCGGACGGGCCGGTGCTCGCCGACGCCAACCCGGGCATCCTGGCCCTGCCCACGGCCTCCCTCAGCACGGTGGAGGAGCCCGGCGGAGCGGCAGCCGACCACCCGGAGGCCGCCGGGTCGGCAGAAGCGGCAGAACCGGCGGGGCATGACGTGCGCACCCGGCCGGCGCCGCGCTCCAACGTCGGTCCGCCGCCCGAGCGACTCGATTGGCGCAAGGTCACCTGACGGCCCCGACCGCAGTCCCGTCGGCCCGGCCGGGCGACGTTCGACCGGGCCGACCTGGGGGCCCGGGCGTGCGCCCGCCGACGACGGAAACGGGTGCCCACCAGGCCTCCGCATCCCCTTTGGGTCCCGTTGGAGGCCAGGGGCAATAGGCTTAGGAGGCGTCGCCCAGGGCGCGGACGGCAGGTCGGTGTGACCGGTGCGGTGCGGCGAGCGCCGCCCTCGGCGGCCGTGCGGAGGAATCCCTGACCCGCCCGACATGCCCTGGCACCAGGCGTCTTTTCCCAACTGCCTCACCGGCAGCCACCTCCAGCAGCAATCTAGTGGGGATCATGAGCGAACTTCCCTTGCGCGCCCAACTGGCCGCGGTCTTGGGCAAGGGCGCGGCCACGCTGTCCCGGGCCACCGGGCGCGGCGACGGTTCCGTCATCGGCGGCCGGGTCGCGCTCAAGGTCGAGCCGGATCTGCTCGCCAAGCTCGCCCGCGGGCGAAGGCTGACGCTGGTCAGCGCGACCAACGGCAAGACCACGACGACCCGGCTGATCGCGTCGGCGCTGCGCGAACTCGGCGACATCGCGACCAACGAGCACGGCGCGAACATGCCGACCGGCCACATCACCGCCCTGGCGAACTCGCCGGAGGCCCGCAACGGCGTCCTTGAGGTCGATGAGAAGTACCTGCCGCAGGTGCTGCGGCAGACCAACCCGGCCGTCGTCGTGCTGATGAACCTGAGCCGCGACCAGATGGACCGCGCCTCGGAGATCAACCTCCTCGCCAAGAAGTGGCGCGACGCGCTGAGCCGCAGCGAGGCACACGTCGTCGCCAACGCCGACGACCCCCTCGTCGCGTGGGCGGGCCTGGGCGCGCGGCACGCCACCTGGGTGGCGGCGGGCCAGCGCTGGAAGGAGGACTCCTGGTGCTGCCCGGAGTGCGGTGGCCACCTCAAGCGCGATCCCGACCCGCACTGGGAGTGCCCTGAGTGCGGCCTGCGCCGCCCGGAGGCCACCTGGGCGGTCGACAACGACAACGACACGGTCACCGACTCCAACGGGCAGCCGATGCGGCTGGAGCTCGGCCTGCCCGGTGACGCCAACCGTGCCAACGCGGCCATTGCCATGGCCACCGCCGCCGCCTATGGAATCCACCCCAAGCAGTCGCTGCCGCGGCTGCGTGAGATCCGCTCGGTGGCCGGGCGCTACACGTCCGTCGTCACCGACGGCGTCGAGGTGCGGCTGCTGCTCGCGAAGAACCCGGCCGGGTGGCTGGAGTCGTTCGCCGTCCTCAGCCGGCCGCACGTGCCGGTGCTCCTGTCCGTCAACGCGCAGATCCCCGACGGCAAGGACACCTCGTGGCTGTGGGACGTCGACTACACGGTGCTGCGTGGGCGGCGCGTGTTCGTCATGGGTGAGCGCCGCACCGACCTGGCGCTGCGGCTGGAGACCGACGGCGTGCCGTTCGAGATCGCCGACACTGTCGGCGATGTCGTCACCCGGCTCAAGTCGGAGCAGTCCGGTATCACCATGGTCGACGTCATCGCCAACTACACGGCCTTCCAGCAGATCCGCACGGCCTACGGCCGTGTGCAGTAGGAGGGGGACCCCATGAGTGACTCCAGCAGCGCCCTGCGCATCGTCTGGATCTATCCCGACCTGCTCAGCACCTACGGCGACAAGGGCAACGTGCTGGTGCTGCGCCGCCGCGCCGAGCTGCGCGGAATCCCGGTCGAGGAGGTGCACGTGCACTCCAGCGATCCGGTCCCGGCCGAGGGCGACATCTACCTGCTGGGCGGAGGCGAGGACCGGCCGCAGATCCTCGCGGCCGAGCGGCTGCGCGCCGACGGCGGCCTCAAGCGGGCGGCGGAGCGCGGCGCCTGCGTCTTCTCGGTCTGCGCGGGTTACCAGATCATCGGCGAGACCTACGGCGACGACGCCGACAATCCGCTGCCGGGTGTGGGGATCATGGACATCCGTAGCGGCCGCGGCGAAACCCGGGGTGTCGGCGAGATCGTGGCCGACGTCGACCCGGCGCTGGGGGTCGGGCGGATCACCGGATTCGAGAACCACCAGGGCCGCACCGCCATCGGGGCGTCGGCCACACCCCTGTCGCAGGTCGTGACGGGCGTCGGAAACGACGGCCGGACCGAGGGTGCCTACCAGGGCCAGATCCTGGGCACCTACCTGCACGGCCCCGCGCTCCCGCGCAACCCCGCCCTGGCCGACCTGCTGCTGCGGTGGCGTGTCGGGCAGATCCCGCCGCTGGATCCGTCCTGGGGCGAGCGGCTGCACGAGGAGCGGCTCGCCGCAGCGCTGTAGCCGGAACCTGCCGGAGAGCGGTGCCGACGACGCGGCACCGCTCTCCCCCTACAGCAGGATCAGCAGCGTGGCGAGCAGGATCAGGGAGACGGGCAGCAGCCCGAACCCGACCAGCTCCTTGTTCCAGTCCGCGCTGATCTGCTCCTCTTCGGTGTGGGTGGAGATGTTGACCGGCTCCTCCTCGGTGCCCTCGATCACCACGGCGCCGTCGTCGTCGCGGCGGATCAGGCCGCCGACGAACAGCTCCTGCCCGGGGCGGATGACCCACTCCTTGTAGGTGCAGCCCGGGATGAGTGCGGCGGGGCCGAGCACCGTGGTGCTCGTGCACTTCTTCCGGTCGGTCCCTTCACCCACCGCGGCCAGCTGGGCGGGGGAGAGGATGTCACTCGGCGGCTTCTCGCTGGCGATGAACTCGTCGATGCTGATCTCGGCGTCGTCGACGTCGGCCCAGTCGGGGGCGCACAGCACGCTGCCGGTCTCGTCGACCAGCGTGAAGGGTTCGTGGGAGTGCAGGGCGAAGAGCCGCTCCACCTCAAGGCGGTCGCCCGGCCCGCGATCCTCCCGGTAGTGGTGGTGGGTGATCTCCACCCGGAACCAGACACACGGGGTCTGCGAGTAGGGAGCGGTGAGCAGGCCCTCCGGCCCCTCCGCGGCGGTCGCGTTGATCTCGGCCCGCACGGGCAGCCGCTGGCACGCCTGCAGACCGCCCGCCGTGTAGGCGGGGGTCTGTTCGATCCGTCGGCGGTGCCGGTGGGCCTTCACCGCGCGTAGCCACAGGAAGGCGCTGAAGCCGACCAGGGCCAGCGCGATCAGCTGGAGTGTCGGGGCTATTCCATCCACGGTGTCGTCCTCGTGAACCGATGAGAATCACTGACTGTTCCGGCTGGTCGTCGACCTACCGACCAGTACCGAATCCATCTGTATCCCTGGTAGAAGCCGTCGGGCAATGATTCGGGGTGTACAGGTTTCGCTAAGAAAGGTCCTGGGTAACGCGCTCTGTCCTGTTCCCAGCCCATGGCGGAGCCTCCCCTGGCGGTGGCCCGGTCAACAGTGAGATGCGGGACACCGTTCCCCGGTTCGCGGAAGTGATCGAACGCACATACATACAAGGATAGGGCCGGTGCGATGCCCGGCCCAAGGGTCGTGTCCGTTTGCGGCCGCCCGCTCACAAGCAGGTGACCAGGTGTTTTCCCGGTGGAGGCGGGCAGCCCGCCGGGCTGCCCGCCTCCACCGGGGATTCACGCGGGGCGCCGCCTGAGGCTGATCCGGGCGTTGGCGCCGGTGTCCGGGGAGACGATGACCTCCTGGGCGGCGGCGATGCCGTCAACGGTGAAGTCGGCATCGACCGGGACGTTGCGCTTCAGCAGCCCGAGCGCGATCGGCCCGAGCTCGTGGTGCCGGGCGGAGGAACCCGCGGTGCCCACGGCGCGGCCGTCGAGCTCGACAGGTGCCCCCCGCGCGGGCAGGCGCTCGGCGGTGCCGTCCAGGTGCAGCAGCACCAGGCGGCGCGGTGGGCGGCCCAGATTGTGCACCCGGGCGACGGTCTCCTGACCCGGGTAGCAGCCCTTCTCCAGGTGGACGGCGCTGCCGATCCAGTTCATCTCGTGCGGGATGCTGCGATGGTCGGTGTCCAGCCCGAGCCGGGGGCGGTGCCCGGCGATGCGCCGCGCCTCGTAGGCCCACATCCCCACCGGGCGGACTCCGGCGGCGGTCAGCGCGTCGGCCACAGGGGCGAGCGAGTCGGCCGGCAGGAACAGGTCGGCCTCGTCCCCTGTATGCCGCACCGGGGCGTCGTCGCCCAGCCGGTCGGCGGCGGCCGCCAGCGCCTTCTCCAGGTCGGGGCCGGCCAGGGTGAGCACCCGGCGGTCGGGGGAGAGGTCCTCCACTTCCACGCGCAGCATGAACCGCATGGAGTCGAGGAACGCGGCCAGGTCGGCCGCGGCACCCGGCTCGGTGTGCGCCCACACGGCCGTGCCGTCGTCGAGAACCGACAGGTGGAACCGGATGTGCCCCTTGGTGTCCAGAACCAGGGCCTCGGTGGCGGTGCCCGGCGCGATGCCGTCCAGGTACTGGCTGGTGAGGCTGTGCAGCCAGCTCAGGCGGTCGGGGCCGGTCACCCGGACGACACCGCGGTTGGAGCGGTCGATCCATCCGGCGGACCCGTCGAGCGCCCGGCCCTCCTGGGCGGGCTCCCCATAGTGTGCGGCGACGTCGGCGTCGGGGGACTCTGCGGCGACGGCCCCGGCGCGCGTCAACAGCGGCGAAGTCATACCCCCGAGCCTATGCCGTGTCGGCGCCGATGTCCGCGCCGCTCAGCCTGCCCCGCTCCGTCTCCGAGTCGACGGCGGGTGAGCGGCACCCGCGGCAGCGCCCGACCACGGTGAGGTGGCGGGCGTCGGCCTCGAAGCCGATGTCCCGGCGCAGCCGTTCCACCAGCGAGTCGGCGAAGTCGAGGGCGGTGTCGGTGACCTCGCCGCAGTCCCGGCACACCACGTGTAGGTGGTCGGCCTCCTCGGCGAGGTGGTAGGCGGGGGCGCCCGGTCCGAGGTGGGTGTGTGTGATCAACCCGACCTTCTCCAGCACGTCGAGGGTCCGGTAGACGGTGGAGAGGTTGAGCCCGGCCGCGGTCTTCTGCACTTCGGTGCAGATGGCGTCGGGGGTGGCGTGTTCCAGTTCCCGGACGGCTTCGAGCACCAGCTGCCGCTGCGGGGTCACGCGGTAGCCGCGGGCACGCAGCTCTTCGCGCCAGGTTGGGTGCGACATGCCTCCGAGTCTAGGCGGTGGCGGGGTGACGCCCGCCACTGACGGAAGCCGCCCCGGCGCGGCGAAAAAGTACTTGCCTGGCCGAGCGCACCGCGCATAACGTCGGACTCACGCAGGAAAGGAGGTGGTCCTGACAGTGAATGCTCTTAGGACTCGCGAGGTGTCCGCCCGCTAGGGCGACACGAGAAATCGGATCGCCCTGGCGAATCCAATGTGGACACCCGGATCCCCGGGCAGCCGGACCTTGTCCTGCCGGCCCCGCCGTACAGCGGAGGGAAGCGCCCGGGGATCCGTCATGCCCGCATCGGGGTCCCGGCCCGACGCGGGCATCGCCGTTCTCGGCCGATGCGGCTACGTCGCGGCCTGCTTCAGCTGTGCCGACATGTAGGAGCGCAGGTCGTGGCCGCTCGCGGCCACGTCCCACGCGTAGCCCAGCGTCTCGCGGTTGTCCCCGAACAGGCCGTAGAGCCGGTGCCCGGCCGTGACGTGCTTGCCCGTCTCGGTGCGCAGCACCGCGTCGGTGGACATCTCCACGCGGTTGGCGAAGATGTTGCCGAGGTAGACCTCGGTGTAGCCCTCGGGGTGCGAGATGAGCACCTCCAGATGGATCGCCGGAGTGCCGGGGGACGGCTCTCCGCCCTGCTCCGCGTCCGAGGGCCGGATCCGCCAGAAGCCGGACTCGGAGGTCACGAAGTCGCCGAGCGAGCCGTCCTCCTTGATCCGCCATACGCGGCTGCGGTAGTTCAGGTACGGCTCTCCGTCGTGCGTGAACTCGATCTCCTGGCCGAACTGGAACTCGTCCATGCCCGGGTAGCCGGCGACGCCGACACCTTCCCAGCGACCGATCAGGAACGACAGCTTCTCAAGATCGGGGTGCACCTCAGACTGCATAATCCCCGAGCGTAGCCGCGCTCCGGGGGTGACCGGTGCACGCCGGGGCGGCGGGTCCCCCGCCGCCCCGACCGAATCGTCGGCTGTCGGAGTCCGTTGCTGGTGAGGGTGTGACGCCCGTCCGGTGGAGATCGCCCCTACCGACCCGAGGCCACCCGATACGGTCGACGCGCGACCCACCACCGGGATCGCCCCGCGGCGGGGGCGATGTGCCCGGACACGGCTTGTCTTCCCGCTTCCGGCGTGTTATCAATCTGTAATTTACGGTTCTGTCGTTCGCGTCGGGTATCAACAGTGTTCGTCCCCGACCTGGGAAATCGGCCGCGAACCGGAGCGCTAGCGGGAATCCGCCGCTACGTCCGCCCCCGCGGAACCTGGTAAAGAAGATGCCGGTGCCACGACACATCGTGGACGGCGAGTCACAGAAAAGAGGCGGCCCGTGTTGCTGGCGATCGGGGTAGTGCTGCTGATCGGCGCCGCGATCCTGGCACCCCTGGCCTTCCGGGCGGTGCGCAGGTGGTCGCTGCAGCGCGGCATCGCCGAGGCGCGCCCGCGTGCGCTGGCCACGTGTGCCGGTCGGCTGGTCACCGTCTCCGGCACCGCCGTACCCGGCCCCGGCGGCGTCATCGAGTCGGGCCTGGCCAGTGCGGAGTGCGTCTGGCACGGCCACGAGGTGCTCCGCCACTACTGGGCGCTGACCCGCAACGCCGAGACCACCGAGCGCGACCGCGAGCGCGCCTCCGACTCCATCGCCGACTACGGTTCCACCGAGCTGTTCGGGATCGTCGGCCCGGGGAGCAGTGGTGAGGATCGGCCGGTCCTGATCGACCCCGAGGACGCCGCGCTGTCCGGAGCCCACATGTGCCTGCAGCGCGTCGTCGGGCGCCCGCAACCGGGTGTCCCGGCCCCCGCCGACGACCTGCTGCCGCGGGTCAAGAGCCGGATCTCCGGGCTGTTCCGCGGCGAGACCATCGAGTTCGAGTACCGCGAGTGGGTGCTGCGCCCCGGCGACCCGATCGTCGTGCACGGCCGCCTGGAGATCCGCGACGGCCGCCCGGTGATCACCGCCCCGCTCGACGGCCGCCTCCGCATCGAACAGGGCACCGACCGCCCCGAAGCCCCCTCCGCCCACCGTGCCACCGACGCCCTGCTGCTCAGTGGCAGCGCCGTCGTCACCGCCTGCACCGGTGTGCTCCTGGTCCTGGCCGGAGCCTGAGGGCCGATCGAGGGGGCGCGCAGCAGCACCCGTTCCGGGGCCGCTCCCGGCCGCAGGCGGCGCGGGACTACTCTTGCCCCATGAGTCGCTCATTGGTGATCAAGGCCACGTCCGGTGAGGATGCCCCGGAGCGGTGCAATCAGGCGTTCACGGTCGCGGCCGCGGCGGTGGCCAGCGGTGTCGACGTGTCGCTCTGGCTCACCGGTGAAGCCTCCTGGTTCGCCGTCCCCGGCCGTGCGGCGGCCTTCTCACTGCCGCACTCCCCGCCACTGGCCGACCTGCTGGCGGGGGTGCTGGCCGGTGGCCGGGTCACCGTCTGCACCCAGTGCGCCGCCCGTCGCGACCTCACCGGGGACGACCTGATCGCCGGCGTCCGCATCGCCGGAGCCCCCACCTTCGTCGAAGAGGCGACCGACGACGGCGTCCAGGCCCTCGTCTACTGACCGCACCCCTCCCCCTTCTCCGCTGAACTCGGAGATACCGGGGTCGAGATCGCCCGGGACACCCCGGCGCCCCGACATCAACGGTGAAGGCCCGCGCCCCGGCGCGGGGTGCGGGCCTTCACCGGGCGGTCGTTCGGCGCGCCTACTTCTTGCCCTGGTTCTTCACGGCCTCGATCGCGGCCTTGGCGGCCTCGGGGTCGAGGTACTCGCCGCCGCTCTTGCGCGGGGTGAAGTCGTCGTTGAGCTCGTAGACCAGCGGGATGCCCGTCGGGATGTTCAGCCCGGAGATGGTCGCGTCGTCGATCCCGTCCAGGTGCTTGACCAGCGCGCGCAGCGAGTTGCCGTGCGCCGCCACCAGGACGGTGCGCCCCGCGGCCAGGTCCGGCACGATCTCGTCGTACCAGTACGGCAGCATCCGGTCGACCACGTCGGCCAGGCACTCCGTGCGCGGCATCAGCTCCTCGGGGAGCTGGGCGTAGCGGCGGTCGCCGGCCTGGGAGTAGGTGTCGCCGTCGGCGATCGGCGGCGGGGGCGTGTCATAGGAGCGGCGCCAGACCATGAACTGCTCGTCGCCGTACTCCTCGCGCGTCTGGGCCTTGTCCTTGCCCTGCAGCGCGCCGTAGTGGCGCTCGTTCAGCCGCCAGGTCCGCCGCACCGGAAGCCAGTGCAGGTCGGCCTCCTCCAGGGCGAGGCTGGCGGTGCGGATCGCGCGCTTGAGCAGCGACGTGTGCACGATGTCGGGGCGGAGGTCGGCCTCACGCAGCAGCTTGCCGCCCCTGCGCGCCTCCTCCTCGCCCGTGGCGGAAAGATCGACGTCCACCCAGCCGGTGAACAGTCCTTCGGCGTTCCAGACACTTTCGCCGTGTCGAAGCAGAACCAGAGTCCCCATGCCGGCCAGCCTAGCGAGTCGCCGACAGCGCCCTGACCTCGGGCGCCGGGTTCGGCCACCACCTCCCCGGCGGGTCAGCCGGGGCCGGGGCTCTCGATCAGATGCCGGAACGCCTCCAGGTTGCGCAGGCTGTACCCGCTGCTCTCGCGCCAGGCCCACTCCTTGCGGATGGCCGAGGCGAACCCGCGCTCCAGGGCGGCGTTGAAGTTCTCGTCCGAGTAGGTCAGCACGCAGCCCAGCAGCCGGTCCACCTCGTGCGGGGTGACCGCGGACAGCGGGATCCGGCCGGAGATGTAGACGTCGCCGTGCTCGTCGGCGGAGAACGCCATCCCGTACATGTCCGCGTTCAGCTGGGCCAGCCAGCGGTAGAACACGCCCTCGTTCTCGTCCGGGCGGCGGCAGAAGAACGTCTTCACCAGCAGGCTGTGCGCCCCGACGTGGAGCCAGACCAGCGTCTTGAGCTTGCGCAGACCGGGGAGGGCGACCAGGAACGCCTCGGGGCGCGGGCGCTCCGCGTCGAGGTCCGCCTCCTTGACGGCGGTCTCGATCGCGGCGATGGCGTCGGCCTGCTCCTGCGTCGGCATGGTGTCCCTTGTCGGTAGCGGTAGCGGTGTCGGTGTCCCTGGGGCGCGGGCCGGCCCTCCGGGCGTCCGCCGCGGCGCCGGTCGGCGGGGCTACTGGCAGGCCGCGACCGGAAGCCGCTCGGTGACCAGCGTCCCACGGTAGACGTCCAGCAGCCCGTCCACCGTCGCCGACCAGCTCAGCGTAGCGGCGTGGCCCACCCCGGCGGCGCCCAGGGCGTCGCGCCACGGCCGTTCGGCGATCAAGCGGTGCAGCACCCGCGCGTAGTCGGCGGGATCGTGACCGTCGACGAGCACGCCGGACACGCCGTCGCGCACTGCCGTGGGCAGGCCGCCCACCCGCGCCGCGACGACGGGGGTACCGCACGCCTCGGACTCGACGGCGACCAGGCCGAAGGACTCCGAGTGCGACGGGACCACGGTCGCGGTGGCCGCTCGGTAGTAGTCGGCCAGCGCCGCACGCGAGCGCGGCGGCTCCATCCGCACCACGTCGGCGATCCCCAGTGACCGGGCGAGCTCGGCGAGGCGGCGCGGCTCGGCGACATCGGCGCCGGACTGGCCGCCGACGACCGCGACCACGAGCCGGTCGCGCAGGGCGGGGTCGCGCAGCAGCAGCTCCGCGGCGGCGCGCAGCAGCACATCGGGCGCCTTGAGCCGCTGCACGCGGCCGACGAACAGCAGCAGTTCGGTGTCGGGCGAGAGGCCGATGCGGCGCAGCGCTTCGGCGCGCGGGCCGGGGGTGAACATGTCCAGGTCGACTCCGGGCGCCACGGTGCTGATCCGGGCCGGGTCGGCGCCGTAGTGGGCGGCGAGCTGGGCGGCTTCGTCGGCGGTGTTGGCCACCAGGTGGTCGGCCTGCCGGACGAGGTGGTCCTCGCCGCGCACCCGCGCCTCGGGCTCGGGGGTGTCGCCCCGGGCCAGCGCGAGGTTCTTGACGCGGGCCAGCGTGTGCATCGACTGCACCATGGGCACGCCCCAGCGGTGCGCGGCGGCGAGCCCGGCGCGGCCGGACAACCAGTAGTGGCCGTGGACGAGGTCGTAGTGGCCCGGCGCGTTGCGGGCCTCGGTGCGCAGGACGCCGAAGATGAACGGGCACAGGTAGTGGGCCAGCGCCTGCTTGTCCAGTGCGCCGAACGGCCCTGCGGGGACGTGCCGGACGGTGACCCCGGGCGCCATCTCGACCTCGGGCGGCTGGTCGGGGCGGGTGGCGCGGGTGAAGACGTCGACGGCGACGCCGCGCTCGGCGAGCCGCTTGGCGACCTCGACGACGTAGACGTTCATGCCGCCGGCGTCGCCGGTGCCGGGCTGTTCGAGCGGGGAGGTGTGCAGGCTGACGGTCGCGACCCGGCGGGGCAGCACAGGCTCCCCGTACTCGGGTTCCGCGGGTGCCACCCCGGGCTGACACACCCCTCGAACGTCCGCGACCACTGTTGCTCGTCCCCCTCTGCTGCCGGCCGTGCCCGCCTCGCACAACACCGGGGGCGGCGGGGGGTGTTCCCGGCCGCCGACGTGATGTGCGCCCAGCCATCCCATGATGGGGGCCGGGCAGGGCGCCGCGTGCGGGCGGGGTCGCGTTTACGTCCGGTCCGGGGCTGCCCACTGTTCGACGAGGAAGTCGACGGCTTCGGGGAAGGTCCCGGTCCAGGTGTCGAAGTCGTGGTCGCCCTCGGGGAAGGAGGTGCGCACGGTCATGTCGCGCTCTTCGAGCAGTCGCTCGAAGCGGCGCGCCTCGCCGTGGATGCTGCCCTCCTGTAGCGGGGTGCGGTCGTCGGTGCCCTCGATGAGCATGAAGCGGATGTCGTGGACGTCGGGGTCGTCGAGCAGCCGGTCGGGGGCGTGGTCGGCCGCGACGGTCGCGGGATCGTCGCCGAACGTGCCGCTCGGGTCGTCGACCCGGAAGTATCCGGCCCAGCTGATGGCCTGGGAGTAGAGCTCGGGGTGGCGCAGGGGGATGGCCGCCGCCCCGTAGCCGCCCATGGAGAAGCCGCCGATCGCGCGCAGTGAGCGGGGGCGGCGGTGGTCGCCCTCGACGGCCTCGATCGCCTTCTGCGTCACGAACGTCTCGATCTGGAAGCTGCCGTCGACGGCGTCGCCCCACTCGGTGTCGGCGCCGCCGATCTCCTGACCGAAGGGCGCGGCGATGACGAACTCCACGCCGCTGCGGCACATCTCCTCGTCGAGCAGCGGCCCGGCGTCGGCCTCCATGATGGACCGGTGCGTGCCGGTGGACCCGTGCAGCAGGTAGAGGACGGGCAGGTCGGCGCTGTCCGGTCCGGGTGGGCGGCGGACCCAGATGGGCCGTCCGTCGTCGGGGGCGCCGGGGTCGGGGACGGTGAGGATCTCGTCCTCGCCGGGTTCGGTGCAGACGGCGACCTCGCCGGGTCGGGAGTTGAGGGCCGGGCCGATGCTCTGCGCGTCGGTGTCGGCCGCGGTGGCGGGTGCGGCCGCCGGGGGCAGCTCACCGGTGTGCGACTCGGTGACCCGGAACGCGGCGAGGGTGCCCGCGAGCGCGACGACGAGCGACGACGACACCAGGATCAGGGTCCTGCGGGAGAAGGTCGTGAACACACCGAGATCCTAGGGAGTGGGGATGGTTCCGATGCCCGTCCGCATCGGGGGGTCGGGGCGGTCCGGCGCCGCGCCTCCGCGCCGGGGCGTCGAAGGGTAGGCGTCGGGCTACCAAATGTAGTCGATGGGGTGCGGGACCCAGTGTGGGACGGCGGGATTCCGGCCACGGGCCGAAGTCGGACCGCGGGCTAGTGATCCGTCGGGTGGTCCTCGGTGGCCGCACGCTCGAACGCCGCGTAGACGTCGGTGTCGGAGAGAACGAAACGTACCTCGTCCACGGTGGTCAGCGTGTCGCGGACGGTGCGCAGGGCGATGCGGGCGGCGTCGTCGGCGGGCCAGCCGAAGGCGCCGGTGGAGATCGCGGGGAAGGCGACGCTGTGCGCTCCGAGCGACTCGGCGACCCGCAGCGACGCGCGGAAGCAGGAGGCGAGCACCTCGGATCTGTCCTCCTCGGCGCTGTGGACGGGCCCGACGGTGTGGATGACCCACCGGGCCGGCAGCCGCCCGGCCGTCGTCGCCACGGCCTGTCCGGCCGGGAGCCCGTTCACGTATGAGGAGGCGCGCAGCACCCGGCACTCGGCGAGGATCTCCGGCCCGCCCTTTCGGTGGATGGCGCCGTCCACGCCCCCGCCGCCGAGCAGGGAGGAGTTGGCCGCGTTCACGACCGCGTCGACCTCCTGCTCGGTGATGTCGCCCTGCACCAGCTCGATGTCCACGGTCGGCCTCCTCGCGGAGTCCCCCTCGACTCCTCTGTGTAGTCGATGCCCTCTCTCCGTCACGTTAATCAGGGGAAAGCGGGGGTGGCCGGGGTGCGCGGGGCGAGGGAGACGCGTTCCGATCCTCCGGCGAAAAAGGCGATAGGGATCTATCCGCGGGGTGCGACGTGGTGTAGTACTACCGACGGTAGACTTGGGGCTATGAATCGGCTCGGAGACCTTGAACGCGCGGTGATGGATGTACTGTGGGCACAGGACGAGCCGTTGACAGTGCGTGAAGTGGGTCGGGCCCTCGCCGATCGCGACCTAGCCCACACCACGGTGATGACGGTGCTCGACCGACTCGCCAAGAAGGGCGTCGTCTCCCGCGACAGGGAGGGGCGCGCGTGGCGCTACCGCCCGGCGGCCAGCCGGGAGAGCTACGTCTCGGAGCTGATGTACGACGCGCTTGGCGAGACCGGCGACCGCGACGCCGCCCTGGCGGCCTTCGTGCGGTCCATGAGCGGCGACGAGGCCGAAGCGCTTCGCCGCGCGCTCGCGGAAGCGGATCTCGACGAGCCAAGGACGTAGCCGTATGGTCAGTGCCGCTTTGCTCACCGTCATCGCGGTCGGCTGTCTCATCGCGGCGGCACGCCTCAGACACGCATCGTGGCCCGTCCGCGGCCCCTACGTCGCCGTCATCGCATGGCAGGCGCTGGGGCTGGCCTGGGGCATCTCCACGATCGGCGCGCTGCTCGCGTTCGGTCTCGCCCCCTATGAGCGCGGGGTCTTCGGTGGCCTCATCTCCCTGTTCCACGACGCCGCCTCGCACGGCCTGTACCTGTCCGTGATCGCCGGGACCACCTTCGGCTCCGCGCAGATCGCGGCGATCGTGCTGGCGTTCGGCCTGACCACCCTGCTGTTCTGCGGGCTGGTCGCCTCCTTCGTGCAGGTGCTGCGGACCCGGCGGCGCCACCACGACCTGCTGGGCCTGGTCGCCCGCGACGACCCCGAGGTTCCCGGCGCCCGCATCGTCGACCACCCGGCGGCGGCCGCGTACTGCCTTCCCGGCGTGCTGCGCTCCCAGGTGGTCATCAGCGCCGGCGCGCTGCGCGTGCTGGGCCGCGACGAGCTCGCCGCGGTGATCGCCCACGAGCACGCCCACCTGCGCCAGCGCCACGATCTCGTCCTGCTCCCGTTCTCCTCGCTCAAGCGCGCGTTCCCGCACGTGAAGCTGGTCGAGACCTACTACAGCTCGGTCGCCCTGCTCATCGAGATGTGCGCCGACGACCAGGCCGGCCGGGAGCGCTCGCCCAAGCAGCTGGCGATGGCGCTGGTCCGGTTCGGCACGTCGGGTTCCGGCCAGGTCCCGGCGGGGGCGCTGGCCGCCGTCGCCGACCAGCCCGAGGTCGTCGCCCGTGTCTCGCGCCTGCTCAACCCGGTCGGCGAGCTGTCGCGCCGGGCCACCGCAGCCGTGCTCGGCTCGGCCTCGGTGCTGATGCTCACCACCATGGGGCTGTGGCATCTGCCCATGTGAGCGCGCTAGCGTGGCGTAAGGTCCGGTACCCGGGCGGCTCGGCGGGGCCGAGACGGCGCGGGCACGATCCGGACGCGGTCCGCGTTGTATCGGGGAGAAGGCGGTTCCCCTTCCGGCCGGGGATCCCATCGTCACGTCAATGGTTCGGAGCGGCTCGTGCTCGGCAGTTCGATCGGTTTCGTCTGGCAGATCATCTACATCGCGATCTTCGTCACGACCCTGTACGCGTTCATCGAGGCGCTGCGCGTCCCCGCACAGGCCTACCCCGCGATGGACAAGCAGACCAAGGGCCTGTGGGTGGGGATCCTCGGCGTCGGCGTGTTCATCTCCCTGAGTGCGGCGCTGTCCGCCTACGGCTTCTTCACCTTCCTCGCCCTGGTCGCCTCACTGATCTTCCTGCTCGACGTCCGCCCGGCGGTGCGTGGGATCGGCCGCAACGACGGGCCCTACGGGCCGTGGTAGCCGCTCGACCGCGGGGTGGCGCGCCACGCGTCTGACGGCCGCCAGCGCCGCCTCGGCATAGGCGGGGTCGCGGGTGTAGAAGGAGTGGCCGAGCACGGGCGGCGGCAGCGCCTCACCCTCCCTCGGGTCGTAGTGGCGCGGGTCGGGGATCGGCTCGGCGAACCCGACGGACCGCGGCTCGCCGTCGCGCTCCACCTCGATCGGGCCGCCGATGGGGTCGGTGGCGCGCCACAGGTTCCGCCAGTGCTCCACACGGCCGTCCAGGTCGCCCAGGGCGCGCGGGCCGAAGTAGGCGGGGAAGTAGCGGGCGTAGAGCCGGTACAGCGGGGAGCCGTGGGTGAGGAGCACGACGTGCGGGCGGCACCGGGCCGGTAGCTGCCAGGCCGTCGCCGCCGCCAGCACCGACCCCTGGGAGTGCCCGGACAGCACCACCCCGATCCCTCGGGCGGTCTTCCCGGCGACGCGGGCCACCAGCTGCGGCACCGCGCGCTCGGCGTACGAGGGCGGCGCCAACGGGTGGGCGGCGCGCGGCCAGAACGTCCCGATGTCCCACAGCACGCCGACCACCTGACGCGTCGGCTGGTCGCGGTAGGCGCTGCCGCCGACCACCACCAGTGCCACGAGCAGCAGTCCGCCCAGCCACGACCCGACCGTCACCATGGCCGTGACCGTGACCTGGATCCACCCGGTCGCGCCCGAGACCGCCATGGCCGGGTCGCCTGCGGTGTCCGGCCCCACCGACAGCCGTCCGGTCAGCATCGAGTAGCCGACCAGCAGGATCAGCGCGGCCACCGGCAGCAGGAACGCCGCGATGACGGCGGCCAGTGTCTCGGTGGCGCCGCCGAGGGTGCGGGCGGCGGCCAGGTGGCGGGTCCGCCGCAGAGCCGGGTCGCGCTGGTAGAGCGCGGCCACGACGTCGGTCTCCCGCCGGGTACGGGCGCGCATCACCCGCCACAGCACGGCCCCCGCGGCCAGTGCGATCACCGCCTCCATGGTGAAGGCGAGCTGCAGCCAGGCGAACGCGCCCGGGGCGCGCAGCGGGATGCAGCCGGTCTCCTCGGCGCCCGGGTAGTAGCAGCCGCCCAGCAGCCCGGCGGCCTGGAAGACGACGGCGGCGGTGAAGACGCCCCCGAGCAGCGTGCCGAGCGCGGCTGCGGTCGGACCGGCGACGCCGCGCATCGCGATGTCGGTGTGCGCGGGGCGGGCCCGGTACAGCACGACCGCGCAGACCAGCAGCAGGACGCCCAGCGCGCACTGCGCGACGAACAGCATGTTGAGGCCGATGCCGAACCCGGGCAGGCGGCCCTCGGCCGCCCACCCCGGGCGCGGCAGGAGCACGTAGACCAGTGTGGCGGCGAGCAGGGCCAGTGCGATGTCGCGCAGTACCCGGCAGAACCGGTCGGCGAACCCGTTCCACCGCGGGTCGGTCCCGGGGATGAGGACGCACAGCGAGCTCAAGCTGAACGTGGCGGCGAGCAGGACGGACAGGACCGTGCCGACCGTGACCGCCGCGGTCGTGCCGCCGACGCGGTCGTAGCCGAGCGCGGGCGCCAGCAGCAGTGTGGTCACGGCGGCCACGGCCGCGGCGACATGTGCCGAACGCAGCCGCCCCATGGTCAGGCTGTTCTGCCAGAACTCCGGGTCGCTGAGCGGCGCCACCCGCCGGTGAACGGGCTTGTAGGGCGGTTCGACGACCTCGTAGACGCTCTCGGTCCGCCGGGAGAGCCGCCACAGCAGCGCCACCACCGCGAGCGGGAGCAGCGCCCCGATCGCCAGCGCGCGGCCGGGCTCCGCCATCGGCGCCTCGGGTGCGGACAGGAAGCCGAGTAGCGGGCGCAGCTCGGCGCACCTCTCGCCGTAGCCGGAGCACTGCCAGGCCACGAGGTCCATCCCCACCCCGGCGGCGCCCAGAGTGAGCAGCACGGTGAGGCTCAGCGCGAGCAGCCGCACCGAGAGCCCGTAGCCGGCGTCGGCGAGGCGGCACAGGAGGCCGGGGCGGTCGTCGGGCCGCCCGGGGCGCATCCAGTAGGCCATGTTGACCAGTGTGAAGGGCAGCAGGAGCAGCCACAGGGCGCGCGAGGCGCGACCGGAGGTCAGGTTGCCCCAGGCGAAGATCTCCCGGGGGACGCCGTCCTCCATCTCGGTGTCGGGTTTGCGCCGCCACCGGAAGAACCCGGCCAATCCGTCGCCGGACACGCGCATCGCCGGCTCGACGTCGAGGAGCTCTTCGGCTTCTCCGCCACTGACCCCGTGGATGCGCAGTTCGACCGCGCGCTCATCCGGCATGGTTCCGATTTTCACATGTTCGGTCGAGAATGAGACGGCTCAGAAGCGTCCTTTCGGAGCGTTGCGGAGCCGTCTGTGGGCGCCGTTACTGGAGTAGTCCCTCGTCCTGTTCCGCCCACGTGTTGCAGTGGCCCGGGCTCTGGCCGGTCAGCCCCTCCTCCAGCCAGTAGCGGCTGTTCCTCGCCGACCCGTGGGTGCGCTCGTCCTCGGGCCCGTTCTCGCGGTCGGCGGTGGCCTTGGCGTCCTCCAGGACCGTCGCGCGGTCGGCGTCGGTGAGCGGATAGGTGACCCGCACAGAGCCGAGGAACGCCCCGGCGAAGCAGTTGGCCTGCAGCTCGCTCTTGCGGGTCCAGGTGTTCTGCGCGTCGCGATCATCCTCCTGGCCGCGCCGTTCGTGGTAGTACTCCAGCAGCCCCGACTCGCCCTGCACGTGGTGGCCGTACTCGTGGGCGATCAGCGACGCGTAGACGACGCCGTCCTCGGCCTCGTTCCACTTCTTCACGACGTCGGTCACACCGATGTAGATACCGGTGTCGGCCCGGCAGTAGAACGCCCCGGCGGCCGACGGGTAGTCGCGGCACGGGCTGGTGCCCGGCTCGCGCCAGAAGAACCGCCGCGGCGGGTGAAAGGGGATCCCCGCCCGGTCGAACTGACGGCCCCACACGTCGTCCAGGCAGTCGGCCATCGTGTTGAGGAAGCCCTCCACGGAGTCCGGGTCGTCGACGTCGAGTTCGGGGGCGGGACACGGCAGCGGCGAGAGCCGCCCGGTGTCGTACAGCGGGTTGGCGACCAGGGCCGCCTTCCCCGCCGGGCGCCGCGCGTCGGCCACGCCCGCCTCGGGGGTGCCGCGCAGGTCGCCCGTGTCGCCCGTGTCTCCCGTGTCTCCCGGGGCCGAGCCGGAGTACGGAGGTGCGCCCGCCTCACCTGTCCCGGCCGACTCGGGCACGCCGGTGGTCGCGTTCCACGCGAGTGCGGTCAGCGCCAGCACGAAGACGGTGAGCGCCGCGTACAGCGCCGGGCGGCGGCCGGGCAGGAGCCACCCGCCGAGGCGCCCTGTGGCACCCCGGCCGACCGGGTCCTGGTCATCCCAGCCCGGTTCCACGTTCGTCCGCCGTCATTCGACCAGGTCCTCTCGGGCGATCCAGGTGTTGCACGCGGCCGGATCGCCCAGGTCCATGCCGTGCGCGGTCCACATCCCGCCGTTCTCGGGTGAGCCGTGCGTGCGGTCGCCCGGGGTGTAGTCACCGCGGCGCTCGGCGTCTTCGAGGATATTCGCACGCTCGCGGTCGGTGATCGGGAAGGTGCGGCCGACCGAGTTCAGGAACGCGCCGCCCAGGCAGTTGGCCTGCAGCTCGCTGCGGCGCGTCATCAGGTGGCGGTCCTGCGCACTGTCCTGGCGGCTGCGCGCGCTGTGGTAGTAGCCCAGGATCCCCGCCTCGCCCTGCACGTGGTGCGCGTACTCGTGGCTCAGCAGGAACGTGTAGGCCTCGGGGTGGCGGCTGTCGCCGGAGTTGCGCACGATGTCCTCGACACCGAGGTAGAGGCCCTTGTTGGCCTGGCAGTAGAACGCTGCCGTGCCCTCGGCCGGGAAGTTGCCGCACGGGCTCTGCCCGGCCGCGTACCAGTAGATCCGGCTGGGGTTCTCGAACGGCAGGTCCGTCCCGGCGAACTCCTCGCTCCACGCCTCGTCGAGGCAGTCGGTCATCTCGTGCAGGAACGCGGCCATCGACTCCGGGTCATCGGGGTCCAGGTCGGGAGCGGGGCACGCCACCTCGGTCAGGGCGCCGCCCTCGTACAGCGGGTTGTCGGTGAGGACCGCGGGACCCTCGGCGACCGCGCCGCCCCCGGCCGGGGGACCTGCCACGGCACCGGCGGCGGGCCGCCCGGAGTCGGCGAACACCGCCGACACGCTGACGAAACCGGCCAGGCCGATCGCCGACAGGCCGGTGAGCAGCACCATCGTCACCACCGGGTTGAGTCGCCGCCGCCGGGCGCGCGCGTATTCCGGCAGCTCGTAGCGCCGGGATTCGCGCCCCCGCACGCCGTCCGGGCGTGCGCTCGTGCTCGCCGTGGCCAACGCCGATCCACCCCCTCAGCCGTTCCGGAGCTGTCGGCGGTGCGCCCGCCATCCCCGCCGACAGCAGGTCGGGCGCGAGAAGTCGCGCCCGACCCGAACGATTATGACGGGTATGGCGGTGATGTGCCGCTTCCCGTCCCCAATCCGTGACCGGCCGGTATCACGCCGGTCGAACCGAGCGGATAGGCTCACTCGCCATGTGGTGGGTTCGGATCATGCGCCCGGCGCGCACCGCCGCAGCCGTGGCGGCGGTCGGCATGGGTGCCGCCGCCCTTCTCGCACCCGCACCCGCAGCCGCGGCGCCGAGCCAGTCGCAGCCCTCGACCGCGCCGCCCAACCACGCCGTCGTCCCCTCCGAGCGCGACGACCGCATCGTCAACAACGTCTCGCTCCGCCTCGACGACCACGGTGTCCTGCACGGCAGGGAGACCCTCTCCTTCGGCGACACCCCTCCGGAGGGGTTCACCCGCACGTTCGCCACCCGCGAACCCTATGACGAGGACAACGACCGGCTCTACCGGATCGACGGGATCACCGCCGAGACCGCCGACGGCACCGCCGTCGAACTCGCCGTCGACGAACACCGCTCCACCACCGACGTCCGGTTCGACCCCGACGGCACCACCACCGTCGTCCTGCGCTACCAGGTGCGCGGCGTCATGGACGAGGTCGGCCAGGGCGTCGAGCTGGGGTGGACGGCCGTCGGCGGCTACAGCGCCCCCGTCGCCGAGACCAACGTGGTCGTCGACGCGCCCCGGCCGCCCGTCGCGCTGTCGTGTGCCGCCGGGGAGCAGCGCAGCTCCATCTACTGCACCTCCTCCGACATGGGCGGCCACCAGGCACTGGTGGCGCGCTTCCTGCAGGCCGACCTCGCACCCGGGGAACGGCTCGACATCGCCGTCGGCTACCCCGCCGGGACAGCGCCCGGCGACCCCGTGCTGGACCGCAGCTGGTCGCTGAGCTCGGCGTTCGCCATCACCCCCTGGACCACGAGCATCTTCGGGGTGCTGCTGGTGGTCCTCGTCGGCGGCCTCATCACGCTGATCCGCATCCGCGGCCGCGACGAGCGCGCCGTGCGCGTGCACGCCGCGGCAGGCGACCACGCCCCACTGCAACCCGGCGTCGGCGAGCCCGGCGGCGTCCGCTTCCACCCGCCCGACGACGTCCACCCGGGGCAGATCGGCACACTCATCGACGAGCAGGTCAACGTCGTCGACCTCACCGCCACCGTCGTCGACCTCGCGGTGCGCGGGCACCTCACCATCCGCGAGCTGCCGCACGCCCAGTTCTCACCCGTCGACTGGAGGCTGGAGCAGAACCCCGCCCCCGCCGACGACGCCCTGCTGCCCTACGAGCGCAAGCTGCTCGACGCCCTGTTCCACCAGTGGCACCAGGTGAAACTCTCCGAGCTGGGGCGCAGCGGTTTCGCCGACCGGCTCACCGACGTCCGCGACGAGCTCTACCGCGACATGGTGCGGCTCAAGTGGTTCGCCAACCGGCCCAACGTCGAGCGCAGCAGCTGGGCCACGGTCGGCATCGGCCTTACCGCCGCGGGCGTCGTCCTCACCGTGCTGCTCGCGATCTTCACCACCGCCGCGTTCACCGGGCTGGCCGTGGTCATCGCCGGAGCCGCCGTCACCGTCGGCGCGCAGTACATGCCGGCCAAGACGGCGTTGGGCAGCACCGTCTACGCGCACACCCTGGGCTTCCGCGCCTACCTGCTCGGCGCCGACACCGGCGGCGTCCCACCGGGCCAGCGGGTCCGGCTGTTCTCCCGGTACCTGCCCTACGCGATGATCTTCGACAACGTCGAGCGGTGGGCCGGCATCCTCGCTTCGGCCGGCACCGAGGAGATGCAGGGCGACGCGCTGCCGTGGTACGTCGGGCCCGACGACTGGACGCTGGCGGACTTCGCCGACTCCATCAAGACGTTCACCCTGACCCTGGCGGGGGTCATCTCCAACGCCCGCCAGTTCCGGAACCTCGTGTGACAGCAGAAAGGCAGGGACAGCGGTGCGATCGGTCGTGCAGCGCGTCGCCCACGCGTCGGTGACGGTCGACGGTGCCGTCGTCGGCGAGATCGACCGGCCCGGGCTACTGGCTCTGGTCGGCGTCACCCATGACGACACCGAAGCCGAGGCGCGCAGGCTCGCCGCGAAACTGTGGAAGCTGCGGATCCTGGAGGACGAGAGGTCCTGCTCCGACATCGGCGCACCGCTCCTGGTCATCAGCCAGTTCACGCTGTACGGCGACGCCCGCAAGGGGAGGCGCCCCACCTGGCAGGCGGCGGCGCCGGGACCGGTGGCCGAACCGCTGGTCGGCGCCGTCGTCAAGGAGCTCCGCGAACTGGGAGCGGAGGTCGCCACCGGTGTCTTCGGCGCCCGGATGTCGGTGACCCTCACCAACGAGGGCCCCTTCACCGTCCTCCTCGACGTCTGAGCCGGCTCCGTGGCCGATCTCGGGGCTGTCGACCGCGTACCGGGGGGACGCGGTCGACAGCCCCGAGATCACGGAGAGCGGCCGGCTACTCGTCGGCGGCGCCGGGCTCGAACTTGTACCCGAGGCCGCGGACGGTCACGATGAACCGAGGGTTGCCGGGGTCGGCCTCGATCTTCGCGCGCAGCCGCTTGACGTGCACGTCCAGCGTCTTGGTGTCACCCACGTAGTCGGCGCCCCAGACCCGGTCGATCAGCTGCATGCGGGTCAGCACCCGCCCCGCGTTGCGGAGCAGCACCTCCAGCAGCTCGAACTCCTTGAGCGGCAGCTGCACGTTCTCGCCGCGCACCGTCACCACGTGCCGCTCCACGTCCATGCGGACCGGGCCGACCTCCAGCGCGGTGGGCAGTGCGGCGCTGTCGTCCTCACCGCGTCGGCGCAGCACCGCCCGGATGCGGGCCACGAGCTCGCGCGAGGAGAACGGCTTGGTCACATAGTCGTCGGCGCCCAGCTCCAGACCGACGACCTTGTCGATCTCGCTGTCCTTGGCCGTGAGCATGATGACCGGGACGTTGGACTTCTGGCGCAGGGTCCGGCACACCTCGGTGCCGGGCAGTCCCGGCAGCATCAGATCGAGCAGCACCAGGTCGGCGCCGGTGCGGTCGAACGTGTCCAGGGCGACCGTCCCCGTCGACGCCACCGCGACCTCGAAGCCCTCCTTGCGCAGCATGTACGACAGGGCATCGCTGTAGGATTCCTCGTCCTCAACGACAAGTACACGCGTCACTGTGCTGCCTCCCGATAGGTGGGTTCCCCCGAGCCCGTCCGCTCGCGGGTGTGCGGCCGGGGCAGACGCAGTGTGAACGTCGACCCCGAGCCCTCCTTGCTCCACACGGTCACTTCACCGCGGTGGTGCGTCATGATGTGTTTGACGATGGCCAGCCCGAGCCCGGTCCCGCCGGTGGCGCGGCTGCGTGCCGCGTCGACCCGGTAGAACCGCTCGAAGATCCGCTCCAGGTCCTGGGGCGGGATACCGATCCCCTGGTCGGCGACGCCGATCTCGACCATCGTCTCGGTTGCATCAGCGGAGACTGATACCCGGGTGCGCTCCGGACTATATGCGACGGCGTTCGCCACGAGGTTGCGCATGGCGGTGACGAGCAGCCCCTCGTCGCCCATCACGGAGATGTCCTCGGTGCCGCTGGAGACCAGCTCGATCTCCTTGGCGTCGGCGGCCATGCGCACCGCGTCGAGGGCCTCCTCGACCACCGCGGTGACATCGACCCGGCTGGGCTCGGTCATCGGTTCGGCGCCCTGGATCCGCGAGAGCGTGATCAGGTCCTGGATGACGCTGGTCAGCCGGGCGGCCTCCTGCTGCATGCGGCCGGTGAAGCGGCGCACGGCCTCGGGGTCGTCGCTGGCGTCGGCCACCGTCTCGGCGAGCAGCGACAGCGCGCCCACCGGGGTCTTCAGCTCGTGGCTGATGTTGGCGACGAAGTCGCGGCGGACCGCCTCGACACGGCGGCGCTCGGTCTGGTCCTCGGCCAGGACCAGGATGAGGCCGGTGCCGCCGAG
This sequence comes from Nocardiopsis mwathae, assembly GCF_014201195.1. Classification (NCBI taxonomy): domain Bacteria; kingdom Bacillati; phylum Actinomycetota; class Actinomycetes; order Streptosporangiales; family Nocardiopsidaceae; genus Nocardiopsis; species Nocardiopsis mwathae. The sequence continues at coordinate 4,495,529 of NZ_JACHDS010000001.1, read as the reverse complement.
CGGAGCGACACGGACGGCGAACGAGGTAGCGTCGGGACCGAACTTGCGAACGGCGACCTCGATCTCGGTCTCGCGGATGACGCCATCCCGGCGCACCCGCCGGGCCAGGGCCAGCAGGTCGCCGATGACCAGTTCCTCGCCGCGCACGATACCGAAGGCGCGCGCGGCCGAGCTCGCCCGCAGCACGCGGTCGGCGGGGTCGAGGACCACGGCGGACGAGGGCAGGGCCGCGAGCACCTCGGCGATGCCCGGCGGCAGCTCCGAGGAGTGGGCCGGCTCGGGCGTGCCGCGGCGCGACGCTCCGGTTCGGAGGGCGAGCCCGGCGGCGAGGCCGACCAGGAGCCCCACGATCCCGGCGATCGTGGCCAGCAGTTCTCCTTGCACGATTCGATCGTAAACGGGCGGATCCGGGCTTTACCCGAATGACCATGTGTTACAACCTAGATTCTGCGATTATTCACCGATCCTTCCGCAGTGATTCAGCTACCACCTGGGACGATGTGAACCATGCGCGACACCTACCATGAAGAGCTCGACGCTCTAGGCGACCGGCTCGTCGAGATGACCCGGCTGGCACGGCACGCCATCGCGCGCGCGACGACGGCGCTGCTCGACGCCGACATCAACGCCGCCCAGGAAGTCATCTCCGGAGACGACGAACTCAACCGCCTCGACGAGGAGATCGAGAAGAGCGCGTTCGACCTGATGGCCCGGCAGCAGCCGGTCGCCCAGGACCTGCGCACCATCATCACCGCGCTGCACATGGCCGGTGACCTGGAGCGGATGGGCGACCACGCGGTGCACATCGCCAAGATCGCGCGCCGCCGCCACCCCGACTCCGCCATCCCCGCGGAGCTGCGCTCCATCGTGCTGGAGATGGGGCACCAGGCCGAGCTGCTGGTCATCAAGGCCGGCGAGGTCGTCAGCAACCGCGACGTCGAGACGGCACTGGAGCTCGACGCCGACGACGACCGGATGGACCGTCTGCGCCGCAAGCTGCTGGAGCGCATCCTGCGCCCGGGCTGGGAGCACGGGGTCGAGGCCACGATGGACGTGACCCTGGCCGGGCGGTTCTACGAGCGCTTCGGCGACCACGCGGTGCACGTCGCCGACAACCTGGTCTACATGGTCACCGGTGAGAAGCCCAAGGACTACGACCCGGAGGTGTAGGACACGATCCGCGGAACGCGCCCCAGGGCGTGCCCGGCGGGCCCCGCACGGCCGCTCGCTCACCGGAAGGCGGCCGACGATCGCGCCCGCACCGGCGGGCCGCGGCCGCGTCGAGTGGCGAAGATCACTTTGCGATGCTCGGGGCCTTGTCCGGCGGCGATTCGGGACCTTCGGCGGAACCTTCCGCGACTTTTTCCGGCTCCTTCGGCGGCCCCGAGCGGTTACTCTGGGTAGGTACTGCGGTCGGCCTTGGCCAGCGAGAACGCGCGTCCGGAACGGTTTCCTCGGGTGCCGGAAGCACCTCCGGCGCACTTTGTCAAGCCCCGAAAAGTGCCGCTGACCTGCACGTACGCAAACGGAATAGGTACGTTAAGTCACAGATTCATGGTACCCTTGTGGTAGCGGAAGGGGTACTTGTCACATGACTTTCAAGGTCGGCGACACCGTTGTCTACCCCCATCATGGGGCTGCTCGTATTGAGGCGATCGAGACTCGCACCATTAAGGGTGAGGATAGGACCTACCTCGTTCTGAGGGTCGACAAGGGTGATCTCACGGTACGCGTGCCTGCCGAGAACGCCCAGGATGTCGGTGTTCGCGACGTGGTGGGCCAGGAAGGCCTGGACCGGGTCTTCGAGGTGCTGCGCGCACCGCACACCGAAGAGCCCACCAACTGGTCGCGGCGCTACAAGGCGAACCTGGAGAAGCTTGCCTCCGGCGACGTCAACAAGGTGGCCGAGGTCGTCCGCGACCTCTGGCGGCGCGACAAGGAGCGCGGCCTCTCGGCCGGCGAGAAGCGAATGCTCGCAAAGGCCAGGCAGATACTGGTCAGTGAACTCGCTCTCGCGGAAAAGACCAACGAGGACAAGGCCGAAGCTCTCCTCGACGAAGTCCTCACCAATTAATAAAGGCCACGAAGAACCACTGCATTCATGCTGAAAATGCCTAGGGTGGGCGTCGGAACCGACGTCCACCCATTTATGCCAGGACGCGTCCTTTTCCTCGCAGGCCTGGAATGGCCGGGTGAGGACGGCATGAGCGGCCATTCCGACGGAGACGTCGCAGCGCACGCCGCGTGTGACGCTCTGTTCTCCGCGGCCGGGATCGGCGACCTCGGCGCCCAGTTCGGCACCTCCGACCCACGCTGGAAGGGTGCCTCCGGCGTCGCCCTGCTCAGCGAGGCCGCGGCCCGGGTCCGCGCCGCGGGCTTCGAGATCGGCAACATCGCGGTGCAGGTCATCGGCAACCGGCCGAAGTTCGCGCCGCGCCGCCAGGAGGCCGAGAAGGTCCTCTCGGACGCCGCTGGCGCCCCCGTCACGGTGTCGGCGACGACCACCGACGGCCTGGGGCTCACCGGCCGGGGCGAGGGCCTCGCGGCCGTCGCCACGGCCCTGTGCGTTCCGCTGGACGCCTGAACCACTCCGATCCTCGCGGCCACACGTTGCGGGGCGGACCTTCGACTCGAAGGTCCGCCCCGCAACGTGTGGCCGCGAGATGCGTCGGAGCCGATTCCGTCGCCCCGGTCAGTCCTGCGGCGGCGTGGGCTCGCTGCGCACCGAGCGGGACGGCGGGTCGGCCGGGAACGGGAACGCGGACATCGGCTGCCGCCGGGGCTTGAGCACCATCGGGCGCTTCCCGATGGGGGCGCGCTCCTCCTCGCCGGTGTCATCCGGGTCGGATGCGTCGTCCGGCAGGTAGGACGCCTCCGCATCCCCTCGCCCGCTCTGGTCGCCCCGCCGCCCATGATCGGCACGTGCCGTCCGCACGGCGACGCTCTCGGCCTCGTCGCTCGTGGGGTCGGCCGGGACGATGTCGTGGGGGAAGCCGTCGTCGCCCTCCGCGGCCTGCGGAACGACGGCGGGGTCGGCGGCGCCCGGTGCCGTGCGCCCCTCCGCCGGCCGGGGAACAGGCGTGGGCTCGGCCGCCAGCTTGATCGGATTGCCGCTGCCGGGCGTGCGCCGGGGCAGAACCGGAGCGCCGGGGCCGTCCGCGGCGTCGACCGCGTCCGCGGTCGCCCGCCCGGCCTGCGCCGCCTGCTGCTCGGCCCGTGCCTCCTCCGCGCGGATCGCGGCCTCGCGGGCCTCCTCGGCCCGGCGGATCGCCTCGATCGCGTCCGCCTTGTCGGCCCACTCGTCCCGCTCGCCTTGCGCACCCCCGGCGTCATGGGCGCCCCGGCCGTCGGCCGGAGCCTTCTCATCCGCCCGGTCGGCGGGCTCAGCGACCGCCTCGGGAGCCTGCGGCGCCGACGGCGGCACCGGATCCGCGGTCGGCGCAGCCTCCGCGACCGACGGCTCCGCAGCGCTCTCCCGCCCGACCGCACCCTTCCGTGCGGCCGCCTCGGCTGTCTCGTTCGGCTCGGGCGGCTCGGCCAGCTCGGCCGCCGCAGGACCTCGCGCCTCGTCCGTCGGCCCTGCTTCGTCCGCCGACATCGGCTCGGCGGCGGCCTCATGCTCGGTGGCGGGGTCGGCGGCGGGCCCGGCCTTCTCCGGTCCGTCAGCGGTTTCCACCGGACGCAGCAGGTGTACGCCTGCCACCGGCGTCGCCGTCGCGTCGGTACCGCCCGCGGGCCTCACCCCGGTCTTCTCGGCGGGCGGCTGCGCAGCCTCCTCCTCGGCGGCCTTCTCCTCGCGCCTTCCCGCCTGCGGTTCGCCATGTGAGCGGGGCCAGAGCAGCGAGGGCTCGCGACGCCGAGTCTGCGCCCGGCGCGCCTTCCTCGGTCTGTCCTCGTCGCCCTCCTCGTGTTCGGCGGCGCCGTGGATCCGCTGCGGCGCCGCCGGCGGCGAGATCGGAGCGGTCGTCTCGACGTCGGCCGCAGCGGGCTCGTCCCGCGCGACCGGGGCCGCGGGCACGGTCGCCTCGGGCGGCGGCACGGGGCGCCGGGGACGCGGCGCCGCCGCGGGTCGGGGCTCGTCGTCGCCCTCGCCGCGCAGGTGCATGTAGACCCACATGAAGACGCGGAAGGCGACGAGCAGCGCGAGCCACGGCGTCGCGGCGACGGCGACGACGACCAGCCCCTTGGGCATCGCGGTTCCGGTGGCGTGCAGCGCGCTCGCGCCCGCCGCCAGCAGGATCAGGGCGAGGATCAGCGCGTCGGCCCACAGGCGGCGCGGTCGCGGCGCGGCTCGCAGCAGGTAGCTGGCCCCGAACGACATCAGGAGCAGCAGTGTGAAGCCCGCCGGGTACAGGTGGGCGTAGCGCGGCTCGATGCCGCCGAGCAGCGCGATCTGGTAGATGCCGTTGTAGGACAGCAGAACGGCGGAAGCGGCGATCAGCAGTACCCCGACCCCCGTCAGGGCGATGGCGGGGAGCGGGGAACCGGTGCCGGCCGGTTCGGGCGCGAGGCGCGGACCGGTGGATTCGGAGGAGGGTTTAACGGCCATCGTGCGCAGAAGGGTAGTCCAGTGAACACCGCCGACACGAGGATCTGCCCGGAAGTGGCCGGATCCAGATCGGACGCCGGCGCCGTTGCGAAATGAAAACGGTCCAGTTCGTCGCGGATTATGCGGGCTCGGGTGACGGATGGGTGACCGGGAGTGGGGAATGCCTCGGTTTCTTCGGACACAAGGTCGGGAATTAAGGCACGTCCAATTCTCGGGGGCGGTGCGGGGCTCCGGGGCGGGGGTGACCGGACGTGGACAGAGGTCAGCGGGATGCCGGACGGCGGCCCCGGACGGTCGCGAAACGGCTACCCTGGCACTGTGAGTCTGCGCTTCTATGACACCCGAGCCCGCGAGGTCCGCGATTTCACCCCCCTGCACGAGGGGTGTGTCTCGCTGTACCTGTGTGGTGCCACGGTGCAGGCGCCGCCGCACATCGGGCACGTGCGCTCCGGTGTGAACTTCGACATACTCCGGCGCTGGCTCACCCACAAGGGCTTCTCGGTGACGCTGTGCCGCAACGTCACCGACATCGACGACAAGATCATCCGCGTCGCGCACGAGGAAGGCGTCCCCTGGTGGGAGGTCAGCGAGCGCAACCAGCGCGCGTTCGGCTGGGCCTACGACATCCTGGGCTGCCTGCCGCCGACCGTCGAGCCGCGCGCCACCGGGCACGTGCCGCAGATGATCGAGCTGATGCGCCGACTGATCGACACCGGGCACGCCTACGCCGCCGGCGACGGCTCGGGCGACGTCTACTTCGACGTGCTGTCGTTCCCCGAGTACGGGGCACTGTCCAACCAGAAGGTCGACCAGATGCGCGGTGCGGCGGACACCGACTGCGACCGCGACAAGCGCGACCCGCGCGACTTCGCGCTGTGGAAGGGCGCCCGGCCCGGCGAACCGAGCTGGGACACACCGTGGGGGCGCGGTCGGCCGGGCTGGCACCTGGAGTGCTCGGCCATGGCCACCGAGTACCTCGGCCCGACCTTCGACATCCACGGCGGCGGTCTGGACCTGGTCTTCCCGCACCATGAGAACGAGATCGCCCAGTCGCAGGCGGCCGGTGACGGGTTCGCCCGGTACTGGCTGCACAACGGCCTGCTGACGATGGGCGGTGAGAAGATGAGCAAGTCGCTCGGGAACTCGCTGCTGATCCCGGAGATGGTGCGCAAGGTGCGGCCGGTCGAGCTGCGCTACTACCTCGGCCAGGCGCACTACCGCTCGGTCATCGACTACTCCGACGAGGCGCTGCGCGAGGCGGCCGCCGCCTACCAGCGGATCGAGGGCTTCCTCACCCGGGCGACCGAGGTCGTCGGGGACGTGGAGCCGGCGCCGAGCGTCCCGGCGGAGTTCGCGTCGGCGCTCGACGACGACCTCGGCGTCTCCCAGGCGCTGGCGATCATCCACGGCCACGTGCGCGAGGGGAACTCGGCACTGTCCGAGGGGCGCAAGGAGCGCGTCTCCGAACTCGCCGCCGAACTGCGGACGATGCTCGACGTCCTGGGCCTGGACCCGCTCTCCGCGCAGTGGGCGGGGGCAGAGGACACCGGGCTGCGCGAGGTCGTCGACGCGCTCGTCGCGGTGGCCCTGGAGCAGCGCCAGGCGGCACGGGTGCGCAAGGATTACGCGGCGGCCGACGAGATCCGCGACCGGCTCTCGCAGGCGGGGATCTCGGTGGAGGACACCCCGCACGGCCCCCGCTGGGAGCTGCGCCGCGACTAGCCGGCAGGCGGGCCCGGCAGAGGTCGGCCGGGCCGGTCGCGGCCATGCGGCACCATGGGCAGTAGGCCACATCATCCGAAACCACGAAAACCACACCTGACGGGACCACCACGGGTTCCGGCATGCACGCGTGCGAAGAGACGCGAGGGGGAGGCGGCGTTCATGCCGGCGAAGAAGAGCAAGAAGGGCCCGACCAAGGGCAGCGGAGGCAAGGGCCGCCGCTCGCTTGAGGGCAAGAAGGGCACGCTTCCGGCCCAGGAGCGGCACTGGTACGAGGGCAAGCAGCGGCGCGCGGCCAAGAAGGCCCAGGCGACGCAGGCGCAGCGCCCGGCGGGCGCGCGCGGCGAAGGCGCCGGACGCGCGCGCCAGGACGGTCCGGCCGTGTCGGAGCTGCTGATCGGGCGCAACCCCGTGGTCGAGGCGCTGCGCGCCGGGGTGCCGGCCACGCGCCTGTTCATGCTCAACAGCCTCGACTCCGACGACCGCGTCACCGAGGCGGCGCGGCTGGCGGGCGACGCCGGGGTGGACATCGTGGAGGTGAACCGCGCCGAGCTGGACCGCCGCTGCGAGAGCAACGGACAGCCGGGCGCCGCGCACCAGGGCATCGCGCTGCGGGTGAAGCCGTACCGCTACTGGCACCACAGCGACCTGCTGGAGGCCGCCCTGGGCGCCGATGAGCCCGCGCTCATCGTGGCGCTGGACGGGGTGACCGACCCGCACAACCTCGGCGCCATCGCGCGTTCGGCGGCCGCGTTCGGCGCGAACGGGCTGCTGATCCCGGAGCGGCGTGCGGCGGGCGTCACCATGACGGCGTGGAAGACCTCGGCCGGCACGCTGGCGCGCCTCCCGGTCGCGCAGGCGACCAACCTGACGCGGGCACTGGAGGAGTACAAGAAGGCGGGCCTGTTCGTGGTCGGCCTCGACGCCGACGGCGACGTGCGGCTGGACGACCTCGACCTGGCCACCGGCCCGATCGTGGTCGTGGTGGGCTCGGAGGGCAAGGGGCTGTCCCGCCTCGTCCGCGAGACCTGCGACGCGATCGCCAGCATCCCCATCACGGGCGCGGAATCCCTCAACGCGTCGGTCGCCGCGGGAGTGTCCCTCTACGAGGTCGCCCGCCGCCGGGCCTCGGAGGCGTCCGGGGAGTAGCCGGAAACCGGTACCATTCGACTGGGTGTCACGCACACCGGCCGGCGTAGCTCAATTGGCAGAGCAATCGCCTTGTAAGCGATAGGTTAGGGGTTCAAGTCCCCTCGCCGGCTCTCGGTGAGAGACACATTCGTCGACAGGGCCCGCCTGGATCCCTCCAGGCGGGCCCTGTCATGTGCGGCCGTCCGTCCCTGTCCCCGCCGCTTCCCCTCTGCAGAGCCGGACGACCGATGAGGGAGTGGTCAGCGAGGGAGGACCATCAGACCCTCACCCGCTCTGGCCCGTCAGCCGGATAGGTCCGCTCCGTCGTCAGCACCGTCAGGTTCTCCACACTGGCCCCGCACAGCGCGCGGCGCTCGTGCTGGATCTCGGCGGCGGCGAGCAGTTCGGCCAGCCGGGCGGGGTCGTCGCCCGCGCCGGGCTCAGGAGTGACCTCACGAACGTGGTAGCAGGAGGCGCCGCCGGGCCCGTGGAACATGGTCACGGTGTAGGTGTGGGCGCGCCGCTTGCCAGCCACCCGGGGCGGGATCTGCTCCCGGTAGGTGCACCGGAAGCGGGTGCCGTCGCGATCGACGGCCTCGGCCCGGTAGGTGATGTGGTCCCAGGCCTGCTCGGCGATGGCGACGGTGGTGCCGTGATACCGCGCCCAGGCCTCCAGCTCCTTGCGGGAGGCCACCGTCCAGGTCCTCAGCGGCCCGTTCATCCCGACACCTCCACCCGGAACAGCCGAAACGCGGCGGCCTGCCGTGCCCGCCGATACTCGATGGCCAGGACGTAGGGGCGAACGCGCGGAGGTCGTCGCAGTAGGGTGTGCATCGTCAACAGAGCTCCTAGATCTGTTGGCCATGCCCTCGGACACACGCCCGCGTCGCGAGGGCTTCGTCGTTCAGGTACTTGGATGTGAGTACCTACTCCACGAGCATGAATCGCTTGTTCGTCTTGGTGGAGGCGAAATACAAACCCGGGAAGGTACTGGGTCGATTCGGTGCGTAGATGTACCAACCGTGTGCCAACATCGACGTATGGCGGAGACCCCCCGGCCCGCATGGGTCACCTTCGGTGCCGAAGTACGACGTCTACGTAAAGAGCGCGGGCTCACCACCGCGCACGCCGCCAAAGCGGCTGATGTGTCTGTATCGATGCTGGTCAAGCAAGAGCGCGGTGTCCGAGCCGTTCAACGTGTCACAGCCGAACGACTGGATGAGGCATTGGCGGCGAAAGGCTCTCTGATGCAGCAGTGGGCGCGAGCCGTGCGCTCCGACGCTGAACCAGACTGGTACCACAAGGACCAGCCCGCCGAGCGGCGCGCGTCCGAGATACTCATGTTTCACCCGGTTCTCGTGCCTGGTCTGCTGCAGATCGATGAGTATGCGCGGACAGTGGTGAGGGCTGGGCTCCCTCTGGATTCACCGGATACCGTTGAGGGGGTTGTGAAGGCCAAGCGGCAGCGCAGAGGACGGCTAACCGCGCCAGGCGGACCGTTTCTTCGGGCCGTGGTCGACGAGGTGGCCATCCGCCGTGTGATGGGCGACGAAGGGATCATGGCCGCTCAGGTTTCTCACCTGATCGATGCGGCTGGGTCTAGAGCCGTCCGGCTCCAGGTACTTCCAGGTGACCTTCGAGCACATCCGGCACTGTCTGGAGGGTTCAGGATCCTGAAGTTCACTGACCGCCCCTCCATGGCTCATGTGGAGCACATGTCGGGTAATACCGTCATTGCGGATGCTTCTGAGATTCGGCGCCTTGAGGCGGTTTGGGCCGATCTTCAGGCTTGGGCGTGGTCGCCCGCTGAGTCTGTACGAGTGATGGAGAAGATAAGAGATGAGATCAGTCCGTGAGTGGCACACGTCCTCGCACTCACCTGACGGCGCGAAGTGCGTCGAAGTCTCTGAGGGCCTGGCGACCAAAGTCCGCGACTCGCAGAATCGTGAGCTCGGCCATCTGACCTTCGACGCTGCCGAGTGGCGCGCGTTCCTGACCGACGTGAAGCGCGACCGCCTGTAGCCGGTCAGCCCCCGACCGAATGCCCCGAGCCGATCAGGTGCCGGGGCATTCTCACGTCCTCGGAAACTCCAGCGTGCGCCCCGCCACGTCGGGCCTCGGCTACCTGAACGACCAGCCTGACCAGCGCTGCACCGTCACCAGGATGATGGGCCCGTCCGGGGGCTGCTCGCGGTACTGCGGGTAGCGGCGGGCGAGGTGATCACGCGCCGTCTCCCAGGTTTCCCCGGAGTACTCGATACGGGCGGAACCGTCGGCCCGTGCCCACCAGAGCCGCTCCCAGTAGTCGCTGTACTCATCGACGAGAAGCGACACGAGCGGGTTGGCCTCGATATTCGCCAACCGCTTCACGTCCCTCGTGGACTTCGGCTTGTGGTCGATGGCGATGACGACCGCGTCGGCGAACACCGCAAAGGTGACCGGGACGAGGTGGGGCTGCCCGTGTGCATCAACCGTGGCAAGCCGCGCCACCCGGCCCGATGCGAACCGCTCCCGGGCGTACTCCGAAGTCCAGCGCGTCACAACTCCGACATCTACCCACGGGGAGCAGCCCCTATAGCGGAGGGACGGACGACGGCGGCGCACGAGGGGTCTGCTGGGCGGTCTTGTCGGCGGTCTCGCGCGGGGTGTTCTGTGGGAAAAGCGGCAGCGACGGCGGTAGTGGCCTGGGCCGGCGGTCGTCGTGCGGGTGGGCGTGGGGCCGGGCCAGCGGTGGGGGCCTTCGCCGAGATCAACGGAGAAGGAGGTGGGAAAGCGCTGTCCGGTTCTCTTTCGGATCCTGCGGGCGGTTGCGGGCGAGGAGGTCGGCGCCTGGGACCCGGTCGGCAGCCCGGAGTTCCGCTTCGCGTGCAGTGCTTTCCGCGAACCGGGAGCCCGCGGCCTCCCCGAAGATGATCATGGGCTGGCATCTGGCGGCGTCCGTTTTGCCCGATTGAATCCCATGGTCATCGCGGGAGGGGCTGCCGGGCGCGGGAATCCTCCTTCTCCGTTGATCTCGGAGATAGTGGGGTCTCACGGTCGATTTTGACCCCAATATCTCCGAGATCAACGGAGAAGGGGGCACCGATCTGTGCAGGCCCGGCCCCACGCCCACCCGCACGACGACCGCCGGCCCAGGCCACGACCGCCGTCGCTGCCGCTTTTCCCCAGAACACCCCGCGCGAGACCGCCGACAAGGCCGCCCAGCGGACCCCTCCGACCCCCGCTATGTACTCAGCCGCATGACAGGCCCGTCAGTCATGGGACTGGCCGGAAGCGGCCGAACTACTCAGTCCTCGTCGGACGGCGACGGCGGGGGCGGTGGGTGTCTTTGCGGACATTCGGGTGGCCGCGGGCAAGCAGGGAAAAGGTGGGCGACCGTGGGGGCCGTCGGCGAGGGACTTGGCGGCTTCTTGGATCTCTCGGTCGGTGCCGGTCAGGCGGTCCCGCCTAGCCCACAAGGACGGTAATGCCCAGCACCGCCGCCACCGCGGAGCGAGCGCGTCAGAGCGGGTCAGGGCGGGTCAGGGCGGATCAACGCGGCGGTCCTGTCTCAGAGCGGATGGCCGCACAGTGTGCACTTGGCCGTACCCGGGTCGTTCCACGCGGTGCACTTGGGACAGAAGTCGAGCCGGGGGTTGGTGTCGCCCACCTCGATCTTGGTGTTGCGGATGATCTGGTTCAGATGCCAGGGGTCGGCGAAGCCGACCTCACGGGGGAGACACCCGGTCACGTGGATGCTGGCGACCCCGTCCTTGACGATGACGGCCTGAACCTGCGGGGGATGAGGACAGTACATGGTGGCCACTCCTAACGCCGACAACGGCTCGTGTATGAGCGGTGCCATAAGGATTACACGCGGCGATGAAGCGGGTAGCCGGTTCGCGCGGACTTGGGATGTAACAGTTCATGTCCCGGTCGGATACGTGCCGTTACGGGAGCGATCTCGTGAAACAACCCCGATCACGACCGTCGAACCGTCGGTGTCATTGTCCTGAACCGTGGCCGCTGGTGCCCAGAGGCGATGTCTGGATCCCTTTGTCCTCAATGGGAGGTAGGAAGGGACCCGCACGATCCGCCTCGTCACCCGAAGGTGGCAGGGCGGCCCCCTGATCGGCGATGTGGGAAGAGGACATTGCACATGAAGTTCCACCGCCCCGGACGCCCCGAGGACCTGCCGCCGGTGGAGATGCTGTGGTCCCATGGCGCGGCACTTGCCGCACTGGGTGCCGGGATTCGTGATGAATGGGCGATCTTCGCGGTGGAGGACGAGGTTCTGCACTTCGACGACGGCGGTGGAAACGAGTGGTCCCTGGTCCGGATCGAGGGAGGCCGGGCCGTCCTCGTCGGACACGACCACGAGTGCAGCGACACCTACGACTTCCACCCGACCCCCATCGACTTCCTCGCGGGCGGCCCGGACTGGCTGCCGTGGGAGTGGCTCGCCGACTATGAGGACCGCGAACCGGTCGGCTTCCTCTACTGGTGGGACGGGGCCGTGTGGAGCAGGGTCCCCTACCCCGACGGCGTTGACGACGACGGGCTCGGAATGCTCGTTGAGCGGATCTCGTCGATTGAGCGAGCCGTGGATGAGGTCCGCGAGTTTCTCGACCACGCCTACCTGGAGGAAGCCGACGCAGAAGACGGAGAAGACGAAGAGTTCGATGAGGATGCGGCGCTGTCCCGGGGCCGGGAGCTGATGCGCCGCGCCGCCGAGGGCACGGTCGACAGCCAGGCGCTGGCAGTGGTGCTGGAGCTGATCGACGGCGAACGACCGGGCGTACCGGCCGCACTGGAGGTGGCTCGGCGTGCGGGACTCACCGCGGGTGCCGAGCGGCCGCACCTGCCTGCGGGGAGGGGGCGCCCGGCGGAGCGTCGCGTCCGGAAGATCAGCGGCACGGAGTGGGGGCTGCGCGTCGGCGAGGCGATGCGCGCTGCCCGGGAGCTGGACCGCCCGACCCCGCAGGACTCGGAGGAGCTGCGGGCTCTCGTCGACGCCGTGCGCGGCTGCGCGGTGGCGGCCGACGGGGTGGCGACGCTTACCGCGACCGTCACCGGGCGCGGCTCCAGCATGGGTGTCCAGGACGCGTCGGGGCGAATGGTGGACGCCGGTTTCGACATGTTCCGCCTCCTCGATCGGCTGAGGGGAGCGGAAGCGCACCCGGAGCGGGGGCGGTGGTTCTACCTCCGCGTCGCCGTCACCCCCGAGGGCGAGGTCGTCGAGCGGGCCTACGACCACTGGCCCTGGTGGGAACCGGCGGACAACCGCTTCAACGCCACCGCGCCGGTCGGCTGCCTCCGCGAAGAGATGGCCCGCCGCGCCCCGGAATGGTGTCCTGAGTGGACGCCTCTCCTCGACGAGGAAGTTCTCTACTCGCCGCCGCGGCTGGAAGGGGCCTGATCCGGCGGAAGCGAGCGGCAGGCGAGGCTTCGCCCGGCGCGGACCGCAGATGACGGGCCACCTTGCGCCTGCTCCTGTCGCGGGTCACGCGCCCGGGCGAAGTCGGCCTCCGGTGAGGTGGTGGAGGGCGCGGCCCCAGCGGGAGGGTGGGAGGGCGGGGAGGGCGTTGAGCAGCTGCTCGTAGGTGGGTTCCCCGGTTGCTGGGGGCGTCTGCGGGGCCTGGGCCGTTCGCGGCGGGGGTGACGGCTTGGGCCGAGGTGCGGGCTGCGGGGGCGGGGCCGGGCGGTCGCCGCCTTCGAGGAAGGCACGGGCGGGGTCGGAGGCCGGGTCGGCCCGGACGGTCGGCCGGGGATGGTTCTGCATGGACTCCCACCTCCTCGGGGTCGGGGCGACGGCGGACACCGCTCGGCGCCGATGCTCACAGTGCGCGGCGCAGCGCCTCCAGCGCGATCCGCGCCGCTGCGGTCCGGGTGGCGGCGGCGATCCGCCGCGGGTCGAACGCCGACGTCGCGGCCAGATGGCGGTCGTAGCCGAGCCGCACGACCGCAGCGCCGCTCCTGCGCAGGATATCGGCGGCGCCGGCGGCGTCGAAGGTCGGATCCTCGCCCGGAGCCTGTTCCACGAAGACCACCACGATGTCGGCCGGGAGCGCCGCGTTGCCGTTCGCGGTCATCCAGTCGAACGCCCGCGCGATGCTCACCGCCCCCTCCCGCGTCGCCGGGGCCACCAGAACGTGGGCGTGCGCGCTGGCCTGCGCCGCCCGGTTGAAGCCGTCGAAGACGTCGGCACCCCGGTCGATCAGCGTGATCCCGAAGAACCGGGTGAGTGGCAGCAGCGTCCGGTGGAAGGCCTGGCCGTCGACCCCGTCCCGGCGGCCGTTCTGCACACCTGGGAGCATCCACAGCCGGTCGCGGACCGCGGTCAGGTACGGTGCCAGCTCGTCGAACGAGTCCGGGTCGGCTTCGCCGCGCTCCAGATCCCCTAGCGAGGACTCCGGCCGGACGCCGAGGCGCCGCGCAAGGGCGTCCGACCCGGGGGTGATGTCCATGGTCAGCACACGGTCGTTGCGGTAGTGCGCGAACACGGTGGCCAGCAGCGCGGTCACCGTACTCTCGCCCGCCCCGGCGCGCGGCCGGCTCACCACGATCCTGCGGCTGGTGGTGATGGTCTGCTGCAGGGCCCCGCCGAGCTCGATCGCCGACAGGGCCCGGTCCGACGGCTGGAAGGGCACCAGGACGCCGCGGCCGACCCTGCGCAGCAGCGAGTCCCCGTGGCGGCCCCCTGCGGTCATGGCCCCGGCACCCGGCGGCTCCGTTCGCTCGTTCATCTCACCCTGCCCTTGCCTGCGTGCCGCCCCCGCGGTCCTCCGCGGTCGCCGGGATCGACCCCATCACCTAGAAGGTGGCCAGCAGCCGCTCGTAGGTCCCGAGCGCTCCGATGGCCACCGGAATGAACACGACGATCGCCACCGCTTCGATCCGGTCGGTGACCCGGCGGAGCCGCGCCCGCATGTGGGCGGGCGGATCGGTCGTCAGCACCACGAGCGGGACACCCAGGCTCGCCACCAGGAGGCCGACCGCTGCCGCGGCACCCCACGGCGCGTGGCCCGGCAGTGCCGCCGCGAACGCCACAACGATCGCGACCGTGGCCCCCACCAGCGGGACCTTCTGCGTGACGAGTGGAAACATCCGGGACCGGCTGCCCACGACGACCGCGAGCAGCACGGTCAGCGTGGTGGTCCAGGCGTCGAGGTCCGTCGTCAGACCGAACCCGGCCACGGCGGCGGACAGCGCGACCGCCGCCGTCGACACCACCATGCCGGTGTGGGCGTTGGCCAGCGCGCTGCGCACGTCCGCACTGGCCACGACCGATCCCTCGCTGCGCCGGTCGTCGAGCATGGTCAGCCCGGAGAAGGTCAGTGCGAGCCGCAGGATGAGCCCCAGCAGGACGACGCATGCCACAGCGCCCAGGATGGAGGAGCGGGCGAAGCCGAGGCCGAAGACCGCGGCCCCCGCCCACAGCAGCGCAAGCGCCAGGGCGACCCCACCGCCGACGAGACCTCCCCGCCCCAGCCGCGAGGTGAGGCCGAGGCCGATGACCAGGAGCGCGGCCACGACCGCCAGCCCGCACCAGCGCGCCCAGCCGGGCCAGGTGTAGAGGTCGGCGGCGTGCCAGACGGCGAGCGCGGCCACGGCCCCGCCGCCGATGGACAGCGCGGTGCCCAGTGGTTCGCGCCAGAACGGGCCGAGCGCCGCCCCCGCCCCCGCGAGTAGGAGCGCGATGGCGGCGAGCGCGATCACGCCCGTCCGGTCGCCGGTGACGCTCCAGACCACGGCACCGACCGCCAGGCACAGCGCGATCGACACGGCCGTGGCGGTCCACCGGGCCGCCGCCGACCCCCACCGGCCCGCGTGGTCGTCCAGGGCGGCCCCCACCGCCTCGGGCACCTCGTGCACGACCGGCGCCGGCAGCGGGTCGTCGGCGCGGACGACGCGGAGCACGGCGCCATCGGCGATGTCCTTGTCGGCCAGGGTGGAGCCGCCATCGAGGAAGTCGCCGGCAGCGGTGGTGAGGTGCAGGGGCACGGCCGGGGTGCGCACCGGGTCGCCGAGGAGGCGGAGCAGCTCCGGCATGAGCGAGCCGATCGGCTCCTCGGCGGGCAGGACGGCGTCGACCCTGCGCCGCTCACCGACGAGGGTGACCCGGCTCCACGTGGTCATGGGGACGTGTCCAATCGTTCTCTGCGGGTGGTCGTCTCAGTCCCGGCCGCCACCGGAGGCGGAAGCGGGCGCGGCGGAGGCGGCGGGCTCGGACGGGTCGGGGGAGGCGGGCGGCGCCGGGGACGGCGGTGCGGACGCCTCCGGCGACACGAGTGGAGAGGGGGAGGGTGACGGGGACGGTGGGGGAGAGGCAGGGCGGTCGCTGGGAAGGCCCGTGACCGTGACGCGCTCCAGGTAGCCGTTGGCCACGAGCCAGCGGATACTCGGCAGCTGGGGCGGCTGGGCGAACCCGTCGGCGGTGACCCGGAAGCGGACGCCCCCGCCCGGGTCGCCGCCCTCGGCCGGGGCGAGTGACGCCTGTACCTGGAAGGGGTAGGCGACCCGGTAGCGGTGGTAGGCGTCGGCGCCCGCGGCCGCGTCGAACCCCGTGCCGCTGCCGCTGCCGCTGCCGCTGCCGGCGTCGCCCGCGGCGCGCCGGACGGACGCGGGCAGCCCGCGCTCGGAGAACGGGGTTCCGTCGGGGAAGAGGAGTGACCCGCTCTCCTGGCCGTAGGCGTCCACCACCTGGCCCGGTTCGAGGGTCACCCGGCTCGGTCCGCCGACGCGCCCGTCGATCCTCTCCCGGGCCGACGCGACGAGTTCGCCGGTCTGCTCCGACGCCTGCTGCTCCTCCTCGTCGCTCAGGGCCCGCGGGTCGGAGGTGCCCGGTACGAGCTCCAGGTAGAGCCAGCGGGCGGCCTCGTCCTCGGTGCGGAACTCCGCGCCGGTGCGGCCCTGGGAGAACTCGACGATGCCGACGGAGTAGCCGTCCTCGCCCTCGCCTTCCTCGGTCAGCAGGTAGTAGCTGGAGGCCTGGTCGGGGGTGGGGCGTTCGTCTCCGGGGAGGACGTAGAGGCCCGGCGGGACGTGGGCGCGGTCGAGCTCCTCACGCAGCATGGGGAAGGTGACCTCGGTGCCGAGCCATTCGGCGGGGAGTGGCGCGGTGGCGGCGTCGGGGCCGGCGGCCTGCTGCTCCTGCTCTTCCTTCTGGTTCTTGAGCTGGCTCTGCAGGAACGACCAGCCGACCGTTCCGGCGCAGATGACGGCGGACACGACCAGGCTGGCGATGATCTTGCCGATGTTCTCGTCGAGGCGTCGGCGGGTGCGCTGGGGGCCGAAGAAGACGGCTTCGCGGAGCCGTTTGCGGCGCACGGCGGTCGACTCCAACAGCTGGCTGTCGTAGTCGCGTGCCATCTCAGACTCCCTTCGAGGCCTCGGGGCGCGGCGGGGCGGCCGGCGCGGGGGTCCATCGGTGCGCGGTCAGGGGCGCGCCGCGGGGGGAAGCGCGCGGAACGGGAGGGGCGCCCGCCGGTCGAGCGGGCGCCCCTCCCGTACGTGCATCGACTGAAACCCGATCCTCGCAGACCTTCCGGTACGCCGCACATCGGCGACGTCCTGACCAGGGATTCGACGGGTGCGGAGGTGTCGTCAGATGCCCTGGACCGCGGCGCTGGCGCGGCCGAGCGTGGACTGCGCGGTGCCGTCGTTGGTCTCCAGGGTCTCGCGGACGAGCCGGATGATGTCGCGGACCTCGTTGCCCGCGTTGTGCCACTTCAGTTCCTTGGCGCTGTACTCGTCGGAGACACCGGTCGCCTCGAAGTCGGCCATGGCGGTGCTGACGTCGACGTCGTGATCGCCGATGATGGACTCCAGCCGTGCCATGACGGTGTGGATGTTGGTCTGGGACTCCTGCGAGGCGCCGAGGTCGTAGCTGTTGCGTCCGTTGCCGCTCATCGAGGGAACTCAACTCCTTGGGACACGGTGACGTCGGTGGGGCCGGGTGGGGTGGGGCCCGGGGTCAGGCGGTGCGGAACTTCGCGGCGTCGAAGTTGGCCGCCGACATGTTGCGCTGGGCGTCGTCGGCCATCGCCTGGTTGCCGCTGGAGAAAGCGGTCTGCATGCCGACCTGGCCCTCATTGATGGAGCCGAGGCCGGCGTTGAGGTCGGCGGTGATCTGGTCGGCGCGGGCCTTGAACGAGTCGAAGGCGGCCTTGCCGGCGCCGTTGAACTTCCCGGACAGCGGCTCGGCCGCCTGGATGAGCTGCTTGATCAGGTCGCTGAGTTCGTCGGTCGACCCCGAGGTGCTGCGGGCCAGGGTCGTCAGGGTCTGGTCGCCGAAGTCCCAACGTGACATCTCTTCACCCGTTCCTCGTCGTCCATCGGTCTTGGGGGAGGCGCCCGGCTGCGGGGGCGCCGACGTGCTGCGCTCGGCCGACCGCCGACGCGGGGGACTGAACGCGTCCAGCGGGCCGCTGATGTGGCGCAGCGGGCATGACCGTAATTAATACAGCGGTTCTTACCGTGCGTCGTCAAGCATAGGCATAATGCCGACAATCGGAGCTGTCCGGATTCGGCAGAGCACGCTGTACGGGTGAGGGATCGATGAAGTTTTCGCAGGTAGACCCGGGTGATTGGGAGCCCGGAGAATCATCTTCGGCGGAGGATACGGAATCCGGGAGGGGTGTGTCCTCCGGCACACCCGACTCCCCCGCAGCCATGGGGCCGGTAGCCGGTATCAGAACGGCAGCAGCCCGCCTGACCGGCGATGTCACCGGCGATGCAGCTCGGTCGGGGGAATCGATCGCGATCCTGATGGAGCAGCTCGCCGCCCGCGACCGAAAGACGACCGGTTTCGGCCAACGTGCCGCCGAACCCCCGCCGCCGAGCTTCCGAGCTGACCGTTTTTCGGCGTCGCCCCGACGAAACCGACCCGCGACGAGCCCTGATGATTCCCCTTCCACCGGGTGAATCGCCAGGTCACACGATGTAAATGGGTTCAGCGAACACCACAGTGACCCATGTCGACGCCCGATCGATGTCTCCGACAGCTCGTGGCCGGAGTCGGCCACGGCCGTGTTCCCGTCGATTCGGAACTGTCGCTACCGTTCGGTAGTCGTAATCGGGCGAGCAGTAAGCAGGCGTGTCGGTTTCACCTATCCACGCATCCGCACGGGAGGACGAGAACGGTGAGCTCGTGGGACATCAACCCCGACGGTGTGGGCGGCGTGCTCAAGAGCGTCTCCGGGCACCTGGGCGACGAGGCGGGCACCGAGGGCCTGACCGGTGAGATCACCGCGGTCGGCAAGAACATGGAGACCGCGGCCGCCAAAGCGGCCAGCGAACCGATCGGCATCGCCCTGCGGGGGTTCTTCGGCTTCTGCTCCGCCGACATGGGCGCGATGGCGGCCAAGACCGCCAGTGCCGTCAACGGCTGCAGCGGCGCGGTCGTGGCCTACATGAACGGCAACCTCGAAATGGCCGCCGAGGCCCAGGCCAACGCCGGGTTCGTCGAGGACCCGGGCCTGAACCGCCCCAAGGGCGCCGAGCTCCGGTAACCCCGCACCCGAATCCGAGCAGCTGCTGGCGGCCATCAACCCCGTGGCCACCCGGGGCGAGGACATCAGCGGCGACCTGGCCACCGTCGCCGACGCGCTGACCGCCTTCGCCGAGACGGCCCGCAAGCTGAAGAAGAAGCTGGAAGCCCTGCGCTCCCAGGCCTACCAGTTCAGCCTGGACAACGGCTGCACCGACTGGAAGAGCGATGACGACCTGGTCGAGGAGCACAACCAGCTCAAAGCCGACATCGACTCTGCGGTGGTGGCCTACCAGGCCGCGGAGCGGGAGTGCGCCAACAAGATCACCGACCTGTACGGCGGGCCGGAGTTCGTCGCCGACAACGGCGAGATCATCCGCGGCAACAAGCGCGCCCACGGTGTCGAGGAGATCCCCGAGGACGCACCGATGCCCTGGGGTGCTCCCGCTGAGCCGGACCTCAACTGGTTCCAGGAGTCGGTCAAGGCGGACATGGACTTCCTGCGGGGGGCCTGGGACGCAACCCTGGGCGGGCAGTGGGAAGCGGCGGTGTCGCTCGCCTACGCCTCGGGGTTCTACACCGATGACGGCTGGGGGGTGGAGTCCTTCGATGAGTGGAAGGGCAACGTTGTAACCCACGCCGATGAGACCTACGCGGGCTACATGGCCCTGCTGGGCAAGAACAGGGTCCACGGCAGCGGTGTGGGGCTCGGTGCCGAGTGGCGCGACCAGGAGGGCTTGGCCCGCGAGGCGTGGTGGGGTGTAGCCGACGGCCTGACCGGCTGGAGCCAGTGGGACGACGCGCCCGGCTACACGGTTGCGACCACCGGGATCACCGCGGTCGGTGTGGCTGCCGGAGGTGTGGGGCTGGTGCGGGGGGCATCGCGCGTCCTGACCTCGGCCGCCAACATCGCGGCCAAGTGGAAGCCCGGCGGAGGCTCCTTCACCCCCACCTCTGATTCGCCGTCCCCCGGACGGTGGAAGACCCCCACCCCCACGACCCCGTCCACCCCGGACTTCTCACCGGGCGCGGGCGGCCGCACCCCTGCCTCTCCTCCTGTCGGCGGCCACGGCCCTTCGACCGGCAGCGGCCGCGGCCCCTCCACCGGCAGTGGGCACGGCACTTCCGGCAGCGACGGCGGAGAACCCAGCCCCTCCGGGAGCCAGCGGCCCGCATCCCCGGCACCCGCCCAGACTCCAGGCAGCAGATCACCCGCACCCCACCCCCAGGAATCCGCCGGGTCCGGCACCCGCCGCGAGGACACCTCAGACACGCCTGCCCCGCCCCGGGAGGCCACCGCCACCCCGGACCGGGCCACCACCGAGGTCCAGCGCGACATCTCCCGCCTGGAAGAACTGGTCAAGAACAACGGCGGCGACCTCGACGCCGCCATGAGGGACCTGTCCCGCGAACGCCACAGCGAACTCGTCGGCGCCGGAGCAACAGCCCGCAACAGCGACATGGGCCCCGCTGCCTCCGGCGGCGGCCATGGCGGAGGCGGTGGTCTCTACTCATCCTCCGACAGTCCGGGAAGCGGTCGCGCGTCCACCTTCGGGGCCGCAGGGGCGGATTCACCCGGCTCAGGCCGCCACTCGAACACCAGTAGTGGGGACTTCGGGTCATCCCTCAGCCCCCTGGGAGGTACTGGGCGTGGCCAAGGAGGGTCCGGACTCTCCGATGCGTCTGGCGGCGTCGGTAATGGTGGACGGGAGACAGGGCCCGCAACTGGAGGCCACCGGTCCCCCATCCCCACTGACCTCACTCCAAAGGTCGGCGAGGTCTTCGACGATCGCGGCAAGCTTGCGCCGAACACGAGCTACCGTGTTGTGGACGAGGGGGGTGTCGACCGAGGAATCTTCGTCACGGGCCATGACGGCAAGGTCGTCAAGGTCCAGACGGATTCCATCTCCTCGGCAAGATCCCCGGGCTCGAACATCGAGCTCGCGAATCCCCGCCCGAACATGACATATGAGGTCGACGGCAAATTCACGTTCAAAACCGACTCCCAAGCCAGGACGGTATCAGTCTCCGGAGAGATCTCTCTTGATGACGGGATCCGTGACCCCGGAAGTGAGCGCCGATCCAAGAGGCTGGGGAAAGAGGATTTTGAGAACGTGTACAGGAAGGAAAATGAGCAGATCCTTTCTACGGCCCAGGAGAGAGTTGGGAGAGTCCTCACTCCGGCTGATGTTGCCCAGTACAAGGACGTCACCTGGAACCCCGGACACCTGATTGCCCGCATGTTCGGTGGTCCGGGTGAACTTGTCAATCTCGTCCCCATGACCGAGTACATCAACCGAGATATTTCTCGGGTTGATGGGAGAAAGGCGACCATCGAGGATAGTTTCCGCGTACTTGAGCGAGAGTGGGCGGATGCACTAAAGGGAAGGCCGGACGCAGATCCCCCGATCCCCCCGAAGAAAGTCGACGTTGAGATAGAGCTGGACTACAGCGGAAACATGAATAGCCCAGAGAGTATAACTGTCAAATATGTAATTGACGGAACACCCAAAAAGCGAACATACGAGAATGTGCCACCGCTCACCTAGGAGGAGTAGTGCCAGAGTATGAGAAGCTGAATCCAGCACAGGTTCACGAAGTTCTCACGGAGATCGCTCAAGGCGTCGCGTCTGTCGCACCCGAAGGGTGGGTTGAAGCGTCCTACAACAGCATCAACGTTGCAATCTTCCAGCAAGAAAGTGCGCCGACGCTTTTGGAGGACGGGGGCGTGGTGGACAACGTGATGTCCATCCCGAATTCTATCGGTAAGTTGGTACGTGATCTTAAGCGGGGGATGTACGAGCCCGGCAAGGGATCGTGGTACGCGATGGGCATCGTAGTCATGCGCGATGGCCGGTTCAAGGCTGAGTACAACTATGATCGCGAACTAAGGGAAGATCTTCCTCTGCCTGACAACTACTTTGCACTGGATCTTACACTGTTTCCAAGAGAGAAGAAGTATATCCCCGACTGGGTGGTGAGGAAGCTTGAGAACGTTGCGGGTGGCGAGCTGGCCGATTGAATCCATGTCACACCGTCACGTTGCCGCAGAGGAGGACTCTGGCAGGCCTCTGGTCGACACCCTTCGGTGATCATGGGAATGTATCTCGCCATTTCCGTTTCGTCGGAATATTTAGCTTTCTCGTCTCCGGTTCGCCTACGCGGCTGCTACGTCCCGGGCCAGGTCCGACAGCCACAGCGGGGTTTCGGGATCGCGGGTGATGGTGCGGACTGCGAATCGGAGTCGGCGGCGGTTGCGGCCGGAGCTGACTGACTCCAGTGCTGGTGGGAGGGCCTCAAGGGCTATTCCGCACTCTCTCCATGCGTGAGCCGCCGCGTACCCCTGCACTAAAGACACCTGGTAATAGAGGCTGCCTCGGCCGTTCCTGCGGAACACGGCCGACAGCTCGGCGGCACGCTCCAGCTTCGGCAGTGCGGCGGCGGTATCTCCCAGTACAAGCAGCGCCTCACCCTCGTGGCCGCTCAATTCGCAGTCGTTGACCCACCACGTCCATGCTGGGTCCCGGGCGCTGATCGAGTCCTCAAGTCCTGCCCGTGCGGCGCCGAGCTCGTCTAAGGCGCGGCGCCGTTCTCCGACGCAGGCGAGTGCTCGTCCCCGGCGGATGCGTGCCAGTAGGGCGACACGGGGTGGAATTCGAGGCTCGGACAGGAGCTCGTCCGCGATCCTCAATGCTTCTCCAGGACGGTTGACCTCAACGTCCTGCATGGCGAGGTTCGTCAGTGCGAAGCGCTCCATCGAGCGATCACCGGCGTGGCGCGCGAGCATATGGGCTTCGAGCGTGGCTGTCCTGGAAGCGTCCTGCCGGTCAGCGTCGAACAGCAGCCAGCCGGCCACTTCGGCCATTTCGGCGACTGCAGCAAGAAAGTCCTGTTGTCGCTGTTCGGGAATGGTGCCGCTGTCGAGCTGACGGTGTCCGCTCCGCCAGACCCGCACGGCGGCGGGGGCAATCTCGTCTCCTCCGTAGCGGCTGTCATGGGCAACGAGGTGGTCAACTGCGGCGCGCATGTGAGCGATCTCGTCGGTGGCCCCGTTCGCCGGATCGGTGACCGGGGCCGACGGTTCAGCAGCTTTCGCCGCTGCGATCAGGGCGCCGTCGGCGCTGAGCCTTCTGTCGAGAGCCCGCGCAAGACCGGCTGAGGGGCGCCGCTTTCCGGATAGAACGCGCGAGAGGTACCCGGCGTCGTAGTTCACCTCGCGGGCAAGAGCACGTAGTGACCAACCGTGGTCTTCCATGGTGCGGCGTGCGAGGTTCCCGAATTCGGTCATGGGCGATAACGCTCCCGGGAGGTGTTGACCGTTGCCGTTTCCAGAGTAGGCAACACGGTCACACTGTCGCCCGGTTTTCGCCGACGCGAAGGATGGACGGACAGGACCCCGGCGACCGCTGGCACGGCCCCGGGGCTTGGCCCCACTCGGTAGAGGAGTGAGACGTGTCCATCTTGTCATCCCGGCGGAGCCGCCGGATTCGCCCCTATGTGACCGCGTTGGAGCGTCGGCGCGCCGTCGAGGACCGCCGGTTTCGGAAGTTCGCGGGGCTGGTCGCGCTGAGGGCACGGGAGGTCGTGTGATGACCTCCGCCGTCCGGGTCGTGATCGGTGACATCACCGTGACCTGCAACCCCGAGTTGCCGTTTCTACAGCGCTACACCGCCCGCCACCTGGGCTACGTGATCCGTCTTCGGGCGTCGCGCGGGGAGGTCTTCCGCGCGCTCGTCGGCGAATGCGGGCTCTCCACCACCGCCGCCGCGCGGCTGCTCAACCGGTTGGACGGGGGCGGGCGATGACCACCTGGTGTGAGATCAAGGACGTCGGCGACCCCGCCAGGTTGCGGGCGTTGGCCGACGCCATGGGCGCCCCGGTCGTCCAGCGCGGCTACACCCTGGACGGGCGCGCGATCCTCAGCGCGACCTGTCCGCGGTGCGAACGCCTCACGGTCGTCGCCGTCACCCCGGCGAAGAGCCCGCAGGCGCCGATCGTCTGGAGGTCGCCCTTCGAGTAGGCAGGCCCCCGCGCGCCCCATCCCGGTTGACCTGGTGGGGCGCGCGGGACGTGCCCGAACCCATCCCCCCGGGGCCGGCGTGTGTCAGTCGACGTTAATGATCACGCTGGGTCGTTCCCGACAGGTAGTACGCCCGAGAATCCTTGGTGAGGGTGAAGGAGATGATCAGGATGTAGAGGACGAGAATCAGGAGGGTGGCCTGGTTTTCGACGATGATCGAGCCGACAGCGGCGATCACGGCGCCGACGGTTGTGAGAGCTGCGGTGGAGGAGCCGGATAGGAGCCGTAGGGGGCGGGGTTCGACGGTCAACCGGTAGCGGCGCGGCCGGGGGTTCCCGCCCCAGGCTGTGGCGGGCCTGGTCCTACGGAACCACGTTGGTGCCGGGGTTTGCCTTACCCGACTGGTAGTAGAGCCGGGACGTCTTGCTCAGGGTGAAGCCGAGAATGAGGCTGTCGGTGGTGAGTACCAGGAGGGCGTTGGGATTCCTGGGCTCCATGACGATGGCGCTGATGGCGAGTGCTACGAGCAGCGCGTGGTAGCCCGCGATCGTCCACATGACGCGTGTCGATCGCTTGCCGGCGAGCACGCCGAGGGTGATCGATGCGGCCCCCATGAGAAGGCCGACGGCGCCGATGGCCCCGACGAAGAGCGCGAGACTCGCGTCGTCCGACCCGGGTATCGCCTGACTGCCGCCGACGAGCGAGGCGATGAACGCCAGGAGTGCCCCGCCTAGCGTGAGGGCTCCCTGGATGAACATCAGGACCCGGGCTGCGGTCACGGTCCCGGGCGGCTTGAGGTTGGCGGGGTAGCGCCAGTGGGGAGTCCCGTACGGTGCGGCCGCATGCGCGGGGTGGTAGCTCGGATGAGGGTGCCCCATGTGCGGGTGCTGCTGGTAGGCGGCCTGCGGTGGGGGTGCCGGGTAGGAGCCGTGGGGGGTGGGGTTCGGCGGTCCGTAGGGCGGTGCCGGTGGGGGAGTCGCCGGGTCAGGATGTTCGGGGTGCACGGAACGTCTCCTGGGGGTCGGTTCGGGTAACCGGACGAATGTATATGTCTCCGCCGACGTGAACCGCGGCCATGTGCGCACTCTCGGTACTCGATGTGCCTGAGGAGCGGGGCTGGCCTGGGGTTTCGAACGGTGTGGCCGGTAGCGGCCACACCGTCGCCGGAGCGGTCGACCACGAGGATCAGACCGCGGCGCCCGATCTCTCCGGGCGGGGGGCGCCACCAGTGGTGGTCAGCCGGCCGTCGCGCATGGTGGAGACCGTGTCGGCGCGGTCCAGGTACTCGGTGTCGTGGGTGACGACGAACGTGGCCACCCTGTACTCGGTGGTGATCTCGGCGAGCAGGTCCATGATCCGGGCTCCGCGGTCGTGGTCGAGAGCGGCGGTGGGCTCGTCCACCAGCAGGACGCGCGGGTCGCCGGTGAGGGCGCGGGCGATGTTGACGCGTTGGCGTTCGCCGCCCGACAGCTGGGCCGGGCGCCGGTGCTGCTTGCCGTCCAGGCCGACGACCGCCAGCAGGCGCTCGGCCGCCGCCCGGTGGGACCGGACCGGCCGCCCCCGCATGTGGTCGGTGACCAGCAGCTGCTCGGCAGCGGTCAGCGAGGACACGAGGTTGGGCTGTTGGAAGACGATGCCGACGCGGTTCATCCGCAGCCGGCTCCGCTCGGCGGGCGACAGCTCCGCGGCCTCGGTGCCGTCGATCCGGACGCTGCCCGAGTCCGGGCGGATGAGCGTCGAGGCGACCGCCAGCAGGCTCGACTTGCCCGATCCCGACGGTCCCACGATGGCGTGCAGCTCGCCCGGCCGCGCCTCCAGTGACACGTGGTCCAGCGCGGTGACGGTGGAGTCTCCGTCGGGGTAGGTCAGCACGATGTCGGTCAGTGCGATGCTCATCGGACGCCTCCAAGGGCGGTCAGCGGGTCGACGGAGGTGATACGGCGGACGGACAGCACCGCCCCGAGCATGCCGAGGGCGACCATCGCCGCCACGGGCAGCGCGGTGGTGGCGGCCGACAGCGAGAACGGGACGACGCGCTCGGCCAGCATCCCCACCCCGAGCCCGGCCAGCCCGCCGGCGCCCGCGCCCGCCAGCAGCACCATCAGCGCCTGGGCCAGGGCGTCGCGCAGCAGGTAGCCGGTGGAGCCGCCGAGGGCCTTGAGGATGGCGATGTCCCCCGACCGCTGGATCGTCCACACGGTCAGGAACGCGCCGACGACCAGCGCGGAGATGGCGTACAGGAAGCCCTGGATCATCAGCAGCGACCCGTTCTCCGAGGAGAACGCGCCGACCGCCGACCGGCTGTCGGACCGGGTGGCCGAGACGGTGCCGGCGTCCGAGTCGATGGCGGCGATCGCGTCGGCGTCGGGTGCGTCGGCCCCCGCGCCGTCGGTGCCGACCGCGACCACGGTGCCTGCGGGGGCGTCGTCCGCGCTCCGCCCCGCTGCGGCCGACGAGCGCCACGTGTCCAGCGACGTCCACACCACCGGGGTGTGGCTGTAGCTGGAGTCCGGCCCGATACGGGTGACGGCGAGCTCGGCGTCGCCCAGGTGCAGGGTGTCGCCGACCTCCAGCCCCTTCTCATCGGCGAGTTTCCGACCGATGACCAGGCCGTCGTCCGCGGTCCCACTGGGAGCGAGGCGGCCGCCCGGCCGCGCGGCGAACACGGTCGCGGCCACGGTGGAGCCGTCGGGTGCTTCCAGACGGGTCGGGGTGATGCCGAGCGGTTCGGCCCAGTCGACGCCGTCGGCCGCGGCCCAGGTGTCGACCTGGTGGGTGGTGACCGAGCTGTCCGCGAACGATTCTTCGGGTGCGGAGTCCCCGGCGGCGCCGAAGGCGATCCGGTCGGCGGGCAGGCGGTCGACGGCGGAGACGGACTCGTCGGCGAGCCCCGCGGTCAGCCCCGACAGCAGGACGACCAGCAGGGTGATGAGGGCGACGACCGAGCCCATCAGCGCGAACCGCCCCTTGGCGAAGCGGATGTCACGGATGGCTACGAACACGGCGGGTGCCTCGACTTCGATCTCGGTTGCGGTTGCGGTTGCGGTTGCGGTTCGGGTGCGGGCCGAGCAGTGCGCGGGGGGAGGGGAGGCTCGGGCACTCTGTCCACGATGGCGCTCGGGCGTGCGGATTCCATCGGGGCGACGGATGGTTCCGCGGAGCAGGACGGTTGATCGCGGCATCAACCGTTCGGTTGATGCCGGTGGGGCGCGGGCGGCCTAACGTGAGAAGGATGGACACCGCTCACCAGGCGCCGTTCGCCACGTTCAGCGCGGGCACCGCGACCGTGCTCGCGGTGCTGCGGGCGTGCCTGCACGCGGCGTTCTTCGTTCTTCTCGGTATCGCGGCGCTGCGCCTGTTCACCGTCCAGGAGGCCGGGCACTGGAGCTGGGCGGCACTGTTCGGCGCCGCGGTACTCGCCGCGGTGTACGTGTCCGGCCCGCTGGTGCTGCGCCGACGGCCCGCCGGTCTGCTGCGCCGCCTGTCGGCCCGCTCCGCCGCGCGGGTGTGGCTCGCGCTGGTCACCGCGCTGTGGGCGGTGCTGCTGCTGATCAGCCCGGACTTCTCCTGGCTCGCCTTCCCGCTGTTCTTCCTCCACCTGCACCTGCTGGGCCGCTTCCACGCGGTGCTGGCGGTCGCCGTGATCACCGGGGCGGTCATCACCGCCCAGGCCCTGCACGCCCGCGACATCTCGGTGGGGATGGTGCTGGGGCCGACGCTGGGCGCGGTCTTCGCGGTGGTGATCGCGCTCGGGTACGCGGCGCTGTACGCGGAGAGCGAGCAGCGGCGGCGGCTGATCGAGGACCTGCGGCGCACCCGGGGCGAACTCGCCGAGTCGCAGCACCGCGCCGGGGTGCTCGCCGAGCGCGAGCGGCTGGCCCGCGAGATCCACGACACCCTGGCCCAGGGGCTCTCCAGCATCGTGCTGCTGCTGCGGTCGGCGGAGGGCACGGTGCGCACCGACCCCGACGCCGCGCTCGACCGCATCTCCGAGGCCCGCGCGGCCGCCGCCGAGAACCTGGACGAGGCCCGCGGTTTCGTGCGCGGGCTCACCGCCCCGCCCGCGCTGTCCGGGGGGTCGTTGGCCGAGGCACTGCGGCGGCTGTGCTCGCGCGTCGCCACCGAGAGCGGGATCGACTGCCGGTGCCGGGTCGAGGGGGACGCCGTACCGCTCCCGGCCGACTACGAGGTGGCGCTGCTGCGGGCGGCGCAGGCCAGCCTCGCCAACGTCGCGGCGCACTCGGGCGCGGGCACGGCCGTGGTCACACTCGCCTACCTGGGCAGCGAGGTCACGCTGGACGTCTTCGACGACGGGCGCGGGTTCGACCCGGCGGGCGTCGAGCGCTCCCGCCCGGACGGCACCGGATACGGGATGCGGGGGCTGCGCGACCGCATCGCCGCGCTCGGTGGCCGCCTGCAGATCGAGTCGGCCCCGGGCGAGGGCACGGCGGTCGCGGTGGCCCTGCCGCTGTCGGCCGAGAACGCCGAAGGAGAGGGAGAAGCGTGACCGAGGGCCGCCTGCGCCTCCTGCTCGTCGACGACCACCCGGTGGTGCGGCGCGGGCTGCGCGCGATGTTCGACGAGCGCGAGGACATGGAGGTGGTGGCCGAAGCCGCCGACGGGCGCGAGGCGCTGGCCGTCCTCGACACCACCCCGGTCGACGTCGTCCTCATGGACCTGCAGATGGGGCAGGGCATGGACGGCGTGACCGCGACCCGGGCGATCAGCGAGCGGCGGGGCGCGCCGCCGGTGCTGGTCGTCACCACCTACGACAGCGACGCCGACATCCTCGCCGCCGTCGAGGCGGGCGCCACCGGCTACATGCTCAAGGACGCCCCACCCGAGCAGCTGTGCCAGGCCGTCGCGGCGGCGGCGCGCGGCGAGACCGCCCTCGCCCCGAACGTGGCAGCCCGACTGCTCGGCCGCCTGCGCTCGCCGCGTCCCGCGCTCAGCGCGCGCGAGATCGAAATCCTCGGGTTGCTGGCGCGTGGACTGTCGAACCGGGCGATCTCCCGGGAGCTGTTCATCAGCGAGGCCACGGTCAAGACCCACCTGGTGCACATCTACGACAAGCTGGGCGTCGACAACCGCACGGCGGCGATCTCCACGGCCCTGGAACGCGGCATCCTGCGGCCGCGCTGAGCGGCCGCCGCCGACGGCGGCGACGCTGCGACACGGCGGGCAGGGGAGTGCTGCGGAAAATGTGCGCATTCGTGTAAGAATCTGTGGTCCCCTGATTCCGATGTGTCACGAAAGACCCGGTCGAATGAGCTCCCCTCACTATGCCCAGCAGCCGTACCCGCCCCCGAACGGCGGCTACGGGGCTCCCTCGGGCTACGGTCCGCCTCCCGGTTACCCTGCCGCCCCGGGCTACTACCCGCCGATGTACCAGCAGCCCGCGGCCCCCTGGCCGCCGCCCGCGAGCTGGGGCGTGCGCGCCGTCGCCTGGATCGTGGACGGGCTCATCGGCGCGAGCATCTTCGCTCTGATCTTCTACCCCGGCGTGTTCTTTTCCATCGAGATCCTCGATGCCGGTGGCAAGCCGGCGGAGGATACGCCGGAAATGATGGTTGCCTTTCTGATCATGCTCCTTGTCGCGCTATTCGCCTCCTTCTCCTATTTCTGGTTGATGCACGCCAGCA
This sequence comes from Nocardiopsis mwathae, assembly GCF_014201195.1. Lineage (NCBI taxonomy): Bacteria > Bacillati > Actinomycetota > Actinomycetes > Streptosporangiales > Nocardiopsidaceae > Nocardiopsis > Nocardiopsis mwathae. The sequence continues at coordinate 4,465,995 of NZ_JACHDS010000001.1, read as the reverse complement.
GTGGCCAGACGCTCGGCAAGAAGATGATGGGGATCAAGGCGATCTCGGTGCGCACCGGCGAACCGCCGTCGCTCGGTGCGTCGGCCCTCCGCCAGTTCGTCCGGATGCTGCTGGGGTTCGTCTGGGTGGGCGCACTGCTGGACTACCTGTGGCCGCTGTGGGACCAGCCCTACCAGCAGGCGATTCACGACAAGGCGGCGGGAACCCGCGTCGTCCAGGTGCGCGGGGTGGCCCCCGCCCCGATGCCGCCGCACTACGCCCACGGCTACCCAGGACAGGTCCCTCCCGGCCGCGCCGGGTGACCGATGTAGCGACCGTTGCGCGGGTCGCCCGGAAACGGGGTGGGGTGGCGCATCGGGCGGGTGAACGCCTGCCGGCTCTCGGAGGCGGTCCGGTCGCCGAACGGGACCCGGACGACCGGTTCCCGGGGTGGCCGCCGACACTGCGCCGCACCCGGACGTGTGCCACTCCGACCGGTCGACGCCGCCCCTGCCCGGCCCGGGGAACGGGCAGGGCAGGGGCGCGGCACCGGGTCAGCTCGACCGCGGCTCGGCGCGCTCTCCCTTGAACAGGAAGGTGGGGCCGTAGGCGTAGGAGTCGACCATCTCGTAGAACTTCTCGATGGTCGGGTTGTAGCAGTGCTCCTCGAACGCCTCACGCGAGGTGTAGACCTCGTCCAGGTAGAAGCGGTTGGGGTTGTTCTCATCGCGGATGACCTCGAAGCGCAGGGTTCCCGGCTCATTGGCCAGTGACCCCTCGGCGTCGAACAGGCCGGCGGCGACGAAGTCCTCGCGCTTGCTCGGCGGAACGTCGAACTGGACGAGCACGTGGTACGTCATGGTGAATCCCCTCAGTGGTCGATTCCTGCTTTTCGTCGGCTGATGTCCTCAGCGACTACGACCACTTTGCAGGGAGAACACCCGGCTGCACAGGCCGAGGTTCTCCGATGAAAGGGACTCCTAGCATCGGCCGTCCTGGTAACGGCATTACCCCTGTCAGGAGGCGGTGTACTCGGCCGCCAGCAGCCGCAGGTCGGCGGCCGCCGAGGTTCCCGGTTCGGGCAGATAGACCACCACGGCCTGGTCCGGCTCATCGGGAAGCTGCAATGTCTCGAACGACACCTGCAGGACGCCGACCAGCGGGTGGTAGAGAGGTTTGGGGCCGTGGGTGATATCCCGTACGTCGTGTTCGGACCACATGCGCCGGAAGTCCTCGCTCTGTGAGCTCAGCTCCTCGATCAGCTGCGCCAGCTCCGGGTCGTCGGGGTGGCGGCCGGCGTCCAGCCGCACGAACGCGACGGTGTCCTCGGCCTTCTCCTGCCATCGGATGTAGCGCTGCTGGGCCGAGGGGTCCAAGAACGTGAGGCGGGCGAGGTTGCGCTCTCGGTGCGACAGCGCCGGGAAGTCGGCGATCAGGATGCGCGCGAGTTCGTTCCAGGCGAGGATCTCCAGGCGGCGCCCCACCACGTACGCCGGTACGTTTTCGAGGGCATCCAGGAGGGCCCGCACCCCAGGGCGGATCTCCTGCCGGTGTTCGCCGGACGGCGGGACGTCTTCGCCGCGCACCAGCGCGTACAGGTGCGCCCGCTCGAACGCGTCCAGCTGCAGCGCTTTCGCGACGGCGTCGAGCACCTCCGGGGAGGCCTGTCCTGCGCGTCCCTGCTCCAGGCGCACGTAGTAGTCGATGCTGACCCCGGCCAGCTGGGCCAGCTCCTCACGGCGCAGCCCCGGAACCCGGCGGCGCCCGCTGAACCCCGAACTCCGGGTCAGCCCGGCATCTTCGGGCCGGAGACGTGCTCGCCGTGATCTGAGGAACTCCCGCAACTCCTCTTGCCGGTCCACCCCTCGCACCCCCTGATTCAACAATGACCGCTGGTCGGCGACCAGGTCCAGGTGTTCCACCGGCCGAGGTCAAGGGGTAAGGGTAGCGAGAATGCCCGCTCGCGCGGCCCGGTCGCCGCCGGGTCGGCCTGTCGGCCGACCGGACCGCCGCGGATCCGACCGTGCCGAGGCGCGTGGGCACCGCCGAGGGCTAAACGGTCGGCGGGCCCTCCGCTCCGAGGTGGCGCATCAGGCGGGTGAACGCCTGCCGGCTCTCGGGGGTGGTGCCGTCGCCGAACGGGAACCAGACGGCGGGCTGTTCGCGCCGGCCCATCAGGTGGCCCGAGACCGGGGACTCCAGGACGTGGTCCATGCCCGCCTCGGTGACGGCGCCGGGACCGAGCGCGAGGCCGACCGGGGTGGCGGCGGACGGGGTGCGCGGCTCGTAGGTCAGGTCGGGGCGGCCCGGGAGCCGGTGGGCGGTCAGGGTGCGCAGGACGCCCCGGTGGGCGAGGTCGCCGACGGTGTCCTCCAGCCGGTGCAGGGCCGGGGGCTCGTCCTCGGCATAGGCGACCGCGAAGGTGACCTTCTCCTTCACTCCGGAGGTCACCCGGGAGACGCGCTGCGTGCCGATGCACGGGCGTGTGCCTCCGCCGGGGCCGACGAAGGCGAACCAGGTCGGCTGGGGCGCGCGGCGGCGGCACGTCGCGGTGAGGGCCGCGCGGTCCCACACGTTCAGGGCGGGTTCGCTGGTGCCCCAGCCGCCCGGGTCGGCCCCGGTGAAGGCGCGGGCCAGGGCCTCGGCCACCGCCCCGAGGAGGAGCTCGTCGGTGGCGGGGTGCACCGCGGTGACGTCGATGATCAGGTGGGCGCCGAGTGCGGCGGGCCGCTGGAGGAACGCGGGGGAGAGGTCGCTCGGGGCGGTGCCACCGACGGGCGCGGCCGGGGCCTCGGGCGCCGCCGCCGGGACGTAGCCCGCGGTGTCGTCCCAGACCAGACGCGTACCGGTGAGGCCGTCGTAGTGGCCGCCGGAGCCGTCGGGCTCGGCGACGACCCACCGGGCCTGCGGTCGGCTCAGCAGGGAGCGGAGCGGGAAGGTGAGGCGCGACGCGGCCGGGGTCACCACCTGCAGCCCGCGCCCCTCCTCGGCGAAGGTCGCCATGGCGTCGGCCAGCCAGGAGGAGAGGGGCACCACGGGCCGGTCCTGGTAGACGAGGACCGTCCGGTCGGTGGCGAGATCGACCGCGGGGTGGATGGTCACCGTGCGTCCTCGTTCCTCTCGTCTCTCGCGTCGCGGCGGCGGGCGGTCGGCCGGGGGTGTGCCGACCAGACGGTTCCGCCGAGGCTGCCGACCAGGCCGTCGGCGAAGCGGTGGGCGAGCCCCGCCGTGTCGACCCCGGCAGCCGTCCCGTCGGTCCCCCGAGACGCCCGCACCTCCACCCACCAGCACGGATCGGGCATGCACGCAGCCGTCTCGGCCCCCAGCAGCCGCTCCACCTCGCCGGGCACGTCCACCCGCTGCGCGGCCTCGATACTCACCAGCGGGGTGCCGTCGTCGTCGCGCAGCTGCACCACCGCGCCACCCCCGGCCCCGCGCACCCGCAGTTCGGGCCCGGCCTCCACCATCGCGTCGATCAGCGCCCGCATGTCCGGGTCCTTTCTGACCAGTGCGACCACGTCGTAGGTCAATGGTGCTCCCTGTCCGATTCCAGGATGGCGGTCTGCATGAGGCGCGGGGACTCTCCACGGCGGAGCCAGCGGCCGCGGCCCGGGGGCCGGCGGTCGGCGTACACGCGGGGGAAGAGCTGGCCCTCGCTCCGGTCGCCCGACATGAGCACGGCGCTGGTGCCGATCTCGCGTATGGACTGGACCAGCGGGTCGTACAGCCCGCGCCCCGCCCCGGCCACGCGGCGGGCCACCACGAAGTGCAGCCCGATGTCGCGGCCGCTCGACACGAACGGGACGAACGCCGACAGCGGCTTCTGGCCGGCGGTGGTGAGCACGTCGTAGTCGTCGGCCAGGACGACGATGCGGGGGCCGGTGATCTCCGTTCTTTCGTGCTGGGCGGCGGCCTCGTCGGGCAGGCGCCCCTCCAGTTCCTGGGACACCCCCGTGGCCAGCCCCGCGCACACCCGCGCGCTGCTGGCGTACCCGCCCAGGTAGGGCTCGGGCACCACCTCGCGCAGGGTCCGCCGCGGGTCCATCACGGCGAACACCAGCTCCGTGGAGCTGTAGCGCGCCATCAGCCCCTCGGCGATGAGGCGCAGCAGGTTGGTCTTGCCGCACTCGCCGTCGCCCAGCACCAGCAGGTTCTGGTCGTGGTCGAACAGGTCGAGCAGGACCGGCTCCAGCGCCCGCTCGTCCACACCGATGGGGACGAGGCGGGGCTCGGCCGCGGCCCCGGGCAGGGTCCGCGCCGGCAGGCGGTGCGGCAGCACGCGCACCCTGGGGGCGCCCGGCCCGCGCCACGCCCCGCCGATCTCCCGCGCCGTCTTCTCCACGACCTCGCCCAGGTCCCGGTCGTCGGCCCGGCCGTCGACGCGGGGCAGCGCCACCTGGCCGAAGAGCTTGCCGTCGGTCAGCGCCCGCCCCGGCGTCTCGGCGCTCATCGTCTCGGCGAGCTTGCGGTCCACCGACGAGTCGGTGGGGTCGTTGAGCCGCAGCTCCACCTTGCTCCCGAAATTCGACTGCATGGCGATCCGCACGTCGTTCCAGCGCAGCATCGCCGCGACCACGTGGACGCCGTACCCGCCGCCGCGCTGCAGCAGGTCGGAGACCATGTGGTCGACCTCGTCGAAGTCGCTGCGGAGCGCCCCGAACCCGTCGACGCACAGCACTACGTCGGCGCACGGCAGCTCGGGCACCTCCCCGCGGGCGTGCATCCGCCGCAGCTGCTGGATGGAGTCGATGCCGCGCTCCCGGAACACCTCCTGGCGGCGCTCCAGCATCCCGTGGACCTCCTCGACGGTGCGCCGCACCCGCTCGGCGTCGGTGCGTCCGGCCACGCCGCCGACGTGCGGCAGCCCCGACAGCGCCTGCAGGCCCCCGCCGACCAGATCGAGCGCGTACAGCGCCACCTGGCCGGGGGTGTGGGTCAGCGCCAGGGACAGCGCCATGGTGCGCAGCAGCGTGGTCTTGCCGGTCTGCGGGCCGCCGATGACGGCGAGGTGGCCGCCCGACTCCGTCAGATCGATCGTCCACAGCCCCTGCCACTGCTTGGCGGCGTCGTCCAGCAGGCCCACGGGCACCTGGAGCGGGCGCATGTCCTCGGGCAGCGGAAGCCGCATCCCGGCGCCGCCGTCGCGGGCCGGGCCGGTGACCGCGTCCAGGGTGGTGGCGGAGGGCAGCGGCGGCAGCCAGACGCCGCGGGTCGGTTCGCCGTGCCGGGCCAGCTGCCCCACCATCACGTCCAGCAGGGTCGGCCCGGTGGTGCGCCGGGGCAGCGGAGCGTCCTCGTCGCCGCCCGCGGCGGGCTGCGGCTCCGCCGTCGGCTCATCGCCGGTGTTGTAGGCGGTGTAAACGCGCACCGGCGGGGCCTTCTCGCGCTCGGCCTCCGCCTCGGCGGCGACCGGGCCATGGTAGGCGCCGGAGACGTAGCCCGCCTTGAACCTCTGGTAGACGGTGGTGTCGACCTTGAGGTACCCGAAGCCGGGCATCGACGGCAGGTGGAACGCGTCGGGGGTGTCCAGAACGGTGCGGCTCTCCTCCTCGGAGAAGGTGCGCAGCCCCAGCCGGTAGGAGAGGTAGGTGTCGAGCCCGCGCAGTTTGCCGCCCTCGATCCGCTGGCTGGACAGCAGCAGGTGCACGCCGATGCTGCGGCCGATCCGCCCGATGGACAGGAACAGCTCGATGAAGTCCGGCCGGGCGGTCAGCAGCTCGCCGAACTCGTCGATGATCACCAGCAGGTGCGGCAGCGGCGGCAGGCTCGGGTCGTGCCGCCGCCTGTGGGCGTAGTCGCCGATCCCCGCAACGTTCCCGGCGTCGCGCAGCACCTGCTGGCGGCGCTGCACCTCGCCCGACAGGCTCGCGTACGCGCGCTCGATCAGCGCGGCGTCGTCCTCCAGGTTGGTGATGACCCCGGCGACGTGCGGCAGGTCCGCGAAAGGCGCGAACGTGGCGCCGCCCTTGTAGTCGACCAGCACCATGCTGACGTCCTCGGGCGGGTGCGCCGCGGCCAGGGCCGTCACCAGTGTCCGCAGCATCTCGCTCTTGCCCGAGCCGGTGGCGCCGACGCACAGCCCGTGCGGCCCCATGCCGAGCTGCGCCGCCTCCTTGAGGTCGAGGACGACCGGTTGCCCCAGGTCGTCGACGCCGATGGGGACGCGGAGGAAGGAGCGTTCGCTGCGCGGCGCCCACAGCCGTGCGACGTCCATGTCGCCGGGGTCGCTCACGCCCATCATCGTCGGGAAGTCGACGCCGCCGCCCTCGGCAGCGGCTTCCTCGACGGACTCCCGGGAGAGGCGCAGCGGGGCGAGCATCCGCGCCAGCCCGGCGAGGGTGGCCGCGGGGACGTCGTCCACGGTTCCGGTCAGGACGGGCGGGTCGTCGGCGCGCAGGTCCTCCATCCGGACCTCGTCGCCGGAGACCGTCAGCCGGATGCTCACGTCGCCCGGCTCGGACACCTGGTCGGCCACCAGGTGGATCACGGTCGCGCCGAGGGCGGAGGGCGGGACCGCCTCGTCGGGTCGGGCCAGCTCGGTGGCGACCTGGCCGTGGGTGTCGTGGACGACGACCAGGCGCCGCATCATCCGGTACGCCTCGCGCTTGCCCATGCCGCGCCGCACCTCGGCCGCGAAGTCGTTGCGCGAGCGCAGCTCGTCGGAGAGCAGCGCGCCCAACTCGGCCGGGGTGGGGGCGATGAGCCGTGCGTTGACGCCGCCGTCGCGGCGCCGGGGGTCCAGTGCCTGGGGCAGCCACTTCACCCAGTCCCAGTCCTCGGCGCGGGAGGTCGGGTGCGCCACGGCCAGCGCGACGTCCTCGGGCGCGTGGAAGACACCGAGCTGGGCGAGCAGCGCCCGCATCAGCCGCAGCACGTCCGCGCGCTCGCCGATGACGCTGATGTCGCCCACCATGTCCAACGGGACGGTGAGCGGCATCTCCGGGATCTTCTCGAAGCGGCGGATCGCGCCCCTGGCCTCGGAGGCCATGAAGGGGTCGGTGGGGGCCAGCGCGGTGCCCTTCTCCGCGAGCCGCAGCAGGCGGCCGGGCGTGACGCCGGTGCCGACGCGGACCCGGAGGAAGTCGCGGTCCCGGCGGCGGCGCTCCCACAGCCGGGTGGGGTCGTGCACGGCGTCGTACAGCGCCTCGGGCGGCGGGTCGAGCCGACGGGCGTGCGACCGGGTCTCCCGCTCCCAGCGGCTCAGGTCCTCCCGCAGCTCCTCCAGGTATTCGAGGTAGAGCTCCCGCTGGTTGCGGCGCTGCCGGGCGGCCTGGCCGCGGCGCGAGAACAGCATGCCGACGGCGGCCAGCGCCGCGACCACGAGCACCAGCGCCCCGATCGCCATGAAGGCCGGGTTGCGCAGCACCATCATGATCGTCAGCGAACCCATCATGCCGACCATCGGAAGGATGGTCATCAGCGGGCTGGTCTGCGCATTGCCGTCGGGGAGTGTCGGGGGAGCCTCGACCTCGTGCGGTTCCTGCCGGGGAGGCGGGTGGACGGTCCGGGCCGGGCGATGCACGATACGGATCGTCACCTTCGCACTCCTCTCAGGACAGACCGCACAGATCCTAGTCCCCGTCGGTGACGGCGGGCGGCGGCGAGCCGCCCCTGTCCCGGCCGGTTGTGGACCGCGCACGCGGCGCGTCCCGGGGCGGCGGGGCCCGAGAGGACGGGTTCTCAGCCGCGCGGAGGTGCGGACTCCAGTGCGGCGCGCAGCGAGCCGAGGAGCGCGGCGACGCCCGGCGGGCCGTCGACGACCAGGTCGGCGCGGTCGGCCAGGGCGGTGACCTCGTCGGAGCCGCTGCACACGGTCAGGCCGGCGACGCCCGCGCCGCGGAGCGCGGCGACCGCGTCGAAGGCGGCCAGGTCGCCCAGGTCGTCACCGGCGTACAGCACCGACGCGGCGCCGCGCTCGGTCACGAAGCGGGTCAGGGCCGCGCCCTTGTCCATGCCGGGCGGGCGCAGCTCGATCACCATCCGGCCGGGCTCGACGGTCAGCTCGGCGCGCTCGGCCAGCTCGGTCAGGGGGCCGCGCAGCAGGGTCAGGGCCGCCTCCGGGGCGGGGGTGCGGCGGGTGTGTACCGCCAGGGCGTGCCCCTTGTCCTCGATCCAGGTGCCCTCGGGGGCGTCGTGGCGCCGGAGCAGCTCCGGGAGTTCGTCGCGGACGAGCCGCACGCCGGGAGGCGGCTCGGGCGCCTCCAAGCGGCCGGCCTCCCAGCGTTCGCGCCCGTACTGCCCGAGGACGACGACGCCGTCCACGCCGTCCAGCCCCCCGTACTCCACCGCCAGCCCGGCCGGTCGCCCCGTGATGATCACGACCGACGCGACAAGGGGGGACAGGCGCGCCAGCTCGGTGGTGACACCGGGGTAGGCGCGGGCGTCGCGCGGGTCGGCGACGATGGGGGCCAGCGTGCCGTCGAAGTCGAAGGCGAGGACCGCGGTGGACGGCTCGGCGAGCAGCCGGTCCAGTGCGGCGGCGCCCTCGGCGGTGTGCGGGCGTGGGACGGTCATTGCGGCCTGGGCCTTTCGCGGGGCGTCGATGGCGGGCGTTCCGGCGTCCGCGGAGCGGGCGGGGGAGGGGAGGAGTGCCGGGCCCGTGGCGGTGCGTCGGCTAGAGCTGGATGCCCAGCATGCGGGCGGTCCGCTGGCGGCGCCGGTTGGCGCGCAGGCGGCGGAGCCGCTTCACGGTCATGGGGTCGAAGGCGAGCGCTTCGGGGCGGTCCACCAGACCGTTGAGAAGTTGGTAGTAGCGGGTGGGGGAGAAGCCGAACTCATCGCGGATGGCCTGCTCCTTGGAGCCTTCGAGCTTCCACCACTGGCGCTCGAAGGCGAGGATCCGCTGTTCGCGGTCGGCGAGTTCGGGTCCACCGGAGGATGCCGCCGTCTCCGCCGGGAAAACGGACGGTAGTTCATCGAATGGACCGGGATCTGACATTGGGCGCCTCCTCGTCCGGATAGGCGCGACTCATGGTAGCGAGTCCGCAGTGGAACGGAAGAGGGGATCCGGGAGGACTCACCCTGGGGGTCACACTTCCCTGACCTTTGGAAGTCGGCGCCCGATCGCTACTCCTGTGCCGCGGGCGATCCCGCTCCCCACGGGCACCCGCAGGGGCCGGGAGCGCGCACGAGGCGTCACGGGCCCACCCCCGCCCCGCGGCCTCCACGTGGCAGAATTGCCACCGCTCGTCCGCACCGCGGAGGCCACGTGCGCGATCCACGACATGTCATCAGGGGGACGGTACACATGCGCCCGACGCGCCCGACGCGCCCGACGCGCCCGAACACCACCGGCACGCCCGTTGCGCTGGGAGCGTGCGCGGCCGTCCTGGCGGCCCAGCTGACCGCCGCGGCACCCGCCGCAGCCGATACGGTCGCCGACCTGCGCCCCGAGCAGTGGGGCCTGGACGCCGTCGGTGCACCGGAGGTGTGGGAGCAGACCTCGGGCGGCGGCGTCGTGGTCGCGGTGCTGGGCACCGGCGTCGACGGCGACCACCCGGACTTCCGCGGCAGCGTCACCATCGGCACCGACTTCACCGCGGACGAGGACGGCGAGGAGGCCGGCGATCCCTTCGGCGCCTCCGGCACCGGTCGGGCCGGGATCATCGGGGCGCGCGGGCACGGACAGGAACACGACGGCGGGATGCTCGGTGTCGCGCCAGAGGCGCAGCTGCTGTCGGTGCGCGTGCAGCGGGACGGCGCGGACGCCGGCGGTGTCGCCCCCGACACGGCGCTGCAGCGGGGGATCCGCTACTCCGTGGACGAGGGCGCGCAGGTCATCGCACTGCCCGCGGGAATGGGGGGCGCCGCCGCCGACGCGGGCGTGCGCGAGGCCATCGACCACGCGGTCCGCACCGGCACGCTGGTCGTCGTCCCGGCCGACGGCGGGTACCCGGCGGAGTCGGAGGGCGTGCTCGCGGTCGGCGCGGCCGACCGGCAGCTGCGCCCGGCGGGCGGCGACGCACAGGAGGGCGCTGCGGACGAGGCCCAGGACGGCGGCGGGCGTTCGGCGGCCGGGCTGATCGCGCCCGGCCGGGACGTCGAGACGCTGGACGTCGGCACCGGCTACACCGAGATGAGCGGCGACGACGCGGCCGCCGCGTTCGCCGCGGGCACGGCCGCGCTGGTCCGTGCCGAGCACCCGCAGCTGCTGCCGGACCAGGTCGCCGAGGCGCTGGTCAAGGGCGCGGAGTCGGGCGGCGTGCTGAACGCGCCCGGCGCGATGTCGGCGTCGACGGGGACGGCCGAGGACGTCCCGCTGTTCGACGAGGAGTTGGCCGGGCAGACCGGCGACGAATTCCCGGTCCCGGCGTGGACGCTGTGGGCCGGCACCGGTGTGCTGCTGCTGAGCCTGCTGGTCGTGGGCGTGGTGATGCTGCGCCGGTCGATGGTCAACCCCTACGATCTCCGGCCCGACCCCGACTCCGAGGAGGCGGCCGAGCAGTGGCGGCGGCAGCAGGCCAAGGAGACGGAGGGTGAGACGGCGGGCACCGGGCGTCGGCGCCGGGGGTCGCGCCGCAGGCGCTGAGCGGCGGGGCGCGCGGCCGTGCGTCCCGAAAGCCGGCCGAAGCCTTGACGTGCGGAGGCGGGACCTGAAGGCTTTCGGCATGTCGCCTGATGAGACCCCTCCCGGCCGTTCCCCGGACTCCCCGCCGCTGCCCGAACGCGGCGACCCGGTGATCGACCGCGACCGCGTGTCCCGCAACCTGATCGACGGCCGCGTCCGGCTCGACGACTACGACCCCAAGTGGCCTTTCCTGTTCGAGCGCGAGGCGGAGCGGATCCGCGAGGTCCTGGGAGAGCGGGTGCTGCGCCTGGAGCACGTCGGTTCGACGTCGGTGCCCGGCCTGGCCGCCAAGCCGTGCGTCGACATGCTGATGCTCCTCGCCGACGCCGCGGATGAGGACGCCTATGTGCCCGACCTGGAGAAGGCCGGGTATGTGCTGGTCATCCGCGAGCCGGACTGGCACGAGCACCGGGTGCTCAAGGGGCCCGACGTCAACATCAACCTGCACGTCTTCACGGTCGGCTCGCCCGAGCCCGACCGGTTGCTGGCGTTCCGCGACCGGCTGCGCGCCCATCCCGCCGAGCGCGAGGCCTACGAGCGGGTCAAGCGTGAACTGAGCGACCGGACGTGGGACGACATCCAGGACTACGCCGACGCGAAGTCGCAGGTAGTCGAGGAGATCATCGCCCGCGCCATGGCCGAGCGGAAGTCCTGACCCCGCGGAGCGGGTGCGGGTGCCGTGGCCCGGCGGTTCAGCCGCCGGGCCACGGCCGCAGGACGACCGGTCCGCCGCCGGCCGGTCAGGCGATCGCTCGGAGCTGTTCGGCGAACCAGCGCTGCGGAGGCATGGCGGTCGCGCTCTCCACCAGGCGGTCGCAGCGGGAGCGGCGCTCCGCGGCCGACATGGCCAGGCCGGTGTGCAGGGCCTCCGCTGTCTCGGAGACGTCGTAGGGGTTGACCAGCAGGGCGTCGGCGCCCAGTTCGTCGGCGGCGCCGGCCTCGGTGGACAGCACCAGCGCGCAGCCGTCGTGGGACAGCACCGGCCCCTCCTTGGCGACCAGGTTCATCCCGTCGCGGATGGGGTTGACCAGCAGCACGTCGGCGAGCTGGTAAGCGGCCAGGGAGCGCGGGTAATCGTCGTTGACCTCCAGGATCAGCGGGGTCCACTCGGCGGTGCCGAACTCGTCGTTGATCTCCTTGGCGACGCGCCGCACCGCCTCGGTGTACTCGCGGTACTCCGGGACGTCCCCGCGGCTGGGGTAGGCGAAGGCGAGGTGGGTGACCCGGCCCCGCCACTCCGGACGGGTGGCCAGCAGCTCGCGGTAGGCCTCCAGGCCGCGGACGATGTTCTTGGACAGCTCGGTGCGGTCGACGCGGACGACCAGCAGGGTGTCGCCGACGCGCTCGCGCAGGGCGGTGCGCCGGTCGGCCACGTCCGGGGCCGCGGCGCGTTCGCGCAGGCCGTCGGCGTCCGCGCCGAGCGGGTGCACACCGACGTGGATCACCCGGCCGCCGTACTCGACGGTGCGCTTGGCCCAGTCGACGTCGCTGCGCAGGAAGGTCTCGCAGCAGCGCAGGAAGGCGTCGGCCCAGCGTCGGCTGAGGAAGCCGAGGTGGTCGGCGCCGAGCATGCCCTCCAGCAGCTCGCGGCCGATGTCGGTGGGCAGCAGGCGGAAGTACTCCGGCGGCGCCCAGGGGGTGTGCGAGAAGTGCGCGATGCGCAGGTCGGGGCGGCGCCCGCGGAGGATCCGCGGCACGAGGGCCAGGTGGTAGTCCTGCACGGCCACCCGCGCGTTGTCGGCCGCGCCGGTGAGCAGGGCCTCGGCGAAGGCGGCGTTGTAGGCGCGGTAGTCGGCCCACTGGGCGCGGAACTCGGCACCGAAGGCGGGCTTGTTCGGGGTGTCGTAGAGCAGGTGCTGGACGAACCAGAGGGTGGAGTTGGCCACCGAGGTGTAGGCGCTTGTGAAGACGTCCGGCGGGATGTCCAGCATCCGTACGCGCATGCCGCCGAGGTCGAAGCCGCCTTTGTCCAGTCGGGCGTCGGGCGCACCGGCCGCGGCCCGGCGGTCGGCGTCGGAGAGCGCGGCGCACACCCACAGGGTGTCGGTCTCGGCCGCGACGGAACTCAGGCCGGAGACCAGGCCTCCGCCTCCGCGCCGGTAGTCGAGGGATCCGTCGGCATTGACCGAGAAGGACACCGGCCCCCTGTTGGAAGCGACGAGGATCTGCGCCTTGTCCACCTGATCAACCACCTCTCGCGCGAACAGTGTAAACGGAAGAGCTTGAGCGAATCGTACGAAACGGACTGAAACTCGGCTAAACGTGCGAATGTACAGATATCGGAAAGCTTGCGTCGGTGCAGGACCATGATGCAACGGGTGGTCGTGGTCGAGGGCGGCCGCCCGCGGACGTCCCTAGGTCTCGCCAGTGTCGGCGGGGCGCAAACCCGCTCCCGGCCCTGCCCGAATTCCGGAAGTTTCCCCCCGGATGTCCCTGGCCGGTGCTTTCCCTCCGAGGCCCGGTGTCGGGAGCGGCGGGCGGGCTATGGGGTGAACCCACAGGTCGGAAGGTGTCGAGCGAGTTGCGGTGGACGCGGCGTCTCACGATGTGAGCGGATTCGTGTAATACACGTCACCCCCCATGGAAACGCCGCATGTCCGTCGGTTACAGTGACCAACGGATCCCCACCGGGTCCGTCGACAACTTCATGACAACTTCATATTGCTCATCCAGAGGGGTGGAGGGACCGGCCCTGCGAAGCCCCGGCAACCATCTCGGTGCGTACTTCTCGCTGTGACCCGCGAGGCGGCCGAGGCAGGTGCCAACTCCGGCCCGTGGCCAGATCGGTCGACGGGAAAGATGAGGGGAGACGCCTCGCCATGGCGATTACCGCCGCCGAACCCGAAGCCGCCGCCACCGCCCGCTCCTTCGGCCCCGCCGTCGCGCTGTCCTGCCGGGAGTGCGAGGAACGCTACGACCTCGGCCCGCGCTTCGCGTGTGAGTTCTGTTTCGGCCCGCTGGAGATCGCCTACGACTTCGGCACCGTCACACGCGCGTCCATCGAGCGCGGCCCCAAGAACATCTGGCGCTACGCCGACCTGCTGCCCGTCCCGGCCGATGTCGCCTCGCTACCCAACATGAACCCCGGCCTGACCCCGCTCGTCCGGGCGGACCGGCTGGCCGCCGAACTCGGGCTGCGCTCGGTGCACGTCAAGGACGACTCCGGCAACCCCACGCACTCCTTCAAGGACCGTGTGGTGGCCATCGCCGTCGAGGCCGCGCGCACGTTCGGCTTCCGCACGCTGTCCTGCTCGTCCACCGGCAACCTGGCCGGGGCGGTCGGCGCCGCCGCCGCCCGCGCCGGATTCGACTCGTGCGTGTTCATCCCGGCCGGGCTGGAGGAGGGCAAGGTGGTCATGGCCGCCGTCTACGGCGGCAAGGTCGTGGCCCTCGACGGCCACTACGACGACGTCAACCGCTTCTGCTCCGAGCTCATCGGCGACAGCGCCGGTGAGGACTGGGGCTTCGTCAACGTCAACCTGCGCCCCTACTACGCCGAGGGCTCCAAGACGCTGGCCTACGAGATCGCCGAACAGCTGGGCTGGCGGCTGCCGGAGCAGATCGTCATCCCGATCGCCTCGGGATCCCAGCTCACCAAGATCGACAAGGGCTTCCGCGAGCTCATCGCGCTGGGCCTGGTGGAGGACCGCCCCTACAAGGTCTTCGGCGCGCAGGCCACCGGCTGCTCCCCGGTCGCCCGGGCCTGGGAACGCGGGCACGACGTCATCCAGCCGGTCAAGCCCGACACCATCGCCAAGTCGCTGGCGATCGGCAACCCCGCCGACGGCCCCTACGTCCTCGACATCTGCGCTCGCACCGGTGGGGCGGTGGCGCACGTGAGCGACGCCGAGGTCGTCGACGCCATCAAGCTGCTGGCCCGCACCGAGGGCATCTTCGCCGAGACCGCCGGCGGCGTGACGACCGGCGTGCTGCGCAAGCTGGCCGCCGAGGGCGTGCTCGACCCGGGCGCCGAGACCGTCGTGCTGAACACCGGCGACGGACTCAAGACGTTGAACGCCGTGGACTCCGGCGTCACCGCGACCATCAAGCCGTCCCTGGACGCGTTCAAGGACGCCGGGCTGCTCTGACCCGGCCGACCCGCGGCCGACCGCGGCCGCCCGCCGACCACAGCCGCCGATCCGCGACCCACGACCCACCCCGCACCCGTCAGGAGTACTTCGCAGCCATGAGCGTCAGTGTCCGCGTGCCGACCATTCTCCGCAGCTACACCAAGGACGCCGCCGAGGTGAGTGCCGAGGGCGCCACTCTCGCCGACGTCCTCGCCGACCTGGAGGCCAACTACCCGGGCATCCAGGCGCGCATCCTCGACGATTCCGGCAAGATCCGCCGGTTCGTCAACGTGTACGTGGGCGACGAGGACGTCCGCTTCGCCGACGGGCTGGCGACCGCCACCGCCAATGGGGTGCAGATCTCGATCATCCCGGCGGTCGCCGGGGGCTGCTAGCTCCTTCGCGTCGTCCCAGGAAACCGCGCCTGCCAACCCCTTCGGCGGGCGCGGTTTTCGTGCCTCTCCGGGGGCTGGTCGGGGCCGTGAAACCCCTATTGACCTGCGGGTAGCCGAGCTTCCACAACTTCGCTGAGTCGTTTGCACTCAACCGGCCCGAGTGCTAAAAAAGGAGCGTTAGCACTCTGGGATCATGAGTGCTAAGTCAGGATCGAGACGATGAGGCCGCGGTCTCCGGCAGTCGGGTTGCCGGGGAGAAGCCGCGGTCGTCCGTCGCGGGCGTCGGCTCGTTCCCTCGCGTATCAGCCCGGTCACGGGAGGACTAGAACTCTATGGCAGCCAAACTGATCGCGTTCGACGAGGAAGCCCGGCGCGGCCTCGAACGTGGCATGAACACGCTTGCTGACGCCGTCAAGGTGACGCTCGGCCCCAAGGGCCGCAACGTCGTCCTTGAGAAGAAGTGGGGCGCCCCGACCATCACCAACGATGGTGTCTCCATCGCCAAGGAGATCGAGCTCGAAGACCCGTGGGAGAAGATCGGCGCCGAGCTCGTCAAGGAGGTCGCCAAGAAGACCGACGACGTCGCGGGTGACGGCACCACCACCGCCACCGTGCTGGCCCAGGCGCTGGTGCGCGAGGGTCTGCGCAACGTCGCCGCCGGCGCCAACCCGGTCGGCCTGAAGCGCGGCATCGAGACCGCCGTCTCCCGCATCAGCGAGGAGCTGGCCAAGCTGTCCAAGGACGTGGAGACCAAGGAGCAGATCGCCTCCACCGCCTCCATCTCCGCCAGCGACGCCCAGATCGGCGAGGTCATCGCCGAGGCGATGGACAAGGTCGGCAAGGAAGGCGTCATCACCGTCGAGGAGGGCCAGACCTTCGGTCTGGAGCTCGAACTCGCCGAGGGCATGCGCTTCGACAAGGGCTACATCTCGCCCTACTTCGCCACCGACCTTGAGCGCATGGAGACGGTCCTTGAGGACCCCTACATCCTCATCGTCAACTCCAAGATCTCGAACAACAACGAGTTCCTCCCCGTCGTGGAGAAGGTCCTGCAGGCCGGCCGTCCGCTGATGGTCATCGCCGAGGACCTTGAGGGCGGCGCGCTGCAGACGCTCGTCGTCAACAAGATCCGCGGCACCTTCAAGTCCGTCGCCGTCAAGGCCCCGGGCTTCGGTGACCGCCGCAAGGCCCAGCTCGGCGACATCGCCGTGCTGACCGGCGGCCAGGTCATCACCGAGGAGGTCGGCCTCAAGCTGGAGAACACCGAGCTCGACATGCTCGGCCGCGCCCGCAAGGTCGTCGTCACCAAGGACGAGACCACCATCGTCGACGGCGCCGGCGACGCCACCGCCATCGCCGGCCGTGTCAACGAGATCCGCAACGAGATCGAGCGCACCGACTCCGACTACGACCGCGAGAAGCTGCAGGAGCGCCTCGCGCGTCTGGCCGGCGGCGTCGCCGTCATCAAGGCCGGTGCCGCCACCGAGGTGGAGCTCAAGGAGCGCAAGCACCGCATCGAGGACGCCGTCCGCAACGCCAAGGCCGCGGTCGAGGAGGGCATCCTGCCCGGCGGTGGCGTCGCGCTGCTGCAGGCGGGTGTCCCGGCCTTCGAGAAGCTGGACCTGTCCGGCGACGAGGCCATCGGCGCCGACATCGTCCGCCGCTCCATCGAGGAGCCGCTGAAGCAGATCGCGGTCAACGCCGGCCTCAACGGCGGCGTCGTCGCGGAGAAGGTCAAGGGCCTCGACGCCGGTGTCGGCCTCAACGCCGCCACGGGCGAGTACACCGACCTGTTCAAGGACGGCGTCATCGACCCGACCAAGGTCACCCGCTCCGCGCTGCAGAACGCGGCCTCCATCGCCGGTCTGTTCCTGACCACCGAGGCCGTCATCGCCGAGAAGCCGGAGAAGGCCGCCCCGGCCGCTCCGGACGCCGGCATGGGCGGCATGGACTTCTAAGGACCCACGGGTTCTGGCGTCCAGGTACGCGTCACCAGCCTGCGACGATCGGGCGGTCCCCCTTGCGGGGGCCGCCCTTTCGCGTGTTCGCAAGCGTGTGACGCGGGCAACTCTGAGAAAAGGATGAAATCCGACTTATCTCCTACTAACATCGGGCGGGCAGCGTCACCCGAAAAAGGTCTTTTTCCGGATATCGCTGTCCGAAGGTGCCCCCAACGATGTGGGTCTTATTTGATCCACGTGAATGAGCATCCGTCGCGTTAACGACGTATTGCGGCGGCGTGAATTCCCGTGGATCTGATGTCTCGCAAGTCCCCTGACCTCGGGCGATGTCCTCCTCATGCGGCTATGTCGACGGTTGTCGATGTAGGCCGACGTGCGGTATCGGACCGCGACGTCTTCCTTCGGTGGATGCCATTCCATTGGTTTTTCTTTTGGGTTTCTTTGCTATCGTTCCTGCATGGCAACCGGGGGCCAAATGAAGTTCACCGAGATTTCTGATATCGACGTCGAACCGGGCGCGCTGACCGAGTGGCGGCCCTGGGGTGGGCCGGACGGGAGCCGATGGAGGACCGACGAACGGCCGCCCTCCTACGTTCAGGAAGCCCACGTGCGCGGCCGCCTGGCCGGCGTCAGCCGGGGCCGCGCGTCGCCGTCCTGGCTCGCCACCGTCTTCGACCTGCCGGGCCGCCTCGACCCGGAGGCGTTCCGCACCGCCCTTCTCACCTGGATCGACCAGCATGAGACGCTGCGCAGCGGGCTGCGCGTCGACGGGGACCGCATCACCCGCGTCACGCTCGCCAAGGGCGAGGTCGAACTGTGCGGGACACCCGTCGGCGACTACACCGACACCGCCCAGCTGACCGAGCGGCTCGAGTCCTTCTTCGACCGGGAGACCGACCCGCTGGCCTGGCCGGCCTACGCCTGCGCCACGATCTCGCGGGCCGGCTCCACCACCGTGTGCCTCGGCTTCGACCACTCCAACGTCGACGGCTACTCGATCCTCCTGATCGCCCAGGAGATCCGCTGGCTGTACGCGGCCGCCGTGGTGGGCTCCCGGCCCGACCCCACGGACGTCGGCAGCTACCTGGACTTCTCGCACATCGAGCGGTCGGCCGCCGCCGAGGTCGACTCCGACCACGAGGCCGTCACCCGGTGGCGGGACTTCCTCGCGGCCAACGGGTGGAAGCTGCCCGAGTTCCCGGCGGCCCGGCTGGTCGAGGGCGGGGTCGAGGGCGGGTACGAGGACTACGCGGACTACGACGACCCGGCCCTGTACGACGACATGACGGCGCCGCAGCTCAGCGGGGACGAACTCATCCTCGACGCGGAGCAGGCCACGGCCTTCGACGCCGCCTGCCGCAAGAGCGGGGGGTCGCCGCTGGCCGGGATCCTCACCTGCCTGGGCCTCGCCGGGCGGGAAAGCCTCGGCCAGGACGAGTTCCGGGCACTGACCATCTTCCACACCCGCAACCACCCCAAGTGGGCGCGCTCGCTCGGCTGGTACGTGGGCCTGGCACCGGTCCACTTCCCCGTCGCAGGACCCGACACCTTCCCGAAGGTGCTCACGGGCGCCGCGGACGCGGTCAAGGCGGCCAAGCCGCTGTCGGAGGTCCCCTTCGCCCGGGTGGTCGAACTGCTCGGCGCCGAGCTGGAGCCGCGGTTCGTCGTGTCCTACGTCGACATGCGGCTGACGCCCGGCGCGCGCTACTGGAAGGAGTGGCGGATGCACACCCTGCGCAGCCGCAGCCACCACCCGCACGAGGTCTACCTGTGGATCAACCGCGGGTTCGACGGCACGCGGGTCAGCTTCCGCTACCCGGCCGTCGGTAACCGCGCCACGGCCGCACGACTCTACATCGACAACGCGGCGGCGCAGATGAAACGCGTCGCCGACGGCGGGGAGCTCACCGCATCCCCGCAACCCGCCGCCGGAGCCCACCCGGTGACCGCCGACATGGAGGCCGCATCATGCTGATGACGAAGATCGTCGAGTACAGCCCCGAGCCCGGTGAGCTGGTCGAGTTCGAGGTACAGGACACCGCCGGAACCGGGTGGAGCGAGCACCCCGAACCGCCGTCCTGGATCCAGCAGCACCACACCCGCCTGTGGCTGGCCAACCAGGCCGCGGAGCGCCCGACCACGCCGTGGGTGTGCATCGCCTTCGACCTGCCCGGCCGCCTGGACACCGACGCCATGGCCGCCGCCCTGGAGACGTGGGCGCGCCGCCACCCCACGCTGCTGACCTGGTTCGCCGCGGACGACAGCGGGCTGAAGCGCTACGCCATGCCCCCGGACAAGCTGGCGATCCGCCCGGTGTCCCAGGGCGTGGTCGAGGAGCCCGCCGCGATCCGCGCCCATGTGCGCAACCGCCTGGACACCTCGGTCAACCCGATGCAGTGGCCGCCGTTCGCGATGACCGCGATCGTCCGCGAGACCACCTCCACCATCGTCTACGCGGTCGACCACGCCCACTGCGACGGGGTGTCGCTGATGCTGGTGTTCGCCGAGCTCCGCGCCCTCTATGAGGCCGAACTGGAGGGGGTCGACCACGGGCTGCCCAGCGTCGGCTCGTACGTCGACTACTGCGGGGTGGAACGGGAGCGGCTGGCGCACATCGGGCCGGAGACGCCGGGTGTCGACCGCTGGGTGGACTTCTGGCAGGGCGGGGGCGACCGGACGGTCCCACTGGACCTCGGCACCGAGCCGGGCGAGACCTACCCCGCGATCTTCATCGAGGAGGACGTGTTCACCCCGGTCGAGGCGGACGTGTTCTCCCAGGTGTGCAAGGCGGGCGGGGGCGGGTTCACCGCCGGGATGTTCGCCGCGCTCGGCATCTGCGGGCTCGAACTGAACGGCACCGAGGCCTACCGCGGCCTCACCGTCATGCAGACCCGCGACGAGGCGCGCTGGTTCGGCGCCCAGGGGTGGTTCGTCAACGTCGTACCGATCACCTTCCAGGTCGCCGGGCTCAAGAGCTTCACCGAGGTGATCGCGGAGGCGCAGCGCGCCTTCGAGACGGCCCGCTCCATGATCGGGGTCCCAATGCCCCGCGTCACCGAGCTCTACCCGGAGCTCACCGCCCAGTCCGTCCCCGGAGCGGCCCCGCCGATGGTGTCCTACCTCGACATCCGCCACGCCCCGGCGTCAGCGGACTGGCCGGGCGCCAACCTGCACGTGCTGGCCGGGCCCGGGGAGACCCGGGAGGTGTCCATGTGGCTGAACCGGGGCTGGGACCGCACCTTCCTCAACACCAAGTACCCGGACACCGAGAAGGCCCGCAAGAACATCCCGATCTTCCTGGAGCGCCTGCGCCACGTGTTCCGGGAGATCGCGCAGAACGGCGACTACCCGCTCGGCGAGCGGGTGGCGGCAGCGGCAGCGGGCGACCCGGCGGAGTAGACGTGCGGGTCACCACGCTGGACCGCTACGACCCGGCGCCCGGCCGGGTCATCGAGTTCGTGCCGTCGGCGGCGACGCTCACCGCCGCCGACGGCACGCCCGCCTCCCCGGTGCCGCCCTCGCTCAACCAGCGGTTCCACCTGGAGACGGAGCGCCGCCAGCACGACGGGCCGCGCCACTGGCTGGCCTGCGCGTTCGACTTCGAGGGCGACCTCGGATCGAGCCGTGCCATCTGCCCGGAAGCCCTGAGGCAGGCCTTCGTCCACTGGGTCCGCCGCCATGAAACCCTGCGCAGCGGCTTCCGCCCGGCGCCGGACGGGGAGGCGATCGAGCGCTTCGTCCTCCCCGCAGAGGCCTTCGACCTGGAACCCCGGGAAGTAGGCGACTACACCACAACGGACGCCCTCCGCGCTTATGTCGCCAAGCGACTCGACGAGGCGTGCCGCGCCCTCTCCTGGCCCTCCTACCTGTTCGCGGTCGTCCTCCGACCCGGCAGCGCCACCGTGTTCTGCGGGTTCGACCACTGCAACGTGGACGCCTACTCCCTGGCCATCGCCGTCCGCGAGCTGGGCGCGTGCTACCGCGCCGTCGCCGCCGGAAGCGAGCCCGACCTGCCCGCGGTCGGCAGCTACGTGGACTTCTGCGCCCTGGAACAGGAGGTCGTGGCGTCCCCACCCACACGCGACGACCCACTCATCCGCCGCTGGGCCGACTTCTTCGCCGCGTGCGGCGGCACCACCCCGTCGTTCCCCCTCGACCTGGGCCTGGCCCCGGGGGAACGCCACCCCCAGGGCACCGACACCCGCCGCCTCCTGGACGACCGGGCCGCCGACGCCTTCGAACGGGCATGCCGGGACGCGGGCGGCAGCCTGTTCTCCGGCGTCCTGGCCACCGTGGGCGAGGCCGCCCACCGCCTCGGCCCAGGCGACGAACTCCGCCTGTGCGTACCCCTGCACACCCGCCACGAGGAGCGGTGGACCAACGCCATCGGCTGGTTCACCACGGTCGCCCCACTCACCCTCGACATCACGGGGGGCAGCGGCCCCGGCCGACCAGCGGAATCGGAGGAAGCGCTGGAATCCGCGGATGCGCCAGAAGGGGAGGAATCGGCCGAGTCGGCGGCCCTCTCCGCGTTCACCACCCGCCTCCACGCCGCCAGAACAGGCTTCCGCACTGCCCTCGACCTGGCCCGCCGCCCGGTCGCCCACGTCCTGGCGGCCCTGGGCGACGAGTTCACCCGCACCCGCGACGACGTCTTCATGCTCTCGTTCGTTGACTACCGCCGCTTCCCGGGCTCCGACGACTTCGCCCCGGCCAACGCCCACCACCTCAGCGCCGTCACCGTCGCCGACGACGCCCAGTTCTGGATCTCCCGCACCCACGAGGGCCTGTTCCTCCGCTCCCGCTACCCGGCCACCCCAGCGGCAGAAGCCACCGTCCTCTCCTTCGCCGACGCCCTGGGAGAAGCGATGACCACCCACACGCGCGGGCCTTACCGCGGCACCATCTCCGCCTCGTAAACACGGATCCGCCCACCCCCACCTGCGCGGGGCCTACCGCGCGAAATCGTCGTCATCCAGCGGGGTGGGCGGTCCATCCCCGCCTGCGCGGGGCCTACCTGGAAGCCGACGCCGACGAGGTCATCGCGCTCGGTCCATCCCCGCGCGGGGCTTACTGGTTCTTGACCAGGGCCGAAGCTCGCCGGAGCGGTCCATCCCCGCCTGCGCGGGGCTTACAGTTCGTGACCTGGGACGATGCGGGGCGTTATTTTCCTGTGACATGGCCTCGGTGGCTGCACTGCGGCTGTGTTCACCATAGTGCGGGTTGCGGGGCGCTGGGTCCTTTGCTGAGTAGCGTGATGGCGGCTTTGTCCGCGGGTGGCTGGCCGCTGCTCTGCTGGAGAAGCGGCGGCGAGGGTGGAAGGGGGTGGGGCGCCGCTGTTGTCCGCAAGGTGGAGCACTCCCTTGTGGCGGAAAGGCGCGGCCCGGAACCCTCCTGTGCAATGACCATGGGAATTCTTAGGGCGAAACGGGCATGATCAGATGCGCCCCCATGGTCATCGGCGAAATGTGGTTGAGGGCTGCCGATTCCTTCCGTGTTTCGGAATCCCCCTCACGCAAAGCGGAATCCCGTGTTTTCGGGCGGTTCTATGCGACAAATCAGGGCGCCCGACACCCCAGCGTCCCCGAACGCCGGGGGATCGAATCCCTGGATCGCGCCTTCCCTGCCCCATTGGCCGTCGGCCCCTTGTTCGGCAGAACATCGGATCGTCTGATCGAGAATTCACCGTGCCCGAAAAAGGTGCTTCGGCCTCACGGGAGCAGTGAGGAATGCGAGGATGATGACGAAGGTCGCTACGGTATGGCCCGTGACATCCAAGCGCAGGGGGCGGAATAAGAGGACCGCGATCCGTACCGGCCCGCAGCCTACCGATGAGCACGACATCGTGTTCTATCGCGCGCCAGACGGAACGATGCCCGCTCAGGAGTACTTGAACTCAGTACCGGCGACGATCCGTGCTCGCATCCGTAGTGCCGCGATTGCGGTAGCTCAAGCTCCGCCAATGCGCTTTGCGGGCGGCGGCTACTGGGAGGCCATGCGCGGATCCATGACAGGGTGGTTCGAGATTCGCGTAGACGGCCCGCCGAATCGTACGCACTATCGGGTGTTCTGCCTGCTCGACTACGAAGCCAAGGGGGTCGACAAGCCGTTGCTCGTGCTCGTGGACGGGCGCACGAAGGCATTTCGTACGACCTTGCCGGACTCCGACTACGCGGCCGTACTCCTGCTCGGGAAGGACTACTTCAGCCAACAGCCGCGTCCCATCGGGTGAGCGGACGCGGCTGGCGGGCAGTGGGCTACTCCTCAAGCCGAGATGACTTGCTGGGACTTCCCGCCTTGGGTCATCGGCTTGGTGACGGCTTCTCGCTCTTCAGGTGTCATGGGCTCCAGGACGACCTTCATGCCGAGAGCGGCGGCCACCTCGGCGAGTGTGCCGAGCGTCGGATTCGCCTTGGACGACGACAGAAGGCGGCGCACCACAGCGGCATCGGAGCCGATCGCGCGGGCGAGCTCGGCTTTGCTCATCCCTGCGGCCACGCGCGCGTCGTCGATGGCGTTGATGATCGTGTCAATGGTGCGCACGCGGGCGGACTCGGCGGCGAACTCACGGGCGTACTCAGGGTCGCTCAGGTCGCGCTTGTGGTCGTCCCAGAAGGCGCTGTGCATGACGATCGACCTCATCCTTCCTGGTGGGGCCCTATCATTCCAGCACGACCGTTGCATTTATGCAACACCCGAGCAAGCCTCCCAGGTTGATCGGGGTGAGTCCGATTCGTTGAGAGGCCCTGCGGCGGTAGCTGGCACTAGGTATCGTCCTGGCGACATGGGAGGTCCGGAAGGAGTCCGGACTCGGTCTGAGCTGGGAGTGACCCATGCCGAAGCTGGTGCGCGACCGTATCCCCGGCATCATTCGGGCCGATAGTGCCGAGCCAGTGATCACCGTGGCAGCGCACGAGGAGTACGTCCGCGAACTACGCCGCAAGCTCGAAGAGGAGGTCGCCGAGTACCTGGAGGCCGACGGGCCGCAAGCGGTCGAGGAGCTGGCCGACATTATGGAGGTCGTCCACGCTTTGGCGGCGGTTCACGGTCGCGGCGCGGACGGCGTGGAGAGGGTGCGCCAGGCCAAGGCCGACGAGCGCGGAGCTTTCACTGGGCGGTTCATCTGGCACGGCAACCGCTGACCGACGGTGCAGCTGACGGGGGGTCGCTTCGTGACAGGCATGGCCCTGCACCCCCGATGCCCGCTTCTACACTGCCCTCATGGTGACGGCGTCGACGCTCTGCCTTGTGGTCTCAGGTGCTCCTGCCCCCGAAGGCGTGCCTGAGTTGGTCAAGGTCCTCCAGGCCGATGGTTGGCGAATCATGGTGCTGTCGACTCCGACCGGGGTGCGGTTCCACGATCCGGACCAGCTCGCGGAGCTCACCAGGGAGCGGGTGCGCGTTGAGTACCGGATGCCGGGGACCGGAAAGCCGCTGCCGCCTGCGGATGCGGTCCTCGCCTGCCCGCTCACCTTCAACTCGACCAACAAGTTCGCCAACGGCCATGCCGACAACTTCGCTATCGGGCTGCTGTGCGAGATGGTCGGCTACCGCGTCCCCACCGTCGTCGTGCCGCAGTGCAAACCCCAACTCGCCGACCACCCGGCCTTTCAGCGCTCTCTTGACGTGCTGCGGTCCATGCCAGCCGTCACGGTGCTGCACGACCCTCACGCCCCCTACGAGGCCCGTATGCCCACGTGGGCCGAGGTCGTCACCACCCTCCGCTCCGTGGCCACCTCCCACTAGGCGAGGAGGCCGAACGTGGACGCAGCCATGCGAGGCCAGATCATCCGCCGCGCCCGGCGCCGCCGCGGCCTCTCCCAAGCTGCGCTTGCCGGGCTCGTCGGACGCTCTGAATCCTGGCTGTCCCAGGTCGAGCGCGGCAAGCGCGACATTGATGCCCACAGCGTCCTCACCCGCATGGCCCACGTTCTCCGTCTGGACATCACGGACCTGACCGGCACCGAGGCCCCAGACAGCGAGGTGCGCTACACGGCAGCACGCGAGATCGAGCGCGCCATGATGCGCTACACCAGCCTGGAAACCATCGTCGAGGAATCCCGCGGCGAGCATCCCATCGACGTCGCCCGCCTGCGCGCCGAGGCTGACCACACCTATGCGGCTTACCAGGCCACCCGCTACAACGAGGTGGGGCGCTGGCTTCCCCTCGTGATCTGGGGGAATGTAGGGCGATATCTTCTCGCGGAGTCGAACGCGACCATGCGACTGGGGTGGGCCTGAGCCGCGGCGCGACGTTCGAGCACAACTCTGCGATCGCGCTCATCACGCAGGCGCCTGAGGTCCTCGTAGCCGCCCGGCGAGATGAGTACAGCGGCGACCGTCCCATCCCGGGTCACGGCTGCTGACGTACCGCCGTCCATCACCCGCCCGATCACCTGCGCGAGGCGACTTCGGAGCTGCTCCATGGTGACTGTGCCCATAGCCCTTGATCCCAGAAATCCCGAGTTCGCGTGTGCCCCCTGCATCCCTGCCTGCGCGGGGCCTACCGAGGTCGTTGGTCTCAACGGCACGCCACTACGGGCGTCCTGTCCCATACACATACAGCAGGGCGGTCAGCGTGGTTCCCGACACGATTTTGCGTTCGGTGACTAGCTTCGGTATGTGGGGGAGCGGTACCCACTCGATGCGCTCGGCTTCCCAGTCCTCGGCCGGGTCGCCGACGTGCTCGGCGGTGTCAGCGAAGAAGATGTGGTGCTCGCTGTCGCTGATGCCGGGGGTCGGCTGCGTGTAGATGAGGGGCCGTAGCGGACCGGGCCGCCACCCGGTTTCTTCCTCGACCTCCCGGGCCGCCGCGGCGGCCGGGTGCTCACCGGGGTGGACGCCGCCGATCGGGATCTCGTAGCCCCACGTGTCCGGAATGAACCGATGCCGCCACTCCAACAGGACCTCGTCGCGGTCGTTCATGACGACGGCGCCCGCCCCGGGGTCGGTGCGGATCAGCCGATGCTCCAGGTGCCGACCGCCGGTGATCTCCACGTCGGCAAGGCGGATGTCCAGCCACCGGTCGGTGTACAGCGGCTGCTCGGAGTGGACAGTCCAGCGCATGCGGCAGCTCCCCGGAGACGGCGGTGTCGCGTCCCAGGACATCACAATCCCAGCCGAAGTTCCTCATCGGCCTGCTCAGCGAACTCGCGTACCTCCGGATCACGACTGCGACCGGCAATCGCCCGGCGCACCTGGTGCACCCGGTCTTGCAACCTGTCCGACTCCATCCCACGCACCCGTGCCAGCATTTCCCTGGCCGGCTCCACCGCCTCGTGCACCCGGCCGCGCTGCGCCCTGATTACCGCGAGCCCGGCATACCGGTGCACCTGGCCGCGAAGGTGCGCCTGGCCGCCAGTGCGCACCGCCTCATCCGCGTATTCCTCGGCCGCGCCAAGGTCGCCGAGCTGCCGCAGCGCCTCGGAGTGCTGCGTCTCGACCAGACCAGGCTGGACATACGAGGTCTCCTCGGGTTCCTCCTCTATGCGGATCCGCCCGGACATGGACTCCGATCGCGCCATCTGGGCGTGGCAGGAGCGCTGGTCGCCGAGTCGCGCATAGGCACGGGCCTGCATGGTGCACAGGTCGGAGACCAGCGCCGGAGTGAGGTCGGGCCCTGCCGCACGCAGAGCCGTCTCGCAGTACTGGATGACCAGCCGGTACTCCGCAGCGGCCATGGCTTGGTTCGCGAGCAGCGCAACGACGTAGGCGCCGAAGCGGCGGTCCGCCGAGGCCTTGGCCATCCGCAGGGCGGACAGGAAGTAGCGTTGCGCCAGCGCTTGACGGGGCGCGTCATAGGCGCAAATGCCTGCGAGCGCCGTGAGAGACCCGACGGTGCGGTAGAGGCGCCGCCCGGTTGCGTCGGAGAAGGAGGCCGACAGCATCGGTGTGACCTGCTCCGCCAGGAAGCGCGCCAGCCGAGGTCGGACCGGAATACCGCCCGCGCGGCGGTACATCTCCTCGTAGCGGTGGCGGGCTGTGTGGAGGCGGTTGACGTCCCGGATGCCAATGGAAGTTCGGCCGGAGCCCGATACGTCGAGGTCGCCGGGAGGGTTCTCCCATTCGAACAGCGGCATGATCACCGCCGCTCCGCCCACGGGCCGGGCGTCCTTCAGGAAGGACTCGTGGCGGGCGTCTCGGCGCCACATGGCTGCGGTCCGGGTGGCGACGGCGCCGAGGTCGCTGGCGTTCCCGGACGCGGCGCCGCGGCCCATCCCTATGTCGCTCATGGTGATCGTCCTGCCGAGCCGTTGGGTCAGGACATCGCAGATGACTTGCGGTGCCCGGCCGCGTGGAGTGGCATGGTCCCGGATCCAGCGGGCGACGGCGGTGTGGTCGTAACGTGTTCTGAGCACGCGGTTCACCCGGGAAGCGAGCCCTGCGTTGGAGATTCCTGCCTCCTCGATGAGGCCGGCCAGGAGAATATTTGGCTCGGTCATTTCGGTGCCTCTCGATTCACACCCCGCGTGAAAGCGGTCCCACACGCCTGTGTGATCACGCCCTGCCGGTGATCGGTGACCCGACGATATCCCTGAGGGCATGGATGGCCGAAGTACTTCCGTCGACACCCTCTCTGAGGAGAGGCGTGAGCGCTACCCGCAAGAGGTCACAGCACCCGACGCCGTGGTCCCGGCCGCTCGGTTCGACGTGCAGGACGTGCTGTGCCAAGGCCAGCGCAACGCCGCCCGGCCGCCGCGGGCGGGCCAGTGACCACCGATCATGGCGCCGTCGAGGAGTGGCTGCGTGCCACCTACGGCGGGCAGTATCGGATCTACCGGAGCCGATACCACTGGTCTGCCGATCCCACTGACCCTGGCTTGGCGCCCATCGTTGAGGACCTGGATGACGTGGACGCGTTCGTGCGGCAGCTGGAGAACCCGGCCCGGCGCCCCCCGCCGAGCGATCGGATTTACGCCGGCCCCCAGACCTGACCCTCCGAGGCCGGTTTCTCACCGCACCCGCCGCCTCTCCGGCGATGATGCCGCGCGCCTCTGATGACGTGCTCACCGAGGAGCGCAGGTACTACAACCGTTACGGGCGAAAGAGCCTCGCTGCCCCGCTACTCGACGCCAAGCAGATGGTTCTGTTCAGCAGCGTTCCGTTGTCGGACGCCGCAGCATTGACTGAGGCGATGGCGGCGGTACAGCAGGTGTGCACCGAGCAGAACACAGCGAGGGTGCACTCGGTGATCAGCGACAGGATTTGAGGCGGGATGGACCTGGTCGAGATCGAGCGAAAGCGGGAGATCGGAACCGCTGAGGAATCCGTGCGGCGGCACTTGTCCGAAGCCGGGTGGCACGCATCGGGGCCGGTGGTGGAGACCGACGACTACTACAGCCGTCCCGATGTGGACTTCATGGAGACGGTGGAGTGCCTGAGGATCCGGCGCAACGGAGCATCCGCTGAGGTCACCTACGAACCGCCGACGACGGCCGTGACACACTCCGCTGGCGATGTGATCGCCAAGCGGGAGACGAACGTGGCACTGGGAGACGGGCAGGCGGACGCGGCCGGACGGCTCCTTGCTGCGCTGGGCATGGTTCACCTGGTCACGGTGGCCAAGCGGAGGACCCTCTACCGGCACCCACACACTCCCGGCCTCACTGTCGCAATCGACGTGGTCGACAACGTCGGCATCTTCGCCGAGGTGGAGGTGCTGCGCAGTGAGGCCGCGGACGGGAGGGAACTCTTGGAGGAGATCGAGCGCGGGCTTGGCCTCACGGGGTTTCCCGCCGTCGACCTTCCCTACCGCGATCTCGCTATGGCCCGATCCGTGCGAGCTTGGCCGGCTGGCCTTCATCTTCTTTCAACGGGACGCCCCTCCCAGCCCTCTGTTGATCTCGGCGAAGTGCACCGAATGATCGCCGATATTCGGTGCACTTCGCCGAGATCAACAGAGGAACCGCTGGCGTCACCACCCCAGGAGGCCTAGGAGGTGGGTCAGGAGCATGGCGCCGATGATGGCGCAGGAGTAGGGGAGTTGCTCGCAGATGGTGAAGAGCGAGCGGGTCTGGCCGGCGGTTTCGTTGAGGGTGCGGTGCTTGTAGGCGGTGTATGCGCGGTGGTTTTCCGGTCTGCGGGACCAGGCCTGGAGCGCCGGGTGAGAGGGGACGGGCTGCCGCGCGTGGCGGCCGGGGCCGGGGAGGCGCGAGCGGTCGGGCTTGGTGGCCGGTGGGGGTGCCGAGGCGTAGGGCCGGTAGCGGCGTGAGCGCGTGGGCCTGGCCGTGGGTGGGGCGGGCCGCTGCTGCTGTGGGGTGCGCATGGGGTTGCTCCTTGGGGGGTGTTCGTGGCTGTTCGTGGGCGGGGTGCCCGCCCGGCCTCTCGTTCCGGGGCGGGCACCCCTTCTTGGGCGGCGCCGGCCGGGCCCGCTCTTCCCCTCCATTGCCGGAAGCGGGCGGCGGCGCCTGTGGGGTAGGTTCTGTGGCGGCCGCTCCGGCCCTACTTGCCTTAGGGCCGGGGCGGTCTTGTCGTGTGTGGCGTCAGCCCAGGGCGGGCGCGCGGGTGAGGGTGAACCACACGGTGCGGGAGACGTGGTCGCCGTAGGTGCCCCAGGCGGCGGAGAGGGCTTCGACCCAGAGCAGGCCTCGGCCGGTTTCGTTCCAGGCGCGGTTGCGCTTGGGGCGCGGGGCTACGCGGCGTGCGCCCCGGCCGCAGACAAGGACGCTGATCTCCCGGGCGAGCAGGTCCACCGTGACGGAGAACGGGCGCGGCTCGGCCAGCAGCCCGGTCTTGGGGCAGGCGGCGTTGCGGACGTCGCCGTGGATGAGCGCGTTGGACGCGAGTTCGCTGGTCAGTAGCTGTGCAGTCGATCGGGTGTCGGGATCCTCGCTGGACAGGACCCAGGCGACACAGTCGCGGGCGGTCCGGACCTCACCAAGCCGCAGGCCGGGGAGGAAGAGAGTCGTTACGTCGGTCCGAGGGCTGTGCTGGGCAGAGATTGGCATGGATCTCTCCATTCCACCGACGAGGTGGTGTGAGCGTCGGCACACTGTCAGTATTGGACAGCTTCGGACGCTTGGCAAGTTGTCAAAGACATTTTGCCAAAGAAAGTCAGCGACGTACCCTGATGGCATGACGGAGGCAAGAGGCATGGCGGCAGCGAGCCCGACTGCGCGGCGTCGACGGCTGGGCATGGAGATGCGGCGGCTGCGCAAAGACGCAGGGATGACGCTCAGCCAGGTGGCTGAATCGGCAGAGTGCGATGCTTCATGGCTGAGCCGCGTCGAGAACGGCCGCCGGAGTATCAAGCCGCGTGATCTCCGGCTGCTCCTCCAGATCTATGGGGCCAGCAATGAAGAGGCCGAGGCGCTCGTCACGCTCTCACGAGAGTCCAAGCTCAAGGGGTGGTGGCAGACGTTCGAGCAGGGCGCCATTCCACCCTGGTTTGAGCGCTATGTGGGCTTGGAGAATGAGGCCGCGTCGGTCTTTGGGTATGACAACCAGCTGGTAACAGGACTGCTGCAGACGGAGGAGTACTCCAAGGGAGTCCTGCTTGCAGCGCGCCCGGAAGTGCCGCCTGAGCGCATCGAGGAGCAGGTTCAGGCTCGGCTTGAGCGCCAAAAGCTCTTGACCAGGGAGATTCCGCTGCGGCTGTGGGCGATCCTTGACGAGGCGGTCCTGCACCGCCCCGTCGGAGGTAGGCAGGCATTCGGCAAACAGCTCGAACACATCTTGGAGCTGTCGGAACTCCGCGAAGTCACAGTTCAGGTACTGCCCTTCGCGGAAGGAGGACACGCCTCCCTCGGGACGTCGTTTGCGATCCTCAGCTTTCCCGAGCAGTCGGATCCTGATGTGGTCTACATCGAAGACCTCACGAGTAGCCAGCACCTCGAATCCGCGGAAGATGTTGCCCGGTATAATCTGGTATTTGACCATTTGCAATCATCTGCGTTGTCAGATGTCAAGTCCAAGGATTTCATCGCCCGCGTGATGAGAGACTTCGCATGATGTGGAGGTGCCTGCACCGTGACGCTTCGAGTGCCTGAGGCTGGATGGCGTAAGTCCAGCTACAGCAACGCAGGAGGCGCCTGCGTCGAGGTTGCTCACCTTCCTCCCGACTTCCGCAAGAGCAGCCACAGTACGGCTCAGCAGAACTGCCTTGAGGTTGCGCAGGTTCGGGCGCACTTTCGCAAGAGCAGCCACAGCGGTACTGGCAACAACTGCATTGAGGTGGCAGATCTTGGCATCGCTACGGCGGTGCGTGATTCGATGCATCGAGGTCTGGGGCACCTGGCCTTTGGCGCTGGTGAGTGGTCGGCCTTCCTCCAGATCGTGAAGGCCGGCGGGCTCGGCCGCTGACGATTCGGTCATGGAGGTCGGGGCGGGGGAGATCCCGCCCCGACCTTTTGCTTGGGGTTATCGGGGTTACTCGCCGTGCCAGGTGCGCCAGAGGGAGGCGTACGAGCCGTTGCGGGCGAGGAGTTCGTCGTGGGTGCCCAGTTCCGTGATGCCGCCGTTCTCGACCACGGCGATGCGGTCGGCGTCGTGGGCGGTGTGGAGACGGTGGGCGATGGCGACGACCGTGCGGCCTTCCAGCACTCCGTTGAGCGACCGTTCCAGGCGGCGGGCGGCGCCGGGGTCGATCAGGGAGGTGGCCTCGTCCAGGATCAGGACCCGGGGGTCGGCCAGGACCAGGCGGGCCAGGGCCAGCTGCTGGGTGTGGGCCGGGTCGAGTTCGAGTGCGCCGGTGCCGACCCGGGTGTCCAGGCCCTCGGGCAGGTCGCGGACCCAGTCCGCGGCGTCGACCGCCTCCAGGGCCGCCCAGATCTCCTCGGCGGTGACGTCGCCTTCGCGGGCCAGGGCCACGTTCTCGCCGAGGGTGTCGCCGAACACGTGCGTCTCCTGGGTGACCAGCACGACCCGGCTCCGCTGTTCGTGGGCGGGCAGGGCGGCCAGGTCCGTCCCATCGACGAGAACGGTGCCAGAGGTCGGGCCGTGGATTCCGGCGATCAGCTTGCCCAGGGTCGACTTGCCCGCGCCGCTGGGGCCGACCATGGCCAGCCGCTCGCCCGGCCGCAGCGCGAGGTCGACGCCGTGCAGCACCTCCTGGTCCGGGCGGTAGGCGAAGCGGACGTCGCGGAGTTCGACCGCTGCGGCCGCCGCCGTGACCCGCGCGGGTGACGCCGCCGCCGCGGTCGCGGTGTCGTGTCCGGTGGCCGGGTGCTCCGATGAGGCGAGCCGGACACCGAGGAGCCGCCGCATCGCCGCGAAGCCGTACATCAGGGAGTCGAGCTGCATGATCAGCCGGTCGAGCGGCTGGATGAGTTGGGTCGTGAACAGGGTCGCGGCGGTGGCCTGGCCCAGCGTCACGACGTCCTGGGTGTAGAGCCAGCCGCCCATGAGGAAGGTGGCGGCCACCGGCAGCCCGTAGCCGAAGTCCAGGATCGGGAACCAGACCGACCGCAGCCAGAGCGTGTAGCGCTCGGCGGCGTACGCGCGGGAGATGTTCGCGTCGCCGCGGGCGGTCATGCGCTCGGCGCGGCGCAGGGCCTCGATGGTGTGCGCGCCCTCCACCGTGTCGGTCATCCCCTGGGTCAGGTCGCCGTAGGTGGCCAGCTCCCGGTCGTAGCCCCGCGGTGCGCGCCGCAGGTACCACCGGGTGCCCAGCCAGAACACCGGGACCGACGTGAGCGCGGGCAGCAGGAGCAGGGGGTGCACGGCACCGATGGCGGCGATCGTCAGGGTGCAGGTGACCACCGCGATGATGGTCTCGGGCAGGGAGTAGCGCACCACGTGTGCCAGGTGGCCGATGTCGCGGCCGGTGCGGGTGACGAGGTCGCCGGTCCCGGCACGCTCCACCTTCGCCAGGGGAAGGCGCAGGACGGCGCGCATGAAGTCCTCGCGCAGCTCGGCGAGGAAGCCTTCGCCGAATCGGATCGCCTGGGCGACCGATCCGTAGGTGAACGCGGCGTGCACCAGCACCGCCACCGCGATCAGCGCGACCGTGAGGTCGATGCGCGCGGCGGTGGTGCCGTCCCGGACGGCGTCGATGATGGTGCCGAGCAGCCAGGGCGCGGCCAGCCCCGCGATGGCGGCGACCGCGTGCAGCGCGACGATCGAAACGAGGATGCGCCAGTGCGTGCGGCCCGCCGCCGCCAGCCGTCGGCGCACGTGGGCGGAGTCGGTGATGGGCAGGATCTCGCGGTGGGGCCGGTCCGGTGTGTGCGGGGCCGCACCCTGGTGGTCCTCGGCGGCGCCGGTGGTCGTGGCGGTCATCTGCTCTCTCCTGCGCTTGCCGGGACGGCCCTGCCGGTGGCGGGGGTGTCGCCGTCGTCGTCCGCCGCGGAGCGGAGCACCGTCCGCGCGTACCGCGGCTCCGTGCGCAGCAGCTCGCGGTGTGTCCCCTCGGCCACGACCCGCCCGCCGTCGACGAAGACCACGTGGTCGGTGCGGTCGAGGAGGAGCGGGCTGGTCGTCAGCACGGCGGTCGTGCGGCCCTGCCGCGCCGCGCCGAGTCGGCCGGCGATGGCCGACTCGGTGTGCGCGTCGACGGCCGAGGCCGGTTCGAGCAGGATCAGCACATCGGGGTCGGCGAGCAGGGCGCGGGCCAGCCGGAGCCGCTGCTGCTGACCGCCGGAGAACTCGCGGCCGTGGTCGGCCACGTGACCGTCCAGCCCCCCGGGCAGCGCATCGACGATGTCGTCGGCGCAGGCGGTGCGGACGGCCGCGTGGATGCGTTCGTCCGTGGCCCCGCCGTCGGGGGAGAGCTCGCCGCGCAGGGGCCCGGAGAATAGCACCGCGCCGTTGGCGGCGACGAGGATGCGCCGGCGGACGTGGTCCAGCGGCAGGTCCCGGAGCCGGGTGGGGCTCGCGGCCCCGTCCGGCCCTCCGGCCGCTGCGGGGCGCATGGTCACGTCGGAGTCGGGGTCGTCGTGGTAGCGGCCGAGCCGGTCGGCGATCAGCGTCGCCTGTTCCATGTCGGTACAGGCGATGCCGGTGAGGCGGTCGGCCCGGACGGTGACTCCGCTGCCCGCGTCGTGCAGGTCGACGGGCCCGTCGGGGGCGTCAGCGGGCTGTTCGGGTTCGGGGAGGTCGTGGGGGAGGGACAGGATCCGGACGATCCGCCGGGCGGACACGTGTGCGCTGACGATGAAGTTCGTCGTGCGCATCAGATCGCTCACGGGGATCATCAGGAACGCCGTGTAGCCGTAGAAGGTCACCAGCTGGCCGGGGGTGATCTCGCCCGCGAGGGCGAGGCGGGCACCGAGCCAGATGATCCCGGCCATCAGCAGGCCGGGCAGGAGGACCTGGAGCGCGTGGAGTGCCGCCGTCAGCCAGCCGACGTGGACGCCGGCGGCGCGGGCGCGCTGGGACTCGGCGGTGTAGCGGGTCTCCGACACCCGCTCGCCGCCGATTCCCCGCAGGACGCGCAGCCCGGCGACGATGTCGGTGGCGCGGGTCGCGACCGCGGCCTGGAGGTCGCGCTGTCGGGACTCGCGCCGGTGCAGGGGGCGCAGGAGGGGGCCCGAGCACAGCACGATCAGCGGCACCCCGATGAGGACGGCCAGCCCCATCTGCACCGATGACCACAGCATCAGCGCGCTGACCAGGGCGATGGTGAGGACGGCGGAGGCGAGCCGGGCGACCCGCTCGAACATCTCGCCGATGTCGTCGATGTCGGTGGTGCCTACGGCGACGACCTCGCCGGTCGGCAGCCGCCGGGTGAGCGTGGCGCCAAGGTGCGCCGACCTCCGCGTCACCACCTGGACGGTGCGGTAGGCGGAGGCGTACCAGTTGAACGCCTCGGCGCGGTGGGTCGGGGTGATGAGGAGCGCGATTCCGACGCTCATGGCGAGCAGCGCCGCGCCCCACAGCAGCAGCCGCTCCGGGTCACCCGAAGCCAGCCCGTCGTCCACGGCGGCCCCGAGAACGACCGGGTGCAGCGCCTGGAGGGACATGTAGACGGTGAGGTAGACCGCGGCGACGGCCAGCGGCCACCACTGCCTGCGCGCCAGCCAGAGCAGGTACCGCCCGGCCGATCGGTGGTCGGGGGTTCCTGGATCGCGTTCGGGAAGGGCTCGCACAGCGTCGCAGGTTATCCACGGGAGAGTGTCCGGCGCCAGAGGTTTTTTACCTGCGGGAAGCAGCGAATCCCTGCTGATCTGGGGAGATCGCGGTCTGGCCGAAGTCGGCTATCCCCTTGCCGCGCGTAGGCCGATCGGCCTATCTTTGCGCCATGCAGCCGAAAATCAGTGCGGTCGGCCGAAAACGCAACCCCTTCATCGAGGCCGCCCGTCGGGTGCAGATCATCAAGGCGGCGACCGAGACCGTCGCCGAGGTGGGATACGCGCAGGCGTCACTGGCCCGCATCGCTCAGCACGCGGGCATCAGCAAGAGCGTCATCTCCTACCACTTCGCGGGCAAGGACGACCTGCTCGAACAGGTCGTGACGCAGATCTTCGACGACGGCTGGGCACTCATCGAGCCCCGGCTGGCGTCCGCGCGCACCGAGACCGAGCGGCTGCACGTCCACATGGAGGTGGAGCTCGACTACTGGGGAGCGAACCGGACCCGGTACCTGGCCATGGCGTCCATCGTCGACGGCCACCGTACGAGCGACGGGAAGCCGCGGTTCGCCCAGAAATGGGAGGAGACGGTCACGGTCCTCCAGGATCTCCTGAGCAAGGGACAGGAGAACGGGGAGTTCCGCGACTTCGATCCCCGGGTCGTCGCGGTCACCGTCCGGCAGGGCATCGAGGGGGCGCTCGACCAGTGGGCGAGAAACCCCGACCTGGACCTGAAGGCCTATACGGCCGAGCTGATCACCCTCTTCGACCTCGCGATCCGAAAGTGACGCCGGACCGGCGCGCTTCCGGGCACATCCGACCGACCGCGGACGCCATCCCGAGAGGAGAGACCGTCGTGCGAGTCGAACGACACCCGTTCACCACCCTGCTCGAAGCCGACATCACCGACTACCGGAAGGCAGGGGTCGTCCGTGTCCCCCGCCTGCTGTACGGCGAGTCCCTCATCCACGCGCGCGGGGCCGCGTGGGAGGCCTACCGGTACGAAGCCGAACCGCGGTGGGACCAGCGGGGCATGACCGTCCTGCGCGGCGCCGGCGACTGGCGCTCCGAGGGGACCCTGCGCGACCTCGTCCTGGGCCCGCTGGGGGAGTCGGCCTCCGCTCTCACGGGGCGGGCGATGCGCCTGTTCAGCGGCTGCTTCCTCTACCAGGAGCCGGAGTGCGGCAGGCCGACCGTGCGCTACAGCGACGCCCCCTACGACCCTTACGACTCGGCGGAGACGATCACCGCCTGGGTCGCCCTCTCCGACATCCCTCCGGAGCGCGGCTGCCTCTCCTTCATCCCCGGCTCGCACCGGGACCTCGGCATCGTTCCGGTCCTGCGCGGACCCTCGGTCACGCTGCCGCTGGCCGCGGGCGACGCCGTCTTCCACAGCGCCCGCACGGTCCGCTGGGCGAACGGCAACACGACCACGGAACCGCGCATCGTGCTGAGCGCGAGATACATGGCGGCGGACGCCACGTACAACGGGCGCCCCGACCCGGTTACCGACCC
Organism: Nocardiopsis mwathae; assembly: GCF_014201195.1. NCBI lineage: Bacteria > Bacillati > Actinomycetota > Actinomycetes > Streptosporangiales > Nocardiopsidaceae > Nocardiopsis > Nocardiopsis mwathae. Next base: position 4,429,500 of record NZ_JACHDS010000001.1, on the reverse strand, counting down.
GCTCGGCCTGACGGTCGGCCATCCCCTCGGCGGAGCGGACTTCCCCCTGATCACAGGAGCGCTTCATGAGTGAACGGCGCGCAGCGCCCCGGCCCGGAGCCCCGTCCGGTGCGGCGGACGGGGCAGGGGCACACAGCGGCGACCCCCGCCTCCCCGAACCGCCCCCGCCGCTCTCCGCCCTCTCCTTCGGCCGACCGCCCGACCTGGTCTGGCGGGTGGCGGCCGTGGCCGTCGCCGCGACCCTGCTGTGGCCGCTGGTGGGGTGGGTGGTCCGCACGGTCACCGGGCCGGGCTACAGCCTCGCCGGGCACGCGCTGTCGGCGGCGCTGGTCAGCCTGGTCGCCATTCCGATGGTCGTGCTGGCGCGCCGCCACCTCGACCGGCGCCCGTGGAGCGGCCTCGGCCTCACCCCACTGCGTGAGGGATGGCGGCACCTGCTGCTGGGGATGGCCGTCTGGTCGGTGCCGGCCGCCGTGGGCACCGCGGTGTGCGTGGCGTTCGGCTGGACGCGCATCACCCTGCTCACCTCGGTGCCCGAGGCGCTGCTGTTCATCGTGGTGCTGGCCGTCCTCGTGCTGTTCTACGAGGCCCTGCCAGAGGAGCTGGTCTTCCGCGGGTACCTGCAGCGCAACCTCATGACCGCGATGCGGCCGGGCGCCGCGGTGCTCGCCCAGGCGGTGCTGTTCAGCCTGTTCGGCGCCGTGCTGTGGGGCGTCCTGGGTGACGAGCCCATCGGCCTCGCCCGCTTCCTGGTGCTTCTCGCGGTGGGGATCGTCCTCGGCTGCATCCGCGTGGTCAGCGGCAACACGTGGGCCTGTGTGGGTTTCCACCTGTCCTTCCAGGTCGCCGCCCAGGTCCTGCTGGCCACGGATGCGCACGGCCAGTTCGCCGTCGGCGACCCGCTGCCGCTGTTGCTGATCGCGTTCGCGTTCCTGCCCTGCGGCCTCGCCGTGCTGCTCTACCAGCTCGCCCACCCCGCGCCCGTGAACTGGCGCACCCCAGAACCCGACCGGGAGCCCTGAGGGGGACGGAGCCTCAGGGGAGTGGCGTGCCGGCGTCGCGCGCCGGCGGCGTCGGCACCGCCACGTACCTCCGGCCCTCCACCCGCGCCTCTCCCCCTGATGATCTCGGGGGAGAGGGGGATCAGCCGACCAGGCCCCGGTCGGCGAGCTCGTCGATGACCCGCCGCACGGCCGGGGCGCAGCGGGACCGGCCGGCGCTGTCGAGCCAGGCCAGCTCGGCGATCTCGTTGGTCGGGACCGGATCGCCGTCGTGCTCGGCGACGTAGCAGGACAGCCGGACCCGGGTGCCCTCGGGGTAGCCGTCGGCCAGCTCGTCGACCACCGTGAACGGCCGGATCGTGCCGGGGCGCAGCGCCACCGAGACTTCCTCCTCGACCTCGCGCGTCACCGCGGCCTCG